>NZ_JBAVEF010000001.1:0-1826 GCF_049587615.1 Sulfuricurvum sp.
TGGAAGCGAGGCTGCGATCTTTTAATCAACGATAACGCGCAGCCGGCGTCGAGTTGCCAAACAACCCGGACAACACCTGGCGCTGGGCTTCATAACGATCCCACTGCTCACCATCGTGCAAGCCCGGAAGGGTGACCACTTCCCCCTGCTCCAGCCCCACCAGCGCCGCATCGACCATGTCTTCGGCGGACATCACGATCTCCTGCGGCAGGTTCTCCACCGGGTTGCCGGCTTCGCTCCAGAAATCGGTGGCGGTCGCGCCCGGCAGTACGGCCTGAATGCGCACGCCTTTGTCGGCCAGTTCGCGGTGCATCGATTGGCTCAGGCCGAGGACAAATGCCTTGGTCCCACCGTATACGCCGTTGAGGATTTCCGGGGCGATGGCGACGATCGAGGAAATGTTGATCACTGTGCCGGCGCCCCGTGCAACGAAGCCAGGCGCCACCGCATAGGCCAGGCGTGTCAGCGCGGTGATATTAAGGGTGATCATGTCTTCCATGTCATCCACGGGGCTGCCGAGCAACGGCATGACCGCGCCGACGCCGGCGTTGTTGACCAATAACGTGATGCTCGCGTCGCTGCGCAGGATCTGTTCGACCCGCCGCAAGCCAGCCTTGTCTTTCAGATCCGCAGCGACCACCTCCACAGCGCGGCCGGTCTGGTCCCTCAGGCGATTGGCCAAGGTGTCGAGTTTTGCCTGGCTGCGAGCGACCAGGATCAGGTCATAACCCTGCCGGGCGAGGCGATCGGCGTACACCGCACCGATACCGGAAGAGGCGCCAGTGATCAGTGCAGTGCCTTTGGGAGAGAGAGCCATGTTCAGTTTCCTTTACAGTGAGGCGAGACAATCGCCAGGTAGGAACCGTTATAAATTGACTCGCGCTAGTCTCAAATGACGTTTAATCTACGTTTTTCGGACATGGCGTTCTGAGGACCAGGCGATGATCAGCGTGGCGTTTGTGGTTTTCGAGGGTTTCCAGTCCATGGCGCTGGCGGCCATGCCGGTGTTCGAATACGCCAACTTCAGCGCTGGCGAAGCCTTGTATGACGTGCGGGTACTGTCCGAAGACGGGTCTACCTTGCGCGCTTCCGGTGGCCTGAGTGTCGGCACCGAAGCGTTCGGTGAGCGGGTGTTCGACACCGTGATCGTGGTGGGCGGCGACGCCATCCTCGAACAGGCACCCGAGGGCGTGCTTGACTACGTGCGGGCCAGTGCCAGGACTGCGCGCCGCACCGCCTCGATTTGCTCCGGGGCCTTTGTCATGGCCCAGGCCGGACTGCTCGAGGGCCGCCGGGCGACCACGCACTGGGCCTATGCGCGGCAACTGCAGGAACGCTTTCCAGCGATCAAGGTGGAAGCGGACCGGATCTACGTGACCGACGGTTCGATCTGGACCTCCGCCGGCATGACCGCCGGTATCGACCTGGCACTGGCCATGGTGGAAAAGGACCACGGCGCCGAACTCGCGCGCGCCGTGGCGCAGAAACTGGTGATGTACCACCGCCGCGCTGGCGGCCAGTCACAACACTCGGCGCTGCTGGAGCTGGCGCCGAAATCCGATCGCATCCAGACCGTCCTCGGCTACGCCAGGGAACACCTCGCCCAAACGTTGTCGGTTGAACAACTGGCGCAAGTGGCGCGCCTGAGCCCGCGCCAGTTCAGCCGGGCATTCCGCGCCGAAACCGGCCAGTCGCCAGCCAAAGCCATCGAAAACCTGCGCCTGGAAGCGGCACGGCAGATGCTCGAACGTGGGCGCCTGACGCTCGAGCAGATCGCCCTGGAAACCGGTTTCCTTGATCCCCGGCGCATGCGTGAAGCCTTTCTT
>NZ_JBAVEF010000002.1:0-45000 GCF_049587615.1 Sulfuricurvum sp.
ATGGTGGGAATTACAAGACTCGAACTTGTGACATCTACCTTGTAAGGGTAGCGCTCTACCAACTGAGCTAAACTCCCAAATTAAGATGAAAAAACATCTCATTCGTAAAAACATTCGAACAAATGGCGACCCCTAAAGGATTTGAACCTCTGTTCCTACCATGAAGTGATAGTGTCCTTGGCCACTAGACGAAAGGGTCACTGAACCGTACATGGTGTCTCGTGATGGATTCGAACCATCGGCCCCCTCATTAAAAGTGAGATGCTCTACCGGCTGAGCTAACGAGACCTCTTCAACCATCGAAACTCGGCGATTGTGAGGGCGAAATTATAGGGGAAAGATGTCGTTTTGTCAAGGATAAATGAGAGATGTTATGAAAAAGGTTTTGGTTTTCCCGAGAAGGGGGGAATGGTGCTGTGTTTTTTTTAACTAAAAAACATCTCACGATCAATATTCAGAAGCATTTTAACGGCCATTAAAACACTTTGTTCTTGAATATAATCGCGATCTCCCTCGAAATGGAATCGTTCGGTATGAACGGCAGTTTTGGAGCGTGCGCTGATGTACACGGTACCGATCGGCTTGGTTTCCGTCCCGCCGGTTGGGCCGGCAACACCGCTGATTGCCATTGTATAATCAGCATAGCTGACATTCATAGAACCCTCAGACATCTGTACTACGACTTCGGCACTGACGGCCCCATACGCTTCGATGGAATCATCATCGACGGCGAGCCAGTTGGCTTTAAGGGTGTTGGAATAGGTGATCAGGGAGCCCTCATAAATATTGGATGCGCCGCTTTGAGAGGTGAAAAAATGGGCGAGCGAGCCTCCGCTGCAGCTTTCGGCAAACGAGAGCTTTTTTTTGTGGTGCGTTAGCCGTTCAATAATAAATGCAGCGATGTTGGCTGCGGCAATTACTTTATGATGCATTAGCCCGCGTGCGGATGCAATAAATTGGGAAAGATTTCCATGGCGGCGGGTATGGATACGGATTTTAAGCCACCCCTCGACCAATTCGCTGAATTCGAGTTTCACATCGAAGTTCTGGGCTAACGGTTCGAGGAGGGTTTGGGCACTGATAAGCTCTTCGTTAAAAAGGTGGATAACGGCCTGCCGCGATTCATCATCGATAAGGATAGGGGGGAGTGCTTTTCCCTCCGTTGCCAAAAGGACGTTAATGTCAGAATGGTTATGGCTGAGCAAATAGCTGCCGTTTTCGAGAATGCTGGCCCGAGAGGGGATCAGCATCTGTTCTTTCAAAATTTGATTATCCGAGGTGACGGTGCTGAGAAGTTTTCCGACAATCGTGAACGTACTTTTGGTGGTGATGATAATGAGTTTGGATTCGTTTTTTAACAGCTCTTCGAGGTGTAAAAACAGCCCTTTGTCCGATTCCTCGAAATAGCTGATTGAATCGATTGAAGCGAGGCTGTTTTTGATACTCCGAAGGATATAACGCTCATACGCTTCATTTAAAATCAGCCGATTTCCTACGAAAATAACATCACGTTTCATGGTTTTTCCATCTATAAATTTAGGATAGTATAGCATAGTGACAGCAAAATTTAATCACCTTAAAGCTATAATGCACTACTTTTTCTATAAGGTAACAGATGGATTATAAAGAGACCCTCCTTCTACCTCAGACCGAATTTCCGATGCGCGGAAATTTGGTTCAAAACGAACCTACACGGTATGCTGCGTGGATTGCCAACGATGTTTACGGCAAAATGAAAGCCAATCGTAAAGGCTCAGAGAGCTTTACGCTGCATGATGGCCCTCCGTATGCCAACGGTCACACCCATATCGGTCATGCTCTTAACAAAGTGCTCAAAGATATTATTGTCAAATACCACTATTTCAACGGGAAATCGGTCCGTTTTACCCCTGGCTGGGATTGTCACGGGCTGCCGATCGAGCAGCAAGTTGAGAAAAAACTGGGTGGAAAACAGAAAAAAGAGGCTTTAAGCACCGCAGAAGTACGTCAAATGTGCCGCGATCACGCGTCAGAGTTTGTCGATATTCAGCGTGAAGAGTTCAAAAAACTGGGTGTTATCGCCGATTGGGATAACCCGTATTTGACGATGGATTCCAAATTTGAAGCGAACATCTACCGTACCCTTTGCGCTGTGGCGAAAAAAGGGTTGTTGATCGAGCGTTCAAAACCGGTTTACTGGAGCTGGGCAGAGCGTACCGCACTTGCCGAAGCGGAAGTCGAGTACGAAGATAAAGAGGACTACTCGATTTATGTCGCGTTTGAACTCAGTGACGAAGCCAAAGTACGTGCAGGGATCGAGGGGAATGCCGCCATCGTCATCTGGACGACGACACCGTGGACACTACCTGCTAATACGGGGATTTCGCTCAATCCTGATGAAATCTATGTTCGTACTTCGGATGGCTATATTGTCGCTGAAAAACGGTACAATGCACTTATCGAAGAGGGTGTTTTTAACGGCACCGTCGTGCAAAAAATTGAAGCTAAAAAATTCGAAAACCTCTATGCGATCAACCCTCTCAACGGTCGTGGTTCACACTTGGTTTTGGGTGAACACGTTTTAATGGAGAACGGATCGGGATGTGTTCACACCGCACCTGGGCACGGGGAAGATGACTATCGTATCGGGCTTCGCTACAACCTCGAAGTTGTAATGCCGGTCGATGAAACGGGTTGTTATGATAATACAGTCGTCCGTGAAAAACTCCTTCCGAACCCTGAAGAGTTCGTCGGTAAACACATCTTTAAATGCAATGAACCGATTATCGAATTGCTTGGTGACAAAGCGCTTAAAGTGTCTAAATTTCGGCACTCCTATCCGCATTGCTGGAGAAGTCATACTCCGCTTATTTACCGTGCGACGAAGCAATGGTTTATCAGTGTCGATGGAACCCCTGAGGGTGAGTCTAAAACCCTTCGTGAAATCGCGCAGGCTGAAGTAGCCAAAACGGCGTTTTATCCTGAGAGCGGGCGTAACCGTTTAGGTTCTATGGTTGAAAACCGCCCCGACTGGTGTATTTCACGGCAGCGTGACTGGGGAGTTCCGATTGCATTTTTTCGAGTCAAAGCGACGGGTGAAGTCATTCTTGATGAAAAAGTCCTCAATTTTATTGCAATGATTTTTGAGATGCACAGCACCGATGCATGGTACTCGATGTCTATCGAAGAGCTCCTCTATCCGGGATCGGGATATAAAGCCGACGAACTCGAAAAAGTTTCCGATATTCTCGATGTATGGTTTGACAGCGGTTCGACGTGGAATGCGGTTCTGAAATCACGCAACTACGATGCGGGAACCTATCCGGCAGATCTCTACATCGAAGGGTCCGATCAGCATCGCGGATGGTTTCAGTCCTCTTTGTTTTTGAGTACGGCAGTGGAACATATCGCTCCCTACAAAGCGCTTCTGACTCACGGTTTCACCGTCGATGAGAAGGGTGAGAAGATGTCCAAATCGAAAGGGAACGTCGTCGCTCCCGAATCGGTGCTCAAAGAGTACGGCTCAGAGATTTTACGTCTATGGGTCGCGATGAGCGACTATCAGGGGGATTTGAAAATTTCCGGAAACATTCTCAAACAGACGGCAGATCAATACCGTAAATTACGTAACACTTTCCGCATTATGTTGGCGAATCTCGACGGGCTTGAGACTATCGCACCGTACAGCGAAATGGGAGAGATCGATAAATGGATCGTAAGCAAAGCAAAAGAGGTATTTGACGAGACCCACCGCCTTTTCGGCGAATATAATTTTGTCCATGGGATGAGCGGTCTGAATTATTTCATCGTCAATGAACTCAGCGGTGTCTATATCGACATTACCAAAGACCGTATGTACTGTGACGGTGCCAATTCTGCAGAACGCCGTTCGACGCAGAGCGCTATGGCGATTATCGCAAAATCGATGCTGGGGCTTATTGCTCCGATCTTGACCTATACGGCTGATGAAATTTTCGAGAATGCCCCTGCGATTTTAAAGGGAGAGGCAAACGATATTTTCGATGTTACGTATGCCTCTATCGATCCGGTTGAGAGCAGTTGGGATGATGCAACGATGAAAGTGATCCGTGAAAAATTCAATGAGATTGTGGATGGATTGAAAAAAGAGAAAGTGATCAAAAATACTCTTGAACTCGTCATCTCGACAACATCAACGGCCGCAAAAGCAATGAAAAAAGCCGATATCGAAGAGTATTTGGTCATCTCTAAATGGTGTGCCTGTGAACTGAACAATATTTTAGGGACGTTTGAGATCGAGGGGGATAAGTTTAATATTGCCCTCGCTTCCAAAGCCAAATGCCCTCGCTGCTGGAAATACCACAGTGAAGATGAAGAGACCTTGTGTCCGCGTTGTGCACAGGTCGTTGCGTAATGATCGATCTCACACAACCTCTCCCTTTGAGTTTTGTTATCGAAACGGTCGGGGTTATTTTTGTTGTTATCGCCTTGGGCATTATGATGGTCAGAAAAACAAAACAAAAAAAGGGTTCACTGTCGAAGTGAACTCAGCGTTAGCGTATGAATTAGATAGAAAGGAAAGTGTATGATAACACTCAAAGAGGCGTTAAAGCTCTCAAAAGAAGAACTTAGCTCACTCAAAGAAGAGTTGAAAGCCAAAATCGCCGCGAATCCGGAACTGAATGCCTACATTGATGTTCTCAACGTCGGTGAGGGGATCCCTATCGCGATCAAAGACAATATCCAAGTGACCGGATGGTCGGTAACGTCGGGATCGAATATCCTCAAAGGATATGTCGCTCCGTACAATGCGACGGTTATCGAGAAATTGCTTGCTGCTAATATGTCACCGTTTGGGCGTACCAATATGGATGAGTTCGCGATGGGGTCAACCACCGAGAGCAGTTGTTACGGCAAAACCCTTAATCCCCTTAACCACAACTGCGTTCCGGGGGGAAGTTCAGGCGGTTCGGCTGCGGCAGTAGCGGCAGGGCTTGCCGTTGCGGCGCTCGGAAGCGATACGGGCGGATCGATCCGTCAGCCGGCGGCATTTTGCGGAATCGTCGGGATGAAACCGACCTATGGACGTGTTAGCCGTTACGGTTTGGGTGCCTATGCGAGTTCACTCGATCAAATCGGACCGATGACCCAAAATGTCGAAGATGCGGCTATTTTGTACGATATTATCCAAGGCTATGACCCCAAAGACTCGACTTCTGCGGATCGCAATGACGGGACGGTAAGCGATAAGCTTGACGGAAATGCCAAACTTAGAATCGCGATTGTCCCCGATTATGTCAAAGATGCTCACGAGGATGTCCGAAAAGCGTATGCCAAAGCGGTCGAAGCCCTTAAAAACGGGGGACATACGATCGTTGAAAAATCGTTGATGGACCCGAAATACGATATTTCGGCCTATTATATCACGGCAACGGCCGAAGCGACGACGAACCTTGCCCGATATGACGGTATCCGCTACGGTAACCGCGTTGAAGGGGAAAATCTCAAAGACACCTTCCTTCAAACCCGATCCAGTGGATTCGGTGCCGAAGTACAACGCCGTATTATGCTCGGTAACTTTGTCCTCTCATCCGGGTATTATGATGCGTATTATGTCAAAGCACAAAAAGTACGCCGTCTTATCCAGGAAGAGTATAATAAGATTTTTGAAGAGGTCGATTTGATTCTGACTCCGGTTGCTCCCCGTACGGCGTATGAGTTCGGTGCCCTCAGTGACCCGCTTGAGATGTATTTGAGCGATATTTATACCATTTCGGTTAATCTGGCGGGACTTCCTGCAATATCGATTCCGGTGGATACAGCGGACAACGGAATGCCTGTAGGACTTCAACTGATTGCGGCTCCCTATGCGGAGCAAACTTTATTTAACGGGGCACTTAGCCTCGAAACTCAACTAAAAGGATAATTGATGAATATTCGTAAACGCGCCCTCACATTTGAAGATGTATTGCTCATCCCAAAATACTCTGAGGTTCTCCCGAAAGAGGTGAGCTTAAAAACGATGTTGACCCGTAATATTCCCCTCAATATTCCGATGGTCTCTGCGGCAATGGATACGGTTACCGAATACCGTGCGGCGATTGCAATGGCTCATTTGGGCGGTATCGGGATCATCCATAAAAATATGGATATCGAAACCCAAGTCAAGCAGGTCAAAAAAGTTAAAAAATCCGAAAGCGGTATTATCATTGATCCGATTTTTGTCCATCCAAATGCTACACTCGAAGATGCTGAAGCGCTCATGAATGAGTTTAAAATTTCAGGTGTTCCTGTTGTAGATGCACATAATAAGCTTTTGGGAATTTTGACGAATCGCGATATGCGTTTTGAAAAAGATTTGAGCAAACTAGCGAGTGTTGTCATGACCCCTATGCCTCTTGTAACGGCAAAAGCAGGGATTACATTGGCTGAAGCTGAGCAAATGATGCATGTCAATAAAATCGAAAAACTTCCGATTATTGATGATAATGGGTTGCTTAAAGGGTTAGTTACAATCAAAGACATTAAAAAGCGTATCGAATATCCTCATGCCAATAAAGATGATTTCGGTCGTCTTCGTGTCGGTGCGGCAATCGGTGTCGGACAGTTGGATCGTGCGAAAGCCCTTGTTGATGCGGGTGTTGACGTTCTCGTTTTGGATTCAGCACATGGCCATTCCAAAGGGATTTTAGATACCGTAAAAGCAATCAAAAAAGAGATGGTCGTCGATATCATCGCCGGAAACGTTGCAACGGGTGAAGCGACATTGGCACTTATTGAAGCGGGTGCTGACGGAGTTAAAGTGGGGATTGGGCCAGGATCTATCTGTACAACCCGTATCGTTGCCGGTGTCGGTGTTCCACAAATCTCAGCGATCGATGAGTGTGCGGCGGTAGGACGTCAACACGGAGTGCCGATCATCGCGGACGGCGGTATTCGATACTCAGGTGATATTGCCAAAGCTCTCGCCGTTGGAGCGAGCGTTATTATGGCTGGATCACTCCTTGCCGGAACCGAAGAATCACCGGGTGATACCATTATGTATCAAGGGCGCCAATATAAATCGTATCGCGGTATGGGTTCGATCGGTGCGATGACCAAAGGGTCAACCGACCGTTATTTCCAAGAAGGGACGGCAGCGGATAAACTCGTTCCTGAGGGGATCGAGGGGCGTGTGCCGTTTCGTGGAAGCATCGCGGCGGTAGTGCATCAAATGATGGGGGGGCTGCGCTCTTCAATGGGATATTGCGGATCTGAGAGTATCGAAGCGTTTTGGGATAACGCCGAATTTGTCGAGATCACCAGTGCAGGGCTCAAAGAGTCACATGTTCATGATGTTATCATCACCCAGGAAGCACCGAATTACCACGTGTAAACATTTGATATTATGCACTAAAACGAATTCATCCGTTTTAGTGGCAAGGACTAAAGTCCTTTGCAATCCCCTAAAGCTACAAAAACTAACGTTTTTGAGAATTTTAGGAGGTATCTCTACACTCTTTTTGCAGAAGTGCGTAAGGTTAGTGTATTAATATAAAGAGGAAACCATGCAACTCCAAACCGAAGCGCTACACGCCGGATACGACAAAGATACCCAAAGTACGATGGCGGTGCCCATCTACCAAACTACTGCCTATGAGTTTCGAGATGTTGAACATGCGGCAAATTTGTTCGCTCTTAAAGAGTTGGGGAATATTTATACCCGCTTGAATAATCCGACGACCGATGTATTTGAAAAACGTTTTGCAACCCTGGAAGGGGGGGCGGCAGGTTTGGCGACGTCGAGCGGCATGGCAGCGATTTTTTATGCGATCGCCAATGCGGCCGAAGCGGGGGACAATATCATCTGTGCCCGTCAGCTTTACGGCGGAACATTGACCCAAGCATCGTATACCCTGAAACGTTTCGGCATTCAGGCCCGCTATTTTGACGTTCAAAATCCTTCCGAGATCGAAGCGTTGGTCGATGACAAAACCAAAGCGATCTTTTTTGAGACCTTAACGAATCCGAGCATCGATGTGGCTGATATCAGTGCGATTACCGCAATTGCAAAAAAACACGGCATTCTGACCATCGTGGATAATACGGTTGCAACTCCGGTACTCTGCCGACCGTTAGAGCATGGGGTCGATGTGGTGGTTCACAGTGCGAGCAAATACACGACAGGCCAAGGGCTTGCCATCGGCGGAATCATGGTCGAACGCCACGGTTTAGTCGATTTTATCAAAGGAAATACTCGTTATCCGCAGTTTAACGAAGCCGATGAGAGTTATCACGGTTTGGTATATGTTGACGTGCCGTTGCCGCTGTTTTGTTTACGTGCACGTTTGTCACTCTTACGCGATTTGGGAGCGGTCGTATCACCGTTTAACGCGTGGCTCTTTATTCAGGGGATCGAAACGCTTTCGCTGCGTATGCGAGAACACTCCCGCAATGCGCTTGCGGTAGCCGAATTTTTAGAATCGCATCCGATGGTCAAAAAAGTGAATTATCCGGGACTTCAAAGCAATAGCAACTATGCGAATGCGCAACGCTACTTTGAAAACGGTATGTCGAGCGGATTACTCAGCTTTGAGGTGGAGAGTTTTGAGCAGGCGAAACAGATTGTTGACGCGACAAAGCTTTTTTCCCTTGTCGTGAACATCGGGGATTCCAAATCGATCATCACCCATCCGGCATCGACGACCCATCAGCAGCTTTCCAATGAAGAATTGATTGCGTGCGGCGTACCCTCAGGGCTTATTCGTCTCAGTATCGGCCTCGAAGCATCGTCGGACTTGATCGATGATTTAATTCAGGCACTGAGCGCGTAAAGGGTTCCATGTTAAATCTGCACATTCACAGTGAACACTTTACCAACCCTCTCTATCTGGAGAGCGGACGTATCTTAGAGCCGTACGATATCGTTTATGAGACGTATGGGGAACTCAACGAAGCGCGGGATAATGTGATTGTGATTTGTCATGCCCTTACAGGGTCTCATCATGCGGCGGGTACGTATGAGGGGGACAATAAGAGCGGATGGTGGGATGGACTTATCGGTCAGGGAAAAGCGGTCGATACCGACAAATTTTTCGTGATCTGTACCAATGTTTTAGGGAGCTGTTTCGGTTCCACCGGACCGATGTCCCCCCGCTATCCGTATAACGAACCCTATCGCTATAAATTTCCCGTCATCACGATTTTGGATATGGTCAAAGCGCAGAGAATTTTGTTTGACCGATTGGGCATCCATCAGGTACACGCGGTAATCGGCGGATCGATGGGGGGGATGCAAGCACTCGCATTCGGCGTCTTTTTCCCCAACTTTGCCAAAAAAATCATTGCGATGGCAACGACCGCGGCAACACAGCCGTGGGCAATTGCGTTTAACAAAGTGGCGCAAGAGGCGATTTTGAAAGACCCCGAATTTAAAAACGGCTATTATGATCCCGAAGTTATCCGTGAAAACGGTCTCAGCGGTATGGCAATTGGCCGAATGGCAGGGCATATCAGCTTTTTATCCCATCAGTCTATGGAACGAAAGTTTGGGCGGGAATACAAGAGCAATGACGGGTTGTATGAGTTATTCGGGAAATTTCAGATTGAGTCGTATCTGGAGTACAACGGGTACAACTTTACCAAGTGGTTTGACCCTTTGTCGTATCTTTACATTACCAAAGCAATCAATATTTACGATCTGTCACGGGGATTTGACTCCCTTGAAGAGGCTTTGGGGAAAATCAATGCCGAGCTATATCTGATCGGATTTGAAAAAGATATTCTCTTTCTCCCCTCTGAGATGGAGAGTATCCACAACACGATGAGAACATTGGGAAAAACGAACAGCGATTATTTCGAGGTGAAAAGTGACTACGGTCATGATGCGTTTTTAGTTGAAATCGATAAAATTGAGAATTATGTACGGGAGGCACTATGAATACGGATGAGAGTTTTGAAACCAAGATCGCCAATGCCAAAGCGATTTTGGAGAAATTAATGGATCCCGCATTGCCGATGAATGAGAGCGTCAAGGCGTTTGAGGAGGGGATGAAAGAGCTGCGCATCGCCGAAACGATGCTGCAAAACGCACAGTTGCAGATTCAAATCATCAAAAATCAGGAGCAATAATGCGTGTCGCCATACTCCAGCTTCCCTCCATCGGTATGGGGAGCAATAAGCTTGAAAATTATGCCCGTGTAGCAAGCCAGAAGGGGGTTAAACTCGTTTTGATGGGTGAATATCTCCTGAACCCTTTTTTTAAAGAGCTGATTCAGACACCTGTCAACATGATAGCCGAACAAAGTATCCATCAAATCGAAACCCTTAAATCGCTGGCACTCAAATACGATCTTACTTTTGTCGCTCCTATCGTTACGGTGAAGAAAAAAGAGTGTACAAAGATGATTGCAAAAATCAATGGGCGAAGCGTCACCTATTATCCCCAGCAATTTTTGATCAACTATCCTCATTGGAATGAAGAAAAATTTTTTAATAACCCCATCGAAGCGGTTAAACCGCCGATGATTTTCGCATGTGAGGGGTTCAAATTTGCGGTAATGGGCGGGTTTGAGACTCATTTTGATCCCTTGTGGGATGCGGTGAGCTCAAAAATGGTCGATGCCGTTTTAATCCCGAGTGCCTCTACCTTTGAATCGCATAACCGGTGGCGGGAACTCATTAAAACCCGAGCTTTTACCCATAATTGCTATATTCTTCGTGCCAATCGGGTCGGAGAATATTTCGACGAAAAACACGCATGGAAATTCTACGGTGATTCGATGGTTGTCTCTCCGGATGGGGAGATTGAAGCCGATCTGGGTAACACCGAAGAGCTGCTCATCGTAGATTTGGATCGAAAAAGTCTTACCGAATCACGTAAAGGGTGGGGATTTAAAGAAGCACTCAAAAAACGGCGCTGATCATGATCCTTCGGCTGTTATGGTTACTCTCTCTTGCTGCTGCCCTTTTCGCTCAAAGCAGTTCCATTCAGCGTGATGAATCCCCTTCTCTTAAAGGCCATATCTATTATTATGAAGATGCGGCAGGGACGTTAAGTTGGCAGGAAGCCAGTCAAAAATCTTTTCAATGCTATCCCAAGGAGAGAATCAACTTCGGATTCACCTCTTCGGTCTTTTGGTTTAAGATAAACGTTTCCACGATCGTCCAAAATGATTCCGTACAACGTTGGTTGATGATCGCCTATCCGTTATTGAATGAGATTGACCTCTATCACCTGGATGGAAACGGCCATTTGATCGAATACAAACGTTTAGGGACGTCTGTCGCACGACAAGACCGCGAATATCCCATGCGCAACTTTCTCACGGACCTTGCCCTTGAGAAAGATAGCCATTCTACTTTGCTGCTTCGCGTCAAAACCCAAAGTTCGATGCAAGTTCCCCTCTCCATCAGTACAACGGCCCAAATTCTTTCCGATGTAGAAAGCGGTAATTTGCGTATCGGTATTTATTATGGAATTTTCCTCATTATTTTTCTCTACAATGCTTTGATTTTCATGTATACCAAAGATTCCAATTATCTCCGTTATATCCTTTTTCTTACAACATTCGTCGCATGGCAGCTCTCTTTTGACGGTATTGGACGCGAATACCTGTGGCAAAATTATTATGGAGACATCGAACAGATATCGGCGGCTTTAATCTCTTTTTCGGGGTTTTCGGCCCTTTATTTCAGCCGTAACTTTTTAACGACCGCCAGCTATCTTCCCAAGGTTGACCGTTTTATCAAGCTTTTGATGGTTCTGAGCTTTACGTTGAGTATTGTGGCATTGATTGTCCCATATTCTGCGATTATTATGTATAACACCGCTTTGGTTTCTTTGATTCCCATGGTTCTTCTTGCTACCGGCATTGTCATAATGCGTCAGGGGTATCGTCCGGCACGTTTTTATGTGGTGGGGTGGAGCTCCTTTTTTATCGGAACGATCATATTCGCGCTGAATAAATTCGATTTGATCACCGGTTTTTACGGAGTGAATCATGTCCAGCAGATCGGATCGGCCGTTGAGATGATTTTCCTCTCCTGGGCTTTGGCGGATCGTGTTCACCTGCTGCAAGGTGAGTACATCGATAAACTTAACCGGCTCAATGAGACATTGAGTGAAAAGGTCCGAGATGCCTTGTCTGAAGCTCGTGAAAAAGACCGATTGATTGTTCAGCAATCCCGTCTGGCTGCAATGGGTGAGATGATTGAACAGATCGCCCATCAATGGCGTCAGCCGCTTAATACGCTGGCTTTGCTTAATCAGCATCATTATGTCAACTACAAGCTGGGCAAGTGTGACGATGCGTGTTTTGATAAAACCCATGAACAGATCGATGAGCATTTGCAGTATATGTCTAAAACGATCGATGATTTCCGCAATTACTATAAAACCGATAAAACCAAAGAGCTTGAAGATGTCGCTAGCCTGGTTCAGGATGCTTTGCGTCTCTCGGAAGTCTTTTTGAAATATGCGAAGATTAAAATCAGACTTGATCTGCGACCTACAACCCAAGTCGTCTTGGCAAAAAATGAGATGATTCAGGTACTGATGAATCTCATCAAAAATGCACATGATGCACTTGTAGAACAAAAAATCGCTAATGGTACGATATCGATTGGCGTCGAAGAGATTGAGCATCATATCCACATCTTTGTTGAGGATAATGCAGGGGGGATAGATCCTTATTTGATTGCAAAAATCTTTGATATCTATTTTACGACGAAAGATCCTGAAAAAGGGAGCGGATTGGGGCTGCATATGTCAAAGTCTATCATTGAAGAGAGTTTCGGGGGGACCATATCGGTTCAAAATATCCCAGGCGGAGCCCGCTTTATCATCATTATACCGATAGATCAGGATGAAAGCTGAGTTGATCTCTTGGGATAGAGTCTAATTTAATTAAAACGATGATAGAGTTGATCTGTCAATTTTAGGAGTATGGTTATGATGCACTATTTCCATCGTCAGGTACAATTATGGGGAGAAGAGACGCAAATGCTCCTTCAACACAAGCGGATAGCCATTATCGGAAGCGGAGGGCTGGGTTCGTCACTCGCTTTTGCTCTGGGGGCATCGGGAATCGGCGAGATACATATGATTGATTTTGATACGGTGAGTTTGCATAATATTCATCGTCAAATCGCATTTAAAATGGGAGATGAAGGGAAGTTCAAGTCGGATGTCGCGGTGGAACTGATTCATGCACGCTGTCCGTTTGTGAAAGCGACTTCTCATGTATGCCGTTTTGAAGAGTTTATCCAAAAAAATATCGAGGTGGATCTGATTATCGATGCAACGGACAATCTCCCCTCACGAGGAGAAATTAATACGTATGCCAAAAGCAAAAACTTGCCATGGGTATACGGTTCGGTAGAGGCATTTAACGGACAAGTCTGTTTTTTTAAAGAGGCATCGTTTAGCGAGCTTTTTAAAATCACCCAAAAAACGCCGGCAGGGATCGCCGCTCCGATTGTTATGCATATCGCATCGCTTCAAGCAAATTTGGCATTGCGTTATTTGGCAGGGCTCAGTGTCAAGACAGACACCTTGTATTATCTCTTTTTTAATGCGGAAGGGGAGTTGGTAACGCAGAAGTTTGCGTTACCGAAGAGTGAAGCTTAAAGGGCTGCGATATGTTTGGACAATGCGTCGATTTGTCCATCATTGAGCCCTTTGGCTTGGCCTTGCATTAAGGCTTTCATCTCTTTGCCGTAGGTTCCCGCTTGGTACCCTTTAAGGGCATCTTTTACTTGCTGTTCGCTAAAGTCAGCAATAATGGCTGATTTTCCCAATGCCGCTTTTTCAGCTTTCGCTCCATGACACGAAGCACATTTTTGACTGAACAACGCTCCGCCGTCCACCGATGCGGAAGTGACTGCTTTTTTGGGAGCCGGTTCCGGTACTACTTCTTTTTTGGCAACGGGTGCTGTTGTTTCTTTTGTGACCGCCGGTTTACTCGCTTCTTTCTCCAAAGCTGTTGCGGTAACGCTACTTGGTGCTGCAGGTGCTGTTTCTGTGCTAGGTGCTTCTTTTTGCACGGTCGGTTCGGCAATGGATGTAACGACGGTCGGGGATGGAGGTGTCTGATCCGGTGTGGAATCACTGCATCCGATGAGAAGGAGGGAACAGAGGACGGGTAGAATGATTTTCATAAAGAATACTCCTAATTAAGATTAGGACAGTTTACGATAAGTTAGTTTGATTTTTTTTTAAAGAAGAGAGAAAAATAATTTCGCACCGAAGTGCGAAATATGCAGAATAAGTTGAACTTATTTAGCAGGAGTAGCAGCAGCTTCAGTTGCAGTAGCAGCAGCTTCAGTAGCAGTAGCAGCAGCTTCAGTAGCAACAGCAGCTTCTTCAGTAGTAGCAGCAGCAGCTTCAGTAGTAGCAGCAGCTTCTTCAGTAGCTACAGCAGCTTCTTCAGTAGCTACAGCAGCTTCTTCAGTAGCAGCAGGTGCTTCAGTAGTAGCAGACTCGCTGCATCCGATAAACATTGCAGCCAAAAGCAACGCAGAAATGATTTTCATCATGGTAAGGCTCCTTAAAAAAATATGGCGGAAGTATACCACTACACCCCCCATACTTGTCAAGCATTTTTCGATTAATTTGAAAGTATTTTTTAAAATCCCCTATTATGGGGCTTTTGTGAAGATAACATTTTTATCAAATTTCGAAAAATGTGTGGTAAAACGGTGACATATTTCCATTATTTTTTTGAATTTTTTCCATTTTTTCTCTTTGTTTACTAATGATTGTCTTTTGGGAGTCATTTAAGCGATGAAGAAAAGGGGACCATTGCGTGTAAAAACTATCGCCATGCGCGATAGTTTTAGGGATACGATTGGATTATCGTCCTGAGGGAAGGAGGTTCGGTAGCGGAGGTGTTTGTTCTTCGCTCCATCCACCTCCTAGCGCTTTGTAAAGTGAGACGGTGGCAATGAGGCTATTTTGTTTGGCAACCAGGAGCTGCTGAGCTGCTTGAAGCCATTGCTGCTGTACGATGAGCATATCGCTGTAGGTAATGGTTCCGACGTTGTAGCGGAGTTTGCTCTGCATCAGCGCTTTTTGGATGGCTTGGGAGCGTCCGTTTTGATAGTTCACTTGCTCTTTTGTTTTTACAGTTTGTCCGAGGGCGTTATTCGTATCGTTAAATGCGTTGACGATACTTTTTTTATATGTAGCGAGGGTTTGGTTCCGATCGGCTTCGGCGCTCTTGATTTCCCCCTCAATCCGTCCGGCAGAGAAGAGAGGGACACTGATGGAGGGGGCAATCTCCCATAGGCGTGCCGGGTTGGTGAGAAAATTGCTGAGTTCCAGACTTTGTATCCCTAACATCCCTGTTAGTTTGATGCTTGGGAAATAAGCGGCGCGGGCCACGCCTATTTGTGCGTTAGCGGCAATCAGATTTTGTTCTGCCGCTGCAATATCCGGACGTTGGTGCAGGATGTTAGCCGGCAATGCGGCAGGAATATCCGGAAGGGTAATGGAATTCAATGCCGATGTTTTAACCGATACGGGATTGCGGCCTAAGAGGAGATTATAGATTGCCTCTTCCGCTATTTTAGAGGCTTCGAGCCCCGATAGGGTTGCTTTGGCACTTTCCAATTCGGATAACGATTGTAATAAAGCCGTTTCGGCGATAACGCCGTGTTTGTATTTGATCTCATGGAACTTGACAATGTCGCCGCATAAGACGACGTTTTCTTTGGCCAAATCGATTTGCCCCTGAAGCGAAGCAAGCTTCATATAGGAAGCGGCAACGTTGGAAGCAATGGAGAGCCTGAGTGTTTGTGACGCGTATTCGCTGGAGAGGAGGGCCGCACGGGCCGCTTCATTGGCACGGCGCACTTTTCCAAACAGATCGATCTCATAAGTGGCTAATGAGAGCGATCCGGCATAGGTGGAGGTAACCCCTTCGCGCAACATATAACCGCCGGTAGAGGCATTCTCCACCCCTTTGCGGTCCAATGAAGCGTTAGCATTGATTTGGGGATAAAGATACGATTTGGCCTGATCAAATTTCCCCAGCACTGCTTCGACGGAAGCCCGAGACGCTTGCAGGTCGTAGTTCGCCGCCAGCGCCTCATCCACTGCACGATTTAAAGACGGGTCTTGGAAACTTTTCCACCACTCTTTATTAAGGTGCATCTCTGCCGTTTTATTGGTATCCTGATGGACAAAGGTTTCCGGTACGGCAACATCGGGGCGGACATAATCGGGCCCGATTGCGCACCCCCCAAAAAGGAGGGAGGAGAGGAGGGCGAGATTCAGGGTTGTGTTATTCATGATCGGCTCCTTTGGCAGGGGCGAATTTTTCTTGGGCGGTTGCCACCCAGTAATAGAGATACGGGATAAAGTAACGTTCGATAAAGGTTGCTGCGAGCATCCCCCCAAACATCGCAACCCCGATCGAGAAGCGGCCGGAGGAACCGGCTCCGGAACTAAAGATGAGCGGCAGCATCCCCGCCAAAAAGGCGAAAGAGGTCATCATCATCGGACGGTAACGCAATCGTGCCGCTTCCATCGCTGAATCATAGATACTTTTTCCCATCTGCCGCTGTTCTTCGGCAAATTCGACGACCAAAATCGCATTTTTTGCCGAGAGGGCGATGAGGGTGAGCAATCCGATTTGAAAGAAAACGTTGTTATTGAGAAACGGAATCAGCCATACGACCGTATAGGCCCCCATAATCCCATACGGCACGGCTAACATGATCGAGATCGGTAATGTCCAACGCTCATAGAGTGCGGCAAGGATCAGATAAACCATCACTAACGCGAACGCCATGATCATGAGTGCTTTGGAACCGACGAGCTTCTCTTGGAGATATAGCCCTTCCCAGTCGTAACTTACGGTGGAGGGGAGTACGGTGTCCCCTTTGGCTTCCAAAATTTTTATCAGATCACCCGAACTGTATCCAGGGGAGGGTGAACCCATAACGGTGCTGCAAAGGACGCCGTTAAAGTGCTCGATGCTCGACGGTGCGCTCGACATTTTAGCCGTTACAACCGAAGAGAGGGGGACGAGCTGACCGCTGGACGAGCGAACCCATGCACGTCCGATATCCTCCGGTGTAGCGCGGTACGGTGAATCGGCCTGGATCTGCACCCAGTAGGTTTTACCGTTTTTATCGAACTGATTAACGTACATCGTTCCGATCGTCGATTGGAGCGTTTGGAATACATCGCTGATGGAGAGTCCCAGCATCTTTGCTTTCTCACGATTTACTTCAATAGACAGTGTCGGGGTGTTCGTGTTCATCGTCGTCATCGGATTTTTGATACTTGGTTCGGTGCGTAAATCGGCGACGAACGCATTGGTTGCATCGGCGAGTTTGTTAAAATCGTTGTCTCCATATTGGAGAAGGCGCAGACTGAACATATCGGAAGGTCCCATCCCGCGAATCGGCGGCGGAGGCATCGCAAATACTTTAGCCTCTTTGATGGATCCCAGTTTCGGTCCAAGCGAGTTGAGGATACCAAAAACGGCCAACTCTTTGGTTGGGCGTTCAGACCATGGTTTGAGCCGGGTAAAGATAACGGCAGAGTTCGGTTCTTGGGAAAAGGTGAGGATGTTAAGCCCTGTAATGGCTGTGTATTTGTAAATCCCCTCTTGTTTCCCTAAAATGGCTTCTACCTGCTTAACGACTTCTAAGGTACGGTTGGCGGTGGCACCTTCGGGAAGGTTGACACTAGTGATAAAGAATCCCTGATCTTCCATCGGCAAAAAGGCGCTCGGAAGTGTCTTGTGAAAAAATCCGATGAAAAAGTAGGTTGAGAGATAGATGACCAAGAAAATGAACGATTTACGGATCATAAAACCGGATCGGCGGACATAATTATCGGTCATTGCCCCGAATTTGCGGTTAAACCAGCGGAAAAAGCGGGCCGGTTCTTTCTCATGGTGTTTGAGGATCAATGCACCGATAGCAGGGGCAAAGGTGAGTGCCATAAAGCCCGAAAAGACGACAGAGATCGCGATTGTCGCGGCGAATTGTTTGTAGAGCTGACCCGTCATCCCGCCCAAAAAGGTTGCGGGGATAAAGACGGCACACATAACGAGGACGATGGCGACGACGGGACCGGAAATCTGAGTCATCGCTTTGATCGCCGCTTCACGCGGTGAGAGCTTTTCACTCTGTAGTATCCGCTCCATATTTTCGATAACGACGATCGCATCATCGACGACAATCCCGATGGCGAGCACCAGCCCAAAGAGGGTGAGAGTATTGATCGAATATCCCAACAGATACATACCGATAAAAGCACCCGTCAGAGAGATCGGGATCGAGAGGATCGGGATCATTGCCGCGCGGGAGCTTTGCAAAAAGAGGTAAATTACCAAGCTGACCAAAACGATGGAGGCAAGGAGGGTAAAGACAACCTCTTCGATCGAAATTTTGACGAAGTCGGTCGTGTCGTAAGGAATATCGTACGCAATCCCTTTCGGGAATTTTTTGGAAAGTTTCTCCATTTTTTCGGCGACGGCGGCGGAGGTATCGAGGGCATTGGCGTTGGTATCGGCAAAAATCCCGATCATGGCGGCTGGTTTACCGTTCACCCGTCCGAAAAATTCGTAGTTTTGGCTTCCCAGTTCCACACGGGCAACATCGCGCAGACGGATCATCGAGCCGTCGGTTTTGGAGCGGATAATGATATTCTGGAACTCTTCGGGGGTAGAAAAACGCCCTTTGGAGGTGAGTTGCATCGTCCACATTTGCTCATCCGCCGTCGGCGCTTGCCCTAAACGTCCCGGGGAGACTTGGAGATTTTGATCTTTGATTGCCGCAGAAATTTCAGAAGTGCTGACCCCCAGTGAGGCCATTTTATCAGGGTTTAGCCATACTCGCATCGCGTAGTCGCGTTGACCAAAGATTTGGCTTCTTCCCGCTCCGGGGATTTTTTTGATTTCATCGAGGAGGTTGGCGGAGATGTAGTTACTGATCCCCGTCGCATCGTAGCTTCCATCAGGAGAGGTGATCGCCACAATGAGCAAAATATCGGAAGTTTTTTTCTGGACGGTTACCCCCAGATCACGGGTCGTTTGGGGAAGCTGTGCCAAAACCGAGTTGATACGGTTTTGAACATCGACTGCCGCCATATCCTGATTGACCCCGATGTTAAAGGTACAGGTGATCGTAGCGCTTCCCGGAAGGGCTGCCGCTTTGGAAGACATGTACATGAGTCCGTCCGCACCGGAGATTTGAGACTCCAGCGGGGTGAGGATATTGTTCGCGATGGTTTGGGCATCGGCACCCGGATACTGCGCCGTGACGACAACGGTAGGGGGGGTGAGATTCGGCAGCTGCGAGATCGGCAGCGTTTTAATCGCCACAAATCCGAGCAGCATGATGATCATCGCAATAACAGCCGATAAAACGGGGCGATTGATGAAATATTTACTAAACATAGTTATTTCGCATTCGGAATGATTTCCGCTCCCGGTTTGAGTTTAGGCAGGCCGTCTGCGGCGATTTTATCTCCGGCATTGACACCGCTCTCGATCAGGATATTTTCACCGACCCACTCTCCCGCTATAACCGGCTTTGGAGTGACGGTGTTGTTGGCTTCGATGCCGTAGACAAATTTCCCTTTATCCCCCGTGAGAAGGGTTTTTTGGGGAACGTAGAGGGCATTTTTCCACTCCATCCCTTTGACTTTGACCTGGACGAACTGACCGGGGAGAAGTTTATGGTCACTGTTATCAATCACGGCACGGTAGGTAATGTTGCCGGTGGTCGAATCGACGAACGGTGCGATGAAGTTGATAGAGCCTTTGCGTGCTAACGTTGTCCCGTCACTGAGGGTAAGTTCAATTTCGTATTTACCGTCTTTCGGGGTGGTGAGTTTACCGCTGGCAATCGCATTTTGTCGGGCAAGTTTTTCATTTTCGGTAAAGGTAAAATTGACGTACATCGGATCGGTTTGATACACGGTTGTGAGCAACCCGTTTGCCCCGCTCGCGACATACGTACCGACATCGATTTTCGATTTATCGACAAACCCGCTGATAGGGGATTTGACGTTGGTATAGCTGAGGTTCAGTTTGGCTTGCTCCAGCGATGCTTTAGCCGCCATAAGTGCGGCGGCGGTGTTGCGTTCATTGGCCGTTGCGGTGTCGAGATCCTGCTGACTTGCGGCATTGGCATCGGCAAGGGGTTTGATACGTTTCAGCACCGCTTTGGCATTGGTGTGATTCGCGGATGCCAGTTCATAAGAAGCTTTGGCACTCTCAAGAGAGTTTTTTAAATCGCTTGGATCGATAACGAATAACGTATCTCCTTTGTTTACGGCTGAACCTTCGGTATAAGAGCGTTTTTGGAGGTATCCGTTTACCCGTGCGAAAACTTGTACGGTATTGAAAGCCTGTGTTTGCCCCGTTGCTTGTAAAAGGGCCGGGAAATTGCCCGTTTTTACTTCGGTAGTAGTAACGGGGACGGGGCCTTCAGGGGGCTTTTCCATCCCTTTGGCTTTTGGGCGTTCGCATCCGCTGAGTACGATGAGCAAAACAGAAGAGAGGGCGAGGGTAGAGAGGCGATTCATTCGGATTCCTTTTGTGTGTAATTTAACGTTTGGCACATCTGCTTCAAAACACGCAGCGTAATGGCGAGTTCATCGGGATCGATACCTCGGTGGAGATAGCGTGTTGCTTCATCTAAAACTTCCATCGTCGGTTTTTCCAACGAGACACCCTGCGGTGTAAGGGTGACGAGGTTGCACCGTTTATCGTTTTTATCGGTAGCACGTCCGATCAGAGAGCGTTTTTCCAGTCCGGCGATCAGACGGGTGACACTGGCTTTGTCTTTGCCGACAAAATCGGCGATGGTTTGCTGGGTGGATACCCCTTCTTTCCACAAAACGACCATAACTTTAAACTGCTCAATCGTCATATCGATTCCGTGCAACGCGAGTTGACGGGTAAGATAGTTTCGTGCGGCCATAGCGGAAAGATTGGTAAGACACCCTAACGATTCTTCGGTCGGGCATTCGCATCGGTTCATAAGTAACTCCTGAAATAGTTGATTATGCAACTAATTGGGCGAATTCTAGTCATATACGGCTGATATGTCAAGAATAATTTGTTAATAATATGAACGCAGGAGTTGCATGGCTGCGCTATAATCCGATTAATTTCTACTGGGCGGTTTGAATGTTTCGTTTTGTGTCGGTTTGGGTGTTTGTGATGAGCGTTGTGTGGGGAGCAGCGATTGAGAAAAAAGTTCCCATTTTGTGTTACCACCGTTTCGGCACCGAGGTGGCCGATTCGATGACGATTAAAACCTCCGCGTTTACTGAACAGCTCGCGTGGCTCAAAGCCAACGGGTATACCGTGATCCCCCTTGATACTGCCGCCGCGTATCTTCGGGGAGAGGTGAAATCGATTCCCGCCAAATCGGTCGTCATCACCGTCGATGACGGACACAAAAGCGTCTACAGCGACATGGCTCCCGTCGTCAAAAAATACCGCATCCCCGTCACCCTCTTTATCTATCCGAGTGCGATCTCGAATGCTAAGTACGCGATGAACTGGGAACAGCTCCGTGAATTAGAGACGACGAAACTGTTCCGTGTCGAGTCGCACACCTACTGGCATCCGAATTTCAAAAAAGAGAAGAAAAAACTCACGAGCGAAGAGTACGCCAGGTTCGTCGATAAACAGCTCGGCGGCGCGAAGAAAAAACTCGAAGAGCGTATGGGACACGAGATCAAATACCTTGCATGGGTGTTTGGAATTTATGATGACGCTCTTCTCGTTGATGCCAAAAAATGGGGATACGCGGCGGCGTTTACGATCGATCGACAACACGCCTCATCGGGGGATAATGCGATGGCGTTGGGCCGCTATATGGTGGTCAGTAAACACGATATCAAAGCGTTCGAGGGGATGGTGAACGGTACGGAAGATCGGATGCCGAAAGATAAACAAGAGGTCGTGAAGTATTAATCTTCTAAATATTTGACAATTTTATCCGATATTCGTATAATTTGTAAAATATCAAAAAGGAGAGCATCATGAAAACCAAAGAGATTGCATCCTTGCTCGGTGTACCTCCTTCGACCTTGCATGATTGGAAAAAAAATCCTGAAAAGAAAAATCTTGCGGCGATCCTCACTGCAATGCCCAAAGAGGCTGCACTACAATTTATAAAAGATGCGACGAAAAAACAAGCACCGAAAATGCTACTGGCAACGGTGAATTGCTCTATCGGAAATACCAAAAAACATCTCAAGGCTTCGGATATTAAAAAGCTTCTTTCGGGAAATAAACCTGAAACATCGGTTGAAAAGTACGCGCTCGATGTGATCAAAACGGAAGCCACTCACGAAGAGATTATGTCGTTTGCAACCTACTATCGCATTCCGAAGAAAAGTCTCAGTAAAATTTTAAATGGATAATATTGATTTTATCCGAGAACATTACGGAGAGCAGATTAACGCATTCAGATGGTTGATCGAAGAGCGATTCGGGTATCTACCAAATCAAAACAGCTCCCTCTTACGCTTCGGAGGAGGAACGGCTCTCGCTATCTATCATTTCCAACACCGTAAAAGTTTTGATATCGATTTGTTTGCTATCGATCAGCAAGTTTTGAACTATTTGAGTCCGAAAACATGGATTGAGGAATCACGCCATTTTAATGCCAGTGAGTATATCGATCAAGCTCACCATGTCGGTCTCTTATCCAATAATAATATCAAAGTCGATATTCTCGTTGCGGCAGATTTTATCGAGCCTCCTTTGATCGATTCGTCGCGGGAGCTTTTTTCGGTTGATATTTATGTCGAAAGTATCTCGGACATCATTGCAAAAAAGATTGTTTTTCGAAATGCTCAAAACAAAACGAGAGATATTATCGATATTGCGGTTGCGCTTTCAAAAGAGCCGAATATTTTGGTTTCTATAGTAGAAAAAGGTGCGGTGAGTATTGAAAATATCAAAACATTGCAAAGTGCGATAAATAGCTTAAATAGGGAAAAATACGGGTATGAAACGGAGATTGTGGAGCCTTTTGACGAATATCAAACTATAGCGGAAACGGCTCCCGATATGATTTTGGAAGAGTGTTCAAGGTTGATTGAAAATTTTTAAGGATCGGTTGCCGTAAACCATAATCAATTTACAGTCTTAAATCGCTATAATATATCTATTAAATTCCATTACAAAGACCGTCCTTTGCATTTTGAACCGTACCCATTTGAAAAACTCACTTCTCTTTTAGAGGGAATCACCCCTAATAGTGCCTATTCTCCGATCGCTTTGACCATCGGGGAACCGCAGTTTGAGACTCCCGCTTTTATCCAAAAATCGATTTGTAAGCACTCCGAAGAGCTTCGCCGTTATCCGAAAACGGCGGGCGAAGCGTATCTCAATGAGGCGATGAGAGGATTTGTCGAACGCCGCTTTGGGGTGAAGCTCCAGCCAAACGAGCTTATCAGTTCTTTCGGAACACGGGAAGTGCTTTTTAATTTCCCTCAATACTATTTGTTTGACAAACAAAACCCTGTCATGGCCTATACCAACCCGTTTTATCAGATTTACGAGGGTGCGGCGATCGCGTCGCGCGCACGTGT
The DNA here is from genome assembly GCF_049587615.1 of Sulfuricurvum sp. Taxonomy (GTDB): domain Bacteria; phylum Campylobacterota; class Campylobacteria; order Campylobacterales; family Sulfurimonadaceae; genus Sulfuricurvum. Next base: position 23,519 of record NZ_JBAVEF010000002.1, read on the forward strand.
CATTCATCTGAATCTGACGGAGCAAAACGGCTTCAAACCGATCATCAACGAAGCGGAACTCGCTGAATGCGACCTCGTGATTTTGAATTTCCCGAACAACCCGACAGCCTCCGTATTGAGCCTCGAAGAGTTGGGGGAATGGGTAAAACTCGCCCTCAAACACGATTTCTGCCTTATCAACGACGAGTGCTACAGCGAGATTTATACGGCCGAAAAGGTCCCTTCGCTCCTCGAAGCCTCGGTTTACGTCGGTAATACGGCGTTTAAAAACGTCCTCGTCATCAACTCGATCTCCAAACGCTCTTCTGCACCGGGACTTCGCAGCGGATTTATCGCGGGGGATGCTGAGATTTTAAAAGGGTACGCGCAGTACCGAACCTATGTCGGATGCGCTTCGCCTCTACCTTTGCAAGCGGCTTCAGCAATGGCATGGGCGGATGAGGTACATGTCGAGTGTGCCCGCTCCGTCTATGCAGAGAATTTCAAAGCGGCGCAGGAGATTTTGGGGATTGCAACCTCTGATGCGACGTTTTACCTCTGGCTAAAAGTTCCTAACGCTCTCGAATTTACAAAACGACTCTATCGCGACTACAACGTCAAGGTATTGCCGGGGGAATTTCTGGCACGTGACGATGCGTCAGGGGAAAATCCCGGTATCGGTTATATCCGCATCGCCCTCGTTGAGGAGACAATACGTACGATCGAAGCACTTAACCGCCTAAAGGAGGCACTGTCATGCAAGAATTAAAAGATAAAATTTTCCAAGCGCAGAGCGAGGGGGATATCGCCTCTTTATACGTCCTCGAAGCACAGGCACATGAGACGTTTGATGAAGATACCTTGATGGCCTATTATGCCAATATCCTCGATTTGGCATTGGAACGGCTCACCAATACCCTTGAAAATATGGAAAAGCTTGACATGAACGAAGTACAGGATTTCGCAACGCTCAGAGCTTTATATGAGTACGCGATCGAACATTACAGTGCGGGCTCAGCTACCGATGCGAGTGCATTGTTCGAAGTACTCGGCGGGATCAGTAATGATGAGGCGTTTAGTGCGGCGATGAGCGTTCATCGTGCAGGGTGTGACGCAAAAATCCCGTTTGATGATTTTATCGACGAGTATGTTGATATGGTCGCGACCCAAGAGGGCGGAAAATTTTATATCAGTTTTTTCAAAAAGGAAATTTCACAATGAAAATCCACTTTATCGGGATCGGCGGAATCGGCATTTCAGGACTCGCCAAATATATGCGTTTCAGCGGCCATGAGGTGAGCGGTTCGGATATGAAAGCAACCCATATCACGCAGCGTCTTATCGATCGGGGGATCAAAGTTTTTATTGGACACGATGCGGCAAATATCCCTGAGGGGTGTGATTTGGTGATTCACTCGGCGATTATCCGTGATACGAATGTCGAAGTAGTCGAAGCCAAAAACAGAGGGATCGAAGTCCTCCATCGCCGTGATGCACTGTTGCGTATCCTCAAAGAGAAAAAAGTGTACGCAGTATGCGGAGCCCATGGTAAAAGTACGACGACGGCGATTTTGGCCTCGATCATGAGTGGAAGCGCGATCATCGGTGCGGAGTCCAAAGATTTCGGCTCCAACGTCCGCTACGACGGGAGTACCGACGTGATGCTTTTCGAAGCGGATGAAAGCGACGGAAGCTTTTTGAACTCCAACCCCTACTGCTCGATCGTCACCAACGCCGAGCCGGAGCACATGGAGTATTACCACTACAATATCGACGAGTTTCATAACGCCTACCGCCGTTTCGTCGAGATGGCACCGATCCGTGTCATCAATGCGGAAGATCCGTTTATGGCGACGCTTGAGTGTGAAGCCATCCGTCTGTACCCGAGCCAGGATATCACCAATATCCGCTATACCCTGATCGATGATGAGCCCTATACCCGCTTCACCCTCAAAAACATGGGAGAATTCGAAGTGTGGGGATTCGGCGAGCATATCGCCATGGATGCGAGCTTGGCGATTTTAGCGGCGGCTCAGACGATGAGCATCGCGGCCATTCGTGCTAATATCCTCCATTTCAAAGGGATCAAGAAACGTTTTGACGTGATTTTTAAAGGCTCAGACCGCGTCATCATCGACGACTACGCTCACCATCCGACCGAGATCAAAGCGACGATGGAATCGCTCAAAATCTATGCGGAACTCAAAGGGTTCAAACGGATCATTGCGATCTGGCAGCCGCATAAATATTCGCGAACGATCGATAACCTCGATGCGTTCGTCGAGTGTTTCGAAGGGTGTGCCGAACTTGTTATCCTTCCGGTGTGGGCGGCGAGCGAAGAGGCGCGTGAGATCGATTTTATAGGGCGCTTCGGCCATTATGATCTCACAATGAGCGACAAACTCCACCGTGCGGGCGATACGATTGAAACGATGATCGGTGATGCGGTCGTCAAAACCTATGATCACGATCTCATCGTCGGATTCGGGGCGGGAGATTTGACCTATCAGCTCAGAGGGACCAAATAAGTTATGGGTTACCTCTTTTGGTTTGGAATCGTCGCCCTTGTGTTTGCGTTGATGCACTATTTTACGGAGCTTAACGGAAAACAAAAAGGGATGATATCGCTCGTGGTAACGCTCGTTATTGCGGCGGCAATAGCCTACAACATCCAAAGTGATCGTGAGCGTGCAAAAGTGAGTGCAATCGAGCTGAAGTATGAGAGGGGAGAAACACTGGTGTGTCAGGGGATAGAGGTCAACAGCACCACCTTCGGATACAGTGTGGGAACCCAGAGTTTTGTCGGCAATCGGGGGACAAAACATTATCAGCAAATCATTAATGCCCGTGAGTGTCAATGAGCCGACTCTCTGCTAACCTTTCCGAACTTTTCGGCAAACTCGATCTTCTTCCCCATATTTCCTCACTCGAGCACTTTTTTTCACGTGAACAAAACATCGCTATCCCCGGAGATCAGGAACGTCATTTCCGCTATATACAAGCCCTCGATGCACTGGAATTCAAAGCCCCGCCCAAAAGTGTAGGGTTCGAAACGATCAGTAATCATCTCAAAAAGCAGGGGGTTTTGCGGTTCGAAGAGATCCACGAACTTCTAAAAGTTGTCCGCTATTTTCGTCTGATGCGCAACCACAACTTCGCAGGGCTTATCGGCGAATGGATGGGGACGATCATCATCCCTGAACCGTTTGCCGAGATCGAGGAGTATTTCGATCATGAGGGGAACTTTATCGAATCGCGTGACGAAGAGCTCCATAAAATCGCGCAGCGGATCAAAGCGATCAAAACGGAGATCAACGACTCCATCAAGCGCCTCTTTCATACCCAAAAACTGACCCCTTATCTCGTCGATACCCAGATCCACTATATTAACGACGAAGAGACCCTTTTGGTGCGCGGCGGGTTCAACCACGTCCTCAAAGGCTCCGTCGTCGGACGGACGGGGGCGGGATTTTTCTACGTTGCCCCCGATTCGGTGCTCCGCTCCAAAGAGCAGTTGCGTTATGTATTGCAAGAGCGGGAAACCAAGCTTTATGAGTACGCGAAGCGGTTCAGCGCGAAGCTCTCCAATCTCGTCCCCTTTATCGGATTTTGTGATCGCGAGTTCGACCGATTTGACCATTATCAGGCGCGGGTGTTATTTGCCCGTGCCCGTGATTTTGCGATCCTAAAACCTCAAAACAACACCGATATCGTCCTCGAAGAGTTCTCTCATCCCGCCATCCATAAACCCAAACCGATCAGTGTTGATTTTCGCTCCAACCTCCTGATGATTACGGGGGTGAATGCGGGGGGTAAAACGATGCTCCTCAAATCGCTCCTCTCAGCGTCTCTGATGGCGAAATATCTCATCCCGATGAAGATCAACCCCCACAAATCACGGATCGGGAGTTTCAAGCGGATCGAAGCGGTGATCGATGATCCCCAAAGTGTGAGCAACGACATCTCCACCTTTGCGGGGCGGATGGTGCAATTTAGCCATCTCTTCGAGCACAAAAGCGCCCTCGTCGGGGTCGATGAGATCGAGTTGGGAACCGATAGCGACGAGGCGGCGGCACTCTTTGCCATCGTCCTCGATGAGCTGATCAAACGGGGTCAAAAGATCATCGTCACCACCCACCACAAACGTCTCGCCGCACTGATGGCCGATCGTGACGACGTGGAGCTGATGGCGGCGTTGTATGACGAAGAACGACGTCTCCCGACCTATGAGTTTTTGCAGGGGGTGATCGGTAAGAGCTATGCCTTTGAGACGGCGTCACGCTATGGGATCAACCCCGCCATCATCACCCGCGCCAAATCGCTCTACGGCGAAAACCACGAAAAACTGAGTGTCCTCATCGAGCGGGGGAGCGAACTGGAACGTGAACTCAAACGTAAAAACCGCGAGGTGGACGAGAAACTCGAATCGCTCAAATCGCAGGAAGCAGCGCTCAAAGAGGCGCGGGAACACCTACGGACAGAACTCGATGCAGAGAAAGCAAAACTTCGCTCCGGCTATGACGAAGCGATCCGCGAAGCCAAAGAGGCGGCGCGAGGGCATGATATGGCGGCCATCCATAGACAGCTAAACCGTGCGCAGGCGAAACTCCCTAAAGTCGAAGTTCCTAAAATCGCCGAACCCGAACCGATAAAATACGAAGTAGGGCAGGCGGTCAAATATCGTAACCAGCGCGGAACGATAGTGAGTGTCGGAGCCAAAGATGCGATGATCGAGGTGGAGGGGATGCGGTTACGAGTCAAACTCCTTGATCTCAAACCGAGCGGAAATCTCCCGAAAAAGCCCAAAACCACCCATACGATGCAGGTGGAGCAAAAAAGCGGTCTCAAACTTGATCTTCACGGACTTCGAGGGGAAGAGGCGTGCGAGAGAATGGATAAGTTCCTCTCTGACGCACTGCTGCAGGGATTTGACGAGGTGTTGATCTATCACGGGATCGGGACGGGGAAACTTTCGTATGCGGTCAAAGAGTTTCTCAAAGGCCATCCGAGTGTCAAAAGCTTTAGCGATGCGCCTGCGCATATGGGGGGATTCGGAGCGAAAGTGGTGAGGCTTTAATATCTCTCATCATACCTTTGCAGCCTTTCATCATTCCCGTATAGACGGGAACTGAATTTTCCGTTATCTTCTAATTTGTTCTAAATAATCTTTTGTAAATTTCCTTATATCTATTGTAAAATATTTAAAAATATGTTGTTTCTATTTAATGTGGATATGTATTTTCTCGCTTGTCTCCAGTTCAAGAAGAGAGAAACCAAATGAATACTATGTAGCTCCTATTCTATGAGAATAGTAGCGAGGAATATTTTAAGAGGAAAGTATGAATAAAGATTCAAAAATCATTTTGGGTGCAAGTATTATAGTCATAACATTTTGGAGTTTGAGTTGGCTGCTTTTAGGTGATAGAAGTTTTGAAGAACGTGGTACGTTTGGAGATATGTTTGGTGCAGTAAATGCTCTTTTTTCTGGATTCGCTTTTTTGGGAGTAATCTACGCTATTTTACTTCAAAGAACGGAATTGTCGTTGCAGAGAACTGAATTGTCATTGACAAGGCAAGAACTGCAGAAGTCTGCTAATGCCCAAGAAAGATCTGAAAAGGCGTTAGCTAAACAGGCAGATGCAATGGTAAAAACTGCACGAATAAATTCACTTACTGCATCTTTGGAATCTCTAGAAAAACGGCGTAAATCGATTTTACCAATCAATGATGAGAGGCAAAGAAAAGTATTTGTTGAACTTTCCAGTAAAATCAGTGCTATAACGAATAAATTAGATTCATTAATGGATGAATCACTTATTGATGAAGCTTTAGAAAACTGAACATGGTTTTTCCTTATTCCCAATGTCCTCGTTGGGAATGCAGACTTTTCTCTGATTAAAGCCTTCGTCACTTTTTTTGTTCCGGCAAAAAAAGTAACCCAAAAAACCTCGTCTTTCCGGCAAATCGCTCGCATGTTCCCGGCACTGCTGCCTCCACATGCGGCTTTCAAGGATGCCGGAAAGACTGTTTGCCGATTGTTTTCGCGGGACGCGAAAATATTTACATAAAAAATTCCCGTGATCCATTACCTAGAGCCGCTCCGAAGGCAGTCGTGTCGGGAGGAGCGAGCGTTCATGGATCGCGGTATGCTCTTTTGGTACTTTTCTGGCTAAACAGAAAAGTATGAAGGGTTTGGAATGCCCTCTATAAACTTGACACTTATTGATTCGCCGTTACGACGAACAGCTCACATGGGATATACCGGCGATGTCAAAAAAATGGGCGGGCTTTGCTCTGTAGTATTTCTCCTCGATTTCGATCGACTGCTCATCGTAGGGATGAGTCATCACCTCCTGCAGTTCATGGATCAGCGTATAGTCTCCATTTTCGGCCTGCTGATAGGCGGGGACGAGGAACCACTCTCTGAGTGTATATTTCGGATTAACCCGTTTCATCTGCTCTGAGAGGCTCGCGCGCTCTTCTGAGGTAGCGGCATCGATGAGCGATTTCCATTTTTCCAGCCACTCTGTCCATCGTTTGAGAAGCTCTTCAGTGAGAAATGTCTCATCATAGAAACTTTTTTGAAGAGGGCTGATCTCCTTCGGTAATGACGAGAGTTCACGAAAGAAGATCGTATAATCGACATGCGTTTGCACCATCAGCATAAAGAGCTCTCGGAAGAGCGGTTCATCAAAGGTGCGAAGACCCAGTTTTGCCGCCCACATTTTTTCCATTTTTTCATCCATTACTTTATCAAAGCCCTGTCGGATGGCATCAAGCTGAGCCGCAACATCGGGGTTGGAGGCTACCAGCGGTTTGAGTGCCGAGTAAAACATATGGAAATTGCGCTCCGCCGCCTGAGGCTGATTGAGAAATGAGAAGTGGACTCCGCCACCCGTCCAAGGCTGATATTTCGGGTCAAACATATCGATAAAGCCAAACGGGCCGTAATCGAGGGTAAATCCGCCTACGGCAGTGTTATCGCTGTTGAAATTGCCCTGGCAGTAGCCTACGCGGATCCAGTTGGCCACCAGTGAGGTGAGGCGGCTGCGGAAGTGAATAGCAAGCAAGAGCACTTTTTCTTCCAGCGGTAAAAGAGGCTCGATGACGTCGCTGTATTCGCGCTCAATCAGGTGCAGTACGATCTGTTCCAGCTCTTCGAGGGCTTTGGGGTGTTCCTGTTTGCGGGCGCGGCGGCCGAATAGCTCGATCTGACCCACCCGAAGAAACGAAGGAGCCACCCGTGTAGTGATCGCGACATCTTCTTCGATCATCACTTCGGGGTCTCGGGAATAGGAACCTTGATTAAACCATGGGCGTTTTACGGTCTCGGATTTCGAGGTGTAGAGCGTCAATGAACGTGAAGTCGGTACGCCGAGTGCGTACATATGCTCTTGTGCCAAAAACTCTCGTATACTTGAACGCAGTACCGCACGTCCGTCGGCTCCGCGGCAGTAAGGGGTTCTTCCGCCCCCTTTTAGCTGCATTTCCCAGCGCTGGCCGTTGATATTGGCCTCGAGGATGGAGATGGCACGCCCATCACCGTAACCGTTGCCGGTCTGAAAGGGACACTGCTGGTAGTATTCGGTGCCGTAGATGGAGAGGGCATAGCCCGTCGCCCAGCCATGAGTGCGTAAAGGCTTCGGAAGCTCTGAAGCATCGCCTGAAAACATCCGCATGAAATCCTCAGAGGTCGCCAGGGTGTCATCGAAGCCCAGTTCTTTAAAAAAAGTCTGACTGTGGGCTATGTAGCGGGGGTCTTTGATGGGGGTAGGGTTCACGGGGACATAGTGCCCGGAGAAGACTTGCCGCGGAGCGTGGTCGATACCATCACGCGTCGCCTCAGGATCCGGGGTAAGGGTGTCTGTGAGCGAATAATCTGCCAAGTTTGCCAGATCGCTCAGGGTTTTTACAGGTGCAGAAGTGTCATCCATCGCGTTCACCTCAATCAAATTTTTTCTGCCATATCCGACAGATATGGGTAGCTTTAGGGGGTTGTAGGGACATTTGTCCCTGCCACTTTATGGGCTTTGCCAAAAAAGTGTGTTACATCAGTAAATAAGTCGAATTATATAGGTGGAAAGTCAAACAAGAGACAGCAAAAGAATCTAATTATTTTGTACAAGATTAGGGGCTCAGGTGAATCAGACGATCCAATACCGAACCGGAATCCTCATCCTGATCCGATAGCGTATCAGCGGAAAGACGACCAAAAAGGCCCCGATGCTCATTTTTAAATGTTGCTTGACATTTAGCCAGAAAAGTACCAAAACAAGGGAACCGCTTTTGCGAAGCAAAATGTTTCTTTGAAAAGAGCCGGCTCTAGGTATTGGATCGCGGAGATTTTTGATTTTATCTATTTTCGCATTCCGCGAAAATCATTGCTATCTAATAGTTTTGCCCTCACACCATACCCAGAGCAAGGTCGCTCGCCGTAGGGTGAAGCGTACCGCCAGCGTTCTGGGGTGAGGGCGCTTTTCTTTTCGTTCTTTTCTTTACTAAAAAGAAAAGGATATATTCTTTTTGTGTATAATATTCCGTAAGATTACACGGGAGATTACGATGGTAGCCTATAAACCAAGCGAACTGATGAGTTCGACCGATGTCGCAAAAAATTTCGGTGCAGTCCTCTCCAAACTCGCAAACCACGAAGTCGATAAAATCTGCGTACTGCGAAACAACAAACCCGAAGCAGTAGTCCTCAGCGCACTCGAATATGAACAACTCCGTGATTATCGCTATTGGAACACAATGAGCGAAAAAGAGTATCTTCAAAAATCGCATGAGAGTATCGACAGTTCACGGAGCTATTCTATCGAAGAAGTAGATGCTTATCTCGAACGGACTATTGACTCGTATGAACGTTAGAATTCTCCCCTCTTTTATCGCCAAACTTCAGTTTGTTTTGGAAAAGATTGCCGAGGATAAAAGAAGTGCGGCGCATACGTTTCGTCGAGAGGTTTTACGTGAGTGTTACAGCCTCAGCGATTTTCCCTATCGTTGCCGTCGCTCGATTCATTATAACGATGACAATATCCGTGATTTGATTTTTAAAGGGTATACAATCATTTATAAAATCAAAGATGATGAGATAAAAGTGTTTGCACTGACAAAATATGAAGATTACAAAGATGAGAGTGAACAATGACACAAACTGAATATCAGGTCACATCATGAGTGAAGTATCTATCCGTTGGAAAGAAAAGATTGTTACCAAATAAACCTCGACTTTCCGGCAAATCGCTCGCGAGACTCCCGCACTTTTGCTTCCAAGGATGCCGGAAAGACGGATGATCTAGCAAAATATATGAAAATATGTAATTTTATGTTATAGTAAAAAAGATATTACATAAAAAGGGGTCATGATGAAGCGTTTTCTCATACCAGCGGTAATTGCCGCTGCCACTCTCACTGCTCAGGCACTTGCTGCCGATGTAGGTGTTTCGGTTAGTATCGGCCAGCCCGGCTTTTATGGCCGACTTGACATTGGCGACTTCCCGCAACCAAGGGTGCTTTACCACCAACCGATAATCGTTGAGCGGGGGATACCGATGAATCGCCCGCCAGTCTATCTGCGTGTCCCGCCGGGCCACGCCAAAAATTGGAAGAAGCACTGTCATGAATATAACGCCTGCGGCGAGCGGGTCTTATTTGTGCATGATGACTGGTACGAACGTGAGTATGTTCCGCGTTATCAAGAAAAACACCGTGACCGCGGGCATGATAACCAGGGCAAAGGCAGGGGTGATGATCATGGGAACAAAGGTCATGGCAATAAGCATGAAAGAGATTAAAAAATAAGCTTTTTGATTGCTCATGTTAAACGTTAATTAGAAAAAGCGAGAACAAATTAGCCAAATGGTAGCCATAGAGTAGTATCGGAGCTCGAAAGACTATGTCCAAAGATAAAACATGAAGGTCATAACGAAAAAAGGTCAGTGGCTAAATAAAGCAACGGCCTCACAACACCTCAAACATTTTCTCGCGGCACTCGTACTGGTAAGCTTGGCCGCCGGCTTGAGGGTATGGCCGCTACAAGTGTTAGGGTCGGAACTCGCCTGGCTGACATTTTATCCTACGGTGATTGTTGTTGCCCTGTATGCGGGATTTTACACCGGGTTACTGGCAACCGTGCTTGCCTGTTTTACGGTCACATTTCTGTGGCCGTTATTTGCTGCGCACCCTTTTATTGAGAATCGCTTTGACCTTCTGGAAATGGCTATTTTCACCCTCACTTCCAGTTTGATCGCCTATCTTGTCGAAGCCGTGCATCGTACTCAGAAAGCACTCAAGCAGGCTGAATTCGTATCGAAGAGCAGTACCGAACGTGAGCAATTCATCCGATCCATCGTTGATAACCTACCTAATATGATCGGCTATTGGGACAGGGAGTTACACTGCCGCTATGCTAACAATGCTTATCGTGAATGGTTCGGAAAGTCGCCCGAGGAGATTGTCGGTATCACGTTCCGAGATTTGGCAGGCGAACACCTGTTTGCCCTGAATCAGCCCCATATTCACCGAGTCCTGGCCGGCGAACAACAGCGTTTTGAGCGGACTCTGAACAAAGCCAGTGGAAAGGTAGGTCATATCATCGGGCACTATATCCCCGATTTCGATGCTGATGGTACGGTCAAAGGATTTGCGATTCAGTCCAGCGAGGTGACCCTTCTCAAAGAAACCGAGGCGAAACTCGAACTGGCCGCATGCGTCTTTAAGAACACGCTCGATGGTGTCCTGATCACCGATGCCGATGGAATTATTTTGTCGGTCAATCCGGCTTTCACCGAGATAACCGGCTATACGGCCGAGGAGGCTGTCGGACATAACCCCCGGATTCTTCAATCTAACCGGCACGACCGGGCATTTTATACCTCCATGTGGACGCAGATAGCAACGAAGGGGCGATGGAACGGCGAGATATGGAACCGACGTAAAGACGGGGACCTTTATCTGGAACGTATGACCATCAGCATGGTTCGCGATGCGGACGGCAAACCTATACGCTATGTATCGGTATTCAGCGACATTACTGCTTTTTGGCGTAAAGATGAACACATAAAGCACTTGGCTTTTCATGATGCCTTGACCGACTTGCCGAATCGTACTTTGCTGATGGATCGGATAAACCAAAGACTTATCAATTCCAATCGTGAACAATGCAATCTGGCGCTGATGTTTATTGATCTTGACGGATTCAAGCTCGTAAATGACCAGTTTGGTCACGACGTCGGGGACACCCTGTTAAAGGAAGTAGCGAAAAGGCTCCTGGCACTGGTGCGAGAGTCAGATACCGTGGCCCGCGTGGGCGGTGACGAGTTCATCGTTGTCCTAAACAATCCCAAAGGAAAAGACGAAATTACGTCTATCGCCAACCTCATTGTCAGCTCGATAAATGAGCCTATGGAAATTCTCGGTGACGTGTTCCATGTAGGAGCATCCGTTGGCATTGCTATCTTCCCCGCCGACGCAAGTAGCTCCGTTGATTTAATCAAGAATGCCGACACGGCAATGTATGCCGCCAAAGAGTCGGGCAGAAATAAGATTAGTTTTTTCTTGCCTGAATAATTTCACAAATACTACGCCATGAATAGCAGAAAGACATATTTATCTAGTTTTGCGTAAAATCATAAAAATATTTGTATAGACGATTAAAGATGAGAATTTAAATGACGCAAACCGAATACCAAAACGCCGTAAAACAACTCCAAAAATACTCGTATCACTACTATGTCCTCGACGATCCGATCACGACCGACGAGGAGTACGATATCCTTTATCACCATGTCGTGGCGTATGAGGCTGAACACCCCGATGAGATCATCTCCGATTCACCGACACAGCGGGTAGGGGATGTCCCTCAGGACAAGTTTGACAAGGCGCAGCATCTGAGTCGTATGTGGAGCCTCGAAGATCTTTTTAGCCGAGATGAGTTGGAGACGTGGGTAAACCGTATCACCAAAGGGTACGGGGATGTCCGCTTTTACTGTGAACCGAAGTTTGACGGGGCGAGTTTGAACCTGATCTACGATAACGGGGCTCTTGTACAGGCGATCACGCGCGGAGACGGTGTCGAAGGGGAAGATGTCACTCAAAACGCCAAAACGATCCAGTCGATCCCTCTTCGTATCGACTATACGGGGCGGATCGAGATTCGGGGGGAAGTGGTGATCTTCAAAGAGGATTTTGAGAAGATTAACGAAGAACGCTTAAAAAATGGAGAAAGCCTTTTTGCCAACCCGCGTAATGCGGCGGCGGGGAGCCTCCGTCAGCTCGATACCCGTATCACGGCGTCGCGCCGTTTGGTCTTTATGCCTTACGGTATCGGAGCCAATACGCTGGAGATCAAAAACCTCTCCGAGCGGATGGAGTGGGTCTATGCGCTGGGATTCCGAAATCCCCATATGACCCATTTGTGTGAGAGTGCGGATCAAATCGAGAGCTTTTACCATGAGATGCGCGTTGAGAGGGATAATTTCGCGATGCTGCTGGACGGGATGGTGATCAAGGTCGATGCGATCAGTGTTCAGGACGAACTGGGTTATACGGTGAAAAACCCCCGCTGGGCAGCGGCATACAAATTCCCCGCGATCGAGAAGCTGACAACTCTGAAAGAGGTCATACTGCAGGTGGGGCGCAGCGGCGTCGTTACCCCCGTGGCGATCGTCGAGCCGGTTGATATCGAGGGGGTAACGGTAGAGCGCTCAACACTTCATAATTTCGATGAGATAGAGCGTAAAGACATCCGCATCGGGGATAAAGTCATCATTCTTCGAAGCGGCGACGTTATCCCTAAAATCGTCAAGGTGATCACAACCGAGCGGACGGGGAGCGAGCAGATCATCCCGCGCCCGATCCATTGCCCCGTGTGCGGAAGCGAGCTTTTGGATGAGGGAGCGTTGATCAAATGCCAAAACATGGGGTGTGAAGCGCGAGTGGTGAACTCGATCATCTATTTCGCCTCCAAACAATGCCTCAACATCGACGGATTGGGAGACAAGATCGTCGAAGCGCTCCACAGTGCGGGGATGGTGCATGAGGTGAGTGACCTCTTTAGCCTTACGATGGATAAGCTCCTCTCGTTAGAAGGGTTCAAAGAGAAAAAGAGCCGTAATTTGATCGATGCGATTGCCGCAGTTAAAGGGTGCGATTGCTGGCGTTTTATCAATGCGTTGGGGATCGAGCATATCGGAGAAGTAGCCTCTAAAACATTGTGCGGTGCATTCGGTACGGCATTTGATACGGCAAGCCGCGAAGCAATTTTGGCGTTGGAAGGATTCGGGGGTGAGATGGTCGAATCGATCCTCGAATTTTCCCGTGTCAATGGAGATAAGATCGAGAAATTACGGACGATTTTAAATCCCGTCGCTCCGATCAAAGTGGAAGCGGTAGAGAACCCGTTTAAAGGGAAAAGTGTCGTGATCACGGGATCGATGTCTGTGCCGCGTGATCAGATCAAAGAAATTCTTGAAGGGTTGGGGGCGAAAGTTGCCTCGTCCGTTTCCAAAAAAACCGATTATGTCGTGTACGGCGAGGATGCGGGGAGCAAATACGATAAAGCGGTAGAACTGGGGGTGACGTTGCTCACCGAGTCTGAATTTAGAGAAAAGATGGATCCCCGGATCAAGTCCGAGGACCTTAAAAAGGTTCTCGTGCCCTTCGGGTATGACGGAGATCGTCATTCCCGCGAAGGCGGGAATCCAGCTAAAGAATTATCTTCTCTTTCCGATAGCGCTTCGACGGCGCAAGGGGTTAGAATAGAGCCCAAAAATAGTCTTTTTGATTAAATAGGCGACATACCCTTTGACCTTAATCCCTCCGGGGAGCAGTCCGGCTCCGTATTCGCCTCCGAGGGCGATCATTACCCCCTGGTTTTTAAAATGAAACGGCCGTTTCGATTTTTTGTTGAGTGAGCGCAGGATGTTGTCTACGGCATGTTCGGCACCCCGTTCGGCAAGCTGGGCGGTCGGAGGGATGAATTTTCCTTCTTTAGTGAGTGCCTGGGCAATGTCGCCGATAGCGTAGATATTCTCGTGTGCAGGGATGTTCAGCATCTCATCAACGATCAAATGCCCTTTGGCATTGGTTTCAAACCCCAGATATTGGGTGAGGGTCGATGCGGCGATCCCACCCGTAAAGATCATGAACTCAAAACTAAGGTGTTTGCCGTTGTCGAGAAGAATCTCTTTTTCGCGCACTTCGCTGATACGGTTGTTATGCCAGACGTGGACACCCAGGTTGATGAGTCTTTCATGTGCGCTTTCGATCAAAAACGGATCCATACCAAAGAGGATCGTCTCATACGCATCGATGAGGTAAACATCGATCCCGCGGCATCCGAAATTGCCGTTTTGATAAAAACGGTTTGCATACGCCGCCATCTCTGCAGCGATCTCTACACCCGAAAGCCCGGCTCCGCCGATGATGATATTAAAAGGTTCAACATCGCAGGTGTCCGTTTGGGCTTCGATACGGTTTAGAAGGGCCCGTTCAAACTGTTGTTTGAAATCCAAAGCAGCCGATATGCTTTTGACGCCGTGAGCATAGTCGCGAAGACCGGGGATAAAATCGGGAAAATAGGTTCGGCTTCCGGTCGCGATGATGAGATAATCGTAAGGGATCGTTTGGGTTGGGGTAGAAACGGTATGGGACGCCGTATCGACACCGCTCACTTCATCACAGAGAAAATCTACCATTCTGAAACTTTTGCATAAAGAGGGAAGGTCGATCATCACATGGGACATATCCACCTTGTTGGCGATAAAATCGTATACTTCAGCCTGCATATAATGGTATGCATTCTGGTCGATCAGGGTTACGGTGATGTTCGTATGCTTTGATAGATGTTCGACGGCACGAATCCCGCCGTATCCTCCGCCGATCACGACTACGTGTGTTGCTTTCACAAATGCCCCTGAAATTTTTGTGCAATGGTAGCGGAAAAGGATATAATTTTACTTTTAACAGAGATAGGAAATAAATGAGATTAGACAGCTATTTGGTAGAAAATGGGTTGGTTGAGAGCCGTAATAAAGCGCAGCAGCTCATAAAAGAAAATGCAGTAAGTGTGGATGGAAAAATTGTCGATAAAGTTTCCTTGGACGTCGTCGAGGGGATGGTGGTCGAGGTAGCCGATACCGAGATGTACGTGAGCCGCGCCGCCATTAAACTCAAAGGATTCCTCCCCTATACCGAATGGAACATCAAAGGGCTTCGGGCCCTTGACATCGGTTCGAGCACCGGGGGATTTACCCAAATCCTTTTGGAAAACGGTGTTGCGAGTGTCACGTGTGTCGATGTGGGAAGCGATCAGCTCCACCCTTCCTTGCGGAGCGACCCGCGTGTCAGTGTCCATGAAAATACCGATATCCGTACGTTTAACAGTGAGGAGTCTTTTGATTTGGTCACATGCGATGTGGCGTTTATACCTCTTGAGCTGATTCTCGAATCGATTGATGCTCTGGCATCACGTTACATTATCCTCCTTTTTAAACCGCAGTTTCAGGTGGGGCGTGAAGTGAAGAGAGATAAAAACGGCGTTGTCAAAGATGATAAAGCGATAGGAAAAGCGATGATCCGATTTGAGGACACCTGTGCGCTTTTGGGATGGAAGCTGGTAGCCAAAGAGGTTGCCCATATCAGCGGCAAAGAGGGAAATCAGGAGACCTGCTATGGCTTTGTCAAAGGTTAATGCCATCGCTATCGGTGGGTTTGACGGGATGCACGTCGGTCATCAGCGGTTGTTTGATGCGTTAGGGGAAAACGGGGCGATTGTCGTCATCGAGACGGGATATGCCAACCTGACCCCCGGAAGCGAACGTGAACATTACACCCACTATCCTATTGTTTACTATGCACTTGATGATATCCGCCATTTGGAAGGGGAAGCATTTGTGGCCATGCTGCGAGAGCGGTTTCCCCATCTGCGTAAAATTGTCGTGGGATACGATTTCCATTTTGGGAAAAACCGCCGCTACTCTCACGCCAATTTGGGAGAACTGTTTGAGGGGGAAATAAAAGTGATCGATCAGGTATGCATCGAAAACGATTCCGTCCATTCCCATAAAATCCGTTCTAAAATACAAATCGGTGATCTAAGCGGAGCAAATCGTTTTCTGGGACACAATTACACGATTAAAGGCTCCGTTATCAAAGGGCAGGGGATCGGTAAAACGGATCTCGTCCCCACGATCAATCTCGAATGTCCTGGGTATCTGCTCCCCTATGAAGGGGTTTATGCGGCTCTCACCCGTCTGGATGCGGAGGAACATTTTCACCCTTCCGTCGTCTTTGTCGGACATCGGGTAACCACGGACGGAAGTTACGCCGTGGAGAGTCATATTTTGGGTGAAAACATCGGCAGTTGTGAGAGGGGATCGATCAGCTTTGTCAAATTTTTACGCAAAAATCAAAAGTTTGAGTCTCTCGAAGCGCTTAAAAAGGCAATCGATGATGATATTTTAAACGCACGGCGGGAACTCCTTCATTTGAGTTTATAGGAATTTAATCTGCTATAGGGTAAAATCCCGCTAATTTTCTATGCAAAGGAACGCTTCATATGGGTGAGTTGTTTACCTTCTTTGGCCTTTACAGCCATGACCACAGCTTTATTTTCCTCACGCACATGCTGCTCACAGCGGCTATTGTACTCGTGATTGCGAAAATGGCGACTTCAAATCTACGTTTGGTTCCATCAGGGGCGCAAAACGTTATGGAAGCATACTTGAGCGGCGTACTCGCAATGGGTGCTGACGTTATGGGTAAAGCGGAAGCACGTCGTTATCTTCCTCTGGTAGCGACTATCGGTCTTTTCGTCGGTATCGCAAACATTATCGGGATTATTCCCGGTTTTGAAGCACCGAGTGCATTTTTGGATTTCACCCTTGCGTTAGCATTGGTTGTTTTCGTATATTATAACTTCGAAGGTATCCGTCGTAACGGTATCATCAGCTACTTCAAGCACTTTATGGGTCCTGTATGGTGGTTGGCATGGTTGATGTTCCCGATCGAGATCGTATCGCATATCTCTCGTGTTATCTCTTTGAGCTTCCGATTGTTCGGTAACGTTAAAGGGGATGATATGTTCTTGATGGTCATCTTGATGTTGGCTCCGTGGTTGCTCCCGATGATCCCATTTGCACTTCTTACCTTTATGGCATTCTTGCAAGCGTTCATTTTCATGATGCTCACCTACGTTTACCTTGGTGGTGCGGTTCTTCTTCACGACGACCACTAAGAACGTCCCATGAAGCGAAGTACGTTCGACGCACTTTTAAGCTTCCTTGGCGGTGTCTCATGGGCTTTCGTCATTGTAGGCGCATGGGTCACTTTTCAATCTTTCGTTTTCCTCGGTATTGTCCCCGCTTTGATGTTCACTTTCCTCTTTATCTTTTTGGCGCTGTTTTTGCTGTTGGTCTTAGAGACGATGTCTATGGCGCGCGATCGCAACGATATGATTGCAAAACAAAATCAACTTCTCGAAGAGATTCGAGATACAGTAAAAGCACCATCAACGGACACGTGAAAAGTTATCTGATCACCGACCCTTCATTTTACGGCAGCAGTCGCGATTCGCTGGAATCGTCGTTAAATGCCGTATTGTCCAAGACTATCCCCGATTTTGCCCTATTTAGAGACAAACAAACATCCGATTATCCGATTCTCGCACAGAGCTTTATCCGAGTATGTCGAAGTTATGGTATTTCAAAAGTACTCTTACACGGCGATTATACTCTTGCTAAAGGATTAGGAGCTGATGGGGTGCATCTCACCGGGACGCAGTTTGACGAGATAGCTGAGGCGAAAAAACAGGGGTTATATGTCGTTATCAGTACCCATACTCACGATGAAGCACTCAAAGCACAAGAACTCGGTGCCGATGCGATCACCTACAGCCCGATTTTTTTCTCCCCTGCCAAAGGTGAACCCAAGGGTTTAGAGGATTTAAAAGAAATAGTGGATAAAATAAGAGTACCTATTTTTGCGTTGGGCGGTATTACTGCCTGCGAGCAGATAAATGCTGTATCCACTACGGGTGCATACGGCTTTGCATCGATTAGATATTTTATCCCTTAAGGAATTTTCGTTATGTTTGAAACCATTATCGGTTTGGAAGTTCACGTCCAGCTCAATACCCAGTCTAAACTATTTTGCTCATGCCCTACCAGCTTTAACCACACCCAAAACACCAACACGTGTCCGACCTGTTTGGCACTTCCAGGGGCACTTCCGGTTCTGAATAAAGAGGCGGTCCGTAAAGCGGGGATGTTCGGTACGGCGGTAGGGGCGACGATTAACCGCACCAGCTTCTTTGATCGCAAGAGTTATTTTTATCCCGACAGCCCGAGTGCGTACCAAATCACTCAGCTCTACACCCCGGTTGTCGAACACGGGAAACTGACCATCGATTTCGAAGACGGAAGCCACAAAACGATCCGTATCAACCGCGCCCATATCGAAGCCGATGCGGGGAAAAATATCCACGAGGGGTCGATCTCTAAAGTCGATCTAAATCGTGCGGGTACGCCGCTGCTCGAAATCGTATCCGAACCCGATATGCGTTCCGCTGAAGAGGCGATTTTGTATCTCAAAAAACTTCACTCCATTGTCCGTTACATCGACATCAGTGACGCCAATATGCAAGAGGGATCGTTCCGTGTCGACGTTAACGTCTCTATCCGACCTAAGGGAGATGAGAAACTCTACACCCGTGTCGAGATCAAAAACATCAACAGCTTCCGCTTTATCCAACGGGCAATCGAGCTGGAAGTAGCACGTCAGAAGGAAGCGTGGGAAGACGGTACCTATGAGAGTGAAATCGTTCAAGAGACCCGCTTGTTTGACCAAGTGAAACAAGAGACCCGCTCCATGCGTGGTAAAGAGGAAGCAGCCGATTATCGCTATTTCCCGGAGCCGGATTTGCTTAAAGTGATCGTCGATGATGCGATGTATGCCGATGTCTGCAATATCCCCGAACTCCCCGATGCGAAAAAAGAGCGTTTCGTAAACGAATTTGGAATCAACGACTATAATGCGTCGGTTATTACTGCAGAATTGGAGACAGCACACTATTTTGAAGAAATGTTGGAGCAGGGGATCAGTGCGAAAAACGCGGTGACATGGCTCACCGTTGAACTCCAAGGGCGTTTGAGCGGCGGAGTAACTCCTTCATCTTCGTCGATCAGTGCTGTGATGCTCGGAACTCTTGTGAAAAGAATCGAAGAGAGCGTTATCAGTGGTAAAGCGGCGAAAGAGGTGCTTGATTACCTCCTCGAAAACGGCGGCGATATTGACGATGTGATCGAAAAACTGGGGCTCAAACAGGTGAGTGATACCGGTGCACTCGAAGCGTTGATCGATGAGATTTTGCATGCCAATGCCGATAAAGTAGCCGAGTACAAGTCGGGGAAAGATAAACTGTTCGGTTTCTTCGTCGGTCAGGCGATGAAAGCCTCTAAAGGTTCAGCGAATCCGAATACACTGAATGAAATTCTCCAAACCAAATTAGCGCAATAAGAGTTAGTGTGATAGGCCGGTTGATCGTCGGGATCGCTTTTTATCTCCACGCGTCCGCGCGTTATCGGCATATCAAGAAATTTTTCTATAACCTTCTCGAAAACTCTGCGTACCCTTACAAAAAGTTTTTTGATTACACGATGATCATGCTGATTGTCATCAGTGTTTATATTTTGATCCGTCATGTTAAATATGACGTCAGCCAGGAATGGCTTTTTTTCAACAACTACGTCATCTCTTTGATTTTTTTAGCGGAATATCTTGTGCGATTGTGGGTATATAGCGATAATTCGAAAGCGATTATCGAGCAGTACGAGCACGATCTGTTTTTGCAGCGCCCGTTTAAACTTTTACACGTCGTACAGCGTATTATTGTGACCAAATCGGAATTTGTCTTCTCTCCCGCGGCCATCATTGATCTGCTGGCCATCATGCCGTTTTTCCACGAAATGCGATTATTGCGTGTGTTTATCCTCTTCCGGGTATTTAAGCTTTTCCGGTATGCGAAAAGTCTGACGCAGTTCGTTTCGATTCTCGCTTCCAAAAAATTTGAAATTTTGACCCTCGGGGTATTTGCCAGCGTCATCATCGCCGTCTCTTCCGTCCTGATTTACGTGATGGAAGCAAACAATCCCGCGTCACCGATCAATACCCTCTTTGATGCGGTGTATTGGTCGGTGGTGACGATTTTTACGGTCGGATACGGTGATTTTGTCCCCGTAACGACCGAGGGGCGAACGGTAGCAATGGTGATTATCGTAGCGGGGATCGCCGTCATTTCGTTTGCCACTTCGATCGTGGTATCGGCATTTACCGAAAAGCTGGATGAAATCAAAGAGGACAAACTGATCGATGACGTATCCAAGATCGATCAGTTTTATTTGATTTGCGGATACGGCCCTTTAGCCCATCAGGTAGCGCACCGTTTTCAGATAAATGATAAAAAGGTGGTCATCTTAGAGAGCAACAAGGAGAGGGTGCTCGAAGCACAAAAAGAGGGATTTCTTGCACTCGCGTATGACCCTGCCTCGTTGCACTCCTATCATGCGCTCAGGATCGATTTCGAATCTCAGGTGATTGCCGCAATCTTGCTCGAAGAGAGCGATGTCTTGAATGTTTATACGGCATTGACGATCCGAGAAATCACCAAGCACGTCCCGTTACTGTCGATATTGCTCCATCATGAAAACCGTCGCAAACTCGCTCTAGCCGGGATCAATGAGATCGTCTATACCCAAGAGCTGATTGGACTGATGTCTAAAGAGGTGAGCGGCAGACCGGTAGCATTTGAGGTCATTCATGCCCTCAGATCTGAAAACAGCGGTGTTTTTATCGAAGAGGTTATTTTGGATGCGCTCATGGCCACACGACTTTTTGAGAGTGCCAAACTCCCCCTTTTTCACAAACGGCTTATTCTTTTGGGGGTCTATAAACAAACGGGTAAGTCGTTTTTCTTTAACCCTTCCAATACACTTGCGATTGAAGCGGGAGATGTGGCGATTGTCGTGGGGACACGTTCCTTGATTGATGAATTCAAAGCACTGATGCGCAAAAAGAGGAAACGATGAGTTACAAAAGTGCCATAGTGTTCGGTTTTAACGAATACGCTAAGCAGATCGCTTTTCAGATCGCCCCTGAATATGGGTCGTTCGTTGTGTTTGTGTTGAGTGAAACGGAACAACACGCAGCGCAGGAAGCAGGATTTGAAGCAGAGCTGTTTGATCTGAGTGAAGATTGGAACATGATTCAAGAACGGTTTGATACGGAGAGTCTGATTGTTTTTTGTGCTTTGGAGAATGATGCGGAGAATGTATTTTTAACGATATCGCTTCGTTCCATTTTCGAGGATCTTCCGATTATCGCATTGGCGGGGGATCACGAGAGTGCGGCAAAAATGAAAAGTGCCGGGGCCAACAAGGTGATGCCTATTTTGCAAATCACCGCCAATGTCATCACCGAAATTCTCGAAAAACCGACGGTAACGGAAG
>NZ_JBAVEF010000003.1:0-20995 GCF_049587615.1 Sulfuricurvum sp.
GCTCGATTTGTGCCAGGGTTGTTTTGGATACTTTCGCACCCAAACGGTTAAAGACATCGGCAACCGATCTCGGTCCGCCCACTTCGACTTTATAACTGGCCAACGCTTCGAGTTTCGATTCGAGGACGGCACTGACCCGTTTAATGATCGAAGGTGATATATCCCCCAGCTTTGCCATACGCATAGCCACTTCGGCCCGTAAATCATCCGGAAAAATATAGAGGGTTTCGGCAGCAGCCGAGGGGTCCATATGGGCCAAGATCAAGGCTATCGTCTGAGGATGTTCGGTCATGATAAAGTCGGCGAGCTGCTGAGGCTTGATTTTTGCCAAATAGGCAAAATTCTGGGTATTCTGCATCGTTTTGCTTAAGCGCTCCAGCACTTTTTTTGCTTCATCCGGTCCGAGTGCTTTGTACAAAATTTCCCGTGCATACTCCAAACCGCCGGTGTTCAGATATTGATTCGACTGAATGATGGCGTAAAACTCTTCCAGTACCGCCGCGCCGATGTTTTTTTCGATGGAACGGTTACTGGCAATGTATTTTGAAATTTCGGTAATCGCATCAACATTCATCCGTGCAAAAACAGTGGCGGTGACATCTTCACCCAGCTGTATTAAAAGAATCGCAATTTTTTGCGTCATTGTCATTTCATCAAAGTTAGCCTGCTGAGAGGGTGTGAGATTCATACGCGTCTCCTATCGCTTGCTTGTATCACTCGGAATGCTCTCTTCGTCAATCAAGGTCTGAATCAACGAAGCAATCTCTTCAGGATGCTCTTCAGCTACCTCACGCACTTTTTCAAGCAATACATCGTATTTAAGCTCATCTTCGTTGAAATTTTCCCCAAGCCCCAGTTGATTTTCGACTTTTCGGCGCATTTGCTGTACTTTCTCGACCAGATCTTCATCTTCATCATCCGCAATTTCAAGATTCGGTTTGTCAAACGCCTCTTCTTCGCGGCTGAATTCAAGCATCCGTTCCGCAAACGGAATAATGATTTTTTTATACGCGACAAATAAAATGACGGCAACAAAAAGATACTTAAACAAAGAAGAAAACGGTGCAAGATAGGTGTCAATAAATTCAGTCGTTTTGGAGGCTGTATCCTTCGGCTGCATACCCGCTTTTGACGCTTGAAATTCAAAGTTTCGGATACTTACCTGATCTCCGCGCTGTTCATCTACTCCGATGGATTGTTTGACCAGTGCATCAATCGCCTGCAGCTGCGTCTCATCCAATGCAATGTACTCCATCTCTTCTGTAGGAGCGCCGGAAGCATCTTTTTTCGGTTCGTACTTGCCATCGACGACGACAGCTGCGGTCATCCGCTTGATACGGGCAAACTCCATTTTCGTAGTCGAAACCGTTTTCGAAACTTCATAATTCGTAGTTCCGGTTGTTTTCTCGTATTTCTCTCCGCTTCCGCCGCTAGTCAGCCCTTCGACCGGTCCGACATTGCTAACGGCTCCGGGGACCCCTCCAGGAGCTTGTGCAGGAGCTGCACCTTCACGTTTTTCCTCCAGTGTTTGCTCGCTTCGGACAACATTTTCGGGATCAAATTTTTCAGAAGTAGAACTTTGCTCCGAAAAATCATATTCAATCGTCACTTTCGCGACAATACGGTCTTTCCCACCGATAAAGGGAGCCAGAACATTGATAATCTTCTCTTCTTGTTTTTTCTCTTCTTTGGTTTTGTATTGCTGCTGTATCGAGGAGAGTTCGCCCATCGCGGCAGCCGCATCATCATCCCCCAGTGCTTCCCCCTCTGAATTAATCAGAGTCACATTTTCAGGAGTGAGTTTGGGGACAGCCGAAGCGACCAGTTTTTTGATCCCGCGAATTTGTTTCGGAGAGAGTTTTCCATCTTCATACAGCTGTACCATGACGGAAGCCGACGGCGGTACCGCTTCGGAGACGAAGAGAGTCTCTTTTGGCAATGCGAGACTGACACTTGATTTTTCAACAGGACCCAGGGAATCGATTGAACGGGCGAGTTCCCCTTCTAATGCCCGGCGGAATTTAACTTCTTGATCAAAGTTGGTCGCACCGAACTCTTGCTTGTCAAAAAGCTCAAATCCGACATGCCCCTCTTTAGGAATCCCCATGGAGGCTATCGTAATACGCTCTTTGTAGACAACATCTTTAGGGACTTCGATAACATTTTCGCGGGGAATACGATAGGGGATTTTGTCTTTTTCAAGCTGTTCAACCACTTTTGCGGCATCTTCCGCGCTAAGCTGGTCAAAAAGTACCTGATACTCACTTCCTCCCTTTGTCCCTTCTGAGGTATAAACAACCAAGAAAATCAAAAATGCGACTATCCCCGCAACCGCAGCACCGATAATAGTCTTTTGTGCCTGATTCAGCTTTCCGAAAAAAACAACAAGTTGCGAGAAAAGGGCCTTAAAATCCATTGTTACCTATTTTTATAATAAAGGTTCGGTGAGTTCAAAAAATCGATCATTTTGGACCGATGTTCCGATTGTAACGCGAATAGCGTTCAATCCGTAACTGCTTAAATCACGTACAATCATACCCTTTTTTAAGAGTTCTTGCGCAATTTTTGATGAATTTTTTTCTTCAGGAAGCGATAATGTGACGAAATTGGTATAACTATCAATCACATCGATCCCCTTAGCACGTGCAAATTCTTCATACCGGGCCATCTCTTTAAAATTATCGGCAATACACGCTTGAACGAAAGCTTCATCTTCCAATGCAGACGATGCGGCTTCAAGGGAGAGTGTGGTTATGTTAAACGGAGGACGTACTTTGTAGAGGGCTTCGATAATATGAGATTGAGCGATACCGTAGCCGACACGCATTCCCCCTAGCCCGTATGCTTTTGAAAAGGTACCGAGAAAAAGGACATTATCAAAACGTTCAATCAATTCACGTGGCTCAACCGCTTTGGATGGGTCTTTAAAACGGGCATACTCCATGTAAGCTCCATCAACAATCACCAGCGTATCGCTGTCCACTTTTTCGATAAATGAAACCATTTCTCCTGCATCAAGTCCGTCCCCTGTAGGATTATTCGGAGTACATAGAAAAATGATAGAGGGTTTATGTTCGAGATAAAGAGCATAAAACTCATCCATCTTATGTTCGCGTGAAGCGGTTCGGATGATTTGTGCCCCTACTTGTTTGGCATAAATCTCGTACATCGCAAAGGTGACACTGTTCACAAGTACTTTTGATCCGCCGTGTGCTTTAGCGTGAATCGCGAACTCGATCACCTGATCGCTTCCGGCACCGACAATCAATTCATTGGTTTTAATACCGTATTTGTTTGACAAAGCAGTTTTGAGTTTTACCATCGAATCATCAGGGTACAATGCCATATTATCGATGATAGCGCGTACCGCCTCTTTCACTTTTGGAGAACACCCGAACGGATTTTCATTGCTGGCAAGTTTGACGATCTGATCTTTATCAATACCGTATTCGCGGACGACCAACTCTATCGGCTTACCCGCTTCGTAGGTTTTAATAGATTCTAACGCTTCATTAAATTTCATAACTCTCCCTTTATGTAGCTTCCCAACCACGTCACTTCATCATTGTGTTTTTGAATTAACATTTGAACTTTTTCTTCATCAATATGCCCGAAGAAATCGATAAAAAACCAATACCCAAAACCGTCATTGTCTCTCGAAGGTCGGCTTTCAATTTTACTGAGGTTGATGTCGGCATTGTTGAAATCTTCGAGGAAATGAACCAATGCCCCCGCTTTCTGAGCATCCTTGAGACGTACCAAAATCGATGTTTTATCTTCACCGCTGATACCGTTTTTAAAATCACTGAGGATAAAAAATCGGGTGGCATTGTTATGCGTATCTTCGATATTTTCAAACAATGTGGGGACTCCGTAGAGCTTTGCCGCAATATGGGAGCAGATAGCTGCCGCTTCAGGATCTTTAGAAGCTAGAATAGCTGCTTTTGCCGTCGATTCGACCGGAATATGCTCCACGATATCCAATCCGTGTTCTTGCAAAAACTCTCGGCATTGGCCAAACCCTTTATCTTTTGAATAAATACGCTTGATATGGTGGATTTTTTCTGCTTTAGTTGCAAATGCCATATGAATCGGCATATAGAGTTCTGCAACAATTTTGACACTGCTTTTCCCCAATAAATCAAGGGTTTCACCTACAACACCGTCACGTGAGTTTTCGATCGGTACCACTCCAAACTTCGCACGCCCGGCTTCGAGCGTTTTAAACACTGCATCGATCGAACCGAGCGAAAGGTAATCGCTCATTGCGCCAAAGCGAGACTCCGCCGCTTGGTGGGTGAAACTCCCCTCAGGCCCAAGATAAGCAATCCGTTCCGGGAGTTCAAGATTGCGGGCAACCGCAAAAATCTCTAAAAACACCGCTTCAATCGCCTGAGAATTAAGAAGTCCTCCGGTCGATTCACTGATCTTTGTCAAACGATCGATGATCGATTTTTCACGTTCGGGACGATAAATAGCCGTATTACTTTCATGCTTAATCTCACCAACACGACGCACGACTTCCATACGGCGGTTCAAAAGGTTGACTATCTCATTGTCAATCTCGTCAATACGTGCTCTGCACTCTTCTAAAGTATTCATAAACTCTCCAATATTGCTTGCATATCGGCATAGATTTCGGCCGGACGCTCGGAAGTTTTCAACGACGGAATGATCTCATCAGCCGATCGATATTTACCGCTAAGGACAAATATCCCTTTCATCCCAAGCAATTGGGCACCAATAAGATCCCCTTTGACATCATCACTAATAATGGTGATATCACGATACTGGACCCCTGCCGTTTGCTGTGATAAACGTCCCAATGCTTCATCAAAAAAGGCTATGCTCGGCTTGCCGACAACCGTATAAGAGACCGACGCGGCAAATTCAAGCATCTTTAAAATGGCACCTACTCCGGGATAGCGTTTGTTGTTTTTAACGTATAACGTCGTTTCGTGCATTCCGATCAGTTTGCCCCCCCTCAGGAGGAACTCAATCATTTGCGCGTATTCATCGGGTAAAAAATTCTCTTTGATCGCTACCAAGACAACATCCGGTGCTACATAATCGAGCAGATACCCCATACTCCGTAAAACATCTAAAAAAGGTTCGGAGCCGTAGGCTGCGATCTTGCAGCTTTTATCGATATGGCTCTCCAGTAGCATCAAAGGATCAAGATAATGATCCCTTGGTATATTTAATCCGATGGAATTCAGATATCCCAAAAATTCGTCACTCGGATTTTTGGTACTGTTGGTAATCACCATGTAGGGGATACGGTGTGCATTGAGATAATCGATAAACGCTACGGCTCCACGAGTCGGAAGCTTGCTATTATCTTCGATCAAAGTCCCCTGCACATCGATAAAATACATTGCAATTCCTACAAATAGTCGCGTTCTAACGCAATCACATCGTCAAACGTTTCACGTCGCCGAATAAGACGTTCTTTACCCGATTCAACCGCAATCTCCGCCGATCGTCCGCGTGTATTGTAGTTACTTCCCATTCCAAAACCGTAGGCTCCCGCACTGTGGACAATGAGTAAATCGTTGTGTTCCATTGTGGGAAGTGGATAGTTTTTAGCCAAAAAGTCACCGCTCTCGCATACCGGGCCGACCACATCCGCCGGACTCTCTTCCCCTTCTTTTTCAAGCGCCTCGATACGGTGATAGGCTTTATACAGGCTCGGGCGGATAAGATCGTTCATCGCTCCATCAACCATCACAAAACGTTTTTCGCCATTGTTTTTCTCGTACAGTACTTTCGTCAAAAAGTATCCCGCATTCGCCGTTAAAAAGCGCCCCGGTTCCATAATGATTGTTACATCAATCCCTTTGAGGGCGGAGAGGATCGCCTGTGCGTAATCATACGGTTCAATCGTTGTTTCATCATCATAGCGAACCCCCAACCCTCCGCCGATATCGAAGAATTTCAATTCAATCTCAATCGCCTGAAGAGAGCGGAGCAAATCAGCGACAATAACCGCCGCTTCGTAAATCGGTTCGAGTTCGGTGAGCTGGCTTCCGATATGAAAGTGGATCCCTACCGGATCAAGGTGATCGGAGTTTTTCGCCTGAATATACATCCGTTTTGCGGCGACAATTTCAACGCCGAATTTGTTATCATGCAATCCGGTCGAAATATACGGATGGGTTTTGGGATCGATATTCGGATTCACGCGGATACTGATACGCGCTTTGGTCTTCAACTCGCGAGCGATCATTTCGACCCGCCCAAGCTCCGCTTCACTCTCAACATTGATGTAGAGAATATCACTTTCAATCGCTTCGCGAATTTCATCGTCACGCTTGCCGACGCCACTAAAGATAACACGGTATTTTGGGACACCGGCCATTAAGGCACGGCGTACCTCACCGATCGATACACAATCGGCACCGGAACCCAATTGGGCAAAATGTTTAACAACGCTCAGATTTGAATTTGCTTTGACGGCATACGCTAAGATCGATTTACGTCCGCGAAATGCCTCTTTTAATAATTCAAACTGAGCACGCATCGCATCAAAATCATATACGTACAAAGGTGTCCCGTAGGTTTGTGCCAGAGCTTTAAAATCGATCACCCGTAGTCCTCGTTGATTAGTTTTGTTGCGATTTTACCCTAACTCTCCTTAGGGGATTTCCAAGCCGCCACAACATGATTCCACCCAGTACCATAATCGGGGAAATTATTCCGATTTCTGGGATGAGCGTTTTATTGTTTGAGAGTTCCCCCATCATAAAGAGGATTCCCCACACCATAAGCGTCGCCAAAATAGCACCGAAACTAAAAAAGGAGAGATTTAAGAATCGAGCACTCACCGGTGCGTACGAGAAAAAGATCACGATCAAAATCGGTGCGAACCATGGGGTCACAAAAATGCGATACATAGCACTCTTTATTTTGGCAACATCAACGTTTTGATTTTCCAAAAGTTCAAGGGCATCCAACCCGTCACCGATGGTAAAGTTTGCTTTTCCCTCGTATATCTGATCCAAAATTTTTGGTTTAAACTCATGCAGGACTTTGAGATTATAACGATCTTCAACCACGATTCCGGGGCCCTTGAGGTCAAACGTTTCGGGAGGGCGAATCACATGGGCTTTTTGAATATTCCAATACCCTTGATCGTAGACCGCTTCCGTCGCAATCAACCCCTCTTTTAAATGCCCCTGCTGAAAGGTAAAGATTCGAATATCCTCCGCTCTTTTACTCAGGGGATAAAGGTTCCCGAAATAGATGTAACTCCCTTCGTGGGTAAAAAAAAGGTTGCTGGTAGGACGGATAAATTGGGAGGTTTCTCGCAAATTATCCGCAAATTCGTTTGAACGGGCGAAATTGGTCGCGTGCAGCGCGATATAGATGACGATCATACCGCTTGCCACACTCAAAAAAGGGATAATAATACGTATTTTGGAATACCCAAGAGCATAATAGGCGGCCAGCGCATTGGTACGAACCAGCTCAACCAAAGAGGCAATAATCGCAAAAACCAGTGAAATCGGAAGCATCATATCAATGGCATAAAAATACTTATACATGATGTAAATCAAAACAAGATTGGCAGATTCTGGCAGGGAAGAAGCATTATCCATCAGATCAAATCCGACCATAAAACTGCTCAAAGCAATCAAAACAATCGAAAAATAGCGTAAATAAAGGATCGATAAAGTAGTAAATGCGAGCATGAGCGCCTAAATTAAAAAATTGAAGTTTATTGTACCCAATTAAACCTGCAAATTTTTACAGCCCCTTCTGGGAGTATTTCCCCGCAACATCACTGCAACTGTGTGTGAGAAGCATTTCAACGGCATCAGCCGAGGCAGAAATCCAGTTTGCAAGTTTACTTTGTTCTTCCGCAGTGAACGGATGCAAGACGTAATCGGCCACTTGGGATTTATGCTCAGGCTTACCGATCCCCATACGGACTCGGATATAATCAGCACCGATTGCGGCATCCGCAGATTTTAAACCGTTATGTCCGCCATGTCCCCCCCCGCTTTTAAAGCGCAATGCCCCAAAGGGGAGATCCAGATCATCATGAATGACGATAACCTCATCAATTTTATAAAAATTTTTAACGGCAAGGATGGAACGACCGGAGAGATTCATGTAGGTTAAGGGTTTGAGGAGAAAGTGCCCCCCCATTTTAAACAACTCCCCTTCAAAGGAGCTCTTTGAAATGTTCTGAACACTGTGACGATGACAAAGTTCATCAATCACCATAAACCCGATATTATGTCGAGTCTGCGCATACGCCGGGCCGGGGTTGCCCAGTCCGACAATAAGCATCCTTATTTCGCTTTGATGATACTAAGAACCGATACACGGTCTGAATCAGTAAAGGTAACATTTTCAACACGTGGAAGATCACGAACCAATACAGAATCACCCAAATCGAGTGGAGCAACATCTACAGTAATGTTGTTTGGCAAGTTTTCAATCGCCGCTTTTACGCGAAGACGTTTTTTTGCAACAAACAACATCCCTTTGTTTTTCAAACCGATAGGAGTTCCTACGGTTTTAACGGGTACATGATAGTGAGTGACAACACCCGGTTGCGCTACCATCAAATCAACGTGCAACAAATTGCCGGATACCGGATGAGATTCATACCCTTGAACCACAAGGTTCATCTCTTTTCCGCCTACGTTTACTGCAAATGCTACAGTTTCTTTGTTGCGCACCGTACGGATAAAGTCGTTCATTTTGAACGCAGCGTGAATATTTTCAAGCCCTTTTCCATAGATGTTGGCAATAAGATAACCATCACGGCGATACGCTTTTGTTGAACGTTTGCCAATACTCTCTCTTACGATGCCTTCTAACATAATCATGTCCTTCTAAAATAAAATGGGACGGATTATACTTAAATATTGTTTAAATTATTCTAAATACAGACTACTCTTTCAATCCGATGTAATCCCCTTCTTTAAACTCTTTTGGACCGTCATCGACCCCCAATTTCCCTTTTTCAACCGTAGTGCTCAACCCATCCATTCGGAGTTTTAAGTCGGAAGAAGATGTTGCATAGGCCAATGCATCATCCCTACTGATCCGTCCCGAAAGGTACAAATCCAAAATCCCCTGGTCGAATGTTTGCGATTTATACAGCTCTTTTCCCTCCGCAATCGTATCGGGAATTTCAATATCACGGTTTTCAGCAATCAACTGCTCAATACGGGGTGTTCGGACCAAAATCTCCAACGCCGCTGTCCGGTTCCCATCTACCGTCGGAATCAGACGCTGAGACAGAACCCCTTTTAAGACGGAGGCAAGGGTCATACGTACGCGGTTTTGTTCCGCCGTCGGAAAAACGGAAATAATCCGGTTTACCGTCTCTTTCGCATCAAGCGTATGAAGTGTTGAAAAAACCAAATGCCCCGTATCGGCTGCATGGAGTGCAATCTCAATGGTCTCCATATCCCGCATCTCCCCGACAAGGATAATATCGGGATCTTCACGCAAGGCAGCGCGCAAGGCATTCCCGAAGCTAAGGGTGTCCTGCCCGACGCTTCGCTGATTAATAATACATTTACGGTCTTTATGAACAAACTCAATCGGATCTTCAATCGTAATGATGTGTTTACGCCGTTTCCAGTTAATCTCATCGATAAGGGCCGCCAATGTTGTCGATTTACCGCTTCCGGTAACTCCGGTTACCAGCACAAGCCCCCTCTCCATCTCGGCAAAACTGTGGACAATCGCAGGAAGCTTCAGTTCATCAATACTCAGGATTTTGACCGGGATCAAACGGAAAACCGCCGATACCCCTTCCATTTGGAAAAAGATATTGATACGAAACCGTGTATTGTCGTCGAATGGATAGACCAAATCCACCTCTTTTTTTTCGACCAATTCCGGGAAACGGGTACGCAGCAGCTCTTTCGCAAAAATAAGCGCATCATCTTTTGAAAGAATTTCACCCGAAAGGGGGATAATCTCTCCATTAATGCGGGCACGGACAACCGCATTGGCTTTGATGTGCAAGTCACTCCCGCCGGCATCCACCATTCGACGCAAATAGCCTCGAATTTTTTTCAACACTTCAAAGTTGAGTTCGGTCAGATCAGGCTGATGGACAGTTTTTTGAATATCTTGATTCATATTCATTTACTCCAATTCACTCAAAATTTCGGAAAAAGCGACTTTAAATGCTTCCAATCCTTCGGTAATTTGCTGTTCTATGATGGCTTCCATCACAATACCGGCATCCGCGACACGCTGTTGGTGTTCCCTGATTGCAGCAGCAGCCAACGGAAGCTTCAGAGTTGTCTCTCCCCCTTTTACATACGCATCAATCGTAGCGATCGGAGCGGTATTGACACTGTTGGCAGCTAAAAGCTCATCAATGTAATACGACGCTCTGAATTCATCCCCCTTGACTCCGGTACTTGCAAACAGGACACGGCACTTCGGAATACGGAGAGCTTCGACACGATTGTAGATATCGGCTGCATTCATGATCCCCATCAACCCCGTGCTGACACCTGCAACACGCAGGGTTTCATCGATCGCCCGGTCGATACGACTGACAAATACACTGATAACGGTATCAACGCTTGCTTTTTGCGATGCACGCTCAAACGCTTCTGCACATTTAAGCGCCTGATCGACGGAAAAAATCAAGGTTGCGTTAATCGGAATCCCTTGGGACGCAAGCGATTCCATCGCGATATAACCTGCGTTTGTTGCAGGAACTTTGATCATCACATTGGGACGGTTGATACTTTTGTGAAGCCGCAATCCCTCCGCAATCGTCGCTTCCGCATCATCGCATAAAAAAGGGTCCACTTCGATACTCACGTATCCGTCATCCCCTGCATCATATAGCGGCCGCAACATATCAGCCGCTTTTTGGATATCGAAGATTGCCAATGCTTCATATTTTTCTTTAGGAGAGAAGTCACCCAAAGACGAAAGCTGCTCTTTATACGCTGCAGAAGTCAAAATTGCATTTTTAAAAATGGCGGGATTAGAGGTTGCCCCGTTAATGACCCCACTTGCAATCAGCTCTTTAAACCCTTCATCCAAAAATGTTCGTTCAATAAAATCGGCCCAAAGGGCGAAACGAGCTTCCGCTATATACATATAAACTCCGTCACAAAAAGTGAAACTATTATGCCGAAAAAGAATTAAAAATAGAGATTTATCCCAACTTTACAACGATCTTCTCTCTGATACTGCTTCGCTGCTTCATAGCTTAGCGAAAATGCTCCCCACGGCTTCCACTGCCATAAATGTGAAAGCATCACACGACTTCGATCAGCTCCGGACATATAAAAAATATGGCCGGTTTCCACCTGACTTTTCATCCGTTTTCCCCAATGAATCCCGCTGCCTGCACTAAACCCTATCCCGACATCGGCATTGAATCCAAATCTCACTTCCGGTTCACTCAAAAAATACCCGAATAACCCCTCATGACCGATAGAAGCTCCGGCTCCCACCCGAGTAACAAAACTGAGCTGATCATTTCCATACTCGCGATCCCATCCACTCTTCATCCGCCATGAAAACGGCTTAAAAAAAGGGCTTACCGGAGCAATAGAGGCCAAAGAAAGAATCGTCAATTTCTCTAAACTCACCTTCTCTTTATCAACGCCCATCATAATATCAAGGAATTCGATCTG
Source organism: Sulfuricurvum sp. (assembly GCF_049587615.1). Lineage (GTDB taxonomy): Bacteria > Campylobacterota > Campylobacteria > Campylobacterales > Sulfurimonadaceae > Sulfuricurvum. The sequence continues at coordinate 11,640 of NZ_JBAVEF010000003.1, forward strand.
CGCTCCTGAGAGATGTCCCGTATCATCCTCACCCAGATCATGAAAAGCGGGGCGCCAGCCGATTAGCAAAGGGGAACGATTTTCAAACCACCCCTGAACTACCTGCAACCGTGCAGAGTGATGGGCAGAATCCGGATTTTGCTTAGTCGGAAGATACAGTATCTCCCCCTCTCCCAATGCGGCACGCTGTGAGAGGAGCGCATGATAACGCGATGCATAAACCTCTTTGGAAATTTTCCCTTCGATATATTCATATTCAACCAATTCGGCCGCTGCTTCGAGGGTAAAGCGACGCTCTTGATCAGACAAGCTGACCTGTCGTAAAGAAGAACTGCTGATCTCGCCTGTACTCAACGCTTTTACTGCCCGAATGGCTTCAGGTGAAAGCTGATGTTCATACCCCAAAAGTTTTGTCCGTTTTGAGGGGCGGTAATGTTTCTCACGGACCAGCCCCTCATCCTCAAAAGCACGAACCGTTTCAGGAGGAATCACATAATAATAAAAATGATCCCTCAGCCGGACACTCGGACGGGCGATTTCCGTGAGCCAGAGCATATGGTACGAACAGTTTTCGTCAAAAAAATAGTACCACGAATTGATCCGCTGCAGTTCCCAAATATGACGCACCATCGCCATCACCTCATCTTGTGTGAGATTAAGATCGTATTCCCATACATCTCGGGACTCAGAGTCACGATACTCTTTGAGTTTTTCATAATAAGGCAGCATCGAGTAATAACCGTAATAGCCGCCAAATAGCCCTTTATACGCAAACAATAATCCGTTCGTATCCTCCGTAAAAGCGGAATAATTGATTGCATACGACATCAGCTTCGACTCCATTGACGAATCGATCCGTAAAAACGTATGCCCGAACATCGATGCAGGAGAGTTGATATGAGCACTGGGAAAAACAAGGGTCACTTTTTGGGGGTCCATTTTCGTCACAAGCGCTTCGTATTCCGTACATTCACCCTCCCCGAATGAGGTGTTGAGTTCTCGTTCCAACCACGCACGACGCGCCGGAAAACGGCAAAAAATAGACTCGTTGCTTCGGTTTGTATCCTCATTCAAGCGGCGGAGGGTTGCCTCGAGTTCCGCAGAGAGATTTCGTTTCCCTTCGGGTGAGAGAAAAAATGAAGGATCATCAATTTCACTCTCGTCATGAGGAGTATGCATCAGCAGATGCCAGTATCGAGTTTCGGAAAGTCTTTTGGTATGAGCCTGCGCAATCAGGTCATCGCTTAGAGCAGCATTCAGCGATAAACTCAGTGCGCATAATAAGAGGAGAAAAAATGGCAAAAAAAACCTTAAAATTTTCAGAACGCACACACTGCGTTCCGAAAATGTGATTAACCGGCGATCGTTGAAACGTTGTCGAGCACCGTTGCCATATCGGCTTTTTCACTCGTATAGATGGCATTGTAATTGGATTGAAGCACTGCTGCAAATGCCGCTTTGTCTTCAACATTCAAAAGTTCAGCCAATGTTGAAACACTTTCCCCTTGACCGATCGCAATCTCACGAGAAAGCTGATCCATGTTCGATGCGACAAACTCAGCTGCACGCTCATTCATCACAAGACTCGCTTTTTTACATCCTGATGTCCCTGATGTGATACCAAAGGTCTGGTTCCCAAATATACTGTTCGTAGTTGCCTGAAGTGCTAACATCAGTGCAGAACTATCATCTTTGATGATTTGTGATCCAAGACCGCATCCTGTTTGATTATTAACCGTTGCAAAACCGGCCGTAGCAAGTGCCGCAATGGCTACAACACTTAGTAAAACATTTTTCATTGAAAACCCCTTTTTTATAAGAATTACCGATGAGTATAGAGGAACAAACCTTAAAGGTTTCTCATTTTCCAATGGTTATTCTCCTCTATTACCGCAGGCGCTCCACAAAGTTGTCGCAAAAAAAACTCTCTAGAGACCTCTTTAGCCCCAAGACTTTTTAGATGCTCAGTGGGAACCTGACAATCGACAAAGGCATATCCCCAATCCCGTAAATGGTCAATCAATACAGCAAAAGCAACTTTGGAAGCATCGGAGACTTTTGCAAACATCGACTCTCCGCAAAATACCCCTCCGACACTTACTCCATAAAGCCCTCCGACCAAGATTCCATTCTGATACGCTTCGACACTGTGGGCATGCCCCAATATGTGAAGAGTTTCATAGGCTTCGATCATCTCCGGTACGATCCAACTCCCTTTTTGGTCTCTGCGTGTCATCTGAGCGCATTCGCGTATCACTTCGGAAAAAGCCGTATCAAAACGGATCTCGAAATGGGAAATTTTTTTTCGAAGGGAGCGATGGAGTTTGAAATCTTCCAATTCCAAAATAAGCCTCGGATCGGGTGACCACCAGAGAATCGGATCGCCAAGACTGTACCACGGAAATATCCCTAAACGGTACGCCAACATGATTCTCGAGGGGGAAAGATCACCGCCATACGCGACAATCCCCTCCTCTGATGCGCTATGGGGATTAGGAAAAGAGAGATGATAGGTAAGTTTTGGGATCATACCGCATAATCGAAAATGAGTCTGTCGGCATAATCTACCGATACTTTTCCCCCCTGTGCCAAACATCCGAAAAGGACCTCATCGACTAATGGATCTTTGATTTTATCGGCAATAACTCTTCCAAGAGGCCGTGCCCCCATCGCTTTGTCATAGCCGATTTTGGCAAGGTAGGCTTTTGCTTTCATAGTGATAGAGAGACTCACTTTTTTCGCTTTCAACTGTACATTAAGTTGTCGAATAAATTTATCCACAATATTTTCGACAACCTCCAGCGGCAACGGACCAAATTCGATAACCCCGTCCAACCGGTTACGAAATTCAGGGGTAAAAAATGATTTTAACGCCTCATGACGGGAAATCGAGCTGTCAGCATTGAACCCCATTACCGTACGTTCCGACGCTCCGATGTTGGAAGTCATTACCAAAATTACATTCGAAAAGTTGGCTTTGAACCCCGTATTATCGGTCAGTGTTGCACTGTCCATCACCTGCAAGAGTACATTGATCAAATCGGGATGGGCTTTTTCGATCTCATCAAGCAACAATACCATATAAGGGTGTTTCCGAACTGTCTCGACCAGTAATCCCCCCTGCTCAAATCCCACATACCCAGGAGGGGCACCGATGAGGCGGCTGAGGGCATGTTTCTCCATGTATTCGGACATATCAAAACGCTCGAAATAGATCCCCATCGTTTCAGCCAACGATTTGGCCAACTCCGTTTTACCTACCCCCGTCGGACCGGAAAATAAAAAAGAGGCAATCGGTTTGTACGGACTACTGAGCCCGGCATAAGAGCGTTTGATCGATTTTACCACTTGGCTAATCGCATTATCCTGCCCGATAACAAGTGCTTTGAGATCCGATTCAAGCGTTGAGAGCTTTTCACGATCATCCGTTCCCATTTTAGAGGTGGGTATCCCCGTCATTTTAGCAATGACCGTTTCGATATCATGCGGAGTAATCGTGGTGCGTTTATGGGTTTTAAGATGAAACGATGCTCCCGCTTCGTCGATCAGATCGATCGCAACATCGGGTAAAAAACGGTCGGTAATGTATTTTTTGGAGAGTTCGACGGCAGAGCGGAGCGCTTTATCGGTGTATTTCACCCCATGGTGTTTTTCATAGCGCGCTCTGAGTCCTTTAAGGATCAAAAAGCTCTCTTCTTCACTGGGTTCCCCTACCTCGATGCGGGCAAAACGGCGGCTGAGGGCACGGTCTTTTTCAAAAACGCTGCGGTATTCGGCGTGTGTCGTCGCCCCCATACATTTAAGGACACCTGAAGCGAGCGCTGGTTTGAGCTGATTGGATGCGTCCATACTCCCCCCTCCGACGGCACCGGCCCCTACGATCGTATGAATCTCATCGATGAAGAGGATGGCGTTAGGATGCTCTGCTGCCTCGTCCATCACCGCTTTGAGCCGTTTTTCAAAATCACCCCGATATTTGGTTCCGGCGAGCATTGCCCCAAGATCAAGGGCAAAAATCTCGGCATCTTCCAATAATTTTGGAACCTCTCCTGAGACGATACGTAATGCCAGTCCCTCGGCAATCGCTGTTTTACCGACACCCGGTTCACCGATCAGTAACGGATTGTTTTTCTTGCGGCGGCACAACGTTTGAATAGCCCGCTCAATCTCATTAACGCGCCCGATAACAGGATCGATATTTCCTTTTTTGGCTTGGTCAATCAGATTGATCGCATATTTTTGAAGGGCCCCTTCACTCCGTGAATCTTCTTGCACACTGTCCATATCACGATGCGAAATCGCTTCGAGGATATCAACACGGCTGATACCATACTCTTCAAGCAGCAAACACGCATAGGTATGATGTTCTTCATACACCGCAGCGATCAAATCTCCGACATCGGCATACTCTTTTTGGGCACTTCGGACATGTTTCATCATCCCATCAATCATCCGGGCCAGCGCCACCGTCTCAAACGGCTCTTGTTCTACATCATCGGGCAAAGGTTCCATCATCTGCATCAGATACGAACCCAATGACTCGCGGATAAGCTCCACGTTCGCACCGCAAGAACGGATAATCGCCTCCCCATCAGGAGAGTTGAGCAATGCCAACATCACATGTTCAATCGTTAGGTACTCGTGACGCTGATGCCTCGCAAACGCAACCGCTTTTTGAAAAATTGCGTTCAGTTCTGTACTCACCATGGTTATGCTTCCTCCATCATCGCTTTAAGGGGAAATCCATTTTCTCGTGCCAGGGTTCCCACTTGATGTACTTTTGTTTCAGCCACTTCATACGGGTAAACCCCGCATAAACCCCGCCCTTTTTGATGTACTTCGATCATAATCCGGTGCGCATCCTGAAAATTGCGACGAAATATCTTCATCAAAATATCAACAACAAAGTCCATTGACGTATAATCGTCATTGAGTAAAAAAACATTATACTGTTTTGGGTGTTCTAAGATCAAATCTAAACGTGTTGAGTGCTCGTGTTTTGTCGCCATGATTGAACTATACCGAATCTTTTTAAATTTTTGCCGCGTTTATAAAATCATCGATAATGGCTTCAGCACTCTCTAATCCAATCGAAATGCGGATAAGCCCCGGAGTGATTCCCAAGAACTCTTTGGTTTGATCGTCAAAATCACGGTAGATCGTTGAAGCCATATGCAGCCCAAGCGTACGGCTATCGCCTATATTTGCGGTAATCGTGATGAGTTTGGACCGGTTTAAAAATTCAAATGCGCGCTCTTTACTCCCCATATCAATCGTCAGCAGTGTCCCGCATCCGTTTGTAAATTGACGTTGATAGCGTTCATGGTGAGGATGATTCGGCAAACAAGGGTGATTGACACTGAATCCTCTCTCATGCAATGCCTTAGCAATCGTCTCCACACTGGTAACGATCCGATCGAGACGAAGCGGTAATGTCTCAAGCCCCAACATCGTTAGATAGCTTCCAAAACCGTTCGCAGACATTCCGAAATCACGCAAAGCCCGTTTTTTAGCATTCGCTACCAGCGCTATACTCCCCATTTTTTTAATAAAAGGGTGAATATCACGGTAACGATCCTCTTTAAACTTATCCTCACCCTCAGAAATGGCGCGGAAAATCACGGCGCCTCCCAATGAGGACGCATTTCCGGTGATAATTTTGGTTGTCGAATAGACAACGATATCCGCACCCAACGCTATCGGTGCGACACTCAGCGGAGTGATGGTGTTATCGACCATCAAAACGACGCCGTAGCGGTTCGCGATATCCGCAATTTTTGCAATATCGGGAAGGCGCATATTGGGATTGCCGACACTCTCCAAAAAAAGTATTTTTGTCGCCGTATTGATTGTTTCCTCAATGGCATCCAACTCATCCACATCGAAAAAATGGGTAGTAATCCCAAACCGGGCCAACGTCTCGGAAAAGTAAGAATACGTCCCGCCGAAAAGACCGCCGATACTGATGATCTCATCTCCGGCTTTTAAAAGACTCAATGTCGCCATTGCCGTTGCCCCCATCCCCGAGGATGTTGCTATCGCCCCGATTCCGCCATCCATAGAGGCGAGAATCTGTTCCAACTGAGCCGATGTCGGATTACCGACACGTGCATAAAGCGGTTTTTTGACCGAACCGTCAAATATCCCCTCACCCGTTTCACTGTTGCCGTATCCAAACGATGCGGAATTAACCATCACAGGGCTGATAGGCCCCTCTTTTTTCCCCACTTGCTGAACGATGCGGGTTGTAAACTCTTCAAAGCGATTCATCATCAAACCTATATTAAAATTAGGCAATTATAACCAAAAAGGGCATCTCCTTGTCTAAACGCATTTTTGTTACCGCTACCAATACCAATATCGGTAAAACCTATACTTCCACTCTTCTTATTGGGGCATTGAGTCGCATGGGACTGCGCGTCGGTGTCTACAAACCGATCGAAACCGGGGTAACGGCATTACCGCCCGATGGTAATACCCTTTTTCAAACCGCAGTGTCTTACAATCCGGCACTTGCTGCATTGTCGGTAAAAGACATTGTGACCCTCCAATGGCCCCTTCCTGCGGCACCCTTTGTTGCTAACGGAGGTAAAGAAATCGATTTCACCTTATTTGACAAGGCTTTAGCAAAAATAGAAGCCCTGTGCGATGTTGTCATTATCGAAGGGGCGGGCGGATTGATGGTTCCGATCGATGAAAAATCCATGATGATTGATTTACCCCGATACTTTCAGGCAACAACCCTTTTGGTTACCCATTGCGCTCTTGGATGCATTAACGACACTTTATTGAGCATTAAAGCTCTTGAGGATGCTCGCTTGCCTTTTATATGGGGTCTTAACTGCCGTCCTCAAGAGACCACATTTGACATCACCTCTCTCCCTTATTTCCAACACCGATTTGACCCTGTATTCCGAATTGATCATGATATCGATACCATTGCCAAAGTACTTTTAGATACAATAACGCATTAACTTTCTGCCTCTTATGAGGCAAGCTTTAGTGCCATAGCGGCAAGCGTAGCGTAAGGGATTTTATTCCTTACGCGTTCAAAAATTAATAGTAATGGAGAAAGCATGCAACACCTGATTCGAACCGATGATTTTACGACTGAACAAATTCTTCAGGTTTTACGCGATGCTGAACACTATTTGCAAGGCCAATTTGATCCTATCCTCAAAGAAAAAATTATCATTACCCTCTTTTTTGAAAATTCAACCCGAACTAAAAGTTCTTTTGAGATTGCGGCTAAGCGTCTAGGTGCCGAAGTGGTTCATCTCGATGTTCAAAAAAGTTCTACCCAAAAAGGGGAAAGCCTCGTCGATACTGCCACGAATCTTGATGCGATGGGACCTCATGCCATGATTGTTCGCCATGCCCATGCAGGGGTGCCCAATATCCTCGCCGAACACACCCACGCCTCCATCATCAATGCAGGTGACGGCGCTCACGCCCATCCGACCCAGGCCCTTCTTGATCTCTTTACCCTCCGCCGACATTTTGGCGATGTTAAAGGCAAAAAAATAGCGATTGTCGGTGATATCAAAAACTCCCGCGTCGCCAACAGCAATATTGAACTCTTAACCCGATTCGGGATGGAAATCACCCTTGTGGCCCCACCCCATTTTCTCCCTGACAGTAATCTTAAAATGACCCATAGCCTCCATGATGTTATCGATGATGTTGATGCCATAATGAGTTTACGAACCCAAACGGAACGTCATTCACATCAAACCTACGGTTCACTTAAAGATTATGCCAGCGATTTTTGCATTACCCAAGAACTCGTCGGAAACCGAGATCTGATCTTGCTGCATCCGGGACCGGTACACCGCAATATTGATATTGATGATATGATGCTAAAAGACCCTCGCTGCAAAGTACTTGAGCAGGTTCGAAATGGTGTAGCCATTCGTATGGCTGTTCTCAAAGCACTTATTGCCTGATGTACCAACGATTCAGTGAATTCGTCTCATCGGGAGTGAAGTGTTTCTTTTACACCGATTTCACGGGGGAGGATTTGCAGTGCTTCACCTTGGAAGAATTGGAATCAGAAAATATTGAGTTCGCATTTAACAGCACCATTCATCATGCAAATACCCCCCATAAACCAATATTTGCCCCTGTAGCGTTTGAACAGTACCGCAAAAAATTCGAAGCCGTCCAAGAACATATTCGAAATGGCAATACCTATCTACTCAATTTAACGCAACCTACACCTATACAATCAAATTTTACGTTAAATGAAATCTATACTATGGCACATGCCCCGTATAAACTTCGGGTTAAAGATAAGTTCGTCTGCTTTTCTCCTGAACCTTTTATTACCATTGAAGGCAATACCATCCACGCCTATCCAATGAAAGGTACCATTGATGCATCCCTGAGCGATGCTATTAATACTATTTTGAATGATCCAAAAGAATTTGCAGAACATACCATGATTGTCGATCTACTCCGCAATGATTTAGGGATCGTAGCGAAAGATATACGGGTCGAAAAATTCCGTTATATTACGACGATAGATGCCGGAAAGAAAAAATTGCATCAAGTAAGTTCACATATCTGCGGTACCTTGGAAGAAAACTGGAGAGAAAATGCAGCAGAGTTGCTAAAAGCACTATTGCCAGCTGGAAGCATTAGCGGTACACCAAAGCGTAAAACGGTTGATATCATCAAAGAGATCGAAGAATATCAACGCGGCTATTTTACAGGTATTTTCGGCCATTTTGACGGGTCAAACCTCTACAGTGCCGTATCTATCCGTTTTGTTGAAAAAGAAGATACACAACTTATCTATAAAAGTGGCGGCGGAATCACCGCTGATAGTGATTGTAAAAGCGAATATAACGAAATGATCGATAAGGTCTATATACCTTAGCGAATACTCACTTGTGATTTTAATTTTTTCATCGTCATCGGTCCGATACCTTTGACATTTACCAGTTCATCCACACTTTTAAACCCGCCGTGTGCCTTACGATACTTGATAATCTCCTGCGCTTTTGTCGGACCAATCCCATTCAAGTTTTGTAGCTGAGCGGAATTAGCCTTATTAATGTTAATAGCACCAAAGGCAAGTGAGAAAAAGAGAACAAGCATTGTTATTATTTTAACCATATCAAACCTTTACAATGAAATATTAGATTGTATCCTGAATACAGAAGGTTGTCAAATGGTTTCGAAAGAAGGAAAGGAAGTTGAATGAGCGATTTAGCTTAGAGTTATGATTTAGAGAAGAATTTATTTGTGATTGCTTGAATTGGGATTGTATTAAAAAGAGGAGAGTAAAAATCTGAGAGCCAGGCGGCGACCTACGTTTCCACACCTGAAAGATGCAGTATTATGAGCGATGA
>NZ_JBAVEF010000004.1:0-1795 GCF_049587615.1 Sulfuricurvum sp.
GCCCCGCATCACTCCCCTTGATCGCGGGGCTTTTTTCTTGTGCCGCGGCCCTGCCGCGGCGGCGAAGCACGTCGGGCGGGAACGCACGGCGATCATTTCCGCGCGGTGATGCCGAGCCAGTCGCAGAGCACCCGATCCGCCGCCATCACGCCGATGCGGCGCGTGGCGGAGAAGCCCACGACGGCGATCGCGTGCGCCTGGGCCGGGTAGCGCGCCGCGAGCTGAGCGCGGATGCCGACCACGGCACCGCGCTGCTCGGACTGGTTCAGCTTGTCGCTCTTGGTGGCGAGCACGAGCACGGGCCGCGCAGAGGGCACGAACACGTCGAGGACCGTGAAGTCGAGCGGCTTCAGGCCGTGGCGCGCATCGGCGACCAGCACGAGACCGACGAGGGTGTCGCGGGTGGTCAGGTACTCCCAGAGGAAGTCCTGCCACTCGCGCTTGACGTCGCGTGCGACCGCGGCATAGCCGTAGCCCGGCAGGTCGGCCGCGAGGCCGCCGCTTCTCAGCTGGAACAGGTTGATCTGCTGCGTGCGGCCGGGCGTCCGGCTCGTGAACGCGAGTCGGGTACGCGTAGCGAGCGCATTGATCGCACTCGACTTGCCCGCGTTGGATCGGCCGGCGAACGCGATTTCCGGCGGTCCGGGCGGCGGCAGCTGGGAACGCCCGGCGGCACCGATGACGAATTGCGCCCCCACGAGCGCCAGGGGTTGCTCGGGGGGCTGCACATCCGCGCCTTGGGGCGCGCCGGACGGCTCCGGTACAATGTTGCGTTTGTTCACGACGGGAGCGGCCCCGGGGCGCGACGACTCGCCCGCGGCTGCCGAATCGAGGAGCCTTGCCGATGAAATCCCTGCTGCTGCTGGCCCTGATTGCCGGACCGGCGCTTGCCGCGGTGCCTACGCTGGCGACCGCGCAGAACGACATGGAGCGCGGCCGCAAGATCGCCACCGAGGTCTGCGCCGCTTGTCACGGTGCCGACGGCAACAGCCCCACCGCGGTCAATCCCAACATCGCGGGGCAGCACGCCGACTATATCACCCTGCAGCTCGCGCACTTCAAGGCGGGAGTGCGCGCGAACGCCGTGATGCTCGGCATGGCCACGCCGCTGTCGGCCGACGACATGCGCGCGGTCGCGCTCTACTACTCGCGCCAGAAGCCCAAGGGGCTTGCCGCCAAGGACATCGAGCTCGTCAAGGCCGGGCAGGCGCTGTGGCGCGGCGGCGACGCCGCCACCGGCGTGCCGGCCTGCAGCGCGTGCCACAGCCCGACCGGCGCGGGAGTTCCCAAGAGCTATCCGCGCATCGCCGGGCAGTACGCGGACTACACCTCCGCGCAGCTCAAGGCGTTCAAGTCGGGCGAGCGCGGCATGGACAAGGACGGCAAGGACGCCAACGGTCGCGTGATGCACGGCGTGGTCAAGGCAATGACCGACCGGCAGATGAGGGCGGTCGCGGAGTACGCCGCGGGACTGCGCTGACCGGAACGAACCGGTATCGACACGGGCGGCACGGATCTCCGGGCCGCCCGTTGCGTTTCCGGATCCCGGAAGAGGGGAAGGAGTCATGCGACGCGCGACGATCGCCGGCCTGTCGATCTACCCCGTGAAGAGCTGCCGGGGCGCCGACATCCGGCAGGTGCACGTGCTGCCTACCGGCCTCGCGCACGACGGCATCCGTGACCGCGAGTGGATGGTGGTCGACCCGCGCGGCCGCTTCGTCACGCAGCGCGAGGTCCCGGATCTCGCCCTGGTCCGGGCTCTGGTGCGGGACGCCCGCCTCGAACTCCTCGTGCC
>NZ_JBAVEF010000005.1:0-1605 GCF_049587615.1 Sulfuricurvum sp.
GAAACTGGTCCTGTATTATCAGAAACGGAACTTCGTTGCCTACATGTCCCATCGTAAAACCAGGCTGGCCAGACTCGCCGCTCTATCCAATGTTGCGCTGTAATACTAGCGAAGCTTCGCCTCAAACCGACGAGTCGCGAAGCGGTGGTTGAATCTCGTCGGTAAATGTGATAGGCTAGCCATTGGAGGCTGGCCTATGACGAACGTCAATGACTTGCTGCGCGATCATGTGACGCTGACCGTCGAGTGTCTGGATCGCATCTATCTCAACGGCTACATTCCGACGCTGCAAGTGCCTGGGCAACTGGTCAACTTCCTGATCGGCCATCGTGGGAACAAAATCCCGTCGCCCGCCCTGCTGGGCCGGATCACCGACGACTTCAAGGCCCAGATCCAGTCCTTTGCCGAGCAAGGCGGTATTCCGATGGTGCACTTTGAGCCTGGCCAGCGCAAGGACGACATCGCCGCCGAGTACCGCCAGAAGTTTGATCAACCGGAAGGTGTGGTCTTCATCGGCGTGGCGCAGGAAAAGGCCCAGGCTTTCAAAGGTCGCAAGAAAGACCAGACCGGCTACATCGGCTTCGAGTACAGCCGAGACGCGGTGCGGGTCAACCATTACTACTTCTACATCCAGGACGCTGACTTCGGGCCGGCCTTCATCAAGGTGTGCAGCTATGCGCCGTATGCCATCAAGGTCTGTCTCAACGGCCACGAGTGGGCCAAGCAGCAGTTGCGCAAGGAAGGTATCGCCTTCGAGATTTTGGATAACGGCTTTCTGTCCTGTGCCGATGCCGAGCGTTTGCAGGCGGTCTGCGACCAGTTGGGGCCCGAGCAGATCCAGGCTTTCTTTGCCAAGTGGGTCGAGCGTCTGCCCATGCCCCTGACGGCGGCTGACCGCCAGGCTGGTTACCGCCATCGCCTGTCCGTCTGGCAAGTGGAAACCAGTCGCACGCAAGTCTTCGACGATCCCGTGCGCGGCCGGGAGTTCTTCGAAGCCGTCATCCGCGAGAACCTGGACTTAGGCCGTCCGGATCGGGTGCAGTTGGTCTTCGACCGCAAAATCATCAAGACCACGCCGGGCCAGTTCCGCACCCGAGTCATCGAAGACGGCGTACTACCCAGCTTACACATCGAGTACAAGGCGAACCGGGTCAAGCAGTATTTCAAGGAAGGCCGCGCCCTGCGCACCGAAACGACCATCAACGAGCCCAAGGATTTCGGCGTGAACAAGGACCTCAGCCAGTTACCTTACCTGGAACAGATCGGTCGGCAGATCAACCGACGTCTATTGGACGTCCAACGGGTCAGCCACAACTGTCATTTGTCGCAAGAGAGTGTCGAACGGGTCGTCCTCCCGACCGTCACCGAGGACGGTCCACGCGCCCCGGGCCTGCGCTTTGGCCAACTGCGGGTCATGGCCTCGCCTTCGGCGTGGCGGCGCTCACCTCGTTTCTCGCGGCGACCCAGGGTTTCACGCACCGCAGCTTGCGGCCACAAGTGGCTGATCTGCAAGGCCTGGCCCATGACCAGTACACCACGGGCCAGCTCACTTACGATCTGCGCCGTCTGCGTCTCAAAGGTATCATCTGGCGCGTGCCTCACACC
>NZ_JBAVEF010000006.1:0-1634 GCF_049587615.1 Sulfuricurvum sp.
CCCTCAGCGTGTTCGAGGAGACGGGACCCGGCGGACTGCGGGTCTGGTCGTTCGCCGGCGGCCTGTTCCTGCGCGAAAGCGTGGTCGCGGGCTACCTTGCCGATCCCGCACCGTCATTCGTGGGCGCCGTGCTGGGCCGGCTCCTCGACGATCAGCGGCCGCTGCTCACGCTCGACGAGATCCGCAGCGCGAACACGCGCGACGGGCTGCAGCTCGCCGTCTTCCCGATGCCGCTCGGGCAGTACGACTGGAACGGCCCCGAGGTGACCGAGCTGCGCAAGCTCGCGCCGCAGGCGTTCGTGCACTTCTACGGCGGCTACCGGCTGCGGGCGATCTACTACGAGGTGTTCGAGGACGTAGTCGCCGACTACCTGCGCGCGGGAGGCTACCGGCTGCTCCACGACTTCTCGGAGCGCGCAGGCACCGGCTTCCTCGGCCCCGCGTGCAGGTCGCGCATGCTGCGCCTGACCCGCGCGGAACTGCCTCCGGGAGCGATGAGCATGGCGACGCAGATGTTCGATCCGCCCGCACCGCGACTCCGGCTCACGCCGGCCGAACAGCGCATCGCGCTGCGTGCCCTCGATGGCGCTTCCGACCAGGCGATTGCCGACAAGCTCGGGCTCTCGACCGAGACCGTGCGGTCGAACTGGCGCGGCATCTACCACCGCCTCGCCGCGGTGCTGCCGGTGATCGACGCGCCGCAACGCTCCGGCAACGGCTCGATCCGCGGGCTCGAGAAGCGTCGCATCGCAGTCGATTACCTGCGCCAGAACCTGCACGAGCTGCGGCCGGTCGAGCGGGTATCACGGGCGCGTTGACGCCCGCCGGACGCGCCGCCGCCGCGCACGTCAGCGGTTCAGCACCTGCGGGAGCCACAGCGACAGCTCGGGCAGGTAGGTGATCACGGCCAGCGCGGCCACCAGCGCCCCGACGAACAGCCAGATCTCGCGCGCGATCTGGCCGAGGTGGGTGCGCGACACCGCGCTCGCCACGAACATCAGCACGCCGACCGGCGGGGTGATCTGGCCGATCACCAGGTTGACGAGGAGCACGATGCCGAAGTGCACGAGGTCGATGCCCACCGCGTTGAGCAGGGGCAGGAGGATCGGCACGAGGATGATCATGATCGCCAGCGTCTCCATGAACATGCCTGCGATCAGCAGCACGATGTTCAGGATGAGCAGGATCGCCCACGGCTCGCTGGTGATGGAGGTGAGCAGGGCCGTGACCTTCTGCGGGGCCTCCTCGATGCCGAGAATCCAGCCGAACGGAGCGGCGCACGCCGCGATCACCAGGATCGTCGCCGTCTCCTTGGCCGTGGCGAGCAGGATGGCCGGCAGCTTGGCAAAGGACAGCGTGCGGTAGATCACCAGCCCGACCACGAAGGCATACGCCGCTGCCACCGCGGCGATCTCGGTGGCCGTGAACACGCCCATGCGAAAGCCGACGAGGATCAGCACCGGCATCGCCAGCGCCCAGAATGCGCGGCGGAACTCCTGCCACAGGCGCGAGCCGCTGAACCGCTCGTCCTTGGGGAAGCCGCGCTTGTGCGCCGCCCAGGAGATCACGGCCATCATCGCCCCGGCCATCACCACGCCGGGGATCAGGCCGGCGATGAAGAGGTCGCCCAGGGA
>NZ_JBAVEF010000007.1:0-3729 GCF_049587615.1 Sulfuricurvum sp.
TGGACAGATGGGTGAGTTGGCTGAAACCACCTCCCTGCTAAGGAGACGTACTGGCAACGGTACCGAGGGTTCGAATCCCTCTCTGTCCGCCACCTACTTTTAAACTCCCCTATTTACGATACTTGCAGATTCTAAAAATTTTACTGTGCCCAGACTGTATCAAACTAGTATTTTTTTGACTAGAGCTTCGTTTTATCGATATGCACGCCGCTGTACTCAAGCGCATAAATCAGCTCAACCGGATCAAGTTTGTCGAAATTCTCAAGAATCAGTTTTCGAAGGTACTCTTTTTCCATTAGCTCGGCTTTTTGGAGGCTGGGGGCAAATTTCCCTTTTTTCTCAATCACCAACCGTGTGATCTCACTGTCCATCTTGACATGGTTCATCAACTCTTTGATGTTCGTATCAAAAAGTGCCCCTAGCAGCGAAAACATCCCCGCAAGGTACGCTTTTTCCTTATCCCGATGATGGGCGTCTTCTTCCATCCGTTCGGCACGGTTCAACGCAAACTGCAAAATGACCTCTGAAGCGGGATTAGTGGAAATCTCCGCATACAGATAGACGAGCAGCCATCGCAGAAGTTTATCGCGTCCGAGCAGCGTAATGACCTGTGTGATTGATTCGACCGGCGTACTGAACGATTCTTGGTTATTCAGGAATTTGATCAGTTTAAACGACAAATCGGCGCGTTGTTTGATAAACATCTCGATCTTGGTCGTTTCAGCATCCTCTTTGATTAATCGGATAAGCTGCAAAATAATGAGGTGGGTGACCTCTTTATACCCGTCGATTTCCACGATTTCGGGCTTATGCAAAAAATATCCCTGAAACAGATCAAACTGAATCGAGCGATATTTGTCGTACTCTTCTTTTGTCTCGATCTTTTCAGCCAGGAACTTGATCCCCGCGTTGCGCAATTTCCCCATTACTGCTTCAATATTCTGCAGTTCTGCGGACATAACATCGATTTTCATAATGTGGATATGTTTGATCAGCGGTGCGAATTTTTTGATCATTCCAATGCTGCAGTCGAAATCGTCAATAGCTATCGTGTACCCGCGTTTGTGATAGAGCTTGATTTTCTCGATCACTTTTTCGCTCAATTCGATCGTCTCAAGTAATTCAAGGATAAATCTTTTTTTATCGAGCATGTCAATGATGCCGGATGTGAGCATCTGCTCATCTACGTTGATAAACGCAGTCCCGTTTTTGCCCAGAAGCTGGTCGATATTGAGGTTGGTCAGCGTATTGATGATAATATGAGAAGTTGCTTTCATGTTGCCCGGAAATTCCGCTATCCCGTGGGCGGTATCCCGAAACAACAGTTCGTACGCGTAGACATTTCCGTCGGCGTTAAAAATTTTCTGTTTTGCTAAAAACAATTTACCCAAAGACGGTTCCTTTTTCGTGCACTCTTTTGAATCTGTATTACATTATCGGCATTGTGCCTGAAAATGATTAAATTCTAAGAGAGACGTCGAGATTAACGCTCGGATCCTTTGCCGTTACCATGCCCTTTTGCCCCGCGTTCTTGCGATGGTTTACCGCCTTTGGCCCCTCGGTCATCATAACTTTTCGATCCCCGCTCTTCATACCGCTTTTCCTGATAATTTGAAGACCCTTTTTTACTCCGGTAGTGCTCGTCGATGTTCATGTACCGTTCTCCCTTGCGACGCTGATCGATCACATCATCAGCACTCACACGGTGATATTTGGAGAGGAAACGGACATTGGAAAGTTCTACGATCTCATCATCGCGCAGACGGTGCTTTTTCCCCTCTTTGTAATATCCGTACGCTTTACCGTACGGAGGCCCTGAATGGCGATGAGAATCCACGACATAAAGAGTGTGCGGGTCAAGTCCGAGGCGGATCGTAATGTCCCACCAACTGAGTCCGCGTAAACGAAGATCGGCAATAAACTGCGCATCGCGGTGTGCTCGGCGCGATAACAGATATACGACGCTCATCTCCTCGCGGGGGATAGCCCGTTCAATCACAATGATTTCGCTGTGCGGCACACGGTAGTAATCGCCTATCGAAAGAGAAAGACCGCTGATCCCTCTTTCCGAACCGGAAACTCCGATATCAAACTCGGCTCCTGCCGCCCCACTGAACAAACTTCCCGTAATCAATGCTATTGCAGCTATTCGTTTCATCGTTGTCCTCCTGGATCAATAACAAAACATTATAACTCATTTTATGTGTCTCAAAAGCAAACGGATTCAAACATTGTGTTAAGCCCCCTGTGCTAAAATGCCGTATCGTATAGTATTCAACGTTTTTCAGGAGTATCCATGATCAAAAAATGCCTTTTCCCCGCAGCCGGATACGGAACACGCTTTTTACCTGCCACCAAAGCAATGCCCAAAGAGATGCTTCCCGTCCTCACCAAACCGCTGATCCAGTATGGAGTCGAAGAAGCGGTCGAAGCGGGTATTCACACAATGGCCATTGTTACGGGGCGCGGGAAACGGGCATTGGAAGATCATTTTGACGTAAGCTATGAGCTGGAGCACCAGATCAAAGGGACCGACAAAGAGCACTATCTCACCGAGATCCGTACCCTGATCGATCAATGCACGTTCTCCTACACCCGCCAAAACGAGATGAAAGGGCTGGGGCATGCGATTCTTACGGGCGAAACACTGATCGGGAACGAGCCGTTTGCCGTTGTCCTCGCCGATGACTTATGCGACGGAAACGGAGCCGGAGGTATTCTCTCACAGATGGTGGCCTTGTTTGCCAAATACCAATGCTCGATCGTCGCGATCGAGGAAATCGATCCGAGCCAAACCAACCGTTACGGGATTATCGAAGGAACACAGATCGAAGAGGGAGTCTACAAAGTCGGCAACATGGTCGAAAAACCGGATCCTTCCGTTGCCCCGAGCAATCTGGCGATCATCGGGCGCTATATTCTGACTCCTGACATTTTCGGCATCATCGAAAAAACTGCTCCCGGCAAGGGGGGTGAAATCCAGATCACCGACGCGCTGATGACACAAGCCCAAAACGGGATGGTTCTGGCCTATAAATTTAACGGAAAACGGTTCGATTGCGGAAGTGTCGAAGGATTTGTCGAAGCAACGAACTACTTTTACGAAAAAAGTAAATAAAAAAGCGCGATGACCGCGCGTAGGCTTCCTGCCGAAGGAAACCTAGAGTTATCGCAGCAAACCGGACTTTGTTCGGCTTAGCGTATACAAATAGAGTTAGCCGTTATTGGTGAAATAGCGCCCCACCCCTTCAAGAAGCCCTTCCACCATCCATTTTTGGTACTTTTCATCAGCGATCCGCGCCGATTCGTCCGGATGGCTGATATAGCCGACTTCAAGCAATACTGCCGGCATCTGAGCTCCGACTAAAACCCAGAACGGGGCTTCTCTGACGCCGTTGTCCCGTACGTTCGGGAATTGTTTCCGCAGATTGGCGAGCATCCCTTTTTGCAAATCAATCGCCAGTTTATTGGAAGCAATGATTTTTTCGGTGTTCAAAAAGCTCAGGAAGCTGAGTTTTCCGTACTGACCCATCTCGTTCATATCTTCAGAATTTTCCAACGCCGCTACCCGCATCGCCCGCTCACTCCGTCCCGGAGAGAGGAAATAGGTTTCCAGTCCCTGCGCTCCGAGGGGATCGGAGGTTTTAGGGATGGAGTTGGCATGGACCGAAATAAACAGATCGGCTTCTTTGTCGTTGGCAAATTTAGTCCGGTCTTTAAGCTCGATAA
>NZ_JBAVEF010000008.1:0-1648 GCF_049587615.1 Sulfuricurvum sp.
GCCCAGCGCGGCAGCGGCTCGCCCGGGTACCACTTGCCCTGCCCGTCGTGGAGCAGCGCGCCGGGGGCGAACCTCGACGCAAGGCGGCGGTGCAGCGTCTGCGCGAGCGCGCGCTTCGCAGGCGAGAGCGCCGCGGTGTTCCATTCCGGCCCGTCCATGTCGTCCACCGACACGAACGTGGGCTCCCCGCCCTGCGTGAGGCGAACGTCGTGCGCGTCGAGCTCCCGGTCGACGGCCTCGCCGAGCGCGTCGATCGCCCGCCACTGCGCTTCCGAATAGGGCTTCGTGACCCGCGGATCCTCGTGGATGCGGGTGACGTGCATGTCGACCGAGAACTCGGTCTCGCAGACGTCGGTGAACCCGATCACCGGCGCCGCATTGCCGGGATCGGCCGAGCACGCGAGCGGCAGGTGTCCTTCGCCCGCGAGGAGTCCGGAGGTCGGGTCGAAGCCGATCCAGCCCGCGCCCGGGATGTAGGCTTCCGCCCAGGCGTGGAGGTCCGTGAAGTCGTGATCCGTGCCGGCGGGACCGTCGAGCGGCTTCACGTCCGCGACGAGCTGGATCAGGTACCCCGACGCGAAACGCGCCGCGATGCCGAGGTGGCGCAGGATCTGCACCAGCAGCCAGGCACTGTCGCGGCACGAGCCGCACGCAAGCGCCAGCGTCTCCTCGGGCGTCTGCACGCCCGGCTCCATCCTCACGAGATAGCGGGTTTCCCGCTGCAGCTGCTGGTTCAGGCGCACGAGCAGCAGCACCGTGTTCTCGCCGGGCGTGATCGTCGCCCGGAACGCGTCGAGCCAGCGGGCAAGCCGCGGCCCCGGCGACGCCTGCTCGAGAAACGGGATCAGTTCCTTGGCCAGTGCCGGTGCATAGGTGAACGGGTACTTCTCGGCGTAGGGCTCGACGAAGAAGTCGAAGGGATTGATGACGGTGAGGTCCGCCGTGAGGTCGACCAGCACCTCGAGCTTCTCGGCCGGCTCGGTGAACACCAGCCGGGCGAGCCAGTTGCCGTAGGGATCCTGCTGCCAGTTGAGGAAGTGGCAGGACGGCTCGACGTTGAACGAATAGCCCAGCACCGGCGTGCGGCAGTGCGGGGCCGGTCGCAGCCGGATCTCGTGCGGAGAGAGGCCTACCCGCCGGTCGAAGCGATAGGTGGTGCGGTGGTGGAGCGCGACCCGTATCGCCATGGCGGGCTGCCCCGGGTCACGCCCACTGCGGGTCGGGCAGCTGCCCGAACACGCGCCGCAGCCCTTCCCCCCACTGCGTGTGCACCATCTGGAAGTACGGGTCGTCCTCGTCGACGCACCGCACGAACTTGATCCGCAGCGCGTCGTGCTCGTACACGCACAGGTCGATCGGCAGCCCGACCGAGATGTTCGAGCGCATCGTCGAGTCGAAGGACACCATCGTGCACTTGACGGCGTCGGTGAGCGTCGTGCGGCGATTGACGACGCGGTCGATGATCGGCTTGCCGTACTTGGTCTCGCCGATCTGGAAGTAGCAGGTCTCGGCGGTGGCCTCGATGAAGTTGCCCTCGTTGTAGACGTGGAAGAGCCGCGGCGGCTCGCCGCGGATCTGCCCGCCGACGATGAAGCTCGCCGAGGAGTCGATGTTGTTCTGCATCAGGTAGGCGCCGTCGCGGCTCTTC
>NZ_JBAVEF010000009.1:0-2480 GCF_049587615.1 Sulfuricurvum sp.
GGCGCTTGTGAGCGTCGGTGACGAGACGCTGCAGCACGTCTTTAAATCGATTATCGGGATCACGCTTGCCATAGCGATCTACGATCTGGCCAAAACGATTTTAGAAAAAGAAGTATTTTTCCGCTCTCTGACGCTGGAGGAGGGCAATGAATACGCGACTCTCACCAAATTCCTCACTTCGATCATTATCGCCCTCTCGATCGAATCGCTGATGGTGGTATTCAAAGTCGCCATCAACGACATCAGCCAGATGGATTACGCTTTTTATCTGATCAGCGGGGTCGGTATTTTGATCGTCTCGATGGCGGTGCTCACCTATGTGAGCCGCAAGAAAGGGGAACGGGGACTAGAAAAATAGCCTGTTCCTTTCCTACTTGTTTAATTCAACGTCTTTCCAGTACTTGGTTCCTTGGATTGTCGCCTGCAATGCCAGACCGTTTTGTGTCAATTTGTACAGTCGGATTCCCGGTGCGACGGTAATGGCGCCGCCGACTGCACCTCCTTTATCCGCCAGTTTTGCAGCGGCGTCGGCCTGCGCATTGGCTTCCCATCCTTCATTGACAAAGCGGTCGAATACCTCTTTGTTTTCGAAGAGAAAAACGGCTCGGAAATCTTTGATCCCCAATCCGAATCCCACGCCGCCTGAGGCCATATTCATGTAAACATTTTGCCCGGTTCCATTGGTATGGGCCACTCCCACGCCGCCTTCTGCAGAGAGGAGGACGAGATTCACCCCGACATTGCTAAACGCCGCATACCCGTAGGATTTGGCAACCATCTCTTTGGCTTCCGGAGCATGTTTGTAGAGAAGCTGCATCGTCTGGTCTCTGCTCTGCAGACGCTCTTGACGCTCCTCACCCACAGTTTTACCGCTCCAAAAACCGGAAAATACCACTACGGCTGCAGCGGCCCACAGAATTATCCACAACGATCGTGTACCTGATACCGATTGGTGTTTGAACAGATTCATAGACTCCTCCTTGAAAGATTTTGCCTACTCATTGTATGCTTCTTTATCTATACTTTTCTTAACAAATTTTGTTAGATATTAATGGAAGGATCAAATTGCGGCGGTGCTCACCTATGTGAGCCGTAAAAAAGGAACGGAAAGAGTAATCAGGGGATCGTTGCGTTGTGATAGCGGGCGAATTTCTTGCGCATCATCTTGATATGCAGCCAGCTCAATACGCCAAGAATCACCAAAAATACGCTAAATCGCAACGTATCCAGTCCTCCTGATTTGGCTCCGATGGCCATTCCGAAAAGCAGAAGCAGAAACAGGGTTATAAATCGAGAAAAAAGTTTGGTTGTTTTCATAAAATAGCTCACTTGAAAAATGGAAAAGCCATATCGGCACATGAAACATTTTGTTTAGCATTTCATCCTAAAATCCGCTCTGCACCTTTTTGGGTCAGTACCAGCGTCACGCCATCCTCTTTCATCTCGATCAGTCCGTCATTTTTCAGCTCATCCATTGCTATTTGAAAAGGACGGTCTTGTTTGGAGTCCAGCTTTTTCAAAATAGCGCTGATGACGTCTTGCTTGGTCATGATATGACCCGCTGCGGCGCGGCTTGATTTGAACCAGTTCATAAACATCGCTTTGATCTCATTTTTTTGAGTCGTTTCGATGTTCTCTTTTTTCGGCGGTGCTTTGCGCGCGACGTTTTGCGGAGGGTTTTTGTACTCTCTTTTCGGAGCCGGTTTTCTGTTTGTATTTGAAGGTTTGATGGGGAATCCTTGGTGTCCATGTTATGAGCGTATTGTAGTGATTTTTGCTTAATCACCCGCCTCTCTATAATTTCGGGAAAACGGCTTGTCCCATTCTCCTGATAGATTCAGGTAAAATATCGATCTTTTAAATGATTAAAAAATAATACTACGATTAGGAATGAGATGAAAGAGTTAAGTGCTATTGACTTAAAACTCGCGTTCGAGCAAGATCTTAAAATGGCTCTGTACACACTGGAAAGATATAACATCGATGCCAATTGGGCTTTAGTGGCCTGCGATGATTACGATGTTGATAAAGCGCATATCATGGACAGTGTGCGCCATAGCGATGTTATCCGAAAAATCAATGAACATTACATAGCCGTTTTATTTACTTTTGTGGATCATGTAGGCGCACGATGCGCTTTGGAAAAATTGATTAATCTCTATCCGCATCATCATTTGCGAGGGAGCCTGATCGTCTTGCAAAAAGGGGATACGATCGAATCGGTGTGTGAGCGATTGTTGGAAGCCAATCGCTTTATCCACCGGGATCCTCACCGGAAAATATTTCATGAATCCCACGATTTTCACGCGTAAATAAGAAGCCCGACTCTTTTTTCCCTTTTCTTATTTGGGAAAAGGAAACAGCATTCCGACGCGTTTTTGGTACTCTTTGTAGGTATTCCCCAACGTAGAAATCAAATCCCTCTCTTCATATCTAAGCCCGATAAAAATATAGATGCTCAACGTGATCGACAGCATCAA
>NZ_JBAVEF010000010.1:0-1976 GCF_049587615.1 Sulfuricurvum sp.
GCCCAGCGAAGAAGGTATTAGGCCAGCGTTGGTGGTCCTCCAACGACTGGCCCAGCCGACCCGTGCGCCGTTCATGGCAACGGAGGATCGACCGTAGGCGCCGACGCACAAAACCGTCGATGCTTGGGAACTCACTGCGGTAGGCATGCTTGAAGTAGCCGAACCAGCCCCGCAGCATCGGATTGAGATCGGCGACGATCTGCGCCAGGCTCGCACCGCGGGAGCGTCCCGTCTTGCTGCGGATCTTGTCCTTAAGGGCCGTCAGGCTCGTCTTGCGCACCCAGCGTCGCCCGGCCTCGAAGCGATAGCCCAGGAACTGGAAGCCCTGTCCGCGCTGCCGACAGTCCCCAAGGTGGGTCTTGTCCGGATGCAGGCGCAAGCCGCGCGCTTCGGCCCAGGTTCTCACCTTGGTCAAAGCCGCTTGGGCTTCTTGTTCGCTGGCGCAGAGGATCACGAAGTCATCGGCATAACGCACGATGCGATGCCCCTCGGCGTTCATCAGCCGGTCGAGCGGGTGCAGATAGAGGTTTGCCAACAGCGGGCTGAGCACGGCTCCTTGCGGCGTGCCCTGGGTCGGGGTCCAGTGCTTGAGGTCGTCGAAGATCTCTTGGACGAGGTACCGCTCGATCAACTCCAGCACCGCGCCGTCGCTGATCCGCTCGCCAAGCTCATCCATAAGTCCCTGATGGGAAATGCTATCGAAGTAGCTCGCCAGGTCGGCATCCACCACCCAGGTGTAGCCTTCCTTGAGCCACCCATCGACCTCGCGCAGCGCGTCTTTGCAACCGCGCCCCGGACGAAAGCCGTAGCTGGTGTCCAGGAACTCCCACTCGAAGATCGGCTCCAGCACCCGCTTGAGGGCGCCTTGAACGATCCGGTCCTTGACCGCCGGGATGCCCAGCGGACGGCGTCCGCCGTCGCGCTTGGCAATGTAGGTCCGCCGCACCCCAAGAGGGCTGTAGCGCCCGGCCTTCAACGCCAGTTCCAACTCGTCCAGATAGCGCCCTGCCTGGGCCGCGAAACGCTCCACACTGACCCCATCCAACCCGGCCGCACCGTTATTGTCCCTCACTCTATCCCAGGACGCTTCCAGCGTCCCGCGCGCCCATACCTTGTCCCACAGACTGTACCATTTACCTCCTTTGACCCCGTCCACCAGGGCCGCCAACATCCGTTCCGTCCACACCGTCGGCTCAACCCAGGTCCACTGACGCGGATCGCGGGTCGGGCATGCTTGTTTAGCCCTCTCGGGCACTGACGCACTCGGCATCTCGCCTCCGTCTCGTTGGACTTCGCAGATCAACCTTCCTGCCCCCCTTTGCTCCCCCAGGCATTACCCCGGGCTCTCGCATCCGCCCCGTCACGACCTTAGGTGTCTGTTTGTGTTCTCTGTTGGCCGCCTGGTTTCCCGGCGGTGCCACAATATCGCCACCTTAGCCGCGACGAGGACAGGTACGCCGCTCTTATGAGGGCTCTGACTCCTGCCCGCCGTCACCTCCACGGGCAGGTCTCCCCGTTTACTGCGCTCCGCCTTCCGATCATTCCGTCCCCAAACACGTTATGTCGCATGACCATCGTTTGTTCTCGCCACCTCAACGTGGCCACTGCTTTTCAAGCTTCGCCTTGAACCCGCAGGCTCGCCGCAACACCCCGCCGAATCGGGTTCGTACCCTACGGACTGATCGTTCGCCTCCGGTTGCTCTCCACCCCGCCTCGCGGCGACGCAGTTACCTTCGGCTACCGAGCTTTGGCATACTCGGACACGGACTTTCACCGTGCAGACTTAGCGCCATCACGGGCGCACGGACTCCGGCAGTCGCTGCCGGAGTGACGAAGTAGAGGCCGTTCACCAAAGCCGTCGTCCCGGCAGGATGCCGGGACCCAGGGCCAAGGACGGTACGCCGCGGGTTAGCTGAGGTTCAGCGCTAGTCACCTCGCCCATTGGCGGCGAATCTGACCACCAACCCACTGTGACC
>NZ_JBAVEF010000011.1:0-38992 GCF_049587615.1 Sulfuricurvum sp.
ACGCGGCGTTGCTGCATCAGAGTTTCCTCCATTGTGCAATATTCCTCACTGCTGCCTCCCGTAGGAGTCTGGACCGTGTCTCAGTTCCAGTGTGTCTGATCATCCTCTCAAACCAGATACCCGTCATAGCCTTGGTGAGCCATTACCTCACCAACTAGCTGATAGGACATAGACTGATCTCTTAGCGAAAAAACTTTCCCGACTTACCTTAGAGTAAGAAGGAGTATCCGGTATTAATCACCGTTTCCAGTGGCTATCCCGAACTAAGAGGTACATTATCTATGGTATACTCACCCGTGCGCCACTAATCAAGAGAGCAAGCTCTCTATCATCGTTCGACTTGCATGTGTTAGGCACGCCGCCAGCGTTCACTCTGAGCCAGGATCAAACTCTCCATAATTGGTTTGTCCAATCCTATGACCCAAGATGTTAAAATCATTGGCTTCATAAATTGTTATCTATTTTACTTTTTGGTGACTGTTCTCACAGTCAAAGTAAATAGACGGTTGTTGTATTGTGTTGA
Source organism: Sulfuricurvum sp. (assembly GCF_049587615.1). GTDB lineage: Bacteria > Campylobacterota > Campylobacteria > Campylobacterales > Sulfurimonadaceae > Sulfuricurvum. The sequence goes on from NZ_JBAVEF010000011.1 coordinate 524, forward strand.
CATAAAGGTCAACGTCTTCGAGAAAGTCTCGAACCGTTTGACCTACTTAGTTTTCAATGATCTCAAACTCAAACTTAACCCTTCTTTCGAAGCGTCTCATCGTTTGTGGACGGGAATTATAGGGGAAATAACCTAAGATGTCAAGAGGTTTTCGAAAGAAATTTAGAGAAAATTGCGATGGATTCAAATCGTTACATCTTGTTTAGACCTTAGCTATAAAATCACTTTCATTATATATTGGGTTTTTACTTTTTCTCTTGACAACCCTCCTCTTTCACTATAAACTCTGATTCAGCTACTCCTCAAAGGTTTTATTTGTCCGACATCACTTCTCAAAAATATCATCTCCTCAAGCAAACTTTTGGATTCTCATACTTTCGATCGATGCAAGAAGAAGCGGTTGATGCCATAGTAAGCGGGCGTGATTTAGCGATGTTACTTCCTACCGGTGGTGGTAAATCATTATGCTACCAGCTCCCCTCACTATTAATGGAGGGGGTAACGGTTGTCGTTTCACCACTGATTGCCCTCATGCAAGATCAAATTATCGCGTTAAATGCATTAGGTATAGAAGCGGATATGATCTCCTCGGCTCAAACGGCCGAAGTACTACAAAAAATTTATGAAAAAATCAAGCATGGAAAATTAAAGCTTTTGTATATTGCACCTGAACGTTTAGGAAATGAACGCTTTATTTCAATACTAAAAACAATGCGTATTAATTTTTTCGTTATCGATGAAGCACACTGTATCAGTGAATGGGGACATGAGTTTCGTGATGATTATCGACGTTTAGGTGAGTTAAGAGCTTCTTTTCCCCATACTCCTATCGCAGCTTTTACCGCTACCGCTACCCCTAAAGTTCGTGAAGATATCCTTTCTCAACTGGGGTTAAAAGATCCTTTGATCCTCCGCGCACCGGTGTTGCGTAAAAATATCAAGATTTCTCTCCATCAGCGTGACGCTTTATGGCGGACAGAGCTTATCAGTATTTTAAAAAGACACGCCAATGAAAGCGGCATCGTTTATGCCTTTTCACGAAAAGAGACCGAAGAGCTAGCAGATTTTTTATCAAAAAAAGGGTTGAAGTGTTTAGCGTACCATGCCGGTATGAGCGCAGAACGCCGCCATGAGACACACACCTCTTTCCTCAATGATGAAACACAGATCATTGTCGCTACCGTCGCTTTCGGAATGGGTATAGACAAAGGGGATATCCGTTTCGTTATCCACACCTCACTGCCAAAAACTATCGAAAACTATTATCAGGAAATCGGTCGTGCCGGACGTGATGGGGTTGAGTCCGAAGCGGTACTTTTTTATTCAGGAAGTGATTTTTACACTAAAAAGCGTCTGATCGACGGAAATGTTGATTTGGGCTACAAAGAGATGATCCTCCAAAAACTCAAATCGGCAATGGATTATGCAAATGCGGAAGAGTGCCGTCATAAGCTCATCGCCTCCTATTTTAGCGATACCATTGAACGTTGCGGTACTCAATGTGATAATTGTCTAGAATCCGATGCTAACAAAGTTGATGTTACTGTCCCTTCCCAAAAGTTCCTCTCCTGCGTTTACAAAACAGGTGAACGCTTCGGAGCTCTCTACATTACCGAAGTGCTCTGTGGAGAAGATACAGAAAAAATACGGATGAACGGCCACGATCAGCTCAGTGTTTTCGGAATCGGCAAAGAGATGAGTAAAACGATCTGGAGCACCCTAAGCAAAAGGCTTATAGAACTGGGAGCACTTGAACCTGATGAGTACAAAGCACTAAAAATAAGCTCAATCGGTGCGGATATACTCAGAGGGAAACACAACGTTTTTATCAAAGAGACTCGTTTGAAACCAAAAAAAGCGGCTGTAAATGCCAAAACCTATGATCTCCATCTTCCGAAATTTGTCGAGGAGTTTAAAGCGTTGCGTGCTATCCTTGCAAAAGAGAATAAAATACCGGCCTACATCGTATTCGGAGATAAAACACTTTTTGAAATGGCAGAGAAACTACCCATCAATAAAGAAGAGATGCTCAGTATCAGCGGTGTGGGAGAAGTGAAGTTTGAACGATACGGAGAGAAATTTTTAGAACTCTGCCGTACTTTGAATAAACGTTAAGTGCTTATGCCATCATATAAAGATTAATACTCGGATCACTTGTATCTCGAAACAGCTCTTTTAACTCCCGATCAAATGTCATGACGTAAACATCGGCATTTTTGAGTTGCAACTGTTTAAAATTCTCTAACAATATTCCATCCGCAACATTTTTTCCGTGATCGCATTTCGTAAAATTAAACGATTTAAGGGTTTTTCCATAATCATAGAGATTCGCTTCCCATTCGTCTTTAAAAAGATAAAGCGAATCGGGGTTGGCTGCAATGTAGATGTGATGATCCACTATCGAGTATTTATCAATCAAATCGTTAAAAATCGGGGCAATATTGGAAAAGTTTTCAATATCCCAAAAAAGGTACACCGATTCAGAAGGGGTTTTAACCGATTTATTAACCAATGAGAGACGCTTTGCAATATTAAAATGACTATGCGCCATATCATTAATCAATTCAATATTGTTTTTGAGTTTACAGGCATCATCCGTATTAAAACGGAGTATTCTTCCCAATTCGATATAGAGTTCCAAATCAAGCAGTTCCTGCCACGCTCCCCCAGTTTGATAATAACCTAAAGCACGAAGTTTTCCGGGAGAAAATATAAGATTGATCCGAATTGGCTTGCGTGCAGCGTACGCCCGGCTAACAATTGCCACCACCCTGCGTGCGGCTTCTGTATCGGGTAGCTCAATCGAACCGTAATATTTTTGATCAATAATGATTTTTTGAACCGTAGACATAAAGGATTCCTTCTTATTCGCGTATTTTATCTATCGCAACTTAGAAGAAAATGCTACAATCCATCCACAAAAATTATTTGAGGAAGCCGCATGAAGGACACCAAGATCTATGACAAAATTTTTTCGATTCATGATCAAGCCATCGGTGCCCTCAGAGCCTTACATATTGCACCCTATCCCAGCCATTACAAAAAATATTTTGATGAAATTTTTATTGAACAAGCGGACTCGGCACTTGTAAAAGCCCAACAAGAAGATGAAGTACTCAACGAAGCTCATGACGATTTAACACACTATCTTGATATCGCGCACCGGGCTATTATCGCTTTCGTCGAAACCCATGCGGATATTTCCCATGTTGCCGAATTGCAGAGTAATTACATTACCAAAGCGACCCAAGATGGCGTTGAACGCTGTGCTAATTTTGTTGAAGGCTTAAGCGAATTGGGTAAAAATATGTCAGAAGAGTTAAAAAAATCCCAAAGCAAAATTGAAGAGCTCAGCAGTGAGCTCCAACAAGCCATAGCACAACTCACCACCGACCCTTTAACAAAAGTCAGCAACCGAAAAGGGTTAGTGGATGATTTAAACAGTGCCATTGAAGCAGGACAGACAAAAACACTTCCGATGGTAATTATGATGATTGATGCCGATAATTTTAAATCCCTCAATGATGTTCATGGCCATTTGGCCGGGGATAAAGTACTCTATTTTTTAGCACAAAGCATCAAATCGGTGATTCGCAGCGGAGACAAAGTTTATCGCTATGGCGGAGAAGAGTTTACCGTGGTCTTAAATCGATGCGAGAAAGATCAGGCATTTTCCGTAGCGGATAAAATTCGCTCAAAAATCGAGAGCAGTCATTTGATCTATTCAGGTAAATCAATTAATGTGACCGTAAGTATCGGAGCTACCCTCCATCGATCAGGCGACAGCTATGATGATTTGATGGGGCGCGCCGATGAAGCGATGTACACCGCCAAGAGTAAAGGGAAAAACAGAACCGTTGTATTTGATTAACATGTAAAATTTAAAGCCAGCCATGTTATAATTCCGAAATTTTTTATAAGGGTACACCACATGTTAACCGATCGCGTCAATATACTCTCCGAATCGATTACCATTGCTATCTCTACGTTAGCGCAAGAACTCAAAGCACAAGGAAAAAACATCCTCAGCTTCTCCGCAGGTGAGCCTGATTTTGATACCCCTCAAGTAATCAAAGATGCCGCTATTAAGGCTATCAATGACGGTTTTACCAAATACACCGCCGTTGACGGTATCCCTGAACTCAAAGCGGCTATCGCACTTAAACTCAAACGTGACAACGGATTGGATTATAAACCGAACCAAATCATCAGTAACAACGGTGCTAAACACTCCCTCTACAACCTCTTTGCCTGTACGATACAAGCGGGTGATGAAGTGATCATCCCGGCTCCGTATTGGGTTACCTATCCTGAGCTTGTAATGTACTGCGGCGGAAGTGTCGTAGAGATTATGACCGATGATGAGAGCGGATTTAAAATTACTCCTGAACAGCTCAAGGCGGCATTGACCCCTAAGACAAAAATGCTTATCCTAACTTCACCGTCAAACCCGACAGGTGCAGTCTACTCACGTGAAGAGCTTACCGCTCTTGGAAAAGTGCTAGAGGGGACAAATGTCATCGTAGCCAGTGATGAGATGTACGAAAAACTCATTTACGACGGTGAATTTACCTCTGCGGCTGCGGTGAGTGAGGATATGTACCAACGTACTATCACGATCAACGGTCTTTCTAAATCGGTAGCAATGACAGGATGGCGTTTCGGATACATGGCAGCTGCCAATACCGAAATCATCCAAGCTACCAAAAAGCTCCAAAGCCAAAGTACGTCGAATATCAACTCTATCACCCAAAAAGCGGCAATCGTAGGCCTCAACGGTGAAGCGGATGCGGATATCGAAGCAATGCGTGTCCAGTTTAAAGCGCGCCGTGACGAAGCGGTAAAACTCTTTAACGAAATCGACGGCCTCTCTGTTCTCTCTCCAGCAGGTGCGTTTTATCTGTTTGTGAACATCAAAGCAGTAAGTAACGATTCCATGCAATTTTGTAAAGAGCTGCTCGAGGAACAAGGGATTGCCGTAGTGCCTGGCGTCGGATTTGGGTCTGAGGGATATTTCCGTTTCAGTTTTGCAACCGATATCGAAAGTATTCGCGAAGGGATCAAACGGATCGCTACGTTTGTCGCTACTAAAAAATCATAAAACAAATGTGTCATTCCCGCGAAGGCGGGCATTGTGCCCCCTTCGGGTAAATCCAGCTATCTCTAATAAAGATGGATCCCCGGGTCATACCCTATAGGGCACATGAGCCCGAGGACCTCGATAGCAGTATCCCCTTCGAGTATGACGAGAATCTCCCTCTACTATTTAATGCTTTTTAATGCTTTTTAATGCTTTTTAATGCTTCTACAACCGCATCAATATTACCCATCGGAAGATGCACTTTCCATTCAGGATTTTTAGCGTCTCCAGACAATGAGATTCCAATGCTTGCGACACTGTCACTTCCATCACCATAGGGCTCATCTACCTTACTGATCGATATAACCCCTTTTTTCGTTCCATCTAATGGGATCTCTTTGACAATGGTTACTTCATGACTCATAATCTCTCCTATTAACTGATAATATAGAAGAGTTTATCCGATTTTGGCTAAAGCATTCTTAAAAAATTGATAATTATTCAGAACCTTCTGCTTTAGAACTGTTTCCATAAATAAAGGCATACATTTTGCGATAATAACGTTCATTACGTGTTCGGTCTGTTGCACTAAAATGGTGATAACGCCCTAATGTTTCCCATGAATAACCAAAGCTTTTAACAAGTTTTGTCAGGATACTATTGGCATATTCTCTGGCAGAAGTGTCCTCAAAATATTCATGCAGCATAGGATTGGGATGATATTTGTAGTTGATTTGGTAAGGTCCGAGGTCGAGATTGGTAATTCCACCATCAATAAGGGCTTGAGCTTGCGTACTGCATTGCTCGGTTGAGCCACATTTTATAAGGTGACCGTTTACCGCAAAACCAGCTGCTTGAGCTCGCTGGGCTTCTTCAATTGCATTGATACGGATAACATGGGGATTACACTGACCGTTTTCTTTAAGACATTCACAATGTTTAATGGCATCAAGGACAATATCGGGCATTCGGATATCGGTTGATTCTCCCTCGGCACTCAGTACGCTGCCGAGTAACATCAAACCTACTATCGCGATTTTCATCCCTATGCCCCTTTAACTTAAGATTCGACTATTTTAGCCAGTTTTGCCTGCATTTTCAGCCATATTTTATGTTCCATCAAAGGAAATCCACTGTATATTCCTTTGGAAACGATACTTTTAGTAACACCTGCACGGGCAGCCAAGGTCGTAAACGGTGCGATTGTGAGGTGTCCGGCTGTAGCACTTTGCCCTCCCATCACGACATTGCGTCCCAAAGTCGTTGATCCCGCTAGACCAACTTGGGAGACCAAAATTGAGTGTTCGCCGACCACACAATTATGCCCGATTTGTACCAAATTATCGATCTTAGACCCCTGTTTAATAAGGGTTGAACCAAACACAGCACAATCGATTGTTGTATTGGCACCGATTTCGACATCATCTTCGATAATAACATTACCGTTTTGGTAAAGCTTGATATGTTCACCCATCTTCGTATGGGCGTATCCGAATCCGTCACTTCCGATAACTGTTCCGGCATGGATCGTGACACGATTGCCGATCAAAGAATCACGATAAACCGTTACGTTTGGATAGAGAGTGACGCCATCGCCTACAACTGCCTCTGCACCGATATAAACACCACTCATAATTGTACAATTTCTGCCGATTGAAGCACCGTTTTCAATATATGCGGTCGGATAAACTGTTGTACCTTCTCCTATTACAGGAGAAATCTCACTGCTGCGGATCGGCTTTGCAAAGTGTTTTGACAACAGAGCGACACTCATATACGGATCATCCGATTCCAAAGCAATAACCCCCTCAGGAAGAAGATGCACTTTGGGTGGAGGAAGAATAACCACAGAAGCCCGTGTATCAGAGATCTCTTTTTCGTATTTCGAATCGGAGAGAAACGAAATTTCTCCCTCTTTTGCATCACTAAGGGTGTTCATTCCGCTAATTTCGATAGAACTTTCAATCCCTTTGCATCCGAGCAATTCCGCTATTTCGTAAAGTTTCATACGTTCTTATCTTTCTAGCGCGGCAGAACCGCTGCGGACAATCTCTTTTGGATGGAATCGTTTAATCGCCTCAAGAAAATGATTGACTCGTGAGGGTTCATCAGCAATCATCGCAATCATCGTATCACTCCCGACATTTACAATCCGTCCGTTATACGCATGGGTCAGCGCTTCAATATCTCCCAACGATTCTGACATCGGAATCTTGACCAATGCCATCTCGGTTTCAACCAAATCGGCATGTTCATACACTTTCAATACAGGAATCAACTTGTGAAGCTGTTTGGTGATTTGCTCGATTACCCGAACCGACCCGGCGGTTACAATCGTGATACGAGAATATTTCGAATCGGGAATCGGGGCTACGGTCAGTGATTCAATATTGTATCCTCGGCCTGAAAACAATCCTGCGATGCGAGAAAGTACGCTCGCTTCATTCATAACAATAACGGAGATAACGCGACGTTCTTGTTCCATTATTTCTCCTTGTACTCTAACATCATATTAAAGAGCGATCCGCCTGCCGGAACCATTGGCAGAACGTTTTCGAATCGGTTAACAGCTACATCGATGATCGCTACGACATTTTTCTCAACCGCATCTTTTAATGCAGTATCAAATTCTTCTTTCGTCGTAACACGATACCCTACTCCGCCAAACGCTTCTGCAAGTTTTACGAAATCAGGCTGCATCGATAGATCCGTTGAGGAATGGCGTTTATCATAAAATAGAGTCTGCCACTGACGAACCATCCCTAAAAAGTTGTTATTCAAAATGACATTGATAACCGGAAGCTTGTATTCAACCGCCGTCATCAGTTCTTGAATGTTCATCAATATCGATCCATCACCCGTAATATTGATACTGACACGTTCCATATCAGCACGTTTAACACCTAGAGCTGCAGGGAATCCAAATCCCATGGTCCCAAGGCCGCCCGAACTGACCCACTGACGCGGACGGGTAAAGGGATAAAACTGCGCCGTCCACATCTGGTGCTGCCCTACGTCGGTAGAGATATTGGCACCATCCCCCAAAAGCTGTCCAATACGCTCAACAACCCATTGAGGTTTGATACGGTCTCCCTCTTCTTTATAGGAAAGAGGATGGAGTTTGTTGAAATTGGCAATCGTTTTATGCCATGATTCATATCGAACGGGATCAACCTGCTCTTTGGCTAAGGGGATCATCTGCTCTAAAACGTTTTTGACATCTCCTACAATCGGAAAATGAGCATTAACGAGCTTTGAGATACTTGCCGGATCGATATCAACATGAATAATCTGCGCATTTTTAGCAAATTCAGAGAGCTTTCCGGTAACACGGTCATCAAAACGTGCCCCCAAACCGATAACGAGATCGGTCTCGCTCATCGCCATATTGGCCGCATAGGAGCCGTGCATCCCCAGCATCGAGATCAGCAACGGGTCATCAAAACGGAGCGTTCCGCGTGCCATAAAGGTTTCAACCGCAGGGATTTGGGTCATTTTAGAAAATTCGCGAACTAATTCTGCCGCATTGGCATTGATAATTCCGCCTCCAAGGTACAAAAGGGGACGTTTGGCATTCGCAATCGCCTCGATCGCTTTTTTGATCTGACGGGTATTCCCTTTCGTCGTCGGTTTATACGTTTCGATTTCAACCTCTTTGGAATAATCAAACTTAGCGATTTGGGCTGTCACGTCTTTAGGGATATCAACATGTACGGGACCCGGACGTCCGGTACGTGCAATGTAAAATGCCTCTTTTAGGATACGAGGAAGATCGGCCGCATCGGTAACCAGATAGTTGTGCTTGGTACACGATCGACTGATACCGACAGCATCAATTTCCTGAAACGCATCGGTACCGATGAGTGACATCGGTACCTGTCCACTGATCACGACGAGAGGAATCGAATCCATATACGCATCGGCCAATCCCGTCACACCGTTAGTGAATCCCGGGCCTGAAGTAATCATGGCCACCCCAACTTTACCGGTTGCTTTTGCATACCCTTCCGCCGCGTGTACCGCCGCTTGTTCATGACGGGTCAAAATATGTTGAAATGAACGTTGTTTGTAAATCTCATCATAGACGTTCATGATCGCCCCGCCGGGGTAGCCGAATACGACTTCGACTTCCTCGGCGATAAGTGCTTCGATAACCATCTGTGCACCGCTGATTTGCATGTCGTCTCCTTTTTACTGTTTAATTTAATACGCCCAAGAAATCAAATCCCTGGAACTGTGCTTGCCGCTAACGCCCTAAAGCTTGCCTCTCTATAAAGCAGACTAAAATAATATGGCAATATAATCGAAAAAAATTAGGGAATTATAAAAGAAAATAGCTATAAATTACGTTAAAAGAACCCAAAGAAGCCACTTCTGCAGAACCATTACCTTTTTTTGCTGGCGGTTACAACAAATATAGGGTATACCCCGCTCTCTTTTGCGACCGTATAGGCATGATGAAAACGGACATGCTCAAATCCCGCTTGTTCGATTCTTTCACGCAAACCATTGCGCTCAAATCCAAAATGGTGTACCCCTTCGTTACCGTGAGTATGAAAGCTTCCATCTTCCGCTTCGAGATCGGCGATGGCGATAAATCCGTCCCGCTTGAGATGATGGTAAAAAGTTTTGAATAAAGCGGCCGTATCTTCTACATGGTGCATCGCCATGGAACTGACAATTCCGTGAAACTTTTCGTCAAGAGGCTGCGTCACTATATCCCGACACATCGGTTTTACCTGTAAATGGATACTATTTTTAGCTTCTAACTGTTCTAACATTTTTTCAGAAAGATCGATTCCAACTACCGATTTGACCAGAGGGGCAATTTTGAAACTGAGCAATCCTGTCCCCGCCCCAAAATCCAGTATATTCATACTATCCAATAAAGCCACGCGACTTGTAATGGTTTGAAATACGGCATGCGCAATATTTTGACGCATGTCCCCTTTATCCCAGTCCGCAGCAGCTTGGTTAAAACGTTCACTCATTGTTCATCTTCTCTCTTATCTTTATAATCATAATCGCAAAACTGTTTTTTTTAATCCTTTTGGTATTATAGAATAATTCACTTCTAAATATGAACGCCATAATCTTTTCTTTAAGCTTCTAGGAGTAATATTATTTTGAATCAAAAGTTTACAGCTTGATGAAACAAGGAGAATCAAATGGAACACAATGGGAAACTTATAATTCTTGCAGATATGGGTGAACTGAAAGCTTATAAAGTGCAATTGATCAGCGAGACAAATCGTTATCACTTGGATCTTTTAAACGATGCCGATTATATTGCAGGTCGAAAAAGCACCGGCGAGACGCTCAGTGACGACCGTGGTCGGTTTAATCATGCAAGCGGAGAAGATCATGGGCTTGAGCATGAAACGGAACAACGTTTGGTTAAAAGTATTGCCGATGATATCTCTGCGCTTCTTGCAAATGCTGAAGAGGGATCGTGTTATCTCGCTTTCCCGGCGAAACACCATAATGAATTGACTACGGCGCTCTCCGAAACCGCTCAAAAAGCTTTAGCTAAAAACGTGGCTGCCGATCTCGTTAAATGTCCGGTAGAAGATATCCTCTCCCATTTTTAATCCAAATCAACATGATAGTTTTCGGAGAAGATTGCTCTTCCGAGAACTATATGTATTTCAAAATTTCCGATACACTCGGATGGATATGGATCATCTCTTTCATCTGATGATAGGTGTGTTTCTTCTCAACTGCAAGTACTAGTTCATGGATAATTTCTGTCGATTCTACCCCTATGATGGAAGCACCTACGATTACACTGTCTTTAGAATCCACAATTATTTTGACAAACCCCGAATCATCTCCGAGAATTTTTGCCTTTGAATTAACTTTAAAAAAAGCTTTTTTAACCTCTATCTCGCGTCCCTGCTCTTTGGCTTCTCTCTCACGTAATCCGCAACTGGCAATCGGAGGATTTGAAAAAACGGCCGAGGGAGAAATATGGGCATTGCCATCCATTCCGCCGCTGATAATATTGCAAGCAGCAATTCTAGCTTCGGCGTAAGCCGTATGGGCATATGCCGGCGTATTAATGCAATCACCTACACTGAAGATATGCTTTTGGATTGTTTGAAACGCTCCATTGACCTCTATGAAGCCTTTTTCATTTTGTTTTATCCCCGCATTTTCAAGATTCAACCCCTCCGTATTCGGATCACGCCCGATGGCAACAAGAACCCATTCGTACCGGATGCGCTCTTGATCCGCACTTTTAAGAGACAATTCCACTCCATTATCGCAGACTTCGGCTTTTTGAACTGCAGTTGAGGTCAGCACACGAATACCGGACTTTTTAAACGCCCGCAACAGCGCCTTGGCAATATCTTCATCCTCCCCTGAAAGGAGCTGAGAACCGCGTACGATTAGTGTCACCTCCACACCGAGAGCCCGGAAGAAGGTCGCAAACTCACACCCGATGGCCCCTCCCCCGACAATGGCGATGGATGAAGGCAAACTTTCTTGCTCAAAGATATCACCGCTGGAAAGGATGCGCTTGCCGTCAAGCGGAAGGAGAGCCGTTTCCCGCACCTTACCCCCAGTTGCAATAATGCATTTCTGAAAACCGATCCTTTCACCTGAAACCTCGATTGTATAGGAATCGACAAATGATGCAGACCCGTACATCATCTCCACCCCAGCTTGCTCCAGCTGCCATACAACACCCGAACGAAGTTCATTTTTCAAAAGCCTCGTTTTTTCCTTCATCTTCCGAATATCCGCTCCCTTGATCTCCATCTCTATACCGCACTCCTTAAAATAAGAAGCTTTCGAGAGATAGTCGGCACTTTGGAGATAAGCTTTTGCAGGAATACACCCCTCATTCAAGCATACCCCTCCTATATGCTCTTTGCTGCGGTCGATCAATAAAGTTTTGATCCCCCCTAGTGCCAATTGCAACGCCGCCTCATACCCTCCTGGACCTGCACCGATCACCACCGCATCAAATTCTCTCATGTTCTCTCCCAATATTCATGTGCCATATAGCTGCTGCGGGTGTAAGGGGAACTTTTAATATACCGAAATCCCATCTCCATCCCGACATTGCGAAAATACTCAAACCTCTCCGGTTCCACATATTCTACTACGGGTGCATGGTGCTGTGAGGGGGAAAGGTACTGCCCGATACTTAAAAGGCGGCAGCCGGCTTCCAAAAGATCTTGCATGACTTCAAGCACCTCATCATTGTTCTCGCCCAATCCCAACATAATACTGCTTTTGGTGGCGCATATGGGATTATAGGTTGATAGTTTCTGTAAAACACGCAATGAACGATGATATTCTGCCCCCCGGCGCACATGGTAAAGACGCGGTACCGTTTCCACATTGTGTCCGATAATCTCCGCTCCGCTCATAGCAATCTGTTCAAGAGCCGTGTCATTTTCTCTCACATCCGGAATTAAGAGTTCGATAATGATCGATCTGTCCACAGATTTGATCGCACGGACCGTTTCACAAAAATAAGAAGCGCCCCCATCTGCGAGGTCGTCACGGGTGACACTTGTAATAACGGCATGCCTGATCCCTAGTTTCTGGACCGCTTGAGCTACACTGCGAGGTTCATTCGCATCCGGAGCCATCGGTCTCCCTTTGGAAACGGCGCAAAAACTGCACGACCTTGTACACTCGGTTCCAAGAATCATAAACGTGGCAATCTTCTGCTGAAAACATTCTCCTATATTCGGGCAGACCGCTTCCTGACATACCGTGTGGACATTTTCATCTTTCAATAGCGACGCAACCTCTGCCAGTGCGCTGAGAGTGAACTTTTTACGCAGCCATTCGGGTTTTGGATTAAACGCTTTTTCCATCAAAATTCCACCTATCCTGAGTATATTTATCCGCCAAAAGTACTTTTGCCCGCTCTTCTTCCAAAGGAGTCAGGGCATCTATCGTCAGCGTCACTGCAAAGGTTTCGCAAAAGGCCTCTTTCAAAGATTCGGAAAGCTCTTCATAGCTGACGTTCCTCCCCAACCGTTCAAGGGTTGCCGCCTCCTCTACCCCGGAATCTTCCAAAAAAATCGGATCCCATGTTTCTGACTCCAGAGTAATCGGTATGCTCCCGTGCTGAAACAAAACCTTCCGGAAGTAGCGCTGAGCATTTCCACCGCTTTTGCGTCCCTCTATCATAATGTCATAGGCTTCATTGGCAGCCAGACAGATATCGGAATGGGCGGTCGCAACATTAGAATCGCAGGCAAAATCAGCTTTAAAACCAAGTTTCTCATATAATCGGATCAAAAAAGCGCATAGTATACGGTAACTCTCTTTAACCCCATGGCTTCGAAGAGACTCACGCGGAAGTATCAGCGCATAGGAGAGATCGCCTCCATGGACTAAAATTCCTCCGCCGCTTATTCTGCGTACACATGAAATCCTACATTCTTTAAGTTTTTCCAGATTCACACGACTGTGAATCTTTGAGAATCGTCCCGCACTCAACGATCTCTCCCAGCCATAGAGGCGCAAAATCGGCAAATCTCCCTCTCTAAAACTCATTAACAATGCTTCATCTACGGCCATATTCCATTCCGGCGCATTGATCCCCGATTCTATGCATCGCCATCTCTTCGATTGTTTCATAGTCACCTCTGCGACAATTGTTTCATAAGGAAACTAAAATATACTTTATCTTATGATTAATCGTTATCGAATGATCCTGAGAAACGTATTGTAAAGAACGAAGGGATGCAATCCCTTCGATTTCACATATAGCGAAGCGAAAAACCTAACAAAGTATAGGCATATGAGGCAGAAACAGAGGACAGATGATGAAAGAACAGCAGATTGAAAAAAAGAGAGAAAGTTTTGCGGTTACGCCGAATCTGAAGGAATATACTCAGGAATACGCCTCTTTCAAATGGGGAGATATTTCTCGTCATTTTGACGGCTTGCCCTCAGGGGGGCTGAATATCGCCCATGAAGCAATCGACCGCCACGCCAATGGAGTGCTCGCCGACAAAACCGCTATGATATGGTTGGGTGAGAACGGAGAACGGCGCACTTATACTTTTCTCGAAATGAAAAGACTGAGTGCCAAATTTGCCAATATCCTCCAATCTCTTGGGATTTCCAAAGGAGAACGGGTTTTTACCCTTTCGACACGCCTCCCTGAACTCTACACTGCCGCTATGGGGATTCTCAAAAATCGCAGCGTCCTCTGCCCTCTATTTTCCCAATTTGGCCCCGAACCGATATTGCAGCGACTGCAGCGGGGGGATGCCACAGCGTTATTAACCACCACCTTCCTTTTTGAAAAAAAAGTTCGCCCTCTTCTAGGACAATTGCCTCAACTTCGCTACGTATTGTTGATTGATGCGGAGGAAGACGAAAGCGTTCAAATACGCTCATTCAAACGACTGATGGAAACAGCTTCCGATCACTTTGACATTCCCCCCACCGACCCCGAAGAGATGTCGATCCTCCACTTTACAAGCGGTACTACCGGAATGCCCAAAGGGGTGGTGCATGTTCACAAAGCGATTTACCATCATTGGGCAAGCGGTCACTATGTTCTCGATTTTCATCCGGAAGATATCTACTGGTGCACCGCCGATCCCGGCTGGGTTACCGGAACGTCGTATGGGATCATCACCCCATGGCTGCATGGCATTACCAATATTATCGATGAAGCCGAATTTGACGCCGCACGGTGGTACCGCATATTGCAAGAAGAAAAAATCAGCGTCTGGTATACGGCTCCGACAGCGATACGGAGATTAATGCGGCTCGATACGAATCCGCGGGAAGAGTACGATCTCTCCTCCCTGCGGCTGATCCAAAGCGTCGGCGAGCCCCTCAATCCCGAAGCGGTGATCTGGGGGGTAGAAAAACTGAGACTCCCCATCCACGACAACTGGTGGCAGACCGAAACAGGTGGTATTATGATTGCCAATCTAATCTCCCAGCCGATCCGTCCCGGATCAATGGGGCGCCCTCTTCCGGGTGTTGAGGCCGCTATTCTCCATACAAACGAGGACGGTACCGTTACCGAGGTGAGCGAACCCGGAAAAGAGGGAGAACTTGCTCTGCGCCCCGGCTGGCCGTCGATGTTTCGCGGCTATCTGCATGATGAGGTACGCTACACCAAATCCTTTGTCGGAGGATGGTATCTCTCAGGCGACTTGGCCTACAAGGATGAAGATGGATATTTCTGGTTCATCGGGCGTTCTGATGATATCATCAAAACCTCCGGGCACATGGTAGGACCTTTTGAAGTCGAAAGCACGTTGATGGAACACCCTGCAGTCGCCGAAGCGGGGGTAATCGGTAAACCCGATCCCCTTATCGGCCAGCTGGTGAAAGCCTTCGTCTCTCTCAAAGTGGGATTCGAACCCACCGAAGAGCTGCGACGTGAATTGATCGGTTTCGGACGCAAAAGGCTGGGGAGCGCAGTTGCGCCCAAAGAGATCGAATTTCAACAAAACCTCCCAAAAACCCGCAGCGGAAAAATCATGCGTCGCCTCCTCAAAGCACGGGAGATGGGACTGCCCGAGGGTGACACCTCTACCTTGGAAGAGTAAAGGGGATGAGCATGAAAACAGAGACCGAAAAAGCGAATCAATTCTACCGCGACATGCTGTTGATCAGACGTTTTGAAGAAAAGTGCGTTGAACTCTACAGCCGTGAAAAAATACGGGGTTTCCTGCACCTCTACATTGGCGAAGAGGCCGTCGGAGTCGGGGTAATGAACGCACTCTCCCTGGAGGATGCCGTCCTCGCCACCTATCGAGAGCACGGTCAGGCTCTCGCACGTGGAATCGACCCGAATCGAATCATGGCCGAGATGTTCGGCAAGATGGAGGGGTGTTCGCGCGGACGGGGGGGATCGATGCATCTATTCGATGCGGCAACCCGTTTTTACGGCGGAAGTGCTATCGTCGCCGGTGCTCTTCCCGTAGCAGGGGGGATGGCATTGGCCGATAAGATGATGAAGCGCAACCGTGTCACCGTCTGTTTTTTCGGTGACGGAGCCGCAGCCGAGGGGGAATTTCACGAATCGCTCAATCTTGCCGCTCTGTGGCACCTGCCAATCCTTTTCGTGTGTGAAAACAATAAGTATGCAATGGGGACGGCGATCGAATTTTCCCACTCTGAAACCAATCTTGCCAAAAAGGGATCATCCTACCGAATCGAATCGCATCAAGTCGACGGTATGGATGTCGAAGCGGTGGCAGAAGCGGCAGAAACAGCCATAAAGAAAATTCGCGCCGGAAATGGGCCCGTATTTCTCGAATGTCTCACCTACCGTTTCCGCGCCCATTCGATGTTCGATGCCGAGCTTTATCGATCAAAATCAGAAGTAGAGGAATGGAAGAAAAAAGATCCCCTGCTACTCCTTCTCCAAAAATATCCCGATATTAATATCAACAAATATGAAGATGAAGTTGCCCGAATTGTCGACGAAGCGGTGACCTTTGCCGAGAACGGAACGTGGGAGCCGATAGAGGATCTCGAAAAATTCGTTTATACTCAGGAGGCGGTACAATGAGTACAATCCTTACCTACCGGGAAGCCGTACGACAGGCCTTACGTGAAGCGATGGAGAAAGATGAACGGGTCTTTTTAATGGGAGAGGACGTCGGACGCTATGGTGGGAGTTTTGCTGTCAGTATGGGGATGCTGGAGCAGTTCGGGAGCGAGCGGATCATCGATACGCCGCTCAGTGAATCGGCGTTTACCGGTGCGGGAATCGGTGCGGCGTTGAACGGGATGCGACCCATCGTCGAAATTATGACGGTCAATTTCAGCCTCCTCGCACTCGATCAGATCATGAATAACGCCGCGACGTTGCTCCACATGTCGGGGGGGCAGTTTAGCGTCCCTCTGGTCATCCGTATGGCGACCGGCGGGGGTAAGCAGCTTGCTGCCCAGCATTCGCACTCTCTGGAAGGGTGGTTCGCCCATATCCCCGGGCTCAAAGTTCTCACCCCCGCCACCGTACAGGATGCTTATGATATGGTCCATCTGGCCTTGGCTGACCCCGATCCCGTTTTAATCTTTGAAAATTCCCTCCTGTATAACACCAAAGGTTCATTGGATACGGCTTTGCCTCCGCTGGCTATCGGCAAAGCTAAACTACACCGTGAGGGAAAAGACCTCACTATCCTCACCTACGGCATCAGTGTTTTTAAAGCACTTGAAGCGGCGGAAATTCTCGCCTCCGAAGGGATCGATGCCGAAGTGATCGATCTGCGTTCCCTGCGCCCTCTGGACGATGAGGCTATTATGGCCGCCGTACGTAAAACCCATAGGGTAATGATCGTTGATGAGGGGTGGAAATCGGGAAGTATCTCAGCCGAGATTATGGCCCGTATCAACGAACAGGCTTTTTTCGAACTCGATGCCCCTATGGGCCGGGTTTGCTCTGCCGAAGTCCCCTTCCCTTATGCTAAACATCTTGAAGATGCCGCATTGCCGAGAGTTGAAACCATCGTGGCAATGGCGAGAAAACTGATGGAGGAGTTATGAGTACCTTTGTAATGCCGAGTCTGGGCGCCGATATGGAATCGGCCGTATTAATGGAGTGGAAAGTCAAAGAGGGGGATAGTGTCGCCAAAGGGGATGTCATCGCCGAAGTGGAGACAAGCAAAGGGGTGATCGAGATCGAAGTGTTCGAGGACGGAATCGTGGAGAAGCTTTTGGTTGAAGAGGAGACTGAGTGTGGTGTCGGGGCTCCCCTTGCCATTATCCGTACCGAAGGGGACGTAATTCCTGCAAAGGTACCGGCGAAAAGCTCCCCTGAACCTGTTGCAGCAATAGCACCCGTTAATCTTCCGATCGACAAAGCACCGGAATCTTCCGAAGAAAAACGGGTCAAAGCATCCCCAGCC
Source organism: Sulfuricurvum sp. (assembly GCF_049587615.1). Lineage (GTDB taxonomy): Bacteria > Campylobacterota > Campylobacteria > Campylobacterales > Sulfurimonadaceae > Sulfuricurvum. The sequence continues at coordinate 18,464 of NZ_JBAVEF010000011.1, forward strand.
GCGCGACGGCGTGCCAAAGAGATGGGGATTGATCTCTTTACCCTCGCCACAGCCGAAGATGTAGTCCATCTTTCGCAGGTCGAATCGTCCGCCCCCACTGAGCCAAAAAGCGAGACGAGCGGTATGCGTCAGGCCATTGCCCATGCGATGAGCCGTTCCAATGCCGAGATACCCCACTATTATCTGGGTACCTCCATCAACATGACTCCCGCATTGCACTGGCTCGACGAAGAGAATAAAAAGCGGAATATCCAAGAGCGGATTCTCCCCGCCGCATTGCTGATTCGTGCCGTCGTCCTTTCTCTTAAAAGTGTCCCCGAGCTTAATGGCTTTTGGGAAGATGACACCTCTCACCTTAAAACCGAAATCAACCCCGGTATCGCCATCGCATTACGTCACGAGGGGCTAATTACCCCTGCACTCCTGAATGCCGAAACGATGAATCTGGATCAAACGATGCGTTCACTGGACGATCTCATCACCCGTACCCGTGCGGGAAAACTGCGTAACACCGAGATTACTCGGCAGACCATCACCATCACTAACCTCGGCGATCTTGGGGTCGAGAGTGTCTATGGTGTTATCTATCCCCCTCAGGTCGCTTTGGTGGGATTTGGACGGATCATTGATGCCCCGTGGGCCGAAGGTGACGCTCTGTGTGTACGTAAAGTGATGAAGGCAACACTCTCAGGTGACCACCGGGCAACCGACGGACGTACCGGAGCAAAGTTTTTGGAAAAATTAAACGATCTATTACAGCACCCGGAGGAGTTACTATGACCCATGAACAGATCAAAACCGCTATTATCGAGCAGATCCTCGAAATAGCTCCGGAGATTGATAAAGCCGATATCATCCCTGATAAAAATATTCAGCGATCCTTGGAGATCGACTCCTTCGATTTTTTGAAGATACTAACCGCGTTGAATGAGGTGCTGGGGGTCGAAGTTCCCGAATCTGATTATACTGCAGTCGATACGCTGGAGCATATGGCGGATTATTTTGCACAGCGGATAAAACCCTGAGTAATCGCTTACCCTAAGAATCTCTTGATAATAATTAATTTCTGTGTTTTTAAAATTATAGGCGTTAAATAAAATGCTATAATCATTTCTGAAAAGAGTATCAATCTTTTTGTTACCTCTAAGGAGCAAAATCATGAGCAACACGATGGATAAGAAAATCGAGCAGGCATATCAGGAGTGGATAGCCGCTTTGGATGTCGTAGAAGATGCGATCTTCATGCACGACAAAGAGTTCCACATCCTCCGCTGCAACCGTGCCTATCAGCAACTCGCCGCTCTCCCCTTCAAGCAAATTATCGGTCAGCCCTACTTTGATATCTTTCCAAAAACCCATACCCCACTCCAGCACTGCTTGCAAGAAATGGAAAATACGGTAGCGGAAGAGGTGCAAGTCGGCGACACCATTTTTCGTTCGCATGCCTACGCCATAAAAGATGAACAGGGAGGCTATCTCTACTCATTGCATACACTCGAAGATATCACCGAACGCCAGTACATCCAACGGGCCCTGCAAGAATCGGAAATGCAGTATCGGCGGCTGTTCGAGGCTGCCAAAGACGGTATTCTGATACTCGACGCCGAAACAGGTGTAATTGTGGATGCTAACCCGTTCATCCTACACCTCCTCTCCTACACTCTCAACGAGTGCACCGGAAAAAAATTGTGGGAGATCGGCCTCTTCGCGGACATCGAGGAGAGTAAGGCGGCATTTAGAGAATTGCAGAGCAAGCAATACATCCGCTACGATGACTTGCCACTGAAGACAAAAGATGGCCGACAAATCAACGTCGAATTTATCAGCAATATTTACGAAGTTAACGGCCAAAAAGTGATCCAGTGCAATATCCGCGACATCACCGAACGGCTGCGAGCCAAACAGGCACTAAGCGAATCGGAAATGCAATACCGGCGACTGTTCGAGGCCGCCAAAGAGGGTATTTTGATCCTCGATGCCGAAACGGGAGTGATCGTGGATGCCAATCCCTTCATCCTAGCCCTCCTCTCCTATACCCTCAATGAATTTATCGGAAAAAAGCTGTGGGAAATCGGCTTTTTTACAGATATTGAAGCCAGCAAGGAGGCATTTATAGAATTGCAAGCAAAAGGATACATCCGCTACGAAGACTTGCCGCTAAAGACGAAGGATGGGCGGCAGATCAATGTGGAGTTCATCAGTAACCTCTACGAAGCGGGCGACTGGAAAATAATCCAATGCAACATCCGCGACATCAGCGAAAGGCGGCGTGCTCAGGAAATGCTCATCGCATCCCATGAGTTATTCCAGTCTGTTGTAGAAAATATCCCCGTCCGCATTTTTTGGAAAGACATTGACTTGCGCTTTCTAGGCTGCAACGCCGCTTTTGCGCGCGATGCGGGAATGTCGAGTCCGCAGGAGCTAATCGGCAAAGACGATTTCCAAATGGGCTGGAGCGAGCAAGCGGAATCGTACCGCGCTGATGATAAAAAGGTCATGGATTCGGGTATACCGAAAATCGGCTACGAAGAAGGGCAAACCACCCCTGAGGGAAACCAGATTTGGCTTCGCACTTCCAAGGTACCGCTTCGTGCCATCGATGGGAGTATCTTCGGTATTCTGGGTATCTATGATGACATTACTGAACGCAAAGCGGCGGAAGAGGCATTACGCCGCGCAAACCGTGCACTCAGGACCCTCTCAGCAGGCAATGAGGCACTGATACGGGCTGAGAACGAGGATACATTGCTCCGATCCGTCACACGTATTATCGTAGAACAGGGCAGTTACAGCTTAGCCGTGGTCGACTATGCTGATGAGAACCCCCAAAAGAGCATCACCCCTATGGCATGGTCGGGTTTAAAAGAGAAACATTACTGGGCAAAGAATCTCAGCTGGGCCGACACCGAACAAGGACAATTGCCAATATCCAAAGTGATACGTACCGGAACGACACAGATCTGCCGCGACATTTCCAGTGAAGACGGATTCAATCCCTATAAAGACGCCGCACGCTCACACGGCTACGTCTCGAATATCGCACTGCCCCTTTCCTACGAAGGGAAGACTTTCGGTGCGCTAAGCATCTATTCATCAATTTCGGAACCCTTTGATGAAGAGGAGGTCCGTCTCCTGGAGGAATTGGCCAATGATCTCGCTTATGGCATTATCACCTTGCGTGCCCGTATCGAGCACGAGCAGCATGCGGTAATTCTGCGGCGCAGCCTGGAGCAGTCGATTCAGATTATTGCAGCCACCGTAGAAGCACGTGACCCCTATACCGCAGGCCATCAACGGCGCGTCGGTGAACTGGCGACAGCCATCGCACAGGAAATGGGGTTGGGCGAAGAGCAGATAGAAGGGGTCCATTTTGCCGCCATCATTCATGATTTGGGAAAAATCCACATCCCGGCGGAAATCCTCTCCAAACCCGGCAAACTCAGCGATATGGAATTCATGTTTATCCATACCCATCCGCAGGCAGGATATGACATCTTAAAAGAGGTTAAATTTCCCTGGCCGATTGCCGACATCATCTTGCAGCATCACGAAAAACTCGATGGGTCCGGCTACCCGCGAGGGCTTAAAGGGGATCAAATCCTACTCGAGTCCAAGATTATCACGGTAGCCGACGTAGTGGAAGCGATGTCCTCACACCGCCCCTATCGTTCGGCATTGGGAATTGAAAAAGCTTTGGATGAGATCAGACGCGGACGGGGGAGCCTCTATCATCCCGCCGTTGTCGATGCTTGCTTGAAGCTCTTCAGTGAAAAAAGGTTTACGTTTAGCAGCGAATCTTTGTAGCCTATCAAAGTCGTCGCTTCACCCACTTTTCTATTTCCACCGCAATAAATACCACAGATGACAACAAAAGCGTTACTATCAATTCATTCATACTCAAGGGTTCCGTGTTGAAAATCGGGTTAAGAAAAGGGAGATAAATCGTCGCCATCTGCAGCACAAAAGTCAATGCAATAGCCCCAAGAAGCGGTTTATTCGAAAGCAATCCCTGGCTGAATATCGATTCTGTATCCGACCGGATGGCCAGGACATGCCCCATCTGGCTCAGACATAATACGGTAAAGACCATCGTCTGCCAATGTCCATGATTTGTTTCGATCGCCCACGCCTGCGTAAAAATAGCGACAAACCCCATCAGTAAACCGACCCAGAGGATGTGGGCACCCAAACCGTGGGAAAATACACTCTCTTTCGGATCACGAGGCGGTTTTTCCATGATCCCTTTTTCTGCAGGCTCAGCAGAGAGGGCAAGGCCGGGGAGCCCGTCTGTAACAAGGTTGATCCATAGAATATGAATCGGCAGGAGGGGTATAGGAAGGCCAAAGAAAGGGGCTAGAAAAATCGTCCAAATTTCGCCGGAGTTGCTCGTCATCGTATATTTGATAAATTTTCGGATGTTGTCGAAAATCCGCCGTCCCCCTTTTACTGCATTCACAATAGTGGAAAAATTATCATCAAGGAGAATCATGTCTGCGGACTCTTTTGATACATCGGTTCCTGTGATTCCCATCGCAACACCGATATCTGCCCGTTTCAAAGCCGGTGCATCGTTAACGCCATCCCCCGTCATGGCGACAAACTGCCCTCTATCCTGCAAAGCTTTCACGATTTTCAGTTTCTGCTCGGGGACCACCCTAGCATACACACGGATATGCTCGACACGTTCCTCAAACTCTTCTTGCGAAAGGTCGTCAAGCTCTTTACCGGTAATCATGGACCTGTTTTGCGCATCGAGAAGCCCCAGCCTCCGGGCAATGGCACCGGCGGTCAAAGGATGATCTCCCGTAATCATGACCGGCTTGATACCCGCCGCTTTACACAAAGCAATTGCCTCTTTCGCCTCCTCGCGCGGCGGATCCATCATACCCGCAAGCCCCAGAATCGTGAGTCCTACTTCCGTCTGCTCCGCTGTAAGAGAATCAGGAAGTTTCTCCCAGATTCTCATACACACACAAAGAATACGCATCCCGTCCGCCGCCATCGTCTCATGGATTCGTTCTATCACCTCTGTATCGATTTTTTTTAACCCCTGCGTGGTCAGGATATCGATGGACTTTGGTAAGAGTAAATCAAGTGCCCCCTTTGTAAAGGAGATAAAGCGGCCTCCCCCTGGGGAAAATTCATGGAAGGTGGTCATACATTTTCTTTCCGAATCAAAGGGGATCTCAGCATGACGAGGGAGATGGGCCTCTAACTCTTTCCTCTTAAATCCGTTTGCTTCCGCAATGGCATACAAGGCCGTCTCGGTAGGATCACCGATGAGAACACCTTCGGCATCGGTGAGCGCATCGTTGCAAAGGGAAAGTGCGGCCATAAAATATTCCCTAACGGTGGCATTTCCGGCATAGAGCTTTTCTATCTCCCCTTTGATTTCTCCGCTTTTGACCAAAGAACCGTCGATATAGATCTCCTCAACGCTCATTTTATTCAGAGTCAGTGTTCCGGTCTTGTCCGAACAGATATAGGTCACCGATCCCAACGTCTCCACTGCGGGGAGTTTTCGGATAAGAACATTTTGATCAATCAGTTTTTTTGCCCCGAAAGCGAGTGAGATACTGACAACCGCAGGAAGGGCTTCAGGGATTGCAGCGACGGCAAGTGAAATCGCGGTGAGAAGCATCAGAAGCGCCCCCTCGCCCCGGACAATCCCGACGGTAAAAATGATGGCACAGATAACGAGGACGGCGATTGCGAGCTTCTCGCCGAATAGACTTAACCGCTTCTGAAGGGGGGTCTTTGTCTCTACGGTCCCTTGCAATATCTGCGCGATCTTGCCCAGTTCCGTCTCCATTCCCGTCCCTGTTGCGATCCCTTTGGCACGGCCATACGTAATATAGGTTCCCCGGTACGACATGTTTTTTCGTTCGCCGAGGCTCAGTTCTTCCTCTCTTAGCAGATCGGTATCCTTTTCTACACCAACCGATTCGCCGGTGAGGGTTGATTCATCGATCTTTAAATTCACCGCCTCTATCAGCCTCAGATCGGCGGGGACGATATTACCCGTATCCAATATCACGATATCCCCGGGAACAATTTCATCTGCATTCACCGTGGTAGGCATCCCTTCACGGTGAAGCGTTGCGGTTGAACCCGCCATTTTCCGCAATGCTTCCATCGCCTTTTGCGCCCGGTATTCCTGCACAAAACCGATGATGGCATTGAGCATGACGATGATAACGATGGCGATCGTGTCCGAAGGATCGCCGATGAGCCCCGCGATAACGGCTGCGGCAATCAGGACAAGGATCATGAAATCCTTAAACTGGTCGAGAAACATCATAAAAAGGGATGTACGTTTCGTTTCCTTCAGCTCATTCGGACCATACTGTTCAAGCCTTCGTGCCGCCTCTTGAGAACTGAGTCCTTCTGGTGTAGAGCCCAGCATCGCATAAACTTCCTCGACACTTTTCTGATGCCATTGTCCTTTAGGCATTTCCGATTCTCCCCTCATGACTACTTGAGCTGTTTTCATCTTATACTTTGGAACCAGTTCAATGCGTCCAGTTCTTCCCACGGATATCCGGCAATTCCGACTTGTCCTTTTGCCGCAACGTCAGCATAAAGGAAGCTCTCTTTCGATGGCTTGTCGAGGGCAAATTTCGCCGTGATCCACGCGGGGGTGAGCGGGAAGTGTTCCGCAATTTTTTGGGAGAGAAGTTCATCCGTCTCTTTGATGAGTGAACTTCCCAGCGTATCGACGGTGAAACTGATCGGTTTGGCTCTGCCGATGACATAGGAAATCTCGACGAGAGCTTTACGCGCAATTCCGGCGGCAACGATATGTTTGGCGATCCACCGTGCGGCATACAGCCCGGAGCGATCTACTTTCGTATAATCTTTCGAGCTTTGGGACCCTCCCCCGATCGGTGCATAGCCGCCGTAGGTGTCACTGACAACTTTGCGTCCGGTCAACCCCGAATCGGCAATAAAACTGTGGGTTACGAATCGTCCCGTATGATCGATAAAAAATTCGACCGTTGAGGGATCGAAGAGGGGATCGTTTGAGAGGAGTTGAACGATAAGGGTTTGAATCGTCTCTCTCACCTCATCGATCGGAATGGTATCATTATGGGGAACAGCGGCGACAATGGACGCTATCCGTTTCGGTTCTCCACGCACAAAGCTTTCCTTGGTACCGTAATCGAGCGTCACCTGGGTTTTGATATCGATACCGAAACGTTCGGGATGTTCCCGTGCATATGCGTACAACGCATCCCGGATTTTTCGTGCATACACCACGGCTGTCGGCATCAATGCCTCCGTTTCTATGGTCGCATATCCAAACATCATTCCCTGATCTCCGGCTCCGATCTCTCCGCTTTTTTGATCTACCCCGATACTGATATCGGCTGATTGTTGAGAAACAAGAACAGTGATCTCCATCTGATCCGGATACACCGTCTGGGAATCATCAAACCCTTTTTCGGGGTATCCGATGGAGCGAAGAGCGTCGAGAGCAGCATCTTTGAAAAACTGATGGGTGATTGCAGCGTTTGTTCTCACCTCACCGCCGATAATAATATGTTTACCGCTGAGAAAAACCTCCGTCGCAACCCGCGCATTCGGATCCAGCTGCAACAATCGGTCAACGATGGTATCCGCAATAATATCAGCGCATTTATCCGGATGCCCTGCAGATACCGATTCGGAGGTAAATAAATACATGCACACCCTTTTCTCAATTTTGTGTTATCATTAATCATTATAATAAAAACCCGTTCAAGGAGTATACCATGAGTACACGAAACGATCTTAACCTCAAAGAATTCGAAACCCTCCTCAAAACCGAAAAAACAAAAATCGAAAAAAATATCGGCATGATCAAAGAAGAGGTAAACAGTATCGCCAATGAAGACGAAATCGACGATGTAGAAGACATGGCCGAGCTTCAAATTGACAATGCAACCGATCAAACGCTTCTTCATAAGCTTGAAGCGGAGGTCAAAGAGATCGATGAGGCATTAAAGCGTATTGATGACGGGAATTACGGCATTTGTGAAAAAACCCTCAAACCTATCCCGCTCGAGAGATTAATGGCAAATCCAACGGCACGGACGATAGTCATCGAATAAAAGGGATTAGCAACACCATGGAGGATTCTGATGAGCGGTAACGAACAGCTGATTAATCATCTTGTCGCCGCAGGCGTCCTTCGCTCCCCCTCGCTCATCAACGCGTTTCACGTGTGTGACCGGATCCTTTTTATCCCAGATACACTCTATGCGTATGCGTATGAGGACCGTCCATTGCCGATTGGAAAGGCGCAGACCATATCACAGCCCTATACCGTTGCCATTATGCTCGAACTGCTCCATCCGCGCATCGGCGATACCGTGCTGGACATCGGATCGGGATCCGGATGGACGACGGCCCTTCTGGCGACAGCGGTTGGACCGGAGGGGTTTGTAGAAGGGGTTGAGATCATTCCCCATTTGGTTAAGTACGGCCGTGAAAGCTTGCAAAAAGCGCACATTCACAACGCTGCAATTACTCTGAGTCCCCCCTCCGTTCTGGGAAAACCGGGAAAGCTCTATGACCGTATTCTCGTCTCCGCGAGTGCATCCGAAATGCCGCGCACCCTCTTCGATCAGCTCAAAGTGGGAGGAATCCTTGTGATACCGGTTAAAAACAGTATTTGGCGTATCACGAAAAAGGAAGACGGCACCCTTGCACCCTATGAGCTCCCCGGATTCCGTTTTGTCCCTCTTATCCTCTCCTATAACGCCAGACCCCTTCGATTTCCGTAGCGCAGTACGGACACGTGTTCCCTTTTACCAAATGGTTGGTAACGTATTGCCCGATATGGCCGCGCCGATCGATCACCATCCCACCGCACCCCGGACAGTAGGTCGATTCACGTGACTCATCATCGATATTCCCGACATAGACATATTTCAATCCTACCTCTTTACCGATATCATAGGCCCGCCGTAGCGTCGAAGCGGGGGTTCTGGGACGGTCGAGCATTTTGTACATCGGATGAAACGCACTGATATGCCATGGCATGGCAGGATCGAGGTCGGCTTGAAATTGGGCGATAGCACGGATCTCTTCATCCGAATCATTCAGTCCAGGAATCAGCAGCGTCGTCGTCTCGATCCATATCCCTTTTTTATGGGCGTATTCGATCGTATCGAGAACCGGTTTGAGAGAAGCGCCGCAGATATCCTTGTAAAACGATTGGCTATATCCTTTAATATCAATATTCATCCCATCCAGATACGGGGCTATGGTATCGATCGCTTTGTGGGTCTCATAACCACTCGTGACATAGATATTTTTCAACCCCGCTTCGTGGGCGAGCTTGGCGGTATCGTAGGTGTATTCGAAAAAGACGACCGGTTCGTTGTAGGTGTAGGCAATGCTTTCGCACCCGTATTCAAGCGCCAGCTCAACCGCTTTTTTGGGTGAGAGGGATTGTCCTACGATATCGTGATTGTGCTCTTTGGGGTATTGGGAAATATCGGCATTCTGGCAAAATTTACACGAAAAATTACAGCCGACCGTGCCGAAAGAAAAGACTCTCGATCCCGGCAAGAAATGAAACATCGGCTTCTTTTCGACAGGATCGACATTGACCGCTGCCGCGAGGCCGTAGGTAAGAAGGTGCAGTTCCCCGTTTTCAACTTTACGAATGCCGCAAATTCCATATTCGCCCTCGGTGAGCGTGCAATGCTGATTGCACGCTTCGCAGGCGATCCTGCCATCTTCGAGTTTTTTCGAAAGCCAAGCGAGGGATGACATGACAACTCCTTCCAATGCACTTTTGGGAAACGGCTATTTTACTTTAATCTGTTTAGCCGATCCATTTTTGGACTCTTTTTTCGGGAGAGTAATTTCGAGAACACCGTCTTTATTTTCGGCATGGACATTTTCGGCATCCACATTGGAGGGGAGGGTAAAGCTGCGGGTAAAACTCCCGAAACTGCTTTCACACTGATAATAATCCTCTTTTTTAACCTCTTTTTTCTCTTTTCTCTCCCCTTTGAGGGTTAAAACACCATTTTCAACTTTTACGCTGATGTCCTCTTTTTTGACACCAGGAAGATCCACATCAATATGATAAGCATATTCCCCTTCTCTCGTATTGACTGCGGGGGTAAAGCTTGAAAAGAGATCTTTTTTCAGATTGGAGGAAAACGCTTCACTGATACGCTCTTCTAGTGAACGCAACTCTTTAAACGGATCAAATCGTGTTAACAACATGGAAAATCCTTTCATGAGCAATTTACAGAGAAGCAACCGCATTTTCCAGCCCATCTCTGCTTAGAAAGATTCTAGCCCCAATAAGATTAAATCTTACATAAAAAAATATTTTATACCAATATATCCCTCAAACTTAATCCCACTTTCCCCTTCTGGACATCGACTTCAACAACTCGGATTTGCGAAAGCTGCTGATTGACGCTGAGCACTTCGAGAGGGTGTGATATCCGTTTTTCCGACATCTGTGAAATATGGATCAGGCCGTCATTTTTCAATCCGATATCGACAAATGCGCCGAAATCGGCGATATTTCGGACTACCCCCGAGACGATAGAGCCCTCTTTCAGTTCTTTAATATCCGTGAGATCGGAGCGGAAGATGATCGGCGGGAGGCTCTCACGGGGGTCGAATCCCGGTTTTCGAAGCTCCGTGATAATATCGCTCAGCGTTGCCTCCCCTATCCCTAACTCCTGTGCGATACTGGGAATCTCCTCTTTCGTGATCATTGAGAGATTATAGCGTTTCATCAGGGCATTGGCGGCTTCATAACTCTCAGGATGGATTCCCGTGTTATCCAACACACTCTTCCCCTCCCGTATCCGAAAGAACCCCGCGCACTGTTCGTACGCTTTCGCCCCGAGTCCTTTGACTTTGAGAAGTTCTTGTTTGCTTTTAAACGCGCCGCTGTGTTCGCGGTATTCGATAATCGCTTTCGCAAGCTTCGACCCGACCCCCGCAACATACGCCAAAAGGGATGCCGAGGCGCTGTTGGGATCGACGCCGATGCGGTTGACCAGATCTTCCGTCACCTCGTGGAGCTTTTTTTCCAGCTGTTTTTGGTTCACATCATGCTGATACTGCCCAACTCCCAGTGATTTGGGATCAATCTTGACGAGTGCCGCCATCGGATCTCGCAGACGCTGAGCAATCGAGATCGCCCCCCGTATCGTCACATCGAGCTGCGGATACTCCTCTTGGGCAATTTTAGAGGCGGAATAGACCGAAGCCCCCGCTTCGGAGACGACGGTGTAGGTGAGATTCAGCCCCTCTTCGCGGTTTAAACGGGCAAAAAATTCCTGTGTCTCCCGGGACGCCGTTCCGTTACCGATCGCAACGGCATTGATTCCGTAACGTTGCGTGAGTTGTTTGATCACTTTCGTACTCTTCTCATAGTCACTCTGTGGCGGTGTCGGATAGATTACCGCATGATCCAGATAGGTGCCGTTTTCATCCACTACGGCAAGTTTACACCCCGTCCGATACGCCGGATCAGCCCCCAATATGGCACGTTTAGTAACGGGAGGCGAACCCAAAAGCTGTGAGAGATTTTTACCGAAGGTATTGATCGCCTGGGTATCGGCTCTCTCTTTGACCATCGTATGCACTTCTCTCTCTAGCGAAGGGAAAAGAAGCCTCTTAAACCCGTCAAGATAGCTCGCCAATAAGAGGCTTTGAGAGCTTTTGGCGCTCTTTGGGATACGGTAGCGGGCAATCGTGTTCTCAACCCGATCCATATCAAGGGCAATTTTCACGTTCAGCTCTTTTTCATTGACCCCGCGCATCATGGCCAGATAGCGATGCGAGGGGATCGAGGCGATTTTCTCCGTTTTTCCTGCAAGTTTGGCGAAAAGTCCCTCTTCTTTCAGCTCTTTCGTCCCCTTGATCTCAAAAGCGGAATACTCCAGCAATTGCTTTCTCCAGTAGTCGCGTTCTTTCGGATCATCACTGTAGCGCTCCGCCACAATATCCTGAGCCCCCTTGATCGCTTCCTCGCGCGATGTAATCGAGCCTTTGACAAACGATTCGGAGCGCTTGGTAAATTCGTTCAGTTCCAATCGGCCGCTCTCCAGCAGATCGGCCAGCGGTTCCAAACCCGCCGCAATCGCCGCACCGGCACGGGTGTTTTTCTTCTCTTTGTAAGGTCGATAGATATCCTCAACCTCCTGGAGAGTCGACGCCCCGTTCAGGCGGGAACGAAGTTCATCGTTCAATTGTGCACGCTCTACAATCAGCCGTGAAACTTCCTCTTTACGATCCAGCAGTTTTTTAGAATAGCCATAAACGGCATCAAAATCACGAAGTTGCTCATCGGTAGCTCCCCCCGTCATCTCTTTGCGGTAGCGGGCGATAAAAGGGATCGTGGAACCCTCTTCGAGAAGTTTGAGGATATTCGTGACGATTTTGGGGTTCAACCCCGTTTTATTGCTGAGTAGCTCGATGAGAGGATTCATTGGTTTCCTGATGGATTTGCATTTTTGGCGGCGAGTTCTCGGGCTTTGTCTTTTTTACTCTTCCCCTTCCCTTTTACCGGTTCCGGACCTTTCTCTTTCGGCGGAGGTGTCCCTATCAACTCATATCCGGCTATCTGTTCTCGCGGCAGTTTGATAGAGGAACGTTTTTCGATGAGGGAAAAATGATCCCTCTCCCCAAATCCGATAAACGAGACCGCTACACCCGATTTGCCTGCACGACCCGTCCGCCCGATGCGGTGGATATAATCAGCCGGTGAGCGGGGGAGATCGAAATTGATCACACAGCTGATTCCATCGATATCCAAACCCCGCGCGGCGATATCGGTGGCAAAGAGGATACGGATTTTTTTCGCCTTGAACTGTTCGAGTACATAGGTACGGTCTTCTTGGAGAAGATCACCGTTGAAAGAATCCGCCGAAAAGCCGTATTTACGGAACTTTGCGGCGATGTTGTCGGAAGCGCGTTTGTTCGCCATAAAGACCAATACCTGCTCCCATTTTTCGGTATTGAGCAAATGTCTGAGTAAGGGACCCCGATTTTCAGGATTGACCTCAATGACCCGCTGCCGGATGCTCTCCACCGTCGGCGTTTGTGCTTCCAAAGTGACATGAATCGGATTTTTGGTTATTTTGGAGGCAATCGCTTCCATTTTCGGCGGATAGGTTGCCGAAAACAGCAGATTTTGGCGCTTTGCGGGGATGGCCTCTAAAATCAGATCCAGTTCTTCAACAAATCCCAGGTCCAACATTTTGTCGGCTTCATCCAGGACGAAAAACTCCAAATGTGACAAATTCATCTGCTTTTTTCTCAACACGTCGAGAAATCTCCCCGACGTAGCGACGAGAATGTCGCACCCTTGCTGTATGGCGTAGAGCTGATCGCCGATGCTTTCACCGCCGATAATACTCACTACCGTCGGTTTTTTCGGCAAAAAAGCCCCCATCGTCACAAACGTCTGTGCCACCTGCTGCGTCAGTTCCCGTGTCGGAGTGAGAACAAGCGCTTTGATCTTCCCTTTCCCCTCCCCTCGGGTCTTTGTCCAAAGTTCCAAAATCGGCAATACAAAACTGGCACTCTTACCGCTCCCCGTTTGTGCACGGGCGAGGAGATCATGGTGGGTGAGGACGAGCGGAATCACCTTCTCCTGGATCGGCGTCGGCTCTTTGTATCCGCTATCTTTAAGGGCACGCTGTATGGCGGATGAAAGTCCGAGTTCTGAAAAGGGCATTTGTAAATTCCTCGTTGTATGGGGATAGGTATAGTGAAGGGAAGTATATTTTTAATTTGTGGTAAAACGGATTAAAATCACGAATTTGTAGGGTACCGGAGTGATTACCCGGCCTGAAGAGCGATCACATCACGGATACTCTCATATCTGTATTCCTCGAAAACAACATTTCCGACTGACGATGCGATAACGGCCATCCGGTCAGCAAGCTCATTCCCCTCAACCCCGGCATGTCCGCGCACATGGGAAATAATCACTTTGTCTTTAATCGCATCATAAAGCGCATGGGCAGCTTTGATCAGATCGAGATTTTTAATATCCCCCCCTTTTTTCGTCCACCCTTTCGCTTTCCATCCGTATGCCCAGTTCACTACACACTCGATACTGTACTTAGAGTCCGATAAAATCGCAACCGGTTCATGCAATGTCTCGGCAGCAAGTTCAAGCGCTCTGAGCAAAGCTTTAAGTTCTGCGGTATTGTTGGTCCCGATCTCATCCGCAGCGCCGTAGATCAGAACAGGTTTCTTCCCCTCTTCATAGATTGCCAATCCGCTTCCGGATCTTCCCGGATTTCCTGAACACGCACCGTCACAATAGATAGCAAAACGGATCTCATCCGTTAGGGCTGAAACAGAATCCCGTTGAATCACAGCGCTCTTTTTCTTCCTTGCTATCGTTTGTGATGGTGCCGACGGCTTCGATGAAAGATTCGACCCGAACGCTTCTTCGGCTTCTTCTCTGCTTTTATAGCTCTTGTACACCGCTCCGGAAAATTTGTCGACCTGCGCTAAGCACTCCGCCCATGTGGTATAGATTCCGGGCGTTCTCCCCTTTTTCACCACGTAAAATTTTTCTGCCATTCTCTTGTATCCTTTCTCATTGCCGTTCAAAGCTTTAGACGAATCCCGACTGGGCAGTGATCGGACCCCGTAATATGTTGCAAAATAAATGCATCTTCAAGCGATTCCGCCAGATCATCCGAAATGAAAAAATAATCGATTCTCCATCCAACATTTTTAGAACGTGCACTAAAGCGGTACGACCACCAGCTATACTGATTCTCTTTGTCCCCGTGAACATGGCGGAAGGTGTCGATGTAGCCATGCGCGATCAGCTTATCAATCCATGCGCGTTCGATGGGGAGAAATCCGGACGTTTTTTCATTTGATTTGGGATTTTTCAAATCAATAGGTCGATGGGCGGTATTCACATCGCCGCATATGATGATCTTTTTTCCCTCAGATCGAAGCAACTGGCAGTAATCCAAAAAACGATCATAAAACTCGAGCTTGTACGCAAGACGCTCTTCATCTTTTTGTCCATTCGGAAAATAGACATTGAATAAAACAATCTCCCCATAATGATGCTCGACGATCCGCCCCTCATTCAGCAGATCGATGTCACTCCGGATATCCGTAAGAACGGGTTCCAATGCAGTGGCGATCAGTGTTCCCGAATATCCCTTTTTCTCAGCGCTGTTGATCGTGAGCGTCGCATAGCGGTTGGCAAAGAGATTCTCCGGCAGCTGATCGCTCATGGCTTTGATCTCCTGCAGACAGAGTATGTGCGGCCGGCGTTCTTCGAGCCAGTCAAACGCTCCCTTTTCCGCTACCGCGCGGATGCCGTTGACGTTCCATGAAATAATCTCGATCGTATGGTCCATTTTTTCCCTTTATCCCAACCAGCACACCTAGAGCGGAAAAGATGATTCCCAATGCGGCTATCAAAGCCCGTATTTTACAATAATTTATGCGGTGGTACCCTATTTTAGAAAGTTTGTATTTTTGTCGATATATCACTGACTCCAAAAAGGAGAAACATAGAATGGATTCAATCAATTCAAATCCGGGAATGGGTCCTCAGATCTATGCCATGAAAAAAGCGATGGAAACCCAAGGACAAGGTTTAATGAAACTCTTAGACAGTGCGCAGGTTTCTGTAGATACAAAACCTGCCCCCTCTTCCGGTTCTTCCCTTACAGGACTTGGGCAAACGCTCGATATCCGGGGATAAATCCTCTGCCACTAAAATGGCGGAGTGAAATTATTCATCTAAAAAACACTCCCATTACTGTGGCTTCAAAAATAGCGTAGGAATTTATAGTACAATTATGCACTTTAAAAATGACCGGATTGCCTAAATGTATCGATATTTTTCCCTCTTAAGTTTTTTCCTAATTTTAACGCTGCATGCCCAAATCGACAAAAATGAACTCTCCAAACTTAATGTCGAAGCGTTATTGGTCAAAGACCTGACAACGCGTGAAATCATCTATTCCAAAGAAGCTCTCAAAGAAGTTGAACCGGCCAGTCTCACCAAAATCATGACGGCGATATTGGCGATTGAGCAAGGGAATTTGAATCGTCCTGTCCTCATCACAGCAGAGATGATCGCTGTTGAACCGACAATAGCAGGGTACAAAGAGGGGGAAATGATTATCCTTGAAGATCTGGTTAAAGCGGCCATGATCAAATCCGATAACGATGCGGCGATGGCTATTGCATTTGCCGTCGGAGGCAACGTACATAACTTTGTAGAGATGATGAACCTGAAAGCCAAAAAGATAGGGATGCGTAATACCGTTTTTACCAACCCTTGCGGTTATGATATCGGCAATCACCACTCAACCCCAAAAGACCTTCTCAAACTGGCAGAATACGCGATTAAGAACCCTTTTTTCAATGAGGTTACCCGACAAAACCAGCACATTTACTACGGATTCAATACGAACCGGAAATTTATTGCCAAAACCCATAACCACCTTTTAAACCGCTATGAATATGCGGTAGGCGTCAAAACGGGGTACACGTCCAAAGCAGGCCCCTGCCTCATCGCCCGTGCAAAAAAAGATGGAAACGATTGCCTGATCGTTATGCTAAATTCAAAAGCAAACCGCTGGGCATTGGCCCAACAAATCTTTGAACGGATTTTTGTTCAACCGGTAAATAGATTCTTAGAATCCGTGTAAATTACACGGAAATACATTTTGACTATTTGTTTCCTATTGAAATTTATCTCGATTGCACGAGGATCTTTTTCTAGACCTTACTTTGAGCATTTTTGAAAAAGTGTCGAAATAGATTTCGTATGTGCGATGGAGTCAATAACTCCCCTCGCCTACCGTAATGACATAGTTGTCATCCACTTCAACAACACCGAATGAGTGTTGTCCGCAAAAGCTCTCATTCATCTCTTGTGCCCATGCACGAGCGATGCGCATTGCATTTTCTTTATCATCCAACGTTTTGATCTGCGGCATATTTTTTCGAATCGCACATTTGCACATTTTTTCAACCACTACATGATGTTCCATAATTTCCTCCTTTTAATGACCGGATTTGCATCCACAGCCGCCACCGACCATTCCGATGACAAAATTGTCATTCACTTCAACCAGCTGGAACTCATGCTTGCCGCAAAAGCTTCCGTTCATATGGGCCAGTTTAGTTTCTGCTGCTTCTTGTGCACCCTCTTTTGAATCAAATGTAGTGATTTGAGACATTTCCTCTTTCTTTGCGCAGCTGCACAGTTTTTCAATAACGACATGATGTTCCATAGTGTTTCTCCCATACTAATATCAGCAGAGTATGCATAGAGCGTTCTTATGAAGATTGATAGAGATCAGCTATTCTGATGATAACGGCTGATCACTTGATTTCGGCCCCGTTCTTTTGCGCTATACAGCTGTGTATCGGCCTCTTTATAAAGTTCTTCGCATGTCATTTCACTCTTTGAAGAATAAAAAGCTATCCCCATGGATATGGTTACAAATGGAGAAACATCGTTTTTTATATGCGGGAATGCCTTACGTTCGATTTCGAGACGGATTCGGTTTCCTAAGTCGATACACTCCTCTTCCTCCATGCCGCTCACAACTATCGCAAATTCTTCTCCTCCGAGTCTGAAAGCATATTCACCGCTTCGTGAAGTATACGCTTTTAAAATTTCGGCGATTTCAGTCAAAATCGTATCACCAGCCTGATGCCCATACGTATCATTGTATAATTTAAAATTATCGACATCAATCATCATTAACCCCAAGCTTGAAGAGTGCCGTTTTACACGATTCATCTCTTTTTTGATCATTTCTGCATAATAACGGCGATTGTAGAGTCCGGTCATCGAATCGGTAATGACCAGTTCCTCGATTATTTTTTTGTCGCTGATGTCGTGTCGAACCGCTGTATAGCCAATAATACTCTCTCCTTCAATATCCGGCGAAATAGTCGTATCAACCCAATAATAACCGCCGTCAGATTTACGGTTTTTAATCTCTCCATGCCAGATTTTGCCCGAAGAAATCGTTTCCCAAAGATCTTTAAATACCTCATGAGGCATATCGGGGTGGCGGATAATACGGTGATTTTTCCCAATCAGCTCCTCTTTCGTATATCCGCTGATCTGACAAAATGCTTCCGAAACATCCACAATATTACCATTCTTATCGGTTCGGGAGGTGATAACGTACTGATCAACCGTATCAATGTATCTTTGAAGTTTTTTCGCTTTGATTCGAATACGCTCTTCTAAATTCTCATTAAGGGTTTCAATCTCTTTTTTTTGATTCGAGAGGAGAAGATTTTGCTGATTCAGCTGCATCATTTTTTGATTAATATCCGTCGACATTTTTTGAAATGCCTTGATCAATATTTGCCATTCGGTATCATAGTGTTCCTGCTCTATAGGAATAGTATAATGCCCTTCTGAAATCTCTGCCGCATAGTGTGTTAATCGTTCAATCGGTTTTGAAAAAGAACGTACCAGTATGGTCAACATACCGATCACAACACTGGCACCGACTAGAAAAAGAAGCAGTATCAATGAAAATTGTCGATACCATCTCTCTAATAACTCGTTCTCATCAATCCTGACCGCTATATTCATCCGAAAATCATCTTGATATCCCCAGGCTACCCCTGCATTCTTTCCCGATCGATCGCGGATATAACATTGGCCTGACTTTTCTTTTGAAGAAACACCCGTAAGAAAATCCATTTGCTGAAAAGCCTGTATGTCCGTGTGACGAATCGGAGCTGCCGTCAACATTTTTCCCTCATGCTCAAAGGTTGCGATAAGCTTCCCGGTTTCCCCCAATTCAGAATAATTGTTGATCACATCATGCATTTTATGATTATCCAATTGCACCGCGACTACTCCGAGTATTTTCCCATTTTCAACAACCGGTTCTGCAATAAAGGCTGCGAAATCGTAACTTGGATCATAATAGTCATATTTGGAGATATAGGGTTTGGTATTCTTCAGTGCGTCACGAAAAACTCGAGCCAGCTCTGTATGACGATATATGCCAGAAAAAAGGTTTGTATTCAGATCACTCTCTGCTTTGGCAGTGTAAACAATGTCCCCGTCCTTGGTGATAATAAAGAGATCATAAAAATCATTTTTATCGGCAAATCCAGCCAGAGTTTTCTCTATAGTATCAGGGGGAGCGTTCCAGAACTCTTTTTCAAAAACGGGGTAATGACGTGATGTAAAATAGAGCAGCTGCCTTAAATTATTTAAGGTGACATAGCGTTCATGCGCATACATTTTTAACGCATCAAGCTGATGCAACAACATCTTGTTGATACGAATTAACGCGTTATTACGGATCGTGTCTCGTAATTCCCATGTCATACCGATCATAGTTGCCAAAATGACAATAGTAATACCGGAAAACCACAGAACCATCCGTTTGAGCAATGTCATATTCTGGAGAAAGTTCATAAAAATTCCTTTGTTTCACCCGCCTTTTCATCACTGTTTCTCTGTAATTCACTAAATATATTTTATATCGCTTGAATCAGTGTACACAGATTTTATAAAAATTACGTTACGAATCAAAAATAGATACGGAATATCAAATATATGGAGTGCTTATACACGTTTGTAGGTATTACTCGACTAAAGAGTAGGAAAGGGGTGTTGTCTGAACGACAAAGTAGAGTTCATTGAGGGTATTAAGGCTTTTGATGACATTCGTGCGACGCAGCTGCACAGTTTTTCAATAACGACATGATGTTCCATAATCCAATCCTTTGTCTATTTTTTAAATAAATGAACTGCATAGTATTTTCTAGATAGTCGTATTGTTAAAAATTACTTATTTGTATATTTTGGATATACTTATTTATCAAGGCGTTATATTAGGAGTGTAAGATGTTATCGAATTTATCGATTCAAAATCAAAACTTCGAAAATTTTCATAGCTATATAACTTTAGCCGAAAATTCGCCTGATTACATTATCCAATACAATGTTAAAGGACAAATTGTCTATCTTAATAAAAAGATGCAGCAATTTTTCAATCTCCCATATGAAATGCTCATCGGAAATAATCCTCATGATATATGGCCGGATGATCGTTATAAATTCATTGAAATCACAATAGATCAAATCATCCAAGATGGTAAAATACGTACAATAGAGCTTTTTATACCGACGGCCAATGAATATCATCAAATCATCGTTACCCCTTCATTCGCTTCTGACAACATAACTATTAACGGTATTATTTTGTTTGGACGTGATGTAACAGAATTGAAACATGCTATGGAAAATGTAATCGAAATCAACAAAAAATTGGTTCAATTAGCCCACTACGATCCACTCACCGGATTGCCTAACCGACTAAGCCTTATCGAAATGCTCACCGATAAATGTACCAAAACCCACCCTTTTGCATTTATGTTTTTAGATATTGACGGGTTCAAAGAGATAAATGATTCTTACGGTCATCGGTTCGGAGATTTATTGTTGATCGAAACTTCCAAAATTATAGTAGATTCTGCCCCTCCTGATGCCTTTATTGTCCGTACAGGAGG
>NZ_JBAVEF010000012.1:0-124160 GCF_049587615.1 Sulfuricurvum sp.
GGTAATCAGAAACTCTTTTTTAGAATATTCATTTTTAAATTTTTCACTAATTTTTTGAATCGACTCTAATAATTTCTGAAAAATATATTGATTGTCTGTTGTTATCAAAAATTCAAATATCCGATACCAATGATAATCTAAAAGTTCATTTTTATTATTGTCGTCAGCTTCATCTATGAGAGTATCTAAAAAGTCAAAAAATAAATTTATCGCATAATCTTGGTTGAAAAAATATACTTTTTTATAAATTTTTTCTATATCAAACCTCATCTTATCTTTGCGTACAAAATGATGATATTTTTCAAAAATTGCAAAACTATAATCGTTCCAACGATCAAGTCTTTCCAATGATAACATTATGGCTTCATCTTTTATTTCAGGATTACATTTACAATCATCTAGTATTTGTAAAACCATATATGGTTCTTTGTTTACAAATGTATCCAATCGATAATGCAAATTATATTTTTTAAAATTCTCCTCATTAAAAAAATTGGCTTCTTTCAAATAGATTAGCCAATCAGAAGATATCCAGCTCTCAATAAAATATTTTTCAAAATTTTTATTATCACTAAAAAGTTTTTGGATAAAATCAAATTCATTAGCCGTTGGATTTTCAAGGCTTCCAAGATATGACATCAATAAAAGTTTGATATGAAACCGAACTTTGTCTGAATACAAGATATTTTCAAGTTCTAAGAGATACATATTCTCATCTGTACCCCTTAAAAATTGGATAATTTGTTTGAATTGTTCCCTTATACTCAAGTCTTGGGATGTTGTTAAAATATACTCAAATAAAGACATACCTTTTTTGGCAAAATCTCTAGCGAATACATAATCATAAAAAGTTTGATGAAAAAATGAGATTTTATTATTCTCTTGTTTCAAAATTCCATTACTACATAAAAGATTCAATTCTTCTTTAAACTCATCTTCAAAATATAAAGCAGGAACTTCAATTTTTTTCAATTCATTCATTTTTTTAACAACTGAGTTTAATAGTTCAATGCTATTTAGTCTCATAGTTTTATCTACTGACTCACTATTGATTTTTTGTTCCCAAAATTTCTTATACAAATCTTGTAGCGTTTTAATGGATATACAACTACTGTCATTATGATATAGGTCTATAAAAATCGACAGATGCAGTGGTGTCCGTAATAACTCAATTAAGGTATTATTTAATGTTGCAGACTCTTTTATAAATGACTTTAATTTGTCATTGACATATTCAAAACTCAATAACTGTGTTCTTATAACATTAGAGTCATCTAAATGTTTAAATAACGGATCATTTTTTAAATCATATTCCCTGATAGAAACGATTATTTTTACATTTGAGATGTATTTTAATTGTTCTATAAACCCCAAGATAATATTTATTACTTTTTGATTTGATGACATTGTTAAAGATAAAGCATCCAGTTGGTCTATCAACACAATGACTTTTTCTTTTCTTGATAACTGTTTTATAGAGTGCAAAACATCTTCAACTCCAAAAAATTTAGAAAGTGAATCTCGACTTTCTATATCGATTTTATCGCTTTTAATGCTCAAATAAGCCATCTGACTCTCTATAAGATCACTTTGTATCTTACTTAGTATTGCAGTTTTACCGATACCAGCTTTTCCAGTCAGAACCAATAAATCATCTTCATAATTCTCACTATTTATAAACTCAAAAATCTCATCAAATTCGGGCATATCAATAAAACTTTTTTCTATATATAAACTTGATGAGGAAAGTAAAAACACTGAATTCTCATGAAATTTTTGTCTTATATCATGTTCAGACAATATACTTTTATCGAATAAATGAGGATAATATTGTTTTGATACTTTTAAATATTTTTCGAGTAATCCTTCAATCTCTTCCCAACTCCACACAATAATAGTAAAGCCAAATTGAGCTGTTAACTCTGTTGCTCTATCTTGCAGAACAGTATCTTGTTTAAAAGAGTTCGCAAAAATAAATGTATCGATATTTGTAAATTTAGCACTAGCCGATTGAACTTCATTTTCTATATCTTTTAAAAGCTCTGTTTGAATTTTTGTATCATCTCTAGCTATTAGTTTATTTTTGCATTGATAAACAATTTGTTTTTCATTCTTTGCAAAAGAAAGCCCATCTATTCCACTTTGAGTTTGACCTTTTCTTCCATATATTTGAAACTCAATGCCATATTTTTCTTCACATAAGTCATTAACTAACGATTCAAACTCTTTTTCATCTTTTAAAGGTGAAAATTGATACTTACTCATATTGTTATCTCAATATTTATCCCATTCATACTCAACCTATTTCGTGAAAATGAATTTAAAAGAGACCTTTGGAAGAATGACAAATTTTGTGCCTTACTGTTAAAGTGATACTATTATAGCAAATCAAAATTCCAATCCCCTTTTATGCTACAATCCGACTAAAAAAGAGCACGCTATGGAAATACTCAAACGTCCGATGGGCGATTATCAAACCAACTGCTATATTGTTAAAATAGACGACAAAGAGATCATTATCGATCCGGGAATGGGGGCGACCGAATGGGTCATGGCGAATGTTAAAAATCCCGTCGCCATCCTCAACACCCACGGTCATTTTGATCACGTCTGGAGCAATAGCGAACTGCAAAAAAAATTAAATATCCCTCTTTATACCCCAAAAGGGGATGTGATGCTGTTACAAAACAGTACCTGGATGCCAGGATTGCCACCATCGACACCCGATATCGAAGTGAATGGTGATGAAACTTTTGAGATTTCAGGGATTACGGTGAAGTTTCACCATTTTCCGGGGCATTGCCCTGGGTGTTCGATGATCGAGATCGGCGATGTGATCTTTAGCGGGGATTTTATATTTCACAACTCTATCGGCCGCTGGGATTTTCCCTATTCCGACGCAGATGCGATGAAGCAGAGTTTGCAAAAATTTTCAAAGATGCAATCTACGAAAACACTTTATCCCGGTCATGGAGAGCCCACTACCGTCCCCGCAGAACAGCGTCACGTCGAATACTGGATACGTTCTATCTAAATAGACTATTCCACATTTTTCATCAAATCGAGGCGTAAAACATGCCGCTCGGTGACGACGGTTTTAAACTCCCCTTCGAAGACTTTGATCTCATGAACATACCCTTTGACGGTGACATTACGCTTTCGCCCCTCGGTTTGGTGCTCAGTTGCTTCAAACGTCACAATATCGCCGACTCTTACCGGCGCCAGAAAAAGACAATTACACGAAGCCAATACAACGTTCGGCTCATTAACCGATGCCATCGCTGCAAAATCAGCCGCGCTGAAGATAAATCCGCCATGCACCAATCCCACTTCATCGGCACGCATCGCTTCATTTGTCTCCAATAAAACTTTTGCGTATCCGACCTCTAGTTTAACAATTTCACCGCTGTAAACACGGTTAATTCTCTCATGAGTATTCAGCGAGCTTTGCTGGTTGATCACCACTGGAAACGACTCTTCTTCTCTTCCTGATTGATTTTTTGCCAAAATTACCCTTTCTTGATCCGTATGTATCCCCGCTTCGGTGCAGGATATCCCTCGATTGTTTTACTATTATCGGCAGGATCAAGAAAATCTTCAAGACTTTGCGATTCAATCCAGGACGTTTTGCGCTGCTCATCCGAGGTAGTCACTACCGTTCCAAGAACCTCAAAAGAGGCAAAGCCGGCGCGAATACACCAATTTTCCAGCGCTTTAAGGGTCGGGACAAAATAAACGTTCGTAATTTTCGAGTAACTCTCGCTCGGGCAAAGGGCAAAAGGTTCGTCTCCATCGATGATAAAGGTATCGAGATAGATTTCTCCCCCCTTTGCCAAACCCTGCCCCAGGGCTTTGAGCATAGCAACCGGATCGCTTCGATGATACAATACCCCCAGACAAAAAATGACATCAAATTTCTCTTCGTAATCGGGTAAATGCTCCACCCCTAGCAACTCATACACAATATCGCTTTTCACATAATGGTTGATAAAATCAAACTGGGATTTAAAGAGTGCCGAAGGGTCAAACCCAACCACCTTGGCCGGAGCATCTTCGAGGAAACGAAACATGTAATAGCCGTTGTTACACCCTATGTCGGCGACTTTTTTGCCGCTCAGATTGAAATGGGGACGAAGAAAATTGTATTTAAGATCCGAGCGCCATTCGGTATCGATAAAAAGGCCGAAAAGATCGAACGGCCCTTTTCGCCACGGCATCATCATTCGCGCTATCCGTTCAAGTTCATTTAAATCCACTGCCTCCGTAGTATGGAGGGATACGACATCCTTCAACTCGACCGTAGCAGTAATGACCGGAAGCTGATTGAGCGCCTCACGTAACGGAGCAATATTTTTCCATTCCATCCATTTTGAGCGTTCTTGTCGAACCGCATTCAGATCCATATTTTCTCCTTGCTATAATCAACTAATTTTATCCATATTAGGCTAAAATGGCACCATGCGTATAGAACAAAAAGCCACTCTCATTTCTACCATTGTCGCCTTTTTATTGGTAACCTTTAAACTTTCCGTTGGGGTTATCAGCGGCTCCGTTGCCGTCTTGGCCTCTGCAATCGACTCATTGCTCGATATGGTTGTCTCCTTGTTTAATTACTTTGCACTTCACAATTCGGATAAAGAGCCCGATGAAAACTTTAACTTCGGTCGTCGTAAACTTGAACCGCTTGCCGCGGTGATTGAGGGGACTATTATCAGCCTCTCGGCACTCTTTATCCTCTACACCGCCATTTCCAAAATGGTTCAGGGAAGTGCCATAGAACATTTGGATATCTCTATCTGGGTCATGGCCGCTTCCCTCGTTATCACGGCAGGGCTGGTTTTATTTTTGAATTTTGTGGCGAAAAAAACGGGAAATATGGTCATCAAAGCGGATGCGCTCCATTACAAAACCGACCTTCTCAGCAATGGTGCCGTTGTAGCCTCTTTGGTATTTATCTCGTTTACTGAATATACCTTTATCGATCCCCTTTTAGGGATTGCCATCAGTATTTATATGATTTATTCTGCTTACCCGCTGATTAAAGAGGGGATTTTGATGCTTCTTGATGCCGCGTTAGATGCGGATAGTGTTGCTAAAATCAACAAGCTTTTAAACGCTCAGCTCGATATCAGCAGCCACCATGATCTGCGAACCCGCCGTTCAGGTTCCGACATTTATCTAAGCGTTCACATTGTTTTCAGTATCAGCACTTCATTGTATGATGCGCACATGGTCGGGGATCGGATCGCATTGTCCCTCAAAAGTCTTTTTCCTGAAAACACGGTACACCCCCTCATCCATCTCGATCCATATGACGATTCTGAAGAAGATCCTTTAGATTAAGGGTGTTAGGCAAAGATTTTAACGCATCTGCTAAAATAATTATTATTATAGATAAAGGATATACCTATGCGTCATTTTCCGCTGCTTTCACTCTTTTTAACCTCTACGTTACTCACCGCTTCGCCTTTAAGTGAAGAACAAATGGTTACAAAAGGCTCCGAGGCATCTGCCCTACTCCTCCAAAAACTCGGCGGTGAATTAAAAAACCAAATGCAGACCAACGGCTCTATGGGAGCACTCCATTTTTGTTCTCAAAACGCCCTCACCCTCACTGAACAAATAGCCAAAGAGTCAAAAACTTCCATAAAACGCATTAGTATCAATAATCGTAATCCGGTGAATAAAGCCAATAAAGACGAAATAGCTCTTTTAAATGAATGGGATAAACTGGTTAAAAATGGCCAGCCTCTCCCTGCACAAAAACTCGTAAAGGTATCAGACAGTACCATCATGTACTATAAACCGATTGTGATCAATAATGAAGCGTGTTTGAAATGTCATGGAAATGTCGAAGGGGCGTTAGCCAAAGCGATTCATACTACCTATCCTGAAGATAAAGCGACCGGATATAAAATGGGAGATTTACGAGGAATGATCGCTATTACGATCAAACGAGACTAAGGGAATTACCCCTTAGTTTTTAACATTTTTTATCGAGCGTATTCAACCGCTCTGCTCTCACGGATAACACTTACTTTAATTTCACCCGGAAACTGTACTTTTTGCGAAATATCATCGGCTATTTCACGGGCAATCAAGGCGGTTTCATCATCATTGACACTTTGCGCACTGACAATGACACGTACTTCACGCCCTGCATTAATCGCATACGCTTGTTTAACACCCACTTTTTGAGTTGCGATCTCTTCGATTTCGCTGACACGGCGCAGAAAGCTTTCCAGCACTTCACGCCGTGCTCCGGGACGGGCTGCAGAGAGGGTATCGGCAGCACAGACCGCCGCACACTCGATACTTTTAATCTCTTCGTACCCATGATGGGCATAAATGGCATTAATGACGACCGGATCTTCATTATAGCGTCGGCACAATTCAGCACCGATATCAACGTGACTGCCCCCACTTTCTTGGGTCAGTGTTTTACCAATATCATGCAACAATCCTGCACGGCGGGCCAATTTGGCATCACCTCCCATTTCTGAGGCCATGATGCCGGCGAGATGGGCCACTTCGAGGGTATGAGCAAGGGCATTTTGGCCGTAACTGGAGCGGTATTTTAGTCTACCGATCAGTTTCATAAGCTCCGGATGGACCCCCTGGAGCCCCATCTCAAAAATGATCTCTTCCCCTTCACGCTGCATTGCCTCTTCAAACTCATCGCATACTTTTTGGTACACCTCTTCGATCCGTGCAGGTTGGATGCGACCGTCTTCAATCAGCAATTCGATCGTTTTCGTCGCAATGGCACGGCGATAGAGGTTGAACGAACTCACGATAATGGCATTGGGAGTCTCATCGATGATAATATCGACACCGCTCACCATTTCGAGGGTTTTAATATTCCGCCCCTCTTTACCGATAATACGCCCTTTTAACTCATCGTTATCCAGATGGATAACACTGATCAGTCTCTCTGCGGCATATTCACCGGCAAATCGGGAGGTTGCTTGCGCCAAAATATAGTTGGCTTTACGCTTAAGCTGCTCTTTGGACTGCTCCTCGAGTTGACGCAGTTCACGCGCCAGTTCCAAACGCGCAGTGTCGCGCACTTGCTCCAATAAAATCGTTTTCGCTTCCTGCACCGATAATCCGGCACGCTGTTCGACGATCACCTTTAGCTGTTCACTTTTTTGTCGGTAGTCTTCTTTTAATTTCTCTAAAGCACGTTCGTTGCGCTCGACATTGAGTCGTCGGTTCTCAAGACCGGTACGTTCTGAACTGATTTTTTCCTCTTCAAGCTGTCGAAGATGCTCAAACTCACGTTCGATGCGTTCTAATTTTTCTGCACGCTCCGACAAATCTTTCTTGACCTGTTCATACGTTTCATCGTACCGTTTTTGTGCCTCTTTTTCAATCTCACGAGATCGAATCGATGCACGTTCAAGTATCATCTGCGCTTCATTTTCAATTGCTTTTGCTTTGGCTTTCGCCTGTTCTGTATAAAGATCAAAATGTGCGGCGGTAATCTTTTTTGAAATTAAAAATCCGACCAACCCGCTGACGAGGGCGATTCCACCCCCGACGAGAAGTTCGTTTAACATTGGTTTTCCTCATGCTTTGCACCCCATGAGAGGTAATGAGCAGGTCTCCTTGCACATCATAATCATCACATACGTGTTTCATCGTTCGACATGCGCATGATTGAATAAAAATCGTAAACGGTTTCGTTTTCAGGGTCGGAAAAAATCGATCATACATACCCTTACCGAAACCTACTCGGCGCAGTGACCCGTCTACCCCTACTACAGGGACAATAGCTACATCTATTAAATTATATTTTCTATACGAATCCCGCGGCTCATAAATCCCAAAAGCCTTACGTTCCAACGGGTATCTTAATGGTACCATTTTGAAACTGACGCCATCCATAAACGGCAGATATACTTCTTTTTCACGACGCAGAATTTTGATCGATTTACGGATATCCACTTCAAAGCCCATCGGCCAAAAAGCCAATATTTTCTGAGCATCCAATTTTTTGAGGATAGTTTCAAGGGTAGAACGAATTTTAGCATCACGATAATTTTTAGTACTCGGGCTGAGACCCTTCAACCGTTTAAGACAATCGGTTCTAAAATCGCTTTTGGACACTTTTTACCTTTGCTTCGTTATAATCTTCATCATTTTATCTAAAAAAAGGTTTTGTATGCGTTTTTCAACCCTTCTAATCCCTTTGCTTTCTGTCATGTTTCTTTTTCAAGGATGCAGTGAAGAATCGACTGACGAGGGGATAGTTTCAACGGCTGAATTTACCCTTATGGATACACAAGGGAAAAACTATATCGTCGAAAAACAGGGAACGAATTTCACCCTCGAAGGGGGCAGTGATAAAGTCGTTCTTTTTGATATCTTCGCAACATGGTGTCCTCCCTGCCAGGCAGAGGTCAAACACCTCGGCAATTTGCAAAAAAAATACGGTGAAGATCTCATCATCATGGGGATCACGATTGAAGAGGATAAAAGCAATGCTGAACTGGAAGCCTTCCGTGAAAAATACAAAGGGGGTGAATATCTCATCTCCAACAAAGCCGATAACCAAGAACTTGCCCGGGCCATCGCTTCAACCATCGGCGTGGGGCAACAGTTTCCGATTCCCCTCATGGTTCTGTATAAAAACGGCACATACGTTACTCACTATGCGGGTGCCACGCAAGAAGAGATTATCGATCATGACATTGCTCAAGCGTTAGGAAAATAACTATGTTCGGATTTATCAAAAAGGGGCTTCAAAAAACCGTCGAGGCGATCAGCGCCATCATCCCAGAGAAAAAAGCGACCATCAGCAAAGACGATCTTGAAAATATCCTTCTCGAAGCCGATGTCGAATACGATCTGGTTGAAATTATACTCCGTGAGCTCTACCAGGAGAACATTACCCGCGATCAGCTCCGTTCCAAACTTCTCGCAACCCTCAGTTTTGCGCAGAATACCCTCCCTGATAATCCGGATAAACCGACGGTCAGTCTCATCATCGGTGTTAACGGTGCAGGAAAAACGACGACCATTGCAAAACTCGCCCAGCGTCATCTGAATAACGGCGAGCGGGTTATTCTCGGCGCAGGTGACACCTTCCGTGCCGCCGCCATCGAACAGCTCACCCGCTGGGCCGATAAACTCGAAATTCCTATCGTCTCCTCGCGTCAGGGGCACGATCCGAGCGCCGTCGCCTTTGATACGATCGAATCGGCCAAAGCGCGAGGATTTGAGCAGGTGATCATTGATACCGCCGGACGCCTCCATACTCAGACTAATCTCGGGAACGAACTCAAAAAAATCGTCCGTATCTGCGATAAAGCCCATACCGGTGCTCCGCACCGCAAGATTCTCATCCTAGACGGTACTCAAGGCTCTTCCGCTATCGCGCAAGCCAAAGCCTTTAACGAGATGATCGGAGTTGACGGAATCATCATCACCAAACTCGACGGCACGGCAAAAGGGGGATCGGTCTTCAGTATCGCCTATGCCCTCTCTCTTCCGATCCTCTATATCGGTGTCGGCGAACAGCCCGAACATCTGATACCGTTTAACAAATATGAGTTTGTAGACGGGATTTTGGATGCGATTTTTGGGGAAGAAAAAACAAATTAGCCCTATCTATTGACATCACTATGTAATTACTTTATGATTACATAAATAGTAATGAGGAGTACATCATGACCATGCTCATCAAAATCGGCAACTCTCAAGGGGTTCGCATCCCCAAAGCGATCATCAAACAAGCTCATTTGGAGAATTCACCTCTCGAATTTGAAGTCACCGCACAAGGGCTACTCCTCAAACCCGCTAAAAGAAAACCGCGCGAGGGGTGGGAAGATCAGATCAAAAAAGCTCTTCTCGAATCTCCCGAAGAAGAGGAAGTTTTTCTCGGAAATGACCTCGATTTCGAGGGATGGGAATGGTAATTAAACGTTTTGAAATTTGGCTTGTAGCACTTGATCCAACGTTGGGAAGTGAAATACAAAAAACACGTCCATGTGTTATCATCTCTCCCAATGAAATGAATCTTTTGCGCACCGTTATCGTTGCACCATTAAGCAGCAAAGGATTTGATTTACCCATGCGTGTTAAAATCAATTTTGATAACAAAGAGGGATTGATTTTACTCGATCAAATTCGTAGTGTTGATAAACAACGGCTTGTCAAAAAAGTTGGAATAATTGAGTCAAACATTGCTGAAGATATTTGCCTCAAACTTCAAGAAATATTTGAATACGAAAGATAATCAATGGCCAAGAAAAAAAACGTCCTCTTCGAATGTCAGCACTGCGGGTTCACCACTCCAAAATGGATGGGAAAATGTACCAACTGCGGCGGATGGGACAGCTTGGTCGAACTGAGCGAACAACAGCAGGAGGTGATCAAACTCACCTCGACCTCTTCCCCCTCAGGAAACAATAAAGCCAAAGAGATCACCCAAATCGTCGAAGAGCATACCGAACGCTTTAGCAGTGACGATGCCGAACTCGATATGGTGCTCGGCGGTGGGGTCGTCCCCGGTTCACTGGTTCTCATCGGGGGGAGTCCCGGGGTCGGAAAATCGACCCTGCTTCTGAAAATCGGCTCCAATCTGGCGAAACAAAACCGCAATGTCCTCTACGTCAGCGGTGAAGAGAGCGAAGGGCAGATCAAGCTCCGCGCCAACCGTCTGGGGGCCAATGTCGACAATCTCTATCTCTTAGCCGAAATACGGTTGGAACAGGTGCTTGGTGAGCTGCATGAGCGCGCGTATGAGTGTATCATCATCGACTCGATCCAAACCCTCTACTCCGAAACCATCGCTTCGGCTCCCGGATCGGTGACCCAGGTACGACAGATCACTTTTGATCTGATGCGGATCGCCAAAGAGCGCCGAATTGCCATTTTCATCATCGGGCATATCACCAAAGAGGGTTCTATTGCAGGACCTCGAGTTCTCGAACACATGGTTGACGTAGTTCTCTATTTCGAAGGGGACAGTGGACATGAACTTCGCATATTGCGAGGATTTAAAAACCGTTTCGGCCCCACCAGCGAAATCGGGGTGTTTGAGATGCGCTCAGACGGTCTCGTATCCGCAAAAGACCTCTCGTCGCGCTTTTTCAACCGAACCAAGTCCCAAAGCGGTTCCGCCCTGACCGTTATCATGGAAGGGACTCGCCCCATCGTTCTCGAAGTTCAGGCCCTCGTCAGCGATACCCATGCCCCTAACCCGAAACGTCAGGCAACGGGGTTTGAGAACAACCGTCTCAATATGCTCCTTGCATTGCTCGAACGAAAGCTCGAAATCCCCCTTAACAGCTACGACGTTTTCATCAACATTACGGGGGGGATCAAAATCACCGAGACTTCTGCCGATTTGGCAATACTCGCCGCCATTATCAGCAGTTTTCGCAACCGCGCCATCTCCAAAGAGACAGTTTTTATCGGCGAAGTCTCTCTAGTCGGCGATATCCGCGAAGTATACCAACTCGATCAGCGTCTTAAAGAGGCCGCCTCCCAACAGATTACCAAAGCACTCATTCCGAAAAAACCGATCGAAAAAACAGCCATTAAATGCTATGAAATCGATGAAGTAAGTAAACTTCTTGAGTGGTTTTAGTATAATAAGAAATATAATAACGATTAAGGGATATACGCATGCCAGTTTGTTCTATTGTTGCCGACCATAAATCCGAAGAGCGCTATTCCAAGCTCTCATTAGCCTACTCTACCGAAGAAGAACGCAAAATGATCGAAGAAGCGATTAGTGCATGTACTCCGTTATGTTCTATTGCGGCAAATATCTATGGTGGAGATGTTGTCGGCGGTAAAAAGATGATTACAATCGAATACCATGATGACTGCGATCGTGAAGGCGGAAAAGTTTTTGAAGAGATTATCAAACAATTAGGGATTGAAAAGTGCCACTAAGCAAAAATGCTGTGGACCTAAGTGTCCAGCGTCTCAAAGAGTTTGCTGAGGGTAATGAAACCTTTCAACAAACCTATTTTAAAAAACATGAAACCCAATTGCTGAATCTGGTCAAAGAAGGTCAAAATCCCAGAGCCCTTTTTATCGGATGTTCTGATTCGCGGGTTATCCCCGATCTCATCGTCCAATCAAGTCCCGGTGATCTTTTTGTGGTTCGAAACGTCGGTAATTTTGTCGCCCCTTATAAACCGGATGAGGATTTCCACTCTACGGCAGCAGGGATAGAATATGCGGTATTGGTTCTGGAAGTCTCCGAAATCATTATCTGCGGACATTCGCACTGCGGTGCTATCGAAGCGCTCTATAAATCCTCCTGCGATACCTCCATGATTCATACGGCAAAATGGCTTACATTAGGGGAAAAAGCCAAATCGATGGCACTACTCGCATTAGGAGAGAATGCTTCGCATGGAGAGTTGCTCCGCGCTACCGAACAACTTTCAATCATAACCCAAATCGAAAACCTTCTCACCTATCCGTATGTGAAGAAATTGGTGGAAGAAGAGAAACTCTTCATTCATGGATGGTATTACGATATCGAGACCGGAGGAATAGAATATTACGATCCCGATCTCTACCAGTTCCGTCCGCTAAGCGAGCTAGGAGAGTAAAAAATCTCCTACCAATCCAAATACAAAAACAATGCCGATATAAAGTAGTTAGCGATGAAAATTGAGACTGCGGAATAAACAACGGCATAAATCGTCGATTGCCCTACTCCCCGCGCTCCTCCGCTGGTATGATAACCGATATAACTTCCGATCGAACTGACAATAAACCCAAATACTGCCGCTTTAATCACCCCGGTCATGATGTCATCGAAATCCCCTAAGCGCAAAAGGGTCTCTTGGTACGCTATCGGATTAATTCCCAGTACCTGTGTCGAAATAAAATAGGCCGAACCGATTGCGACGAAATCAAACCAAATCACCAAAAGCGGCAAGGAGATAACGGTTGCAATAATGCGGGGAGTAATCAGATACTCCTTTGAATTAACCCCTAAAATATCGATCGCATCGATCTGTTCAGAGACCCGCATCGTCCCCAATTCTGCCGCCATCGCACTGATCGATCGGGAAATCAGCATCAAAGAGGCAAAAACGGGGCCAAGTTCTCGAGTAATGGAGAAAAATACCGTATAACCGACAAAGCTTTCAGCTCCGAATTGGTGAAAGCCGTTATAAAGCTGTATCGCCAATACCATTCCGGTAAATAGAGCGGTCAGGGTGATAACGCCCATACATCCCATTCCGATAACATCAATCTGTGTTAAAACAATCTTGTAGCGTCTAAATGCAAGGTGATAAAGCTGAAAAAGTTTCATCTGGAATAAAATAAAAAGGCCGAATTGTTCAATCGTCTCATAAAAGCGGACAAATGGGCGACCGATATAACCTAAAAGCGTTTCTACCATATTGTTTTCCTTCTTTTCTTGAAGTAAGTTTAGCCAAATCAAACCAAAATTCAAAAGTTTCTCGCTACAATAAGCGATTAATTTTTTGTGAGGAAGCAACGGATGGCCACTAAAGAGAAAGAGCACGAAGAACAAGCCCCTGAGGGAGGCGAAAAGAAAAAAAGCAATCTTCTATTAATCATTATTATTGTTGTATTGGTATTAGTTTTACTGATCGGAGGTATCGTAGCTGCATTAATGATGGGTAACCACGACGCAGAAGCGGAATCGGGGCATGGTGCGAAGACAGAAGTTGCTGCCGACGCTCATGCAAATGAAGAAGGTCATGCAAGCGAAGGAGAGAGCAGTGCATCACACGGAAGCGGTGAAGCGATGACCGAAGTGGGACTGATGTTCCCTCTCGACACGTTTACCGTCAATCTTCTCAGTGAAAGTGGCCGCCGCTATCTTAAAGTTGAAATGAATCTCGAACTTGAAGGAGAAGAGCTTTCTCCTGAGCTTGATACTAAAAAACCGATATTCAGAGATATTATTATCCGTATCCTCAGTTCTAAATCCCTCGAAGAGATTTCAACCATCAAAGGGAAAGAGAAACTCAAAGAGCAAATTGTGAATGATCTCAACATGCGTCTCAAAGACGGCAAAGTCAAAAACGTTTACTTCACTGACTTCGTGGTGCAATGATCGGCATCGACCTCATTAAAACTGACCGTATGAAGCGCTTTTTGGAGCGTTTCGGCGACCGTGGCCTGCAAAAATTTTTATCCGAGAGTGAAATTCTTTTAATCAAACACCACCGTAATGCCGCAGGTTTTTGGGCAGCCAAAGAGGCGTGTGCCAAAGCGCTCGGATGCGGTATAGGAAGCGAATGCGGTTTCCACGATATCATCCTCTCCAAAAGCCCAAAAGGTGCACCCCTTATCAATCTTTCTTCACATGTTAAAGAGCTCTTTAATATCCAAAGCCTTAGTGTCTCCATCACCCATGATGGAGAGTATGCGATCGCCGTCGTAGCCCTCCAACAATCTTAACCATAACAAGGCAAAAATATGCAATCTTCTGAACTAATGAGTATCCAAAAATACGCGTCAAAGTACCGTATCAGTATTTTTAATGTCATCAAAAAAACCATGAACGGAGAATTACCGACTGTGGTAAAAGAAGAGAATGGAAAGGAAGTAACCTATATCGCCATCACTCCATCGACGCAACATAGCACGATAGAAAATTCTAGCTCAGAGGCAGAAAGTATCGAAATCGATTATAAAAAAGAGTATGAAGCACTTCACAAAGAGTATCTCATTCTCAAAACGAAATACCAAAAAATGGTTGAGATGTTGGAAGGGTAATTCACCCTCCTCCGACAAAATCGAGAAGCTCGATCGTATCCCCCTCTTTTAACACGGCATTTCCCCACGCATCTTGTTTAACGATTTCCATATTAAGGGCTGAGGCCATTACCCGTTCTTCTAATCCCAAAGAGCGGATAAGATCAAGCATCGTTGAGCTTTCCGGCATTTCACGTACTTCACCGTTTACTTTGATTTGCATGTTGTCTCCTACATCGACATTTTAATAAGTTGAGCGATTTGAAAATTTTTCTTGGCAATTGCAAAATCATAGGCCGTTGCTCCGTCATTGTTTTTGAGTGTCGGATCGGCTTTTGCTTTGAGTAAAAAATCAACCACCTTTTCATTTCCGCTAAATGCGGCTTGGTGCAATGGGGTAATCCCGTCGTTATTGGCGAGATTGACATCGGCATGCGCCATCA
This sequence comes from Sulfuricurvum sp., assembly GCF_049587615.1. Classification (GTDB taxonomy): domain Bacteria; phylum Campylobacterota; class Campylobacteria; order Campylobacterales; family Sulfurimonadaceae; genus Sulfuricurvum. The sequence goes on from NZ_JBAVEF010000012.1 coordinate 15,156, forward strand.
CTACAAAGGTTACCAACTCTAAATTTTTTTTCTTCACCGCTAAAATTAACGGAGTATTTCCCTGAAAATCCTGTGCATTGATATCGGCACCGTTATCGAGTAAAAACTGAGATATTTTAAAATCACCCATTTTGATGGCAACGTGCAAAGCGGTAAGACCCGCTTTGTTTTGTTCATCAACGTTCTTATGAACGCGAAGGTGATTACGCATTTTTCCGATATCACCTTCAAATGCAGCGTCGTGTAAAATACCGCCATACGCAATACTGGCCACTATCCATAGAACTATCCAGAAACGCATCCCCTACTCCTTGACAAACCGAATCATCTTAAACCGCTCTCCCATGAGGGCCGGTGTAATCAGAATTTTAACTTTTTCAAGTTCCTGGGTATAGATTTCATCACCGGCATGCTCTTTGAGCATCGCTAAAAGATCCAAGATACCCATTTCAATCAATGCTACCAGCTGCGTTGCATACGCGGCACACTCAATGCCCGCTTCTGCGAAAGCATCTTTGACGTGTGTAAAATTGACATCATAGGTGATATCGCTTTTTCCGAAAGCTTCTGAACGGTTCAATACTTCGTCAAAAAGAGGAAAAGTTTGATGCGTTTGATAGACACGGATCGAAAAATCACTCCGTCCATTCAGTTCACCATAATCAAAACTCATAAACTCAAACCGCTTCGAGCTCTGTTGCATTGCTGACGCAAAAGATTCGTATCCTAATGCTATTTCCCCACGATCTTGCTTATATTTTTCTGCCAATTCAGCTATTTTAGGATCATCAATATCAAAGAGTATTTCATGATTCTCGACCCGAGCGATTTTACCTTTGTAAAAAAGTTCACAAGCGAATGCATCAAAAATCTCATTAGCAATAAAAAAAGTGGACTGTTCATTCAGCTGGGACAAATCGCTGTAATGCTCCAGACTTACCGCATTACCGAACGATTCCTCAAAATACGATTTTTGTGCAATACGGAGATTCTCAAACCGCTCCACAATTCCAAATCGCAATGTTTGCAACAATTGGGGCCGAAGCGTATGGATAAACTCGATAATATCGGCTAAAAGATAGCCATGATGGGCACCTATTTCACAGATCAGCGAATCGGAACGTAAAAACCCCTCATCAATCCGTGCAATGATATGTTTAGCAATCGTTCCTCCAAAAAATTTAGAAGTGCTGACTGCCGTATAAAAGTCCCCTTTTTTTCCGATGGGGCGATACGAGGCATAATACCCGTCTTCCCCATACAACCATTCATTCATATACTCACTAAAACGCACGTGCTGCCTTAGAGATTTGACATTGCTTTTTCAAGACGGACAAACCCTTCATCAATTTCTCCTTTGGTAATCGTCAGCGGCGGGAGAAAACGGAGGGTATTGCGTCCCGCTTTAAGGACGATAACTCCGGCTTCACGCGCAGCATTGATAATCTTGCCCAAAGTCTCTCCATCGACGACACGAAGTCCGCGCATCATTCCAAGTCCTACATGTTCTAAAAAGACTGCCGGATGCGATGCGGCGAATGCAGCCAAAGCCGTTTCAAAATAGAGGAGATGCTCATCCAGTTCTCCATTTTCTTTTATCTCTTCGAGAATATCGAGCACTTCGTTGGCCGCAGTTGTCGAGAGATAATTTCCGCCAAACGTCGAGCCGTGATCGCCGGGTGCAAAAATATCTTTTTTGCTTGTCATCACCACACCGATAGGGACACCGCCTCCGAGACCTTTGGCCAAGGTAATCACATCAGGTTCGATGCCGTAAAGGTTAGAAGCTAAAAACTCACCCGTTCGGTAGATCCCCGTTTGTACTTCATCTACCATCAGCAAAACATCGCGTGATTTGAGCATCGCCGCTAATGCTTGCACTTTGGCGCGATCCTGAGGCTGCACGCCCCCCTCCCCTTGCACCAGTTCAATCATTACCGCTACCGTGTGATCATCAATCAACGATTCGATCTCATCAATATTTTTGGCATACACAAAACCATCCGGAAACGGTCCGAAATAGTTGTGCATCGATTCTTGTCCCGTTGCTTTGAGTGCGGTGATCGTGCGGCCGTGGAACGAGTGATCCAAAGTAATGATTTTATACCGTTTCGGCTGACCTAAAACCTCTCCGTATTTGCGGGCAATCTTAATCGCCCCTTCATTGGCTTCGGCACCGCTGTTACCGAAAAAACATTTCATATCGTATCCGCTCAACTCTACAATACGGCGGGCACACTCTGCCTGAGGCTCGATATAATAAAGATTAGAAACATGAATCACTTTGTTCACTTGATCGCATATCGCTTTGCTGAGACGCTCATTGGCATGTCCTACGCTGCACACCGCGATTCCCGCGGAAAAATCGATATACTCTTTCCCCTCGCTATCCATCAAAACAGCGTTTTTCCCCGCCGTAAAACTGACATTTTGGCGTCCATAGGTAGGTAATACGTAATTGTCAAAATTTTTAGTCATTTTTTTGTCACCTTTATTTTATATTCTTGATACACAGCACTCTCCCCCTCATAACTGAGATGAGAAGGGGTTAACACATTACCATCGCGGGTTCCGGAATAGATCAGAAGACAATCCTCTCTTAAGCGTTCATCATGGTGTACCACCATCTCGATTGTTCCCACCGGTGAGGAGAGTCGAACGATCTCCCCTCTCTCAAACCCTGAATGAGGATGCAAATAAACCCCTTCGGCTCTTTTAAACTGTGAATTAAGCCCTTTAGCGTATTTGGGTGTGATAAGATGAAACCCTTCATCTTCATCAATATCCAAATCGATCTCCTCCAAAAATTCGAATTCACCGTTTTCAAATCCCTCTTTATAAGGAATTTCAGAACTCTCCTGACGATATCCAACCCCATTATGATACTCGATTTGAGTACGAAAATAATTTAAATAGTATTCTTCACTCTCTAAACTTACTCCGAATGTTTCGCACAAGAGACTTGTCAGTTGATATTCGCTGATTCCGATCTCACTCTGTGTTAATCGCGGCATCTCCTGGAAAGTATAATCGCCATACGAACTGCGAAAGTCACTTTTTTCCAAAAATGTTTTCGCCGGAATCACCAGATCTGCCACACGGGAAGTTTCGTTCTCATAAAGGCCGAAATAAACCGTAAATCCGGCATTTTCGAACGACGTTTTTACCCTCATCGTATTGGGCATTTGGGAGAGCGGATTACCACCCTGTACAAAAACACACTGATACTTCGAAAAATCAACGCTCGCTTTGCTGACCCTATGGGTAATGGATGTAAACGGCAGCTCAATCCCACCAAGTGAATCGCCCAGATAACTTACTCCGCACCCTGATTTGCCAAAAAGCCCCATAACAGCTCCAAATCCGTCAATGCTCCGAAGTACATCCGCCCCATTACGGTATTTTTGAACACCTGCACCGACCAAAATTACCGTCTTTTTCCCCCGAACACATTCAAGCATCGCCCCAATTTGTCCTAGCGAGACATCAATAGCCTCAAGCGTGGCTTTAATCCTCACCGTCTGTGTCAATTCATAAAAATCGTTATACTCACTTGCATGCTCTTCTAGGAATTTCGTATCGTGTATCCCCTCGATAATCGCAAAACGGCTCAAGATTAAGGCCAGATGCAAATCGCAATGGGGCTTAATTTGAATGTGCAAATCAGCTTTTTCTGCCATTTGCGTTTTTAACGGATCGATAACGATGATCGTTTTACCCTCTAAAAACGGTAACAGATGCGAATGGGTCGTATGGGGATTCCGTCCCCAAAATACGACAACCTCACTCTGAGCAATCATTTGCGGTGATAAAATTTTGTTTCTACCACGCCCCAATAAAATACCCGCTTCTCCGGCCCCGTCGCACAACGATCCGGAGGTTCCAATCCCTTTGATCGAAGCAAAAAAATGTTCAGGTATGCGTTGCATCAAAGCGACATTACCGCTTCCGCGATAATAGAGCACTTCATCGGATTTGGAGCCTTTCAGCGCAGAAATCAGGGTTTCCATTGCTTTTTCCATAGAAATCTCTTCGCCTCGCAGCCTTGGAGAACCCAATCGTTCATAATCGCTAAAATGGTTTAGATTTGGACATAAATAGCCTTGCGTTACAGGATGGCTTTTATCCCCTTTGAGCTTTCCATTTTCGTCCACTACAATACGACACGCATCATAGCAATCAAGTGGACAGGCAGTCGTCTTGTTCATTTTTATTACTTTATTTTAATACTAGAGATAGACACGAGAAATTTTAAACGTCTTTATCGCATTTTACACTTCACACCCTTTAGTTTTTAGTAAATAAATCTCCCGAATTGGATATGATAAATAAATATAAAATAATTGAGGTCACTATGTCTCTTCTCGAACACGTTGACGCTGCAACGAATTTAGCTAAAAACAATGAAGTACAACTTTTAGTCTTCAAAATCGATGCCGCAGAGTCATCTCCCTATTACGCGATTAATGTATTCAAAACACGAGAAGTCGTTGAAGCCAAACGGCACTATCTCACCCAGATTCCCGGAGCACACCCCCTGCTGGAAGGGACAATCGTTTTACGTGAAATGCAAATCCCCATCCTTAATCTCCCAAAATGGCTCGGTGTGGAACTCGAAGATGCGAATAAAAAAGCGTCCAATCTCCTGATTTGCGACTTTAACGGAGTCATCATCGGGATACGAATTATGTACGCGTACCGTGTTATCAAAAAGAATTGGAATGAAATGCATGCCCCTGACAGTTATCGGTTAGGGGAGGATGGGCTGGTGATCAATGATACCCGTCTCGATGACGGGAGTTTGTGTTTGGTCCTCGATTATGAAAAACTCTTAGCCGAGGTCATCCCGCAAGCAATGGTCAATGTCGAATTGGCCGCGAATTCTCTGGCAAACATTGCAATTCCCGCGAAACTCAAAAACGGCATTGTCCTTATTGCGGAAGACTCAAAAACCGCACAACGCCATTTGACCCATATTTTCGAGCACGCCCATATCGGGTATCAAATTTTCAATAATGGCAAAGATATGATTGAATTCATTGCGAAGCATCCCAATCCCGCTTCGATCCCCGCCATCATCACCGATATAGAAATGCCGGAAATGTCCGGATTTACCGTTATTCAACGTCTCAAAAACAATCCCGAAACCAAATCTATCCCTATTATTGTCAACAGTTCAATGACCGGAGATAATAATAAACGCGAAGCAACCAGTTTAGGAGCGGACGGATTTATCGACAAAACTAAAAGTGAAAATATTTTACCGCTTATTGTAGAAAAAATGAATGAAATGGAGATGAGACTTCTCCCGCGATAAGGGGAGAAGGAAGAAGAAACTTACTCGACTACTGCCAATACTTGGCCAGCTTCGATTTTATCGTTAGGCTGTACATTGATTGATGTTACTTTTCCTGCGCGTGGAGCGACTACGTCGATTTCCATTTTCATCGCTTCAAGAATCATGATTTTATCACCTGCATTGACACTGTCACCTACTGCTGCAACCAATTTGAATACAGAACCCGGAAGCTCAGCACAAATAGCGTTTGCATTAGCTGCTGGCGCAGCAGGTGCAGCTGCTACTGCCGGAGCTGCTACCGGTGCTACTGCTGCCGGAGCCGCTTGAACGACGGTTGCATTTCCGCCCACGATTTGTACATTATACGATTGTCCATCGACGATTACTGTGTAAGTTCCATTTGCCATTGTGAAATTCTCCTGTTGTGATTGTTTTGGTTGGTTTGATTCTGCCACTTTCGGGCTATTTTTTCGGACATTAACGGTCGCTTCCCCTTTGAGGAATGCAATCCCTTTGACATCACATGAAGCGGCGATAAAAATATTTTCATCCGTTGCTTCAATCCCCTCATCGCTCAATTTTTGAGTCCAATAGGCGATTGATTTTGTTTCGTCGCGATCGGCAATGTCGATTGCATTATCGGTTGTAGGGTCAAGTTTGAGCTGTTCTGCAGCAATACGGACTACCTCTGCATCCGGTGCGGTAGGCGTTTTACCAAAATAGCCCAGAACCATTTTTCCATAACCCGGAGCAATTTTCTTCCATGGTCCCATAAGAGCATTGTTAAGCGCTTGCTGAAAGTAAAACTGAGAAACTGGGGTTACCGACGTACCGTATCCCCCTTTCTCTACCACTTCGCGCATCGCACGGATTACTTCGGGATAACGATCCAACATATTGTTGTCGCGCATCATCTGTGTATTTGCCGTCAACGCTCCCCCCGGCATCGGAGAGAATGGAATAAGAGGTGAAACCTGAGTCGCTTCCGGCGGCATGAAATAATCTTTTAAACAATCACCCAATACATCTTCGTATTTGAGGATTTTTTCGAGTTCAAGTCCGCCCAGATCGAAATTTTTACCCTTGACCGCATGGAGCATCGTCAAGATATCGGGTTGTGAAGTACCGCCGCTCACCGGAGCCGCCGCCATATCGATGCCGTCTACTCCGGCATCGAGTGCTGCGAGATAACACGCAACACTTACCCCTGCCGTCTCATGCGTATGAAGACGCAAATGAGTCCCTTCCGGGACCAATTTACGTGCCATTTTAAGCGTTTCATACACTTTTTGCGGACTGGAAGTTCCACTCGCGTCTTTAAAACAGATAGAATGATACGGAATACCGGAATCTAAAATTTCACGGAGTGTCTTTTCATAAAAAGCGACATCATGCGCACCGACACATCCCGGAGGAAGATCCATCATCGTAACAACGACTTCGTGTTTGAGTCCATGATAAGCGATACGCTCACCGGAGTATTTAAGATTTTCGACATCATTAAGGGCATCGAAATTACGGATCGTTGTCGTTCCGTGTTTTTTAAACATTTTGGCATGCAAATCGACCATCTCACGACTGCCGGTATCAAGCATTACCGTATTCACCCCGCGAGCGAGTGTTTGGAGATTTGCATCCGGCCCCACAATGGCGCGAAAGCGATCCATCATATCAAATGCATTTTCATTTAGATAGAAAAAAAGGCTTTGGAAACGGGCACCGCCTCCAAATTCGAAATGTCGGATTCCCGCCTCTTTGGCTGCCTCGAGGGCAGGGAAGAAATCTTCCATCAACACCCGTCCTCCGAATACGGACTGAAAGCCGTCGCGGAACGTAGTGTCCATCACATCGATGTATTTTTTTGCCATTTACGTAATCCCTACTTCTTTAGATTATTATGGTGGTGAATCACGGCTGCTAGAGCCGCAATTCCTAATAAACCGCCATTCTGAGAATTTTCCATTTCATGATGATGGAGTGCGGCTGCAATCGCCGCTACTTTTGCTCTTACATCGCTGTTTTCCAAATCATGGTGGTGTAATGCTGCTGCAATCGCCGCTACTTTGGCACCTTGTGAACGATCACATGAAGATGCGACGGCAACCTCACCTGCAAAGTTTTGAGATTCCGGGGCATTCTTGGATTGAAATAGTGTAAAATATTTCATTACTTTATTCAGTAATTCCATTTGCTATCCCCTGTTTAATTTGCACGCGTAATCTTTACACGATGCCCTATTTTAGTATAAAGTTCATTAAAATAGATTTACTGCGCCCTCTTTCAATGAACCTTTTAGTTTCTTTCGTTACAATCCGCCTCATTATTTTATACACAGAGGTGTCTTATGGATCTAAGCAAAATCGGCTACGGAGAAAACCCGGATAAAGTTAAAGCAATTATTGAGATTGCCTGCGGATCAAACATCAAATATGAAGTTGAAAAAGAGAGCGGTGCTTTAGTCCTTGACCGTGTCATGCACTCGGCAATGTACTATCCGGCGAACTACGGTTTTGTGAACAAAACCCTTTCTCAAGACGGCGATCCGGCTGATATCTTGATCCTTACCGAGTATCCTATGGTTGAAGGTTGTGTCACCAACTGCCGTTTAGTCGGTGTACTTATTATGGAAGACGAAAGCGGTATCGATGAAAAATTGCTTGCCGTTCCAACCTCAAAAATTGATCCAACATTCGAAGAGATCCAAGACCTCGGTGATATCCCGAAACACACCCTGGCAAAAATCAAAAATTTCTTTGAAACCTATAAAATGCTTGAACCGGGCAAATGGGTAAAAGTAAAAGGGTTTGAAGACAAAGCATCCGCAACTAAAATCCTAGAAGATGCTATCAAAAATTACAAAGAGTAAGCGAATATGATCGATTTCGGCTCACCGGATTTTTTTGCGTATGCGATTTTCGGACTGATTTTAAATTTTGTCTTTTCGATCGCATTTGGATTGTATCTCAGCAATAATATCGGAGTTGAAGAGATGATGCTCTCCAAAGGAGATCGCGAGCAGCCGTGGTGGCTCGCCCTCTCTCTCGCTATCCCTTACGCCAAAATGGCCATTACTCTCTATCGGGTTGCTATCTTGCAACTTTATTTTCTCGATCAAGGCAAATCCCACAAAGAGTACTGGATCTATCTTACATCACATGATGAACGTTAAGTTTATTTCTCTTCTTTAATACAAAATTTTCGTATCAACGTATCATGCAGTCCGCTCTTTAGCGACTCTGCCCCTTTTTGCGCCCGTTGAAATCGTCCATTCCACTCGTTATTCTTAAATGCCGGATCAACCACTGCCAACCCCTGACGCAGTAACATCTCGCTGTAGCTTTCCGGTCCATTCCCATAAAGGACACACCCTTCTTTAATCATCTCATAATGATAAGAGTGCTGCAGGTATAAATGTTCACGGGCAAACTGTTTATCATGGGGATGGGCCTTATAAAAATGTTCAATTGCCGATCGGCACTCCTGCGGACTTGCACCGTTAAGTATCATCTTTTCCAATGTTACCACCCCAAAAGGCTCACACGGGATAAGGGTGTTACGATGAAGCAATTTCTGCTTGCCGTTACTGTCAATTTCGCTCAGCAACCCGACCGTAATCTCTCCAAACAAAGGAGTCATACAAATCAATGCACTCAGTAATCGGACAAAAAATGTTTCATTTTTACTCATGAGTACTTTTTTAACCCTTTTTTTTAATGATTTTAGAAAACTTTTTACATTGAAACTTAAACTAACACCCACTTTTATAACATTTTAACACAATTTAAACCAATATAGTCTTCCAAACTTAATCTCTACTTTCCCGCTGGTTGGTAGCATACTCCCCTTTTCTATTACTTTTTCTTAACTGATTCATTTAGAAAGGCCACACCATTGTTATATGCTTCCCAGTACCCTAAAATTTCACATTCCATATTCGAGGTGTAAATTTGAGATTTCTTTCCCTGATATTACTGCTTGCATTGTCCCTTTTTGGTGACGCAATGACCCCTAAACAACTCCATGTATTACAAACCGTACGTGATGTCGCGAAATCCATCCCCGACAAAAACGGTAAGACGTATGAGAATACAGTTAGTGCGATTTGTTTAACGGAAAGCAGTGCGGGGAAAAATGTGATCGGCGATTTTCGACATAAAAAATCGTTTACCAAAGCTTCCCTCGGTGCCATGCAAATCCAAGTTGCTACGGCACGACACGTCTCTCAAAATGTTAAAAAACTCCGTTGGATTAATACTCTCAGTGATGTACAGTTGGCAGGGCGACTTTTGGGAGATATCAAACTTTCCGCACAAGTTGCCACATATTATCTTGTCTTGCTGCAAAATCAGCGACTGGACCATTTTTATGCGATCAGCGGATACAACGGCGGATTTACGAATCGCCCCTATTATAATCGTGTCATGAAAAACATGGATATTGTCACCCATCTTGTCTCTTCCGGTAAGCTGTCCTAATTTTTAAGCTATAATACTTTCAACTAGTCAGTGGGGAATTATGATGAATGATGATAAGCTCAAAATTATGCTCGCGATTTTAAGCGGTATTATTTTTAGCCTTATTTTTATCCTCCTCGCTTTTATACTCCCTCTTCATCCCTCTAAGGTTCCTGCAAAAACCATGGACAGCGAACTGCAAAAACTCTCGAAAGAGTATAGAGAGAACAAATTAGTTCCTCCTCCGAAACCGTAATCGATACTCTTTCAAACCGACACAATTTCTCTATGAAAACAATTGCACATGTCTTATAATGTGTTTTCCTAAATGAGGAGTCAAAGATGAAAATTGCCGTATCTGCATGTTTGTTAGGTGAAAAAATTCGATATGATGGTGGGCATAAACATGAACCCTTCATTACCGATCAGCTCGGTCAATTTGCCACATTTATCCCTTTTTGCCCTGAGCATTTGGCTTTTGGAACACCTCGTCCCTCGGTACATTTACTGCGCTATGAGAATGAAATACATATTCAATTGAATAAAGACGGCATCGATCTCACGGAACCTCTTATTCAGAGCAGCCGTGATGAGCTCTCAAAAATCTCTCAAGAACCTCTGTGCGGTATTGTTTTTAAATCCAAATCTCCAAGTTGCGGTATGAAAAGCGCCAAGATATACCTCGATAACGGATTTTGCGAAGGGAAAGAGGACGGTATTTTTGCATCGATGTGCCGCGAGCGTTATCCGCTCTTGCCGATGGAAGAAGAGGGAAGGCTCCAGGATGCCTGGTTGAGAGAAAATTTCATTATGCACGTGTTCGCCTATGATACGTACGAGCGATTCAAAGCCTCCAACCCGGCCATCGGCGATTTGGTCCGTTTCCATACTGTCCATAAATTTATGCTCCAATCCAAAGATGAAAAAATTTACCGAGAACTCGGCAATATTGTCGCCAATCGTGATGATATCTCCCTTGAAACACAGCTGGCGATGTACGAGCTGGGATTTAAAACAGCGATTTCCGCTAAAAGTTCAATCAAACGGACGCGCAACGTTTTAGAACATATGGCAGGATTTTTTAAAAATGAGTTGAGTAAAAGTGAAAAAGAGATTCTGCATGAGCATATCCATGACTATGCCGATAAAATTATCCCCCTTATCGTCCCCCTCTCAACGATTGCCCTTTACGCCCAAAAATATGATCTTCGTTACCTGCTCGAACAAACGTTTCTCAACCCCTACCCTAAAACGCTCGCACTGCGTTCTCATATCAATGCGGGAAAATAAAGGTGCGACGTATTTTATGGTTTCGCCGTGACCTGCGTTGTGACGACAACCCCCTTCTCTCCCTGGAGGGAGAAGTTCTCCCGATTTTTATCTTTGATCCAAATATTCTCTCCTCCCTTCATCATGATGATCGACGGGTTAGTTTCATCTATAATGCCCTCATCCATCTCAAAGACGCCTTACGAAATCGGGGGCTTGACTTAGCCATTTTTTACGGTGAGCCGACGGAGGTTTTTCGCTGGCTCCTCTCTAAAGGCTCCTATGATGCTGTCTGTGCATCAGGAGACTATGATCCCTACGCAATCCGGCGCGACCGTGATGTATCGCATCTGCTGCCGTTTACCTATCTGCACGATACCTATATCTTCCGCCCCGATGAAGTGCTTAAAAAGGACGGAACACCCTATCAGGTATTTACCCCTTTTTACAACCGGGCGAAATCCCTCTTTCAGCCACAGCACCTGTATGAGTATGAGCCCGTCCATCAACAGCTTATCGAGTTTGATTATGAGTACTTGCATACCCTACAATCTACGGAGCATGCTGAAGTGCCTTTCACCCTCGAATCGATCGGCTTTGAATTCCAACCGCTTACCCCGCATCAACAACGCTCACCCGAAACAAAGCTTGAACATTTTGCCGCTCAAATCGAGAATTATCCCAAAAATCGTGACGCTATAGCATTAGATGGGACCTCTGGGATCAGCACCGATTTGAGATTTGGAACCTTGTCCATTCGCAGTGTATTGCGATGGATCGCGGCGCAAAAAAAACAGGGGATAGAGACCGAGCCCTTTTTTCGCCAGCTGATATTTCGGGAATTTTACGCAATGCTCCTGTATCATTTTCCGTACCTTAGCGAACGCAATTTTCGCTATCCCTTTAAAGGGATACCCAACAAAACCTATTTCGAAGCGTTTTGCACGGCACAAACAGGGGTACCTATCATCGATGCAGGGATACGAGAACTCTTGATGAGCGGAGAGATGCACAACCGTGTACGGATGATTTGCGCTTCGTTTTTTACAAAAAACCTCCTCTTGCCATGGCAATGGGGGGAAGCGTTTTTTGCCGAACATCTGAATGATTACGATGCTGCAAATAATATCCTCTCATGGCAATGGAGCGCAGGAACAGGGATCGATCCTCAGCCCTATTTTCGTATTTTCAACCCTTATACGCAAGCCTCTAAATATGATCAAGATGGGATTTATATCCATAAATGGCTTCCGCACTTGGCCTCCGTTTCTCCCAAAACACTCTGTGATGAAGAAGCTTTAGCCCATTTACCGTTAAACAATTATCCTCTGCCAATCGTCAATCATAAAATCAGTTCGAAAGAAGCCTTAGCCTATTTTTCAAACTATTTAAAATAAATAGTAAATGTGGTATCATGTTTCAACATCCTCTTCTTCACACTTTTATGGGAGATTCGAATGGATAACTATAATTCAGTATTGCCACATTCACCTCTGCTAAGTGATGAACATTTCCAAGAGTTTCGACGCCTCAAATTTGCCATCAGTTCTTCAGAAGACGGAATCTGGGAATACAATATCCAAACCAATACGACCTATGTCTCTAAACAGTGGCTGGAGATCATAGGATACGATGAGAATGAATACCAGAGTTCGATTGAGGCATGGAAATCGCTACTGCATCCTGATGATATCGAATATGCTATAGGGGTTCTTTTTAGCTCAATCGCCAACAAAATCGAAAGCGCACATGTCCGTTACCGTATCCGCCATAAACAGGGGCATTGGATCTGGATTTATGACCGCGCGAAAATTCTCTTCGATGAAACAGGTGAACCGTTGATTGTTGCCGGATTTCGTACCGATATCACACAGCAAGTCGAACTCGAAAATCATAACCAAGAGCTCGCGGTAATCGTCCAAAACGCTACGATCGAAGTCTATATTGCCGATGCCACAACCTTAGAATACCTCTATGCCAATGATGGAGCCCTCAAAGCATTGGGATATACTCTTGAAGAGCTCCAAAAGCTGTCGGTTTTTGACATTAACCCCGATCTCACTGCCGATCAAATCGATATTTTTCGACAATATTTCGATACCGTCAGCCCTGTACTGAGTAATATCTCCCACCACAAGCGGAAAAACGGTACCCGTTATCCCGTACAGGCAAGTGTCCATAAGCTCACCTACAAAGGTATTGCGGCCGTCGTTATTTTCGATACGGATATCACCGAACTTACCTTTACCCAAGAACAGCTGCTTCATTTGGCGACCCATGATGCACTGACCGAGCTGCCCAACAGAGTCCTTTTTCTTGACCGGCTTCAGATGGCAATCAAAAAAAACGAACGGACAAAGGATAAAGTCGCATTATTGTTGATCGATCTGGATCATTTTAAACAGATCAACGATTCACTGGGACATCCGATAGGCGATAAACTCCTCATTCATGTCTCTCGGCGTCTTCAATCTCTCCTGCGTCAAGGTGACACTATTGCCCGGATAGGGGGAGATGAATTTAACATTCTGATCGATGGCCTGAGTCATACTCAACCCCTTATCGATATTGCTGAAAAATTAATCCATGCTTTTCAAGAGCCTTTTTCCATTCAAGGACAATTATTGTATACCACCCTGAGCATCGGAATCGCATTGTCTCCTGATGACGGTATGACAACCGAAAGCCTCCTCAAGAATGCCGATACCGCTATGTACCGCGCCAAAAACGAAGGGAGAAATACCTACCGATTTTATGCACATGAAATGGGAGAAAAAGCTTACGAGCGGGTAGTCATGGAAAACGCTTTGCACGTTGCGCTCAAAGAGAATCAATTTGCCGTCTATTATCAACCTCAGATTGATTTGAATAATCATAAATGGGTGGGGATGGAAGCACTGGTACGATGGGAACATCCCACACTCGGAATTGTCTCCCCGGCAACCTTTATCCCCTTGTGCGAAGAGACGGGACTCATTCAAGAAATAGATTTTTTCGTTTTGGAAAGTGTTATCAAACAACATGTAGAGTGGAAAGAAGAGGGGTTAAGCGGACCGAAAACCGCAGTCAACTTCTCCGCGAAAACACTTTCCAACCGTCATATCGCCAAAGAGGTAGCCGCAATTTTACATTTTCACGGTTGTAACTCCGAATGCATTGCCATTGAAGTAACCGAGTCGCATGTCATGCATGATCCGAAGGAGGCAATTGAAATTTTAGGGGAATTTAAAACATTAGGACTCGAAATATCGATCGATGACTTTGGAACGGGGTATTCTTCCCTCTCCTATCTCAAACGGCTCCCTATCGACAAACTGAAAATTGATCAAAGTTTCATACGCGATATTCCTCATGATGAAGACGATATGGCCATTACCAAAACGATCATCGGACTGGCCAATAATTTAAAACTCAATGTAATTGCCGAAGGGGTAGAAACACATGAACAAAAAAGTTTTTTACTCGAAAACGGGTGTCTACTGGGGCAAGGATACCTCTTTGCCAAACCGCTTGATGTAAAAACTACGACAGACTACTTACATTCGAATGGCTATCATCACTGACTCAAGGTAGATCACATCCTATATTTTTCGAGAACTTTAACCGATTAACTGATGCTATGCACTTTATTAATTTTAACTCTTAAAAGTCGTATTTTACTTTCGTCATTCCCGCGAAGGCGGGAATCCAGCTTTTATTTTTGGGGATGGATCCCCGGGTCAAGCCCGAGGATGACGAGAAAAATATTTTTCTGCTTAACGTCAGATATTAAGCATCAAGTGCACTCTCCACTCGATTTCGTCCTCTCTTTTTGGCCTCATACAATGCTTTATCAACCCGACCGATATTTTCATGTACGCTTTGGTTACGGAGTAATTTGCCGACACCGATACTGATGGTAATCGAATGGTCCAATCCAAATGCGTAATTTTCCACCGCACTACGAAGATTTTCCGCTGCAATAGAGGCTTGTTCAGCCGTTGTATGGGGGAGAATCACGATAAACTCCTCGCCGCCCCATCGTCCGATTACATCGGTTTGACGGAGGGAATTTTTGAAAATTTCTGCCAACAGCTGTAATATACGGTCTCCGCTCTGATGTCCGTACGTATCATTAATCATTTTAAAATAATCGACATCCATCATTACAATTGCACAGCGATAGGTTTTGTAACGGTCTACTTTTCGCTGTTCTTCTTGAAGCTTTTCATCGGTTTTTTGGCGGTTGTATAATCCGGTGAGCTTGTCCGTGACAGAAAGTTCAAGGAGCTTTGCGTTATAGCGCCGAAGAACAAAATAGCGCCACGTGAATGCCAATACTCCCAATACGATGAATCCGATAATTTTCCAAACCATTTTCTGATCTACCCACGCTACCTGCTCAATGGTTGATGCCCAGCGGTTATAAATCACCTGCATCGTTTTCTCATCCATATCTTGTACCAGTTTTTCGAAAATATCATGGAGAATCGGTTCATCACTACGTGTCGCTACATGCAGTTCATCTTTTTCTTCCAGACGCAAGGAAACTTTTAAACTTCCGGTATATTCTCTTTGGATATAGGAAGTGGTCACTACAAGATTATCGATATAGCCATAAAGCTGGCCGTTTTCAACTTTTTTTAATCCGTCATTGATCGATTCAACTTCAACAATCGTGAGGGCAGGATAAAGTTTTTTTAATCGATTTACAATCTCATACCCTTTTACGACTCCGATTTTTTCCCCTTTAAGAAGTTCAATACTTTCAATAAAAGGTTTCTCCATCGTCGTAACCATAACATACGGAAGTGCCAAATAAGTCGAGGTAAAATCCAAATAGGGTTCACGCTCCGGCGTTTTTGCCGCCAATGACAAAATATCACACCGGTGATGTTGTACATTGAGCAGTGATTCATTCCAGGTAGTTGTTTGAATCAGTTCGACAGGAATGCCGAGTTTGGATTCGAAGTTTTTCATAACATCCGAAGCGATACCGATGTGTTTCCCCTCTCGTATCGCTTCAAGCGGATACCATTCCGGATCAACACACATCGTAATTTTTTTCTTTTGAAGGAGATAGCTTTTTTCTGCCTGTGTCAGCTGAAAGCTGTTTTTAGCGCTGGCAACGATATCCTGAAATAAAAATTGTCCTAATTTTTGGTCTTCACGGATAATTCCGGCATACAAAAGCTGTTTGTACAGTCTCACGGTGAGTTCGCCGTTCGTTTCACCGATTCGATACAAATCCGTCATCATCAATTTTTTAATCACTTTGGCTTCATAGGCAAGCGCTTCAGAAGATTTATGTACTTTGTATTTTTTCTTTAGGATATCAATAATTTCTTCGGGATGATCCAAGGCGTATTTCCAACCTCGATTGGTTGCGTCAATAAACTTTTGTCCCCGCTGTGAATGTTCCATTGCCTCTTGTTGGGAGGTGAAGAGATTTCCCGCATTCATCACAAACCCATATTCCATAGGATCGATAATTTTATAAGGAATCTTCAATCGATCGAGTTCATAAAGTTGATTGGAGCGATACGCACTCATAGCATCAACTTCATGACGGGTAAAAGGATCGATGCTAAACGTATGATCGACTAAATGGCTATTAGAATGAGTGATGCCGAAATGAGATAATAGAAGCGATAATGAGCTGTGTTTGAACTCGTTTTTTGTCCCCATAAGTGTTTTACCGATTAAATCAGCAGGGCTTTCAATCCCTTGGTGGGTAATAAATACGAGAGGTGAATGCTGTAAATAGGTTGCCATTAAAACGATCGGCTTAATATGACCGTTTTCCACCACGATATTACTGTTGTAGATGCCGTAGTTGCTCTTTCGGTTCAAAACATCCGAAACGACGTCAGAGCCTTCCCGGTACTCACGGAGTTCGACATCGAGCCCCGCATCACGGTAATACCCTTTTTCTTTTGCAGCAATATACCCGGCATACTCAAACTGATATTTCCAATCGAGCTGTATCGATACTTTTTCAAGATTACCGCCACTCAGAATGACAACTGCACTGACAATAATGAGTAAAACCCGTAATACCATTCCCAAAAACCAACTTTCTATAAAGAGCCTTAATTTTATTGTACAACGCTAAAGATAAAAGTTATCCCTATTGTTAATGGCGTCGATCATTATCGCGTCGTTTTGGCTCATGCCGTCCGCTGTCACGTTTTTGAGCCGGTTTCCCGCCACGATCTCCGCCGTTGCGGTTACCGCCACCTCCGCCCCCGCGGCCTCGTTGAATCGGTTCTGCTTTAATGGAGGGATCAGGCTCATACCCTTCAATAATTTGACGGTCAAGCTTTTTATTAATCAGTTTTTCGATCCCTCTCAAGTAATCCGCTTCGTCTACACAAACCAGGGATATCGCTTCTCCTTCACATCCTGCACGCCCTGTTCTACCGATACGGTGAACATAGTCCTCCGCGATGTTAGGGAGTTCGAAGTTAACCACATGCGGCAATGCATCGATGTCGATACCACGGGCTGCAATATCGGTCGCAACCAGGATCCTAACCGCTCCGCGCTTGAAATCATCAAGTGCTTTGGTACGTGCGGCTTGGCTTTTGTTACCGTGGATCGCCGCAGCGGTAATACCGATCTTTTGGAGATATTCGGTGAGTTTATTGGCTCCGTGTTTCGTGCGTGTAAAGACGAGAACCTGTTCCCATTGGTTTTTGCCGATCATCTCTCCGAGAAGTGCACTTTTACGTTTGCAGTCTACAAGGATGACACTTTGCTTAACGAGTTCACTCGACGTGTTGCGGCGTGCCACTTCAACCTCGGCCGGATTACGGAGCAACGTATTTGCCAATGTTTTAATCTCATCCGAATAGGTTGCGGAAAACATGAGATTTTGTCGATGTTTCGGGAGAATACTAATGACACGGCGGATATCACGGATAAAGCCCATATCAAGCATACGGTCCGCTTCGTCTAGAACGAAAACATCGACAGCGCTCAGATCGACCGTCCCCTGCCCTACGTGGTCTAACAGACGTCCCGGAGTAGCAATGAGAATATCGATTCCATTACGGAGCATCGTGATTTGAGGATTGATCCCCACACCGCCAAAAATAACGGCACTTTTGAAAGGGAGATATTTGCCGTAAAGTTTAACACTTTCCCCCACTTGTGCTGCGAGTTCACGGGTCGGCGTGAGGATAAGCGCACGGATTTTACGGTGCGGTTTGGGTGTTTTCTTTTCACTCAAAATTTGGAGCAACGGCAAAGTAAAGCCGGCCGTTTTACCCGTACCGGTCTGGGCTCCTGCGAGCATATCGCGCCCTTCTAAAATAAAGGGGATCGCTTGTGCCTGAACAGGTGTCGGCGTATTATAGCCTTGGTCTTGTATCGCTTTTAGCAGCGGGGCAACGAGGTTTAGATCGGTAAATGTCATAAAGGTATTCCTTTGGTGGTTAGGCCCAACCAAAGTCGCAACTCAGGACGGTTTTAGGCAAGGGGTAAAAATTAGGGTGGAAAGTGCAGTTCAACGCAAGTTCGTAAGCAGCACCAACCGTAGGTGCTGTTAATAAAAGTATTCTAGCATATTCTGCCACTAAAACTCCTATGGTGATTAACCGCATTAGATTAAAACTCTCCAAAAAGAGGAGCGAAGTACTTTCGCCATTGGTTTAAAAATTAGAGAGTTATTTTCCTTTTCTCGGGGAGCCCAAAAGTCGGATAAAGGTATCCGTATAATATTCGTCAAATTGGTCTGCCATCTGCTGTTTTATCATTATAAGCGCTTCATAGCTGGTATAGTTGGATCGAAAGGTACGCTGTGTCGTCAAGGCATCAAAAACATCACACATACCAATAATACGGGCAAACTTAGGAATCATTTTTCCTCGCAACCTTGAGGGGTATCCATTTCCATCTAATTTTTCATGGTGATAATGAACGGCGTCAAGGATTTTTGGGTCTGCGATCCCGTTGTTTTGAAGAATTTCCAAACCAAAATTCGAATGCTGCTGCATCCGTTCAACCTCTTTTGTTTCTAAATAGGTCGGCTTTAAAAGAAGTGATTGATCTATCCGCATTTTCCCGATATCGTGTAACAATCCAGCATAAGCAACCTCACGTAAACTCTCTTTCGTCAAGCCGGTTGATCTTCCTAAAATGATTGAAAAAATAGCTACATTCGTACTGTGATGATGGGTAGTGTACGCTTCGGGTATGATTCGTAAAATGATAGATATGGCATCACTCTCATCGCGATTCAGGCAATGAACCAAGGCATCTACACATGCGTCCAAAGCGCTCAACGGCAATGTTTCAGAGCTTTCATAAAAAATAGCCTCCATCAATTCCGACGTCGTTTGATACACACTTTGCAGTTGATTTTCAAAAGTTTCACACTGCTGCAATATTTCATTCAATCGCATCACACTCGGGATCATCTCCTGAACGCTCCGAATAGGATTCGGTACGGCATTTTTCTCCTTCAAGCCGTAGCGTTCGATATACCCTCTTATTTTATCGGTATCCTGAACCGCAATGTAAATTTTCTCAATCCGTTTGAGTTTAACGGCCAGTTCCGCAGTAATGAGGGTACCCGCTTCTATGATAATGACGTAATTATTAAATCGTTTGATGTAACAATCGAAATTAACCACTGCCCCTTCGATCAGCATATCCGATTTGAGAGTAGTATATTTGTGATTAATAACTCTTCGAACAACTTTTTGCAACCAAATCCTTCTTCTTTCTAACTTCGTTTGATAATCACAATTTTATCTCAAACAATCACATATGCAACTTTATCTCTTCCGCTCGATTTAGCAAGGTAAAGGGCTTCATCAGCGCGTTTTAAAAGTTCTTCTTTAGAAGCGGCACTGTCGGCTTCTTTGAACGCCATGCCGGCACTGATCGTGACATATTGCGTCACATCCGAGTAGGCGTGAGGAATTTGCAGCGCTCTAACCGTCTCGATCAAACGCTGCGCGACGTTATTCACTCCTTCTCGATCAATATCTTTGAGAATGACGACAAACTCTTCCCCGCCATAGCGTGCTACCATATCGGTTGGCCGTTTGAGGCTCTTTTTCAATGCCTCAGCGATAGTAATGAGACATGCATCCCCCTGCACATGACCATAATGATCGTTATAAGGCTTGAAATAATCGACATCGATCATGATGACTGCCAACGTTTTTTTATCTCGAGAGGTCTCTTTGTATTTTCTTTCATACATTTCATCGAAAAAACGGCGGTTCGGAATATGGGTCAATCCATCAAACATCGCGAGTTCTTCGAGGATAGCGCTTTTTTGTTGGAGGGCGGTGTTAACCTCTTCGAGTTTACTTTTTGCCTCTTTAAGTTCTTGAAGGATTCGAACTTCTTCGGTAATATCCTGTACGGTGCCTCGTGAAATGAGCGGATTTCCCTCCACGTCGTATTCACTATCCCCCACCTCTCGAACCCATTTGATTCTTCCGTCTTTCATCACTAACCGGTGATCGATCGTATAAGGCTGTTTCGTTTGGAGAGAATCAAAATAGGCTTGGTTAACACTTTCTCGATCATCAGGGTGAATCGCTTCTAAAAAAGCTTCGTACGAGGCATCAAATCGGCACCGGTCAATCTCAAAAATATGGAATATCTCATCCGACCACTCCAGATTATTGGTACGTAAATCGAGTTCCCAATTTCCAATGTGCGCCATATTCTGCGCTTTAATGAGACTCATTTCGCTTTTTTGGAGCGCTTCTTCGGCTAATTTGCGCTCGGTGATGTCGCGAAAAACGACAATAACCCCTTCTCCGTCAATACTCGAAACGGTCAGACTGACCGGGAAAAAGGTACCGTCACGTCGGATAAAATAATCATCTTCGTGCCGCGTTTTCCCGTCTTTTAGAGTTAAATGAACGGGGCACTCCTCATGAGGATAGATTTCATTCGAAGGTCTGTGATGATGGAACAGTGCATGTTGGTCTTTATACAACACCTCTTTTTCAGTAAATCCAATCAGTTCCAGTGCCCTTTGATTGATCCAGGTACAGTGACGGTTTTCATCGACCCCGAAAACCCCATCCCCGATATTTGAAAGCAACGACTCAAAAAGATTTTTCTTTTTTCGCTGTTGATTGTAAAACAGCATCCCCGCCGCAATAAAGAAAAGAATCACCAGAAAGGCTGCTTTATAGTGTTCCCAAATATCCGCATACGTCACTTCGGGTACGGTTTCAAAAGGGGGGAGGCGCAAATGACGCGAAAGCTCTTCCACCTCGAGATAATCGGCAGGGAGCGTGTAGCCGTAGATTCCCTGTTTTTTGATTTCTTCGTTGGTTGGCTTAAGCGAGAGAAGCGCGGCCAAAAATTCCTTCACATCGTTATGGTCAGCATGAGGAAGGGCAAAAACAGGCCATTCGGGATAGAGTCTTGTGGAGACTTTGTAAGGGTGAGCAGCAGGGTGTTGCTCATGAATGATCCGAATATCGCCGGCTGTGATCTCCCCTTTTCGAAGCATCTCTTCCAAAATCCCGTCGCGGATAAATCCGACATCCGCTTTTTGGGTTAAGATATCATGCACGACCTCTTGATGTGATCCAAGGGTTTCAATGATTTTGCTCTTTTTATCCGACAAATCGATGCCGGCATCATGCATCTCATAGGCTTGTGCCCTAAATCCCCCCATATGTTTGGTACTTGGCGTGGCGATCGTTTTCCCCTGGATATCGTACAGAGTGCGAATAGGGCTGTCACGGCGAACGATAATCACTCCCCCCAGTTTACAGGCAGGAGTTCCCTCTTCACTCACACTGATCAGGGTGGCGATGGCACCGCTGAGGGCATATTGTTGCCGGACAACAAGAAAATGAGTCGGATTGGTAGTGACGATGTCGAGCTGCCCTTTGGCAATTTTGTCGTTCATCTCCTCTTGCGTCAAAACGTCCAAAACCACCCGATTATCCAACCGTTCATTCAGATAATCGATCAGAGGCTGATATTTTTCACGCGTCTTTTCAGATCCGGTGTAAGCAAATACGCCGAAATGTATTTGATCTTTGGCATAAGCGGAAACAATTAAGGATAACAATAGAAAAAAAGAAATTAGTTTTTGCATTTATCCCCATCTTTTAAAACAATATTATTATTTGTTATAATAGCAAATTATCACTTTATCGATCCTTTTTCAAGTACCCTTCCGGCTTCGATTCATCAACATCCCCGCTCAATCATATCGATTTTTTCGGCCTATACGCTTCTAGCGAAACCATAATCGCATGATCGCCGCACCCAGCAGTGCATATGTAATCTCTTCACTTCCCGCGATCCATCCCCCCAAAGCGCCCAAAGCCAACATCAATGCCGTATAGAGTGGAGCCGTTGCTTCGCGCAGCTCTTTTTTGATAATCCCATACTGCAAATCCGAGAGTTCTACTTTGAGTTCCCCTTTACTCGCACGCTGGATAACATGACGCAAAGCGATCCAATCATCCGGGATATGTTTGACCTCATCCATCAACGTCTCAAAAATCGATTCTTTCATCCCCAATGCTCTGGGGATATTACGCTGCAAGATCGGGAGAATATCCTTAATCCCGTTAAAATTTTCGATGTAGGTCGTCCCCAGTCCTTCGATAATCGCACTGACCCGCAGAATATAGATTGCCTCTTGAGGGAGCTTAAAAGGGAGATTTCGCGTTTGTTCCAATACCTCGAACGCCAGCTTTTGCATACTTCCACTGTCCAGTGCATCGTTGCCGAAGATATCAAACATCCGCTCGGTAAATTCGGCCAGTTCGGCCGCGGGTGCATCGTAAGCAACCGTTCCCAACCGTTTGGCCGCACTCACATACGCCTCAAAATCACGCTCATTGGCCGAACGGATCAATTCGATAATGGCGATACGGGTATCGTTGGGAACCCGTTTTACCATTCCAAAATCAAGAAGAACCAATTTCCCGTCAGGATTTATCAGGAGATTGCCCGGATGGGGGTCGGCATGGAAAAAACCTTTTACCAACATTTGATCCGTATAAAACCGTACCAGCTGATCGATCAGTGATTCAATATCCAGACCGTGTGAGAGAATGGCCTCACGATCATCAAACCTCCACCCCTCTTCAAAACTCATCACCAGAGCATCATCACAACTGAGAGTCGGATAACATTTCGGAAAGACAATCCCCGCATCAGCGTACATGGCAGAGAATTTTTCCAAATTGGAGCGTTCCTGGTTGAGACTGCACTCTTGGACGATCATCACCGAAAATTCGGCAATCACCGACTCGATCGAATGGCGGGTTGTATGAGAAAAGAGAGGACGGAAGATACGGTTAAATACGGCTAAAATCCGTATATCGGCACGAACACGTTTCTCAATCCCCTCTCGTCGCAGTTTTACCGCTACTTTGGTCGTTTCATCAATAAACGCTTCATGCACCTGACCGATCGATGCCGAAGCCATCGGCTGAGGATCAAAACGGATAAACGGACTCGTAGGAAAGGCTTTTTCCATGACCCGCTCATATGAAGAAAGGCTCATCGGAGGCAAATCATCATGGAGGGTTTTCAAAGCATAAAGATACGGCTCATCGAAAAAATCGTTACGGGTTGCTAAAACCTGCGCGAGTTTGATAAAACTCGCCCCCAATTTTGTAATGACCAATGCAAGCTTTGCCGGTGGCAGAGGGGAAAACCCTAAAAAACGATCCTTTTTTTTGATCAGCAGGTAAAACGACAACAGAAGCCGAAAAACGCTCCAAAGCCGATACGGTGAATAGAGTGAATTCACGGCCGTAACGCTTCAATATCCTTTTTCGTTGCAATTCCCAGCTCTTCGATCACCTCTTTGATCGCCGTTTTAAGTTCCTCTTTGAGACGTTTCTCTTCATCTTCGCCACGGGTCTTTAAACCTTCCAAAAAGCTCTTGGAATCGGTAGCGTTGAGCTTCCCTTTCTCTTCGAGCTTTTTGAGCTCCTCTTCCACCTTCTCTTTGAGCAGTAAGGCTCCGCCCATTCCTGTATAGAGTAATTCTTTCAACATGGTTCTTCTCCACTCTTTAGATGATAGATTATAAGCCTAAAACGGTAATATCCGTATCCTTTTTTTGCCGGTTTATCGATCGAAAACTTCTCTTTACCCGAAAATTGTGATAAAGTACCCCATTAATTCCCCCAAAGGGCATCGTGTAGTGGACCCATTATTATCAAATAGCAACTTTCTCCATCTTATCGAAATGGGCCCTATTGTTGTCCTCTCATGGAGTACCGATGAGGGGTGGCCGATTAAATACGTTTCCGGAAATATCGAAAATGTTTTGGGGATCCCCTCCGATGCACTGTTCCAAAAATCGGTCAAATATTCCGATTTTATCCATCCTGAGGATATCGATCGTATAAGCACTGAAGTATCAACCTTTATTTCTGCAAAAACAAACATCTTTTATCAAGAATATCGACTTTGCTACCAAAACAACCCGCCCCTTTGGGTGGGAGATTTCACGGCTGTTGACTACAATGATGAAGGAATGGCCCTATCGATCAACGGCTATCTTTTCGATATTTCCAAAACCAAAGAAGCGGAAGAAAAAGTCGAAAGGATGATCTATTTCGATACCCTCACCGACCTCCCCAATCGACAGAAATTTCAAATCGATACCGAGACCAATGCCATCCACGCCTGCGCTATTTTCAATATCGATAATTTCAAAGAGATCAACGACTTTTTTGGAATTGAGGCGGGAGATGTTATTTTAAAACAGGTAGCCCAGTGGTTCGGAGAAATAAACCTCTTAGCCTACCGGATAGCAGGAGACGAGTTCGCCGTCGCTTTCTATGATACGCTCACCTCCAGTAGCTGTTATTCTCGGCTTTCCGATATCCTTTCCTTGTTTGAAGAAAAAACTTTTTTTATCGGCAACGAACCTCTGAATCTTCGTCTCAGCGTCGGATTGGCTGTCGGAAATGAAAAGCTTCTGACACGCGCCGACATTGCTTTGCATTCCGCAAAAGAGCAAAAAATCCCCATCGCGATTTACGATGAAGAGGATAATATTGAACAAAAATATTACGCCAACATCGCGATGGCAAATACCGTTCGAAAAGCCCTCTTAAATGGGCGTATCATCTGTCATTATCAACCTATTTTTGATTTAAACACCGAGACGATTACCAAATATGAGGCATTGGTACGGATGATCGATGACGAAGGCCGCCTCATTTGTCCTCTCGAATTTTTGCCCATGGCTAAAAAAACAAAACTCTATTCCCAAATTACCCGCGCAGTGATTCATCATGCCTGTTCCACATTTGCCGACCGCAGCGAAGAGTTCTCCGTCAATATTTCACTCGCCGATATTAAAGACCCCCATACGGTTCAAGAAATTTTTAAAACCATTATCAAAACCTCTACGGCATCGCGTATTGTATTTGAAATCTTAGAATCAGAAGGGATCGAAAACTACGATGAAGTGGCACAGTTTATCACTCAGGCAAAATCGCTGGGGGCAAAAATCGCCATTGACGACTTCGGAAGCGGATACTCCAATTTTGAGCATATTCTCAAACTTGATATTAACTGCATCAAAATCGACGGCTCCCTTATCCGAGGTATTGCCGATAATCCGCGTCACCAGATCATCGTCGAAACTATCGTGACCTTCGCCCAAAAAATCGGTGCGAGCACGATCGCGGAATTCGTGACCGATGCAGACGTCTATGAAACCGTCAAAAAACTGGGAGTTGGAGCATCTCAGGGGTATTACACCGGCAAACCCGAAGCAATCGTTTCGGATATCGAGAAAACACAGTGAATCCTCCGAATCATTTTGACTCCATCGCAGAGGTTTTCAACCGTATTTGGTATTTCTCCGACGCGTACAAAGATTTTGTGATCGGCCACATTATCGGTGATCTTTCCCTTTCACGAAACGATATTCTTGCCGATATCGGAGGGGGGACGGGTACCTTTACCAGCCGGTTAATGGAGGAAGCAAAATTACAAAAAGCTTACTGCATCGAACCCTCCGGTGCGATGTGCGAAGAAGCGGCAAAGCTGGAGAACATTACCGCTTTTCACACTGATGCCCATGCGTTTTTATCCACCCGAACCCCATTCACAAAACTGCTCCTCAAAGAGGTAATCCACCATATAGAGGAACGCGAACCGTTTTGGAATGCGATATTCGAGAACCTTCCGCATGGGGGGAAGCTCCTCATCATCACCCGTCCGCAAACCGTCGAATTCCCATTATTCCAAAAAGCCAAAGAGGCCTTTTTCCATAATCAGCCTTCCTATGAACTCTTTGAATCTCAGCTCAAAGAGTGCGGATTCCATGTTGAAACGGCCCATCGAAATCACACGTTTGCCCTCCCGAAAAAAAGCTGGTATGAGATGCTCAGGCACCGTTTCATGTCGGATTTAAGTCTCTTTAGCGACGAAGAGATCGAAGCGGGAATAGTAGAAATCGAGCAAATTTACCCGGAAGAGACCATCAACATCATTGACAATCTGATTTTTATTACGGCAACTAAAAAATAATTTTGTGTTATCATTTATCCCATGATAAACATCCCATCCGATACGCGGTTCAGCATTATCCTCCCCAACACCAACAAAGCCCTCTCCGCGGCGATCAAAAATGCCACCCCGGAACAGCTCGAAACCCTGAAAGAGGGAAAAGATATCAAATCCCTCCTCACCTCGGTCTTTCACGATAAAACCACCGCTTCCAAATCGGATCAAACCCTACTTGATCTTCTCAAAAACTCTTCGGCATTTAAAAATATGGGGAGTTTCAGCGACTCGCTGCAATCGCTCCTCAAAGAGCTGAAATCTTCACCCGATATGGCTCCGAAAACGGCGATATTAGAAAACTTTCTCAAAAATATCACCACCCTCGATCCCCAAAACCTCAAAAGCCAAATTTCTTCGAGCGGCGTGTTTATGGAGTCCAAATTTGCCGCAGCCCTGAACAAGATTCCCGATCTAACCCAAAATCTCGAAGCACTTAAATCGCTCCTCTCCAAAATACCGACCAACGATGCCAAAGCACTTCAAAACACCGTTTCTACTCTCTTGGCAAGTCCTAAACTCCCCTCAGCAAGCCACAATCTCCAAAGTGCACTCCAACTCACCGAAGGGTTAAAAAAAATAGCCGAAACACTCCAATCACTCATCACCAAAACCGATCCCCTCTACTCCAAAGAGGTTGCCGCCCTCGCCCTCAAACTCGATCAACACTCCATCGCATCGGAGATCAAAACCACCCTTTCTCAACTCTACGGAGCCCTTCTCTCCAGCAGCGCACCCGATACCAATCCCCTCCTCGACTCCATCGAAAAACTGCTTAAAAACCTAAACAGTTCATCCGACGAAGAGGTTAAAACCTTTACCCGCCAACTCGAAAATGCGATCAATGAAGGGGATACCACCAAAGAGCTCACGACGATCAAATCCAAACTGAGTGAATTTACCAACCCCAAAGAGCTCGTCACCGAAATCTTTCTCAAAGAATCAATGTCCGATGATCTGAAATCCAATCTCCTCGCCTTGCACGAAGAACTAACCCAATCCAATGACCCCGGTGTTCCCAAACTGTTAGAACAAACCGATAAACTCCTCACCCAAATCGACTACCATCAGATGCTCTCGCACCTGAGCTCGTCCAACTCGATCTATTTCCCCTTTGTCTGGGATCAGCTCCAAGAGGGGTCATTGACGTTTAAAAAAACAAATCAACAAAAATTCTACTGCGAAATCAATCTGAAACTCAAAGAGTACGGTGAGCTTAATCTGATGATGGCACTTTACGATGAGAATCAGCTCGAAATCCAAGCTCACACCGACAAGAGTACCCTTAAAACCCTTATCCATGACAATATCGCAGAACTTCGTTCACTCCTGATCAAAGCGGGATTAACGCCCCGTTCAATTCGTGTTTTTGACAAAAGCGAAACCCAAACAACGCTCAATGAAACGTATACAAATTCTGACGGATCGGATATGGGATTTGAGGTGAAAGTATGAAAAAAGCGGTTGCCCTGCGCTATGATCACCTAAAAGAGAACGCACCGCGCGTTGTCGCGAAAGGGAAAGGAGAGAATGCGGAAAACATCATAAAAATCGCCGAACTCCACAACCTCCCTATCCGAAAAGATGAAGATTTGGTGGAGCTTTTGAGTAAAGTGGAACTCGATCGGGAAGTTCCCGAAAAACTCTATGTCGCCGTTGCAGAAGTGTTTAGTTTTATCTACAAAATTACAAATCGTCACTAAACGTATCGACAATATAATCTTCCAACTCGAGATCGTCACTTTCTAAGACGGGATTGAGTGCATGCATTCCATGAGGACGCACCGTATTACGATTTTTGGTGATCAGCGGATGCCATGAGGGGAGCGGCTTGCCCTGATGACGCAGACGGTAGGCGCATGTTTCAGGAAGCCAATCGTACTCGGCTACCCGCTCTAACGTGAGCCCCATACACCCTTCCACTCTCTTAAAGCGGTTGGCATAATCACTGCATTGTCCCGCATTGATATCGTAACAGTGGCATGCGACACGGGTTAGATAGATGGGAGCCGTATCGTCATCTTCATCCTGAAGACGATTCAGACAGCACAGACCGCATCCGTCACACAGTGCTTCCCACTCTTGGGGAGTCAATTCTTCGAGCGTTTTCGTTTCCCAAAAAGGGGCTGTTTCATTATTTTGCATAATGAAAAAATAGCATAAGTACGGTTAAAAGTGACCATTTGCAAAAAATTAACGTCATACCCGAGTAGACGGTTATCCAGCTAGATTCCCGTCTTCACGGGAATGACTAAGGCTATTGAGTTCATTGAATTTGGTCTTAGTGTTATTTGGATATGATGAGGATAACAAAAAGGATATTTAATGACTACTGAACAACCATTGGGTGAACTCTTGCGCGAATGTGCCGATGCGGTAGGGGGAAAAAACTTTTTTCTCACCCTCGCCGAAACAATCCGTACGACCCGAGAGGGGATAATTCTCGCTGAAAAAAAACAGATCAACTATTCGAGCGGAGTGATGACATGGAATAAAACACTGCATGCCGACAATTGGAGACTTCTCATCGATTGTGCAAAAGTGCGTACCAAGGATGGCAATATTCTCCTCTCGCCCGAAGACAAACGGTATAAAAACATCCTCAACATGATCCGCACCCTCAAACCGCTGAGCTTTACCATCACTCCGTCCAATACTGCGGATGGAGAAGGATTTAGTTTCAATGCGTTGGAAGTGATTGATGAGAAAACGACACGGATATCACCGCTGTTTAAAGCGCTGTTTGTCATGCCGATCGATGTGTTACGAAAAACGATAATTTGATAAATAAGAGAAGAGATTGATTTAAAAGAAGCGAAAAGAGTGGAGCGGGAAACGAGACTCGAACTCGCGACATTCAGCTTGGAAGGCTGACGCTCTAGCCAACTGAGCTATTCCCGCATCACGATGAAATTATAGCGCCCGTTCGCTTAAGGATTCATTTATCACTATCACTCAAGCCGTGGTATACTTATACCAAATCCATTCCATGAAGGGATGAATCGTTGATGCACCGCCTTTTCCTCGCCATCCCTGTTCATCTCTATGACTATCCCAAAATCCGAGATGACTTTGATCCGTTTTTGGAAGGACGATGGCGGGAGGAAGAGACCCTGCATGTCACAATCGCTTTTTTGGGAAAACGGTTCGATGCCGGCAAGGTGATCGAAACAGTTGACGCGTTCCCATGGTCATTCGACCCTTCACTCTTGGGGCGATGGGATTATTTCACCCAGAGCCGCGTCTTCGTTGCGACAACCCACAACCCCTCTCTCCAAACTCTGTATGAGCGACTTTCACCTTTGCTGGAACTGGAGAATGCCCTCCTTAATCCCCATGTAACCTTGATGCGGGTTAAAAGATTCAACAATGCCGAAGAATTTTTCCGCCGCATGAACGAGCCTTCTCTCGATGCGCTGGGATATCTGAAACCAAAAGTAATCCTCTACCGCAGCATCCTCCATCCCTATGGAGCCGAATATCAACCGTTAAAGGAGTGGCAGCTATGATGACTCTTCGCTATCACAGTATAGGTTCTTATTTGACCCTTTTTCCGATAATATCCCCAAAAAGTAAGACATCTTCCAAAATCGCTTTTTCGCACAATCCCTCTTCATTCAGATTGATAAGCAATTCGCCATTGGCACTGCTGAAAATGCGGTCATTCAGGATTACTTTAACGAAATTCCCCTCTTCGGTTCCCAACTCTTTTTTCATCTTGGAGACAACGTCACCTTTGGGGAAAATGACATCGATACGACCATTTTCTTTGTTGGCGCCGATCGCATACAGCAATTGATTTTGGCGAAATTTCATATAATGTTTAACATTAAAGAAAAGCGTTAAAATATCCTCGCCGGCGTAAAAATCGTTGATCTCTTTATGAGTTTTTCCCTGGTCCTGTATCTCTTTGAACACCGTTTTTTTGAGATGGTCGAAGGTGTAAATTTTAGTAATCTTGTCCGAATTTGTTTTGCGTATTTTTGTATAGGTATCGGGGACGAGCTTCCCGTTTATAATCTTGCCGCGACTTTCGTACATCTCAGTACGGTTATTGGAGAGGAACTTTGCGACTCCCGTAGTGCGGGCTTCGATACGAATCGCGTAGGTGTCGTCCTCATGCGTCTCAAATCTCGCATCTGCGATCCCCATCGTTTGAAATATCCCATACGAGACTTCATACGTAGCCCTAAGCACTTGGGCATTTAATAGGCTTGTGAATACAACGAACACGAAAATGACGGTTTTCATGATTTACCCTTTTTGTGCCAGTGTATATCCAAATCGTGGAGCATTTGCGGATTACAGGTTGAGCAGCAGCGATCCTGCCCCTTTGGAGACGATCCCCAGCGGAACTTTTATCCCCTCTTCCATATGATCGGCAAAAATACGGTTGAGCCAAACACGGTTGGTTTGCACTTTTTGGAGGATAAGATACTCCTCTTTTTCAATCGTCAACGTCATATACGATCCGATAGAAACATTCAGAGGCTGCTTCTCCCCCTCCGGGAGCAGCGTAAAACGGAGATTCTTTTTGGTCGTATCCACGGTAACATTTTCCACCTTGCCATATCCGCGTGTATTAAAATAAAGAGATACAGCAGAAGTGAGAAGTTTAGAGCGGATCGAGTCCATCGTGGAGAGCTCGGCACACTGAGCCGTGCTCAAAAGGAATAGTAGAATAAGAACCAGTCGTTGCAGCATAAATCATCCTCGTTTTTAGAGGCGGATTATAGCTTCACCCCTCTAAAAGAGAGCTAATACTCTCAATTTCATCCGCTCGTAATTCAAAACTGAAAATATCCAAATCCTCATCGATATGGTGTTTTGAGGTTGACCCGATGAGGGGAACGATCCCGATCTGATTGAGATAGCGATAGAGTATCTGAGCTTCGGTTTTATTGTATTCCTGGGTCAAGGCGAAAAACTCACGGCTCCCTAAAAGATGAGGATTCGCCGTCAACGACCAAAAACTCTGATAGATAATTCCCTGTTCATCGCACCAGTGGCGCAGCTCTTTGTCGTACCCGCTCTCAGCATAAAAGCGGTTTTGTACGAATGCAGGTTTAACGTTAGCATCCCTATCCAGCCGTTTGAGCAACTCCACATCATAACAATTGCTAATCCCCAGTTGACGCGCGCCTCCGCTATGATGGAGCGTTTCCATCGCCCCCCATACTTTCAAGAGATTCGCGTACGGAAACAGAGGGGAATGGAGTACCAGCGAATCGACATACTCCGTCCTGAGGTTTTGTTTCGACACTTCAAAAGACTCTGCCACTTGAATTTCGAGGGGAGCATTGGGATTATACGGGATACGCTGAGGGTCTTGACCGTTTAAAGGGGTGAATTTGGTTTGAAGAAATAGCTGTTCCCTCTCAATTCCCTGCGCTGCCAATCGCGCTAACGCTTCCCCTACCCGTGCTTCTTCGTAGTGTTTGGGCTGACACGCCGTATCAATACCCCTAAATCCGCTCAATACCGCCATTTCTACCAGTTCAGCGGTACGCTCTTTTTTCCACGCCGTTCCATAAAGCAGAGGCGGTATCGACCGCGTATTCGGTCTCATGGTTTAGAGTGCGCTGATATATTCTGCCAGTTCATGCACCTGATCTTTACTGCTCGTACTGAGATAGTTTTTCTTCATCATTTTGACAACCGGTATCGCTTTTCGCTCACCGGAGGCATAGTCATGTAAATTTTTTTCGATCTTGGCAACAGCCATCCCTTTGATGGGGATCGATTTTGCCATCGCTGATTTTTCCCCTTTGGAGCCATGGCAGCTGGCACACTTTTGCTGATAGACAGAACTTATCGGTGCCGCACACACAACACTTGCCGTTACAACTGGTAATAAAAGTTTAATCAGTCTCATCTCTACCCCTTTTTTTGCGAAAGTGACACTATTTATGCCGTTCCAATTATTCTAACGAAAATCAAACCAATAAACCCTTAAACCAATCTTATTTTATCGTCAAAGAGGAGCATTAAGTTTGTTATGCAGTTCTATTTTGGATGTGACATTGTATTTGTTAAAAATATGTCTCATATGAGTTTTAAGGGTGTTGATTGATATCCCCAATTTCTCTGCGATTTGCGGATAGGATTCCCCCCCCAGCACCTTGCGAACGATTCTTTTTTCCTGATCCGTCAACAGACCCATATTTTCATCGATCCGTGCACATTTCGTATAGGTAACATTGTAATTCGTGTCATACAGCGGTTGCAGCAAGGTTTGGAACAAAATCCGCATGCTTTCCAGCTTATCGATATCAATCTCTTTTTCCATTTTAAAGATAAAGCACACATACCCGATCTTCTCTTTTAAATCAAACGCGTAAATCGGCATCAAAACAGCCTCTTTCATCTGAAGTTCGCTGCCAAATTCCTGGGACTCTTTGGGACTCAGCAGCCCTTTGAAGAGTTGATGCATCTCATTGATTTGAAAATAACGGGTATTGGAACTGAAACGGCTGGCACAATTGTTTACAAACGTACTCCAATCCAGCTTTTTTTTGCTCAAGATGTATTTTTTGACCAGATGGGCAAAATGGCGGTGTTCTTCGAGTACGCACTCTATCTTCACCTGTTCATGCTCGTTCATGTAGATCGTGATGATATCCGCATCGCTTTTTTTGATATAAAAATTAATATTGTGATGCAGCAGCGCTTTCATGCTTCTTCCCTGTATCACACACCCTTGAATTTCTATAATTTTATGAAGGATCTCATTGTCGGTAATCATCATCTGTTCAACTCTCATAGATTGGATTCATATTTCACGTACCCTAATTATATACTGTATGGAATCTAAAAAAATAAATTACCTGGTGATTTTTATTTTGTCACACGAAAGGGTGATGCCTTGCTATTTAATTTTATGATATACTGATTAATCTCGAAACACCTAGGAAACGAGTTGAAGGAGGTGATGAATGAAAAAGAATAAATGGGGGTTCCCCCTTGCAAGTCTGTTATTCGTAGTAGGAATGGGAAACGAAGCGTATGCCTATCCCATGTTTGGAAAACAAACCGGATTGGATTGTACTGCGTGTCACATGCAGCATGAACCGAAGCTCAATGCAGGAGGGCGCAGATTCGCAGCATCCGGAATGACAGAGAGTCTCCATGCCGGTGATGCGAACAGCAGTGGTATGGATTTGAATCCTTCACTCATGTTCAAATCAATGTATGAAGAGACATGGGATAAACCAAATTCAAGTGGTATCGTTAACCCTGATACGCCGACAGCAGGAGGGGATTTGGCAATCCCGAAAACCGCGGCATTCTTGATGGGCGGCCGATTGGGTAAAAATGTCGGTGCTATCATCAATCTCTCCTACAAAGACGTGGAAGATAACAGTATTGGGGGAAAAGTCGTCTATGCGAGAGAGATAGAAAACGGGTATATCGGAGCTGTAGCTTACTCTTCATCCAGTTTCGGTCCCTTCTCAGGGATGGAGAACTACAATACAGGATTGTATAAGCCGCTGAGAACGTTTGATATCAAAAAGCTCGCGAATGCTTTCCAGGCTTCAGAAATCGGAAGTGGTTCGGCGACCGGTATGCAGGTCTATTATGACAGTGACGGTGTGCTGAGCAGCAGCGGTCATTTGTTCGCAACCGTCGGTGCGTTTACCCCGGCTCAGGATAACGTCGATATGCAGATGAATAATAATGTTCTTCCGTTTGCACGAATCGCCTATGAGTACGGTTTAGCCGATTTCAACTTTATTTTCGGCGGGTTCGGGATTGTAGGGGGATCAAAAGTCTCTTCGAGCGAACCTCTCAGTGTGGAACGTGAAACGTACGGGATTGATTTTCAGCTCGAGGGGGTCGTTGCGGACAGAAGTGTTTCCCTCGTAATGAGCAAGGTCTTAAAAAACAAAGTGACCTATACGGGCATAGGATC
This sequence comes from Sulfuricurvum sp., assembly GCF_049587615.1. Taxonomy (GTDB): domain Bacteria; phylum Campylobacterota; class Campylobacteria; order Campylobacterales; family Sulfurimonadaceae; genus Sulfuricurvum. The sequence continues at coordinate 49,612 of NZ_JBAVEF010000012.1, forward strand.
GAATTTACTCAACCCAGAAGAATATAGTAATCTTGAGAATGAGGCCTTCTCCGTAGAAGGGGAGATTAATCTCACCCCTGAGTTTGGTTTTAAAGCAGCGTACATGGCGTTCGATGACCTTTATGCGTATCCAAATGCAGTTGTAGGTAAACCGACAGGCAGTGATTATCAAGCCAACCATGTGAATGTCAAAGACATCGATCATGCCTACACGGTAGGGGTTGACTACTCCTTTAAGGCCTATTTCCCAATGAAACTGGCCGTAGAACATGCATGGGCCAAACCAACCCTTGAGAGAGTCAAAGATTATCGAGACTTTTTGGTATCGTTGAACATTCTCTATTAACAAAGACAAAGGAAATAAAATGAAAAATACAGTCCATAAGATCAAAAACCTGAGCGGAAAGCAAAAAATATCGCTCAGTGTTGTCGCGGCAGCGATTATAGCGGGAGGATTAGTCGTCGGATGCGGCGGTGGCGGTGACACCACCACCACAACAACTCCTTTTACCCCTTTGATTGAAGATCCTGTCGTTGTAGGGACCGATCTGTTCTGTGACGGCGTTTTAAAAGTAACGTCAGAGGTAGCGGATGATTTTAACGCAAGTCAAGTAATTGCTTACAATGTATCTGCCACGGATGATAATGATGTCGCACGCCAAAATCCGAATGCGGCAAACACTTTGGTACGTTTGGGAACGGTCACTATTGATCCATTGACCGCCGGCGGTGCGGATGCCAACGGTACTACGAAAGAAGCAAAAGTTCACCCGCTCATCATGAGTTACGCGGAGCAAGTATTCGGGGATTATGAACTCGGAGACGGAAGTGCCGATATCGGGGATCCGACCCACTGGGATGATATTTTTGTCTCCCTTTCCCGCGATGACGGTAAGACATGGAAAAAATATCCGATCAGCGATAACGCCGGAAAAGACAGAAGTTCTATTGAAGTGACATGGGACGGACAAAAGATTAAGTACCCTGCTCACGCGCACAAACCGACAATGGCCGCCAGCGGCAATAAAATCCTCGTTGCATGGCACAGTAAATACTGCCCAAGCGGAAATCCGATGGATCTCGCGATGGATGATACCAATACAACCTATCCGACCGATTACTTTAAAGTCAACGGTACACAAGGTTCAATCCTCTACACTGCGGATGATGGCAGTGTGATGATTGCGCCAAACGGTAAAGAGGTGTATGAAGTGCCGTTCAGCTGTATCTGGACCGCACGCGGTATTTTCAACCTGGAGACCAATGAGATCGACTGGATGCAGCCGCAGCAGTTGACGTCAGGGATGCGTGATGCGAATAAAATAACCATCGCCGAATCGGTCCCCGGTGCCGGTTCACCGGCCGGTTTTGCTATTTCATGGCAAGAAGACCCTGAAGGGCTCCGTTCCGGCGGAGGTGAGGGGCCGGGTGATGGCTGGAGCGGTGCGACGACCAATCACGGTGCTGACATCTGGTACAGTATGATTACAATGAACGATTTCGTCCTCAATGACGGAAATACAGAGACCAAACCGGTTCCTACGGTTAATTTCTCTTATCCGGTCCGTATCACCGATAATGAATCGTGTAAAGTGGGCGACACCAAACTCTATTGTCAAACATTGTGTGACACTTATGGTACCGTTGAGGGAACCGATAATAAAGGGAATACGGTTCAATACTGTAAAACCGGAGATGTCGATATGCTTGATGATACACAAGTTGTTCTCAACGGTGATACAGGGGCGTCACGTCCGGTTATCAAGCTGTTGAAAACCAATGCAACAACAGAAGAATACGTTGTTATTCTAGGGTACGAAGAGACCAAAGGGCTTTCAGATAAAGAGCCGGGGGATACGACTACCGATATCGCGTTAGAGGGTAAATCGGTTTATTTTGAAACCTTCCCGTTCACAAAACTGGTAGCACCGACCAATGAAGATGAATTCAACACTCTTCTCACCAAATTGCCGATGGTCAGTTCGGGTAACATTATCAATGTAAAAGCCAAAGATCAAGATTCAACGGATATGATTTATGAAAATGCCCGCCGTTTGACCTTTATTCCGCAAATCGATCCGTGTAACGTAGGAAAATATACCTACGGTTGGCTTTACAAACAGGGTGTTTATACCCAAGGTGGATCATCCGACATGTTTGTCCGGTTTAACGATAACTTTGATGCCAACCTTACCGACCCGGTGAACGTCAGTGCCAATGCGTATGTCGATGAAAACGGTACTTCATCATGGACGCCGGATGCTCTTACCGCGAATACGTATGATAATGTCCTTGAAAACTCATTCTCACCACGCGGTTTCATGAGAGGGGATGATATCTATATCGGTTTCGAATATACGCCGGATTATCACCCGGATTCCGGATACTCGCCGAACAATTTCTATATCCACCGATATACGAACGGTGCATGGCAAGGGCCTCAAAACATTTCAAAAGTATACGGAAACAACCTTTCGACACTCGATCCCCGTTTCATAACAACACCGTTTGGGAAATATGAAACAACCGGACTTGAGTCTGATAAGTCGAATCCGAACGTCCTTTACATGTCATTCGGGACCTTCAATACCTCAACAGGTATTGAAGAAGATCTCTACTATACCCGTTCAACCGACAAAGGGGTAACGTGGGAATATACAGGTACATCCGGTGTAACACCGGCTGCTAATTTGGCCATCAAAAATGATATCGAAGAGAAAGAAGTACAATCAGTACCGTCACCGGATGGTACCATGTTCTTCAACGCATGGCTCCAAGAGGATGCTACTTTCGATGTATCCGATCACTTCTCAGGTCTCGATAGCTGGTTTGGTCTACTCAATTACAACATTCCAAGAACTACTGCTGAATAAGCATTGGATGCCGGGGTTTCCCCGGCTCTCTTTCACTTTACTTTATTTCTGTTCAAATCCCTTCTTTCAACTCCCTTTCTATCCTTATCGTAGAGATATAAGTTTTTATAAAATTAGCCCTTTCTCATCATCCTTTTCGGAAATATCTCTATTTTTTGTTGTTATCTTTTAGTAACAATTGATCGATACGATGTTGCAATTTTTACAAAGGACAGGATTATGGAAGGCAAAAATTCACAAGGAAAATTGCTCATCGGACACGATGATTGTAACACTTCACAAAACGAAAGTTTAGAGGAGATTGTAGCGGAACGACTTAATCGTCGTGATCTAATGAAACTGAGTGCCGGTTTTATCGGAACAGCATTTTTCGGTTCATTCATGGCCGGATGTAATCAGGATGATTCTACAACAACGACCTCTGCGGCGGCTGCAACCGCATTGTTGTCCTTTACTCCGGTTTCCAAAAATCTGAATGATGCCCTTACCGTTCCGACAGGCTACACGGCCAAGGTCCTCTACCGTGTCGGTGATCCGATCAAACTCGGTACTGCCGATTATGTGAACGACGGTACCGATGCTGATTTTGACAGCCGCAGCGGCGACTGCCATGACGGTATGAAATACTTTGGCCTCAAAGCTGATAACAGCGGCTACGATACCACCAACTCTACCAACGGATTGATGTGTATCAACCACGAGTACATCAACCAAAATTATCTCCACACCGTAGCGGAAGTTGCCGCCATCAACAATGCAGCGCGTGTTCCCTCACAGGTCGATAAAGAGATCGCGGCACACGGTGTCGCCGTTATCAAAGTGAGCAACACCGGAGCCGGTTTCGCTCTCGACAAAACGTCGGGATATAACCGCCGCATTACCGCTGCAACCCCTATGCATCTTCAGGGAGTTGCGGCAGGAAGCGCCTATATGATCACCCCGTATTCGACAACGGGTACGGATACACGCGGTACCGTCAACAACTGCGCCAACGGCTACACGCCGTGGGGAACCTATCTCACATGTGAAGAGAACTGGAACGGATATTTTAAATGCGATACCCGTACCGGCAAAGAGGCGGTAGCCTTCAGCCGTTACGGATTGAAAACAACCAGCCGTTACGGTTGGGAAAGTGTTTATACCCAATGGCTCGCAACAATAACGGGGGCGGATGCAACCGCCGATTACCGCAATGTCCCCAACACCTACGGGTATGTTGTCGAAATCGATCCGTTTCATCCGACCTCAACTCCCGTCAAACACACGGCAATGGGACGTTTCGCCCACGAGGGGTGCTGGCCGGCCAAAGCGACAGTCGGTAAGCCGGTCGTTTTTTACATGGGAGACGATTCCAAAGGGGAATACATCTATAAATTTGTCTCAACCCAAAACTGGGATGCGGCAGATGCGACAGGAGGACTCACCGCAGGTGCGAAATATTTGGACAGCGGAACTCTCTATGTTGCCAAATTTAATGCCAATGGATCAGGAAACTGGCTTAAACTCGATATTTCCGAAACAGCGATTGCTGATTATACCATCTACGACTTTGCCGATGCCGCCGATGTCGCTATTCACAGCCGTATTGCCGCTGATGCCATGGGTGCGACCCGTATGGACCGACCGGAGTGGGGAGGTGTTCACCCGACGACGGGCGAAGTCTATATGACATTGACCAACAATTCCGACCGAGGCAAAAGCGGTAAATACGGGCTCGACCCAGCCAATCCCCGCTACTATACCGATACCTACGATACGACGACAACCAATAAAGGGAACGTCAACGGCCATATCATCCGTTGGAAAGAGACGGGCGGTGAACCCTCAGCGACAACGTTCACATGGGATATCTACCTCTTCGGTGCCCAATCGGTCGTCGATGCAGGGGGCGATGACGCTTATTATCAAGCCAACATCAATGTATCCGGCCTTACGGCAGATAACGATTTCTCGAGCCCTGATGGACTGTGGTTCAGTGAGGTCTCCAAAGGCCTTATGTGGATTCAGACCGATGATGGCGCTTATACCGATACCACCAACTGTATGCTTTTGGCAGCACTTCCCGGCAGCGTAAGCGACGGGGCAACAACCAATATTATCAGCTTGGCGGTTCCGACGCATGGAACAACGGACGAAACTGTTACGACCTACGTCGGTGCCAAACCGACAACGACAAAACTCAAACGGTTCCTTGTCGGCCCGGTCGAATGTGAAATCACCGGTATCACCGAAACACCGGACGGAAAAGCGATTTTCGTCAACGTTCAGCACCCCGGCGAAGACGGAACAACAACGGCTCTTACCAGCCACTGGCCGGATTTCGGAACCGCACGCCCACGCTCCGCTACGATCGTCATTACTAAAAATGACGGCGGAGTTGTCGGAATATAATCACACTTCCCCATTTTGGGGAACTGTCTTTCTATAAACTTAATCCATTTTTTACCGAATAGTCGGTAATATCAATCTAAATCTATTAGTAGAAAATTTTAATAAAGCATTGAGAAAATGAGTTGTGAATCAAAAGCTATGAAACGTTCCGGTGCTGTTTTACTCATGACTCTTCTTTTGATTGCTATTATGTCTGGCGGAATTGCCTTGGTACTGGCGCAGAGCAACCATTTGCTCACGTTGTCGCAGCACAGCCGCGGGGATGCGCAGATCACTAAAATCGCAAGCGATCTCAAACGGCTTCTCCCAAATCTTCTCTCGAAAATCGAATCAGCCCGTGATCTCGATTATTTCCTAATGCTCCCCCTTTCCAGCCACTCCTCTGATAATCGGTTTTCGCTGGAAGCTTCGCTCCATTCACCCCTGGGTGTGTTCAACATTAATAACATTTGTGATGCAGAGGGAAAGCCGAAAGAGCCGCACTCTTCGCTCCTTTCTGCAATTTTTACACGCTATCCGATTGCCGCTCCGGATACGTTTATTAATATTCTTTTTGATACAATCGATACAGATTTAACCGAGCGCCAAGAGGGAAGTGAAATAGTGACTTTTTTTTCAGATTTTCATAACGGTTCAATCGAGAATAGGACACAATTTGAGCAGATTATTTCCCGTTATCTCGCAATAACAAAAGATCCCCAGATTCTCGAAATTCCATGGGAGAAACTGATCGGTTTTGAAGGGGATAAAATCGACATCAACTACGCCTCGCCGGAAATTGTCTCTATTATCGCACCGAATATCGATTCGGCAACCCTTCGTCAGATCACCGATTTACGTACCGAGCCTTTTGAAAGCAAAGAGAAGTTACTCTCAGTTGCTCCGGAACTCTCCTCGGTATATGATCCCTACTTTTTGGTCTACACACCGGGAAAATCCTATCCTCTGATCGGGGAAGTAGCCATGCAGACGGATGGAGAATCGAATGGCTTTCGATTCCATATTGATCTGCAAAACCGCACTTTTAGCCGCTTGGAGATACAGTAATGATCCCTTTTTATCCCCTTTACCGACGTTTAATAACCCTTCTCCAATGTTTTGGCAAACGGCGTTACGGTTATCTCGATCGCTCCTTATGCGCCATTCCTGAGGGTAAGGAAGCCCTTTATCTTATCCTCTCCCCTGACCTTTACCGCATCACTATTGTCACCCTCCCGGTCGCTACGACACAAGAAGCACTCCGCTACGCTCCGGCTTATTTTGATGCCGGCGATGCAGCGATCGTGTTTGGAGCGTATCGGCTGGATGAGGGACGTTATCTCCTCAGTGCCTGTGATCCCGAACCCGTTCGGGAACGTTTGGAAGAATCCGGGGTAAACCCCTCATCGGTGGTCCGTTTTGTCCTCGCACAAGAGGCATTCGGCGTCGATGTTTTACCGATAGCCCTAAGTGATGGCTCGGCACTGGCACTCAGTGAGGGGGTTGTCGTCCGCCTCCCTTCTCAGTATGTGAGTACACCGGTTCAACATAAGCTCGAAGAGGTGCTTACAAATCTCTTACCGTGTTTGTCAGGGTTTAAGGCAAATATGCATAAGGGGGGGACAGCGACGAAAAAGACCCTCATCATGAGCGCTGTTCTCTCTGGCCTCATTGCCTTCAACTTTATCGTTCAAGGGGTCTTGTCGTATCGGGAGGGGGAACGTATTAGGGAAGAGCAAGAACAAATGCAAGCCCTTAAACATCTCCCGACCACCCAAATGGAGCTGGATGCCCTTGCCGATACGTGGGAGAAAAAAGAGCGCGAACAGATCAAACTGCGTAAAATTATTGCCGTATTCGGAACCCTCCCGCTGGAGAGCAATGCGACCGTATCGCTCCCTCCTCCATCGGTTCCGGCACAAAACGGCATTGTTTTGGTTCCCGGATCCAACCCTTCGGAGCAGAATCTTCTCCTTATCCCCGGGGATTCCAACGCAACGACGGGGACAATCGGAACAAGCGGCGGTGAATATGTGGCATCACTGGGGTATGAAAATAGAGTGATCACCTTTAAAATTCTCACTCCCTCGGAAGATCGAGCCGAAAAAGTACGCGATATCGCTTCGAGAATACTTAAAACGAATACTGTTACCATAAAAGAGACCTCTGTCGAAGGGAGCATCCAATGAAAAATCCTTTTGATCCCTCCACGGTCGTCGTTGGCGTCTCTCTCTTTGCCATTATCCTGACCGGCGGATGGGCCCTGCATCAGCACAGCGTGTTAAGTGAAGCTGCGGCGCAGCGTGATGCGAGCATCCAAACGTTTGAGCGTTTATCCACACTGAAAGGACGATGGGGAGATTCACCGGATATCCAGCAAAAGCGCGCTTATTTAATGACCCATCCTGCCCTTGTACGTCAGGAACAACGACAAAAAACCCTTCTCCTCGAATACGCGAATCTCTCGAAAAATGAGTTTGACCGGATTGTGGGGACGCTGATGAATGCCCCTTTTGTCATCACAAAACTCGCCCTGGCCCGAAACGGGGATACGGGAACCATTAGCGTGGAGATTGAACGATGAAACGATTTTTCTCTTTTAGTGCACTTTTAGTGATAGGGCTCATCGTTTTTTTGCCAAAAAGCAACCTCTATTATTCCGCCGAAGAAGCCCTTTCCTCTACGCATCTGTATCTAAACGGTGAGGAGATCAATGATCGTCTTCTTTATCTGGACATTCGTGATGCCTCCTTGCTTTTGGACAGCATGATGATCGGATCGGTCGAGCATATCCGGTTTGTTCCCCTCATCGCCTTTAACCGTGCGACGATCACAGGGGTCGAATTTAGCGGAGAGTTTTCTTCGCTCTTTCCAGAGGGGATTGAGCATGTGAGTTTTACCTATACGCTGCTGCATCCCCTCACGGTTGCCATCACCGGCGAAGGGGGATTCGGTCCGCTCCAAGGAGAGATCGATTTGACACAAAATCGGCTTACCCTCCTCTTTGAACCCTCTGCGGTAATGCGTTCTTATCCGCTGTTGTTATCCAAGCTGCGCAAATCCGATGAAGGACTGGTCTATGAAACTTCTTTTTAACGACCACACGCTCCGTACGCTGAATCGTGTTGCCCTCCCCATCGTCATCGCGATGAGTATCTCGACAGCCCTTATCCCCTTTTTAAAAAGTACCTCGAGCGAATCTCCTCAAATCGAGGTTCTCCCTTTTTACGATCTCTATCATCTGGGATCGCTGTTTGCCCTCCGCGCGGATGCAAACGGTGTCTCCACGAAAAAAGTGGTCCGTGACGTTCTCACCCCCGTACCGCACCGTCTCAATGCAGTTTACAGCGATGGTTCGCATGCTTTTATTGCAATTAATGATAAAACATCAACAACCTTTGTCGATTACGGCACCCTCTACAAAAATCTGTATCGTCTGGTTGGTATCACCGCATCCAGCGCCATTTTTTCAGCGTACGGAAAACGGATGACCCTCCGATTGGGCGATGAGGGATCGCTTAGTATCAAAGAGAAGGTCACAACCTATGTTCCTGAACAAAATGCCGCAGCTCCGTCCAACTATGTCCTTGAGCGTTCAACGATCGAGCGTTATACCGACAATATGGGTGAAACCTGGAAAAATATCAGCATAGACGAAGTCGTTAAAGAGGGAAAAATCACCGGATTTCGCGTATCGAAAATTACCGAAGGGACCGCTTTTGCTCTTCTCGGGATACAAAAAGGGGATATCATCACTGGTATCGATAATAAGCCTCTAAACTCGTATGCTGCCGCATTTGCGGCTTATCAGAGCGCATTACGCCGTTCAGCTATCAAAATTACTGTTCTACGAAACAACCAGCCAAAGGATCTTGAATATGAAATCAGCCGCTAATCTTTTAATCGTTTTTCTTTTCGCCCTTACTCCGCTTCAAGGCGTCGGAACCTTACAAAATCAAAAAGCCAGTATCGCGATCGACGGAATGGAGTTAAACGATTTTGTCAAATTAGTGGCGAGAATCAGTCATAAAAATATTTTTATGACCGAAGAGCTGAGCGGGAAAATCAGCTACGCCGGAAATCGTCCGATTCGCAAAGAAGAGCTTTTTGGCCTTTTACAGACGACACTTGAAGCGCGTGGAATGACCATGCTCGATTCGGGAGGCGGATATTATTCGATTGTTAAAATTGCCGATGCCGCTACTATGAATGTCCCCTATCTGACCAAAAGTGATATTCCGCAGCTGCAGACCGAAATCCTAAAACTCCACTATGCCGGCGCCGAATCGATGGCACTGAAAATTAAAAACTATTCCAGTAAAAACGGAAAAATCGTCCCTTCCAAAGAGTCCAATTCACTCATCGTAACCGATCTTCCCGCCAATATCCGTACCATGCGTCAGCTCGTAAAAGCCCTCGATGTACGGGATGAAACAACCGCCAATTACACCCACCTGATACAACTCAAAAATGCCGATGCCAAAAACCTCGTCACGACACTCAACACCGTTATTGCCAAAATGACCCTCTCTCCGGGGCAGCAGCCTCCGAGCATTACAAGCGACGATACGACCAATTCACTCATTATCATCTGCAGTGATGATTTGTACACTATCCTTTTACCGACCATCAAAGGTCTCGACGGCGACCGTCAACAAGTGTACGTCAAAGCAAAAATCATCGAAATAAGCGATAACAAAGCTCAAGAAGTCGGGTTAAAATACGGCCTCTCCGGCGGAACTGTCGGATCAAACGGAATGCTTTCGTTTGACTCAAAACTCGGAGATGGAAAAATAGGGGCGATCAATCTGGATCCGCTCCTCCTCTCGAGTATCTCTATGCCGACAATTACGTCAGGGATTGCCCTGGGAGCAAGCATATCGCTGTTGAATACCAATGGAGCCGCCGATATTTTATCCGAGCCCTCTATCTTGTGTATCGATAACCAGGAATCCTCGATCTATGTCGGTAAAACCGAATCGATCAGCTCCGGTACAACCCTCTCGGGCAGCGGACTCTCACAGTCAAGTTATACCCGGCAGGATATCGGTTTGACCCTCAAAATCAAACCCCGACTCTCCAACGACAATAAAGTACTTTTGGCCGTCGAAACCCGCCTCGAAGATATCGATGCATCCAATACAAACCTCCAACTTCCCAGTACTACCAAGCGTGAAGTGAAAACATCCGCAATCGTCAGCAACGGGGAAAGTGTCATTATCGGAGGTTTGATCAAAGATAAATTTGATCGTACGAATACCAAAATTCCTTTCTTGGGAGATATCCCCGTCCTCGGAAATCTCTTTAAAAACAAAGCAACATCTCATGAAAAAATTAATCTTGTCATTATTCTGACCCCTTACATCCTCGATAAAAGCAGCGATTTGGCAACACTTCGTACCCAGCTCGATGAGCTGGATAAAATCCAGCAGCGCTATATCGATGATATCATCAAGAGTGTGAAAGCAGGCAATTAAGATGCTCAATATCCCTCTGCTCAGTGACGTCACTCCCCTCCCCTTGGTTCCCGCCGGGGTAGATCCGTTTGAGACGATACGCAACGGATTGTTATTTGCCACCATTGATTCACACGACTATGCGATCCTCTCATCGCGTGATACGGCCGCAGCCCTCTCGGCCTATAATACCCTCGGGCTGGAACTCCCCCTCGCCCATCTGGAGGATCAGACCTACGAAACCCTCTATCTCAAATTTTTGGAGCTTAAAACCGATCGGGAGATGGCGCGAAACGCATCGCAGGAAGAGCCGTTTGAAGATGAGCTCTCTCTCATCGATTTTCTCAAAAACTCATCGGATTTGCTGACCAGCGAAGAATCAGCCCCGATTATCAAGTTTGTCAATACGATTTTTTATCAGGCGCTCAAGCGGCGTGCCAGTGATATCCATATCGAAACCCATGAAAAAAAAGGGGAAGTCCGTTTCCGTATCGATGGGGTACTCTCCAAACATATCGATCTGGACAAATCGATCATCAATCTCGTCATCAGCCGGATCAAGGTCATTTCCAACCTCGACATCGCGGAGAAGCGTTTGCCGCAAGATGGCCGTACCCAGATAAAAATCGCCGGCAAATCGCTCGATGTGAGGGTTTCGGTATTGCCGACCTATCACGGTGAGCGGGTTGTCATGCGTTTATTGATGCATGCGGCTTCCATACCGGGGCTGGAAGAGCTCGGTTTTAATACGGCAACAACAGCACAATTTTATGAGCTTCTCAAATTTTCGCATGGGATCATTCTCGTGACCGGTCCGACCGGAAGCGGAAAAACGACCACCCTCCACTCCTTCCTTCAAAAGCTCTCGGGGCCTGAGAACAATGTGATGTCCATCGAAGATCCGGTCGAATACGATGCTGAACATGTCAGCCAGATCGCCGTTAATTCCAAAGTCGGCCTCACCTTTGCCGAGGGGCTCCGCTCGATTTTACGCCAGGACCCCGATATTATTCTTGTGGGTGAGATTCGTGACGGTGAAACGGCTCAAATCGCCATTCAAGCCGCGATGACGGGGCACCTCGTCTTCGCAACCCTGCATACGAACAATGCGACCTCGGCGATCACCCGCCTTATCGACATGGGGGTTGATAAGTTTATGGTTACTTCGACCCTTTTAGGAGTGCTGGCTCAGCGCTTGGTACGTAAAGTGTGCTTGGAATGCCGTGAGCTTCAGCTGATAGACCCAAGCGATGCGCGTGATTTAGAGTTGCCCGCAGATACCCTTGTGGCAACGAGTGTCGGATGTCCGGCCTGCGGAGGAACGGGGTATCATGGCCGGATTGCGGTAGGGGAATTGCTGATGATGGATGATAGCGTCCAGGCACTCATGAAACAATGTGATAATGATGTTGAGCTTCGCTCCGGGATGAAAGAGCGTGGAATGCCCTTTTTGGCCGATCAGCTCAAAGAACTTTTACTCCTTAAAGAGACCACGGTCGATGAGATTATCCGCGTCGGTGTTAAAGAGGCATAATGGAATTTGTATATCAAGGGCTTCGCACGGAGGGGACAAAGATCAAAGGGAAGCTCGAAGCATCCTCACTGGATGAAGCCAAGCGGCAACTCAGAGCACAAGGGATCATCTACTCCTCACTCCAAGTGCAGCGAAGCTCACTCTTCGAAGTATTCGGAATATTCGGTACCCGTCCTATCCCTTCTGCTTTACTGACCCGTATCAGCCGTGATTTAGCGGTTTATTTGCGGGCGGGAGTCCCCTTAACCCGCGCCCTTTCACTCCAAGAACGGCAATATCGCCATGAGCCTAAAACGGAGCGTTTTTTTGCTACCTTGATCACGTTGCTGGATGAGGGAAAAAGTTTGTCCGCCGCCCTCGAGGGGCAGAATATCTATAAAATTCCCCCCTTTTATCTGGGAACCCTCCGCGCCAGTGAAGATCGAGGAGTTCTTGCTGCTGTTTTGAGCGAGCTGGCTTCGTACATTCAAGTGGGTGAGCAGATCCGCGCACAGCTGACCAAAGCCTTTATCTATCCGGGCTTTATCGTCGCCGTATCGATTCTGACGGTCTCCTTTATGCTCACCTCCGTTGTACCGAAACTTACCGCAATTTTCGATACGATGGGACAGGAACTGCCGGCTCTTACCCGTGGGGTTTTAGCCTTTTCCTCTTTCTTTGCCGTCTCATGGCCATGGCTCCTTCTCACCTTTGGAGCCCTTATCGTCATGATGGCCCAGGCGCTGCAAAATCGCCCCGTGTTTCGTTATCGCGTTGAGCGGATGCTCCTCTCGCTTCCCCTGATCGGCAAAATCATTCAAACCAGCGATTTGGCACGCTTCTGTGCCGTTGCCTCCCTTTTGATCCGCTCCGGTATCCCGATTGTCAAAGCCATCTCGCTCGCCGGAGCCACCCTCTCCTCCTCCGTTTTAAAAGCCCAATTTGCCTACGGAGCAGAACGGATCGTCGAGGGGGGAAGACTCTCTACCTCCCTTGCATCCGGAGAACACATTGATTTGGATGAAGCGTTTATCGGGGCACTGGCCGTCGGTGAAGAGACGAGCGAACTGCCCACCATGCTCGAGAGTCTTTCCGAGCTCTATATGGAGCGTAACCGTGAAACGATCGGTTTATTTCTCTCCTTACTGGAGCCGATGCTGATTTTAGTGGTAGGGGGAGTCATTGGGGTTATCGTCACCGCAATGCTGCTGCCGATTTTTTCACTGAGTTTGGGCTAAGGGTTCAGTATAATGCCTATAACAGAAAAAGGAAATGAAAATATGAGCACAATCAACACGGAATTATTACCCCATTTAAACACAGGAGATACAATGAAAAATTCTCAAAAACGGAGCGGGTTTACCCTCATTGAAATCATGGTCGTTATTATCATTTTGGGAATGTTGGCGGCATTCGTCATCCCCAATATTACCGGCAAGAGTGAAGAGGCAAAACAAAAGCTGGTGTGCATCCAGATGAAAAGCCTCTCCGAGGGGCTAAAAATGTTTAAAATCGACAACGGTTCTTACCCGACGACCGAAGAAGGTTTGGCGGCGCTGATTGCCAACCCCTCCGAAGAGAGCTATCCCGCGTACAGCAAAAACAGCTATATCGAAGGGAAAAAGCTCCCGAAAGACCCATGGAATCACCCGTATATCTATCTCAATGACGGAACCGCGTTCGACATCGTCTCTTTGGGTGCCGACGGTAAAGAGGGGGGAAGTGATGAAGGGAAGGATCAAAAACTCTCCGAATGTCAGTAACCCTTACCCGTAGAGCTTTTACCCTCATCGAACTCATCATCGTCATCACGATCATGGGGATGGTCGCGAGCTTGGTCAGCTCGCGTCTCTCTAACCTCGAGAACGACACTAGTGTTGTCCTTACCCCCGCGACTCTGAAAAACTATCTCAGTGCTTTACATTCCACCCATCGCCTCGATCTGTTGTGTTATGAAAATTGTACACAATGCGATCTGTGGGAGGGAAAGAAAAAAATTCGTACTTCCCTTGTATTGGAGAATAAAACGCCGATCACGCCCCATCGCTTTAACCGTTACGGCCATCTCATCCCCGCTGATCCAGCCATACGACAAGACTCGGAGGGAATGAGAAACGGATGTTTTCAATTTTCGCTTTACCCGGACGGAACAACGACCCCTCTTATTCTTGAATCGGAAGGACATTTTATTGCCTATACCCCCTTATCCAAAGGTGTCGTCAGCGGCAACGAAGAACAACTGCGTGCAAGGTTGTACGATACGACTCTCATGAATACAGGGAGCTATTATGGCAGCCGCTAGAAGAGGATTCTCCATGATCGAAGTTCTCATGGCGGTCGTTATCGCTTCGATTGCCGGAATGGCGTTGATGGAATCTTCCGCACAGGGACGACGGGCATATGAGACGGCGGTGGCGCATCAAAACACCGCGGAAGCGGTTGCATTGGTCGCCCTCTCTTCGCATGCCATGGGAGGGGTCGGACAAAGCGATGCGGCAACGCTGCTTGCCTCACGCTATCCGATCAACAACTCACGTATTAGTGAAAAGCTCAAAACACATTATTTTATTTTAAAAACCGAACGCTCAACCCGTTGGGACGGATCGAGCGAGGGGAATGCGACACAAAAAGCGATTGCTTCGATCTCTGAAAATGCGATAGAAGAGACGATCATCGAAACCAACGGGGTTACGACCTCCTTATACGGACTTAGCGGAGAGGGGTGGTAATATGCGGCGCGGATTTACTCTGATTGAATTGCTGGTAAGCCTTCTGTTGTTTAGTCTCATCGCCATTTTTTTGTACGGCGGAATCGATCAGATTCGCCTTATGCAGCTTTTTTATACCGAAAAAGGGGAACGGTTCAGTGAGCATGAACGGATACGCTCCCTCTTGTATCGTGATCTCGCGCAGGCCGATACCATGAAAATAGTCGAAGGGGACAGTGAACACACCCTTATCATGTTGGAGCCAACCCGTCAAACACTTCACCAGATTGCCCTCCCCCATGTCGCATGGTTAGTCATGCGCCAAGACAATGCCCTGATTCGTCTCGAATCGGCTGAACCGATCCATCTTCCCCTCGATCCTACCAAATTTTATGGTGTTCACAAAGACACGATTGCAACCGGATGCACGACTTTTCGCGGGTATGAATCGGCTACAGGGCGGTTTGCGGCCCTGTTCTGCGATGATCAGGAAATCATGGTGGAAGTGCCGCGTTAAGGGCTCATTGCAAACCCCGCAGGAGAAAATCAATCCCCGTTTGGACCGTTATGACAGTCGTAACAGGTCACCATCTGACCCGCTTTATAAGTTTTTGTTTTTCCTTCTACACTTAGCGTTCTTGCCGCCCATGTTTTCGAAAGGACACTGCCCCGATAATCAGAACCGTGACACGCGGTACAGCTTGCCTTATTCGCTTCAGCCACTTTTTCATGAGCACTGACGGCAGCTTGCCCTACCGCGTGCATACCGTGGGGACCTTTCGCAAAGCTTGCCGAATCGGTCGGCACCGTTGTATGGCAGGTCGAACACTCCGCAATGGTTCCGGTATGCCCCTGCAGCTGTACACTTTGAACATTGTCATTGGCATGGCTGCTCGGATATTCGGCATGGGTCGAACCGTGGCAGGACTCACACTGCAGATTTCCGTGCCCTTTACTGAATCGGTAGAGCGATTTACCCGTCATCGGCGTATTGGCATTGGTCGCAAATCGTGTATCCAGTGTCGTCCGCAAGGTCGTTCCGCTCGAAAAAACCGTCGTAAAGCGGGCAAAATTTGCGGTAGAGGATCCGTTTCGGTCATGACACTGTTGACAGTTTGGCTGATCGAGCCACCCTTCCCGTGTTGATGATCCGACCGTACTCATGCTGCCGTGGCAGCTTTGACAGTCGATGGCGTTGGAACCATCCGCTTTTTTAGCATTCCCCATCGTACCGCGCAGACACTTCGTAACCGAACCCGGATGGCATTTGTAACACGAATCACGGTTCGTACTGCTATTCATCGAGGTACCCGTATCCGGATCGATCACATTCGCATGTTTCGAATGCAACGCTTCGGTGAGGGGTTTGATACCTGCTTTCAACCCTGTTCCCAAGGCGTTGGATTTGTGGCATGAAGCGCACAAGATCGGCTGCCCCGCATTGGACGTTGCCAACAGCGTACCGCCCGTGTAGGTTCCCCCCATCCCTGCCGTAGCGATTGCATTGGGGTGTTTGTCATCATGCAGTTTCAGGATATTTTTCTTCCAGTCTTTTTCGGCATCCGTATCATTGACCCAACCGGCTGAGGGTTTTGCCGCCGCTACGCTGTTGGAGGCATGACATTTCGTACAGCTCATCTCATCGGAAACGGGAAGCACCACTTTGGTCGTTGCCAGTACATTACCGCCGCTGTCTTTCGCCACCACTTTGACCATTGGATAATAATTTTTGATCCCCTTGTCATCGTATGGGACGACGGGAATCCCTTCGGCTTCCCACCATCCGTGCGTGCTGTTGTACGCCATAGCTTCCGGTGTAGCGCTTTGTGTTTTTTTACCGGTCAATCCGGTATCCATGCCAAAAACGGAACCGAAGAGTTTTTGGATATAGCTCCAGAAATTGGTTTTACCCGAACTCGTCGTATTGATCGATCCCGTAGTATCGGCAACCGCTTCATACGTAATCGTTACCCCGCTTGTGATACTTTTCCCGCTCGTAAGATCTTTATTGATCAGATGGGCGTGAATATTGTTGTACGGAGGGAGGATACTGAACACCGAGTAATCTTTGCCATCCACACAGTGCATCCCCAAATCATTCCAGGCCACCAGCGTATATTTTCCGCTGTTTCCGATATCACTTCCCGTTGTTCCTCCGCCCGTCGTTGTACTCGGCGGGGTATACCCTTTCTCTTTGTTCGACGGAGCATCCGGGGTAAAATTGCTCTTCGCGGTTTCACCGTCAACTTTGAACGCACCGATGAGGGCGGTGACATTATCATCGGTCGTGGCAACCTCATCGAGATCGACACGAGGCTGGGTTTCGAGCGTCTTGACGATGACCGGATCAACCGTGATACCGTTGGTTGCGTTACCGTCACTGTCAAGCGATTGGAGCGTTCGTAAAATGCGGACGACGCGCGCATCGTTCATATCCGCAGTATTGATAATATCGAGCGGGGTTATTTTCCCCTCTTTAGGCTTGGCGGTTCCGACATACAGATTTCCGATGTGGAAGGTAACGCTCTCCCCCTCTTTGTAGGCGAAATTCCCATATCCGTCCGTGATCCCTTTTTGTGTGGCACTTTCAAATTCCAATCCGGATACGGGAGAATCAATGAACGTCGCCGTAGCTACTCCCGTCGGTGTCGTACTGCTATCGCTTCCACCGCCACCGCCGCAACCTGATAAAATGAGGGCGGCCATGGCCGATGATATAAGTCCAATCGCGTGACGCATGTTGACTCCTTTTATGATACTTTTGCCGTTATGGTAAACTACGTTTATGAATTTTTGATGAAAAGGGGTGATCAATGCATATTTTAATTATTGATGATAATGAAGAACTCCTTTTTGCCCTCCGGCAACTTTTGAACGATGCGGCCTATCACGTTGATATTGCCGAAACGCTCCGCAAAGGAGAAATCTCTATTTCCCAAAAAAAATACGATCTGATTTTATTAGACTGGATGCTGCCCGATGGAAGCGGAATCGATCTGCTCACCCGGCTACGCCATGAAAAGATGCTAACCCCTATCTTGCTTTTTTCATCCAAAAAAGAGGTCGAAGAGAAGGTAGAAGCTCTCGATTGCGGAGCCGACGATTATCTGGAAAAACCGTTTTCGAATATCGAACTGTTGGCCAGGATACGTGCCCTTTTACGCCGTGAAAGCAGCCAAAAACAGACGCACCTCGTATTAGGCGGACTGATTATCGATTTTTCTTCGCGGAGCGTCCTTGTGGAGAATGAACCGGTCAAACTCTCCGCAAAAGAGTTTGAGTTGCTGGAATTGCTGGTTCTCAATGCAAACATTGTCTTGACCCGCTATCAAATATCCGAGCATTTGAGTCGAGACTTTGACCATCTGAGTGCGAGCAATATTGTCGATGCCCATATCAAAAATCTCCGCAAAAAGCTCAAAGCCGATGAACTGATACAGACCGTACGCGGAGTGGGCTATATGATTTCCCGCTAACTCTAAAACGTCCTGAAATGAAACGAAGCGCTTGCCCCTTTCCCCTCTCCCGGACTGGTGATCACCAAATCTCCTCTGAGCAAAAGGGCAATCCGTTTGCTGATCGCAAGCCCTAATCCACTTCCCTCCAACGACGTTTGACCGTTACTGCGTACTTGATAAAATTCATCAAACAGATGGGCCAACGATTCGTGTGCGATGCCGCATCCGCTGTCTTTGACCTCCAGCATGTAAATACCTCGGTAGTAACGAAGCGATAGATCTATCGATCCGTGTTCCGTAAATTTGATCGCGTTGGAGAGGAGGTTGATAACCACCTGCCCAAAAAGACGCGGATCGCTTCTAAACACTCCAACAGAAGGCTCAAATTTCGTCGTAATCTGCAGCCCTTTATCCTCCGCCAGAGGGGAAACCAACTCCAACGCCCCCTCGATGAGGGCAATAGGATCGCACTGTGAAAGATGTGGCTCCATTTTCCCCGATTCTGCTTTGGCAAAATCCAAAACATTATTGATCACCCCCAGCAAATGGTGGGCCGAATTTTCGATTTTTCCGAGCGTTTCGTACATCGGTTCGGGGGTTTGCGGCTGTGTCATCAGATATTGTGTCAAACTGAGGATTGATCCTAGCGGTGTCCGCAGCTCATGCGACATAGCGGATAAAAAGGACGATTTGGATCGGAGTGCAGCCTGCGTTTTTCCCAACAATTCGATCCGCTCCATACTCAGGCGCGTGGTCGACATAAGGGCATTAAACGTTTTCGCCATCATCCCCACCTCATCATTTCCCGTCTCAGGAACCGTTTGCCTATAATCCCCCGTCATCGCAATACGCTTCGCCGTATCCGAAAGAGAACGAAGCGGAGTGACAATACGAAGGACAATGATCCATACCAAAAAAGCGATAATGACGAGTCCGATAGCAAATCCGCTCAACAAAAGGGTTTGAAAATGGTACAACAGGGCAAGCGTCTCATTTTTCGGGATGGCAAAATGGAGGACCCACCCCTCCAATATCCCCTCCAGGGTAATCGTATCATGCAAATAGTCCTTGGCATCCGAGAGGGGAGAATCACTTTTATAAAAAGGTGAGAGAGATGCCGGGGGGGTCAACCATCGATAAAAGCTTTGATCACTTTTCAGCTGGAGCGCAAAGTTTTTCAACGGATACGACAGCACCAGATACCCTAAAAAATCGTTCGTATTAAAAGATCCGTAAACCGGTGTAATGAGATACAGATTTTTTCCCAGAAAAAAATACGGCTTTTTATTTTTAACCGCAGGGGCAATAGCATGCGCTTCGGTAAAAGCGGTGTTGATCTGATTGACGTTGGAGGAGGCATAGACGGTAAAATCGGGTCCGACCATAAACAAAGAGATATCTTCCCCCAAATCGTCCCCTTTTTGTTTCAGGAGGCTCGTGATGCGTCTGTCCATATCCCGCACGATCATATCGTCCATCACTTCGAGACGGGACAAGAAAAGGATCTCTTTTTGCAATCTTTCGATATGGGTCTTTAAATCTTTTGCTGCAGATACCGACTGGAGATGAAGAATATCCTGCTCTTTTTTGAGCATGAGCTCCGATTCATACCCCCACAAATACGAGAGCAAAACGATAATAATCACCGCGATACTGCCAAAGAGTGCTAAAAACAGCTTATAAACGATCGGTAAATGATTCCATCGGCGGCTCATCGTTTACTCTTTTGAACGAAAAAGGATTTTGAGATGGTATTTTTGGGCCGTCTCTTCTTCGACATATCCCAGAGTATTCTCTACTTTTGATAAAAATTCAGCAACACTCTCCTGACTCTTAAACACCTTGGGGGTATGATGCCCGAGATAATGGGCACGAAGCCAATGCTGTGCCAGCGTATTTCGCTCTTCTTCCAAAACATTCTGCTCAAAGTGACGGCGCAGCGGATGATCAATCCCCAGATTCAGAGGGATCACTTTTTTATTCCCCAAACGAAACCGTTTCCCCAAATAAATTCCCCGTATCTCCTCAATCTCCAATGCGTCAACACTGAAGTTTTCGCCCGCAGCAACCACCAGGGTTTCCGCTTCCAACTGGAGCAATCCGCCGCAGATCAGCGCAATAAAAAGTGATTTTCGCATCCCCGTCACCTAAAAAAGGAGCGACAAAGAGAAGAGCCAGCGGTTCAAACGGCTCTCCTGATGGGCTTCATATTCCCCCTTTAACGCCACATTACTGAGGGGACGGTAGGTATAGCCTGCAACAACCGTAGTGTCATGGAACCGGGTTAGCGGGGCTTTTTCAACTTCCGTCCGAAGAATGGCATCGTGCTCCGCCCTCCAATGCCAAACCCCCTGCGCGTACACATCGTAAGAGAGTTTATCATCGTCCGTGTCGCGCCGTACAATCGATTCGAAAAGAAAATCCCACCCCTTTTTCTCCATCCTAAACGCACCAAGAGCATACAACGCTTCGTGTGCCGGGAGGTATCGAAAATACCCCCCTCCAAAGCGCCATAACGTCTCTTTCTCCCCCACATCGCAGGCAAACGCATAGTGCCGATCAACCGTAAAATTGTTGTATTCACGATCAATATCAGCGTTGTGCTGCAGCGTCAAGGAGAGACGACGGATCGCACGCTCCGATTGACGCGATTCGTAATGGATACCGGTTGTTAATTTCGGAAAAAAATCTTTGACGAGATTGGGGCTGGAGGTCGTGTCACGCAAGACATTAATGGGCATCTGATTCCAGAATCCGACATCAGAGTTGAATTTTCCGACCCTTAGCTGCTCATTCTCCCCGAAATAATAATCACCGTAAAGCCGCTCGATGTGAAACGTACTATTGCTGCTCTCATCCGCATGGGCACCGAACTCTTTTCGATAGAGATCGGTCGCTTCAAACTCAGCCAGAAAATCATACTGATCAAATTCACCATACGCCAGCAACGCCAGATCATCGATATCGAACACGCGGGAATCTTTCTCGATTCCATAAACGGAGGAGAGATAGCCGCCGATAATGACCGGAGAATCTCCCAATTGAAACCCATCACCAAACGTATACTCCTCACCTTCGAGCAGCGTACACGATAAAACAAAAGCAATCATTATTTTTTTAAGATTATTCATACCGCTATTATACACTCTGCTGCACGACATGAAATTTCTTTGTTAATTGAGAAGGCTTGGCGGGGCGGTAACTATTTAAACGATGCGGTGAGACGGCGAAGCCATTTTTCTTTGTATACGGGCGTTGCAGAGTGATAACGCCCTACCGCTTGGAGATTAAACCCGTGGGTCTTGATATGTTCGGAGAGGAGCCAGCTTCCGACAAAAATATTGACCTTCGGATCAAGGATGTTTTGCTCGTTGATTCCCCACTTCGAAAGGCGTCGCAAATGGGCTGAATTGATTTGCATAAGACCGTAATCAAGCGTTCCGTTGGCATTGCGGTTAAGAGCTTTGGGATTAATACCGCTTTCGATCGTTGCGATTTTTTTGAGCAGCAAAGGGGGAATATTGTAATGCTTTCCCGCTTCGTCGAAATAACCGTCATAGCGATCGGTATTTGCTTGGACCACCGTCGCAGTGACAAAAATAAGCAAAACTAAAAAGCTTTTTTTCATAACTTCAGTTTACCCAACGCGCCATAAACCATAACTGAAATTCTGCCGGATCATGCGGTAAATCTATTTCGCCAGATCGTATTTGTCCGCTTTGGATTTCGCCTCTTGGGCTTTTGATTTTTCTCCCGCGTTTTCATAAATCCCGGATGCTTTTCTGAGATAGTCGGCATCGTGAACCTCTTCCGCATCCAGGATCTTGACGGCATTGATAAAATCGTTGCTTTGCGCAAAACACTCTGCGATCTCTATCGCGTGAGCCTGTTTCGCAAACGGCTCAATACTGTAATAGAGTCCCAATTCATAAACCCTCTTGCGTGTCTCCCGCGCGCGTGAATATTCCGACGCCGCTTCGGTACAATTTCCTTCGTTGACATACCCTTTTATTTTCATGAGTTGCGCGTGATACTGCTTTTGGGTCTCGTTGATGTGTCTGCGTTCGATTTCCGAATAGATCATGACCGCCAAAAATGCACCGATTCCGAGAATCAAAGAAAGTTTTATCAGTATCTTCGACGCAGCGGAAGTTTTTTGCGCATCGGGGTGATAATCATCGGTATAAGCGGATAGGACATCGACATCGGTTGCGACGTCACCGTCGGATACAAAATCAACTTCAGCACCGATCATGGGCCTAATCAAAGATTTGCAGTTGTGAATATCAAAGGGATAGCAATTGCCCTCCTCATCTTCAATAAGTCCGCTTTGGGTATCGCTGTTATACTCTAAGATTATGCCGCGCATAGTGTTATCCTCAGATTTGATGTTTAAAGGTCTTGGTCTGAAGCTGTAGATAAGTGAATTATAGCTTGTATTTGTTATCTTCGATGTAAATAAAAATGGGGGTACTGACTGATTCGGTACCTTAAATCATTTTCATTGTGAGAAGTGTAATGACGAAATAATCCATGTATGGACTGCCACACTTCGTCCATGATCTATCTACACATACCAATATTATTCTCATGCAAATAGCGAGTAACGATTTTTTCCATCTCTTTTAGATTCATACATCGCTTGGTCCGCCTGCCGTACCAAATGATCCGCATCTTGCGCATTAAGAGGGTAGAGAGTGACTCCAATACTTGCCGAAACGTGCACGGTCTCATTCTTTAGAATGATCGGATCGGACGCGGCGCGAAGAAGACGTTCAACAATCGGTTCGAAATCTTTGGGATTTTCCAAATTTCCCAATACGGCAATAAACTCATCACCGCCCATTCGTCCCAGTGTATCTTCTTCGCGAAGCACATCAATCATCCGCTTCGAAATAGCCACTAAAAGCTCATCTCCAACCGCATGCCCATAAGTATCATTAACCGTTTTAAAGCCGTCTAGATCGAGGTATACGACGGCAACAAATCGATCATTGCGACGACTGTGAGCCATGGCGACATTAAGGCGATCAAAGAATAAGAGACGATTTGGCAAATGAGTCAGAGAATCATAATAGGCAATTTCTTCTAGCTCTTTTTGGGATTCTTTTAAACGGATTTCACTCTCTTCAAGCGTTTTTTTGGTCTCTTTTAAGCGTTGATTTAACCACAAAACATAAAGCAAAATACCCAACATAAAGGAGATCAGTACGACACCTGTGACAAAGGCTGAAGTGACCCATTTTGGAAGGCGAGCACTATTTGGGTTATAAATAAAACCTTCCAGCGTAAATCCAGGCTTCACCAAACCTGCCTTGACAAAGGTATCGGCCATATGCTGCCATCGCTCCGGATTCATATGACCCATTTGGATCAAATCAGGGAAAATGAGTTTACGCATCTCTGCGGCTTCAAATTCGAGATGTTCCCGCGATTTTTCAACATGGTATTTACGGATGAGCAGATCAATGATCTCATCGGGATGGTCCATAGCGTATTTCCATCCTCGCAGTGTCGCCCGGCGCATTGCTTCGACCCGTTTTGGATTTTCTTTTAATTCCTGTTCGGTGGTAAAGAAAATATCACTGTAAAAGTCAATACGGTAATTGACGGGATTGATTACGGTATAGGGAATATTTTGCTGTTGCAGAAAAAAGGGTTCATTCGTGAGATAAGAGTTGAATGCATCCACTTTTCCCGAAATCAAATCATTGAGATCGTAACTGCTGGAGCGAAGGTCAATGTCGGAGGGTTTGACCCCTTCATCCAAGAACATGGTCAAAAAGTCTGAATCTTCGGTGCGATTCATCAGCATCACTTTTTTTCCGATGAGATCATGTACCGTATTGATCCCAGAGTCCTTGCGTGCCAGCAGTACCGACGGAGAGTGCTGAAAAATGGATGCCAAAGCGACAAGCGGTTTTCCCTGCAATCGATTGAGAAGAACTTCACTATTCCCCTCCCCATACTGGGCTTTGCCTGCAAGAACTTCACTTACCGGCTGATGTTTCGGATCGCCTGCGACCAATTGAACGTTTAGACCCTCTTCTTTGTAAAATCCCTTCTCGAGAGCGGCATAATAACCGGCAAACTGGAATTGGTGGTGCCATCGCAGCTGCAGACGAACGATATTATCATTGGCTTGCGCACAACTCATCAAGCCGATGGCCAAAATCAAAAGAAACAATCGGAAAAGGTAAGTTAATGGAGATAAAAAGCTTGGAGAATAATTCATACCGGTGTTACTTTCTAAAATGACATATATAAACAAAGATAATCATTCTAGCATAAAATACTTCATAAGCGTTACGCGCCACAGCTGATTCATGTTTTTGGGAACTCCTAAAAATCAGTTTTAGAATAACTAATATTCTATTGAAATCTTTCTTTCACTCTTGAGGCTATTGCTTCGGAAGTTTGATACTAAATAATGTTTCCTGACCTTCACTGCTGACTTCCAACAACCCCTTGCAATGATCTTCAATGATCATTTTACTCATGTAAAGGCCCAATCCGGTACCATTCTTTTTATTTTTAGTCGTAAAGTACGGTGTAAAAAGCTTATTAACTAAATCCGTTGAGATTCCTCCTGCCTTATCATGGACCTTGATAATACCGTATTCCTCATCGTGATCGACGGTGATTGTGATTGTGTAATACCTATTATTTTCTTCACAGGCATCAACCGAGTTTTTCAGCAAGGTGATGAGAACCTGAAGTACTTCATTATAAAACGTCTTGAGTATAACATCATCTCTAATAATCTCATGCACTTCAATACCCTTATCTTTAAAGGTATGGTCTAAAAGGCTAATTGCATGATGTATTAATTTGGAGAATGTAACGTCCTCTTTTTCTTTATTAGGACTCGACAAATCTCTATAGTCCGAAATTGTTTGTGACAAATGAACACATTGCTGCTCAATTTTTATCAAATTGTCTATCAGAGCAAAATCCCCCTGCTCTTTCATCAGCTCTTTGAGGCGTATCTGTGCTGCAATTGCATTAATAATCGACAATGGCTGGCGCCATTGATGTGCGATCATGGAAATCATCTCTCCCAATTGTGCTTGGCGAGCTTGCATTTTAAATAATTTTTCTTCTTCAAGCTTTTCAGTTATATCGCGTGCAATCAATATCATTTTATTTGGATCCGTACCAAAACGTGAAAGCGTCATATCAAGGTATTTAGTCTTATTTAAATTGTTTCCCAGCAATAAGGAGCACTCCATCCTTGTAGACCCTTCAGATGCAGAAGTTAAATAATGCAAAAAATCATTTCCTCGACATTCAAAATGATACGTCGAATTAAGAATATTCATTCCGATGAATTCATTTTTTGTCGTTTCAAACAGCTTCGAAGCCATATCATTACAGTCAACCACAAAATTGTTTTTTAAAATAATTATTGCTTCATAAACCGACGAGCACACCGTACGATAAAACTGTTCGGAGTCATATCTAAGTTTACCTAGTT
Source organism: Sulfuricurvum sp. (assembly GCF_049587615.1). Classification (GTDB taxonomy): domain Bacteria; phylum Campylobacterota; class Campylobacteria; order Campylobacterales; family Sulfurimonadaceae; genus Sulfuricurvum. Next base: position 75,467 of record NZ_JBAVEF010000012.1, read on the forward strand.
TTACGGCACCATCGATTCTTGCCACCAATTCAGCAGCATGAAGAGGTTTAGTGAGATAGTCATCCGCGCCTGCAAGTATTGCTTCCATTTTAGCATCTTGACCTGCACATGCTGACACTAAAATTATGGGTAACGTAGCCGTCATTTGATTGCTGCGAAGCGTTTGCAGCAAACCAAGTCCATCCAACCCCGGCATTATCACATCGCTCAATAGTAAATCCGGCAGAGTCTCTTTGCAAAAATCGAGCGCTTGGTTTCCATCTGAGACTGTTTTAACACAGTACCCCACATGCTCAAGCAGTCTTGAGATAGACTCTCTTGTATCCATATCGTCATCCGCGAAAAGTATCAATCCTTTCGTCTGCTCTTGGGTTAGATTCATAATTAATTCACTTTCATTATATTAAAGATGACTACAGATTATTTAATAAAGGGCATAACCTATTATTTGAAAGATTTTGTATATTGCATTCATCTCTCATTTTTTTACGTATCCTAAGAATGATATTTTTTAATATTTAGATCATTTACACTCTTGAATCGGAATTCTAATGATAAATTTTGCCCCTTTTTGGGTATTTTCTATTTTTATCGTTCCGTGACAATGATTCTCAACGACGGTTTTACACATATAGAGTCCCAAGCCGGTCCCCGTATGGCTTTTCGTCGAAACATACGGTAGAAAAATCGTATCCATCAAAATCGGATCAATTCCGCCGGCATTATCTTCAACGCTGATAATCACCTCTCCCTCTTGCTGGTCCGTCATAATCATCAGCTCAGGGGAGACAGTGCTCCGCTCTTCAAATACGTCTTGTGCATTTTTAAAAAGATTCAACATCACCTGGACCAGTTCGTTTTCGAATATTCTGTATTGATGATCGTTGCTATGTGTCTGATGGACCGCAATTTTATTTTGTATCAACGAATGTTCGATAAGGTTGAGGGTTTTAGAAAATACCGTAGCGCTGGTAGTGGCAACAGCCTGTTTATCCGGTTTAAAAAAATCCCGAAAATCGGTGATCGTACGCGATAAGTACTGTATTTGTAATTCGATCGCATCGATACTCTCCACAAAATCTTCCATAGTCGCTTTTTGAAGGAAAATATTGATCCTTTCCCGGCCTAAATAAGCGCTCATGATCGTCAGCGGCTGGCGCCACTGGTGGGCGATCATGGAAAGCATCTCTCCCATTTGAGCCTGCCGTGTCTGCATCAAGAAGAGCTTGTCTTTAATATTGCGTTCGGTGACATCTTCTTGGATCGTCACGAAATTGACAATCTCGCCATGGGTATCAAATATCGGAAAAATCGTCGACTCACAATCGCGGTGCTCACCATTTTTCATCCGGTTAACCATGGTACTGCGCCATATCTCTTTTTCAAGGGAAATGGTATTCCAAAGCTCCCGGTAAAAAGAATCAGAATGAACGCCGGATCGGAAAATATTCATATTTTGGCCAATCAGTTCATGTTGAAAATATCCCGTCATATTGAGACATTGTTTGTTGACGTATTCAATAGAACCGTCTATGTCGGTGATAATAGTGGTATAGGGGTTTTGGTCCACGACCTGTGACAGCTGGCTGATCAGCGCCTCTGAATGTTTTAACTCCGTGATATCCTGAATCGTTCCGGACATCTTTTGGTGTTCCCCCTCCCAAAATACCTCCGCACGCTGATGGACGAATTTAATCTTACCGGCTGCCGTCACAATACGGTGAGTGACATCATAATAGTGCTGTCCGCTCATCGCTTTTTCAAATGCATCCAGTACTATCATTTCATCTTCAGGATGGAGATGGCGCATAAACCAATTGTCATCAATACTCATTTCAAACGGTTCAAGGTCATAAATACGATACGTCTCCGCCGACCATACTATCTCATCAGTCGCTCTATTGTATTGCCAGCTCCCTATATGCGCTATCTGCTGTGCCTTATTGAGACTCTTCTCGTTAATTTTAAGTGACTCATAAAGAGATGCATTTTTGTAAATAATCGCCGATTGTGTCAACAAAAGACGTAACGTCTGAACCGTATCGGGGCTTAGAGGTGTCACTACATCACGGTTTTCAATATATAAAGCTCCCTGGACGGAGCCTTCTATCATCGCAATAGTGACAAAACACGAAGCCGGTCTGTGTTGTCGGATATATTCGTCGTATTGGAACATTCCACTCTCAGCCGGGTTCTCCAGAGTGATATTCTTTTTCATATTGATAGCATGGGACAGGACATGTTGCGGGACGAAGGTTGTTTCGTTCAGCGGTTTATTGAAAAATTCAATTTCCCCATTTTTAAAATCGATGCCGGCACTTTTGTAAAAATCTTCTCCATCTTTAAACATCAAAACAGCTCTGCTGGCGGTCGCATTTTCCAAAATTATTTTCAGTAACGTCGTCACAAGTTCATCCGTGTTCATCACTTGCGAAATGGCTTGAAATGATTTCAACAGACTCTGGAAGTTAGCGGGTTCTGATTTCATAAAAGAGCTGTTTGATGAGCTTTCCATCATATTTGACACGGATACGGTAGGGATGATATATTTCTCTTTTAGCCGCTTTGCCGCTTCATACGCTCCCCACTGATTCAGTCCGACAACGGCTTCATTGAAATACGAATGGCTCATCTCCGGATAGGAGAGTTTTTTCCAATACCGCCCCGCGCATACATTGCCCATTGCAATGAAAAACGGATTTTTACTTTTTCGGGCCTCTTTTAATGTCTCATCATAGGCCTTTGCCACATTCCAATGGTTATCATCCGATTTTATCCGCTCTGCTTTAAGAAGCAATTTCCAAAATTTATAATTGGCCGGTGCAGCCTTGGAATAGGAGTCGCACGCTAAGAGATCTCCGTTTAAAAGTGCCGTTTCGGCATCGCTCAAAGGGATTCGTTTGTTTAGCAGAAGCAATGCACGCAAATAATGGAGTCTGATATTCGGAAACATGATCACTTCATTCGAACTGTAATGGACAAAATATTCTAAAAACTTGTAGGCTTTTTTCCATTCACCTTCGATAAAACAGGTTTGCGCTTTAAGGATACCATACCAGGCCAAACCGGGGTAAAAATGTTCCGATTCCCATAATGCGATCGCTTTTTCTTCTGCTGCGAAATCCTGAGCATACGGATCTTGCAGGTAGCGCACCGTATTGGTCAAAACCTGAAATACAGCGATCATTTTGGTATCACCGGATCTCAGAATAAAGGTCTGCTCTCTAATGATATTTTGACGAAGATTTTCCAACGATTCACCGGCAAGAAAATCGGAAAAATGCATTAAAAAATTAGCCCAGGTTCCAAATATGATATCTCCGTTCATTTTGCTTTGTTGAAGACTTTTTTGATACAAAGCAACATTCGAGGAGAGCGGTTTTATGTAGGGATTAATAAAGTTGGCAAAAAAATTGTGAACTTTCGGAAGCATACTCTTGTCATTAAGTTCATGATTGAGTTTTAGTGAGACTATACCGAACCGATACCCCTGCGTATACTCCCCTTTTGAAACCATTGAGGCTCCGTAAAGGACATACCCAAAGGACGATTCACTCGAATTGCCAAAACGGAAAGAGAGATCGATGATATTTAAATAAGCCCATTGCATCCATTCGATATCAGCAAGGTAAAAAGCAGCTTCCCAGTAATCGACCAGTAACGATAGTATTTTTTGTTTTTGCTGATTTTGCAATATTGGCAGTTTGACTATCTCGTCCGGAGTACCGTAAAGGGGATTGTTTTTGATTTTTCGGTCCAGCTTTTCCACTATTTTATGGAGCTCATTATCTGCATTCGGAATTTGCAGTCCAAGCTCTTTTAATAAATTATCGCCGAACTCGATCAACTCATTAAAATGGCTCCCTTTTGTTACGCAGATGTTTTTCAGCAATGTGAAACACATCAGTCTCTCATTTATGTTTTTGGCTTTTGCCATCAGCAGTACGGTATGCGTATACGCATCGTTATGCAATGCATTTAGATATAGGGTCTTACCTTTGAGTAATTGATAATGAAATGTCAAAGCCCGTTCATTTCCCCATGATCGCTCGTGGAATAAATGGGTATCGATCCATCTGACATGCTCCATGGCTAGCGCATAGGAGTTGTTTTTGATCATTTCATCAAGTGCCTGTACATTCAATTTATAAAGTCTGGAAGGGAAATGGCCGATATCGTACCCATGGTTGAGGTGATGCGTTATGGCGACAGCATTGGCTTTGTTTTTCTCCTTGGAAATCCGTTCGAGATAGTGGCCTATCTCTTTATGAATCTCTTTTTTAACATTCTTCTCGATCGAGGAGAAAACGAACTGATGGATTTGGTCATGAACAAACTGATACTCTCTTCCCAATAGTTCGATGAACCCTTTTTCTTCCAGATCTTCCAACAAATGGTTCGGTTGTCCCAAAAAATCCATAATAGTCAGGGTAAGGCCTAAATCGTTACGATTGCCCAATATGGCCAAATACTGCAGATATAATTGTTCCGCAGCGTCCAAAAGAGAAAATTGCGCATTGATAATCGTGACGATATTAATACTAGCACTGTAGGATTTTAGATGTTCAAGGGAGTAATTCCATTTGCCGTTCTCATATCGTAATCCGTTCGAATCAATCAGGTGATGGAGAAATGTTTTGATATAAAACGGATTACCGTTTGTTTTTTTATAGATGAGCGATGCGAAATTTTGAGTCTGTTCACTCTTCTCATGCAAAAATTCATACAAGATAGTATTGATATCTTGCTCATTGAGAGGCAAAAGATGAAAAGCATAGCACTCAAAACGTGATTTGTTATCAATCGTCTCTATTAATTTACCAATACCGTCTATTTCATTGTCGCGGTAACTCGCGATAAAATGAAGATTAGGATTGCTGATTTCAAGAATCGATTTTTGTATCACTTCTACCGATGCCGAATCTGCCCACTGCAGGTCATCCATAAACAAAATCAAAGGTGCCTCGGCCGTTACTATGTGGGTAAAAAAATCTTCAAGGGCATAAGGGAGTTGATTGCTGATCTCTTCGGATGAATGGCATGGCTGATCGGAAGGCAACGGAAAAATTTCGCATAATTCAGGGAAGACTTGACACAAAACCTGAATACTGTTCGGATGAATTTTGAACTCTTTTTTTCCCTGAGTATGGTTTTTAAGATAGAGATGAAACTGCGAAAAAATCTGCTTGAATATATGATAAGGAGCAGCCGTTTGATATTGTTCAAACTTCCCTTTGAAAATACGGAATCCGCCGGTATTGATATAGGTGAAAAACTCTTCTATCAAACGGGTTTTCCCCACCCCTGAGCTCCCCGATACCAGCATCTTTACCGAACTGCCCGAAAGGGCTTTTTCGGCCGCTTGCCTAAGCAGCGATATCTCTTTTTCCCTGCCGAAAAGTCGTTCGCCGAATTTGAATAAAGGACGATCCTGGGTCGCAATCACGAACTCTTCAATCCCCCCTGAGCGTTTAAACAATTGGCGGCACTGTTTCAAATCATACACAATGGCATCATCGCTTTGGTAGCGTCTGTCCGGCTGTTTCTCAATCAGTTTTTCGACAATGTTCGATAGGACGAGCGGTATGGTATCCTTGAGCCCATGAAGAGGAACGGGGTCTAAGGCGATTTGCTTGTGAATCAGTTCATACCGATCTTTTGCATCAAAAGGCAATCGTCCGGAGAAGAGATGGTACAGCGTCATCCCGAAACTGTAAAAATCGGTTCTGTGATCGATTTTTTGCTTGGTCCGGCCCGTCTGTTCCGGTGACATATACAACAGGTTCCCGGATGTTCCGACATTGACATCGTTATTAAAACGGTAATGGTCGTCGTAAATCGAATAGCCGAAATCGATTATCTGGACGGCTTTTGTTTTCGGGTTATAGATGACATTTTTAGGATTGATATCGGCATGGATAATATGTTTTTGGTGCAAATAGCGGATAGTATCGGCAACATCGATTGCAATATCGAGTGATTCATCCAGCCCAAAGCACCCCTCCTGAAGAAAATTGAACAAAGAATCCCCGCCGATGTCTTCGAAAATGTGTATATATCTCGATCGGATATCAACTTCATTGACCATCTTGATAATTTTCGATGACTTTAACGTCGAAAGGATCTGATATTCATTAACGAATTGCGCTATATTGTGATCATCCTGCACGCTTTGTTTGAGCATTTTGATAATAACGCTTTGTTTTGTCGAGAGGTGAGTAGCTCTATACACCACGGTGGTAAGATTTTCATGTAAGGTATCTATGATTTGATATTGGCTGCTGAACGTTGTCAAAAGGTCTCCTAAACCAAAAAAAAATTATATTGTCAATCAGTGAACTCTTTTGAAATCGCAATAAAAGTATCAATATTCGCCATAAATATATCAACGAGATCCGGATCAAAATGTTTGGCCCGTTCATTAACGATATATTCGATAATTTGTTCCATCGGCCACGCCTTTTTATAAACACGTACACAGCTTAAGGCATCGAAAACATCCGCTAATGCGGTGATTCTACCGTAAATATGAATATCTTCCCTCGATAAAGCCCGAGGATATCCCGAGCCATCCCATTTTTCATGGTGTTCACGGGCAATGATCGCTGCGGCTTGAAGCAAAGGGCGCTTAGAATTTTTAAGGATATCATAGCCGATAGAACTGTGTTTTTTCATTATGTTATATTCTTCTGGATCAAGTTTACCGGGTTTGAGAAGAATTGAATCAGGAATACCTATTTTACCGATATCATGCATCGGTGATGCACTGTAAATGAGCGTTGCATCTTCATCGTTTAAGCCGTAAAGTTCCGCAAGGAGTCTCGAATATTTCGAGACCCTCCGAACGTGATTACCTGTTTCGTTGGAACGGGTTTCGCCGATTTCACCGAGGAGATTGAGCATTTCATGCTGCGTATTCCATATCTCTTCGTTCAGGTTATGCATCTGTGTCACATCGTAGCTGATACTGATAAACTCCAATATATGACCGAATTCATCCAATATCGGTTTAATCGTCGTGTCGGTAATATAATGGGTCCCATCTTTTTTTAAATTTTTGATCGTACCGTGCCATATTTTTTTGTCCAAAATGGTCTGCCATAAATGCTCATAAAAATGGGGCGGAGTCTCCTCATGACGGATAATGTTATGGCCGTATCGGATCATATCGTCTTTGCCGTAACCGCTGGTATTGCAAAAAGCATCGTTGACGTAGGTAATATTTCCTTGTAAGTCCGTTTTTGAAACGATCATCGATACGTCAACGATCTCTTTGTATTGTTCCAGAAGGGTTGACTGATGAATGAGATCTTGTTTGAGATGTGCCGTAAACTCTTCAACTTTTCGGGCATTGTAGATATTTTGGGATACCGTGTAGAGTGTCTGGATCATATTATCGGTTTTCATCGGTTTTAGAATGAACTGCGCGACACCGTTATTGATCAGTTCAAGCAAATAACTGCTGTCTTCGCATGCAGAAGTGACAATGACGCTTTGTAAAGGGTCGATCTCTTTGATCTTTTGGATCATAGCGACTCCATTCATCTCCGGCATCAATATATCGGTGATTACCAAGTCATAGCTCTTTTCTTGATAAAGGGCCAATCCTTCCTTTCCATTGCTGGCGGTTTCAACAACGGAAAATATGCTCGAAAAAAGCATGGCCGTATTTTCCCGTATCAGTTCTTCGTCTTCGACATATAAAACTCTCATCCCTTCCGCATAGAGGGTCAGTTTTTTTAGAATATCTTTAACGTGCATTATTGTTTACTCTCCAATGGCAGTTTGATGGTAAAAATAGCATATACGCCGTTGCTGCTTGCATAGATCGATCCATGGCAATGTCCTTCAAGAATCATTTTACTCATATGAAGCCCTATGCCCGTACCCTTATCTTGATCTTTTGTTGTGAAATACGGAAGAAATATCTTCTCTAAGATTTCAGCAGATATCCCTTCTGCATTATCAAGAATTGCTATGTTACCGTATTTTCCGTCATTGTCAATACAAATTAATATTTTTTTGTGTTGAATAACCTTTTCTTCAAATGTGTCCAACGCATTTGAAAAAAAGAGCTATCAAGACATGAAGTACTTTATTACGGTAGGAGAAAAGTACTGGATCGTCCTTTACTTTGTAGAAAAACTACATTAAGAACTTAGATGATATGAAATAAAAAAAGGGTATTAGAGGCTAATTAGCGTTAAAAATGCCTATTTTAGGCAGCTACATAAGGTTAAATAGAGAATATTAGAGGAGATTAGAGGAGATTATTTTGATGAGGTGGTGGGTCAAGCAGGATTTGAACCTGCGACAACCCCGTTATGAGCGGGGGGCTCTAACCACTGAACTATTGACCCGTTTGAGGAGCGCCATTATAAACGTTCTTTAATTAGACTGACCTTACATACCTTTTTCATAAGGCGTAAGGTTAGTCTTCTCTCGCATCCGAAAGATGCGGGTAGCTTTAGGGGGATGTACGGGTGAAAAGCGCCAAAAATGCCAACTGCTTGGCTTTTTTAGCTTTGGAACCCATGCCGATGTACGAAAGTACCGGCTGGGTGTCCCTGCCACTTTGCGAGCTTTGCTCGAAAAGTGTGTAACAACTATTACTATAAAAAGCTTTTTTTACCGGTATCGCCGTAAAGATATCGAAACCGATAAGCGACAAGGTTTTCCATGATGGCCAAAAGGACCATGAAATTGACGAAACTGCTCCCGCCGTAGCTAAACATCGGCAGAGGAACCCCCACGACGGGGGCGACTCCGATCGTCATGGCGATGTTGACCGCCATATAGATGAAAAAGAGGAGCGACAGCCCCCCTGCGACGACTTTGATATAGTAATCTTCGGTCCAAAAGGCAATAATCATCAGATGGATGATCAACGCCGCATACAGGGAGATGAGCAAAAACGCTCCGAAAAAACCGAACCGCTCGACGACGTAGGCAAAGATAAAGTCACTCGATGCGATGGGGAGGAATTTCATCTGCGTTTGGGTGGCGTCTTCTTTGTCTTTTCCGAAAAATCCCCCTGAGCCTACGGCGATAATCGACTGCTCGACGTGATAGCTCGGTTTTTCACCGACAAAATCATACAAACGCTGCTTTTGGTAATCATGCAGCTGGGTATAAATGAGCGGCAGAGAGATGACGAACGTAACCGCCAACCCGATCCAGATTTTCCACTTCACCCCGGCGATAAATAAAATCCCAAACCCTAACAAGGCCAAAACGGTGGCGGTTCCCAAATCGGGTTCTTTGGCAATCAGGAAAAACGGCAAAAGGATAAAAAACGAGAGTTTTATAAATGCTTTCAATCCGTAGCCCTCACGCGGAGGGGGATTGCGGCTGATGAGATAGGCGAGCATCAGGACAAAGGCAGGTTTAATCAGCTCGGAGGGCTGAAGGGTGAAATGGATAAACGGAATCTCAATCCACCGCTTGGCCCCCAGTCGGGAGTGTCCTACAAACTCTACGGCAATGAGGAGCAGAATGCTCCCCCAGTATGCTATCGGAATCATCCATAACATCTTCCGGACAGGAAGGAGAAAAAGGGTGATAAAAACACCGATTCCGACCGAAACATAAACGAAATGTTTTTGTCCCAAGGTGGGGTGGATTTCGTAAATCAGCCAACCTGAAGTAAAAACAAGCGGAATCAATAAAATAATGGTTATGAAATCAAAGTGTGCTAAAATTCGTCGATCAATATTGAGCACTACGGTCCTTCTTTTTTTGCTAATTGTAGCACAGCAGAGTTCTAATCACACCTATGGAGACCTATGAGACAAGAAGAATCTATCTTTACCACCGATGCGGCGGTTCGTCTGGACGTTTTTTTAACCCAGCAGCTGGGGCAGACGCGCAACCAAATCGCACAGCTCATCGAACAGGAGTGCGTTAGCGTAGACGGTAAAGCAACCGCTAAATCAGGGTTAAAACTCAAACCAAATCAAACGGTTCATATCCGCTTCCCGGAGCAAAAATCGACTCCGGCGCAGGAGATCGATTTCGAGGTCGAAATTTTGTTTGAAGATGAGGATATTCTCGTCATCAACAAACCCAGTTCCCTCACCGTCCACCCCGCACCGAGTGTCAAAGAGGCGACCCTCGTCGATTGGCTCAAACACAAAGGGATCGCCCTCTCGACCCTCAGCGGTGAAGAGCGTCACGGAATCGTCCACCGACTCGACCGCGGAACGAGCGGGGCGATGGTCATCGCCAAAAACAACGAAGCGCATGAAGCCCTTTCGCTCCAGCTTCAAGACAAAACGATGGGACGTTTTTATTTGGCCGTCATCACCCCTCCGATGAAAGAGGAGATCACCATCATTGACCGCCCTATCGGACGGAGCGCACACAACCGTCTCAAAATGGCTATCAATGAGATGGGTAAAAGTGCCAAAACCGAGTTTCGCAAACTTCTCCCCAGCCATGACGAGACCGAAGAGCTGATCGTGTGCAAGCTCTACAGCGGACGGACCCATCAAATACGGGTCCATTTGGAGTCCATCAGCCGCCATATTCTCGGCGATCATCTCTACGGAACCTCGGCCAAAAGCGATAAAATGGAACGTATCTTGCTTCATGCCTATGTCCTCTATTTCACCCATCCGACGACGAAAAAGAGGGTTCACTTTACCGCTTCACTCGATCGTGTGATGGAAGATTATTTAAATAAACATTTTGATCCAAAGGAATACAATGAACTCATCGATCCGATACGCATTGAGCGTCTCTTTAGCACTGAGTCTCTTTAGCGGCTGTGCCCCTCAGCCCACACCGCCTAAAACCGTTACGATTGATTCATCTCTCCCTACCCCCTCGATGAATGGATTTATCGCCGACATCACTTCGGTCGCGTTTGAGTGGAAACCTCTAAGTGATCCGAGAGTAACAGGGTATTACGTCTATCGCAACACTCCGGGTGCCGAGGATCAGAAGCTTCAGCGCATCGCAACGATTGAGAGCCGTTTTGCCACCCATTATGTCGATCATGATCTCAAGCCGGGGAGTGAGTACCAATACCGTTTTGCGGCCATTACCAAAGAGGGAAGCGAATCGGTTGCGAGTGAAACGATGCTCGTCGCCACACAGCCGATGATCGCCCCCGTCAGCTTTTTCCAGTCGGTCGGCAATATGCCCCGCAGCGCCAAGCTCCTCTGGCGTCCCCATCCGAACGGGAAAATCAACGGCTACCTTATCGAACGGCAAAATGCAACCGACCAAAAATGGTCCGAAATCGCTACGATTGCAGGGCGTTTAAATGCCGAATTCATCGATACGGAACTAAAAGACGGTCAAGTCTACTTTTACCGCATCAAAGCCACCACGTTTGACAAACTCTCAACCGAACCGAGTGAAATAACCAAAGTGGTCACAAAACCGCTCCCTCCGGAGATCAAAAATATCACCAGCACCAATAATCTCCCCCGTGCCATTACCTTGGGGTGGGAAGCAAGCATGATCAATGATTTGAGTCACTACAACATCTATCGCTCCACCTCGCCAAAGGGTCCGTTTGATTACCACGTTAAACTTGATACAACTACGTTTACCGATACGATTACCGAAGACGGAAAATTCTATTTTTACAAAATAACGGCGGTTGATAAAGATGGCCTTGAGAGTCCTCTCTCCGCAGTAGCTACCCAGGGTTCTACCCTCCCTAAACCGCAAACACCGATCAAGTATGAGGGAAAAATACTCAACAAAGCCGCAGAACTGGAATGGAGCAATAACGATCCGCGTACCGTCTCGTATACCGTCGTCAAAACAACCAAAACCAGCTGGATCAGCCGCGAAAGTGTCGATATCAACAATATCACCGACACCCGTTTCCGCGATACCGATATCAAACCCGATACGGGCTATCTTTACGAAATCATGAGTGTCGATAAAAACGGTATCCGTTCCCTTCCGACACCCGCGATTGAACTCAGTTTCGAGGCAAAGTAGAGTATGCCGCATTTACACATCGAATCCTTTAAACCTCTCTCCCTTCCCGCACAATGCGGTGATGTAGAGTTTCTTTTTCAAGCCGACTACAAAGACGGGCGCGAGGGAGCTTTGATCGCGACACGCTACAAAGAGAGAGAATTCTTTCTGGTTCATAAAAAAGGGGAAACCAAAGAACTGTTGAAAAGCGATAAAATTACCCGCCCTTCCCCCAATTTTTTGATTAAACATGCGTTGTTGGCGTATGCGAAGTGTTCCGGTTCCGTCATTATCGACTCAAACGTCGACAATGCTCCCGAAAATACCCATCTCAAAACCCATGATGCCCTGAAATCGATCTCTTTTTTTGCCGACAACTTCCCGCGTGATCGGGAAGTACGGATCGAAATCGGATTCGGCTCGGCGCGTCACCTCCTCCATCAGGCTGCCGCCAATCCCGATATTTTGTTTATCGGGCTTGAGATTCACAAACCTTCGATTGAGCAGGCACTGAAGCAGATCGTTATCCAAAATCTTACCAACGTAATGATCCTTGATTACGATGCACGGCTTTTTTTGGAATTTGTCCCCTCCAATATCGTCGGTAAAATTTACGTCCATTTTCCGGTGCCGTGGGATAAAAAGCCTCACCGCCGTGTCATTTCGGAAGCTTTTCTAAAAGAATCCGAGCGGGTATTAAAGATCGGCGGGACGTTAGAACTTCGTACCGACAGCGAAAACTATTACCGGTTTGCCCTCGAGACCTTCAGTTCTCCTGCCAAAAGCCGCTTCGACGTTCGTAAAAACCAGGAGATCGCAATCAGCAGTAAATACGAAGACCGCTGGAAGAAAATGGAGAAAAACATCTATGATGTGACGTTCACTTCTGAAGTGGAAAGTCCTGAGCCTGATATGGTCGGGGACTTTTCGTTCTCGTCTCCTGTGGTAGAGGGGAGCATTGTTGATCGCCTCTCCAAAGAGACCTATAAACGCGAATGGGGGTTCATCCATGTTGAACGAATCTTTACCGTCGGTGAAAACGGTCGAATGATCCGCTTAGCGATGGGGAGCTTCGATCGCCCCGAAAGTACCTATGTACTGATCGAAAACGGCTCTGTCCGCTATTTCCCGTCTCTTCCGGTCCGCTCTAGCGCGAACCTCAAAGCCCACATCTTACTAGACGAGCTGCTGCATGGATAAAGTCATTATTGCCGAAAATCTCTCTCTTTCGTACAAAGAGTTTGAAACGATCATTTCCAAGGCCAACTTCTCAATCGATGCGGGAAGTTTCGTATTTATCACCGGAGCGAGCGGAAGCGGAAAATCAACCCTCCTGAAATCGTTTTACGGTGCCATTGAACCCCGAGCCGGCCACCTTATGGTAGGGGGAGTCAAAATGAGCCGTATCAGTACCTCCAAACTCAATTTTCTCCGCCGCCACATCGGTGTCGTGTTCCAAGATTACAAGCTGATCAAAGAGTGGACGATCGAGAAAAACGTCATGCTCCCCCTCATTATTTCCGGATACACCAAAGATGTGAGCAGTGCTCAGGTACAAAAACTTCTCGGTCACGTCAAACTGAATCATCAAGCGGGGAAATATCCTCCGGAACTGAGCGGCGGGGAACAGCAGCGTGTCGCTATGGCCCGCGCCCTTGCACATAATCCGATTCTGATTTTAGCCGATGAGCCGACGGGAAATCTGGATGAATACTCATCTCAGGTGATATGGAATCTGCTTGAGGGGGCAAATACCCAGCTCAAAACGACTGTTGTTGTTGTGACCCATAATATCCCCTCCTCCATCACCGTACCTTACACACATTACCATATCGAGATGGGGAATATCCATGAAATCTCTTAAAAATCATATATCGCTCATTATCGCCCTCTTTACCGTTTTGTTTTCAGTTCAAATCTATGTAGCCGTCGATCGGACGATCGCAGCTTATGAGGATCGGCTTAAAAACGATTATTCCATTATCGTCGTTGCCAACAAAAGCCTAACCCCTGCTGAGTTCAAAGCGATGGATTCAATCATCGAAAGAAGCGACGCCATCGCAACGGATCAGGTTTTAGAGCGGCTCAAAGGGGAGATGAGCAAAAAAAATCTTGATTTGCTCAAACTCACCCTTCCGAAGTTTTACCGCATCTATCTGAGCCGTTTCCCGACTCCGTATGAGATTGAAAAACTTCAAAAACGGCTTCAGAAACACTCTGCCATTGAACGGGTGGAAGGGTATGCCCAAACGCATGACACCGTCTATAAGCTGATGCTTTTGTTTAAAGACGTGGTACAGATTTTCTCTATCGCCATCGCAGCGGTCACCTCGCTTCTTATCCTCAAAGAGATGCGTTTATGGCAGTTCCAGCATGCTGATAGGATGTCGATTATGGCCCTATTCGGTGCACCGGTTTGGCTTCGTTCCGCCGTCTTGTTTCGTCTTGCAATCGTCGATGCCATTATCGCCACGATTATCGTGTGCCTTGCCTTTTTTGTCATTGAGCAATACGGCTGGATGGATCTCCTGCTGCAAACTGTAGGGATCAATATCGAACTTTTCGATTTCGTAAACGATGCCTTGCGCTCCCTTCTGATCGCATTGGGTGTATCGATTGTATTGACCCTTACAATCGTCATCGGAAACAGTGAAGAGGAATAGATGAAAATTTCCCTCTCCTTGTTAGCGATCTCTTTGATCGCGGTTTCGCTGCATGGTGCTAAAATCGATGAAAAGATTCAACACACATCGAAAAAATTGATTGAAACCAAACAAACCTTTTCAAGCATTACGGCAAAACTCGAAGCAACCGCATCTAAAATCATGCAACAAAAGCAGATCATCGGAACGCAGCAGCAAAAGATCAGCACCCTCGTGGATGAACTCAAATCCAAAGAGAATATTTATCAATCCAACAAAATGACCTTAAGCCAACTGGAAGCGCAGCAAACCCTTTTGACGAAAACCCAGAATGATATTGAACAGCGTCTCGTATTTGCCATCGCACGCAATACCTCCATCTCTTTATTGATCAATGATGACCGTGCGAAAGAGGCCGATGCCATCATTACCGAAGAGGCCCTCAAGCTGCATCTTAAACAGATCAATCAGGAGATCAAAGAGCTCAACACCCTTTTCGTCGAAAACAATGCCAAAATAGCCGGACTCTCTTCGCAGACAACCCTCCTCAAAAAGTCCATCGCTATCATCGATCAGGAAAAAAATAAAGTTCTTGAAACCAAAAAAGAGAATGAAAAAGCAATTGCAGCACTCGAACACGAAAAAGAGAAATATAAAAAATCGTTAAATAAAATCCTTAATCAGCAGCGCTCATTGCAAAACACCCTTGCCAGTCTCAATATTATCAAACGTGAATCCCTTAAACCCAAAAAAGCTCCCCCTCCTCTCGTAGCCCAAAAGCCGGGATCAAAACCGGTTCCGGCGAATGTCAAACAAGCAATTTCCGACTACCGTCCCTCGAATATTGCCGGATATGCAGGTGAGCGGAGTATTTCGCCGTTGGATGGATATATTGTTACCAAACGCTTCGGCCCGTACACCGATCCGGTTTACGGGATTAAAATCTTTAATGACTCGGTATCGCTTCGTCCAACATCTGCCGATGCCAAAGTCAAATCGGTTCTTAACGGCAAAGTCATCTTTGCCAAACCGACCGCCATGCTCGAAAATGTCGTTATTATCGAACACGATAACGGACTGCATTCGATTTATGCCCATCTTGACAAGATTGCCCCTACGGTAGAGGTAGGAAAACGGCTGAAACAAGGCTCTATTATCGGACGTGTGGGAAGAGAGTTGATGTTTCAGGTAACACAGCGAAATGCCCATATCGATCCATTGCAAATGATCCGCTAAGTAATCTATACCCGTTCGTGGTGAGCTCGTCGAACCATGAACACTTCACCCTTCGACTGGCTCAGGGCGAACGGGATAAACGTAATCAAAACGGCCAGACCGCCCCTACCATCTTACTCGCCCATCCTTGATTCACCGAACGGTCGACATCCCCTTCATTCGCGTAGAGGATTTTAGCATCGGAGATTTTAGAGGAATTAATCTGGTTATTTTGATCGATATCATACGGCCGGATCACTCCGCTAAGCTGCATGACCTGTTTTTGGTCATCCACCATGATCTCACGGCGTCCGGAGATAAAATAGTTTCCGTTTGCCATCACTTTTACAATCCGTGAGGATACGGTTGTCGTGAATGAGGCATTTTTCGTAGACGATCCCGATCCCGCGTAATCCGAAGTCGATCCTGCAGAAAACCCGATCCCGGCCACGCCATTTAGTTTATTGACGGCGGAACTGACGGCTGAATTTTGCCCGGTTGAGCTGAACAATCCTCCGTTAAGCCCCAGTGTATCGGCTTCGGTCAGTGCTTTATTCGCTTTATTGGAACTGGTTGCCCGTTCAGAGATAACAACCGTTACAATATCATTGACATGCATCGCTTTATGGTCGGAAAAAAGAGGACTGTCTCCCTGACCGAACAGACTCCCCCGTGCCACAAAACTGTTCTCTTCTTCGCGTGAGGGCATCTCTTCGACGTATTTGGGTGGGGTAAACGCGATTTCAGGCTCAGTAAGACGCGCCGTACAACCGCTCAACAACAAGGTTGCCGAAAGAATCGATAAATAAAGTGGTGTCCGCATTGTCCCATCCGAGTCATATTTAGCTATAATAAGCAAAAATAGTTCCAAAGGATATCTATGAGTTTAAAAGAACAAATCAATAATGACATCAAAACAGCTATGAAAGAAAAAAATGCTCCGCTGCGTGATGCTTTACGTCTCCTCACCAGTGCCATGAAACAAATCGAAGTGGATGAGCGCAAAGAGCTCAGTGATGATGATATTATCAAAATCATCCAAAAACAGGTCAAACAGCGTAATGATGCGATGACCCAGTACCGTGAAGCAGGGCGTGAAGATTTGTACGAAAAAGAAGCCTCAGAAGCGGCTATTTTTGAAACCTATTTGCCGAAGCAGCTCAGTGATGAAGAGTTAGAGAGTGCTCTGCGCACCATCATTACTGAATCAGGAGCCGCATCCATGAAAGATATCGGTCGAGTTATGGGTGCCGCCTCCAAAACACTCGGCGCTTCAGCGGACGGTAAACGGATCAACGAATGCGCCAAAAAGCTTCTAAGCTAACACAATAAGCCCCCCGAGCGGGCCAACACCGTTGGCTCCCCATGGTTTCCTCATACCAGTGGATGCGGTTTGCCGAAATGGTACCCCTGCGCGTAATCAACGCCAATCTCTTTGAGGACGTTCAATGTCTCTTCATCCTCTACGTATTCCGCAATGGTTTTCTTTCCGAACTCCTGCGCAATTCCATTGATGTGTTTGACAAAAATACGGTCTTTATCATTGACCGTGATATTTTTGACAAACTCGCCGTCGATTTTAATGTATTCCGTATCAAAATATTTCAGGTAAACAAACGACGAGAATCCCGAACCGAAATCATCCAGTGCAAACGAGATTCCTACCCCCTGCATCTCTTCGATAATCTCCATGAGTGCCTTGACGTTATGGATCGCTTCACGTTCAAGGATTTCGATCGTTATCCCCTCTTTGAGCTGTTGAGGACTGCGAGAGTAATGAGATTCAATCAACTCGACGTAATTGCCGTTGAAAAGGCTGTTTGTTGAGAGATTGAAAAAGAACTTTTTCTCCCAAAGGCCAAGCTCTTCACGGGTTTTAAGCCCTTTGCTCAGAATGATATCGTCGATTCTGCAGGCCATCCCGAGCCGCTCCGCCACTTCGATGAACTGCCCCGCTGCCATATAGCGATCCCCTTCACGTATGCGGGCCAATACCTCATAGCCGAACAGCTCGCCGCTCATAACATCGTAGATCGGCTGAACAAACGGCTCTACCCTATCTTCATCGATCGCCCGGCGAAGGAACTCCCCTTTTTTCTGAATCTCCGTAGCCATCTCCTGATCACTTTGATCAGCGCGGGCAATCGTATTTTTACCGGAGCGCTTCGCTTTGTACATGGCCAGATCCGACCCGGTCAGCAATGCCTCTATGTTCTCCCCCTGCTCAGGATATTCGGCGATACCGAAACTCGCCGTCAACGTAATCTGATCTACCATCAGCGAAATTGCTGTCGACTCGAGCTTTGAGCGGAGCTTTTCAACTACCGCGAACCCCTCCTCAAATGCCGTCTGAGGTAAAATAACCGCAAACTCGTCTCCGCCAAGACGGGCCAAAATATCGGCATTGCGCAGGTTCGAACCAAAGATCTCAGTTACCTCTTTTAGAACCAAGTCTCCCGCCGCATGACCGTAGGTATCGTTCACGTATTTGAAATTATCCAAATCGATCATCAGGATGGTAAATTTTTGGTTATGACGGAGAGAGCGTTTGATTTCATACGAGAGAAACTCTTCGAATTTTCGGCGGTTATACAATCCGGTGAGGTAATCACGATCGGAGAGGTGCTGAAGTTTCTCATAATAGTCCTGGATCGAATCGAGCATCCGGTTGACATAACTCTCGATGTTTTTGACTTCCAGAATTTTGGTCTTTAGACTCACCCGTTTGCCCATGTCGTTTTTATTGATAATCTCTTGGATCATCCCTATAAACTGTTTAAGAGGCTGTACAAGGAGGGCATTGAGACGGAAATAAAGGATAGCGAAGATAAGGACCGTGAAAAGGACAAAAAAGACAATGAAAGAGTTGACCATCGTCGTCAACGAAATTTTGAGGTTCGCAACCGGGAAGCGGACATCGATAACACCGTTGATATCCCCTAAGCGTGCATTGGTATGACAGCTAAGGCACTCTTGTTTGACAACGATCGGATAGAGGTAGCGGATCTCTTCATCACCCGTTAATATCTCTTCTCCCTGCATCGCTTTGGCAACGAAGGGATCATGATTTCGGGCATCCTGATCTTGCTTGCGCTCTCCGAACAGTTCGGCCACGATAGGGCTGCGGTAGGCATTGATCCGCATGTTCGGTTCAACTTTATTGAGCCGGAGAATGATCGCATCGAGCTCTTCTTTGCTCCACCCTTTTTCCATGGCAGAATAAAGAGCTTCAAATGCCATGCGGCTCGTTTTACGGGCATCGACCCGGGCCAGTTCATCAATCGCCCGC
The DNA here is from genome assembly GCF_049587615.1 of Sulfuricurvum sp. Classification (GTDB taxonomy): domain Bacteria; phylum Campylobacterota; class Campylobacteria; order Campylobacterales; family Sulfurimonadaceae; genus Sulfuricurvum. The sequence continues at coordinate 94,553 of NZ_JBAVEF010000012.1, forward strand.
TGTTTAATGTACACGCCGTATAAAAATGCTACCGCCAAACTTGTTACCAAAGAGATGATGACGGTTTTGGCTATCAGACGTTTATAGGTCGTGTAGGCTTTCATTGTACGTATACCTTGTAGGTGAAATATGGCAATTATATCGTCACATTCTTAAAGTATAAATATAATGATTATTTTTTATCTAAAATACAAAACTTAACTCTTTTTGTGATAAAAATATGATTTTCTACCCGTTTTTGAGGGTTCGGATAGCGGCCTCCACATCGTCCTGGCGCATCAGCGACTCACCGACCAAAAAGGCATCGACTCCCGCTTTATTTAAATCTTCCAGTTGTCCGTGTTCATAAATCCCGCTTTCCGCGACGATAATCTTACCGTTCGGGATAAGGGGGATCAGATCATAACTCAGATTCATGTTCATCTCAAATGTCTGAAGGTTACGGTGGTTAATCCCGATGATATCGGCCCCGGCGTAAATCGCTTTGGTCAGTTCCGCTTTATCGTGGATCTCTACCAGTGCTTCCATCCCCAAATGACGGGTATAGTTCAGAAGTTCTTTCAGTTCGTCTTTGGAGAGTGCCGCCGCGATCAATAAGACGAAATCAGCCCCGTATACCAACGCTTCAAGGAGCTGGTATTTGGAAACAATAAAATCTTTACGTAATAGCGGAATACTGACGTAACGGCGGATTTCCGCCAAATAATCGAGATTTCCCTGAAAAAAATGGGGTTCGGTAAGGATCGAAATGGCATTCGCGCCGCCTCGCTCATACGCTTGGGCGATAGCTACGGGATCGAAATCTTCGCGGATTACCCCTTTTGACGGAGAGGCTTTTTTCACCTCAGAGATGATACGGTACGGTTCCTCGGGGGTGGAGGTCAAAAAGGGGCGGACGTCACGGGGAGCACGGGCATTGAACGCCAACGAGCGTCCCAACCACTCCATACTGAACTTGGCTTCGCGCTCTTTTAAATCTTCTTTGGTTTTTTTGATGATGTCGTCTAAAATCATTAATTTTTCTCCTTAGTTTTACACTTCTCTATTGCTTTGAGATGATCTTTTACCTCTTGTTCGTCTGTTCCGATCATCGATTCAACCTGCCGGATCAAGCGTGATGCTTCGATACATTCACCCTGTTTGTAGTGGCCCCATGCCAACGAGTCAAGATAAAACGGTGAGTCGGGCTGTTTTTCAAGAGCACGGCGGACATAGCCCATCCCCTCCCTCACGTTGATGTCATGATCGATCATCAAATAGCCTAAATAATTTAGATAGAGGGGCTCTTCCAAATCCGTGGAGGCTTTTTTTAAGCCATCCACTACATCGGCGATCAATGCCGGATCATTACGGTTGCTGCTCCCTTCGTATCTGAAAACGGCACTTTGTGCGAGATACAAAGGGTTGTCTTCACGTTCATAGAGCGTTTGAGCCAGAGAAGAAGCTTTGTCAAACGCTTTGACTTTTACATACAGATCGAGCAGGAGGGGATCATTCAAATGTGATTTTTCAAGCAATGCCGTCATTTTCGAAACATCCTGCTGATACAAATAAATCTTGAGAGCCTCATCGGCAGATGAAGGTTCTCCGTAAGCATCGTACGTTTGCTCATAGATGCGCGCCGCATCATTTAATGCCCCGCTGTCCGCATATAATCCACCCAAACGCTTCCCTATAATTTGGCTGTTGCCGTGGGTTCCAATATGCTCTTTTAGAAACTTGATCGCTTCGCTCTTTTCACCCAGTTGTACGTATTGGATCAGGGCTATCCGATCCGCGGTCGTTTCATCGAAACTCAGCGCATACGCTTTTTTAAGAATTGCCACACCCCCCGCATAATCCCCGAGCTTTAAACGCGATTCGGCATACAAGAGATAATCCGATGTTTTTTTGCTCTTTTCGCTGAGGGTGAGTGCTTTTTGCGAAGCTTCTCCCAAATTCCCCTCTTTGAGCAGAGCTATAATCTCGAAACGCTTCAGCATTTCATCCTCGGGAGATTTTGATAGTTCTGCTGCCGTCACTTTCGAGAGTGTTTTGATATCGTTGGCGTGTTCCAACATTTGCAAAGACTGATAGAGATACTCTTTTTTGGAGGTTTGTTTATACAATTCGGCAAAAAAACCGGAGGCTTGATGGTGCTTCTGGCGCATTTGCGCATCGAGGGCATAAAGGGAAAAAGTATCTTCCAATACCTTGGCGTTTTGCATTGTCTTAGGTGCGGCATCGGCAAGAGCAAAGAGCATCGCCGCTATCGATAACATTTTAATCATGGATAATCCCCGGGCATTCGGCTTTGAGCTCATCGACGCGGTGGCGAAAGTAATCCCAAAACGGAAACGTTCGGCACTGCAAAGGACGTGCTTGGTAAATACTACACCCGTTTTGTGAACGATCAAAAAACACGCAGTCATACGAGCCGTTCACTTTTTTCTCTTTGAGTGAAAATCGAAACCCTTCTTTGCGTAAATGAGTGCGGCGAAACTCCCCTTCTTCCATTTCCAAGAGCTTCGCGATAGCAGTAATCTCGGTAACGGAGACGAAAATATTTCCGCTCTCTCCGGTACAGCAGTTTCCCCCGCATTTGGCGCAGGCGGAGGGGTCAAACGCATAGCTAAAACCTTCTTGTGTCATGTATTCGGACATTTGATACTGTGCACCTTTGCTTTATCGTAAATCGCCTGCACTGCAGGGGTATAACTCTCATCCGAAAACGTGATTAACGGAGGGAGAACATTCAACATCGAGCGGCTGTTTTTTTTCAGATGGAGCATCACCAGTGTGCTGGGACGATCCTCTTTTGAATGGACGAATTGTACATCAACGACTCTTAATCCCGAGAGGGAACACGCACCGCAAAGCTGTACAAATTGACGCGCATCGTAACAGATTGCCGCTTCGCCGTTAGATTTGAGGAGTTTGGCTATTTTAGTGATAAACGGCTCAATCGGCAGATGGACGTTATAGCGTGCCTGATGGAGGATCGGATTTTCAGAGCGTGCAACGTTCTCATGGTAAAACGGAGGATTCGATACGATCCAGTCATAACTGCCGTGATTTCCCAACTCTAGAAAATCCCCCTCGTGCAGCGTGTAGCCGATGTGATTGATCGCCGCATTTCGGCGGGCAAATTCAGCGTACAGCGGCTGTTTTTCGACCGATTCGAGTGTAATCTCCGGAAAATCGCGCCCCACCAAAAGCCCCACGATACCGCTCCCCGCACCGACATCGAGTACCTTTCCACGCGGGGCGAATCGGGAGATAAACCCGTACAGCAATATCGAATCGCTGTTGTAACAATAGCCTCCGTTGGGCTGATAAAGAAGCAATTGAATCCCTTTGGGTTATAATTTAATAATTATATCGTTTACGAGGTTTACTAATGATTATTATCCCTGCCCGTCTCGCTTCTACCCGCTTTCCCGAAAAAGTTCTCGCCGACATCGGCGGTCTGCCGATGGTGATCCGCACCGCCAAACGGGTCGAGTCAATCGACCGTGTCGTCGTCGCGTGCGATGATGAAAAAATCCTCGACATCTGCGCCGCTCACGGTGTCGAAGCACGCCTCACTTCTACCACCCATAAAAGCGGAACCGACCGTATCAATGAATGCGCTCAGATCATCGATGTCCCCGATGACGAGCTCATTATCAACGTCCAGGCGGACGAGCCGTTTATCGAAACGGAGGTACTCGAGCTCCTGATCGAGCGTCTCAACACCCTCAAAGCTGGGAATGCACCGTTCATCATGGGGAGCTGTTACAACGCGATTAATACCGAATCGGCACAAGACCCCAACCTCGTCAAAGTGATCACCGACGTCGATCATAACGCGATCTATTTCTCCCGCTCACCGATTCCGTTCAACCGCAGCGGGGAAGCCAACTATTTCGGACATATCGGGATTTACGGATTTACGAAAAAATCACTCCACGATTTCTGTTCCCTCGGTGAAGCACCGCTCGAAGACATCGAAAAACTCGAACAACTCCGTGCCCTCTATCACGGCAAAAAAATCTCGATGGTCAAAGTCGCGAGCGCAGGATTCGGGATCGATACAGTGGAAGATTTGGAGCGAGCGAAGAAGATTTTCGGGATGGAATGATCCCGAGACAACAGACGTGTGTTACATCGAATAACCGTGAATATTTCTTTGGATCGAGAGAAAACGAAAATCGACCACTATACTTTAAAGATAAATAAGTAATAATAATCCATTCCAAAAATAAGCGATTCATGATTTATCCAATTCTTTATGTCGAAGACGATGATACGACACGCGATGTGATGAGTGCCATTTTAAATCATCATTTTAACGAGGTTTATACCGCTTCAAACGGGATAGAGGGGTGGGATCTCTACCTAAAAATCCGCCCTCTCGTGTTGATCGTCGATATGAAAATGCCCAAGCTCGGCGGGATTGACCTGATTCAAAAAATTCGTCAAACCGATAATGAGATCTTTATCATCGTTGCCTCCGCCCATTCGGACAAAGAAGATTTGATCTCTTCCATCCACCTCAACGTCAACCGTTATTTTATCAAACCCATCAATGCCAAAGAGGTCATAGCCCAGATCAATGAAGCACTCCGGAAATACAAAGAGGGGGATCACCCTCTTCTCATGGCTCTGACCCCTCTTTTTTCGTACGATTTAAAAAATAAAATCCTCTACAAAGAGGGTCACCCTTTCAAAATAACCAAAATCGAAAATCAAATCCTGTGGCTGCTCCTCAAAAATCGGAATCGGCCGGTCAGTTACAGCCAGTTTGAACATGCGATATGGAATGAGTTTTCCATGACCAAGTATGCGCTGAGAACCCATATCATGCAGTTACGAAAAAAACTGGAAAATCAGATCACCATACAGAACCTTTCGGGTGAAGGGTATCTGCTGGTGCTCTAATCAGAGCAGCTGATCCATAGCGTGAAGCAGTTCGTCCATCTTACCATCGACCGTTCCCACGTATCGGGTCAAATCCATCATCTCGTCCATATTGCGGTTAAGCTCTTGACTGTTATCATTGATTGACTGGATCAGAATATTGATCGTTGCGGAGGTCTCCGCCAAGCTTTTTTGAGTCCGTTCGGCAAGTTTGCGTACTTCATCGGCAACAACGGCGAATCCTCGGCCATGTTCCCCGGCACGCGCAGCCTCGATCGCCGCATTGAGGGCCAGTAGATTCGTCTGATCGGCGATATCCCCGATCGTGGTGAGAATTTGCTTGGTCTCCTGAGCATTTCCGGCAAGCGACTGGAGATTACCCGAGAGTTCATGTTCTTTATTCGCCACTGAATGAATCCGTTCAACGGTCGAGTTGATCATCGTGTTCAGTTCGACAAATTGGTTGGTACGAAGCGTTTCAATCGTCGTTTGCAACTGCTTGGTATTGTTGTTCAATACCTCTTTGGCCACATTGTTTTGATCCTCCATCGACTGCAAAGCGGCACCCAAATCATTAATTTTATGTAACATTTGTGCCATTTTCCCTTCAACGTCGATACTCGTTCGAGCGGAAAATTTCCCTTCGCTCAGTGCTTCGAGGACCTGTATCGCTTTGTCCAGATTTTTTTCGGTCGAATCGAGCATGTGGTTCATGGTTTTCCGCAACAAATGGACATGGGGGGTTTTACTGTCGCTGGCAACGCGGCACGCATAGTGTCCACGACTCACTTTGTCCGCAAGAAGGACCATCTCTCCGGCTACTTTCGTATCTTGGATCAATATCTCTTCGTGCTTTTTCGCCAGCTGATTGATTTTATCTTCCAAGCTCCCCGCAGAGGCTTCAATCGGTTCTAAACGATTACGCTTAAACTGCAGCAATGCCATAAAGCGATCCAAATGGCCGATGAGTTGATCGTTCGTTCCCGATCGAATAGCAACCATAGCAATCGAAAAGGCGGCAAGGAGAAGAATACCGACAACCGACCATTTGCTCTCCATGCTCAGTTGCATAATCGCGGCAAGAACGGCAAAAAGAATCACAATACTAATTTTTAATGATACATTCATCTATTTTCCTTAACGCATAGTCTGATACAGTTTTTCAGCCGCGGCAATCTCTTCAGGCGAAGCTTTGCGGCGACACGACATGTATCCCCCCTCGCCGTTTCCGCACTCGATATTGGGATAAACCGTGGCATAGACCCAATAAAAGCCGCCGTTTTTCGTCCCGTTTTTGACGTATCCCGTCCACACTTTACCTGACTTTACCGTTTCCCATAAATCTCTAAAAGCGGCTTTGGGCATATCTCTATGACGGACAATATTATGGGGCTGACCGATCAACTCTTCCAATGTATATCCCGCTATTTTGCAAAAATCCTCATTTGCAAACAGTATTTTCCCTTTTGAATCTGTCTGCGATACCAAAAAATCGGTGTCGGCAAGTACATGTTCCATCAACTATCTCTCCTCAATCCATTCGATTTTTTTCTCTTTTAAACTATCGTTCTTCTCACACTAGTGGGCGTAAATACCCGTGTGAAATGTTAAACAAGCAGACGATAATTCTATATCTTATCCATAGATAATAGAGAAAAAATAAAGAAAATATACGCTAATCCAGAAAGGGGTACAAATTTTCAAATGCGGAGTTCGTAATCGTTCGCTTACGCATATGAGTGCTATACTATTGCTATGTTTGAAGCGTACAATGGTTCTATTGAACCATAAGGAGAAATAATGTCACTCATCGAAACTTTTACCGATTACGTTCTCAACCGCAAAAATCTCAAAGAGTATGTGGAAGTTCGTAAAACGATCAATGAACGGGGGGAATTCAACGATGCCAAACTGATTCAGGCCGAAGAGAATCTCCAACGTTTAAAAAATGAAGAACCGGAGATTTATGAGGGGATGTACGAAACATTGGCCAAAATTTACGCCCGCAATGCAGGTCTCTCCATCGAATACCCGATCGATTTTATCCGGCAAATTCTCAAAATGTACAAAGATACGCACACCCCTGCGCAGGTGTACGAAGAGTATAAACGGGTGCTAGAGCATTATCATCACGATGTTTGATGCATTAGCTTTATTCTTTTGACGCTACCGACGCAATCCGAAAAGCGATTGAATTTTGGAAAATGAGGGGATGGGCATACTGACAGGTAACGACGCCGTCGATCGGAGCAATAATCTTTTCAAGCTTTTCACCGCTGAGTGCATCCGTGATTCGTCCCAAAGTATCCCCTTTCTCAATCGTCGTACCGCAGAGGACTGCCGAATCAAAAATACCTGCACGGGACGCTTTGAGTACCGTAATATTGTCCGGTTCAATGATATTGCTTTGAAATCCCTCAAAGAGCGGTAAATTGAGCATGCCGCGCTTTGCCATAAACCGTACCAAAGCCCCGTGAACCTCACTGCTGCTGCTTTGATCGATTGTACCATTTTTCCCAAATACGACAGAGAGGGCTTTTGTCTCCCATAACTGCCAGTTGTATTGGAGCATAACGGTCTCAATCGGGCTGTGACGACGATGATGGATAAAACGCATCCCTAAATCTTTTGCCGTATCCATATCCTCATACCCGCTTTGAATCAGTTTTACATACGGTATACACATCCCCTGATCACGCCGTCCTTCTAAAATAATACCGTAGTCGTATCCTTGAAGCGATGCAAACAGCTTTGCGGCAATCCGCTGCGTCGTCTCCCCCTGAGCATATCCGGGGAACATCATATTGATGTCGGTTTTGTCCAAAGGCCAAAAAGTCTCTCCCATATTCAACGCATAGGTATTGACGGCCGGAATGACCAAAATTTTGCCAATAATTTTCCCCTCTTCCTCTTTTTGACGTAAAAAATCGACGAGGCGGGACGCAACGTAGAGCTGGTTGATATGATCGCCGCTCATCGCACCGACAATCGCAACAGAGGGTCCCTCGGAATCCTCACCGAATAAAAATCCATCGACTTTCAGCGGAGCACGATTGGGTGATTTAAAGTTCAGTATTTCAATGCGTTTCATCCGTTTTCTCCAAATATCCGTCCCACTAACGATCCTTCATAGACAATCGGATAGGCTCTTAGGGTAAAGAGTATCCCTCCGATCGGGGCAATGACTTCATCGAGGATCACACCGCTCAGAGGATCGACGATCTGCCCCACAATCGAACCTTTTTCAATCATCTGACAATGCTCGATTGAGGGGACGAACAATCCGGGAGACGAAGCATTGAGATACGCCACTTCCCCCACATGTGATTGGATCGGCATTCTCACATCCAGCGGTTCAATCGCTAAAAACCCTTCGCACGCCATCAGATTTAAGAGTCCGTCGAGAAGTTGATGACCGTACGCTTTGCCCAGACGCATCCCCACCCCCATCTCGACAACGAGAGTTTTGGTTCCCAGCGTATTCATTGCATGGGCAAACGTCGATTCAAGAACGGTAACGGCATCATGAACCCATACGAAATCGATGTTGAGCTTGTTGGCCAACGGGACAAGACTCTTTTCTTGGGATTTGGCGATCCGCACTTGGGGAATTTCGCGTAAAAAAACATTACTGGAATGAATATCGATCGCGATTTCGGACCCTTTCATTGCATTCACGACCCCATCGGCGATCTGAGCGGGGAGAAAATCGTTTTTGCTTCCGGGAAAGATGCGGTTCAAATCGACATCGTAAAACGGTACGGAGCGGGTGATACTGTCAAGGCCCAGAGAGTTGATCGCCGGATAAATATCGATGGTAGCGATGATCTTGTCGGGATTGGCGCGAAGCCACTCCCCCAGGAGAAAACAGACATACTGCCCTTCCAACTCATCGCCATGTATACCGCTGACAATCGAGATACGCTTGATGGTTTCTCCGCTTTTAGGAATATATCGGCATCGTTGAATCCGAAACTGTTCTCCTACCGGCAAATCGATCGAGAATACCTCTTCTATAACACCCACATTTTCTCCTATTGCGCTTGCGTTTGCGTCAGTTCCAAAGGACATGAAGTATCCTGAATCACCTTATTAACCACATTGTTTACAGAAGCAAGCACCTTGGAGAGGTCTGAAGTGGTCACTCTGAGGGGTTGATAATAGCGGTTAAGCCGTCTGGCAATCACATTCATCCCTTCCAGCTCGGCATTGACCAAATCGATCCCCTCATACAATCGTAAAATGAGATCGAACCGCTCGATCTGCTGACCAAGTCGAATAAAGTTATAGGCTTTCGGTCGCCCGAGCTCGGAAGAAAAAATTCCCAAAATAAGGGCGAATTCATCAATAATCTCTTCCAAACGAGTGGGACTGACCACATGATCCCGTCCGGAAACAATCTGGTTGTGAATCTTATTAAGCGTTGCAAAACCCCGCTCATCGAGTAAATGGCGGATTTCTATGGCATTTTCACGGGCCCAGCCGATAATCGATTCGATACTTCCGCCCTGGGTTCCGTAAACCCCCTGTTTCAAAAAATCGAGGGCATTTTTATACTCAATTTTGACTCCCAGTTTGGCGTAAAGCTTCCGTCCGTCATCCAAATCCCGATCGATAACGTTGTCATAGCTTTTCACTAACTCTTTCAGCATGGTTTCGGCACGCTGAACGTAGCGGCCGAACCAGTAGAGGCGTTGCGCCGTATTCACCGAAATGGCTACACCGTTTGTCATCATAATTCCACCACCCATGTATCTTTAAATCCGCCCCCTTGAGAGGAGTTAACCAAATAATTCCCCTCTTCCATTGCATAACGGGTAAGTCCCCCCATACTCACAGAGATTTTCTCACCGTGAATCACATACGCGCGTAAATCGGCTTTACGAGGAACAATCCCCCCTTCCATCATACAGGGCAGGTCATAAAACTCGATTACCTCTTGAGCGATAAAACGTCGCGGATCGGCAAGGATCATATCAATAATTTCCGTCCGTTGTTCAGGAGTCAGCCGATTTCCGAATAATACGCCATACCCTCCCGCTTCGGCAACATCTTTAATGACGAGTTTATCGATATTGGCAAGGACATATTCGCGATCTTTCTCATAATAGGGCAAATACGTCGGTGCATTGGAGAGAATTGGCTCTTCGTCCAGATAATACTTCACCATTTGGGGAACAAAATAATAAATCCCTTTATCATCCGCTACCCCGTTACCGATACTGTTCATAATCGCTACATTACCCGCACGGTATGCCTTCGTGATCCCTTTCACCCCGATCAAGCTCTCCGGTTCAAATTCTTCGGGATCCAAAAAATCATCATCAAGACGTCGATAAATCGCTCCGACACGAAGACGCTCACCGTTGTACGCACGTAAAAAGACCTCATCGTTCTCCACAATCAGATCTTCACCCAGCGCGAGTGTCGCTCCGGTGATCTTGGCAAGATAACTGTGTTCATAATAGGCCGAGTTGTACCGCCCCGGAGTCAGAACAACATTAAGTCCTCCAGTATTGACGTAATCCATCGCAGCTCTGAGTTCATCGCCGTAGTGTTTAATCTTCGAGATTTTCATCGATTCAAAAAACTCCGGATAGGTGTGGCGAAACGCACGCCGAATCGTCAGCGGATAGCTGACACCGCTGGGGACGCGGAGATTGTCTTCGAGGATGATCCATTTACCGCTCACGGCATCTTTAACCAAATCGATACCGCTGATATGGGTACGGACTGCTTTCGAGGGGACGACCCCCATAAATTCCGGTAAAAAACCTTTTGCCGAATCGACATACTCGCGCGGTACGATTCCGTCAGCCAATATTTTTTGATCGGTATAGATGTCATTGAGAAACGCATTGAGGGCTTTGACCCTCTGTATAATTCCCGCTTCCAAATCATCAAACTCGGCCTTCGGGATAATACGGGGAATCATATCAAAAGGAAAAGAACGTTCAATAAAATTTCCCTCTTTAAAGAGGTTGAAATTCACCGCATTGGCTTCTAAAAAATCTTTAAACTCGGAAACTTTGGTTTGATCTACACTATCGAAGATATCATAAAACTTTTGTAATTCCGGACACACTGGTTCAAGCATCGGCACCCCTTAATCTTTAGGACTAATTCAATCATATCCTAAAGTCATCTCAAGGGCTGCTTAAAAAAAATGCAATTACCGATTTAACTTGAAAAACAGAACAAAAAGAGGTATAAAAGGCTACTCCTCGCGGGAAACATCGACCATAACCCCCAAATGGCTCGAACCGCTTCCGCTCACTACCCCTTGCATCGGAGAGATATCGCCGTAATCACGCCCGTATCCCAAAAGTATGTGTTGATCCAACGGTACCATATTGTTGGTCGGATCAAAATCAAACCACCCAAAACCGGGGAAGAAAACCGAAAACCAGGCATGAGAGGCATCAGAACCGAAGAGTTTTTCTGCCCCTTCGGGGGGAGTCGTCTCAATATACCCGCTCATATAACGAACACACAGTCCGGCTCCCCGCAATGCACTCAGAGCAAAATGGGCGAAATCCTGACATACCCCTTTCTTCTGAGCAAAAACCGTCTCGACAGGGGTACTGAGATCGCTAAAACCGCTGACAAAAGCAAAATCGGAAAATATCCGATTCATAAACTCTAAAACCCCTTCGTACAAAGAGCGTTCCGGTTTGATCGATTCCAGAACATAATTCAAAATATCGACCGATGCAATCGGCAAGAGAGGACTTTTTAGGGTAAATTGTTTCGCTTCGATGATTTCAGGAGTCAGAAACATCATCCGCTCCTGCGCCTGAGCATAGGTCAGACCATGCACCCTCCGACGATTTTCCTGGAGCGTTTCCATAGCGTCAAAATCAATTTTTACCCGTGATTGTGCTACAACATTGAGCACGGTATGCGGTTCACGCACCAAAAGATGGTGGAGATGATTTCCGAAAAAGTCGTCATATCCTTCTATCTCTGCCGCAGCCGGTTCAATGGTCAAATCGAAATTGAGAACTTCCTGGATCGCCGTATTACGCGGCTGAAGACGAATCAGGTTATGACTAAAGCCGGCTTCATGCTGATAAAAAAAGCGGGTGCTGTGGTAAATCGTATATATCATCGGTTACTCGTCATAATGGGCAAAATAGGTTTTGGAGATCTCGCTGGAAGCTAATAGCAGTCGTTCAGAGAGTGAAGAGAGGAGTGATTCGAGTTCGCTTCGCAGATACTCATCCTCCGGCAATGCGCAAAGGGTATCGATTTTACTGAGCCGTATCATCGAAAACGCTTCAAAAATAGGCTCCTCGTATCGGCTGAGATAGGTGGCATTTTTGAATTTCGGCAACTGCGGGAGGATTTTCAGCAATCCGTCAATCTCGCTAATAAGGGATTTTGGAAAGTTGATATCCAGCAACAAAAATTCAATGACATTGCGCATCTCGAACGAAGAACGGTAACGAGCACGGTAAGCGTTTAGACTCTCACACGTCGTAAGCAGTGTCTCTAAGATTTCGTATTCACTCACAACATCGTGCACGGGAATCAGCAGTGCTCTCGCTTTGGAGATAAGCAGCTGCGAACGCTCAAGTCGCGCACCGATCTCATACAATACAGAGCCTTGATCGGCGAATAGAGACTCCTGTATCAACTCTTTATACGCCATCATCTGCATCAGGAGCTTATCAAGGTTGTGTATCATAAATCGGGGAAACGGTTTTTCTTCATTGCAGAATTGATTCCATTCCCGGCTTAGGCGTTCATAAATACGCGACGCTTCGAGAGGGAGAAGACTTTTGGCATACGTATTGGCATTGGAGAGCATGGTCATAATCTGAGCCAAACTCCCTACCCGCGATCCATTAAAACTTACCGACGCTATCTCATCAAACGGGGCTGCCGCAACCTCTTCATCCAAAAATCCAGGATAGGTCATCGTTACATGGGTGAGCGCTTTGGTCAGGAGCGATTGGGTTTGCGTGCTGGAGAGATGATCGTAGCGCGAAGCATTGGTCATGTATTTTAGAACGGTTCGGATCATCCGCGCGGTAATGATAGAGCGCATAACGTACCGTCCGAGCCAGAAAAGGTTCTCGGCACGGAGACTCGGAATATTTTCAAAAGAGTTCTCAGTGAGGGTTCGGGTTTGAAACGTCGGACTCAAAGGGACGCTTTGAGACTTTCCGAGTACCCACAAATCTTTACTACTTCCCCCGAATTGGTTCGATACCATCAGAGAATCATTGTTCGCCCCGACCCGCACCAAAGCCCCCGGCATCAACGTATAGGTATCTTCACGTGCAATCGTATAGGCACGGATAACCGCTTTGCGTGGTTCAATCGACTCTTTTACGAGTGACGGACACGTTGCGAACTCCACCTCCTCTTGCCCGACATAGCGATGGGGTTGACCCAAAATCTCTATACGGAGGGCTTTAAGTTCTTTTTTGGTGAGCGTTTTACCCACATAGGTATGTTTTTCACCCGTTCGATCAATCGTTTTAATGATGAGGCGTTCCAAATTCTCCAATACATACTCTTGCTCTTTGCTCTGACCGCACCACCATGTGGCAATTTGAGGGAGAATAAGCTCTTCATCAAGAAAATAACGAGCTAAATGGGACATAAAGGGATTGAGTCCGAGGTTCTCCAACACGCCGCTTCCCAGGGGGTTGATCATCGCTACGCCGCCGGATCGGATCGAATGCACTAAACCCACGACACCCAGCTGAGAATCGGCTCGGAGTTCCAACGGATCGCAATACGTCTCATCCACACGACGTAAAATCGTATCGATACGGCGAAGTCCTTTGAGACTTTTGAGCCATACGGCTCCATTTTTGGCAAGTAAATCCTGCCCTTGAACCAAGGTAAGCCCCAAAAAAGAACTCAGATAGGCATGTTCAAAATAGGTTTCATTGTGCGGTCCGGGAGATAAAAAGACATTGAGAGGATCAAAATTTCTCTCATTCGTTTGAAAAAGAGATTTAAACGTTTCAAAAAAATCGTACAGCCGTTGAACCGAAATCCCTTCAAACAGCCCCTGCATCACGCTGTTCATCGTAAGACGGTTTTCGATTGCGTATCCAAGTCCCGAGGGGGCTTGGGTACGATCATTAATCACCCATAACTTTCCGTCCGGTCCCCGTGCCATATCGGCGGCATAAATGCTCAAACGCATTTTCATTCCGTGCATTTCCCGCATAAAACCGCTGTGAGCGTAAATAACTTCCATCGGAATGATCCCGTCACGAATTGCCTTTTGCTCTCCGTAAATGTCTTGCAACAGGAGATTAAAGAGTTTGCACCGCTGTTTCAGCCCCTCTTCGACAACACGCCACTCCTCCTCTTCGACCAGCAACGGAATGGGGTCAAGTTTCCACGGGCGGTTTAATCCCCCCGGATCGTTGTAAACATTATAGGTAACGTCATTATCTTCGAGACGCCAATCGATCTCTTTTTGTTTGGCGCGGAGCTGATCGAGCCCTATTCTCTCAAGATTCGCCTTTAACACTTCCCAATGGGAACGGATATTTTTATCCTCATCCACCATTTCATCGTACGAAGAGTTTTGAGAATAGCGTTGAAACATAGAATCCAATCCGGTTACCTTTTTGATAAAGTAACGGATTTTACCCTATTGTGCATTAGGACTCCATTTTCGGCGTAAATCGAGGGTATGCGGATATTCTAACGACCCCGGTAATTCCTGATAACTAAAGGTTTTTTGTTTCGGATGGGCTAATACTTTACGTGAAGTCCCCTCTTCTCCCATCAGTTCCTGCGCTCGGATCATCGGTTCATGCACCTCTTCGATCTCCCCTTGGGTATGTCCGAATCCCCAATAACGGCTGATACGGCGTGATTGCGCTTCGAGCGTGTTCACGGGGAATGTATCGTAGGCACGTCCTCCCGGATGGGCGATGAAATAGGTAAACCCTCCCATGGAACGGCGGTTCCACGTGTCGACAATGTCAAACACGAGAGGCGTATCCACCCCGATCGTCGGGTGCAATGCCGACCACGGCTGCCATGCGCGGTATCGTACTCCTGAGACGTATTCACCCTCGACCCCCGTAGAGACGAGAGGTACCCGTACCCCATTGCAGGTGAGCACATAGCGCTCACTCACAAAATCACGTACCCGAACCTGTACACGCTCTAGCGAAGAATCAACATAACGGGCAGTTCCTTGTGAGCTTGATTCTTCTCCCAATACATTCCATGGCTCGATCCCTCCGCGCAATTCGCAGTGAATCCCCTCGATCGTACTCATCCCATACAATGGAAAACGGAACTCGAAAAATGGATTAAACCAGTCAGTTTCAAACCCGTATCCCTCGGAGCGTAAAAACTCAACGATATCACGGATATCTTCACGTACGTAATGTTCGATCAAGAATTTATCATGGAGCTGTGTCCCCCAGCGTACCAGTTTATGACGATAGGGTTTTTTCCAAAAGAGCGCTACGAGAGTACGGACCAACAACATCTGCATCAGCGACATTTGCGCATGCGGCGGCATTTCAAACCCTCGTAGTTCCAAAATCCCCAACCGTCCCGTCGAGGAGTCGGGAGAATAGAGTTTATCGATACAAAACTCGCTTCGGTGGGTATTTCCCGTCAAATCGGTGAGCATATGACGGAAGAGACGGTCGGTAAGCCAAAACGGAACCTCTCCCCCTTCAGGGATTTGGTTAAACGCGATTTCCAGTTCGTAGAGATTTTCCAGCCGTCCCTCATCGACACGGGGTGCCTGAGAGGTAGGTCCGATAAACTGCCCTGAGAAAAGATACGAAAGACTCGGATGGTGCTGCCAAAAGGTGATCAAAGAACGTAACAGCTCAGGATTACGAAGCAATGGGCTGTCGCTCGGGGTAATCCCCCCAATCGTGACATGATTGCCTCCTCCGGTACCGGATTGTTTACCGTCTTGCATAAACTTAAGTGTCCCCAAACGGGATTGATGCGCCTCTTCGTAGAGGGTGTCGATTACCCCCGTGAGTTCCTTCCAGCTCGAAGTGGGATGGATGTTGACCTCGATCACACCCGGATCGGGAGTAACCCGCATTTTTTCGAGACGCAGATCGTTTGGAGGCTCATACCCCTCGATCATCACCGCCATATTCAAAGCCTCTGCCGTCTCTTCGATCGAAGCGATCAGATCCAAAAAGGCTTCGGTGTTGGTGATGGGGGGGAGAAAAATAAAAAGTTTCGATTCGCGGATTTCGACACTGATGGCCGTTCGGACAAAAGTCTCATAATCGGTTGTTTTTTTCGTCGATTTTTTTACTTTTGCCGCACGTTCTTTGACCGCGCTGTGATACTCCCCGAGTGAGGGAAATGCACCGAATAGATCGGGTTCGAAGCTCTGTTCCAGTTCGATATGCGGTTTGTGGGTCAGCGAATCGAGCGGTAGCCGTAATCCGACAGGAGAGGTTCCCGGTGCTAGAAAGAGCTGCGCACGTCTGAACTCCCATCGGCAGGTAATCCAGCGCGTTGTCCCCCAGTTCAAAGGGAGGACAAAACCGGCCGGTTTATCGATCCCACTGGAGAGGCTCTCCGCCAAAGCTCGCCGTTCTAACGAATCTTTCAGCGTTGCTTTGAGCGGATCGACATCGACCGGCAGCAACGATTCTTGGAGCAGTGCTACGAGGGGATCGTTGTAGGCATCGTAAATATTTTTATCGCTGATCCCCAGATTCAAACACAGTTTGGCCAAAAACTTCCGCGCATCCTGAGGGGTGTAATCGAATGTCTGATCCAAACTCGCCAGTAAATCGGGATTGTTCCAAATCGGCTGTCCGTCTTTGCGCCAAATAATCGTAGACATCCATCGTGGCAACGGCTCACCCGGATACCATTTCCCCTGCGCGTGGTGAAGCAACCCCCCTTTGCCGAAGGTTTTCAGTAATCGTCTGGAGAGGACATTCGCCAACTCTCGTTTGTGCGGGCCGTCCGCTTCGGTGTTCCATTCGGGTGATTCCATATCATCGATCGAGACGAATGTCGGTTCCCCCCCCATCGTAAGACGGACGTCGTTCTCTTGCAGCTCTTTATCGACTTGGTATCCCAGTGCATCGATCGCTTCCCACTGTTCGGCACGGTACGGTTTCGTCACGCGGGGAGATTCAAATACCCGCGTCACCGTGTTGGAGTAGGTAAATTCCACTTCGCATTTGTCCATCCCCCCCTCGACCGGAGCGGCACTCTCAGGATTCGGGGTACACGCCAGCGGTATATGCCCCTCTGCGGCAAACAACCCGCTCGTCGCATCCAGCCCGATCCATCCCGCACCCGGGATATAAACCTCCGTCCACGCATGCAGATCGGTAAAATCCTCGCTCGGGCCGCTGGGGCCGTCGAGTGAAGCAACATCGGCGGAGAGTTGCACGAGATATCCCGACACAAACCGCGCCGCAAGCCCCAGATGGCGAAGCACCTGCACAAAAAGCCATGCAAAATCGCGGCACGATCCCAACTTATTCCCCAGCGTCACTTCACACGTCTGAACCCCCGGTTCGAGGCGGATAGTATAGTTGAGATACTTATGGATTGCCATGTTGAGTTCTACGAGGAAATCGTTAATATTTCGCTCTTTCAGATCGAGGGTTTTGAGAAACTTTTTGAGTTTTTTCCCCTCTTCCGTGATCTCTAAATACGGAGAAAGCTCTTTTTTGAGCTCCTTTTTATACTTAAAAGGAAAATTGGTCGCATACTCTTCAACAAAAAAATCAAACGGGTTGATACTCACCAACTCCGCCAGCACCTCTACATCTATGGAGAGTTCTATTGTCTTTTCAGGGAAAACGATCCGTGCCAGGTAATTGCCAAACGGATCTTGCTGCCAGTTGATGAAATGATCATCAGGCTTGATGTTGAGCGAATAGGCCTCAATAGGGGTACGGCTGTGAGGAGCGGGACGGAGGCGGATCACATGGGGAGAAAGATTGATAGGACGATCAAAAGCATAATGGGTTTTGTGAGAGAGGGCAACTTTGAGCGACATCGGATTCCTTTGCGCATACGTAAATATCAGCAAGGATAACACACTTTACAACCATTTGGAGAACAAAGATTGTATATTTATCAGACAAACACCTATTTCGAGTGTTTCAGATTTTACCGTTGATAATGATTCTAATAAGGAAAAAAGCGGATGAAGAAGAGCTGAAGATTCCCCGAAAATCGGGGAAGAGAAAACAATTTAGATGTTGTCGCGAATACCGAGATCAGCAACCAATTTGTTGTAGCTTTCGCGGTTTGTACGTTTCAAGTAACGCATCAAACGACGACGTTGACCAACAAGTTTCAAAAGACCAAGACGTGATGAGTGGTCTTTTTTGAATGTTTTAAGGTGTTCAGTAAGGTCTGCAATACGTGTTGAAAGGAGTGCAATTTGCACTTCACTTGAACCTGTATCCCCTTCTGTTTTTTGGAATTGCTTGATGATTTGCGCTTTTTTCGCCGTATCTAAAGCCATAATAGCCTCCTGATGGGTATATAAATTTACCTTGAAAAACAATCTTTTCTAAGATAGGGTCGGAATTATAGCCAAAAATATCCTGTTTTGCGGTAAAAACATCCGCAAGTAGCCTCTAATAATTTTTAGCTATAATAACCTTTTGATTACCGGAGGAGTGTGCTATGTTAATGACCCGTGCCAGCGAATATGCCCTATTATCGCTTATCGTTTTGGCTAAAGCAGGTCGCGCTTTGGATGCAGACACGTTGTCTCGTGAACTCGATATCTCTAAAAGCTTTTTAGCCAAGATCCTCCAATCCTTAGCACGACAGGGAATTTTAAACTCGTACAAAGGGGTCAACGGAGGTTTCGAACTTGCCCGTCATTCTCGAGACATTACCGTTCTTGAAGTTATGGAAGCGGCGGAGGGGAAAAGCCCTGCCGTATTCAGCTGTTCCCCCTCTGCCGATGATTGTCCCTCCAACAAAGCACTCAGTTGCGGACTTTGGCCTTTTTTAAATCGATTACAGGGGAAAGTGGACGCTTTTTTAGGCACGCTGACTCTCGAAGCCATTTTAGAAGAGTAATGCTTGGCTAAAGCGAAAAACAAGTCACCCGGCGTCAAAACCGTTCTTTCGGCACTGTTCGCATCACGCGACCTGAGTGTCGTCTTTTTTGTTATGGCTATTTTGGCGATTATCATCGTCCCGCTGCCGAGTGCACTCCTTGATTTGCTGCTCGCAGTGGTTATCGCCATATCGGTGCTTATATTACTCATCTCACTTTACATACCCAAACCAACCGATTTAACGACCTTTCCGACACTTTTACTGGTTATCACCCTTTTTCGCCTCTCTCTGAATATCGCGACGACGAGGATGATCCTCAGCCACGGGCATGAAGGGCCCGAGGCAGTCAGTGACATTATCACCAGTTTCGGAAATTTCGTTGTCGGCGGAAATCTTGTTATCGGAATTATTATCTTTAGCATTCTGGTTTTGATCAACTTCATGGTTATCACCAAAGGTTCGGGACGCGTTGCCGAAGTTGCGGCACGTTTTACCCTCGATGCGATGCCCGGGAAGCAGATGGCGATCGATGCCGATCTCAACAGCGGACTTATCGACGAAGCCGAGGCTAAACGGCGTCGTGCGGAGATCTTGCAGGATGCCAACTTTTACGGAGCAATGGACGGTTCGAGCAAGTTTATCAAAGGGGACGCGGTTGCGGGGATTATCATCACCCTCATCAATATCATCGGCGGCTTTTTGATCGGCATTTTTCAGTTTGATCTCGATGTGGGTTCCAGTGCCACAACCTATACCCTTCTCACCATCGGGGACGGCCTCGTTTCGCAAATTCCGGCCCTTATTATCTCTACGGCTGCGGGTATTATGATTACCCGCGGTTCGAGCGATACCGGCGGAAATTTCGCTGAGGGAAGCATCAACCAACTTATGGGAAATGCCCGTATTATGATCATCGTCGGATTCATCATGCTCCTCTTCGCGGCGGTTCCGGGATTACCGACCCTCTCGATGGGATTTATAGGGCTTATCTTCGCCGGGCTGGGCTACGCACTTTATAAATATGAAAGAGGGGAACTCGTCCTCACCTCCGCCCCTTCCGTTATGAAAAAAGGCTCTCCTGCAGGTGCGGAGGGAACACCGTTGGGTGAAGGGGGAACACCCGCAGCCCCTCGCCGAAAAACCAACGAGGAGATCGCCAAAGAGGAAGAAGCGGCTCTTGAAGATATCCTTAAAATCGAAATGCTGGAACTCACTCTGGGGTATCAGCTTATTCGTCTCGCCGACAGTGCCCAGGGGGGAGATTTGTTGGAACGTATCCGCAGTATGCGGCGCAAAATTGCTTCCGATTTCGGCTTTTTGATGCCGCAGGTACGTATCCGTGACAACCTTCACCTTAAACCGACCCAGTACGAAATCCTCCTCAAAGGGGTCAATATCGGGGATGGATTTATCCAACCGGATCGTTTTTTAGCCATGGACAGCGGTATGGCGATGAGTGAGATCGAGGGAGAACCGACCAAAGAACCGGCATTCGGGTTGGACGCATTTTGGATTCTCCCGGAACACAAAGAAGATGCTATTATCAATGGCTATACCGTCGTCGATCCCGCTACCGTCATCTCGACGCACATGAGCGAACTGGTGAAAAAATACGCCGAAGAACTTCTCACCCGCCAAGAAACCCAATCCTTGATTGAGAAGATCAAAAACGACTATCCGGTGGTGGTGGATGATCTTCTTAAGGTGGCCAATATCGGTCTTATCCAACGTGTTTTTAAAGCGCTCTTGCACGAGCGGATTCCGCTTAAAGATATGATTACCATCCTGGAGACTATGGCCGATGTCGCGGAATACACCAAAAGCGTCGATACGATAACCGAACACGTCCGTGCCAAACTCTCCCGCATCATAACGCAGCTCTACACCAGTTCGGACGGGATTATCAAACTCTTGACCTTTGACACCATGAGCGAGCAGCGTATGTTGGAAAAATCCCAAGAGCGTGACGGTGTACGCCAGCTTCTCCTCAATGTCGGGGAAATCAACGGTCTCATTCAGGCAACAAGCCTCAAAGCAACAGAATTTCTCCAAAAAGGGATTTCCCCGATCATCGTCATCGTGGATCCGAAACTTCGTCGCCCACTGGCCGAAATTTATGAACGGTTCAGTCTCGACATTACCGTTCTTTCCCATGCCGAAATCGATTCAAATGCCAAATTTGAAGTGCTCGGTTCCATCACTTTAGACACCAAATAGGATACTTATGCAAAAAACCATTTACCACCTCTCCCATATCGACCTCGACGGATACAGCTGTCAGCTTGTCATGGCACAGACATCCCACACAATGATCAGCTTTAACGCCAATTACGGTGCCGAAGTGATGGACCGCCTCGAAGAGATTATCGAACGGATCAAAAAAGGGAAGCAAACCGCAACCATTCTCATTTCCGATCTCAACCTCTATCCCGACGAAGCACGATGGCTCAATAACGAGGTCAATCGGCTCAATGAGAGCGGTTGGGAAATCACGATTACCCTCCTCGATCATCATGGCAGCGGCAAAGACACGGCGGCACAGTATCCGTGGTATTTCCTCGATACCGAGCGTTGTGCAACCAAAATCGTTTATGAATACGCGCTTCAACATTACGGGCTCCATGGAGGCGGATGGCTCGAAGCGTTTGTCAAAGTCGTCAATGCCGTCGATCTGTGGCACCAAAATGAAGAAGATGACTTTGAGTACGGAAAAGTATGTATGCGCCTTATCAGCGATGCCAAAGAACTCAGCCGCGTTATGTTTGCCGATGAAGATCGCGAGTATAAGCTGGCGATGCTGGAGCAAGCCGCAACCATGCGCTATCTCCCCAATGCCAATATCGTCCTGGACGAGGCACTCCACAAGATGAAAAAAGAGTTTTTCAAAGACGGTGTCGATAATACCCTCGATAATCTCTCGACAAAATACATAGTGGCACTGCTGGGAACCAAACGTTCCACCATGACGATCTACTACAAAGGGTGGCGGGGCTTTTTGAGCTACGGTTTGGGGAATACTTCCATTATCGGAAACGGCTTTCTGACCGAATTCCCGGATTTTGATTTTATCGTCGATGTCGGAACGCGAGGAACCATGAGCTTGCGCGGACACGATAAAGTCGATGTGGCCGCTATGGCGGGCGAATGGGTCGGCGGCGGCGGACATCCCAATGCTGCGGGGGGGCGGATCAACGGCTTTAAAGAGCAGTTCCGCTACGACAAAGTAAAACGGCAAATCGAAGATATGCTCTCCAACAAAGAGGCGATGCCCGGTAAATTACCGCATAAGATTGAAGAGTAACCTATCGTCATCCTCGGGCTCACGTGCCCTATAGGGTATGATCCGGGGATCCATCCCAAAGCGAAAGCTGGATTCCCGCCTTCGCGGGAATGACAAAGAAAATAAATAGAAGAACCAAAATGATTCAAATCAATAACCTCACCAAAAGCTACGGTACACGGGTCCTTTTTCAGGATCTCTCCCTCAAACTTAACGCCGGAAACAAGGTCGGATTCGTCGGACGTAACGGGACGGGAAAATCGACCCTCTTTAAAATCATCCTCGGCGAAGAGCCCTACGATTCGGGAGAGATTATTATCCCGAAAAACTACCGTATCGGCACGCTGCGCCAGCACCTCCATTTCACCCATAAAACCGTCCGTGAAGAGTGTGCCTCCGTTCTCACTGGGGATATGGAACATGAGGTCTACCGCGTCGAGAAGATTCTCTTCGGTCTGGGATTTACCCAAGAGGATTTGGAAAAAGACCCCATCAGTTTTTCAGGGGGGTATCAAATCCGCCTCAACCTCGTGAAACTCCTCGTCACCGAACCCAATCTCCTCTTACTCGATGAACCGACCAACTACCTCGATATCGTCTCGCTCCGGTGGCTGGCCTCGTTTATACGCGCGTTCGAGGGGGAAGTGATCCTCATCACCCATGACCGTGATTTTATGGACTCTGTAACCACTCATACGATGGGATTGCGCCGCCGCTGTGTCAGTATCATAAAGGGAAACAGCCACAAATATTATGAGATGATGGCGAGTGAAGACGAGCTGTATGAGAAGACCAAAATCAACCACGATAAAAAGCGTGCCGAGTTAGAGGATTTCGTCGCCCGAAACAAAGCCCGCGCGTCCACCGCAACTCTCGCCCAATCCAAACAAAAAGAGCTGGATAAAATGGGGATCATGGAGTCACTGGAGGGAGAAAAAGATCTCTCTTTTTCTTTCTCCTATAAACCTACCCCTGCCAAAGTAATTATGCAGGTCAAAAACCTCTCCTTCGGCTATAAAGAGGAGGAGCCGCTCTTTAGCGATCTCAACTTCACCCTCGAAAAAGGAAAGCGCCTCGCCATCATCGGGAAAAACGGCAAGGGTAAATCGACCCTCCTCAATACCCTCGCAGGGGTTTTGACACCGAACGGGGAAATAGCGTCACAACCCTCGACCGCCATCGCCCATTTCGGTCAGACCAACATCGACCGCCTCGATAAAAACCGAACCATCACCGAAGAGATCCAAAGCGCCGATAACACTTTGCAAAACGTCCGTATCCGTGGAATCTGCGGAACGATGATGTTCAGCGGCGACGATGCCGATAAAAAAATCTCTATCCTCTCAGGGGGGGAGCGGAGCCGCGTCATGCTGGGGAAAATCATCGCCACCCCCGCCAATCTCCTCTTCCTCGATGAGCCGACCAACCACCTCGATATGCAGTCGATCGATTCGCTCTGCGACGCGCTGAAGCGGTTCGAAGGCTCCGTCGTCATCGTCACCCACTCCGAGATGCTCCTGCGCTCCCTTGCCGATCAGCTTATCATCTTCCGTGAGGGGAACGCTGAGTTTTTCGACGGCACCTATGATGACTTTTTGGAAAAAATCGGATGGGATGAAGAGATCACCGACGCCCCAAAACCGGTCAAAGCGACCCAAAACGTCAATAAAAAAGAGAACAAACAGCAGCGTGCCGCACTGGTGCATGAGCGTTCCAAACTCCTCAGCCCGCTGAAAAAAGAGGCGAATCATTGCGAAAGCACGATCATGAAGCTCGAAGAGAAACTCAAAACTTCCCACGAGCTTCTAACGACCTATTCCAATCAGGGGGAGACCTCCAAACTCCTCGAACTCTCCAAACAGGTCGGTGACGATGAAAAGATGATCGAAGAGCTGTTTGAGCGACTCGAAATCGCGAGCGATGAGATCAGCCGCATCGAGAGCGAATACGAGGCGAAGATTGAAGAGCTCTAAAGTACGGCTCGACAAACTCCTCTCCTCATTGGGGTATTGCACTCGCAAAGAGGTTGCTCCCCTCATACGTGAGCGCATCATCACCCATATCCTCAATTTCCCCCTCAAAAGCGATACCAAAGTTTCCCATGACGAAATCCTCTATGAGGGCGAACCGCTCGATCCTCCCTCTGGGATGGTGATTTTGATGCACAAGCCCGCAGGTCTGGTTTGTTCCCACGACGACGGCGAGGGAAAGCTCGTTTACGACCTCCTCCCCCCTCGCTGGCGGCTCCGCGATCCGAAGATCTCCACCGTCGGGCGTCTCGACAAGGATACGAGCGGACTGCTCCTCCTCACCGACGACGGCGCGCTTCTGCACCGTCTCACCTCCCCCAAACACAAAGTGCCCAAAGTCTACGAAACGACGTTAGATCGCCCTCTAAAAGGGGACGAAGGTTCAATCTTCGCTTCGGGGACACTGATGCTAAACGGTGAAAAAACGCCGTGCCTCCCCGCAAAACTCGAAGTCGTCGATCCGACCCATGTGAGGCTCGAAATCGTCGAGGGGCGATACCATCAGGTACGACGGATGTTTGCGGCGGTCGGGAACCACGTCACTACCCTGCACCGCTCTAGCTTCGGAGAATTGACACTGGGGGATTTGGAGGCGGGAGAATACCGCATCATCGACGCGAAGTCCCTCGCTTAATCAACCAGTACGATCCCCATCGATTCGAGTAAAAAAAGCGCCTCGTAGCGGCTGAAAATAGAGCCCTTGAGGTGGTTGGAACGCAGATCGATAAAGGTGTTGGAGGCGTCGGTAAAGTTGGAGCCTTCGAGGTGGGTGTTGCCGAACAGCGCCCCTTTGAAATCGCTCAGGGTGAAATCGGCTTTTTGAAACGTCCCGTTGCGAAAATCGACCTCTTTGGCCCGGCACTCCCGCATCACCAGCCCCTCCAGATTCAGACCAAAGAAATTGCTATCATTGAGAATGCACTCGCGAAAGCGGATCGGATCGGCATTCAGCAAGCTCTTCCAATCCGCCATCGTCCAGTCGATCCCGATCATCTTGCACGAGACGAAATCGACATCGCTCATTTTGCTGCTGGCGAGCTTCATGAGACTCAGGTTGCAGTTTTCAAAACGGCATTCGGTGAATTTGCAGGAAGAAAAAAAGGTTTCGCTGAAATCGCAGGAGACGAAGGTGCAGTCATCGAATTCGGCTTTGGTGATCTTTTTGCCGTGGAGATCGATCCCCTCGAATTTTTCGGCGAATACGTCCATGTTGTCGGTGATGGGGATCATGAAAAAGCCTTATTGAAATAATTCATTCATCCCCTTCATTCTTACGTTCATATTGCTTAATTTCCATTATTAAGTTCATAATATCTGATTGTGTATCTAAATTTCTGCTCCATGCAGTTTTCAGCCATATCGGTAACAACTGAGTATTAAATATGAAATTGAGCAATAATTGACGCTTTGTATAACTATGCAATGATGTATCTTTGATGACAAATTGCAATCGTACAAATACATTTTCATAAGCAATATACACAATAGCAATATAAATGAATGGTAGATACAAAATAGAAAATAAAATAGGAATAACAAAACTACGTAAAGTCTCAAATGTAGTAATTTGATTAAAATGAACATAGACTTGCCAACACGCATATGCTAATAGAGACAAACCAATATAAGCTGCAATACTATTCATTAACTTTTGTACAACAATATATTTTTCATTTGTTTCAGCAATAGCGAGTACCCCCGCTATCAAAGCGGTAATGGGTAGTAAGATGAGTTCAATCCATAATGAAAGTACATGAAGATTGATAATAAAATCAATAATTATCGTTAGCTTGAAATTTTCTCTTATTGCTCTAGCAAAAAATGTTTTGTCTTCACTTATTTTATTTACCCTAAACAATAAGATCAAACCTACTGTTATACTCCATACTAACGTTGCTTTAAACTGACTGTCGTTCCAAATACCAACCCACGAAAGGAACAAAACCATAATAAAAATATACAAAGCCATTAAAAAAGTACTGGCAATAATCTGTTTTACAAAAAAAGCTTTTAATACATCAACTAAAGACTTTCGGACATCCTTATTATAAATCATCCATGTAATAGCTATGCAAAGCCACACTGCAATAGCTGTTTCTCTATTATCTAAACTTTTTATAAAATCCAATGTCATAACATAATCACCAATATTCTTTTCTTTTTCCTACCTGCATAGGAATGACTATCATGGCAAATTTTCCGATTCAACATCAAAATCAAAAATTCAAAAAAATCATTCCTCGTATTTAGCAATTACCCGATCGAACGCATCATAGATACTGATGTATTCTCCTGCCTCGATTTGCCTTTTTGCTTCGCTAATCTCACAAACAAGCGATTTTACATTCTTTGGTTGTTTTATAAAGTGTATCCTCTTGGCTTTGTCCCAGTCGACATACTTAGTCGAATCATGTTCGCCCCAAAATGCAGCAATCTCTTCTTTTGTTTTCAGTTCAGGCATTTTTTTCATAGTGATAGTATTCTATCCAATAAAATCACTGCCCTTTCCCATTTTGACAAAAACAGCGAAGAGGGATATAATTTACAAAAATGGAAAGGGGTCTAAATGGCAAAACAATCGATTGTACAAGTGCGCGGTATCCGTTTAGATACCCAACAGATCCGAAAAGCAAAAGAACCGTTACTACATTTACGACAAATCATTAACCGTAATATCGAGCGACACTACTCTCTTACTGATATAACCAAAGCTTTTGAAGGAGAGGATTATCACGAAAAAAACGAAGATCAAAAGCTGATACTCGATCGTTTTTTTGCAGAAGCCGACGAAAGCGATTTGATGGAATTACTCTCATCTTTACGGTTGGATAAACAAGGTATTGCTAAGCTCTATCGAACATCCTCTCACTCAAAAAATCCTTTAGATACCCGTTGGGACACTATTTTGGACGTTACAATAGAACGTCAGGCGAAAAAGTTTGCCGTCAAAAAAACAAGAGCTGCCGAATTAATCGCGAAGAGACGATCCGTTGCATGACTTTGTCATTCAGCAACGATTACTTCATGCAGCGTTAGCGCTGCTGGACGAAAAAAATATTACCGCTTTCGCATTTGGCGGAGGAACAGCTCTCAGCGCTTTTTACTGGCGTCATCGTTATTCGACCGATATCGATATATTCCTCTATCCTGACGGCTCAACCGATCGGTTGGATAGACTGCGCCGTGATTGGTCAGATAATATAGAATCAATCTTTTCGTCCCTTGGATACAGCGGTGTCATGCGTGCTCCAGGCCATTATCTCGAGCTCACTATCGACGATCAAAGCAAAATCCAGTTTTTTGATGTCAAACCCTATACACAAACCCCGTATAGAATGGAGCATTTTTGGGGACATATCCTCAATATCGAAACGCCTGCAGAGATCATCGCTAAAAAAATTCATTATCGAGGAAGCAAGGGACATCCAAGAGATATTTTCGATATTGCCGTAGCCGTCCATCACAACCCGACCCTTTTTTCGGACTTAACTTCACTTGGAAGAATAAACGAAGATGATTTAAATATTTTATATGCCACTCTCTCCGATATTTGTAGCGATGAAGAAAGAATACAAGCGTACCATCGAGATATCAGTGCAATGACTCCAAACCCTGAATATCGAGTACTATCTATCGGAGCACCTGAATATCTGCTTGATTTTGTCGGAACATTGTTATCATTGCGGGAGACAAAATTAGACAATGACGAATTGATAATTGCGGAAAAATGCTGTTATGAAGATATGGTTGAAAAATTTTCCGAATATTAATCCCTTATAACTTTTCCCCCTTCAACCTCAATGCATTCGTAATGACCGACACCGAACTGAAACTCATCGCAGCCGCGGCGATCATCGGCGATAGGAGTATCCCGAAATAGGGATACAGCACCCCCGCCGCGATCGGCACCCCCAAGCTGTTATAGACAAAGGCGAAAAAGAGGTTCTGGCGGATGTTGCGCATCGTGGCACGGCTGAGACGGCGGGCGCGGACAATGCCGCGCAGGTCGCCCCGCACAAGGGTGACTCCCGCGCTCTCCATCGCGACGTCGGTCCCCGTCCCCATCGCGATCCCCACATGGGCCTGCGCGAGAGCGGGGGCGTCGTTGATCCCGTCCCCCGCCATCGCAACGATATGCCCCTGATTCTGGAGCTGTTTGATGACGTCAGCTTTCTGCTGCGGCAGCACCTCCGCCTCCACCCGATCGATTCCCAAAACTGCCCCGACCGCTTCGGCGGTGATGCGGCTGTCCCCGCTGAGCATCACGACGGTGATCCCCTCTTCGTGCAGGTCACGGATCGCCTGCGCGGTGGTTGCTTTGATCGGGTCGGCGACCCCGAGGATGCCCGCTATGGCTCCATCGACGGCGAGGAACATCACGCTCATCCCCTCGCGGCGCAGAGCGTCCGCTCCCTCAGAGAGTCCTGATGCATCCATCCCCAGCTCTTCCATAAGTCTGATATTTCCGAGGGCGACGTTCCGTCCCTCGATCACCCCCGTCACCCCTTTGCCGCTCAGGGAGGCAAACTGCGCCGTTTCGCTGAGTACTATCTCCCGCTCCTGCGCGCCGTTCACGACCGCGCGTGCCAGAGGGTGTTCGCTCCCCCTATCCAGCGAGGCGGCGAATCGAATAACGTCACTCTCCTCCCACCCCTCTGAGGCAATGACCGTCGCAAGTTTGGGTTTCCCCTCGGTGAGGGTCCCCGTCTTGTCCACGACGAGGGTGTCGACTTTTTCCATCATCTCCAGCGCCTCGGCGTTTTTGATGAGGACTCCCATCGTCGCCCCCTTGCCCGTCCCCACCATGATCGATATCGGAGTGGCCAGCCCCAGAGCGCACGGGCAGGCGATGATCAGCACCGCCACCGCATTGACCAAAGCATACCCCAGAGAGGGTTCGGGGCCGAGCAAGTACCAGAGGATAAAGGTGACGATACTGATGGCGATAACCGCGGGGACGAAATACCCCGATACACGGTCTGCCGTTTTTTGGATCGGGGCGCGGCTCCTCTGCGCCTGCGACACCATAGAGACGATCTGAGAGAGGAGCGTATCCTCACCTACCCTCTGCGCCTCCATGACGAGCCCTCCGGTGGTGTTGATCGTCGCACCGATGAGGCGGTCACCCGATTTTTTGGAGAGCGGGATCGGCTCGCCGCTCACCATCGACTCATCGACGTAGCTCTCCCCCTCTTCCACGACACCGTCCACGGGTATTTTCTCACCGGGGCGGACGCGCAGACGATCCCCCTTGCGCACCATCCGCAGATCGATCTCTTCTTCGCTCCCCCCGTCCCGGACGATCCGGGCCGTCGTCGGTGCCAGAGCGAGCAACAATCGGATCGCCTCGTTGGTGCGGCTGCGGGCGCGCGCTTCGAGCACCTGTCCGAGCAGC
>NZ_JBAVEF010000013.1:0-231573 GCF_049587615.1 Sulfuricurvum sp.
AATCCTTGCTTGAAAAAATACAAAACATGACGCATAAGCGCATAAATGACAACCAAAATTTTTTAATCCGTATGGAAGCTTTTAGAAACATATCAACACTCACACAAGAAGAAAAGAATCTTTTGCATCAAATCCAAAAATATGTAACTGGTTTTCAAACGACGTGGATTAACTGGCAATTTTTTATATTTTTAACGAAAAATAGAGAGATTTTTTTTAAATTTTTCAAAAAAAACAAAGTCAGGCTCTCTTTTAAACATTCACTCGGACTTAAATTATTCAAAAAAGCGGTATTTTCATGAAAATAGACATTTCGTTCATTACCATCAATTACAACTCATCACATCATACGATTGCACTGATCCAAAGTATTCTTCATCATACTTCTATTGATTTGAATTATGAAATCATTGTGGTGGACAACGCATCAGAACCGGATGATTACACGCATCTGGAGAATGCCGTCGGTCATTTTCCGCAGGTGTCCATCATCCGTAATCGAATCAATAACGGATTTGCAGGCGGTAATATGCTGGGAATCAACCACGCACACGGAGATTACTACTTTTTTATCAATAATGACTGCCTATTGCTCAATGACGCTGGAAATTTTATGAAAAGTTTTCTGGATACTCATAATGACGTTGCAGTAACGACAGCAAAAGTAACAGACGAAAAAGGACATTTTTCTTCATCCTACAAACAGTTTCCGTCCGTCATAAAACAGTGGTTCGGAAATTCAGTTCACCGGGCACTTTCATCAAAATCTTTTCCAAGTAATAAAATACGCTTAGAATCCCCAACTGCAGTAGAAGTGATCAGCGGTTCATGTATGTTTTTTAGAGCAGTGAATTTTGATGCTATAGGCGGGTTTGATACCGTTTTTTTCCTCTATTGCGAAGAAGAAGATATGTGCAAACGGGTATGGGATCATGGAAAACAAATCTATTTTCTCCCCGAAGCAGAAATTTTTCACAAAGGCGGTGGTAGTTCCGGACAGAATATTACATTGGAAAAAGAGTTCTACATTTCCTACAAACTTTTAATCGAAAAGCATTTCAATCGTCTTGAGCGGATATTGATCAAAACAGCTCTCTTATTCAAACAGTTTCGTCGAATTTTTACCAAAAAGAATGGGCTATCCCTCTTTTTATTTATTGTATCCGGTTCGCCTATTCATCAAAGCTTGCGATACAAACAATCTATTAAAAGGGTTACGTCCTCTCTGCACTCCAGGTAATACCTTCTTTTAAGACCTTAGCCGGAAAACCGGCAATAAGAGAATTAGCAGGATAATTCCGCGCTGTAACCAGGCTCCCCATCCCTATCACCGTATTCTGAAAAATTGGTTGCACCTTTGAGAATTTTTACATTTCTGCCAATCCAGACATTATCCGAAATGATAATCGGCTTACTCGGATTAATCCTTTCCCCATTTTGATAAATAGAATGTCCATCACATGACCAAAATTCGACATCATCGGCAATTAAGCTATCATTTCCGATATGTACCTGATCTTGAAATTCACAACAAACGATTTTAGCGCCACCTATCTCGGTACCTTTTCCTATCGTAATCTGGCTACCTGAATTCTGAATAATGATTTCCAATGCTCCAATTTGTACATTTTCATCAATAACAATCGAATTATCATTACCATCTATTCCAATACGAATATTTTTTAATTTTCCGTTTCGTATTGTAATCGTATTGTTTCTTCCTGCTATACGAATTTTTGATTTTCCTCTTAATCGTGCATGTACATTAAATTGATTACGAAACAAATTTGAAATTTTTTTATTGGCCAATATCAGATATAACCACACTTTTAAACGATTCAAATTGTCCATTACACGTCTTTAGTGTTTTTTATGGATTGCAGTCGTATCAACAATTCTCCAAACTGCTTCTGACTTTCAAACTGATCCAACGCTTTTGCTTTTCCCGCTTCCGCAAATGTTCGACGCAAAACAATATCTTGTTCAAGCAACACTAATTTCTCTGCCAAATCATCACTTGCAAACGTTTGAAAAAGCAACCCGTTCACCCCATCATCAATAATTTCCAATGGCCCGCCGCTGTTGCTGGCGACGACACATACTCCGGACATCATTGCCTCAATCAGTACCAGCCCGAATGTCTCATTCTCCGTTGCCAGGACCATCACATCACACAGCTGCATCATCACTTGAGCTTCGCGGGTAAAACCTGTAAACACAGCGCTGTCAGTATAGGTGTTTTGTAATTGCACAAGGTACTTCTCATCCATGGCGTGACCGACAACGAGCGCTTTGGCATCTATACCCCTACTCTTTAACGCCTTTACCGCTTCGAGGACAATATGCTGCCCCTTGGGAACTTCAATCCGTCCTACAATCCCGACCGTAAAGGAATCACCTAATCCCAGTTGTTCACGACGCGCTTTCCTCTCTTCGGGAGAGATCAATGCCGGCTGTTCCGCACCGATGTAGAGCACCTCGGTCTCAGGACGAATATCGGAGGGGATAAATTTTTCGATCTGCGATTTTACCTGCTGGGTAACGGCCAGTATCATGTCCATATTTTTGTACAGAAAGCGGTGGTAAAAGTCGTCTTTAAATCGGGTCATCGTCATATGACGCGACTGTACCACTTTGGGACGACGCGCAGAGAGGAGTTTAGCCGTTACGGCAAGGGGGAGATCTTTTGTCCAGTGAACATGGAGGATATCAATCGCTTCGCTGTCAATAATACGAGCCAACTCTCCGGCACTGAGCCATGAGAGGAGGACATTACGCCTCTTCAGGGTAAAATAGCGATAATTGGACCCTTCGTAATAGCTTTTAAGTTTCCCTTTTTCATTGATAACGCTCACACACTCATTACCCAAATAGTGCGAAGCGCGCATCATATACAGTTCCAACCCTCCCAAATCGGGGGAGAGACACAGTTCACAGATTTTAGTTGCCACGTTTGCTCTTTTGTTCCAGATTCATCTCGTAGAGTTTGATGTATTTATAAAAATTGGTTGCCATATGGGAAAAGGCAATAATAAGCCCCGCATATCCGTCCAAAAATCCCCTCTTCAGGATATACGTACGGAAAAAGGAGTAGAGGCCGTTAAAAAAGGCCTTTGCCGGAGAAGAAGATTTTTTACCGACGTTATCGGTCGCGAAAAGGGTCGAATAGCGATCGAGTTTAACGATAAAATCAGAGATGCTCATGTAGCTATAGTGCTTCATATTGCCCGATATGGGGAGTTTTTTCATCCCTTCATCAAGGATGTTTTCATGGACAAAATTATCGTTAAAGCGGGTTACCCTTTTATTGTATAAACGGCGGATTTTTTGGTTGTTCCAGCCGCAGTGACGGATGGGAATCTCTTTGTAATAAGCGAGAAAGTTGACGATGTAGATGGCTTTAGGATCAAGCTCTTCGGTTTTAAGGGCTTGCAACAACGCATCATCTACCACCTCATCACTGTCAATAATCAAAACCCAATCATGCTTGGCATAACTTGCCGCACGATTTTTCGTCGTCCCGAATCCGTCAAATTCCCCTTCAACAAGACGAACATTCGAAAATTCACCCGCAATCGCTTGGGTTCCGTCGCTCGAACCGTTGTCATAGACAATGACATCGTCAAATTCTCTCAAACTTTCCAGCGATCTTCGGATTGTTCGCGCTCCGTTTTTAACGATCATTACCGCCGATACGGTCATCGTGATCCTTTTACCGTTTTAATCATCGCTTTAAACCAATATCTCAACTGTTTGAGCGGTTTAAAAAGTTCATCCGCAGATCTCAGTCCATCCCCTTTGATACGGTAGATCAGCCCGCCGATCCCTTCCCATGAAGGGTTAAGTGCATTGCCGATCCGAAAGACATAGGAGTAGTGCTCACGCGCCAATGCCACTGACGCATCGTTGTATTTCCCATACGGCAAAACGAAAGAATCAATTCGGCATCCAAGATTCTCTTCAAGAGCTATTTTTGAGCCGAAAATTTCTCTTTTCAAATCAACTCCTTCGTCACTCAAATTGACATGGTTCATAGAGTGGGATGCGATGGCGACATGACCGCTTCTCACCATCTCCCGAAGTTCGGTATAGGTACAAAACGGTGCATACGATTTATAATTCTCCGCCTCATAGATTTCATGATGTTTGAGTGATAATCGACGCTCCGCCGTAACATCGGTATCCTCTAGGATATAAGCAGAGGGAACGGCAAGAAGGGCTTTGAGATTGTATTTTTTGAGTAGCGGAAAAACATAATGGTAAAAATCATAGTAAGCATCGTCAAACGTCAGACAGATGCCATCCGAACCGATCGTATCTCCGGGGAACAGCGTCGTATACCGCTCCGAAATAAGACGTAAATGTAATTCCATCATTGTATCGGTATTGGAGAGGGGGAGATCATCGCTGTTGATATGATGGTACATGATGACACTAAACATTCACGTCCTCTTGAAGTGTTTCAGGAATAATAAAGTATCATACCATACCCTCACTTACTCAAAGGTCAGTATGAATTTTAAATGCGATTTTCCGTCTCAGTACGCCGCTTTGCAAGAAACATTTAGGGATATCCGGTCTATTTTTTCGGGAGATGACCACAGTATTCATAAAGCCCGTAATGAGCTGAAAATTATTCATTTGGACGGAATAAAAACCGTCGTAAAATCGTTTAAAATTCCCCATCTTCTGAACCGAATCGTCTACACCTATTGGCGTAAAAGCAAAGCCTATAAATCGTATCATAATGCACTTCGTTTACATGAACTCGGCATTTCGACACCGCAGCCGATTGCCCTTATCGAATTTTTTGAATCCGGGTTACTCGCAGACAGCTATTTTATCAGTGAGTACTTCGAATACGATTTTACGATCCGTACGCCATTACTTGAGCCGCTTGAAGACCGCGAAGCCATTTTTACCGCTTTTGCCGCCTATACCTATGATCTGCACCAAAAAGGAGTTTGGCATCTGGACTACTCCCCCGGCAATATTCTGATCAAACGTACCGAAGAGGGGTACCAATTTTCCATCGTCGATATCAACCGGATGGAGTTTAGAGAGATTTGTCCGATAGATGGGTGCGAGAATTTCAACAAACTGTGGGCGAGTGATCAAGAGCTTGAAATGATGGGACGCGAGTACGCACGTCTCAGCGGACTCGAAGAAGCGGTCACTATCAATACAATGAAACGACACAATGATGCCAACAAACGGCACAAAAATTTTAAAAAGAGACTCAAGAGAGTGTTAAAAGGCGATTTTTCAACTCCTGCTTGATGTGCTCAAACATTGCTGCTCTCCCCTCTGCGTTTAAAGGGATCATAAAATGGTGCTGCTTTCCACCGATGCTTTTCCAACGTGCCGAAGAGGCAAAAAGGGTATCGGCGAAAAAGGTAAACGTTTCACACCCTACCGCACTTGCCAAATGATACGTCCCCGTCGAGGTACTTATAAACAGTTTAAAACCGCTCAAAAGCTTGGCGAAATCGACAACGCTTCCCACAGAACGATACAGTTTCACTCTGCCCTTCCCTAGCAGTTCTTTGGCTTCCTCGTAAAGTTTTTCCTCATCCGGACCGAACGTCATTACCACGTCGATAGTCTCAACCGCTTCGGCAATGCGTACCAATTCGATGTACTCGCGCAGCGTCCAGTTGGCATCGGATGATCCTCCAAAACCGGGGTGAAACGCAACTACAGGTTTGGTAATCCCATACTCGGCACAGAAAGCACGATACGCTTCATCATTACCTTTAAACTGCAATAGCGGTTTTGGAAAATCGAGGCTGATATTCGGAAAAAGTGTACGCGTCAGTTCCAAATTGTATTCAAATTCCCCCATCTTTACCTCACTACGGCGTTGGGTAATACGGCGGTTGTAAAAGATTTGGGCAATTTTCGTCGCGGGGGCGATACGGATAGGGATACGGGCTATCCACTGTGCGAGTGCGACACGGGTGTTAGAAAACAGGGTGATCGACGCATCGATACGGGCTTGCTTGATTTTAAAAGCGAGTTCTAAAATATCCTCGGAGCCATCGACAATCACCTCATCAATAAAATCGCACGATTCCGCCAAGGTACGATTCAAAGGGGCTACGAGCGCGATGATGCGGTTGGCGGGATTATGGTGTTTAAGGACATAAAGTGTCGGAAGCGCGGTAATAAAATCCCCCAGTTTATCGTTGCGTACCACTAAAATATTCATTGAAGTCCCTTGTTATTATCTTCATATTTTACCCGATTGAAGGTAATAAAAAGGTACAATTTCCTTATGAAACAACCGTTTGCCTGGGATCATTATTCCGATCAACCCGCTATTATCCGGGATAAAGCACTTAAACGTGCCATGCGTCGCAGCGCCCTCCCATCACTCATAAAAACTTTTTTGATTGCGTTGATAACGTTACCGATAGCCCTCTTAGTCATGCCGTTTCTAGGGCGGCGCACCATTACCGGGGAACATTTTTTCGGCATGGGGGTCAATCTGGACAAAGAACCCAACGCAACCCCTTATCTGATCGAGGAGCTGGGTATCCAAAAACTCCTGATCCGTATCCCCCTATGGGAGATGGATCGGCTGCATGAGTACGTCACCTTTATCCGCTCGTTTACAGGAAAAGAGATTACCGTCGCCCTCCTCCAAGATCGTGAACACATCACTTCGTGCGAACTGAGCCGGGATCATTTTATCCAGATTTTCGAAGCACTCGATGGGGTATGCCATACCTATATCATCGGTTCTACCATCAACCGTGCGAAATGGGGATTTTTCAGCGTCAACGAATATCTCGATTTTTTCGCTGTCGCGTACAATCTGAAACAAACACGATTTCCCCGCCTCAAACTCATCGGTTCCAACGTCATCGATTTTGAGTACCACTTTAGCGCCCATACTCTCTTCAATCTCGCAAAAATACGCTTCGATGCGATAGGAAGCCTCCTCTATGTCGACCGTCGCGGGGCCCCCGAAAACAGCCAAATGGGTTTTAATCTCATGGGAAAAATCAATCTCTTGAATGCGTTGATAACACTCAGTCCGAAAACTTCCAACGAGCTCATTATCACCGAAACCAACTGGCCGATCAAAAATACGGCCCCCTATGCCCCTACCAGCGAACATGAGTGTGTCAGCGAAGAGGATTACA
Source organism: Sulfuricurvum sp. (assembly GCF_049587615.1). Classification (GTDB taxonomy): domain Bacteria; phylum Campylobacterota; class Campylobacteria; order Campylobacterales; family Sulfurimonadaceae; genus Sulfuricurvum. Next base: position 7,152 of record NZ_JBAVEF010000013.1, read on the forward strand.
CCGATTTTATGGTCCGTTACCACCTCCTCGCATTCGCTTCTCAGCAGGTCAGCTGTGTCTATTGGCATCAGCTCATCGCCCCGGGATACGGTCTGATCGATAATCGAGAAAAGATTCTCCGAAAGCGGAACGCTTTTGAAGGGTATAAAGTTATGCTCTCCCATATGAGCGATGCGACATTTATCGATTACCGGCACACTTCAGATACCCATCTGCTTATCTGCTCCACCCCAAGAGGAGAGTTACACATTACCTGGAATCTAACCTCTGCACCTATCTACCGCTATAAGGCTAAAGCGTGAAAATTTTGATTATCCTACCCAACTGGCTCGGCGACGCCGTTATGGCGACCCCCGCCATCGAAGCACTGTGCAACGTTTATCCTGATGCAGAACTCACTATGGTTGGCTCGTTCGTGAGTGTCGAAGCACTTAAATATCATCCCCAATGCAAACGCCATTATGTCGATGTAACGAAAAAGGGGGGAAATCGGCTTATCAATACCTACCACTTTGCCAAAAAACTCGGAACGCATGATCTGGCAATCACATTCCGCAATCAACTCCATTCTTCACTGCTCCTCTTTTGGAGCGGTACCCCGGTAACGGCGGGACGGCACAGTTGGCATTCGTCATTTTTGCTCAAGCACGCCATCAAACCGATCCACCCCTCCCATCTGGTAGAACAATACCGCGATATCGCCCAACCCCTCAGCCCTGCCCCTCTCGTTATCGAAAATCTAAAGCTTCATGTTCCGCCTCATCGATATGATCGTCCGACACTGGGGATCAATCCGGGGGCAACCTATGGAAGCGCCAAACGGTGGTATCCCGAAAAATTTGCCGAAGTGGCACGTACTTATGCGGATCGCTATGAAATCGTCCTTTTCGGAGGGCCGAGCGAAGTGGGGATGGCGAACGATATCGAATCCCGTCTAAACGGGATCAACGTCACCAATCTTGCAGGGAAAACATCGATTTCAGAGCTGTGCAGTTTTATCGGCGGCCTCGACCTGTTTATCACGAACGACAGCGGTCCGATGCACGTCGCGGCAGCCTATCAAGTACCGACTGTCGCCATTTTCGGTCCGACACGCCATTTGGAGACATCCCAATGGATGAATGAAAAAAGTGTGATCGTGCGTCATGATATGGAGTGTGCGCCGTGCATGAAACGAGAGTGTCCGTTGGGGCATCATGAGTGTATGAAAAGTATCATGGCGGAAGAAGTGATTGAAGCAGCAAAACGAATTATTTAAATATCATACCTCCGCAACACACATAGAGCAAGGTCGCTCGCAGTAGTGCGAAAGCGTACCGCTAGCGATTTGTTGTGGAGGCGATTTTCTTTTGCATACTTTTCTTATGAAAAAGAAAAGTATGAAATTAAAAATCGAGTCTCATCCCAAAATACCAAGCATCATTATAGGTAACATTACGACTGTCCAAATCGGTATCGATCTTCCGATATCCCACTTCAAACCGTCCGTTGTCTATAGGCTCGATATCAAGATGGATACGGGTTTCCGCATAACCGTCTCCCTCTTTAAAGCTCAACACGGAAGGGGCATAATAAAGTGCTCCGCCGAGATAAACGGGAAACGGAGTATTGAGCGGCAATTGCAATTCCGCTTCCGCACCTAATGGAATTGCCGCATAACGTTGACCGTCGATCTCCGTATATTCGCCTTTGATTCCCAGCCCCAGTTTCAATCCTCTAACACCTTGAACCGGACGCATCACCATAAACGACACCTCCATCAGAGGATCAGGATCGCTAATCGTTTGGCTGTTGTTGTTATCGCCGTTCACAAAACGGGCCCCGATATAGGTACCGCTTATGGTATTGCCCATCCGTCCCATATCAAGACGGATTTGCCCTTCAACGTCTTTGTCATTCACATTGACTTCAATCTGATGTGCTGCGTAAGCACCGCTGCTGATTAAAGCGATGAAAAGTAATTTTTTTAACATGTTGTTCCTTTATTTATACGTGTTATCGTGGCCGTTGTACTTTTACCGTCCACAAACTGAACCAGCCGCAGTTCCCCAGCAAATTCTGCTCCAACAACACTTTTTCCCTCATAATCTCCCCCTTTGACCAAAATATCGGGAGAAATATTTTTGATCAATTCATGCGGGGTCTCTTCGCTAAACACGACAACATAATCCACGCTCTCGAGTGCGGCTAAAATATAGGCCCGATCCTCTTGCGGATTAACCGGGCGAGTCGGCCCTTTGAGTTCTCTCACCGAACTATCGGAGTTAACTCCCACGATCAAAACATCCCCATAGCTTTTTGCCTCTTGGAGATACTTGACATGGCCGACATGGAGAATGTCAAAACAGCCGTTGGTAAAGACGACTTTCTTCCCCTCTTTTTTAAGGCGATCCGCAAGCGCGAAGATCTCTTCTTTGGTTTTGATATGCATCTCCGAAGTGCTTTGGTGGAGACTCGACTCATACGCTTCGATCTCAGCAAGCGTTACGGTCGCTGATCCGATCTTCCCGACAACAACAGCCGCGGCATGGTTTGCAAAAGGGGCGGCTTCGTCGATTGAAAGACCTGCACTCAGGGCATAGGAGAGCGATGCGATCACCGTATCCCCAGCCCCCGTCACATCATAGACCTCTTTGGCCACCGTAGGGAATAGCCGCATACTCTGATCATAAATCGCAATCCCGTCTTCGGAGAGGGTGATCATCGAACACTCTAATGCACAGGTCTCTTTGAGGCTTAAGAGGGCTTTTTGAAGACTCTTCTCATCGTTGATCACGATCCCCGTCGCTTCGGAAGCCTCTTTTTTATTGGGGGTCAGGAGATAGGCACCACGGTATTTACGATAATCTTTCCCTTTGGGATCAACAAGCACTTTTTTCCCGGCCGCTTTCGCCGCAGCAATCACACCGCCTGCAACCGCATCGGTAATCACCCCTTTGCCATAATCTGAGAGAATAATAATATCGCAGGTGTCAATGACATCAATGACGAAGGAGACGATCGAACGTTCACTCGCTTTATCGATAGCATCTTTGGACTCTTTGTCGTAGCGTAAAATCTGCTGATTAGATGCGATAATACGGCTCTTTTTCGACGTTTTACGCTCCAGTTGGCGGATCAATCCGTCACTATTGACACCAATGGCACCCAGCATGGAACGTAACTCTTCCCCGTTTTCATCATCACCGATCACCCCTGCCACGCTGACCTTTGCACCCAAAGCAACCAGATTATTGATCACGTTTCCCGCACCGCCGAGAACCGTGGTCTCACGGGAAATATCCACCACCTGTACCGGTGCTTCGGGAGAGATACGTTCGCACCCGCCCCACAAATAATGGTCGATCATCAAATCCCCAATCACCAGAATATGGGGATGAGCATTATGGAGCGCTTTCATGAAAGCTCCTGTTCAAACAGTCGTTTAATTTCAGGAACGTACGCCGCGATTCCCTCTTCAAATTCAAACCGCGGAGCATAGCCTAAAATATCACGGGTACTTTGGATATCGGCTTCCGTATGAAACTGGTATCGTCCTACATACGGATTCGGGATATATTCACACTCGAAGGATGTCCCCAATTCATGTTGCAGAATATCAACCATCGACTGAAACGATCGGGCTTTTCCAGTACCGACATTAAAGACACCGTTTTCTTTTGGATGCATCGCCAAAATATTTGCCTGGACGATATCCTCGATGTAAATGAAATCACGCAAAATTTTGTCAGAGTTTTCAAAAAGTTTCGGATTTTTCCCAGAGAGGAGCTGATGGCCAAACTGCACCACCATCGATGATGTTTTATTCTTAAAAAACTCTCTCGGTCCATAAACATTGAAATAACGCAATCCCACAATAGAAATATTCTCAAATTTTTGAGAATATTGACGGGCTAAATGGTCCATCATCAGTTTTGAAAAACCGTAGACGTTTTGGGGTGCTTCCCGACCGACCTTCTGAGGAGAGGGAGCATCACCGTACGTCGCACCCGAAGAGGCATAGATCATATTCGCACCGTGCGCCACGGCGATATCAAGAAGATCTTTGAACGCATTGACGTTGGTTTGAATCATCAGGTCCTGCTCCAGCGCTGTCGTATCCGAAATCGCCGCTTCATGAAAAATATAATCAAATTTATAATTTCGCTGAAGGGAATGAAGCAATTCTTTGTCATTGATATCGCCGCTGATCACTTCACCGGTAAATCCGAGGAGATTTTTAAAATGGCCGAAACTTTTGAGATTGCCGTTGGAAAGGGTCAGATTCGAGCGGAAAAGATCCAGTACGACTACATGGGCTTGCGGATAATGCTTCTGAAAATAGAAGGCCAGATTGGAGCCGATAAAACCTGCCCCTCCCGTTATTAAAATCGTCTTATGGTTCAAATCAATATCACTGTAACGCATGGATAATCCTTCTTAAAGGTAGTATCATATTGTAACAAACTCTTTATTAAAGGTTAAACAGTTAGAGTGATTTAAGATAGATAGGATTATAATAGCGGCGAAATTTTAAATGGAGAAAACAAATGAAAAAAATTGCTCTTGCAATGTTGTTTGCTGGTGTATCTTTGATGGCTGCTGATGGAAAAACTCTTGCAGCTAAATGTGCTGCGTGTCACGGTGCTTCTTTCGAAAAAGCGGCCCTTGGTAAATCAGCGATCGTAAAAGGTCAAAAAGCTGCAGCTATCGAAGCTTCTTTGAAAGCATACAAAGCGGGTACACAAAACAAAGCGGGTATGGGTGCATTGATGAAAGGTCAAGTTGCTTCTATGTCAGATGCTGATATGAAAGCTCTTGCTTCTTACGTAGCAGGAATCAAATAAGTTAAACGCTAAAGAAGGGGTTCTCATCCCTTTGGCTGCGCTAGCTGGGTTCTACCCGCAGGGGGCACAATGTCCTCAGCGGAGAGCTAACCTCGCTTTTTCTTCTACTATTCTCTAAATTATTCCGGTTTATACGCTTTCTTTTTCAACTCTTCTCGTTTACGCTGCTGATTTGCCGCATCATTGAGTTCAACCTCATCATCGTACAAAACCTGATTCATCATTTTTGTCTCATCATCAAACTGACCGTTTTTGATTCCCCATAAAAATGCGATCAATGCAATCCCTCCCAAAACGAGAGATGCCCCAAGCATCATTGCCACAACCCAAGAATCCATCATATTCCTTTTATACACCAAAGGAATACATCCCTTTGGTTACGTTAACACTGGGTTCTCTTCGGCAGAGAGCCCGCGTGCAGTAAACCGCACTTACAATTTTATCTTTTTATTTATACATCCAGCGTACCCGCATCGAATTTCCGACAACGAGCAACGAACTGAACGACATCGATATCGCCGCAATCAGCGGAATAACATACCCCATCATCGCCAGAGGAATCGTAATTGAGTTATACACCAGTGAAATTCCGAGGTTTTGTTTGATAAGCCCATAGGTTTTTCGGCTGATGCTGAATGCTTCAGCCAATGAGGTCAGTGAATCGTTCATCAATACCACATCACTCACCTCAATCGCAATATCGCTCCCGTTCCCCATCGCGATAGCAATATCCGAAGCCGCTAACGCCAACAGATCGTTCACTCCGTCTCCCGCCATCACAACAACATGCCCCTCACTGTGGGCTTGCTCAATAAATGCCGCTTTTCCCTCGGGGGTAAGATGAGAATAGACTTCATCAATCCCCACTTCGTTCGCTACTCTGAGTGCTGCCGCCTCATGATCGCCCGTGAGCATTACGACACGAAGATTCAGCTTTTTGAGTAGCTCAATCGATTCACGCGCACGCTCTTTTGGGAGATCACGCAACTCATATCGTGCCGCCAATTCATTATTGACTGCATAATAAAAAAGGCTTTTATCACTTGAAGAGTCCACCTCAATCCCAAGTTCTTGCATGAGCAGAGCATTCCCTCCGGCAATCATCACTCCATTCAAGCGTCCGACCATACCGCGGGCGGGAATTTCACGTGCCTCTTCGATGCTGATCGAGTCAATCCCCTCTTCGGTCCGTTCCAAATACTCCATCACCCCTCGGCTAATCGGATGTTTTGAAGAGGAGACGAGCGTGTACAAGGCACGCGCATCAAATGCATGATGAATCATAGAATAAACGACTTCCGGTCTCCCTTGGGTGATCGTTCCCGTTTTATCGAGTACCACCATCGTCGACGACGCCATCGTCTCAATCTGCGCGGCCGATTTAAAGAGGATCCCCCGAGAAGCTCCCAGCGCTAATCCCACCAATGTCGCCACCGGAGTCGCCAATGCCAGCGCACACGGGCAGGCAATAATAATAACCGAAATCCCTACCATCAAAGAGCGATCAAAACTGTGCGGCCAAAAAAACCATGCCCAAAAGGTCGCAATAGCCAAAAAGAGGATCGTTGAAGAAAAATGTTGAGAGAGCCGGTTCGCCAACTGCTCGATTGAGGGTTTTTGCGCCATTGCATTCTCGAGTAAGTTGACAAGATTGGAGAGGGTCGAGTGGGCAAAATCTTTGGTTGCCCGGTAATGGATCAGCGCGTCGATACTCGTCGTTCCGCTGATAATTTTATCACCGATACGTTTGAAAATCGGCTCCGATTCTCCGGTTAGATTGCTTTCATCAAAACTCCCCTCTCCGGAGATCACCTCACCGTCGATTGCGGAGCGCTCTCCGCTTCGGATGACGATCACATCCCCGACTTTGACCTCATTTACATCAACAGATCGGATACTATCCCCCTCGGAAATACTCACTTCGCGCGGAATATGTTTGCCGATAATATCAAGAGTATCGGCGGCATTTTTGCGACTGAGGACTTCGAGAAACTTTCCGAAGAGGACAAAAGTGATAATCATCGCGACCGAATCGAAATACGCTTCCCCTTTTTCGAACACGGTAATATAGATGGAGTAGAGATACGCCAGACTCGATCCCGTAACGACCAGCAAATCCATCGTTACCGAGCGGTTTCTCAACCCATAATAGGCTCCGCGGTAAAAAACCCATCCGCTGTAAAAGAGTACGGGGGTTGCCAAAAACCATTCGGCGATATTTAAAATCGTCTTGATATCTTGAGTGATTCCGGTGAAATACCCCGCATATTGGGCCACGGCAATCCACATCATGTTCATCGTCGCAAAGGTCGCAACCGCCATCCGCAGATAATATTCTTTACGCTCTTTGTTCGCACGCACTTCTTGGAGCGAGGCGTCATACGGAAATGCATTGTACCCGATGGCACGGATCATATCGATGATGGCAGAGAGCTTCACCGTATTAGGATCCCACGTGATGCGGGCTTTATTATTCGTATAGTTGATATGCGCTTCGATGACGCCCTCCATTTTGTGGAGCGCTTTTTCGTTCAGCCACACACACGCCGCACAATGGATCCCCTCGATTACTAAGGAAACTTGAGACAGCCCCTCTTTGGTGGTCGTTACAAAACGCTCGCTAAAAGCAGGGGTGTCAAAATTGGAACTCGCTTCGAACTGCTCAGTAGGAGGAGAGAGGGTCGTATCCCCCATTTTGGAATAAAAGCTCTCCAGTCCCTCATCTTTAAGAAGATGAAAAATCCCGCGGCATCCGTTACAGCAAAAGCGGTACTCTCCGTCATGGATCATCACCGAATCGCTAAACTCCAGATGACAGTGATCGCATTTGACCTTAGACATATTCATTTAATGCCACACACTCTATGAGCAAAGCCCAGTGGCAGGGAAAAAGTTGTCCCTTGCAACCCCCTAAAGCTACAAAAAACTGAGTTTTTTGAGATTTATAAAACATTTACTCCCCTTTCAAATCTGCCAAGAGACTTATTTTTTTTCACGTGCTCAAAATTTCCCATGACCCCTTGTATCACGATATAAACACCGTTTTTGGCCCCTTGTGCATACCCGATTGCCATTGAGAGATTTGCCGTCGCCTCTATGGGATCAATACTAAAGGGGATCATAGCTCCCGTAAAAACAATCACCTTATCCAATGCCAAACTTGAAACGTATGCTGCACTCAGATCCATCGTATCGGTTCCATGGATAATAATAATGGTTTTTTCATCAGAGAGCATGATCGTTTGTCCCAACAATGCACGATCATGATTATCCATCTCCAAAGAGTCTTTATAGATAACCCCTTGGAGAGGAATATCGATCACTAATGATTTCAGTATCGCTTCAATCGCATGGTTATCATTAGGGACGAATAATTCCCCCTTGATCGGATCGTACCGTTTATTAAAAGTACCGCCCGTGTTAATGATACGCATTAAAGCAACTCCCGCAGAGAATGGATAATTCGATTTGCTTGTGAATCGGTAGCTTCGGATGAGAGAAGGATGTTTATTCCGACACCCGCTTTGAGAGAAGCTTCGATATCACGCTCGTTGTCCCCAATCATTACCGAATGCTCCATATCCAAGTCATACTCTCTCTGAGCCTCTAAAAGCATCCCCGGTTCCGGCTTGCGGCACTCACATGCACCGTCGATACTCTCATGATGAGGGCAATGATAGATACGGGTGATGGTAATTCCGAGTTCTTTGAAATGTTTCACCATCCATTCACTCAAAAGGGCAAAATCCTCTTCCGTATAATAGCCCCGTGAAATACCCGATTGGTTCGTGACGATGATGATGAGACACCCTTGATCTTGGTACGCACGGCACACATCGATAATACCGTCCATGAGCTCAAACTCTTCGATCTTATGGAGATAATTTTTCTCGACATTCACAACACCATCACGGTCGAGAAAGAGTGCTTTACGCAACTCCGCCTCCGAAAAGTTCTTTTTCGATGATATCGCAGAGAATATGTCCGATCAGAATATGGGATTCTTGGATACGCGGCGTTGCATTGGAAGGGATGATTATCGCATAATCGGCCATCGCGGCCATTTTTCCACCGTCACGTCCGACGAGAGCGACCGTCGTTACCCCTCTGTCCTTCGCCGATTCGAACGCGTTGATAATATTTTGCGAATTTCCCGATGTGGAGATTCCTATAAAGAGGTCCCCCTCCTGAGCCATCCCCTCGAGTTGACGGGAGAAGACTTTGTCATATCCGTAATCGTTCCCGATTGCCGTGAGATTCGACGTATCGGTCGTCAGTGCCAATGAGGGGATTGAGGGACGGTCAAATCCGTAACGTCCCACCAACTCCGCCGCAATGTGCTGTGCATCGGCAGCCGATCCGCCGTTACCGGCCAACATCGTTTTTTTCCCTTTTCGGTAGACTTCGACACACGCTTCGGCAACGGCTACAATCGTATTTAAAAGGCTCTCATTCTCTAAAATTGCTTGTTTTGTTGCCGCAGAATCGGCAATTTGTTTCATAACATAGTTTTTCATTTGTTTCCTTTAATAGCTAATATCATTTCCCCGTCATCCTCGAGCTCACGTGCCCTATAGGGTATGCCCCGGGGATCCATCCCAAAAAAGAGAAGCTGGATTTACCCGCAGGGGGCACAATGCCCGCTTTCGCGGGAATGACGAAAGAAAACTCCATTAATATCTAATCCCAGTAACCGAACGAACTTTCTCCATTGTTTCAGATGCTGCTGCACTCGCTTTTGCCGCACCGAGATTCAAAATCTCCCGTACTTCGTCCTGATGCGTTTCAAAGTATTCGCGTCGCTCACGATACGGGCGAAAATATTCCCAGATGACATCATGCGTATAGAGTTTGAAGTGCCCGTGCCCCTCGCCGCCACGCTTATACCGATCTTGCAACGCCGCACACTCTTCATAATCCAAAAAGAGTTTAGCAATGTTATACACATTACACCCTTCATACTCTTTTGGCTCTTCCATTGGTACCGCTTCGGTCACAATCTTTTTGATGATTTTAGACTGAATCTTCTCTTCACTGAAAATCGGGATCGTATTACCGTAACTTTTAGACATTTTCTGCCCGTCGATCCCCGGTACGGTTGCGACGTTCTCATCCACACGAAACTCCGGCAGAACAAAAATATCGCCGTATTGATTATTGAATTTCACCGCGATATCACGGGCAATCTCAACGTGCTGTATCTGATCTTTTCCGACCGGAATCACCTCTGAACCGAAAAGCAAAATATCCGCCGCCATGAGGACGGGATAAGAGAAAAGGCTGTGATTGCTCGCAATCCCTTTGGCCACTTTGTCTTTGTAGCTGTGGGCTCTCTCCAACAGCCCCATAGGGGTAAAACCTGAGAGTACCCAGTAAAGTTCCAATACCTCTTTAACATCCGACTGTACCCAAAAAGTGCTTTTCTGAGGATCCATCCCCAGCGCCAAAAAGTCCGTCGCTGCCTGCATGGTGAGTTTTGAGAGACGTTCTCCGTCACTCAGTGAGCTCATCGCGTGATAATTGGCGATAAACGCAAATACCTCATGATCGTTTTGCGATTCGATCATTGCCTTGATCGAACCGAAATAGTTTCCAATATGTAAATCACCTGATGGCTGAATACCGGTTAATACTCTCAAAATAATCTCCTTGAATACCAATAATTTTACCGCAACCTCTCTTAAGCTTCGTATTAAGAAAAAATGTGTTATATTTTTCCACAGTTCAACCAAAAAGGATTTACCATGAATGTACAAATTCGCTCAAAAGAAATCAAACTTACTCAACACTTAAATGATCACATTGCAACCGCTATCGAAAACTTTAAACGTTTTCATCTTGATATCACAACCGTTAACGTCATGATCACCAAAGAAAAAAACGGGGTCGGAGTCGAATTTGATATGCACATCGCGCATGCTCAGCCAGTCGTTATTAACGATACCGATGAAGATCTCGATACCGCAATCGATTTGGCAATTGATCGTGCCAACAAAGCCCTTCGCCGCCTCCATGACAAAATGAAAGATCACCATACCTCATCCATCCGCGATATGGAAGTCATCGAAGAAGAAGCTATTTAATAGAACGCCTAAGGAGAATATTCATCCCTTAGGCTACGCTCGCCGCTATGGCACTAAAGCTTGCCCGTAGAGGGGCAGATTTTGGAGGTTTTAATGTCTAAAATTAATGTCGTTTGCCCCCACTGCGGGGGTGTTAATGCTATACCGGTCAAAGACTCTTATCTAAAAGCTGCCTGCGGTCACTGCAAAGCTTCCCTGCTCGAAACGAAACCTCTGTCCGTTACTAGCGAGAGTTTTGATCAAATCATCCTCAATGACCAGCGTCTTATAATCGCCGATTTCTGGGCACCGTGGTGCGGACCGTGCCGAAGTATGGCCCCCTCTTTCGAAGAAGCGGCACGAAGTTTCCCCCTCAAAGCACAATTTATCAAAATCAATACCGAAGAGCTCCAGCAACTGGGTGCACGTTTCTCTATCCGCTCCATCCCTACCGTCATCGCCTTTAAAAATAACCGAATCATCGATCAGTTCAGCGGAGCTTTGAGCGCTCCTCAAATTATCGCATGGGTTAAAAAGCACCTGTAGTTATTAATCTTTTTCGGGTAATCTAACGCTAATTTTTTAGGTAGAGGACTTAATACATGTACAGTTGGATGCTTTGGTTTCACATTATCTCAATGGTATCGTGGTTCGCGGTACTTTTTTATCTTCCCCGCCTTTTCGTTTACCATGTCGAAAACGGTACCAATCAGGGATTCCTTGAGGTGGTGGAAGTTATGGAGATGAAAATTTATAAATACATCGGTGTCCCCGCGTTTTGGGCAACACTTCTCTCCGGTACGGCATTGATTATGATGTCAACAGCACATTACGGAATGAATGTCTTTAAAATGGGGGGATGGATGCATGCAAAACTGACACTCGTCGCTATCTTAATTGCCTATTTCTATTCACTTGGACATTATCGTCTAAAACTCAAAGAGAACACAGCATATAAAAGCGGGAAGTTTTTTCGTATGTATAATGAAGTACCGACCCTTTTACTGATCGGGATTGTCGCCCTCGTTATCGTAAAACCGTTTTAACCTTCTCCATTCGTGATGTATCTCCGTTCGCCCTGAGCTCACATGCCCTATGAGGTATGTAAGGGTAAACAGAGTAAAAGTGTATTTTCCGTTCGTGGTGAGCCTGTCGAACCATGAACATCCCCTTATAAATATTCTCCCTTCGACAGGCTCAGGGCGAACGGAATAATGAAGGATTTTATCATGCCTTTTCACGTCTACATTCTCCACTGCTCCGACAACAGTTACTACACAGGTCACACCGATAATCTTGAAAAACGTCTCGCTGAACATATCAGTGGTGCAATACCAAGCTGTTATACCTTCAAACGTCGCCCTCTCACTTTCGTTTTCTCACAAGAATTTCCTACTCGTGAAGAAGCTTTAGCATCAGAACAACAGATAAAAGGGTGGAGCCGTAAAAAGAAAGAAGCGATGATTCGAGGGGATTGGGATGAAGTATCGAGGCTGGCTAAGTCCTGAGTTTGATTTCCGTTCACCCTTCGACAGGCTCAGGGCGAACGGGAATAAAGAATATTTTATAGAGGAACTACCTTTTGAAAAAAACTATTACCTAAATAACCAATCATAAAACCTACAATTAGCCCTCCAAAAAAGTCTTCAACTGTCAAAATTGGTTGTGCTTCGCTACTACGACGAGATGAATACACAACTGCAATAATGGCAAGTATGGAAGCAAGCACACTTGTAGCTACAAATTGAATTGTTATATTTTGTAAAAAAATCGCCCCTTGATCCTTAAGACTTCGTGCAATATTACCCAATATTGAACCACTAAGTGCACCCAAACTATTTGCTAATAAGGGTGGGCGTAAAATAAGATTAACTTCAAAGGGTGCATAATGGATCATTCCCTTATAGCGATATTTGACACGTCCTGGAAAAACAAGTTCGCTTCCTGAGATAAATAACCATTTTGTTACAATTGCATTGAATGAATAACTTGTTGATTCTCCAGATAAAACAGAAAAAACAGCTTGATCTGGTGATTGTGTATTCCCATAAAACATACTTTGTCCTGGAGGTTGCATAGTTTTTTTCCAAGGAGATGACTGAATTATTTTTTTATACCAAGGTATTCCTTCCATTTTCCCAAATTCAGCATAGTATTTTTCATCATGAATCCATTGCATTTGATAGGGAATGTGATACCAAAATTCAAGAATATCAATAGTCTCCTCATGTGCATTTTCTATAATAGTCGTAATAGTAAATGGTGTACCGGCTATTACAAATGGTTGTGCAATGGTAACTTTAATTTTTACAGCACTAACAGACATCTTTTACCAACATTCACTTTTCCAAAAAATATTCTAATCCTCTGAATTATACCCTAAAGTTAAAATATAAAATTTTGTGATTTAACAAGCTGGATTCCCGATCAAGTCAGGAATGACGGAGAATGTATCCGTTCACCCTGAGCTTGTCGAAGGGTAAACGGAAATAGAGTTCACGGTTCAATAGGCTCACTAAGAACGGGAAAAATACTCATCTCAAGAGCAATCAAGAGATCAATAATTATTAATACTCAAATAATTATTACAATGTATTGAGGCACCAGTTAAATCTGGGAACAGCGTTGAATCATTAATATTCATTCTGTTTAAATATCGTAAACAGTTTTCTAAATCATTAGATGGTATAGTAATTTTTATTAATATCATTAAATTATTTATCCTTTCTATATTCTGACTAAATTTTGGAACCCATTCTTCTAATGTCATATTATTCGGACCTCTTGTAAAAAGACCTCTTTGATTAACAAGTCGATTATTTTCATCACTTAATGGCCGGAAAATTTTTACTGTAGGCTTACGATTATTAATATTTTCTATTTTATCACTTTCTTTTATATTTTCATTAATAATATTTACTCCACCTTGCCATAGCGCATAAACAGAGCATTTTTTTGTTTTTTCCTTTAAGGCTGTGGAGACCGCAAAAAACAAAGCTACAAAGGGCGACTGGGTCCAATCCAATAACGGTGTAAGAAGTCCATGGTGTTGCCCTAATGCCCACCAATCATTATCATCTTTTAACTCAGGTGGGTTATTACCGCGACGAGATCTTGTCTCATATTTAAATCTTGTTAAATGTTCTTCTCTTATATATGAAGATGAATCACCAACGATTCTATCAACAGTTGGCTCTAATTTCCAGCGTTCATCTCCATGACCACGATAAATATAATTAGTATATTGAAGCATTATTTTATTGATAAATTCCCCAAAACACTCCCAAGAATCAAGCTCATATTCAAAAAAACCTATATCTTTTTCAGATTCTTTCCAACAATCTTCAGATGACATTAAACCTCTTTGTCTTTTGTAAATTCATCAATTTTTAACAATTATATCGCAAAAAATTTGGAAGTTTAAAACGTATATTTTTTATTTATACAAGAATCTAGATTCCCGATCAAGTCGGGAATGACGAAGAAGGTACCCGTTCGTGGTGAGCTTGTCGAACCATGAACTTTTATTAAATATTCACCCTTCGACAAGCTCAGGGCGAACGGGAAAATTATAAAGGAGTGAAAAATTACCACATCGACCGAGTTTTATGCGGCTGCGGTTTTTTCTTCTGATTTTTTGCTTTCGCTTTGAAAAGGACCGGAGTCCCTTCAAAATCAAACTGCTCTCGTAACTGATTCGTCAAATATCGGCGATAACTGAAATGGAGCCCTTGCGGTTTGTTCATAATGAGGGCAATACGCGGCGGACGGATATCATACTGCGTCGCGAAATAGAGGCGGATATTCATCCCGTTGATACTCGGAAGAATATGTTTGCGCATCGCCGCTTGGATGACTTCATTAAGTTTTGCCGTCGGAATACGCTGTGAATAGTTCTCATTGATTTTGAGTAACATATCAAAAATCTTGTGAACCCGCTGCTTGCTCTGTGCTGAAATCGTGATGATCGGAGCATAGCTGAGAAATTTAAAACGATCCCGTACTTCAGCGATAATTTTGTCATAGTCCTCTCGCGGTGCCATGTCCCATTTGTTGAGGACGATCAAACACGCAAGACGGTTTTTATCGACAAATCCTGCAATCTTCTCATCCAGATCCATAAACGGCTGTGACGCATCAAGTACGAGCAACGCGATATCTGCCGTCTCTAACATCTCTTCGGTACGCATTAGAGCATATTTTTCGATTCCGAGAATTTTCCCCCGTTTGCGAATCCCCGCCGTATCGATAAAGGTGATTTTTTTATCCGCATACTCAACCGTCTCATCGATAGGATCAATCGTTGTCCCCGCTACCGAGCTGACAACCGAGCGATCTTCACCGAGGAGTGCATTGAGCAGGGAGCTTTTCCCGACATTAACACGTCCGATGATCGCCACTTTCATTTGATTGACATCACCCGCTTCGTACTCTTTGACGATTCCGCGATACGCCTCTTCGAGCACTTCGATCGACGTTTCCTCCTCTTCATCATCCTCTTCAGGAATAAAGAACCCGTCGTCCTCATCCTCGTCCTCATCGAATTCTTCATCATCCGCCGATGCCCTCATAGCGGCATCAAAACCGTCCAGTTCATCTTCACCTACGGCAATATCACTTTCCGCTTTCACGATGGACGATTCAGGAAGTTCCGAAGCGATCCAGTTGAGCAGCGGCAAGACCGAACGGTTATGCGCGACGGAAATACCGAAAATTCGATCGGTGCCGAACTCGTAATATTCCCACAGTTTTTCCTGCATCTTATCGTTATCGATTTTGTTTACAACCAATGCGATTGCTTTTCCCATCGCTTCGAGTTCGTAAAAGAGCTTTTTATCATCCTCTTCAGGGAGACTTTTACCGTCCACCATAAAGAGGATGATATCGGCTTCATGCGCCGCTTTTAATGATTTTTCTTTGATCCGGTCGAAGAGTTCACACCCCTCATCAAGTCCTCCCGTATCGAGAATCTCCACTTCTTTGTCCACCACTACGGCAACACGTTTTTTGACATCACGTGTCGTCCCGGCCTGCTCAGAGGTGATTGCATCACGCTGTTTGAGCAAACGGTTAAAAAGAGAACTTTTTCCGACATTCGGACGACCGATAATCGCTAATTTTTTCATAGACTTCCTATTTTTTACACCATTCGGAATTTAAAATTCGAATGGATGCGCAGACATTGCGTCATTTGGGGAAAATTTCCCGCTCCGCTCCAACTGCGCTTTAATTGATTTTTAATTATAGCGTAGTTGCACTTAGGGTATGATTTCAAAATGATAGCTTATAAATATGAACACTTTAAAAACGATCTTCAAGAGTTACGAAAACGGTGCGAACCCTTTGAAGCGGATACCATCATCGCCGTTGCCCGGGGGGGAATGACCCTTGCCCACGCCTTGGCGATGGCTTTGGACATCCGTAATCTCCAAAGCATCCGCGCAGAAAGCTACGATGGAGACACGCAGCGCGATCTCCTCACCATTTCCGGGCAATGCGATCTTTCGCTTTCAACACGCGTTATCGTAGTCGATGATATCGTTGACAGCGGCCAGACATTGGCCTCTCTTATGCCGATACTGCGTCTGGAAAATTCCCATTGCGAGTTTAAAATCGCAACCCTTTTCACCAAACAGACAGCTCTTATCCAACCCGATTTTTCCTTACATGAAGCTACGGACTGGATCGACTTTTTTTGGGAAAGAGATTTCTTAAAAAGCAATTTGCTATAATCCGCCCAACCACAAAAATTTTGAAAATTTTACCCAAGGACTTAAATGCCTAAAGAATATATTTTTACCTCTGAATCGGTTACCGAGGGACATCCGGATAAGATGGCCGATCAGATCAGCGACGCAATCTTGGATTACATTATCCAAGACGATCCGAAAGCGCGTGTAGCGTGTGAAACGCTCGTATCCAACGGATTTTGTGTCATCGCCGGTGAACTTAAAACGACTGCGTATGCTCCTATGCAGGAGATTGCACGCCAAGTCGTCCGTGAGATCGGGTACACCGATGCCACCTATGGTTTTGATTACCGTTCATGCGCTGTTTTAAACGGAATCGGCGAACAATCCCCAGACATCAATCAAGGGGTAGACCAAGAGGGGGGGGAAATCGGTGCAGGAGACCAAGGGTTAATGTTCGGTTACGCGTGCCGAGAAACCGATGTCTTAATGCCCCTTCCGATCCATTTGGCCCACCGTATTACCGAACGTTTGGCTCAAGTACGCAAAGAGGGGATTATCCCTTATTTACGCCCGGACGGAAAAGCACAAGTCAGTGTCCGCTATGTCGATGACAAACCGGTTTCCGTTGAAACGGTTGTCGTCTCTACCCAACATGCCCCTGAAATTTCTCAGGAAAAACTCCATGCCGATGTTATCTCCGAAGTCATTCGACACGTTATCCCCGAAGAGTTGATGAGTCCGAATATCGTCTATCACATCAACCCGACCGGAAAATTCGTCATCGGCGGACCTCAAGGAGATGCAGGATTGACCGGACGTAAAATCATCGTCGATACGTACGGCGGAAGCTGTCCTCACGGCGGCGGGGCATTCAGCGGAAAAGACCCTACCAAAGTAGACCGTTCAGCCGCATATGCAGCTCGGTATGTGGCCAAAAATCTCGTTGCATCCGGGGCATGTGATCGTGCTACGATTCAAGTGGCATACGCCATCGGAGTCGTCAAGCCGATCTCAATCATGGTCAATACGCACGGTACGGCCGTCGTTGCGGAAGAGAAAATCGAAAGTTGCGTTAAAGAGCTTTTTGATCTTACCCCAAGAGGTATCATCGAATCACTCAATCTCCTCCGTCCTATCTATCGCCAGACAGCTGCTTATGGCCATTTCGGGCGTGAGATTGACGATTTTACATGGGAAAAAACAGACAAAGTGGACGCAATCAAAGCCTATCTCGGACTATAAATCGCTTTCTGTAACACTCTCCAAATAATCTTCATTCACCCACCTTATTTTTTAGGTGGGTTTAAAATTCTTCTGTTATAGTTACCTCATATTTATCAACCAAGGAGAACCCTATGGCAGTAGTCATTAATGATACCTGTATTAACTGCGGCGCTTGCATCGACGAGTGTCCGGTAGAAGCGATCGTCGACGAGGACGATAACCCAACGGGTGAAGAGATCTATTACGTTTACGCTGACAAATGTGTCGAGTGTGTTGGTCACCATGATGAGCCTGCATGTGCAACAGCTTGTCCAACAGAGGGTTGTATTACTTGGGATGAAATCGGTGCAAGCCCTGCTCATCGCGATGATATCAGTGCTGAAATGCGTTCTTCTAAAGCGAACGTCGTAAATTAATTTTATTCAAAATGCCAAAGGAATTTTATTCCTTTGGCTACGCTTAGCTGCACAGAGCACTAAAATTTGTCCCTTTGGGACACATTTCTACACTATCTTTTCTTCTCCTCACATCTTTAATATTACTTAAATTATTGTTTCGCTATAATCCCGTTCTATTTTTTACACACAAAACAGGAGCATTGATGGAACAAACGTTGTCAATCATCAAGCCTGACGCCGTAGCAAAAGGTGTCATTGGGAAAATTTTGGATCGTTTTGAGACTGATGGTCTTAAAATCGCAGCTACCAAAAAAGTTCAGCTTAGCCGTCAAGACGCTGAAGCATTCTACGCAGTACACGCTGCTCGCCCTTTCTTCAACGACCTTGTTGATTTTATGGTAAGTGGTCCGGTTGTTATCACCGTTCTTGAAGGCGAAAACGCTGTTCAAAGAAACCGTGATTTGATGGGTGCAACTAACCCTAAAGAAGCAGAGGCGGGAACCATCCGTGCTGATTTCGCTGAAAACATCGATGCTAACGCGGTTCACGGAAGTGATTCAGTTGAAAATGCTAAAAATGAAATCGCATTTTTCTTTTCAGGCCGCGAAATTTCGTAACTGCAATGAAAATAGCATTTAAAAAATTGGGATCACAACCGCTTCATTTTGAGGCAAATAGTGACAATACTTTTTTTTCGGGTGACATCATCCTTAAAAAAAGCAATCTTGCCCAATTAAACGGTACAATTACGGGGAGCATTTCGATTCCTTGTGACCTATGTGCCGAAGAAGTAGAACGCTCTTTAAATGAAGAGATTACGTTTTATCTTAGTGATGGGATATTCGAGGGCAACGACGATGAGTTGGATGTCGTCGAAATCGACAACTCGATGGTTGATTTGGATGAACTTCTCAAATCAGAAATCGAACTGATCAAAAGCGACTATTTTTGTTGCAAAAACTGCGAAGGAACCTCACTAGATCGAGAATTCTGATCGCGAAGCTGGAGATCCTATCGAAGGAAACCCAGTGTTAACGAAATCGAGGGGATGAATTCCTTCGGTGTTTAAATTTAAATAGAAAGGGATAAATACTATGGCAGTACCTAAAAGAAGAGTGAGTCATTCTCGCGCAGCAAAACGCAGAACTCACTATAAAATTTCTCTTGCTCGTCCAGTCAAAGACAAAGACGGCACGTACAAATTGTCTCACTACGTCAATCCGACAACCGGTGAGTATAAATAATCAATGATTAGAATTGCAATTGATGCAATGGGCGGGGACTTCGGTCCCGAACCGATTGTTAAAGGGACACTTGAAGCACTCAAAGAAAAGAGTTTTCAACCAATTCTAGTTGGTAAAAAAGATGAGATTTTATCTTTATTACCTAAGGGCTATAAAGATAAAATTTTAATTGTCGAAGCGGATGATGTCATTGATATGGGTGACGCGGCTACTGATGCGCTCAAGCGCAAAGAGAGCTCCATCTACAAAGCGATAGAACTTGTCCGTGAAGGGCAAGCTGACGGCGTTGTCAGCGCCGGGCACAGCGGTGCCACGATGAGTCTTGCTACGCTTCGCCTTGGTCGGTTAAAGCATGTTCTTCGTCCTGCCCTAGTAACTTCAATGCCTACTAAAAGCGGAAAACGGAGTATCCTGATGGATGCCGGTGCCAATGTCGACTGTAAAGCGGAGCACCTTTTTCAATTTGGAATCATGGGATATTACTATGCCCAGGATATGTTCAAACTAAGTGATCCACGCGTAGGTCTGCTCGCCAACGGTGAAGAAGATTCCAAAGGGAATGAAGTCACGAAAGAGGCCTTCAAAATGCTCGAAGGGCAAAAAGGGTTTATCGGTAATGTTGAAGGTAACAATATCTTTGACGGCAGTTGTGATGTTATCGTATGTGACGGCTTTATCGGTAATTTGGTTCTCAAAGCATCCGAGGGGGTTGCATCAACGATCAGTTTTTTCATAAAACAATACATCCGAAAATCACCTATCGCGATCACCGGTGCGCTGCTTATGCGTAAAGTCTTCAAACTTTTGAAAAAAGAGATTGATTACGCTGAAATCGGGGGAGCACCCTTAATTGGTATCAAAGGGTGTGCCATCGTCAGTCACGGTAAAAGCAATCCAAAAGCAATTAAAAATGCGATTTTTCAAGCTATCCGGTACGTTAATACCGGAGTTAACGAGCATATTGAAAACCGTCTCGAAGAGCTTAAAAAATAAACTTCGATCCCTTATAAAGGCTAACTATGTACGCTGCGTTTCGTTCCATCGGAGCTTATGTTCCTTCTAAAATCCTCACCAATGCCGAGCTGGAAACACTCGTAGATACAAGCGATGAGTGGATTACCAAGCGCACAGGGATCAAAGAACGTCATATTGCTGCTGCGGATGAAACCACCAGTGATATGGGGGTAAAAGCTTCAGAACTTGCCATTAAGCGCTCCGGTCTTGCCAAAGAAGATATTGATATGCTTATCTGCGCAACCATCTCACCCGACTATTTTTGTATGCCCTCTACCGCTACGATTATTGCTACGAAACTCGGTTTAAACAAAATCACCGCATTTGACGTCTCCGCTGCGTGCACCGGATTTGTCTATGCCCTGAGTGTTGCCAAAGCCTTTATTGAGTCGGGAATGAAAAAAAATATCCTTATCGTCGGGGCGGAAAGACTCAGTACCATTACCGATTATACCGATCGCGGTACTTGTATCCTCTTCGGTGACGGGGCAGGTGCTGCCATTATCAGTGCTACGGAAGATAAATCCGAAGCGATCATTGATATCCATACCGGTTCGGATGGTTCCTATGCTGATTTGCTGATGACACCCAATGGCGGAAGCGGTTCAGCCCACGATGAACTTGACCGCGAGAGCGCAGGGTGCTTTATGCGGATGAAAGGGAATGAAACGTTTAAAGTGGCCGTACGCACCCTCACTAATGATGTGGTCGAAATTTTGGAACAAAATAATATTCCCTCTTCCGCCATTACCCATTTCGTCCCCCATCAAGCAAACTACCGCATTATCAAAGCGGTGGGGGATGCACTTGATCTCAAAGAAGAACAGGTTGTTTTAACGGTCGAAAAATACGGTAATACCTCCGGTGCATCGATTCCGATGGCCATTAACGACATCTATGAATCGGGAAGATTGCAACAAGGTGATTTAATGCTTCTGGATGCATTCGGCGGCGGTTTAACGTGGGGAAGTGCCCTCGTACCGTTCGCAGGATCGGGACGCTAAAATCCCCTTTATTTAACTCTCGTTACAATAGCAGACTTATTTAAAGGTTTGCTATGCTTTTTTCCAATCCCCTTATTTATATCGAAATCCACACCAGCGAAATTCCCTGGCTAAAAATTTTTACGCATGCACCCCATAAAGAATTTTCGCAGTGTTCGCGTGAAGAGAAAGAAATTATTTGGGAATGTTTAGACATTATCGAAAAACAGATGTTGCTCTACTTCAAGCCGGATAAAATCAATATTGCCTCATTTGGGAATATGTTACCGCGCGTTCATTGGCATATAATGGCACGATTTGAAAATGACAGCTATTTTCCCGAACCAATGTGGGGGTTAAAACAAAGAGAAGGAAGAAGAGAAACAGCTCCGATGGAGCCGTTTATAGAGGAGTTACGAGTTAAATTAGCTTCTAGGCTTGCTACTACTCGTTGAGCGATTACCGCCGCTAAAACTACGTGAACGATCTCCACGATCGCTTCCGCCGCGTTCTCCGCCTCCGCTACGATCATTACTGCCTCGGTATCCACCTCCACCGCTTCGGTTTCCACCACTGCGGTTACGGTTAAATCCACCGCTGCGTTGACCGCCGCGATCGTGTCGGTTTGCCAAATTGCTGAGAATTTTTTCTAAACGTTCTGCTGCGATACCGATATTATTCGGCCCTTGAACTGTGTTGCGTTCCATCAATACAGAAATCAATTTGTACGCAATTTGCTCTTGGTCATAATCTTGCTTCAACAAATCAAGTACCTTATGGGCTTCATCATACACATGCTGTTTTTCGATTTCGTTAACCAAACGGCTGACTTGAGCCTCTTTAACATCCAATTTACTTGGAATATACGCGTGTTCCATTGTTGTACCGACTTTGGCACGGATACGCTGAAGTTCTTTAAACTCCAATGGAGTTACCAGGGTAATCGCTACCCCTTTTTTACCCGCACGTCCTGTACGTCCGATACGGTGGACATAACTTTCCGGGTCAAACGGAATATGGTAGTTGAAAACGTGAGTAACATCATCAATATGCAATCCGCGCGCCGCAACGTCTGTCGCGATCAATACATCAACTGCATCCGTTTTAAGCCCTTTGATAACACTTTCGCGCTGACGTTGTTCCATGTCGCCATGAAGCCCTTTTGCCGAATATCCAGCTGCAGAGAGAACATTAGAGAGACGATCAACCTCTTTTTTAGTTCGGCAGAAGACAACCGTTTTTTTCGCATCTTCCGCATCCATCAAACGGATAATTGCATCATCGCGTTCCGATTCTTCAATCACATAATATTGCTGTGTGATGTCGGTATTGGTCGTTTCCGATTTGGTAATCGACGCAAAAAATGGATTAACCAAAATACGCTCTGCCAATTGTTTGATCGGAGCCGGCATCGTCGCAGAAAACAAAAGAGTTTGACGCTCTGTCGGCAAATAGCTGAAAATCTCATTGATATCGTCCAAAAAGCCCATATCGAGCATTTCGTCCGCTTCGTCTAAAATAACCGTTGACGGAGTGAATCCTTTGAGCATATTACGGCTCAACATATCAAGCAAACGTCCCGGAGTGGCAATGATCACTTGCGCACCGCGCTCGATCAAATCCATTTGACGGTTGTACGATGATCCGCCGTAAATCGTTACGGTACGTACACCCAAGTGCTTACCGTACTTGAAAATTTCGTCACTGACCTGGTTGGCCAATTCACGCGTTGGGGTAATAATGAGGGTTTCGATCCCCCCTTTTAAATGCATTTTATTCAGTGCAGGAAGACCGAAAGCAGCTGTTTTACCGGTACCGGTATGTGCTTGTCCTACAACGTCACGTCCTTCCATAATAACAGGAATAACCATTTGTTGAATCGGGCTTGGTGTTTTAAAACCGGCATAATTGATACTTTGCATGATCTCTTTTCTGAGACCGAAAGATTCAAATGTTACCAAGTTTTCGTCTGTGATTGCTTCTTCTATTACGTTCATAATTTACCTTTGTATATACGCCACCGGAAAACCTATTTCCGGCCAGTTACGCTTGCCCACTCATGGGGGAGAGAAATTTTATGAGGATAAGTTGGATTCTCATCCGCGAGGGCACCTTTGAAAAAGATTTACCAATCTCTTTAGAAGGTACCCAAAATTCAAACGGAATTATAGCTGAATTTTTTATAAAATAGACTGACAACTGCACTTTACCTAAAGATAAAGATAACCTTTAGTTTCAAATCGTTTCTATTTTGTCTGATTTTTTTAAACTTTTAGAACTATACTTCCAAAAAATCGATAGTACATTCAAGGAGTCAAATTATGTTCAATGTGAAAATGGAAAAAGAGTGCGGCTGTTTCAAACGAAGCGGGATGAAAAGTATCAAAACGTTTGATAACAAAGACGATGCAATGATCGAAGCCAAAGATTGGACCGAAGAGATGAATGAAACATTCTGCAAAAAACACAATTTTTCAATCGTTGAAGAGGGGAATGATCTCATTATCAAAGTTGAGATGAATTAAGGGGCACAGCCCCTTACAATTTTAGATTTAATTTTTTAATCACCATCTTCTTCGACCAAATCGGATCTTTCAAATCCAATAATTCCCGTACTTCATCATTTACCAATCGATACGAAACGACGATCGTTGCTCCATCCGAACCTGCAACCAAAGGTATTGCAAAGGTTTTTGAGCCAAATGCCGGGATCGCAACGCTGCTCACCGTTTTTTCCGCCAAATGGGGAATGGTCGGTTTACCCCTCTTGCTTAAAAATTTTGAGGTTAGCGAAAGGGCTTCGGTTTTGATCACCTTCCCACCGCTCACATACTGTGCTTCAATCAAAATTTCGCGTGAGCCGAATCCGCTTGGCAAAGCATGAGGTTGAGGATTGGTAAGGGTCACGTCAAGCGTACGCGTCCCTTTGCGTACATCCACGTTTAATGCCCCCTGCCACATCCCCTCCGTATGTGCCCCGATAAAGCCATGCGAACGGATTAACCGTTTATGCTGCTGCCCCTTGGCATCGCGCAGTGTCGCGGCAACCCCCTCTTTACGCGGTCCCATATGACAATCGACACACTGCTTTCCCCCTGTTTTGAATTCGGCCTGCATGTTCGTAAAACGGTGCCCTTCCTCCGACGTATCGTTGGCATGGCAGACAAAACAGAGCTGATTGGGATTGGTATCCATAAAATCACGTTGTTCGACTTTATGATACGGCGACTTGGCATCGGCATAAGGGCCACTCATAATACCCGATTTCATCCAACTGACACGATGGATACCCCGTTTGCTATCCGGAAGCGTATCGTGAATTTGATCAATATTATGACAAACCACACAATTGATCCCTTCCGAAATTCCATCACTTTTAAGAGCCTGGGTAGCGGCTGAATCTTTATCGAGTTTTAATGCGGCAATCGCTTCGTATTCGCTGTTGGTAGAAGTTACCGATATGCGGGGATTATGACACGCGGCGCACTCAATTTTGACGCTATTGAGCGATTTTCGATTGTTTTTACGGGCGACATAATCAATCGTTTTTTGGAAATATTCATCATTCTCATAATGCGACTTCGCGTGCCACGACTCTTCCCATTGCTTTACAATATGGCTGTGACAGGCCTTGCATTTACCCGAATCTTTAAACTTATCTCCAACCTGAACCGCATTCGCAGCATAAAGGTTCAAGCCTACAAGTGTTAACAGCCATACGAAACGCATTGGTACTCCTTATCGATGATTATCTAACCAAACCATTAACCCTTTTTGTGCATGCAGACGGTTTTCTGCCTCTTCGAAAATAACACTCTGCTCTCCATCAAGAACCGCTTCGCTGACTTCAACCCCGCGATAGGCCGGAAGGCAGTGCAAAAAGATTGCATCTTCACGCGCCAGTGCCATCAATGCTTCATCAACGATATACCCGTTAAACGCTTGGATACGGAGTGCTTTTTCGTCTTCCTGCCCCATAGAGATCCACGTGTCCGTCGTAACAACATTAGCCCCGACAACCGCTTCTTTGGGTTCATGGGTAAAGGTGATTTTAGCACCGCTTTGTTCCGCAAAAGCAAGGGCATCGGCGATTACCGCAGGATCACACTCATACCCTTTTGGTGTCGCAACACGGAGTTCAAATCCGAGTTTAGAGGCGAGCATTAACCATGAATGGGTCATGTTATTACCGTCACCGACATAGGCGACAATCGGATTTTTATCTTTGCCGCACTCCATCATCGTCATATAATCGGCCAAGAGCTGTACCGGATGATAGGTATCACTCAGTCCGTTGATCACAGGAACTTTCGAATGAAGAGCAAACTCTTCAAGCATCGCTTGCTCATAGGTTCGGATCATGACCATATCGCACATTGAAGAGATCACACGTGCCGTATCTTTAACCGGTTCGCCCCGTCCGAGATGGATATCACGGTTTGAGAGAAACAATGCATGACCGCCGAGCTGATACATCCCCACTTCAAAACTGACACGGGTACGGGTAGAACTCTTTTCAAAAATCATTGCCAGTGTTTGGTTCGCCAAACGGGGTTTGAATTCTTTGGCTTTGATCTCTTTTTTAATTTTTAATCCAAGATCCAAAATTTCTAAGATCTCTTCTTTCGAATAATCTTTCAACGTTAAAAAGTGTCTCACGGTGTTCCTTCGATACAAAAAACAATCATATCATAAAAAAAATTCATTAACAATTCTGCCTCAGCATTCAAATCACGCGAGCAATGCGGCTACTTCCTTGGCATGGTAACTGATGATGATATCGGCACCGGCACGCTTAAATCCGATCATTGTTTCCATCATGACACGGTTATAATCAATGAGTCCTGCCGCTCCGGCGTGTTTGAGCATCGCGTATTCGCCGCTGACGTTGTAGACCGCGAGGGGAAGGGATGAGGCTTCGCGAATGTCGCGGATAATATCCAGATACGCCAATGCCGGTTTTACCATCAAGATATCGGCTCCCTGAGCTTCATCCGCCAAGCTCTCACGAATTGCTTCGCGTCGGTTAGCCGGATCCATCTGATAGGTTGAACGGTCTCCAAAGCTCGGTACCGATTCGGCGACATCCCGAAACGGCCCGTAATAACCGCTCGCAAATTTGGTCGAATAACTCATAATCGGCAAATTGACGTATCCGCCGCCATCAAGGGCATCACGCAACGTCGTAATAATCCCGTCCATCATTCCCGAAGGTGCAATCAAATCAGCCCCTGCACGGGCATGCACCAAGGCCTGCTGTGCCGAAATTCCGAGAGTTAGATCGTTATCCACTGTTTCATGGACATGATCCAGAATACCGCAATGCCCGTGATCAGTGTATTCGCAGAAACAAAGGTCTGTCACCACGAACATTTTCGGATAGGCGCGCTTAATAGCACGAACTGCCGTCGCAATGATCCCGTGATCGCACAGCGCATCCGAACCGACCGAATCTTTCACTTCGGGGATACCAAAGAGAATAATCGAACGAATTCCGATCGATTGAAGCAATTCACACTCTTTTAAAATCTCATCCAGACTCATCTGATAAACACCCGGCATCGAAGATACTTCGGTTTTTATCCCCTCTCCCGGTCTCACAAACAGCGGATAAATGAAATCGTTCACGCTCACGTGGGTTTCACGGACCAATGAACGCAGTTGGGAATTGAGGCGGGTGCGGCGAAAACGCTCCATAAATGTGACTCCAGTTGCAAAATAGTAGATGGATTGTATCGCCACTTAGTTTAATAATCCATTTTTTAGAAACACCGATTATAATGGCAGTAATGAAAACACAAACACCACTTTTTGAAAAATCATCCATTGCCAATCTCCCCAGTAAATACGGCCATTTTAAAATCCGTGTCTATAAAGAGGGGATTCAAGAACATTTGGCCATCTTTACCGAACATTTTGAGCTTCAAGAATCTCCTCTGGTTCGGATCCACTCAGAGTGTCTTACCGGCGATACTTTCGGCAGTATTAAATGTGATTGCAACAATCAGTTGCACAAAGCCCTCAAACTGATCGCACAGGAGGGGGGGTTGGTCATTTACCATCGTCAGGAAGGGCGTAATATCGGCCTTCTCAATAAAATCAATGCCTACTGCCTTCAAGATCAAGGACGCAATACGATTGAAGCCAACGTTGAGCTTGGATTTGCTCCCGATCAACGTACCTATGACGTCGTAGGTGAAATATTTTCCGATTTCGGTCTTATAAAAATCCGTCTTCTGACCAACAACCCCGCCAAAGTGAATGTCGTAGAGGGGTTAAACGTCGAAATTACCGAACGCGTCCCTGTAATTATCGATCCGAATCCTCATAATGAGGGATATCTGCGCGTCAAAAAAGAACAAATGGGGCATGACCTATGAGCCATCTGGAACAACTTTTATCACAGCATAACGTCACCGTTCCGGAAGATTTCGGTAAAAAAATTCAACAGTACAAAACACTGCTTGAAAAATGGAATAAAATCCACAACCTCACCGGAGCAAAGACCCTCCAACAAATCGATCAGTTTATCATTGATGCGGTAATGCCCGTCACTTTTCTCCCTCCCGTCAGAAAAGCGATGGATATCGGAACGGGTGCAGGATTTCCGGGGATGATTTTGGCGATTGCCATGCCGCAAACGCATTTTACCCTTGTCGAACCTCTCTCCAAGCGAGCCAGCTTTTTACAGTTCGTAAAAGCCGATTTGGGACTCAAAAACGTCGAAGTCAAAGCACTCAGAGCAGAACAGCTCCCCAGTGAGCCTTATGATCTCATCACTTCGCGCGCTGTTACCGATACCGAAATGCTCTTAAAACTTTCAAAACCATTTTGTGCCGAAGGGACCCTTTTGCTCTTTTACAAAGGGGAAAAAGTGTATGATGAAATCGATGAAACACTTGATTATAAAATTATTGAAGCAGAAAAACGCCATTATTTGCTTATAAAGAGATAACCATGTTAAAAATATTACTATTGATCGGAGTGTTGGTCGGTGCTTATTTTCTTTTTTTCAAGAAAAAAAAGCTCACCCCGCCCTCTTCGGATAATTCACAAGAGGAAGCGATGATACCCTGTGCAAAATGCGATACCTACGTACAAGTCAAAGAAGCATTGATGCGTGATGGCAAATACTATTGTTCACGCGAATGTCTGGAGGCTTAGTCCATGTTGTTATTCGGTCACCCTTACGTCCCCTCTGCACCGTTTTACCATATTGATGCGATCGAAGCGATCCGGCATACTCCGGCCAACTCCGTCGTAGCCCTCTTTTTTACCCCTGAAAATCTCGATATCATCGAGCATCTTCGCCAAAACGGCATCCGCTTTGCACTTCATATCGAAACACCGACCGATGCTGTTATCGGGGAAAACTTGGGGGCATCTTACTTTATTGTTCTCCCCAAACACGGTGAAGCGATCCAAAAAGTAGCGGAGCATTACCTCTTTGATGCAAAAGTATTAGGATACCTTGAGAAGACGGACGATCTAGAAGATTTGATCGAGATGCGGTTGGATGGCGCAATTTTTGCCGATAATCTTATTAAGATTTCTTCGTAGGTTATTCATCTAACCACTCTCGTTTTAACTCTTTATCCAAGCACGCTAATATCTCGTATCCGATCGTCCCGACAGCGCGGGCATACTCGTTAGCATTATCAAAAATCATCAATTGATCCGTATCACATGCGAAACTCGCACTGTCCATCGAGATACGTCCTCGCAATGCTTTCCCCTCAGGGGTTACATAACGGTTGGAGGCGAGCCTGTCCAATCCGTTCGCATACCCCAGGTCATACGTGCTGACGACCTCATCGACAGTGGCCTCGTAAATACCGTTGTAACCGACACGCTCTCCGGCTTTTAGAATCCGTGTAGAAATTTTGTCTCCCCAAAGAGAGAGGACACTTTTAAATTCGGGCTGGGGCAGACTGACATCCATTTCCAAACATCCGTACAAGGCAATCCCCACCCGTACCATATCATCGCAACACACCGACGAGCGAAACGTTCCGGCAGAATTCGAGATATGGAAACGTAAGGACCATCCGTATTTTTGTGCTAACACAGAGGCTTTTAGTTTGACGCTCTCAAATGTTTGTCGTTGCCAAAACCATTCAGAGCTAAGGGTATCGGCACTGCGAAAATGGCTCATCACACCGATGCAGATTAATCCGTATTTCGCCATTCTCGCGAACGCCTCTTCGATGTGTTCGGGAGCAATCCCGTTTCGATGCATCCCCGTATCCACTTTAAGCTCAACGCGCGCTCCATTCGGATATCTGGAAATCTCTTCTAGCGAATTGATCGCATAACTGAATTTTGGATGTACCTGTACGGGTTTTTGTCCCAATATCAGGACATTCTCAAAGAATTTTTCAATTTCTTCAGCTTCCCGTTCCAGCCGCACCACCGCCTGCCGGACTCCGTATGCAGATGCCGCTTCGGCAATCATCCGGGCACCATGCCCGTACGCGTTATCTTTTAAAACAACCGCAATTTTATCTTTTCCACCGATTTGGTGTGCGATAATGTCAAGATTATGAATCAATGCCTCACGGCTAAGTTTTATCAATGCCATTGTTATTTTCCTATTTGAACGCCAAAAGAATACATCCCTTTGGCTACGCTAGCCGCTAAGACGCTAAAGCTTGCTCCATTCGGAGCAGAATGTTAAAATTATAGTACAAGGTCAATTAATGCGTTATTTCCCTGCCGAATTTGAACCCCAAAGTTTTGTCCAACTCATTTTCCCTCATCCGCAAAGTGATTGGGCCCCTTATCTCGAAGAGGCACGCGGATGTTTTGTCAACATCGCTACCGCCATCGCCCGTTATCAACCCTGTCTCATCGTGTGTGATGATATCGATGTCGTAAAAAGCTATTTTGCCTCTCATGAGAATCTGATTTTTGTAGCGTACCAAAGTAACGACACCTGGGCACGCGATTGCAGTGCACTCAGCGTAATTGACGAGGATGAAGATGAGCCGTTTCTGCTTGACTTTACTTTCACCGGCTGGGGGGGGAAATTTGACGCCACGCGCGATAATGCAATGAGCGGTGCACTTGCTGAAATCTACGGTGCTCCGATGCAGAAGATTGATCTCATTTTAGAAGGGGGAGGAGTAGAGAGCAATGGGGCCGGAATGCTTCTCACAACGGCCGAATGTCTCCTCAATCCCAACCGCAATCCCCATTTGGATAAAAAAGGGATGGAAAAAGAACTCAAAAAGCACTTCGGTGTGGAACAAATATTATGGCTAAATCATGGCTATCTTGCAGGAGACGACACCGACAGCCACATCGATACCCTCGCCCGTTTTATTGATACCGACACCATTATGTATGTCAAATGCGACGATCAAAACGATGAGCATTACGATGCCCTGAAAAAAATGGAAGAAGAACTTCAAGCGCTGCGCGATACAGACGGAGAGCCTTTCAACCTGATTGCTTTACCAATGACGCAACCCCACTATTATGACGATGAACGGCTTCCCGCTACCTATGCCAATTTTTTGATCATCAACGGTGCTCTCTTATTACCGGT
This sequence comes from Sulfuricurvum sp., assembly GCF_049587615.1. Lineage (GTDB taxonomy): Bacteria > Campylobacterota > Campylobacteria > Campylobacterales > Sulfurimonadaceae > Sulfuricurvum. The sequence continues at coordinate 38,146 of NZ_JBAVEF010000013.1, forward strand.
TTATAACGATCCGCACGACAGTGAAGCGATCGAAATATGTAAAAAAGCGTTTCATGGACGTGATATCATCCCGATCGACTGCTCCGTCCTCATCCGCCAGCACGGATCGCTCCACTGCGTCACAATGCAGTTTCCTGAAGAGGTCGGATTACGGGTGGAATAAAATAGAAAAACCCGTATAGAGAAAATAGCCCGAAGCGGCTAATAATAAGAGGGTTACGATTATTTGTTTTGCATTTAATTTCATAAAAGGAATTATACCGACTTAACACTATTGTAACACTTCTTTCCTACAATTCTTCATATTTGCTTAAGGATATAAAGTATGAAGAAATTTACCCTCCTTTCACTGGCGGCCACGCTTGCGCTTGCCACTGAACCCGTCACGATCCAAAAAATCACGGTTGAAGCCGATGGCGGAAAATCAGATGCCAAAAACGTCTCGGCCGATGAGATGGTCAAATTCTCCCGCCAAAGCGATTTGGGAGAAATGCTCTCAGGAGCTCTTCCCGAAATCACCCATGTCCGTAACAGCGGCGTCGGCAACGATATCATCCTTCGCGGATTCCGTAAAGACAATATCAACGTCACCATAGATGATGCGAAAGTGTGCGGTGCCTGCCCCAACCGAATGGATCCACCGGCGATGCACGTATCTTCGAGCCAAATTGCGGCAGTAGAAGTCCAAGAAGGTCCGTTTGACGTTACCCAATTCGGCAGCCTCGGCGGTAAAATCAATGTCGTGACCAAAGACCCCGAAAAGGGACTTCACGGTGAAGTTTCCGCGACTCTGGGAAGCTTTGATTACCGTAAACTCTCCACGACTTTAGAGGGGGGGAACGATACCGTTCAAGCCCTGGTCGGATTCAGTCGTGAAACAAGTGGTCAGTATAAAGACGGTGAAGGGCGGACACTGGTTGAGCAGACAGAGCTTTTAGCCAAATCTCCGGCACAAGAGTACGATGCAGCTTACCGAGATGCAAACGCTTATGATCGAAACAATTTCTGGGCCAAAGTCGTCGGTAAGATCGGCGACAATCAAAAATTAACCCTCAGTTATTTCGGCGACCGTGCCGATGATATCCTTTATCCGCGCTATCCGATGGATGCACAAGTCGATGATACCGATATGCTCAAAGCAACATACCAACTCTTTAATCTCTCTGATTATTCCGATGAACTCAAAGTCGAAGCGTATCACTCCAAAGTTAAACATGTTATGGGAACCAATTTTAGAAATTGGGATATGCCGATGATGTTTACGAGTGGTGGAACAACCTATACTACGACTATGGCAACTCCAACGGTGGCTCCGGTCGAAGCTACTATGCAAGGTGCTTCGATTGAAAACACGCTCAATGTCAATAATGTTAAGGTATCGGTTGGTTTGGATGGAAGTATCCGTAATTGGAACGGCACAAAAACTATGGATGTGGCTTCGTTAGTTACAACGCCGGGTGGAACTATGAATCCTCCAGCCGTTACTTCCGTCCTTCTCCCCGATGTCGATACAAAAAATATTGCCCTTTACGCAAAAGCATCAAAATCAATCGAGAAATACGATTTGAGCGGTGGGGTTCGATACGATGACACCACCATCGATGCGGATCAAACATTAATGGCAACGGTTAAAGACAAAGAGTATAACAATATCAGTGCCAATCTGATGGCCAAATATAACTACACCCCAATGACCAATGTCTTTATCGGTATCGGTCAATCCGTACGGGTACCCGATGCAAAAGAACTCTACTGGCCGACATCGGCAAAAGATACAACGGGGGCCACGATCTCTATCCCGCATGACAATCTGAACGAAACAATCAATCGTGAGATCGATATGGGAGCCGAACATACTGCCGGAAATTTCCATATCAAAGGGACGGCATTTTACAGTGACTTGAAAGATTTCATCTATCAGTATAAAAATCAAACCGTTACCACAACATCAGGGGTTCAAACCCTTTCACCCTGGGCCAATATCGATGCTCGTATCATCGGATTCGATCTTCAAGCCGATTATCTTCTAAACACCGAGTGGAGAGTTGAATCAGGTATGGCGTATCAAAAAGGGACCAAAAAAGATGTTGCTCAACTGGATGCTTTAGCAACATTGCCTCAAACCGATAAAGATTTGGCAGAGATCCCTCCGCTCAAAGGACGTGTTGCATTGGTATTTGATGATGCCATCAATTATGCTATGGCCGAATGGATTGGTGCACGTTTCCAAACTATCGACAGCGATAACGGCGAAAAAGAGGTGGCGGGATACGCTATTTTAAACCTCAAATACGGTCACGACTTTAAAAATGGGTTTTCGCTTATGGCCGGAATCAACAACTTCTTCAACCGTACCTATGCGGTCAATAATAGCTATATCGGGAATGAGTTGATTACGGGTGCCAGTCTTACCGATCCTCTTGTCCTCAACGAGCCGGGCCGAAACTTCTACACGACGGTAAGTTATAAATTCTAATCAAAACCTTTCTGTTATTTCCCGCTTTTGCGGGAACCTATGCTCGATTTTCAAAAAACCATCCAAAACCAAACATCAATCCCGGCGTTTTGGCTTTGGTTTCATCCATCGCAAATGCTTTTGCCTCACTTACAGGAATCTCGACTACTTCAATCATCTCAGCTTCTACCCCGCCGCCGTCATTCACTCGCATGGACTCATCCACACGGCCAAAATAAAGGGTCTGTACCGATCCTGCAAACCCTACAGCAGTATAGAAGGATGTTATACGCTCTAGCCGCTCAATAGGAATGTTGTATCCGCACTCTTCAAGTATCTCTTCGTGGGCAATCTCTACGAGTGTTTTATCTTTATCCACGATTCCGGCACACAGCTCATACGTATAACCATCCCCGTTTTTCAGATAAACAGGAGGACGAAATTGCCGGACAACAATGAGTGTTTCATGCTCTTCGTGGTACAAAAGGATCGCTACACTGTCGTGAACTTCCACCATATCCCATATTTTGGAAATGCCCTTTTGGAAATAGTGCATCCGTTTCGGTTTCACAAAAGCCGAATTTTCACAGGGTACGATAGTAACATCTGTAATCATTGATATTCTTTAAAAAGGTTTAGGTTTAAACGTTGTGCTATCAACGTAATAAGTTTCATGAAAATCAAAATAAGGTCTTCGAACCGGTTTGTTTTTAAGTGCCTGTTTGAATTTTTTATCTATTTTATCACGAATTGCAAGAAACGCTTTACGCTCTTTACCGCTGAACCCTTCGGTTTTTTTCTTCATGACACTCAGAGGATCAATAACCGTACTTCCCCGGTACATTCCAAAATGGAGATGCGGACCGGATGAAAGCCCTGATGAACCGACATAGCCGATGATCTCTCCTTGTTTTACTTTTGAACCCGAATGGATCCCTTTTTTAAACGATTTTTGATGCGCATAAAGGCTGGTCAATCCGTTCTCATGCCGTATCTTGATTGTTTTTCCATATCCTGTCGAATATCCGGCAAAACTGACACGTCCATCACCCGTAGCCAAAATCGGCGTCCCGGGACGCGCTCCGAAATCAACTCCCAAGTGGGCACGGTAACGGTGAAGTACCGGATGATAACGGCTTTTCGTAAAACGTGAGGTTATACGGGCATTTCGCATCGGGAGCTTAAACAAAAACGTCTCATATTGCCCTCCCTTTTCATCATAAAACCGTCCATCGGTATGTCGGTAAATCGCTACGCGCTTTCCGTTAATTTCTACCATAGCACCATGCACTTCCGGCATTGAAAACGGTTTCCCGAGACGATATTTCTGGGTATAGACCATAATAATCGGAGCACCCGGCTGCAATCCTTTTCGAAAATCAACTTTTCCTTTAAACATTTTGACAAATACTGAAGCTAAATTTTTAGAACCGGTTGTTTTGAGTATGTCATCATAAGGAAGGGTTTGAATCGGAACATAAAGGGTCTCCGTATACTCTTCACTGATGATTGGAGTCACTTTCATTTCATAACGTTTTTTAGGAGTGAGGTAAATCTGCAATTGAAGTTCATCATTCACAGGGATCAGAATTTGACGAATAAAATTTTTGTTATCCACAATCATCTGACAATTGGCACTGAAGGGGATATCTTCGGTAAGTTTCTGATCCTCTTTATCGAGGTTATAATAGACGGTAAGCGGGAGCTTTTTTCTCTCTAAAAAGGTGAGAAAACTTTCACCGTCTTTCCATTTAAACGGTTTTACAGAGCCACCGAAAAGGAGAAGGGGCAATAACAATAATGCAAACAAACGGCCCATTCTCATCCTTGATCAAAATAAAAAAGATTTAAATCATAGCAAAAATTCCATTTACAAAGATGTGATAAGCTATAATCGCTATTAATTACTTTACCCAAAGGTTACCATGATGCGCATCTGGCTTACTACTCTTATCGCGTGTGGCGTCTTAAACGCTTCATCCATTACTGCACCACTACTCGAGGTTGAGAAGAACCGAGCAACGATTGTAGCCGAAAATTTACGTGAAGGAATGAGCGGTTTTATTATTCGTCAATTTGACGCTGCTCACAGCACTATTATTGCTAATGCACGCGTCGAAAAAACAAATGCTGCCAATGGACGTGCCATTTTGAAACTCAGCGAATACGACGGTCTTCGTCAAAACTCACTCCCAAGCGGTAACTGGGTCCCAAAAATATCGGATATGGCCGTCTTAGCTTCCGATTATGAACGCGCCCTCTTAATCGCTCCGAACGAAGATGCCTACGACGCAATTACCAAAAGTATCTCCGGTATCGAATGGATTCACCCCGATAACTACGCCAGCTATCTCTCCTATGAAGGGCACCCTACCCCCCTCGTCGAAGACTTCAAACGTTACTGCACCGCCAATTCGGTAGGATTGCTCTATATCCAAAGCGCCCAAACCCTTTTTACCCTTGATTGCAAAAGCTTTACACTTCTCCAGAGCACCCCTTCTTTGCATGCTTCTGAGAAAGAGCAAACCCCCTTCTATACCCGCATTCCAACGATCCGTGCGGCATGGTGGGGTGAGGGAAGTTCACGCTTGGAGAGTTATGATCCGTATTACCTCGACGTTATTGCTTTAAACAATGCACAAAACAAAGAACTATATGAGCTCTACAAAGCGAAATTTAGCGATAAAAGCGCACTATTACGCCATTTTCAAATCAAGGAGTAATCTATGCTTAGCACTTCTGCCTTAGATTTTTTCACCTCTCTGCTAGGTAAAGAGAATGTTTACAGCGACAAAGCCCATCTGATTGCCTACAGTTACGACGCGACACGCGAGCATTTTGAGCCCGAAGCTGTCCTTTTCCCACGCCATGAACAAGATGTCAGTGATATCCTGAAATACTGCAATGAGCACCGTATCGTTATTGTCCCGCGCGGAGCCGGAAGCGGATTTACCGGAGGAGCCCTTCCCTCATCCGGCGGGATCGTGTTGGCCTTTGAAAAACATATGAATAAGATCCTCGAGATCGATATGCAAAACATGGTTGCTATCGTTCAGCCGGGAGTCGTCAATATGGAGCTGCAAAAAGCGGTGGAAGAGGTAGGTCTTTTCTACCCTCCCGATCCGGCAAGTCAGGAGTATTCGACCATCGGTGGGAATGTCAACGAAAACGCCGGCGGCATGCGCGCAGCCAAATACGGTATTACCAAAGACTACGTTATGGCGATCCGGGCGGTGCTTCCTAACGGGGACATCATCAAAGCGGGAAAACGGACCATCAAAGACGTTGCCGGATATAACATTGCAGGGATTTTGATCGCCTCAGAGGGGACACTCGCCGTTACCACCGAAGTGACCCTTAAACTCCTGTCAAAACCTAAAATGACCAAAACGGCGATGGGTATTTTCCCAACCGTTCATGCAGCGATGGAAGCCGTTTATAAAACGATGGCGAGTGGTGTCACTCCGGTCGCCATGGAGTTTTTAGACAATCTCACGATCCGTGCCGTGGAACAAGTCTATCATAAAGGTCTTCCCGTGGAAGCTGGAGCCATTTTGGTCACCGATGTCGATGGAAATCTCGAAGAAGACCTCGATTTTCAACTCGGACTGGTTGAAAAAGTATTCCGTGAAAATGGATGCAGTGAATTCAAAATTGCGAAAGATAAGCAAGAAGCCTCTGATTTATGGTTTGCCCGCAGAAATGCCAGCCAATCGCTCTCAGTGTACGGTTCCAAAAAAATCAACGAAGACGTTACCGTTCCCCGTTCCGCACTCCCTGAACTGCTGGAACGTTTTTATGCGATTGCCCAAAAATACAATATTAACATCCCCTGTTTTGGACATACAGGCGATGGAAACGTCCATACCAACGTAATGGTCGACGGCAAAGATCCTGAACAGGTGAAAATCGGCTACGAAGCAATCCGTGAAGTGTTCCAAGCGACGATTGATTTGGGTGGAACCCTCAGCGGCGAACACGGTATCGGCTTGGCAAAAGCTCCCTACATGTCAATGGCATTCACTCCAGAAGAGATGGCGCTGTTTCAATCGATCAAACGGGCATTTGATCCTAACAATATTCTCAATCCCTCAAAAATGGGTCTTGCGTAATCAATGATGATCCAAAGAGCATGGAAACATATACGTCTTTTCTTCCTTGCCCTCTTTGATCCCGATATTACCGTTTACGCTTCAAGCCTTAGTTTTTATACCATCTTTACTGTTGTACCGCTCCTTATTATTTCCATGAGTCTAATTACCAATGTTCCCATATTTGAAGATCAATACGCCAAAATTCAGATTTTTATCTTTGAGAATATTATGCCGGTACAAACGGCCGCAATTGCCGAATATCTCGAATCTTTTTTCCAAAATTCAGTACAACTTGGAATCATCGGTTTTATAACGATGATTATCTCCTCCATGCTCTTTTTCCAAAATTTTGAATACATCGCCGAAAAAATTTTCAAAGCGCCTCAGAGAAAAATCTGGGAAGCGATCACCACTTATTGGACCCTTATAACCCTTACGCCGATTGTCCTTATAGCTTCCATGAGTCTCAAAGCCTATATTCAAACATCGTTTGAAAGCCCCTTGATCATTGCGGCCTTCTCTATTTTCCCTTTTTTACTGTTATGGGGGATCTTTTTTATTATCTATAAAATCGCCATCAATACCGATGTCTCAACCAAAGCAGCGGCACTCAGTTCCTTTATCGTTGCGATTGTATGGGGATTGGCTAAAAACAGCTTTGTCCACTATGTCTTTTACAACAAAACCTATGCAACGATGTACGGCTCCTTCTCAGCCCTTATCTTTTTCTTTTTATGGATTTATGTTTCGTGGATCATCGTGATCTATGGAATGAAGCTATGCTATCTGATAAACCGCGCCGCCCAACGTCGCAATGCCCAGAATTCCTAACGCCCAAAACGCTGTTTTCCACCGCATGGCCCCCAATGCCAAAACAACACTCCCCAGCCCTATCCACATCGGTATGACAACCTTATGAATATCTCCCGATTCAAATAACGTTATGAGATAAGGATCAAAAAAGTCGCCCCATGGTGTCAGGTGCAGTGTTAAAACGGCAGGATAATAGAGATTAAACAAAAGGGCAAGGGGAATCGAGCCGATATGCCACCATCCGAACGTTCCGAAAATTGAAAGTGAAATGGGCAGCAGTACCAGATAACACCAGATATGAAGGGCCAAAAATATCTGCCACGGCTTCCAATGCTCATAATAACGGATAAATATGAAGATTGAGAGGACCCCAAACGACGAGAACCAAAATCCGAGTGAGAAAAAAAGCTTAGGGAAAAATGAGAGTATCAGTCCCACTGCAATCAACAAGGTCTGGATTGAAAGGATTTTTATCCCACGATCATACAGCCAATATCCCACCGCAATCATCCCAAATGCCCTCACCATCGGGGGGATAAATTCCAATGCCCATAGATAGAGAAACAAAATGCCCACTATGATAAAAAAGAGATCCCGATTGCCATGACGATAAGGGAAGTAACGATTTTGAAGCCACCGGTAGGGACGACGGAGAAAAAAGTAAGCGATCAGTGAAATAATACCGTAGTGATAGCCGCTGATAGAGAGGATATGACTGAGCCCCATTGCCCCGACCAATATCTGAAACTCTTGGGACATGGGGGTAGCGACAAAAAGTGCCCCGTAAAGCTCTTTCATCCATTGATCTTCATGCGTTGATGCGATACGACGATACCACTGCTCTTTGAGGCTCAGCTGCGGATAAACTTCATAAATTATCCCGCGTGCATGAAAGCCTTTTATATAGTCTAAAAAAGTAACCTTTGCCACCTGAAGTTCAACCAACACCTCACGTCCGCGTAAATCACGTAGATAAGGACTCATCGCGCATCGCACATGTGCACCGTTCACAAGCCGAAGTTTCATAGAAGTCTTAGGCTTATCATTGATGAGACGCACCTCTTGATCGATTACCTCAGCACGTACGAGGGGATCGTCAAAGGTTTTGAGTTCGGTAAATTTATAGTATTCATAGGAAAGAGAGAGTGAGAGGATAAAAAAAAGAAACAGAACAAAAAGGGAGCCGCTTTTGAAATCGAAGAGATCAACGCGTTCGAGCTTAGACATAAAATTCCCCTCCCCGTCATCCTCGGGCTTGACCCGGGGATCCAGCTGGATTCCCGCCTTCGCAGGAATGACAAAATTATATTATCGGCATCGAAACGTTCTGAACACCTTCATCGATATTCATCGTCGCACTTTTCATATCGATACTTTCATACACAATCTGCGCCGCACCAAACGTCGGACGATCGACGAATCGGGTGAATTTCTTCTGGAACATCAGCTTCACATGTCCCGTTGGACCGTTACGCTGTTTTCCGATGATGATCTCCGCCTCCTCTTCCTCTTTTTCAACGTATTTGGAGATAAACTCTTTTCCGGCAGAAATTGCCTCTTTTTCCCGCTCTTTCTCCTCTTTATAGAGATAAACATCGTTACGGTAGACGAAAAGAATGATATCGGCATCTTGCTCGATCGAACCCGATTCACGGATATCACTGAGCATCGGGCGTTTATCGGCGCGCGATTCGAGACCGCGGTTAAGCTGAGAGAGAGCAACGATAGGGATCCCCAACTCACGGGCCAACATCTTCAGTCCCCGTGAAATCTCACTGACTTCAAGGTGACGATCTTTTCCCCCCGTACCGTTCATGATCTGGAGATAGTCGATGACCGCTACTTCGATCTCAGGATGACGGCTTTTGAGCTTGCGCAGTTTGGACCTGAGCTGATGAATATTGACAGAGCCGTGATCGTCTACAAACAGTTTAGAGCGGCGCATCTTGTCAACCGCATCATTAAGCTGTTTATACTCCTGCGGATTCATATCTCCGACACGGAGACGCTGAAGCTGAATCGAGGTTTGTACACTGAGCAATCTCAGCATCAACTGCTCTGCCGGCATCTCCAGCGAGAAAAAAGCAACCCCACTCCCTTTGTCAAGGAGATTTTGAACCATATTGAGGGCAAACGAGGTTTTCCCCATTGCCGGGCGGGCGGCAATAATAACCAAATCCCCTTTCCCGAATCCTGTCGTCATTTTGTTGAGTTCCGCATATCCTGTATCCACTCCGACGAGGATGGCATCTCCGCGTGCTTTCATCTCTTCAATGTAGGCCAACGTCTCATCTGCGATTGAGGGAGCATCTTTAAAGTCGGTCGCTTGAGAACTTTGGGTAATCTCATAGAGCTTCTTCTCGACCAAATCGACAACATCGGTTCCGCTGAGTTCCTCTTCTAGCGTTACCCGCTTGATCTCGGTCGTGAGGGTAAGAAGATGGCGTTTAATCGCTTTGTCTTTAATCTCTTGGACGTATGCTTTGGTATTGGCAATCGGATTCGCGGTGAGAATATCGACCATCACCCGTTCATCAAACTTTTGCTTTGCCGTGAGCTCTTTACGGATAAACTCCTCATCGATCGGGAGATCACGATGGGCCAAGCTCAGCATAGAGCGGTAAATCTCCTGATGCGCCGAAAGATAAAAATCCTCGGGGGTTAAAACCGCATCAAAATCATCAAACTGTGAAGGGTCAAAAATGATCGAGCTTAAAACAGATCGTTCAAAAGCTAAGTTATAGAGTGATTCTTCCACAATTAATCCTCTTCCGCTTCCATTTTTTCGACCTCTTCAACAAAACGGTCAACGAGTTTATCCTCATCGAGACGGGCAACCACTTCACCGCGAACCATCACAAGACCTGAACCTTTACCGTAGGCAATAGCGACATCCGCATGTTTCGCTTCTCCGATTGCATTCACAACACACCCCATCACCGAAAGGTCAAGCGGCTTTTTAATGTGTTTCGTACGCTCTTCAATCACGGCAACCGCACTCACCAGATCAGCTTCGATCCGTCCACAAGTCGGACAGGAGATAATATTCGGTCCTTCTTTTGCGACCCCGCTGTCTTTGAGAATGGCACGCCCTACTTTGATCTCCTCTTCCAGTTCTCCGGTTATGGATACCCGCATCGTATCGCCGATCCCTTCGAGCAAGAGGGTCCCTAAGCCGATTGCACTTTTGATCGTTGCATGAAAAATCGTCCCCGCTTCGGTAACGCCCAGATGGAACGGATAGTTGTTTTTGGGGCGCAACATCCGATACGCTTCGACCGTACGCTGAACATCACTCGCTTTCAAAGAGACTTTAATATCAGTAAAACCGAGATCTTCGAGATATTTAATGTTGTACTCCGCCGAAGCGACCATTCCCTCCGCACTCTGACCGTAACGCTGTTCAAACTCTTTTTCCAAACTCCCGGCATTCACCCCGATACGGATAGGAATTGAGCGTTCCTGACATGCTTTGACGATTTCGCGAATCCTGGATTTTTCTCCGATATTTCCTGGATTAAACCGGATACAATCCACGCTCTCTGCCGCAATAAGGGCAAGCTTGTAGTTAAAATGGATATCAGCAACCAAAGGAAGGGAAATCTGCTCTTTGATTGCTTTAAGCGCATGCGCATCCTCTTCATCGGGAACCGCGACACGAACGATATCGCAGCCGGCAAAATGGAGACGGTTGATCTGCTCGACGGTTGCCGCGACATCGGCAGTGCGTGAGTAAGTCATCGACTGCACCGAGATTGGAGCATCACCGCCGATAGCGACATTTCCGACAAAAATCTGTTTAGTAGGGTAGCGTGTTATCATAGGGGAGATTGTAGCTTTTAAGATGTTAAAATAAAGTTATGACCTAATCTTATACAGATGAATTTGTTCTCCGTCATCCTCGGGCTTGACCCGGGGATCCATCCCCATAAAGCAGAGCTGGATTTACCCGCGAGGGGCACAATGCCCGCCTTCGCGGGAATGACGAAAGTTTGGTTACGTAAACTCGATCGGGTCCATATCGATCTCACACAGAGGCGATTTCACATGCTTGATAGCACGAATCAGATCGGTACTTTTATCGCTTCGCAACAGTATTTGAAAACGGTATTTATCGGCAATCTTTTCTATCGGAGAAGCTCCGGACCCAACGATCTGCACCTTCTCCATCTGCTCGATTTGCTCAACCGCCTTTTCCATGACATCTTTTGCCTTAAGAGCATTTTTATGGGCATACAGTAACCGTGCCAACTTTTTGGTAGGGGGATAACGCCCCTCTCTGATTTTCATCTCATCGATCAAAAATTTTTCATAATCGTCCAAATAGTTTCGGAAAAAAGAGGCATTAAAACTTTGGACGATCACCGTCGCATTTTGTTTCCGACCGCTCCGCCCGGCGATCTGCACCAGCAACGACAATGCCTTTTCCCGAGCTCGATAATCAGACTGGGAAAGGAGATTATCAATCCCCATCACGACGGCCAAGGTAATATCATGATAATCATGCCCTTTGGAGAGCATCTGTGTTCCGACCAGTAAATCGATCTCGCGGTTGTTAAATGCTCCGAGCACTTTGATGAGTTTGTTTTGGGTCGTAATGACATCGCGATCAAACTGCTGAACCCGCAATTTTTCACTCAGTTTTCCGAAATGTTCTACCGCCTCGGCCGTCCCCAGCCTTGCCGTGCGCAGCGCACCGCTTTGACATTTTGGACACACTTTCGGAAGTACTTCGGTGTAATTGCAGTAATGGCATTTGAGGGCACGAGAATTTTTATGCTGAGACATCCCGACACTGCAAAATGGGCACTCTACATGGTAGCCGCACGCATCACACACGGTATATTTAAAATTGGCTCGCGTAGGGATAAAAACGATCCCCTGATGGCCCGTAGCAAAATTTTCCATCACGGCGCGATCGATGCTTGAAGTCAATGCCTCAATGGAGGGTTCAAACACAAAGGTCCGTTTGGCTTCAAAATACCCTCCTCGTAATCGGAAAAACGGATATTTCACATAGCTCGCCAAACTCGGTGTCGCACTTCCGAGTATCACCGGTATTTTGAGCAGATTTCCGATATAAACCGCCATATCACGGGCATTGTAGCGGGGGCGGGAGGAAGACTTATAGCTCTCATCGTGTTCTTCATCCACAACGATCAGCCCCAAATCGTGAATCGGCAAAAACAGTGCCGACCGGGGACCGACGACAATATGCGCCGTACCCTCATAAATCTTATCCAATGTCACTTTTTTTTGCTTCGGTGTCATTTTGGAATGCCACAGTACTACCGCATCTCCAAAATGATTTTTAAAACGGGTCTCCATCTGAGGGGTAAGGGAGATTTCCGGAAGCAGCAGCAGTGCCCGTTTTCCCTCGCTAAGGATTTCATCCATCCGCCGCATATAGATTTCACTTTTTCCCGCACCCGTATCGCCGAAGAGAAGGGAGACGGGATGGGTACGGATAAAATCAAGAGCTTCACATTGAACTTCCGAGAGGATAATAGCAATTGAAGAATAAGCTAGATTCCCGCCTACGCGGGAATGACATACTCCGTCATCCCGAACTTGATTCGGAATCTCAGATTGCGGATCAAGTCCGCAATGACGTTGATATGGAACAAAAAGATTTAATGCCTCCCCCAGCGAACACCCGTAATATTCTGCTATAAACTGAGCGGTTTTGAGTTGCGTTGGCGAATATACAAAAGGGAGAACAGCACCAACCGGCTGGGTTGAAAAATCAGGTTTTTCGGTCAATTCGATGACAGCCCCGTGCAGCGAGCGGCCGGAAAGTGCAACTTCCGTCTTACTACCGATATTGAGAGGTACTTTTGATTGATATGTAAGAGGTTCGAGAGGGGAGCCCAAAAGGGCTATCGAGTAAAAATATACTGTCACTTTATCAATTGGTTAAGTCAGAGCAATAGGTTCCAGAGGTACATTTGAACGTTCCATCAGCCGAATTATAAGTAAATTCATTATTAACGTTCATTACTTTAAAAATATATTTCCCGCTCGCTAACTGCCAATGTCCATTTTTATCTTCGGACGTAATCCCATACTGTAATAGTTTATGGGTTGAATCATTTCCATCAAACAATACACCGGATGTAGCACCATGTAAAGCTGAAATATAACTGCTCTCCCCTTTTAACAAACGTGTTTGCCGTTCACTCACAATCGCCGCACGGATCGCCGCAACATCACTCCGACCTTTGGCTATCTGCGCATCATCACGAGTTGCTGCAAACTTTGGTATAGCAACAGCCGCTAAAATCCCCAATACAACGATTACAAATACCAACTCGATCATTGTAAAAGCTTTTCGTTTATAAAACAACATTTGTACCTCGTAAAACCATAGGATAGGTAGATGTATCAATCAAGCTTTGCAGTATTAAGCATTTAGGATCAGAGCTTGAACTGGTACTAATAGTAAGCGTATCTATTCCCCCGCTTGTAACTATCTCAACAACAACACATTCACTATCAGCACCGCGTGTAACGGTCATTTTTTTACTCGTAGAGACACCCGCACCCGTATCGACCAGTGTTTTCATTCCATTCGACATGAGCGTCAAATCATCCAACACCTGACCGTTTGCCGTTGCATAAGCCGCTATCTCCCCTGCTCCGCCAACAATATTTTGAGCAAGACCGGAATTAACAGCATCATCACGCGTTGCAGCCAATTTTGGTATTGCGACAGCAGCCAAAATCCCTAAAATAACAATGACAAAAACCAACTCTATCATTGTAAAAGCAGTTCGTTTCATCATTTCATCCTATTGCGCTGAATTTTACGATTGAGCCACAATCACCAAAATTCAATTCAAGAGTTAACTATGTTCCCAAGTTAAAACTTGGGAATTAGTAAAACATACAATGGTTTAGTACGTTACGCCTGATCCACCGAATGTTTTAAGACCTAAATTACCTGCTTTTGATGCCATGGTGTTAGCAGCAGAACATGCAGGGGTAGCAACACTTGCTCCACCAGAAATAGTAATAGAACTTGACGTAGATGCTGTCGTAGCAAAACACGCATCATTTGCAAGAACCACGTTTGTTGCGCTCGCGTCTGTCGCAATCGCACCTTTCGAGGTATAATACGCTCCAACATCACCAATAAATGTTGCCAAATCAGTTGCCGCCTTTGATGCTTTTGCATCATCACGCGTTGCTGCCAATTTTGGAATAGCTACTGCCGCTAAAATACCTAGAATAACAATAACAAAGATCAACTCGATCATAGTAAAACCAGAACGTTTCATGGCTTACTCCTTATGCATAATATAAAGTAGTTACACTTGTAACTCTATTAGTATTATTTGTCATTATAGATTAATTTTAGCTGAACCTATTACATTTCTATCTCTAAAATAAAACTTAATCTTTAATGATGATTTAGAGATCGACTCGATAAAGATATATGCTCCAATAACTTTTAGACGAAGTAAACACTTTTTGAAATTGTAAATGATTTTCAGCTGCATTATTAATCTTATAGCCTGAAAGTATATACCGTCCTCCCATCGCATAAAAAAGCTCTGCATTAAAATGAAAATTTTCGATAACACTCCCCCTCTGATACTCATCATAGCTGTATTCTCCTGCTATGAGGTAACATTTACTCCCCCAATTTTCGATAAACGTGTAAGCGTTAGGATTGAATAAGAAATTTTTTTCTACCAATTGTTTAAATTGATGTTTATACGAAAGGGGATAGTTTGCAGCATAACCGTCTAAAGTATAAAAACCATTATACAGAGGAACTGCAGGATGGATACCAACACTCGCAACTTTATAGCTGGATGGCTCTTTGGCTATAAAATTTTTAATTTCATCAAACAGTGCTGTATCATAGAATTTTTGATACGTCATCCCTTTAGGATTTGGAAAAAATTGGGCGGATTCAAATGTCTGATTAAGCTGTAATAGCGATATTATTGCCACTATGACCATACCAAAGTGTATCTTTTTGAGGATAATTATACCGGCCAGCGCAAATAATAAATACCAAATAGGGCTTGTAAGTAAAATAAAACGGGAAAAATCGAATGTTTTGAGAAGTGCTATAGATTGTGAAAATTCAATCCATCCTTGATAATACCAAAACCCGTACCACGCTGAACAACATACTACCAACAACAAGAAAGCATAAAATAATCGAAAATGTTTTTGATACGTTAGTGAAATTAACGTGATAAGAAAAAGAATTGGAAGATAATATTGAGACATCAATATGCTTTCCCATAATCCACTAAACAAAGAGACCATAAAGAGTAAAACGATCAGCAATGAGATAGTAACGGATAAACGATTTTTTAGCCACGAGATAACAATGGCGAGATGAAGCATTGCCAATACATAGAAAAATTGCAAATTTATCGAATGAGATTGTCCAAATAAAAATGCGTTATGAGCTCCACGGTATGCCCCCATAAAATCAACGGATTTTCTTACAAACTCGCTCCGATGAGAAATAAAATCATCTCCAATAAACATCTCATAAATAAGACGATACTCGATAAACAAGAACACAATGATCATGCCAAATAAACCTAGTAATAGTTTCGTATTTATTTTTTTATTCATAAGCATTTCACCGATAAAGAAAACACCGATACAAAATAAAAAAAAGAGATAGATCAATACGAAACTACTAAAAAATGGAATGATCAGCAACGCTGTCCTGTCAAACCACCTATCCTGCCGTGATCTCATTTTTAACAATAAAAAGAGGGCATAAGGGAGAAGTGCAACACCCAATCCTGTAGCAGGGAAAAAGGGGGTTAGAGCAAACCAAAGACTTGAAAGATGGATAATGGCATTTTTAAATTCAACGTCTTGATCACGTAAGATAGTTTGCAGCAAAGCAACCATGCTAAAATAAGCGACAAAATGAATGAATATTTCATTGATGAACATGGCTGTAAAAGGTTTAAAAAAAACAAAAAGCCAAAGCAGGTAGTTAAATTCGCTCCCATAAACCAGTCTGGGCAATCCTCCCATCATATTGGGAACAATCTCCATAGAGTTGCTAAATATCATCCCGCTTTGCGCTAATATTTTTAATGAGGGGACAGTAATATCTAGATTATCATGAACACGAATATAGTTATTTTCACCATATACTACGAGCGGTAAAAGATACAAAAAAAGCGCACTAATACTGATGAAAAACCAAAGAGCGTTACGATTACTTAAATGTATCATTCTTTAGTAAGATCAACCCGATACAAATACATCGTCCAAAAGGTATTTGTATCTCTGAATTCTTTCATAAAAGCCAAATGTTTAAGCTGAGATTCCTCTATTTTATGGGCTGAGATAAGGTATCGTCCTCCTAGCGCATAGTAGGCTCTCATATCAAGACTTAGCTTTTTAACAGTCGCTTTAGAGCGAAAATAGAGTGTAGATTCACCCCCATCAAAAAGATAACACTTACTTCCCCACCCCAAAAACAGCTCACGATTAGCCTTATCCGTAGAAAGAGTTTTTTCGATGATTTCATAAAACTGATGCTTATATTCGAGAGGATAACTGGTAATATAGCCATCGATTGTGTAGAGTCCATTAAAGACTGCAATGGATGGCTCAAATCCAATACACCCTACGCGATAGCTCGAAGGATCCAAATTAATATAGTTTTTTATTTTTGCAAAAAGATCCTCGGCGAAATACGCTTTATACGTAAAAGGTGACTTCTGTGCCGAAAACTGCCGAGTATTTAACATCACATATGCTTCTACCAAAACAATGCCAATAAGTAAAAGCGGCATAAAGCGTATTTTTCGAGCCATTATCACCATACCAAGTCCTGCAATAACCATCCAAATCACAGGTTGCAACATGGCAATACGGGCAAAATTGAATTCTCGTAATATTGGGATAAGATCGGAAAGCTCTCCTGTTCCACGGTAGAACCATAGTGCATACCAATAAGCAAACAATATTTGAAGTAAAATAGCTCCGTAAAATAATCGATACTGTTTTTTTAAAATCCATAAAATAATTAAGAGAGTGGTTATAATTGGCATTGCAAATTTATTTCCCGTGATGTATTGCCCATAATCTGGCAATGAGACCCAAAGAAAAAACAAACCTATAAAACTCAACGAAAGCTGCCAAGGTAAACGTTTTTTGAAAAAAGTAGTAATAATAACTAAAAGCATAAATGGGATAATGACAACAGAAGCTCGCGTATCCATATCCGTTGTCCCATTTAAAAATGATTGATGAGCTGATCGATACGTTTCCAATAAAGTATAATCTTGAATAGCTCTAAATTCTGTTCGATGAGACACAAAAAGATGCTGGACAAAAGTATCATAAAACAATCTATATTCAACGAAAACAAATACTAATGACATAATCGCAAGGGCCAGCAAGAACCTAAGATTGAATCGACGATTTTTGACACAATCAATCACCAAAAGTCCACTCATCAGCAAAAGAAAAAAGAAGTATACAAGCACCAAACTGCTGTAAAATGGTATTAATATAATGATTAACCAATCATACCATCGCCAAACTCCACTTCTAATATTTAAAAATGCGTAAAGTGCCAAAGGAATCGAAGGAACACTCAAACCGGCACCCGTATAAAAGGGCAAAAGGGCAAACATAAGCGAAACGGCATGAATAATTAAGAGTCGATAGCGAGAATGCGAAGGGATAAAATAGCGATTTAACAACACAAACATACTGAAAAATGCACCAAGATGAATTATTGTTTCATTTATAACAAAGGCTGTAAAAGGTGGGAAGAAATAAAATAGCCATACATAAACATTAAATTCTGTCCCATAGACAAGTCTTGGAAGTCCACCCATCATGTTGGGGACAATGGCATCTGATGGTGCAAAAATCTGCCCACTGGATACTAGTGTTTTTAAAACAGGAAAAACAATATCAAGATTATCAAAAATCTGAACTTGCGCCCCCTGACCAAAAAAGTAGAGGGGAAATAAGTATAACTCTACGGCGAGTATTGAAAATAAAAAAAGAAACCGTTCATTATTTAATAAATTTCTATAAATGTAATCACTCATATTTTTAATCAAAATTAATTCTCTCTTTTTCAAAAACTAGTGGTCGGTTCAAAACTTGTGTATAAATCATCCCAATATATTCACCGATGATACCAATGAAAAATAGTAAAACTGAAAAAGAAAATGATGCTCCGATCAGTAATGGTGCCACGCCTAGTGACATCGTATCCCAATAAATCAACTTTGCTATCAAATACCCAAAACCCGTCAAGATACTTACGATAGCAATAATGATACTTGAAAAAATAGCCAAACGAAGAGGAATTTTAGAATAATTTAAAATTCCCAAAACACCAATATCATAAAGAGTATAAAAGTTATTTTTTGTCACGCCATGCAGACGTATAGGCTGATCATATAAAATCGTATCAACCGTATATCCCACCTCGCTAATCATTCCTCGTAAAAAAGGATAGGGATCATCAATTGACTTAAGCGCTTTAATCACTTTTTGATCGTATAAGCCAAATCCAGTAAAGTTTTTATAGATTTTTACTTCGGATAGTTTTTGTAAAAGAGTGTA
This sequence comes from Sulfuricurvum sp., assembly GCF_049587615.1. GTDB lineage: Bacteria > Campylobacterota > Campylobacteria > Campylobacterales > Sulfurimonadaceae > Sulfuricurvum. The sequence continues at coordinate 57,094 of NZ_JBAVEF010000013.1, forward strand.
ATAAAATTCACGTATTTTATACATCATTTTATTTTCTTGAGAACTTTTACGTATTGCCAAAACCATATCAGCCCCTGCTTCCCATTTGTTGATAAGATCAGAGATAAGTTCAGGAGGATCTTGCAAATCTGAAACCATAGCGATAACGGCATCGCCTGTGGCTTGAAAAAGTCCATATGCAGGAGATTTTATATGCCCAAAATTTCTGGAATTCACAATGATTTTTATCCGCTTGTCTTCTGATGCAAGTACCTTTAAAATATCCACAGTACTATCTGTCGATGCGTTATCAATAAAAATATGTTCATACTGATAGTAATCAAATTGTTCTTCCATCACTTTGCGAATACGCAATGTCAGCTCACGAACGTTCCCCTCTTCATTAAAACACGGGGTCATAATGCTTATTTTTTTCATTAATATCCTTTGAATACAAATCGTTTATTAAGCCCAAACGATACCAATGCCATTGGTACGATTAAAATTGCTCCTGCTACATAGATGTCGACTGATATCTTCTCCAACAAATAGAGTCCCGCGACATTCAACAGATAAACAACTCCATACACACCAAAAAACTTCCAAATCAAGGCATTATCATGTGAGTTAAAAACCCATTTTCCCGTCGTCTTAAAATTAAATATTACCCCAATAATTGTACCAATAAAAACTGCCAGAGTATAATGCAGTCCTATATAAATTAATATTGAAAACACCGCATACCCAAATAAAGTATTAAAAACGCCGACCAGCATAAATTTAAAAAATTGATTATCTTTCAAGCGGACTAAACTCTTTTTATTTTTTCAACTATTATAGCAAATAGTATTGTTCTGTATTTTCAGGGCAAAGTACAATCTAAAAAAGTTTAGTCGTCTCATGTCCCATTTTTCACCTTATTGTCTTGTACATATATTTTAGCTAAGTATACCAATGCACCTCAAACTTTGGCTTAATAATCCAAATATTAACTTCAAGGACGTTAGTATATGGCATAATTTCTATTAAAAGAAGGAAACGCTATGAAAATCGCCGTACCCGTTATGGATGAAACCCTCAAAATGGCTGGGAATGCAGGGCACACCCCTTATTTTGCCGTATTTACCCTCAGTGGCGGAATGTTTAAAAGCTTTGCATTGGAAGGGCTGCGTGCAAATCCAAAAGTTGCGGGAGAAGATCACCACGATCACGACGAACATCATACCTGTGATCATGACGCTGATGATATAGAGCATATCAAAGCGCATGACACCATGGCCGACACGATCGAAGACTGCGATTATCTCGTCGTTAAAATGGCGTGTAAAAATACGGCTAAAAGTATGAACAACGTCGGTGTAAAACTTCAAAAATACAATGGATCCGAAATACTGGCTCCAAAAATTTTGACAGAATTAGCGGCACAGTTCAAATAATTCGTCATCCTCGGACTTGATCCGGGGATCCATCCCCATAAAGCAAAGCTGGATTTACCCGCAGGGGGCACAATGCCCGCCTTCGCGGGAATGACAAAAAAGATTTATCAATAATCTACTAGTTTAATTCTCGTTTATAAATTGAAGGCGTATAATTCGCCTCACAAATGAAGCATCTGCTTTAAATTTTCATCGTTGTACAGTACGGCGATGAACCCTAAAAGGTAAAACAACACCATGATTTCCGCAGAGATTGAGACGTTAGGCATAAAAAATAGTGGAAAGATTTTCCATAACCTCAGTTACGATGAGTTAATCCAGCACGAACTGGAAAACGGTGAATGTAAACGTGCCAGCAACGGTGCGACCATGGTCGATACAGGTATCTTTACCGGTCGAAGCCCCAAAGATAAATATTTTGTTAACCAAGATCCTTCTAACCAATACATTGCATGGGGTGATGTCAATAAAAAGATTGATAAAGCCGTTTTCGATGAGCTTCTTATCGTTGCCCGTGAACAACTCTCCGGAAAAGATCTTTACGTTACCGACGTTTTCTGCGGCTCAAGTGCTTCTAGTAAACGTTCTGTCCGCTTTGTCTCTGAAATCGCATGGCAGTCCCATTTTGTCAAAAATATGTTTATCCGCCCAAGCCAAAGTGAGTTGGAAAGCTTTAAACCGCAATTTACCGTCCTCAATGCCTGCAAAGCGGTCAATGAAAAATGGGCCAATCATGGATTGAATTCTGAAGTATTCGTCCTTTTTGATGTCGAAGCGAATCTGTGTATTATCGGCGGTACCTGGTACGGCGGTGAGATGAAAAAAGGGATTTTTTCGATGATGAACTACTGGCTTCCACTCGAAGGGAAGCTCTCTATGCACTGTTCAGCCAACGTCGGCGCCGCAGGGGATACATGTCTTTTCTTCGGACTCAGCGGAACCGGTAAAACGACCCTTTCAACCGATCCGAAGCGTGCCCTTATCGGGGATGACGAGCACGGTTGGGACGATGATGGAGTTTTCAACTTCGAGGGGGGGTGTTACGCAAAAGTGATCAACCTTGACCCTTCCAACGAACCGGAGATTCACAATGCTATCCGTCCCAACGCACTGTTAGAGAATGTCGTTTATGACGAAGACGGTATCGTCGATTATACCGACAGCTCTAAAACCGAGAACACTCGTGTCTCCTACCCGATCGAACACATTGATAACCATCAGCCTTCCCTCATGGCGGCTCATCCGAAAAATATCATTTTCCTCTCTGCCGATGCATTCGGCGTATTACCTCCTGTGAGCCGCCTTACCAAAGAACAGGCAATGTATTATTTCCTCAGCGGCTACACGGCAAAAGTTGCCGGAACGGAGCGGGGTATCACCGAACCGGTAGCCACCTTTAGCTCATGTTTCGGCGAAGCATTTCTTCCGCTTCATCCAACCGTATATGCAAAACTTTTAGGTGAGAAAATCGATGAACACGGCGTTAACGTATACCTCGTTAATACCGGATGGACCGGGGGCGGGTACGGTGTCGGAAAACGAATGAGTATCAAAGATACCCGTGCGTGTATCAACGCGATTTTGGACGGTAGTATCAATGAGAGCGAATTTGATGTTACCAATACCTTCGGTTTCCATATCCCTAAAACGCTCGGTTCTATCGATCCGGTTATCTTGAACCCTCGCAATGCCTGGGCGGATCGTGACGCTTATCTCGTTCAACGTGATAATTTAGCTGCTCTTTTCATCAAAAACTTTCAAAAATATACTGACGGACAAAGTGAATTCGACTACTCTGCCGCCGGTCCAAAACTTCCATAACTTCTTCTTCATACTTTTCTGTTTAATCAGAAAAGTACCAAAACAAGGGAACCGCTCGCGTAGCGATGTTTCTCTGAAAAGATCATACCGTATTCCAAGAACGCTCGTTCTTCTCGGCACTACTGCCTCTAGAACGGCTCTAGGGTTTGGATCACGGAGATTTGTTTATCTATTTTCGCTCTATGCGAAAATCATGCAAATAAAATACTTTTGCCCTCACATCATACCAAGAGCAAGGTCGCGTGCCATAGGCAAAAGCGTACCGCCAGCGTTTTGGTGTGAGGGCGCTTTTCTTTTGCGTACTTTTCTTTTCTAAAAAGAAAAGTGATTAAATAAAAATAATCAAAAAGTTATTACGTTTTAATGTCGTTTTTTAAAGAAGCTGGATTCCCGCCTAAGCGGGAATGACAGATGAAGTTATTAGCAAGAGTAAGTAGTTTTGAATTCGAACGCTGTAGGACGTGCTTCGTACGGCCATACTTGTGTTTCAAATTTGTAGTGTTGATACGTATCGATGAACAACGGAGTCATAACCGGCTGCAAGAATTCGTTATCACGTACCAATGCTTCAAGAGCACCGCGTAGTGTGTGTGGCATTTGTGGAATACCTTTTTCGCGGATCTCATCAAGGCTGAGTTCGAACAAATCTTCATCCATCGGTCCAACCGGAACCATTTTATTTTTAATACCGTCAAGTCCAGCCAACAACATAGCCGTAAACGCAAGGTATGGGCATGAAGTGGAATCTGGGAAACGCATTTCGATACGGGTCGCTTTTTCACCTGCACCGTATGGAACACGGCAAGATGCAGAGCGGTTTTGGCTTGAATACGTCAAAATTGAAGGAGCTTCGAATCCCGGGATAAGACGTTTGTATGAGTTGGTTGACGGATTTGTAAACGCTGCAACCGCACGTGCATGGTGGAAGATACCGCCAACGTAGTGAAGCGCTGTTTCAGACAAGTTGCTGTAACCGCCCTCTTTATAGAATGTGTTTTTACCGTCTTTCCAGATGGATTGGTGAACGTGCATACCGTTACCGTTGTCTCCATAAAGTGGTTTAGGCATAAATGTAACGGTTTTACCGTTAAGGTGCGCTACCATTTTGATAACATATTTAAGTTTTTGAACGTTATCCGCCGCTTCTACAAGGGTTCCGAAAACGATACCGATTTCTCCTTGACCTTGAGCAACTTCATGGTGACCGAGAACAACTTCAAGACCCACTTGCTCCAACGCCAACATCATCTCTGCACGCAAATCAACCATAGTATCGATCGGAGCTACCGGAAAGTAACCACCTTTAGTACGTGGACGGTGACCGGTATTGAAACCGTCTTTAAATGATTTTGAATCATTCCATTCACCCTCTTCGGTGTCTACTTCATAATATGAGCAGTTTGCTTCATCGCGGATTTTCACATCGTCGAATACGAAGAATTCATTTTCAGGGCCGAAATAAGCAACATCACCGACACCTGCATTAGCAAGGTGCTCAAGTGCTTTTTTAGCAATTGCACGAGGACATTTTTCGTACATTTGACCTTTATAGATGTCATATACGTCACAAAATACGATAATGGTTGGATCAGCAGTAAATGGATCCATAAATGCGGATTCAGCATCCGGTTTTAGCAACATATCAGAACGGTTGATCGGCTGCCATGCATCAATAGAAGAGCCGTCAAACGGAAGACCATTTTCAAATTGGCTTGCATTAACCGCACTCATACGGTAACTGACGTGGTGCCATGTCCCTTTCATATCGGTGAAACGAAAATCAACGAACTGAACGTCGTTCTCTTTACAAAAACTGAAAAACTCGTCGACACTGTTTACGAATTTACCCATGCAAAACTCCTGAAAATAATTATAGTAATAGATAGTATAGCAAAAGTTGGCACAATGTGGAGAATTTAGTGTGATTAAAATTTAATCATTTCCCGATCACGTCCACGATAAAGGGAACATTTGTCATAACCAGCTGAGCGGGCCAACGCTTCAACCTGGTCACTGTAGAGTCCGACTTGTTCAATACAGTGTGCATCAGATCCAAACGTTATCGGAATCTCCAGCTCAGCAATTTGTTCCAACAAAAGCGGAGAGGGATACGCTTCAGCAATCGGTTTTCGATAGCCCGAAACGTTTATCTCAATAGACATATTGGCTTTTTTGATCGCTTTCAATGCCCCATCTGCCAAAAGTCGAATATCTTTAGTCGGAAGGTATTTAAACACTTTGAGCAAATCCAGATGGCCGACAACATCAAATCTGCCGCTGAGAGCCATTTCTTCGATAAGCCCGAAATAGCGCCGATAGACATCATCGATATCGGCGCCTGCGTAACGGCCGATGAATGCAGGATTGTCAAAGCCCCAGTCGTCGATGAAGTGAACACTTCCGATCAAGTAATCGCAGGGACGAACCAAGACACTCTCATCCATGTACCCGGGAAGAAAATCAATCTCATACCCTAATAAAACGGTTATTTTATCAGCATACCGCTCTTGTGCTTCGTTGACCCATGATTCATACAGTTCCATTTGATCAAATGTCATACGATACTCAGGATCATAATGCATCGGGGCATGATCGGAAAAACCGAAAAACTGTGTACCACAGGCTATGGCAGCTTCAACGTACTCATTTACGGTACCGGTCGCATGATTGCACAAAACAGTGTGGTTATGAAGATCAACTTTCATCTATTTCCCTAAGTAAAAATAATGCTTTTAATGATATTATAGTGCAATTTTTTGTTAAGGTTATCGTTATGACGCAAGAAGAGTTAGATGCATTAATGAGCGGTGATATCGATTTAGATGAAGCTTACGAAGAATCTGAGTCTTTAGCAGACGAAGAGGAGCTTCCGTTAGAGGAAGAAGAACAAGAAGATTCAGACAGTAAAATCGACCCGGAAACCTACCGGGTCTCGGCCATGAGCAGCTGGCCTCCCCCGCCACCGACGGATGACAACAAAATGGTGCATCAGCTCGATGATGTTACTAAAGAGAGTGAAGAAAAAGCCTCGGAAATTTTTGATCTGATCGAAGGAATCAGTGAGGATTTGACGCAGGGTGAAAAGGATGTTAAAGCGATTCGAACCGTTATCGACAGCAATGTTGAACTCTTTCATACTCTAAGTATGAAATTTCCCCATGTCGAAGCATTTAAAACCCAATTAACTCAAAATGAGAATGCCCTCGAGCAACTCGAAGCCATTCTCGAAAAGCTCCAAAACGGCGGCGATACGATCATGAATATCATGGATATTATGCAGTACCAAGATATCCATCGTCAAAAAATTGAGCGGGTCATTAATGTCATGCGTGCCCTTTCAACGTATATGAACCATCTGTTTTCCGGAAAAATCGATGATTCCAAGCGGGTTACTTCCGCCGTACATATCCACGGAGATACAACAACCGAGGATGTTGTCAGCAGTGATGATATTGAAGCCCTTTTAGCTTCTTTTGGGCAGAAATAGACATTCATTAAAACAGCACCGAAATTCGTCATCCTCGGGCTTGACCCAGGGATCCATCCCCTCAAAAAGCACCCAGTTGGATTTACCCCCAAGGGGCACAAAGCCCGCCTTTTCGCGGGAATGACGATTAACCCAGAAATTTCATCCAATCAACACCTTTTTTTCGCTAAAATCTCCTAAAATATTATATTAAAGAATCGAGCAACACTCTTTGAAAAAAGTCGAACTCCTCTCCCCAGCGGGAAATTTAGAAAAACTCAAAATCGCCATCGACTACGGCGCTGATGCGGTGTACGGCGGGGTGAGCCACTTTTCGCTCCGTATCCGTTCCGGTAAAGAATTTGATTTGGAGAGTTTCAAAGAGGGGATCGATTATGCTCATGCTCGAGGGCGGAAAGTCTATGTGACGATCAACGGCTTCCCCTTTAATTCCCAACTCAAACTTCTAAAAGAACATATCGCTACCATGGCTTCACTCGAGCCGGATGCATTTATCGTTGCAACACCGGGAGTTCTCAAACTCGCTCATCAGATTGCTCCTCATATTCCTCTTCATCTCTCAACTCAAGCTAACGTTATGAACGTACTTGATGCGCAGGTCTACTATGATATGGGAGCACGCCGAATCATCGCTGCACGGGAAATCTCTCTTAAAGATCTAAAACAGATTAAAGAAGAACTTCCCGATTTGGAAATCGAAGTATTTGTCCACGGTTCGATGTGTTTTGCCTACAGCGGACGCTGTTTGATCTCGACGTTGCAAAGCGGTCGCGTTCCCAATCGCGGAAGCTGTGCTAATGACTGCCGATTTCCTTATGAGATGTATGCTGCAAATCCTGAAACGGGGACGCTGTTTAAACTCGTCGAAGACGAAGGAATCGGGACCTACATCATGAATTCGAAAGATCTCAACCTAGCAAGCCATATCAAAGAGATACTGGATGCAGGATGTATCGATTCGCTTAAAATCGAAGGACGCACCAAAGCCCCCTATTATGCGGCTATCACTGCTAAAGTCTATCGCCGGGCCATTGATGATTATTATGTCGGGAAAAGTGATCCCGATGCCTATCAAAAAGAGTTGGAAACGATGCAAAACCGCGGATTTACCGATGCGTATCTGATCAACCGCCCTTTTGAGAAACACGACACCCAAAATCTCGATTTTTCAATGATGATGGGTTCCCATCAAGTCAGTGGCATTGTGGATGAATCGCGAGAGTATTTCGAATGTAAATACAAAACATTCCCCAATGATGTTATGGAAATTGTTGCCCCATCAGATGCAACCATTGAAGCTATTGATAATGAAATCGGTACGGTTGAAATGAAAGATGGTCAATGGACGATCTCGTTTAAACAGCTGCTCGCTGAAAATGGAAAAGTATGGGATCAGGTTCATAGCGGAAATCTGAACCGATTTAAGCTCCCGGTTAAGCTCCCGGCTTTTACCTTTTTTCGTATTCCTGCCACCGAGGATATGGGGACGGTGACGAAGTGTTGATACTATTTTCTTTTCTTTTTCCTAAGAAAAGAAACAAAAGAAAATCGTCCCCACAACAAAGCGCTGTCGGTACGCCTTCGCACTACTGCGGGCGACCTCGCTCTTGGTGTGTTATGGGGACAAAACTTTAATTAAAACAACAAAAGGAATCAAAATGAAATTTGTATCGATTATTATGGGGAGCAAAAGCGATTTTGACGTGATGCGATCATGTTCCGAGACCTTAGAAGCATTCGGTGTTCAATACGAACTCATCATCTCATCCGCACACCGAAGTCCTGAACGTACCAAAGATTACGTACTCGCGGCAGAAGCCAAAGGGGCACAGGTCTTTATCGCGGCTGCAGGTATGGCAGCCCATTTGGCGGGTGTTTTATCCTCTAAAACAATCAAACCGATTATCGGTGTGCCGATGAGTGCATCCGCATTGAGCGGGATCGATGCGCTCCTCTCTACCGTACAAATGCCTGCCGGAATGCCGGTAGCAACCGTCGCAATCGGAAAAGCCGGAGCTATCAACTCAGCGTATCTTGCCATGCAAATTTTGGCTCTTGAAAATGAAGAGCTGCGCATGAAGCTCCAAGAAGATCGCATCACCAAAGCGAAAAAGGTGGAAATGGATTCATTGGAGATAGAGACCATATTATAACTTTCGTTATAATCAAAAATCTAAATGTACAGGTGGTAGAAAATGCAAGGGCACTGGATGAGTATCGATGACTACGCTCAGATGGCACAGATGGATCGCAGTGCTGTTGAAACGTTGATCGTCCGAGGTAAACTCACCACTACTATCGAAGATGGAGAGGTGTTTATTGATGCAGGTCAAGGGATGGCGGGAATCGTTCCCGTAAGTCTCCACGAACTCAGTGCATCTCATGCGGATGTAACGATGGGAGCGAGTTTCGTCGAAAAAACAATCGGCACCATTATCAATCTCCACGAAAAAGTGCTCGGTGCAAAAGAAGAGACCATCGAGTCAATTAAAAATGAAAATCTTTTTCTGCGAGAAGCACTCGCTTCTCTCCAAGAACTCTATGATGAAGACCGCAATACGATTGCAGCGCTTACCGAACAGCTCCGCCTTTCTCAGCAAGAAGTTGAGTTTATGCGCCGGAAGTACAAACTGATGTGGGGTAAAGTCATCGAAGATCATGCCTCATGAAAAATCATAGAAAACTAAAAAGCACGGTTAGCTGTGCGTGGGCTTCCTGCCGAAGGAAACTCAGCTTTAGCGTAGTTAATCAGGGCTCACGTGCCCTTTGGGTATTGCTCCGATAACGTGAATATTCAATATGAATGTATCGGGTGCATTGCTTCCCAAAGCCGCCGTGTATGTGAAGCGATTCACGCCGATACTGCATTAACAAACGAAATTGTTCAGTATGTCGAAACAGCTCTTCAGCATGCTGACTTTGCCCTCTCCCCTCCGGTCATCGCCGCACCGCTATATGAAGCAATGGCAAAGCTCGCCAATACGGATGATCTGTATGAACACCAAAAACAGCACGCTACAGCTCAAGCCAAAAGTTATCTCCCGTTTTTGAACGAAACAATCGATCAAAGTGATGATCCCTTTATCGCAACGCTCAAAACAGCTGTGGTCGGAAATGTAATCGATTTAGCCGCAGAGGTGAGTTTCGATTTGCATGATGCTATTATGTCCGTATTTAATACCCCCTTTGCACACGATGACACCGAAGCTTTGCGCAATTCCCTACGCCATGCAAAGAGTGTTCTTTATATCGGAGACAATGCGGGAGAACACCTCTTTGATGCACTGTCGATCCAATCACTCCAAAAACTCTATCCGGATTTAGTATTCACCTATATGGTACGGGGAAATCCAATCATCAATGATGTCACAATGAAAGAGGCTGCAGAAGCAGGCATGAAGGAGATTTGTTCTCTGATGAACAGTGGTGTTCCGACCCCCGGATTTGTGTATGAGCTCGCCTCGCCTGAAGCGCAAGCACTCTTTGATACCGCTGATCTTATTATTGCCAAAGGGATGGGAAACTATGAGTGTATGACACCCTGCCGACGTCAGAACATCTGTTTTTTGTTGAAAGTAAAATGTTCTGTTGTGGCAAATTCACTCGGTAGAAATATCGGAGATATCGTTTGCAAACTGGGGTAATTTACCCCTTGTAAATTCTATTTCTCCCCTCTTCTTTTGACCTATAGAGTGCATTGTCCGCACGACCGACTACGTTTTCGATTCGATCACCCTCGCGGCATTCACTGATACCGAAACTGCACGTTAAGGTATGAATATGGGGAAAATCATAGGTGCTAATCATCTCTTCGATTTTTTCCGCTAGATGGTATGCTCCATCGATGTTGGTTTCGGGACAAATAATCATAAATTCTTCTCCTCCCCATCGACCTACAATATCGATGTCCCGTATGCTCTCACGTAATATTTGAGAAAGATTCACCAAGGATATATCCCCAATCAAATGGCCGTAGGTATCATTTATCCGTTTGAAATGGTCTAAATCAATAATCATCACCGAATAGCTCCGCTGTGTTCGCTGATAATACTGATGGCATTCCACTAATTTTTCATCCAGACGAATTCGGTTGGAAAGCTGGGTCAAAGGATCGGTTGTTGCCATCCGTAAAAGCCTTTTATTGTACCTTCCCATCTCAAACTGGCGATAGATAAAAATCGAAATAATAAATAACGCCACTAATCCGATTCCATAAACCCAACTGTAGTCAACGCTTTTTTCATAGGTAATGGCGATGTATCGGTTAAAAATCTTTTGCCGTTCTGCTACGGTAATGGTGTCAATCGCTTTATCTATAATCGATTTCAGTTCCGGATAATCATTTCGGACCATCATTCGAACCTCAAAATCAAACTCCGTTGTCCCTGAAATCTTAAGATCTAAATGGTGATCGGCATTGATCAAATACGCTACTACCGGGAGGATATCGATCACCGCATCAACCCGTCCGGAACTGAGCAATTTCAACCCTTCTCGCGTATCCTCAACTCCCATGATCGTGATTTTAGGATATTTTTTTGCAATGGAGTCTGCAATACCGTATCCTTGTCCTATCGCAACCTTTTTTCCCTCCAGAGCATCGAGCCCCGGGATAAAATCGATTGTTTTGTCCGTAACAATGACATTAGGAAAAGATGCGTAAGGTTTGGAAAAAAGGGCGTAAGGCTCTTTATCCCCCGATATCGAAGTACCCAAGGTAACATCGGCCGTTTTTGTTTTAATCGCATCCACTACAGCGGCCCACGTAGGAGAGGGGACAAAGGAAGTGTGCATCCCCGTCCGTTCAACGATTAATTTCCAAAAATCAGCTGTTATCCCCTGAAGTTCTCCAGAATTAGCATTAGAGCTAAAATTAAACGGAGGCCATGCATATGTAGAGGTATATCGTATCGTATTCACATGCAAAAATGAACGTTCATCGACACTCATCGGTACCGTTTGATGCGCCGTATCCTCATAAATAAAACCTTCTAAACGTTTTTCGTTTTGAGGCAATCCCATCACCCGGTAAATATCCGATATACGTCGAAATTTATCCACTGTAATCGCCCCAAGAGGTTGATTGCCGCGATACGCAAGCGTTTTGAGTACCTCCCCTTCGTAAATGAGACTTTCTAACGATTTATTTTGGCCGTTATAGCGTTCACGGATAAGGTTTGCCGTTTCGGGGATATGTGCGAAGGCGTATTCCCATCCTTTGAGCGTCGCATCAACAAATGCCCGCACCCGTTTTGGGTGATTATGTATTTCAGATTCAGTAGTAAAGAGGATATCACTGTAAAAATCAAATCCATATGCTTCTGGACTAATGGCGTTGGTTTCAATCCCTTTTTCTTTCAGAACAAACGGTTCGTTAGAGATATAGCATGCCATCACATCAGCTTTACCATTGGCAATATCGAGCGGGTTGTAGCTATGTTCCAGAAATTTCAGCTCCCCCATACGGATGTCTTGGGAGTTAAGCATCGCTCGAACTGAAATGCTATCTTGAAAATCTTGCGTCATCATGACACGTTTACCGATCAGATCACGAGGCGTTTTTATATCCGCCGATTTTTGCGAAAGGAGAATGAACGGAGAACTCTGAAAAATTGCACTCAATGCGACGATATTTTTCCCATGCATTCGATCAATCAAGAGTGAGGATCTGCCGATTCCATAGGTACTACGCCCACTCATTACCTCATCGATAGCGAGTTTTTTTGGATCGAATTTTTGGATCGTGACATCTAATCCCGCATCCCGATAAAACCCTTTTTCTTTTGCAACATAGTACCCTGCGAACTGGAACTGATCGGCCCATTGCAATTTCACGGAAACTTTTTCCAAGGGGAGCTGCGCGTACAGCGCAGTAAAGGACAAAAATAAGAGAATACAATAACGCTTCATTCCACACTCCCCTAAACAAATTTATTTATAATATAACATAATGCATTAAAAAAGCCTTTGGAGAATGGTTTTTGGTATAATGGCACAATTTATTTAATGGGAAAACTATGATTACATTTGGCGATCTGCTTTTAAAACTACAACAATTTTGGAATGACCAAGGGTGTGCAATCGTCCAACCTTATGATGTAGCCGCAGGTGCGGGGACCTTTCATCCCGCAACTTTTTTACGCTCGCTCGACTCCAAACCGTGGTCGGTCGCCTATGTCGCCCCAAGCCGTCGACCTACAGACGGCCGCTACGGTGAGAACCCCAATCGTCTTGGAAGCTACTACCAGTTTCAGGTGCTGATCAAACCGAGTCCCGAAAACATTCAAGAACTCTATCTAAAAAGTCTCGAATATCTTGGGCTCAATCTCAAAGACCATGATATCCGCTTTGTCGAAGACAATTGGGAATCACCCACCCTCGGTGCATGGGGTCTGGGATGGGAAGTATGGCTCAACGGTATGGAGGTAACCCAATTTACCTACTTCCAGCAAGTGGGCGGTGTAGCCTGTGATCCGGTAGCCGTCGAAATCACCTACGGAACCGAACGGCTCGCGATGTATCTGCAAGGGGTCGATACGGTATTCGATATTGTCTGGAGCGAGAATAAATACGGTAAAACCCTCTACCGTGACATTCACAAAGAGGGAGAAATCGAGTTTAGCAAATACAACTTCGAAATCGCCGATACCGCTATGCTCTTCACCGAATTCGAGGCCAAAGCGGCCGAGTGTAAACGGTGTCTCGATGCTGAACTTCCCTTGCCGGCTTATGACTTGTGCATGATGGCATCTCATACTTTCAATACCCTCGATGCACGCAAAGCAATCTCGGTAACAGAACGGGCCAACTATATCCTCAAAATCCGCGAGCTTGCCAAAGGATGTGCAGAACTGTACAAGTCTCAAGAAGAAGCGCGCAACCTGCGGGTTAAAGCATAAGTCCCTATACGGCACCATTTGGTGCCCTAAAAAATCTTCTTCGATTAAATTTCCGCTAAAATCCCCTTATGCAAATACTTATCGGTCAAATTGATAAAATTATCTTTGAAAAGGGCGGTTTTTTTATCGCCGCCCTCAAAAGCGGTGAAAAAATCAGCGCCCATTACTATGAAAGTGACGTTCAGCATCTTCAAGATGCAGCCGTCACCCTCAAAGGATCGTGGGAAGAACATCGCCAACACGGCCGAACTTTCAAAGCCCACGCTCTCATTGTCAATCAAAATGAACTTTTCTTTTTTCTCAACCGTGTCGTTAAAGGGTTCACCAAAAAACTGACTGCCGAACTGATCGAACGGTATGGAAACGAGGGTCTGATTGATATTCTCGACAACGATATCGAACGGCTGCAGGAAATCAAAGGGATGAATGAAAAGCGCCTCTCAAAGCTCTCTGCCGGATGGAAACAATTTCGTTCCATGCGGCTTTTGGGAGAGTTTTTAGCCCCTTTTGGGGTGACGCCAGGATTGCTTCGATTGATTGCAGGGGCCATGAAAGAGCTAAAAGACCCGATTGAAACGATTAAAAATAACCCCTACGGACTGATGCGTATCAACGGAATCGGATTTAAAAAAGCGGATGAGATTGCATTGGCGATGGGAATAAAAAAAGATGATGATCGCCGTATCCAAGCGGCGATGGAATATACCCTCAGCGAATATTGCGATTCTGAAGGGAACAGCTGTATTGAACGGCATGCGCTTTTCGACAAACTTGGACTTCTTTTGGCACTTGAAGAACACGGTCGATACGATGAAGCCCTCGAAGATCGTTTACAGGAAGGGAGCATTACCCTTCTTCCCAGTTCTAAACTCTCCCCGTCGCGTATTTATGAAGCCGAAACATTGCTCATCCGTGAATTTAAACGGCGAGGGAAGAGTACCCATGAACCTCTTACGGACGACCTTGGTTCCTTTTTAGAGACCCATTCGCTTACCCTGGGAGAACAGCAGTACACAGCTCTGGAACTGATTAACCGTGGAACGGGACTGATTTTTCTCGTCGGATATGCAGGAACGGGAAAAAGCACTACCGCAAAGGCCCTCCTCGATCTCCTGAGTACCCGCCATGATCCGAACCTCATTATGACCTGCGCCCTGAGTGGTATCGCTTCTCAGCGCATACGAGAGCGGAGCGGTTATCAAAGTGCCACCATTCAGAGTCTTCTGGTTCGGTTTGAATCGCAGGATACCATGCCCTATAAAGTGATCCTTATCGATGAAGCTTCGATGATTAATTCCCTCCTCTTTGCGAGGCTGATGGCGAAGATTGAACGTGATGCAACCGTCATTATCGTCGGAGATGATGCACAGCTCCCCCCGATCGGCGCGGGAAGCCCGCTAAGCGATGCGATTGCTCTCAATCTCGCCCCTATGGTGATGCTCACCCAGATATACCGTCAAAGCCCCGATCAAGCCATCGCCCTAATCGCCAACGATGTCCGGCGCGGAATCATCCCGCAGTACCGGGAAAACTATGAGGATTTCACCTTTGTCAACGTTGATATTCCCAACCGTTATGCTCTCAAAAATACCCTTAGCACCGGCGAATTTGAAGAGGTGCTCAAAACTCATGCCCATAATCTATTAGCTGCCATCGCGGATGTGACCTTACAATATCTCCCAGAATCACGCGAAAAACTCCAAGCGAAGCAAATCCGTGAATACCTCAGCGCCTTTCAGGTGATCTCGCCGATGCGCGGCAATACCCTCGGGGTTGATAATCTCAATCTCCTCCTCCAAGAATATTTCAACCCCAACCCCAAAAAAAAGATTAAAACCTTCAAAGGGGAATTTCGCTTGATGGACAAAGTCGTCCACACCAAAAATGAAAATCTTCTCTCTACCACTCCTGAAGAGTTTAAAGAGGGAATAGAGCCCAGTGAACGGAGAATTTTTAACGGCATGTGCGGATTAATCTTCCGGCTCGACGAGGAAGATGAACTCTGCTATGTTTACTACCCGAACGAAGAGCTGATTGTTCACTATAAGTATGAGCAAATCAGTGACTTTCTCAGCCTCTCCTATGCTTTGAGTGTCCACAAAGTACAGGGGATGGAGTATGAACGGGTCGTGATGGTGATGAGTTTTTCACACCATATTATGCTCAATACCAAACTCCTCTATACGGCCCTTACCCGCGCCAAAGGGCACTGTATCCTCATCGGCGAAAGCGGAGCATTTGAATCCGCATGCAGACGTTTGGAACACACCAAACGCTCCACGGTCATACAAGAATTGGGATCATCTAAAGGATAAAACTTATCCTTTATTGAAGTGTGCTACAATAAGGGCCTTTATCCAAATACTCAAGGATGTTCCCATGAAAGCATTACTAATTTCAGCTATTGTCGCTTCGAGCGTTATGGGTGCTTCACTGCTTGATGAAGCCAAAACTGCAGGGCTCAAACCGATTCCTGCCAATGCAAAAGCAGTTGAAAAACTCACCTCAAACCCAAAGAACCCGACAACGGTTGCAAAAGCAGAACTGGGTAAAATGCTCTATTTTGAACCGCGCCTCTCTAAAAGCGGGTTGATCAGCTGCAACACCTGTCACAACCTCGCACTTGGCGGAAGCGATGGTATGAGTGCGGCGATCGGACACAAATGGACGGCAAATCCTCACCATTTAAGCTCACCGACGGTGTATAATGCAGTATTTTATAGCCAACAATTTTGGGACGGACGCTCGCCTCACCTCGAAGACCAAGCCCAAGGGCCGATCCAAGCGGGACCGGAGATGGCAGCGCCGAAAGAGTTTGTAGAGGGGGTTGTCAATTCGATCCCGTCCTACGTCAATCTCTTTAAAAAAGCATACGGTAAAGATGTAAAAATTAATTTTGCTAAAGTGGCCGATACGATCGCGGTTTACGAGCGTACGTTGGTTACCCCATCACGTTATGACGATTTCCTAAACGGCAAGAAAAACGCGTTAAGCAAAGCAGAGCAAAAAGGGCTTAAAACCTTTATCGACAAAGGGTGTGCTACGTGTCATAACAATATCGCACTCGGCGGAACGATGCAGGCATTCGGTGCCGTGGCTCCGTACAAGCACATGAATGTTGGGGATTTTAAAGGGGATAAAAACGGCATGGTTCGTGTACCGACACTCCGTAACGTCACCGAAACCGCTCCGTATTTCCACAATGGTCAAATTGCAACCCTAAGCGAAGCAATCAAAGAGATGGGCCGTATCCAACTCGGTGTTGATATCAATGACAAAGAGACCGCTGAGATCGAAACATTCCTAAAAGCGTTAGAGGGTAAAAAACCGACGGTTATCTATCCGATGCTTCCGGCATCTACCGCTAAAACACCTAAAGTGGATGTGGTGAATAATTAATTCACCACCACCCCTCATCATCCTGAACTTGATTCAGGATCTGAGATTGCGGATCTACCCTAAAGGGCACGTGAAGTCCGCAATGACGCTATTCACACTCTATCCCCACAAACTCTTTTTGGTATTTTCCACACTCACTTTTCACTATTTGTAAAATCTGCGGTTTTTTAGCCCCATCCAACCACTCCAATAATGTTTTCAAAGGAAGTTCATCCATCGCCGTACATCCTGATGTCGGATGTTTGTCGGCATGATTAAGATGGATAAAGATACATGAACCGCGCCCCTTTACCCCCGAATCGTTATACCCTATCACTGCACCGTAGCGATAGACTCCATCAGGGCGTCGCATCACTTCGTAACTGGAGGGGAGAGAACTTTTGTCATAAATTCGAAGCATTTTGTTATAGCGTGAATCATTCACATCATCAACACAATAGAGATTTTCATCCGCATGCCAGTAGGGAAGTTTAAATGTCGTGTTTTGATCGTAGCCAAAAGTTGACGTTATCGGAAATAACCCTGTGGGTGATCTCCCATCCCCTTCGTTTTTCAGCGGTTGTTTAAAGGCACCATAGCCTAAACCGCTTCGTCCTAACGTCACGGGAACTTTATCACCGATTTTTACCCATGTATTTTGCTTTTCATACCTCTGTAACGACGCACTGGTCGCGTTTAGCTCAGGTGAGAGGACGACTGCAAGTTGCTCTGATGCCAAGAGTGTAAAGAGCACATAGGAGAGCGTAAGGGAGAAAGTTATTTTAAACATATCATCGTTCTTAGTTTATTTTAAAGTTAGGTAGTATAGCATATAGAAAATTTGGCAGAGCGAGGCATTTGATGAGTATTACGGTTCGTAAAGCATCCGAGGCGGATATTGACATCATTGCCCAAGCACTATTAGAGGGTTCACGTGGAGGAAAGAAGATCGGATTGTTCGATCTGGTGTTCAATACCTCCGATAACGACCTCCTCCTCCAACACCTGAAAAGTCTCGCATTAACGTCCACTAAAAGCTATTGCCATTTTTCAAACTTTTTTATTGCGATCTCTGCTGGAACGACATTAGGGACGATTTGTGGGTACGAACCCCGCATCGCAACCCATGAAATTTTTTCTCAGGCACTCGAAGAGATCGGGTTTGATGAAACCTATCATGAACGGATCGCCGCATATCTGCTGTGCGAGGGGGAAGTAGACAACAAAACGTTTGTTTTAGACTTTATGCTCATCAAGCCGGAGTTTAAAAGTTTGGATGTTTTTAAAGAACTCATCGGTAAAAGTATGCTCACCGCCCGCCTCAAAGGGTACCGAAAAGTTCAAACTTCGATCGAAATCGGCTCTGTTGAAAGTGAGATGATCTATAAAAAGCTGGGATTTGTCGTAATCGATGAAAAGCGAAGTGAATACTATAAAGAGCAATTTGATCGTCCCGGCATAATGCGCCTTCAAATGATATTGTAAGGATCTCCTATCGAATACGGTCTCTTAGGGTTAATCCCTCCTCTCATTGCTATTCTCCTCGCTTTTTTTAGCCGTTCCGTCTTTATCGCATTGGCTATGGCAGTTCTCGTCGGAGAATTCATTATCGCCGATTTCCATCCTCTGGACGCCCTTCTCCTAACCTTTGAACGTTTTTATCTCCTCCTCAATGAGGGATGGGTACTCAAGACCCTGGCATTTGCCATAATGGTAGGCTCCGTCATGGCGCTTATCGAACGCAGTGGCGGGGTTGATGGCCTGGTTCATGAGCTAAGCGTCAAACGCTCCATTGTAAAAACCAAGCGGGGAGCGCTCATCCCCAGCTTTATCGCAGGAATCGTCGTTTTTATCGAATCTTCTATCACCTCACTCGTTGCGGGAGCCATCGGACGACCCTTTTGTGATCGTCACGGGATCAGCCGTGCCAAACTCGCTTTTGTCTGCGATTCGACCTCAGCTCCCGTATGTTCACTGATCCCGCTAAACGGTTGGGGAGCACTACTCCTTGGACTTATAGGAGGTCAAATCACCGCAGGTTTTATTGCGGGTGAGAGTGCCACATGGCTGATTCAATCCATCGCCTTTAATTTTTACGCCTTTATGGCTCTTATCATCACCTTTATCGCTATCTGGTATGAGATCGATATCGGTCCGATGCGCCATGCCACTATTACCCCTCCCCAAATCGAATGTGAAGATGCTAGAGGAGATGTTGGCCTTTTTCTATGGCCGATGGTCTGGATGATCGGCGGGGTCATTCTTTTCATGTTTATCACCGGAGAAGGAGATATTTTTAAAGGCTCGGGTTCTACCTCGATTTTTTATACCCTACTTATCACCTTACTCCTGATGCTGGGGTACTATCGATATAAAAATGCCCTCTCATTGTCAGAATTTTGGGATGCCTCGCTCAGCGGTGCACGTAGCATGAGTCCTATCGCGCTGATCCTCCTCTTTGCCTTTGCTATCGGCGGAGTGAGCTCGGATATGGAGGTGGGGCAATACCTCGCTAGCTTTATCGGTGATTATCTCCCACCGGAGTATCTCGCAGGGGCTATTTTTGTTCTCGCGGCCATTATCGCATTTGCAACGGGAACGAGTTGGGGGACCTTTAGTATCATGCTTCCGATAGCGATCCCTCTCGCCGTCGGTCTCGATGCACCCATAGCACTCGCGATGGGTGCCGCGATATCAGGTGGAGTATTCGGCGATCACTGCTCACCTATCTCTGATACCACCATCATCTCAGCGATGGCAAGTGGATGTGAGGTAAAAGAACACGTTAGAACTCAACTCCCTTATGCTCTGATTTCCGCTGTTATCGCTTTAGTATTATTTATTCTATCGGGAGTGTTACTCACATGATGAAAACCAACCTCTTATTGCTTGAAGATGACCCCAATCTTAGCGAAAGTGTCAGTGAATATCTTGAAGAGCAAGGCTACAGCGTTACCTGTGCCTACGACGCATCCTCAGCAGAAGATCTCCTCTATGAACAAAAGTTTGATCTGTTGCTGCTCGATGTCAACGTCCCCGGCGGAGATGGCTTCTCACTTCTTAAAAATTCACGCAAAGAGGGGAATGCTACACCCGCTATTTTTATCACCTCCCGCAACGCGATGTGCGATGTCGAAGAGGGGTTTGAGAGCGGCGGAGACGATTATATCCGTAAACCGTTCGCCCTCAAAGAGCTGCTCCTTCGGATTCAAACGATCCTGAAACGCAATTTTTATCATAACCCTACCGAGTCCCTTGCCCTCGCCGAGGGGATCACCTACGACATTGGGAATCAAATCCTTAGTGTGAACGGAGAAATCCAAAATCTTCAACTCAAAGAGCATAAACTTCTCAAACTTTTTATCCAACACCGCAATGAGCTTCTCACCCATGAAATGATCATGGAGCATCTGTGGGATTATGATGAAACCCCAAGCGACGGTAGTCTACGCACTTATATCAAAACACTCCGTAAACTTCTCGGAAAGGACTCCATTGTCAGCCACAAGCGCCTCGGGTATCAATTTCGCTAAATACCGTACCCTCAAAAGCTTTTTAGCCCTCTATGCGGTCATGAGTATCCTGATTTTAGCGCTCATGGGAATTCTGTATTACGAATCGGCGAAAGAGCAGATGCTTTCCTCTCACCGTCTGGCGATGCAGCTCGAAAGCGAGAGTTACGTCCCCCGTCTCAAAACATGGCTGGAAAGTGGTCATGATCTGAGTACATTTCCCGCGGATTTGGCCTACAAAACCGCCCTTTACGGCTACGACAAAGATCTTCTCGTCGGAAACTTACGCCAGCAGCATCACGATTTTAGCGAAAATATTGCTCTTCATAATAGTTACATTCACCTCATCATCCCCCTTTCACCCTATGGATTGGGGGAATATTATCTGGTATTTGAAACCCATGACGATGAACTTTGGCGCCATCAAGCTCTAATCAACGCTTTGATTTTCGGTTCCGTCCTCTTTTTGATCCTCGGCATCATCGGGTTTACCCTTTCGCGGATGTTTTTGCGTCCAATGAATGAAGCGATTGCCCTCCTTGATGATTTTATCAAAGATACCACCCATGAGCTCAATACTCCCGTGAGTGCGATTTTAACCAATATCGAAGCCCTCCGAGAGGCTGAACTCTCACCGTCAATCGAAAAAAAGCTCAAACGGATCGAAATCGCCTCCCGTACCATCTCCACCCTCTACGATGATCTCACCTATTTGATTCTCAATCATGAGTTGGCGGTTCAGAATGTCAAACTCGATCTCAGCTACCTTTTACATGAACGGTTAGAGTATTTTCGCCACCGAATCGATCAAAAGAAAATCACCCTCATAACCCATATCGATCCACAAGTCACTCTTGTCATTGATACCACAAAAGCAACCCGTTTGGTCGATAATCTCCTCTCAAATGCTATCAAATACAACCGGATGGAGGGGCAAATCACCATCACTCTCATTCACGGCAGTTTATGCATTCACGATAACGGTATCGGAATACCCGAAGCGATGATTGATCGGGTATTTGAGCGCTATACGCGTGCGGATAAAAGTGTCGGAGGATTTGGGATTGGGCTGAATATCGTCGCAATGATCGCCAAAGAGTATGATCTGAAAATTACCATTGAATCGGAAGAAAAAGTAGGGACGAAGATTTGTGTAGCGTGGGAGTAACCCCCGCTTAACGCAGGGGGGAGACGAAATGGATTTATTTCAATCCGGCAATATGATCCGCAAGGGCTTTCATATCCCCATCCGATAGAGCGGCAACCTGCCCTTTCATCAAAGCACCCATCCCTTTCGTGTTACGCGTTCCTCCTTTGTACCCTTTGAGAGCATCAACCGTTTTAGCTGAATTCCATCCGGCAATCACTTCAGATTTTCCAAGAGCCGCTTTTTCACCTTTTGCACCGTGGCAAGCCGCACATTTTTGAAACAAAGCACCGCCATCCGCAGCGCTCAACATAGCCGTTAAACCTAAAATTGCAAGTAACGTTTTCATAATCCATCCTTTTTATTTTCTTTGTCATTCCCGCGAAGGCGGGCATTGTGCCCCCTGCGGGTAAATCTAGCTGGATCCCCGCCTTCGCGGGGATGACTAATATTTACTTATCCACAAGATGGGACGTTTCCGCTATCAGAACCGTACTCTTTCGCAAAATCACCGATATCTTGGAGCTTATCGCTCATACTCGGATTCGTCAGCACCGGTACCGCAGTCGGGAAACGTTCTCCGTATTCTTTGATAAACCCTTTTGCATCATTGGCAAAAAGCTCTTCCCACTCAGCAACCGTATGTTCCGCTGCGAATTTGGTCCCGTTCATATTGAACTTCGCTTTGAGCGTTTTAAGATACACTTTTTGACCCGCTTTAGCATCTGCTGAAGCAACTGAAGCACTGAGTGCTGCGATTAACAAAATTGAGAGTAACTTTTTCATTTTTCATTCCTTTAAACGCTATCGGAACTCGTCCCGATCAGCTACGTTAACACTGGGTTTCCCTCAGCGGGAAGCTCAGAGCACTTAATCGATCAGAGATTCTCTTGCGAGATTCTCTTTTGATGAGAGCAGTATAAAAAATTATTGTGAAGCGATTGTGGAATTGTGGAGAGGATTAAAGATTTTGAAGGCGATCGATTAACGCAAGCGTTTGCTTCTCCTGCTGATAGAGGGTGAAGTTTTTACGAACATACGCTTGGAGGAGAAGTTTGAGATCGTTGTTGCCGTAAAACTCAAAATCGTGTTTCATCTGCTCCGTCAAAAAACGGGCAAAATCTTCCTCTACATCAATGTCATAACGTTTGGCATTGAGCGTGAGGGTTACCTTGGTCTTCATCCAAGCAGACTTTCGATTTTCGAAACAATCGCTTCGATTTCGGCATCTTTGGCGGCAAGTTCATCACTGTACATTTTAATCTCTTCATCTTTAGAGGCAAGTACCGCATTCAGACGTTGTATCTCGTCATCTTTGCTTTGCTCACTGCCGCGAATCGAGTCACTCTCGCTTCGAAGTGTTTCAATCTCTGCTTTAAGCGATGTTTGTTGATCAATTAAATCAGTGACAAGTGTCGTAAGTTTTTCCAATGGAGTCGGATTAAATAGCATGAGTAACCTTGAGTTATAAAGTCTTGGTCATAATTCTAACACAGTTTAGCTCAGGATGCAGGCATGGAGCATTTTTAAAATTCAGACTTTCTCACACTTCCGGTCATAGTGTTTCACCTAGATCTCTCTCCTTCTGAATGAACTTACAAAAAAATAGCATATTTGGAGATTCGCAAGGTGCTCTGATGTATAATATTTTCTTAAAATTTAAAAAAAAAGTACTCTGATTATGGCTACATCAATAACAGTGAAACATGGATATAAAACACTCAAACCAATAGTAAAACTTATTTTGCTCTTCCTAGGTGTTGCAAGCAGTTATCTGATGGCAAATGAGTTACCCAATCTATGCAGCCGAGACAAAAATATCAACGAATTTACCGTACTCAGTTATCATGAGATAGCCGGTAAAAGTGAAACGCTCGATTCAACCTATGCGGTAACCCCGTCTCATTTTGAAGAGCAGATCCATTGGTTGATGGCTAACGGATACCATTTTATCAGTATCAATGATATTTTAGCCTATCGAAAAAACGGCAAGCCATTACCCAAAAAAGCCGTTTTAATGACGTTTGACGACGGGTATCAGTCCGTTTATACTAATGCTTATCCCATCATCAAAAAATATAAAATCCCTGTTGTCATCGCACTGGTCGGTAGCTGGATGCAGGCTAAGGAAATAGTCGATTTCGATGGACATAAGATTCCGCGTGAGAAATTCTTAAGCCAAAAAGAGATCAAAGAAATGGTACATAGCGGCCTGGTAGAGATTGCCAGCCATACCTATTTTTTACACAAAGGGATACCGGGCAATCCGCAAGGGAACATGCAACCGGCCGTAATCACACGTCAATGGTTGAGCGATAAACGCTCCTATGAAGATGCAAAAAGTTATCAACAGCGCATCTACAATGACCTATTGCAAAACACTACTTTTTTAAAGCACTATACAGGACAAAAGCCCCGTGTTATCGTTTGGCCGTATGGGTATTATAATAAAGAGGTGCGTACAATCGCAGAACGTTTGGGTATGAACATCGGGTTAACCTTGGATGATGGGAGTAATACCCGGATCACGCCCTTGTGGGGGCTGCGACGCATATTGATCGATAAAGATATGACGCTGAAAGAGTTAGAGCAAAATATCCGCTCACGCAATGCCAATTTAATCGATAATGACCGGGCGACCAAAGCGGCACATGTCGATTTGGATTATATGTATGACGCCGATCCTGCACAGCAGGAAAGAAACTTGGGAGATTTACTGGATCGAATAAAAAAACTAGGGGTTAACACCGTTTATCTGCAGGCTTTTGCCGATCCTGATGCCAACGGGGCGGCGGATTATGTCTATTTTCCGAACCGAAACGTACCGATGCGTGCGGATCTTTTTAATCGGGTCGCATGGCAAATCGCGACGCGTACACAAGTCAAACGCATTTATGCGTGGATGCCGATGATGGCATGGCAGTTACCGCTCAGCAATCCCGCCGCCAAAGACACGGTTGTCACGTTGCAAGTGGATTCGGGTCATCTCAATATGGGATATCCGAGACTCTCTCCATTTTCTTCCAAAGCACGTCAGGTGATCAAAGAGATTTATGAAGATTTGGCTACATCACCCCGTATCGACGGCATATTGTTTCACGATGATGTCACACTCTCCGATTTTGAAGACGACAGTAAGGCAGCCCGTACTCAATACAAAAAATGGGGCTTAACGCCGAACGTAACAAAAATTCGATCGGATAGAGAACAATTTGAGAAATGGACGAACCTTAAAACAGACTATCTGGACGATTTTGCGATGCAATTGGCTCAAATACTCAGAGACGAACACCCCGGGCTCAAAACGGCGCGTAATTTATATGCGCAGGTCGCACTCAATGAGTATGCTGAAGAATGGTATGCGCAAGGTTTGACCGAGTCGATCAAAAAATACGACTACACCGCCATTATGGCAATGCCATATATGGAACAAGCCGATAATCCAAAAGAGTTTTACACTAAAATCGTTGAACGCATCAAGAAAGAGGAATGTGGGCTGGAACGAACCGTAATGGAGCTACAAACCGTGAATTGGAGAAAAAACGATCAGCCGATCTCATCGGAGGAGTTACGCGGTACAATAACGCATCTCTATGGATTAGGGGTTCATCATCTGGCATATTATCCCGATAACGTATTTAAAAACGTCCCTGATGCCGATACGATGAAACAGGCTTTCGGACAAAAACCGGTGTATATGCATGCGTTACCGAATAATACCATCCCGAATAACCAAGAGTGATTGTGATGACATTTGAACTATTTTGGCATTCATTATGGCATGCAGTACTGGGGTATGTATTTTATTATCCACTGTTTATGTCAACTTTGTGGATAGTAGGAGCAATCTTTTTTTATTTTAAAAATGAAAAACCCTATCTCAAATATAGTATTCCCCCCCTGAGAACCGGCGAGAGCTGGCAAGGGGTGAGTATTTTGATTCCTTGCTACAATGAAGGACAGAATGCTATCGAAACGATTACCTATGCCCTCAATGTGGACTACCCGGAATTTGAAGTGATTGCCATTAATGATGGCAGTAAAGATGATACGTTAGAAATATTGGTCAATTTGGCAAACAATAATCCAAAGTTAAAAGTGGTTAATTTAGCTGAAAATCAAGGGAAAGCGTTAGGGCTTCAAGCCGGTGCATTATTAGCCAAGTACGAGTACTTGGTATGTATCGACGGGGATGCTTTGATCGATCAACGTTGTCTGTATTGGATGGTCAAACACTTTATCCGTTATCCGGAAGTTGCCGCGGTAACGGGTAATCCGCGTATCCGTAATCGAACCAGCCTATTAGGGAAAATCCAGGTGGGCGAGTTTTCATCGATTGTCGGGATGATAAAACGGGCACAACGCAGTTTCGGACGCCTCTTTACGGTATCGGGCGTCATTACCGGTTTTCGAAAAGCGGCGGTACATGAGGTGGGCTACTGGAGTCCCGATATGCTGACCGAAGATATCGACATTACCTGGAAACTACAGCGTAACGGATGGGATGTACGCTTTGAACCCCGAGCTTTGGTATGGATTTTGATGCCGGAGAGCGTGAGCGGATTGTGGAAGCAGCGGTTACGTTGGGCCATGGGCGGCGTTCAGGTCATGCTTAAAAACTTTAAGGTTTTATTTTCGCACAAACAAACCCATCTTTGGGGGCTTATGACGGAACTCATGCTCAGTACGATTTGGGCCTATAGTATGGTGTTGGTATTTTTAGTCTGGTTTGTCAGTTTGTTTCTCCCCATCAACTATTTGATGCCTCAACAATCCCCCATTTTGCCGGACCAAAGCAGTGTTATCTTGATCGGTGCGTGTTTAATACAGTTTGCGGTTAGTAAATGGCTGGACGGTCATTACGACGAAGGTTTGGGAAAAAATTATTATTGGATGATATGGTATCCGTTTGCCTATTGGCTGCTGAATCTGTTTACCGCAGTAGCCGCTCTTCCCAAAGTTTTATTGAGTAAAAAAGGTCGGGCCAGATGGATTAGCCCCGACAGAGGCGTCCATCAACAGTTACCCAAGAAAAAAGGTTAAAATGTCTATGGAAACGTTAATCATCAATAAACGCCATGAGATGCCCAAGAGAAAAAGATGGCTGTGGGATGCACTAACCATTGGACTTTGGTTAGGCTTTATCTATTTGTGGAAACCTTTATTAGTTGTATTTTATGGAATCATTACGTTAAAAGTACCGGCTGAAGAAATATCAGATTGGATATTTGAAAATATTCATAGTGTAACCTTTGAGCATGCTATATCGATGTTAATTGCAACGCCTATTATATTGTTTATTTTATCAAGGCTAAACAGACACAGAGGTCCAAGTGAGCATTTGATCTATCATGCTAGTGATTACTCAAATTATTTTCATTTAGACGATGCCCAGGTACAACAATGCGTAAACAGTCAATTGGTGACAATTTACCATAATGACCATGGACATATTATCGGTCTGAATGACCAAATTACAACACCTAACAAACAACGAGCATCAAAATAAATATCATTCAAAAACTCACCTTAACCCAGCAGTCTATAGGCAGTAATCCACGATGGAAAACAGCATTTGCGCTATAATTGCAAATATTTATTCTAGGGGCATTCATTGCCGATTTTTAAAGTCCATTCTCCCTATCAGCCTGCCGGTGATCAGCCTGTTGCCATTGAAGCACTCTCCTCCGGCATCAAAAAAGGCGAACGTTATATTTCCCTAGAAGGGGTCACAGGCAGCGGTAAAACCATGACAATGGCGAAGGTGATCGAGGCAGTGCAGCTTCCGACGATCATCATGACCCATAACAAAACATTGGCGGCACAGCTCTACAGCGAGTTTAGAAGCTTCTTCCCCGAAAACCATGTCGAGTATTTCATCAGCTATTACGACTATTATCAACCCGAAGCGTACATCCCAAGACAAGATCTCTTTATCGAAAAAGACAGCTCTATCAACGATGAACTGGAACGTTTGCGGCTATCGGCCACCGCCAATCTTCTCAGCTACGATGACGTGATTGTCGTTGCCTCGGTTTCTGCCAATTACGGGCTCGGAGATCCTGAAGAGTATGAAAAAATGGTGCAGGTGGTCAGTCTTGGAGATGAGATCAGCCAAAAAAAGCTCCTCCTTCGTCTCGTCGAGATGGGATACGCCCGTAACGATGCCTATTTCGATGGTGGTCACTTTCGAGTCAATGGCGAAGTCGTCGATATCTATCCCCCCTATTGGCAGGATCAAGCCGTGCGCATCGAGTTTTTCGGTGATGAAGTGGAACGGCTCGCACTGTTCGAACCGCTCAACAACTCGGTGGTCGAAAGTATTCAAACCATTACGATCTACGCCACCAGCCAGTTTGCCGTCGGCCAGGAAAAACTCTCCCGCGCGATTAAAAGGATCGAAGATGAGCTGGGCGAACGACTGGCTGAGCTCAATAAACAAGGGAAAATCGTCGAAGCACAACGGCTCAAGCAGCGGTGCGAATTCGACCTTGAAATGCTACAGGCGACGGGGATGTGCAAAGGGATCGAAAACTACTCCCGCCTTCTCACTGACAAAAAACCGGGAGAAGCCCCTTATACCCTCCTGGACTATTTTGCCCTCCATCACGATAAATACCTCATCATCGTCGATGAGTCCCATGTGAGTCTCCCGCAGTTTCGGGGGATGTTTGCCGGGGATCGAAGTCGCAAAGAGGTACTCGTCGATTACGGATTCCGTTTACCGAGCGCACTGGACAACCGTCCCCTCATGATCGATGAATTTATGAATAAGGCCCCCCATTATCTCTTCGTCTCGGCAACCCCGGCGGCTCAGGAGATCGATATCAGTACGACCATTGCCCATCAAATCATCCGTCCTACCGGATTGCTCGATCCCATTATTACCATCAAACCGAGCGAAAATCAGGTCGAGGATCTTCACGATGAACTCAAAAAAACCATTGCCTTAGGTGACCGTGCCCTTGTTACGGTGCTGACCAAAAAAATGGCGGAAGCTCTCACCAAGTATCTCGCCGATTTGGGAATCAAAGTGCAGTACATGCACTCAGAAATCGACGCTATTGAACGTAACCAGATTATCCGCGGTTTACGTGTCGGAGATTTCGATGTCCTCATCGGAATCAACCTCCTAAGAGAGGGGCTTGATCTTCCCGAAGTGAGTCTTGTCGCGATTCTGGATGCGGATAAAGAGGGGTTTTTACGTTCTGAAACTTCACTGATCCAAACCATCGGACGTGCGGCACGGAATGAACATGGACGGGTCATCTTGTACGCGCAGAAAATGACAGGGTCAATGGAGCGTGCGATTAAAACGACGACCGATCGTCGTGCCTTGCAAGAGGGCTATAACCTAAAACATGGCATCACTCCAACAACGACCAAACGCTCCCTCGATGAGAATCTTAAACTCGAAGACCCGGCAGAGCTGTACAATCGCTCCAAAAAAGCGAAAACCCTCCCTGCAGCCGAGCGAAAAAAACTAATCGAGGAGTTGAATATCAAAATGAGAGAAGCGGCAAAAAAACTCGAATTCGAAGAAGCCGCGCGACTGCGTGATGAAATAGCAAAAATAAGGAAATTATGATTTATGGATGATATGCTCAACAACCTCTCTACATACGGATATATCGTTTTATTCCTCTACTCATTAGGAGGGGGATTTGTCGCCCTTTTAGGTGCGGGAGTTCTCAGTTTCATGGGGAAAATGGATCTTTCACTCTCGATTGCTATCGCGTTTACTGCTAACTTTATCGGCGATTCTCTGATGTTTTACATGTCCCGCTATCACAAAAAAGAGATGATGGAATATTTTAAAAAACATCGCCGAAAACTCGCATTTTCCCATCTCCTCCTCAAACGACGCGGTTCGTGGATTATCGTCATTAAAAAATTTATTTACGGACTCAAAACCCTTGTCCCTTTGGCAGTCGGCTTAACCAAATACGATTTTTGGAAATTCAGTCTCTATAACGCCATAGGTGCTCTCATCTGGGCTGTTAGCGTCGGAGGCCTCAGTTATCTTTTCGGGGGAGCATTGATTGAGGGGTATAAAACAGTAGCGGACAAACCTTATTTAGCGCCGATTATGCTTCTGATTGTTGGTGGAAGTGTTTGGATCTATCTCTCTCGTGCGACAAAGAAACAATAAAAGGAAAGAAAGGGTGGATGGGGAAGAGGGATTCGAACCCCCGAATGACTGGACCAAAACCAGTTGCCTTACCGCTTGGCGATACCCCAATGTGAGAGGGGAATTTTAGAAAAATTCCCCTTAAAAAAAATTAAATTCTTCTGTATTTATACAGAAAGCTTTAGGGGGTTGCAAGGGACAAGCTTGTCCCTGCCACTTTATGGGCTTTGCTCATAAAGTGCGTAACATCCAATTAGAACAACAATTTTTCTTCTGTTTTCGGTGCTTCTTCCTGAGTTACATCCGGTGCTGAAGAGGTATCGGTAAACTCTTCCGTTACATTTGCTTCAGTCGTATTGGTCGGTGCACGATAAACCCCTGCAGGAAGGTCAAAATATCGCTTGGTATTCGGATAAATGCGCATCATATCTTCATAATAGTATCTAAATACCGGTCCTGCCGCACGTCCTCCCGTTTCACTTCTGCGCATCGGGGTATTGTCATCATGCCCGAACCATACAACGGTTTCTACGGTCGGCGAATACCCGACAAACCATGCATCAACGTTTTTATTGGTCGTTCCGGTTTTACCGGCAATTTCCATCCCTCCGACACGGGCAGGCGTTCCCGTTCCGTGACTTACAACATCTTTCAAAATTGAGGTCATCAGATAAATTTGCTGAGGGGTATTCACCTGGCGACTTTTGTTTTCATACCGGATGGTCTCCCCTTTCGGGGTTATTACTTGACGGACCAAAATTGGGTTGGTTAATGCTCCACCGCTGGCAAACATCGTGTAATATTTGGCCAAATCCAAAGGAGAAATCATAATGGTTCCCAGAGCGATGGAGAGATCTGGAGGAAGATTTTCAACAATCCCATAGCGTCTTAAACCGTCGGTTACCTTACCAAAGCCCATATCGCTGACCATATTAATCGTGGCCAGGTTACGCGAATGAGTTAACGCATTACGAATCGTAACCATCCCTTTGTACTCATTTTTATAGTTTTTCGGCTGCCACGTTTTCTCTTCACCGTCATCACCGGCATAGGTATAGGTACGGGCGATATCGGGAACGAGTGAGGCGGGAGACATCCCGCTATCAAGTGCTACTTGATAAATAAAAGGTTTGAACGCCGATCCAGGCTGGCGTTTGGCCTGAGTTACACGATTAAAGGGGCTAAGAGAATAATCAACTCCTCCAACCATTGCCAAAATCTCTCCGGTATGAGGATCGAGGCTGATAAGGGCACCGTTGAGCTGACGCTGCATATTCTCATCCAAATCACCCGCTTCCTGCGCCCGTTTCAAAATTTCATCACGACCCGATTGAAGCGCTTTGTATCCTGCTTCTTGAAGCCGCATATCGATGGTGGTGTAAATTTTGTAGCCGCCGCTGCGGATATCGGGAAAAGCATCACCGAGCTGACGCATTACTTCATCGATAATGTAGGGGCCTGAATTTTTACTGAGGGTGTCGTTATAAACTTTCGGCCGCTCCCCAGTCGCTTTTTCATACGTCGCCTGATCAATCCACCCTAACTCATACATCCGCCCGATGACACGATTTGCCCGACCGAGAGAAAGTTCATAATTTTTGGTCGGCGAATAAAAGTTTGGCGCTTTAGGTAGACCGACGAGCATCGCGATCTCTTTAAGAGTTAACTCTTTAAGCGGTTTTCGAAAATATCCGTCGGATGCCGTTTTGATTCCGTAATAACCGTGCCCCAAATAAATCTCGTTGAAATAACGTTCTAAAATCTGTTCTTTTGTCAGTTCTTGCTCGATACGAATCGAGTACAACACCTCTTTAAATTTACGGGAGAACTTCTTCTCACGGGTCAGCAGGGTATTTTTAACCAGCTGCTGGGTGATCGTGCTCGCCCCTTCTTTGAGCTTTCCGGCACTGACGTCTTTGATGATCGCCCGCATAATCGCATCGGGGTTAACACCGTGATGCTCAAAAAACATTGTATCTTCGATGGCCAAAAGCGCTTCAATCAGGCGGGGTGGAATATTTTCATAGGAGACATAATAACGGTGCTCATCACTAAAAAGATTGGCAATTTTATTCCCGTTACGATCATACACTTCGGTGGTTAGACGAGGCTGATACTGAATCAGTTTTTGGGTTTCGTATTCAAAAGAATAAATTAGGTACCCTAAAAAAACCACCGGAATCATCACAACGATCCCCGCAGCTATAAGCAAATATTTTCTCATTCTCGTCCTTAGCGGTATTTCTTCATAGGAGTTGATCAATTTCTAAATCCCCTGGTTTTAAATTCAGCGTCAATTAACGCTTGGGTATATCCCTCTTTGGGCGCACGGGTAACTTCATGAATGTCCCCTTTTTCAATCACCCGTCCATCGTATAAAACACAAATATCTTCGCATACTTCGGATGCAATCCCCATATCATGGGTAACAAACAACATACTAAAGCCCATTTTTTCCTGTAAGGTTTTTAGCAATGCAATCATAGTCTCTTTTGAGGCGGGATCCAGTGCCGTGGTCGGCTCATCGAGCAATAACAACTTCGGATCAGAACCTAAAGCAATCGCAACAACCACCCGTTGAAGCTGTCCTCCCGATAGTTCAGGAGGGAACCTCTCTAACAGCGACTCATCCAGTCCCAATAGAGCAAAAAGCTCAACACTACGCTCTTTGGAGAGGAACATCTGATCTTTAATCCGTGTAAGAGGTGACAACGCCGTAAACGGATTTTGGGGGACAAGGGCTACGCTTTTCCCTAACTTCCACTCAAAGCCGCACTGTGTTTCGATCAAAACTTCCAGGATCGGGTCCAAAAGTCCTAAAAGAGCTTTAAGGGTGAGCGACTTACCGCTTCCGCTTTGTCCGACCAATGCCAATGAACGCCGAATCTCAAATGAGATATCCACCAGCACATTCTCATTATGAGTGATTTTAAGCCGATCGATATGAATGGTATTCATCGCGCTATTTTACCCAAATCTGCGTTAAACGCTCACACACCTGAATCAAAACCGCCTCGTCGATGTCGAGTCTGGCAATGAGTCGAAGGATTGCTTTTTTCACGGTTGGCTGACGTATGGCCCCGACATGAATTCCCATCTCATTTTTTAGCCATGCCTGCAGCTCCATCACTTCGCGATTATCCCCGATTTCAATCGGGACGATCAATCCCGCACACGCAATACCAAGCCTTTCATATACGATTTTCTGACGGGCCAAAATTTTTTCACGCAATATTGCGGCATTGGATTGGATATACAGAAGCGAATAATGGGCCAATGCCGTGTCATAAAGGGAAGGGGCCGTTGCATAAATGACATTTTTTGCCCTGTTGATCAGATACTCACTGATATGCTTTGAGGAGAGGACATAGGCCCCGAAACTACCGTATGCTTTCCCAAGTGTCCCCATTTTTAGCATCAGTGGAGTTGGAGCAATTCCGTAATGATCGAGTATTCCCATCAATGACTCACCGATCACACCGCTGCTATGGGCTTCATCCAAAATCAAAACAGCTTTGTACTTTATAGAGAGCTCGATGATTTCCCGTACAACCGGGTCGCCTCCCATCGAGTAGATCCCCTCGACAGCAACAATGACCCGTTTTCCCTCTGCACGATTAAGTTCTTTTTCCAGAGCTGACGCATCATTGTGGGGAAAAAAGACCACCTCACCCTCACACATTCGTGCCCCTGCGACACCGCTCGCATGGTACTCCTCATCCATCAACAGTACGTCCCCTTTCCGTACCAGCGCTTCGATAAGACCGACATTCGCATTAAACCCGCTTCCCATGACGATGCCCGCTTCAAACCCGTTTGCTTCGCACAAGGCATCCTCAAACGCTGCATGGATAGGATGATAACCATTAACCAGCATCGACGCTTTAGGAGCATGTTCACCGTAATGGGTGAGCGTTTCACACGCTTTCAGGTGAAGTTCTTGGTTATGGGCTAATCCGAGATAATCATTAGATGCGGCATCCAGCAAAGAGTCATCACGGATATGGCGTTCACGGTACCGCCCGGAACGCATTAGCGCTTTGAGTTCGCTCTCGTAGGGGATATTCATCGCTGTGCGGGGAGTTGTGCAATGTATTCGCGAATTTCGCGGATACGCGCATCATCGGCCGGATGGGTAGAGAGGAAAGCCGGCGGTTTCTGGGAATTTTTTGAGAGACGTGCCATATTTTCCCAAAACTTGAGCGCTTGTGCGGGGTTATACCCCGCTTTCCACATCAGATAGAGGCCGATTTGGTCGGCTTCATGCTCAAATTTGCGGCTGTAAGGGAGAATAAGCCCCACTTGTGAAGTTATCCCGTACGCCTGTGCATAGAGATTTTGATATTCGGACGGAACATTCAATGCGGCTGCCAAAATTTGCGCCCCTACATTACTGGCCGTTTGCATCGACATCCTCTCAGCGCCGTGACGTGCTAGAGCATGGGCAATCTCATGCCCCATAACGGTCGCAATCTGATCGTCGTTTTCAGTGATCTTTAAAATCCCCGTATAGAAAAAAACTTTTCCTCCCGGAAGACAAAACGCATTGGGGGTATCGTCCTGAATCACGGTAAATTCCCATTTAAAATCATTCCGACCGCTCACCGCGGCGATTTTCTGACCTATCCGTTTGATCCGCTCCTGGAGCACTTTATCGGTACTGATTTTAGAGGTTTGTACCACTTTTTGTGCTTCCGTTGCACCCAAGGCCATCTCTTGATCGGGCGAAATCATCATAAATTGTGTACGATTGGTCACCGGCGTCGTGGCACATCCGCCGATCAACAAGGCAGTGACAAATACCATTTTCATGTTCATCATGATCTCTCCTTCAAGAAAGTTTTCAGTACTTCAACCGATAATCCCATTGCGGTGCTCTCGAATCCGCGTACTTCACGGATATAAGATTTGCAAAACCCCTCGACCATACAGGCACCCGCCTTGCCTCGCCACTCACCGCTGCGTAAATAGTTCTCAACCTCATGGGGATCAAACACATCGAAAAAATAGTGGGTTGAAGAGATATCCATGAGCTCAAGCCGAGACGTTTTATAGATCATACAGGTGATAATAGCGACATCAGAGCCGCTTTGCATCTCCAAAATCGCTCTCGCATCCGCTTCATCCTTCGCTTTGCGTAAAATCTTTCCGTGTGCCGTAACGACAGTATCAGCAACAAGGAGAGGATAATCGCTGCAGCCGAATTTTTCTAAATTGACGCGGTATTTTCCCAGTGTCGCCTGATACACAAAGTTTTTAGGGGAGGAAGCAATAATAGAATCTTCATCAAAGTCGATGGATTCTTGGATGAAAGAGATACCCGCCTCACGCAAGAGCTCAGCACGGGTAATAGAAGAGGAAGCTAAACGGAGCATTGAATCCCTTTTGTCATCCTGAACTTGATTCAGGATCTAAGATTGCGGATCAAGCCCGCAATGACGTTAATAAGCATTTCGGAGAACTACACCGATAAAGATAGCGGTTATACCAAGTACAATATTGACAGGTACCATGTATTTCGCGATAAGACCAAGCATCTCTTTTGCCTCTTCGATATTACCTACTTTTAGTGCCTTTTCCGCTTTAGCTCTGCGCCACATCATTGCCGCAAGGTTGATCGCCATGACCAGCCAAATCGCCTCTTTGATATGAACCGTATTATAAATACTCATCGCATACTCATCGATTACATTGCCTGATGCATCCATCGCCGCAGCACGGAATCCGAGCCCAACCGCCATAAAAACAGCCGTTACGATGAGAACGATAACAAACGGCCATACGATGGTAAAAAGACGTTTCAGGGTATGCGCCGCACGCTCCAGACGAAGTTTTGGATCACTAATAAGAGCGAGCGATTGATGGGTTGCAAAACGGATGGCTATCATCCCGCCTACCCAAATCACGGCACTGAGTACGTGTAAAAAAACGATGAGTGTACGGTGGTGGGCAAAGGTTTCTACGAGGAACTCTTTCATTGTGCCAGCTCCTTCGTTACATACGCCAATGCCGCCTCTTTCGCTTCACCCAATTTACTAGCATCTTTACCGCCCGCTTGGGCGAAGTCAGGACGTCCGCCGCCACCGCCGCCGAGGATCGGTGCAATTGCTTTAATCCAATCTCCCGCTTTCACACCCGTATTTTTAGCCCCCGCAGCCAGGAGAACTTTATCCTCTTTAATTTGGAAAAGGATGACCGCAACTGAATCGTGAGTATTTTTGAGCTCATCGATGCGCTCTTTGATATCTCCGGCTCCGAGTTCCGCCACGACAACAGCCGTATTGCCCATCATCGTCACCGCAAGCTCTTCTTTGGCCGAAGAAGCCAATGCAGACATTTCGTGCTTGAGGGTTTTCACCTGCTCTTTGAGACGCTCAATTCCCGCAAGAACATCGCGGTTTTTAACCGATGCCTCTACCTCTTCGAGGAGATGGCGCTGAGATTTAAAGAGGTTATAGGCTGCATTTCCGCACACCGCTTCGATACGTCGAACCCCTGCGCTCACTCCGCTCTCTTTAACGATAACGAATGTCCCGATGGTTGCCGTGTTATCGACGTGAATACCACCGCAAAACTCGACCGAAGCCGTTCCAAAATTAACAACACGAACCGTATCACCGTATTTTTCACCGAACTGCGCTTTGGCTCCGCTTTTTTTCGCTTCATCGATGCTCATCTCTCTCGTCATCCCTTCCAACGCGTGGAAGATATGATAGTTTACCCGCTCTTCGACAAGAGCGATCTCTTCGTGGCTCATCGCTTTTGGATGAGAGAAGTCGAAACGGAGACGGTTATGCTCGACCAATGACCCCGCTTGGGAGATGTGTTCACCCAGCAACTCATACAATGCCGCATGGAGCAAGTGGGTTGCCGAGTGGTGTTTCGCGATTTCGTTACGCTCAGGATCGACAATCGCATCGATGGTCTCGCCGACACTCATTGTCGAGCGGGTCTCGATATGGGAGAGATTCAACCCGTGGAATTTTTTCGTGTCCAATACGGTTGCTTTATCACCGAGGGTTCCGGTATCGCCGCACTGCCCGCCGCTTTCGGCATAAAACGGAGTCTCTTCGAGAAGCACCCAACCGCGCTGATGCGCATGCAGCTGATCAACCCGCTCGAAATTTTCACCCAAAAGGGCTTGAATTTTTACCGGGGCTTTCGTGTAGCCGTATCCGATAAAAGTATTGACCCCAAATGTTTCGAGAAGGGTTTTGAAATCTCCCTCGACATGTGCATCTCCCGAACCTTTCCACGCCGCTTTCGCACGCTTGCGTTGTTCAGACATCAAGGTTTCAAACGTCTCCACATCGAGGGAGAGATTTTTCTCTTTCAACATATCTTCGGTCAAATCGAGCGGGAACCCGAAAGTATCGTAGAGTTTGAACGCCACTTCTCCACTGAAGGTCTCTTTGGTGTTTTTAAGTTCTTCGTTGAAGAGTTCAATCCCCGAAGCAATGGTTTTGAAAAAGCGTTCCTCTTCGAGCATGATTTGCTCTTTTAAAACTGCCAATTTTTCAACGATGTACGGGTATTGTTTCCCCATCAACTCGGCAACGGTATCAGCAACTTCAAACATAAACGGTTTGGTAAATCCGAGCAAATATCCGTGACGAACCGCACGGCGTAAAATACGGCGAAGGACGTATCCGCGCCCTTCGTTCGAGAAGTTTGTCCCCTGAGCAAGGAGGAACGTCACGGTTCGGATATGGTCGGCGATAACGCGGTACGACGCACCGCTTGCATAGGTATAGGGTTTACCGATGAGGGCTTCCACTTTACGAATAATCGGCATAAAGAGGGTCGAATCATAGTTGCTTTGAACCCCTTCGAGTACTGCCGTCGCACGTTCCAATCCCATCCCCGTATCGATCGATGGTTTCGGAAGAGGTTTTAACTCTCCCTTCGTATTGCGCTCATACTGCATAAATACGAGGTTCCAGATTTCAAGGAAACGATCCCCGTCTCCCCCCATATAATCCTCAGGGCCGTTAAAATGCTCCGCACCCTGATCGACGAAGATTTCCGAACACGGTCCGCACGGTCCGGTATCTCCCATCTGCCAAAAATTGTCTTTGTCTCCCAAACGCATAATGCGATCCGCCGCAATATGCTTCTTCCAAATCTCTTCAGCTTCGTCATCGCTCTCATGAACCGTTACCCAGAGCTTATCAACGGGGAGTTTCATCACTTCGGTCACAAACTCCCACGCATGGGCAATCGCTTCCTCTTTGAAGTAATCACCGAAACTGAAGTTTCCGAGCATCTCGAAAAACGTGTGGTGACGCGCCGTATGACCGACGTTTTCAAGGTCATTATGTTTTCCACCCGCGCGGATACACGTCTGTGCACTCGTGGCACGAGGATTAGCAGGGATCGGAATATCGCCCGTAAAGATCGATTTAAACGGAACCATCCCCGCATTGGTGAAAAGGAGGGTTGCATCATCAGGGACAAGTGGGGAACTCGGAACCCGTGCGTGTTGTTTTGATTCAAAAAAGGCTAAAAAAGCTTCGCGGACATCCATCATGGTTTACTCACCGTTAGTAAAAATTGCGCGATTATAGCGAAGAAGGAGTTAAAAAATATTATAAAATTCCCGTGATCCAATA
Organism: Sulfuricurvum sp.; assembly: GCF_049587615.1. Lineage (GTDB taxonomy): Bacteria > Campylobacterota > Campylobacteria > Campylobacterales > Sulfurimonadaceae > Sulfuricurvum. The sequence continues at coordinate 95,496 of NZ_JBAVEF010000013.1, forward strand.
CAAAGAGCCGTTCTAAAGGCAGTCGTGCCGAGAAGAACGTAGCGTTTTTGGATCACGGTATGATCTTTTGGTACTTTTCTGACTAATATAGAAAAGTAGAGAAAAACTTACGAAAACGCTCTATTAAGAGCACTAAACATCGCTTTAATCGACGCAACGGTGATATCATTATCACACCCTACCCCGAAAAATTTCTCCAAACTCTCTGTCTGAATCTCGATGTAGGCAACCGCTTCGGCGCTGGAAAGTTCCCCGCGTGAATGCTCGCTGTAGGAGAGGATTTTAAAACTGTGGGAATACTCCACCATTAATGCATTTTTGCATGCATCGATCGGACCATTCCCCATCCCTTCGCTTCGGATAACTTTGCCGTTATGGGTGTATTCCAACACACATTTGGCGGAGTGCTCTTTCGCACTCTCCGAGATCACAGAATAGTCCACAAACTCAATGTCGTGCGGCTCACCGAAATAGGTTTTCTCGAAGATGTCTAAAATCTCTTCGCTTGAGAGTTCGCGTCCCGCTTCATCCGTTACTTTTTGAATGATCGTTCCGATTTCAGGGTGCATTTTCTTCGGCAACGAATAGCCGAATTTATCTTCGAGGACGTAGGCTACCCCCCCCTTGCCCGATTGGGAGTTGATACGGATAATCCCCTCGTAATTGCGTCCCACATCCTGCGGGTCGATCGGCAAATACGGCACTTCCCAAAACGGGTCCTCTTTGGCACGCTGATACGCTAACCCTTTGTTGATCGCGTCTTGATGGGAACCGGAAAACGCCGTATACACGAGTTCACCCACATACGGGTGACGCTCATGCGTTTTCATATCGGTACACTCTTCGACGACCCGAACGACCGTCTCCAAATCGCTGAAATCAAGCTCAGGATCGACCCCCTGGGTATACATGTTGAGCGCCAACGTAATGATATCGACGTTTCCGGTACGTTCGCCGTTGGAGAGCAATGTCCCCTCGACACGATCCGCCCCTGCCAACAACGCCAACTCCGTCGCCGCAACCGACGTTCCGCGGTCGTTATGGGTGTGTGTCGAGATCAATACGTGCTCCCGATTGGTCAAATGGCGGCTCATCCACTCGATCTGATCGGCGTAAACGTTCGGCGTCGCCATCTCGACCGTGGCGGGAAGGTTGATCACCACTTTACGTGACCCGCTGATCCCCCAGCGATCCGTTACGGCGTTACAGATACGGGCGGCAAATTCCAACTCAGTCCCCGTAAAACTCTCAGGGGAATATTCGAGCATGATCTCGCCGTCGTGCGCAGCCGCGCGGGCTTTAACCATATCGACACCCTCGAGTGCCAACGCAATGATATCATCCTGCTCTTTACCGAATACGATTTTGCGCTGTGCAACGGAGGTGGAATTATACAAATGGACAATCGCTTTTTTAACCCCGGCAAGCGCTTCAAACGTTTTATCGATCAAATGTTCGCGCGCTTGGACGAGGACTTGAACCGTCACGTCATCGGGGATCAATTTTTGCTCGACCAAGGTACGTAAAAAGTCAAATTCGACCTTCGATGCGGAAGGAAATCCCACCTCGATATTTTTAAATCCGAGTTTCAGCAAGAGCGAGAAGAGATTAAGTTTTTGATCCAAATTCATCGGGGTGATCAACGCTTGGTTACCGTCGCGAAGATCGACACTGCACCAGATAGGGGCGTGCGTAATAGTTTTAGACGGCCAAACACGATTTGGCAAATCAACTTGAGGATAAGGGCGGTATTTGCCCGCGGATGCATGTTTCATAATGAAACTCCTATAATAATCTCTTCTTACTGCCCTTGCTGATGGCAATAAGTGGCGGAATTATAGCAAAAAGGGTATCAATCACTTATGAAAAGTTATTTTCAATCTTTTCAATAATATGTGCCGCACCGCTAGGGAGAATTAACGAAGAAAGAGCGGCACTTTTAGTAGCAATATCACTTCTAATAGCCGCTTTGAGTTTCTCCGCAATCCCCTCACCTTGACGCTCACACCATCCGCAATCATTTTTGAGTATGTACTGTGCATTATGGTACTGATGATCTCCCGCCGCATACGGGAAGGGAATATAAAATGCCGGAACTCCGGCTGCGCATAATTCCCAAAGGGTACTCGCACCCGATCGGCTCACCGCAAAATCACTCCGCTCGATCAGTGCCGCGATTTGGGTTGTAAACCCATACACTTCTGCAGGAATTCCAAACTCCAGGTAAGCCGTTTTTACCCTCTCTTCTTCTTTAAGTCCGCATTGATGAATGATATGAATTCCCGCTTCGTGCAGCCAGGGTGCGAGGTCAAGAGCGAGGTCGTTAATGAATTTTGCCCCCTGCGATCCCCCTAGAAAAATAATTGTTTTCACCGCGCTACGAACTCTCGCATTCTGAAAATACCCTTCGCCTACTGGATAATCGCAGTGATTTTCCCCTTCTTCGTACGAACTGTAAAACCCATTGGCATACGGTCGGAGCAATCGGTTTAGCTTCCCCGTAACCGCATTTTGTTCATGAATGTAGAGCGGTACTTTAGCAATCAATGCCGCCAATGCTGCCGGCGCCGCCGAAAAACCGCCGACACTCACTACCGCATCGGCTTGAAAATCGCCAATTAACGCTTTAGAAGCAACAACCGCTTTCACTATTTTCCACAACGCCCCCAATTTACCCAAACCGCTTTTGTTGACCACTCCGGTCGTATCCAAAAAATGGGTCGCTTCAAAAAGAGTACTTTCCCCAAACCACTGTCGATCCTGTCCCGATGTAGACCCGATAAAAACGACACGATGCCCTCTGGCTTTGGCCGCTTCCGCCAATGACAACGCAATTACCAGATGCCCTCCGGTTCCGCCCCCCGTAAAAATAAGATTCATTTCATTTTCCAAACGCCATCGGAATGCATCCCGATGCCTGCGCTAACGCTGAGCTCTCTTCGGCAGAGTGCCCGCGCACACTTGTGTGCTTTTATCATTTTTTATCACCTGATTGATAGATAATTTTTTTAGAGAGCATCAAGACCATTCCGATTCCAACTGCCGAAGCCATCATCGCCGATCCCCCGTAACTCAAAAACGGTACGGATATCCCTTTGATCGGTGTTAATCCGCTGATTCCATACGCATTTACCATAAACGCAAACGTGATGAGCAAGCCGACCCCGAGACTGAACAGATACGCCGTATCGTTGTGGGAACGGTTGGCAATTTTAAAAAGGCGATGAAGCAGCATGATAAAAAGAAACGTAACGGCGAATACACCGATAAATCCGAACTCTTCGGCAATGCCTGCCAAAACAAAGTCGGTGTGAACCTCGCTCAAGAAACCGAGTTTGAATGTCCCGCCGCCCAAACCGGTTCCGAAAATTCCACCGTTGTGAATGGCATTCAGCGAATGGCCGATTTGATATGCTTCTTCGGCATTTTCAATCCGTAGATGCTGCGCAATCGATTCAGGGAAAAAAGCCAAAATTGTACTCTGTGCCGATGCCCACCACGATAAGATACGGTTAATCCGATGTTCCGATGTGAGGATAAAAAAGAGGAAAAAGCCAACCGAGACACCTATCAGCGTCATAAAAAAGCGAAAACTGCTCCCTGCAAAAAAGAGCATAAATGCAAGAGTGAGGGCAAGAACGACTACCTGCCCCAAATCATTTTGCAAAAAAGCAATCAGGAACATAACCAACACAAAAATTCCCGCATACGGAGCAACACGTTTAAACTCTTCCACAACGCCCATATTTGCATGATGGCCGAGCTTGCGGGAAAAACTCCACGCTAAAAAGTAAACAAATCCGATTTTAAAAAATTCTACCGGTGCAAGCGAAAATCCAAACAGCTTGATCCACCGTTTTGCTCCCCCTACTTCACTGACCAGAGACGCGGGAAGAAAAGGCATCACGACCATCAGAAGTATACCGCCAAAAAAGAGGGCCAGCCCCAAACGGTGGAGCCATACATCGGGATCAAGCTGAGCGAGAAACCACATCAAAAAAATGGAAAAAATGGCAACAATCAACTCACGCATAACGAAATGAAAATCGTTGTATTCAAATAAAATAACCGTATAGGCAGAGAGGGTATAGGAGCAGATAATCCCTACCGTAATCAGTGCAGTGGTCAAAAGAAATAATTTTTTATCAGGCATTTTTAGGCTTATAATGTATAATTTGGCCATAGTATATCGTTCTTTGGAAAAGAGTTCGATAAAAAAGAAGTGGAATAATTTTTGCTTGATGTAGTGTTATAACGTCAAGGGAGGGTAAAATGGGAATCAAAGTTTCACGAGCACACGATTTGATGCAAAGCGCACTCGATTACCGAGCCGCCCGTCAAGACATGATTGCCGGAAATATCGCAAATGCGGACACCCCTTTTTATCGTCCCCGAGATATCCGTTTCGAAGAGGTATTAGCCCAAAAAAGTGCTTCGGTTTTTGCCGACAAATCGCAAACACTTACGATGAGTCGTACCGACGGTTCCCATCTGGAGGGAGCGGATACCGCTTCTACTTCCAAGCCGACCACCTTTTTTCGGGACGGTCATATGGCACGCAATGATGGAAACAGTGTCGACTTGGATGTTGAAACGACCGAAATGGCGAAGAACTCGACCATGTTTAACGCACTTACTGCGGCACTTAAAAAAGATTCAATGCTTTTTAAAAGCGTCATCGATGCTTCGAGTAAAACCTCATGATAAATAAACTATGGGCATCCCGCCGAGGGAAACATAGCGTTAGCGTAACGAATGGGGGCTTTGCTCCCATCGTGTATTAAAGGATTAGCAATGGCATTTTTAGACAGTTTTGATATCAGCGGTTATGGCCTATCCGCACAACGGGTTCGTGTCAATACCATCAGTTCCAACATTGCCAATGCCCAAACGACCCGCACCAACGAGGGGGGGCCATACCGCCGTCAAGAAGTTGTCTTTAAAGCAATCGATTTTAATAAACTCTACAACCAAGCCTTGGAGAATGAAACAGCCTCTCTGGGTTACAGCGATCCTTTGAAAGAAGGATTGGCAGGGTTAAAACCTAATCCTGCCATCATGAGCGTTGTTGTCGATAAGATCACCCGTGATGATACGGCACCGAAAATGAAATATGAGCCTTCTCACCCCGATGCAGATGCCAACGGCTACGTTGCCTATCCCAATATTAATCCTGTGATTGAAATGGCCGATTTAGTCGAAGCAACAAGGTCGTATCAAGCGAATGTAGCCGCGTTTGAAAGCGCAAAAAACATGGCGTCCAGTGCCATCACTATTTTACAAGCCTAAAAAAGGATAGACCGTAATGGCCAATATTCAATCAATAAAATCTCTCTCCACTGCCGATTTACTGGCTAATAAAAGTACCAACCCGATCGAGGGGAGCAGTACCGACTTTGCACAAGAGCTTAAAAATGCCCTTGGCAATGTCAACCAGATGCAAGTTGACGGAGAGAAGGCGATGAGTGATATTGCGACCGGAAGCGTAAAAGATCTCCATCAAGCGGCTATTGCCATAGACAAAGCTGAAATCAGTATGAAACTGATGCTCGAAGTACGGAATAAAGCCCTTAACGCGTACAAAGAAATTACCCGAACGCAAATGTGATTCAGCCTTAACTCATGCGTCATTCTAATAAATCAAAAAAGATACTTGCCCTTTTTCTCGTTCTGATGTCCGGATTTGTCATCTTTTTGGCAGTGATGCTCTATACCGCGTTACACGAACGGGATATCCCCTCTATTTTCTCCGAAGATACGTCAAAAGCACAGCGCGGCTCCATCGTCAGTGCCGACGGATTTCATATCGCCACGACTCAAAAGCTTTACAAAGCAGTCGTCAACACCCGCAATATTGATCCGGATAAAGAGGAACTTTTTATTCAACTTTTCAGTATCTACAGCGGAATCGATCCGGCCGAGATTCGGCAGCGTCTGCATACCCGTAAAGGATCCGTAACCCTAAGCTACCACATCAGTCCTAAAGAGGCCATGTACCTGAAAACGCTAGGATTTGAATTACGCCGGCTAAAGGTATTCGTGGAATACGAAACCTCCAGCGGACAGCGTGTTTTGCAAGGGCTCAACATCATCGAAAGCGGTGAAGCGCGCACCTATCCTTACGGCAAGCTCCTCACCCCGCTTTTGGGTTATCCCCGAAAAATGGAAGAAGATGGCTATACCCGCGTATATGGGATCAAAGGATTAGAAAAGTTTTTTGACGAAGAGCTCAATCCGCAGCAAAACAAAACCCAAAAGGCGCTGCGCGACGTCAACGGTTATCTCATTTTAAATAAACAAAGCGATGTTAAACACCAGATCAACGGTTTGACGGTTAAACTCAACATACCCATCACACTCCAAGCACGGGTCGAAGCGGTTACCGATCGTATCAAAGAACAGCTCAAAGCGGATGAAATTATCGCAACCGTTATGGACTCAAAAACGGGAAAAATCGTTGCCCTTGCCAGTTCAAATCGATTCGATCCCAGTCATATTCGTACCGCCGATTACCCTTCACTCAACACAAATGCGATCGAATACAGCTACGAACCCGGATCGGTTATCAAACCGATTATCTTTGCTCTGATGCTCGATCGGGGGCTTATCAATCCTTATGATATGGTGAACGGCCATAACGGTCGCTACACCATGGGACGCAAAACGATTGTGGATGAGCACAAGTTCAGCATGATCAGCGCCGAAGATGTCCTTGTTTACTCATCCAATATCGGTATTGCCCAACTGGCCCAAAAACTAAACGGTGTCGAATATACCGAGGGGCTTAAACGATTTGGTTTCACCCATTTCAGCGGCATCGATCTCCCCTATGAAAAACGCGGTTCCATTCCGAGTTCTGCACAGTTAAATAATTACCTCTATAAAGCGATTACCTCGTACGGCTATGGGATGCGTGCCAATGCAATGCAGTTAGTAAAAGCGTTCAATGTATTTAATAACGGCGGTAAACTCATCAATCCGATGGTGGTTGAAGCTCTTTATGACGATAATGGCCGAATGATCCCGATGCAGGTACAAGCCCCGATACAAGTTATCTCCCCCGCCACCGCAGAGCGGATGAAACAAATTTTGATCAAAACGGTTAATGAAGGGACCGGCGTCGGTGCCAAAACACCGGGGCTTGAAATCGGGGGAAAAACGGGAACTGCCCATATCGCTAAAAAAGGGAAATACGTCAACAGCTATCACACCTCATTTATCGGTTTTGCGAATGACGGTACCCATCACTACACTATTGGTGTTGCGGTTATCGAACCCCGTACGGTTTATTTTGCATCGATCACCGCCGTTCCGGTATTTAAAGGGGTGGTAGATGTCATGGTCGAAGAAAAATTGCTAAAGCCCGATCCAATAGCCGCAGCGGCGGCTGCACAAGCGGCCCCTAAAGAACACCATTAAGGGCTTTTAGTACCAATTTGGTTGCCTCTTTTTCAAACGGGTAATGTTTTTGGATCCCCCACACTTCGACAACGATATCTCCTCGTAGCATGAGCTTGCGTTTGCCCTGCAATACCCCTACGACGCGGTTGTTTTCCAACCCTTTAGGGTCAATGGAAAAAAGCAGCGGAATCATCTTCTCTTTTCCTGATTCTACAACTATCGGCTTATTCTTATTGATAAGCGCCTCACCTTTAGCGAGGCTCTCTTTTCCATCATCGAGAGTATAGGTAAGCGATACCAGTTTTAGATCGCTGTGCCATCGGTTTACTACTTTGAGATCACTTCCCAGTCGCAGCCGTTCTTTTTCATCACCAATTCCCAAGAGGGTTAAAATCCCCATCACCATTTGAGGTCCTGAAGAATCAAACCGTATATTTCCCTGGGGCTCTATCAGAATATCTTCACCGATCTTCGGAGTGCATCCGGTGACGAACAATGCCGCCAGCAGCAGTCCCATGAAATATTTTTTCATTTTACATCCATACATTATCGATCAGGCGGGTGGTTCCGACACGTGCCGCAACGAGGATAATCGTATTTCCGATCATCACCTCTGCGATCGATTCAAATTCCCTATTGACGATCGCCACATATTCGACCTCCAACGGTTCCAAAATACGGATCATTTCGACGTGGATTGATTCCGCCTCCAAAGCTCCGCGCATGACCATCTCCGTTGCTTTCTTGAGGGCGGCAGAGAGTTTGAGAGCCTCCTGACGCTCGGCAGGATTCAAATAAATATTACGGCTCGAAAGTGCCAAACCATCCTTTTCCCGTACGGTCTCCATAGGGACAATCGCAACATTCATAAAAAAGTTTTTACACATCTGGGTGATTAGAGCAAGTTGTTGCGCATCTTTTTTTCCGAAATAAACACGTGCCGGACGAACCATGTTCAGCAGTTTCATCACAACGGTCAATACACCGTCAAAATGGCCCGGTCTTGAGGCACCCTCAAGAATATAACCGCGTACATCGGGAGCCGTGACCCTCACTTCATCCTCTCCGTACATAGCCCTGACATCCGGATAAAAGAGGACATCGACGCCGCTTAGCTCACAGATTTTAAAATCAGCCTCTTCGCGGCGAGGATACTTACTCAAATCCTCTCCCGGCAAAAACTGGGTCGGATTGACAAAAATGGATACTACCACACAATCATTCTCTTTACGTGCCGCCTCAATCAGACTGCGATGCCCAATATGCAGAGCCCCCATAGTCGGAACAAATCCGACAGTGCCGGGTTGAGCATCCAATACGGCTCGAAGTTCATCTACGGAACGGGCGATAATCATTGTTTTAGCCTTTATGCAGGGGAGGTATACTATAATCGCAATTATAATAGACTTCTTTTGAAAAAGAGGTCTTCTCTCTCGCCAGAGAGAAGCTTTAGCGACCCAAGCGGTCAGCGTAGCCAAGGGGCTTTGCCCTGCTGGCATCACTATAAATAACACCACAGGGATAATACGTGGATCATTACGAATATACTGAATTATTGAAAACTTTAACGATCAAAATGCAAAATGTCACCGATGTTGTCCGTCCACAGGACATTACACGACGTCTGGGCGAGATCGAAGCACTTGAAAATTCCGATGGTTTTTGGAATGATGCAACCGCCGCAGGGGTTATCCAAAAGGAAAAAACCCAGTTAGAACGCCGTCTTGCTAAATATTCTAAAACTTTTAATACGCTGGGCGATGCAAAAGACATCTATGACATGGCTAAAGAAGAAGGGGATGATGAGACAATCGAATCGCTCTTTGCCGATGCGGGAGAACTCGAAAATCAGGTCAAGTCCATGGAGATCGAAGTACTTTTAAGCGGCGAGCACGATAGTCATAATGCCATCGTCACCATCCACCCCGGTGCCGGAGGGACGGAATCCCAAGATTGGGCATCTATGCTCTTGCGCATGTACACCCGCTGGGCAGAGCGACATGACTTTACCGTCGAAATACTCGATTACCAGTCGGGTGAAGAGGCCGGGATAAAAGATGCCGCATTACTCATAAAAGGAATCAATGTCTACGGATACCTCAAAAATGAGAATGGTATCCACCGTCTCGTCCGAATCAGCCCTTATGATTCGGCGGCCAAACGTCATACCAGTTTTACCTCTGTCATGGTCTCTCCTGAACTCGACGATGACATCGCAATCGAGATCGAAGACCGTGACATCCGTATCGATACCTATCGTGCATCGGGTGCGGGGGGTCAGCACGTTAACAAAACCGAATCGGCGATCCGGATCACCCATATCCCTAGCGGTATCGTTGTACAGTGTCAAAATGACCGTTCCCAGCACAAGAACAAAGCAACGGCCTTCAAGATGCTCAAATCCCGCCTCTACGAACTGGAGATGGAAAAACAGCAGGCTGCCGTTGACGGTGTTGAAAAAAGCGATATCGGCTGGGGACATCAAATCCGTTCCTACGTTCTCGCTCCCTATCAGCAAGTCAAAGATACCCGTTCAGGTATCCCTTATTCCAACATCAGTACCATTCTCGATGGGGATATTGACGAGATGATCGAAGGTGTACTCATTTCTCTTAGCCGTAAAGATGACGACGAATAAAGATATTCTCCTCAAAGAGTGCGCGCTCTATGAGCCGTGCTCCTATATTGCGGGCAATACCCAAAGTATCCATTATAAAGTGATCCAAGAGTGTTCAAAAGAGCAATGCGAAGCGCTCATCTTCCGTGGATGGCGACGATTCGGATCCATGTACTTTCGCCCGATCTGCCAGGATTGCCGCTCGTGTGAAAGTCTTAAAATCGATGCACTCGATTATACTTTCAGTAAATCAGACCGCCGAATTTTACGTAAAAACAGCCATTTAACGACCATTATTCGTCACCCTACCCTCACACGTGAACACCTTAGTCTCTTTGATCGCTACCATCGCTACAAACACCATACTAGAGATTGGGATGCACCTAAAAGCGATCCGAAAAACTACTACGCCTCCTTTGTCCAGGGGCATGGTGATTTTGGATTTGAAGTCCTCTATTTTGAAGATGAAAAACTGATCGCCGTCGATCTCATAGACATTCTCGAACAGGGGATCAGTTCATTGTATTGCTACTATGATCCAGAGTTCAATGCCCAATCATTAGGACGCTATACCCTTTTACAGCAAATAGAATTTGCAAAACGTCTCAATCTAAAATGGATCTATTTAGGGTATTACGTCGAAGGGTGCCAAAGTCTAGCCTATAAAATTAACTATAAGCCCTCACTACAGCTTCAAGGGAGACCTGAAGAGTATGAAACAGCGCTATGGAAACCCTTAACGTCCACTGATCATTCGTGAAACAAGCCCTTTTTGGTCGCTTCGCTCTGCCAGAATAACCCCGATAATATGAACGGCAACAAAGGCAAAAATTGCATATCCGACATACATATGTATGCTCTCTACCAGCTCTTTGGAATCACCTGCAATTTTATAATAAAGACTCAGACCGCTGATCGACATCACTGCTAGGAAAAGATAAACTGCTTTATAGAGCCTATACACCCGTTTCATAGAGGGATTCTCATCAAAACCAAACCCGTTTTTTAGAACCATCACTAATCTCCATAACAGCAACGCGGCAACAGCAATTCCTAGATAGATATGCCATTCCCACATCGGAGCACGTACCGCTTTACCGATTATCACAGCTTGCTCGTCTGTAATAATCATCCCGATTTCAGCGAGCTTAGTCTGAACGATAGATCCTATCGCACCTTTGCTCATTACACTTTCTCGTAAGATAACCGTAATGAAGAGTCCAAAAACTGCTATTGCTTGCAGCCAATGCCAAACGCGAAATGAGGGTGAAAAAGTACGCATGTATTCTCCTGAACCTAGATACGTTATGATACAAAAATAATTTGCACATTAGGTTAACCGAGCATGAATAGCATCTCTTTTGATAATAATCGTATAATCCCTTCCAAAGTTATCTGCATCGGACGAAACTACGTTGAGCACATCTATGAACTGAAGAATGAGATTCCCGCTTCTATGGTCGTATTTAATAAACCCAACTCCGCTATTACCGATTCACTCCATGTGTTCACACCCGATACCCGTTTCGAAGGGGAAATCTGTTTTCTCATGATGGATGGAAAAATAGCAGGGATCGGATTTGGTCTGGACCTTACAAAAGCAGAGATACAAAATCATCTGAAATCCAAAGGACTCCCATGGGAACGTGCAAAAGGATTTGACGGATCGTGTGTGGTGGGCGAATTTGTCACTTTTGACGCTCCACTTGAATCACTGCGTATGACGCTTCATATCAACGGGTTCCTTGTACAAGAGGCAACCTATGATTTAATGATCTACAAACCCCTTTGTATGATTAAGGAGATAGAGAGTTTTATGCGTTTTGAAGACGGTGACATTATTATGAGTGGAACCCCCAAGGGAGTCAATACCTATCACGTGGGCGATACATTCATCGGAAAAATATTTAGCGGTGAGCGGTTGTTGGTAGAGAACGCTTGGGTTGTCAAATCATATATATAAACCTGATTTCCGCAATTAGCTAAAATTTTTATTATGATATAAGAGTTTTTTCTTTTATAATGGTCTCATATCTCAACTAGGAGTTTATTATGGCTATTATTTTACCCTCACTCCCGTTTGAAAAAAATGCATTGGAACCGTATATCACTTCTCTTACATTGGAATACCATTACGGCAAACATCACAATGCCTATGTTGTCAACACCAACACTTTGATAAAAGATACGGAACTCGATAAGTTATCACTCGAAGAGATTATCCTCCGATCTGCACACGGTTCAGAAAAAACTGCTCTCTTCAATAATGCAGCCCAAGTATGGAATCACACTTTTTATTGGAACTCTTTAAAACCTGGGGGAGGCCATCCGACAGGAGAAATTGCCAAAAAAATTGATGCCGATTTCGGAAGCTATGAGAATTTTGCCAAAGCCTTGAAGGAGGCGTCATTAGGACAGTTTGGAAGCGGATGGGCTTGGCTTATTGTAGTCGATGGAAAACTAAGTATACTCAAAACCTCCAATGCCGATACTCCGATAGCACATGGAATGAAGCCTCTTCTGTGCATCGATGTGTGGGAACATGCCTATTATCTGGATTATAAAAACGCCCGAACAGACTACGTGGATGCAGTGATAAGCTATTTGTTAAATTGGGATTTTGCGAATACTAATCTGATGGAATGAAAATAGGAAGAAAAAAAGGAAAGAAAGAAATGCCCCAAAGGGGCAAGAGGAGAAAGAGAATTGCTTAGCTGTTACGCTTTTTGATAATCTCTTCGGCAACGTTACGTGGAACTTCTTCGTAGTGATCGAATTCCATAGAGTAACTTGCACGTCCTTGTGTCGCTGAACGAAGATCAGTAGAGTAACCGAACATTTCAGAGAGTGGCACGAACGCGTCAACAATTTTGTTACCTGAACGGTCACCCATATTGTTAACTTGTCCGCGACGGCGGTTAAGATCACCGATAACGTCACCCATGAAGTTCTCAGGAACTTCAACTTCAACTTTCATCATAGGCTCTAAGATTGCTGGGTTTGCTTTACGTGCACCCTCTTTGAATCCCATTGAAGCAGCGAGTTTAAACGCCATCTCATTCGAGTCAACCTCATGGTATGAACCATCATACAATGCAACTTCGATATCCTCGATCGGATAACCCGCGAGAACCCCTTTTTGCATTGCTTCTTTACACCCTTTTTCAACGGCAGGAACATATTCTTTTGGAATAACCCCACCTTTGATTTCGTTGTGGAAAATATAACCTGTTCCAGGTACGCCCGGCTTGATGCGGAGATATACGTGACCGAATTGTCCACGTCCACCTGATTGTTTCGCGTATTTGTACTCTTGATTAACTTCGTTACGGATTGACTCACGGTAAGCAACTTGAGGAGCACCGACTTCCGCTTCGACTTTAAACTCACGGAACATACGGTCAACAAGGATCTCAAGGTGAAGTTCACCCATACCGCTGATGATCGTTTGTCCTGTCTCTTCGTCTGTATGAACACGGAAAGATGGATCTTCTGCAGCAAGTTTTGCTAACGCGATACCCATTTTTTCTTGGTCTGCTTTGGTTTTTGGCTCAACCGCAACCGAGATAACCGGTTCAGGGAAGTGCATACGCTCTAACACGATACGATCAGCTTCTGAACATAAAGTATCCCCCGTTGTTGTGTCTTTAAGACCGACAACCGCACCGATTTCACCCGCAAATAGTTCTTTGATCTCTTCACGTTTATTCGCGTGCATTTTCAAAAGACGACCGATACGCTCTTTTTTACCTTTGATAGTGTTATAAGCATAAGTACCTGACTCAAGAACACCACGGTAAACACGGACGAAAGTGAGCTGCCCAACGAATGGATCGGTCATAATTTTGAATGCAAGACCGGCGAATGGAGCATCATCGCGTGATTCAACTTCCACTTCGACTTCTTCATCATCCTCTTTAGTCCCTTTAATAGCGGCAACTTCAAGTGGTGACGGTAGGTAATCGACAACGGCGTCAAGAAGAGTTTGAACCCCTTTGTTTTTGAACGCAGTTCCGCATGTCATAGGAATGATTTCCATTTTAAGACATCCGGCTTTGATCCCGCGCATAATCTCTTCGTTACTAAGTTCACCCTCTTCGAAGAATTTCTCCATCAAAGAATCGTCACCCTCAGCAGCCGCTTCCATCATTTGTGCACGATATTGATTTGCTTTCTCTACCATATCCGCAGGAATTTCTTCTTCATGGTAGCTTGAACCCATTGCTGCATCTTCATCCCAAAGGATGGCTTTCATCTTAACGAGGTCAACAATCCCTTTGAAACCGTCTTCAGCACCGATTGGGAGTTGAATAGCGATTGGATTTGCTTTAAGTCGAGCACGGATTTGATCTTCTACGTTGTAGAAATCGGCACCGGTTCGGTCCATTTTGTTAACGAAAACCATACGAGGAACCCCGTAGCGGTTTGCTTGACGCCATACGGTCTCAGATTGTGGTTGAACCCCACCAACTGCACAGAATACAGCAACAGCACCGTCAAGTACACGCATAGAACGCTCAACTTCGATCGTGAAGTCAACGTGGCCCGGAGTGTCGATAATGTTAATTTGTTTACCGTTCCATTCACAGGTTGTCGCAGCAGAAGTAATGGTAATACCACGCTCTTGCTCTTGCTCCATCCAGTCCATAGTTGCAGCACCTTCGTGAACCTCACCGATTTTGTGTGATACACCGGTGTAGAATAAGATACGTTCTGTTGTCGTCGTTTTACCCGCGTCGATGTGAGCGGCGATACCGATGTTTCTTACGTCTTCAAGTTTATGGGATCTTGCCATGATAATAGCCCTTAATAGAGTTTATAGTGGATAGGGGAAATGATAACCCGAGAGGATTATCAAAGGATTACGAATATCTTACCAGCGATAGTGAGCGAACGCTTTATTCGCTTCAGCCATTTTGTAAGTATCTTCTTTACGTTTGAATGCTGTACCTTTGTCGTTTGCAGCATCTGATAACTCATTTGCCAAACGCTCTGCCATCGTACGCTCGTTACGTTTGCGTGCCGCATCAGTTAACCAGCGGATAGCAAGAGAAAGTTGGCGTACAGGACGAACTTCTACTGGAACTTGGTAGGTCGCTCCACCCACACGGCGGCTTTTTACTTCGATTACCGGTTTGATGTTATCGATAGCAGCGTTAAACACTTCAATACCGGTTTTTTCACCACGTGAACCCATGATGTCCAATGCACCGTACATGATTTTTTCAGCGGTACTTTTTTTACCGTCCCACATGATTTTATTGATGAATTTCGTCAATACTTTTGAACCATGAACCGGGTCAGGCATAATTTCGCGAACGGGCGCTTTTCTTCTTCTCATAATGTTTCCTTCAATGTTTTTTCATTTACTCAAAATACGGTCATCAGAAACCGAATCTTGTCAGACTAATTGATTATTTTTTAGCCTTAGCTTTTTTCGTTCCGTATTTAGAACGAGATACTTTACGGTCTTTAACACCCGCTGTATCCAATGCACCACGTACGATATGGTATTTAACCCCTGGTAAGTCTTTTACACGACCACCACGAACAAGAACAATCGAGTGCTCTTGCAAGTTATGACCCTCACCACCGATATAACTAATAACTTCAAACCCTGAAGTCAAACGAACTTTAGCAACTTTACGAAGTGCCGAGTTCGGTTTTTTAGGGGTTGTAGTATATACACGAGTACATACACCACGACGTTGTGGGCATGACACCAAAGCGGGTGATTTTGATTTTTTCACTACCGCTTGTCGCTCTTTACGAATAAGTTGGTTGATTGTTGGCACACAATCTCCTTTGTTGAATTGTTCCAGTAGAATATTTAATCTCCTCAAGACGAGGGACTAATAAACGCGCAATAATAGCTAATTTTTGATTAATTTGAGCTTATTTTAAGGAAGTTGTAAGAGAGAAGAAGTATAAAGCGCACAAGTGCGCGTGAGCCTACTGCTGAAGTAAACTCAGTATTAACGTAGCCAACGGAACTTTGTCCCGCTGGCGTTTTCTGAAACTATAGCTTAGTCTCCGAAAACCATTTTTTTATCTTTGTAAATACCGGTACCGACCGGGATCGTACGGCCGATGATGACGTTCTCTTTAAGATCGGTCAAATCATCGATTTTCGCTGATACTGCCGCTTCGGTCAAGACTTTTGTGGTGTCTTGGAACGATGCAGCCGAGATGATCGAGTCTGCACTAACCGCTGCACGGGTAATACCGACGAGGTACGGTTCAGCGATCGCAGGCTCTCCGCCGAGACGAAGAATTTTTTCGTTCTCAACTTTGAACTGCGCTTTAGAAACGACATCACCCTCGATGAATTTAGTGTCACCGGAGCGGAGGATTTTGATCTGACGCAACATCTGAGTAAAGATAACTTCGATGTGTTTGTCGGCGATGTTAACCCCTTGACGACGGTAAACTTGTTGTACTTCACTGACCAAGTAGTTATACAACGCTTTAACGCCTAAGATTCTCAAAATCTCGTGTGAGCTGATAATACCGTCGGTCAAACGTTCACCGGCGTGAACGAACTCACCCGGATGAACCAATGCGACAAGATTTTTATCAACGAAGTACTCTTTAACCATTCCGTTATCCGAAGTGATCAAGATACGCTCTTTACCACGAAGCGGTTTACCGAAGCTAACAACCCCGTCAAGTTCTGCGATAAGAGCGATCTCTTTAGGTTTACGTGCTTCGAAAAGCTCAGAAACCCGTGGAAGACCCCCAGTAATATCGCGCGATTTTTGGAGTGCTTTTGGTGTACGTGCCAAGATGTCGGCCACTTTCACTTCAGAACGGTCTTGTGCGAAAATCGCCGTTTTTGGCTCAACCGCGTAACGGATAACTGAACCGTCGTTTGCCGCAAGGACGATCGCCGGCTTGAATTCCGGTGCAACGTATTCGTTGATCATCAAACGGGTTTTACCGGTTAATTCGTCAAACTGCTCGGATGCGGTAACACCCGGGATGATGTCTTCGAACGTGATAACACCATCGGTTTCTGAGATGATCGGATTCGAATATGGATCCCATTCAGCGATAACCGTTGACTCTTCTTTAACCGGTTTAGCGATTATACTATCCGCTTTTACCGCTTCATTATCATTGATCTCAATCACAGAACCGCGAGCGATATAGTGACGGATCGCTTCACGGTCTTCACTATCAGCAACAACGGCGAAAAGACCTTTCTCTTCAACGCTGTACCCTTTAGTAATTTCGTGATGACGCTCAAGATAATCCCCTTTGAGGAGGTAGTATTTAACAACCCCTTTCTCTTTCGCCAAAATCTTTTGCGTTATCGGGGCACCGTCTTTTACTTGTATCTCAGATGCGTATGGGATACGGTTCGGTACGTTCCAGCCGTCTTTGATGGTTTCCACAATGGATTCATCTGCTTTAACCGTGGTTCCAGTTTCATACGGAAGGTAAAACTTACCTTCAATTTTACCGCTGACCCCTGCGAGTTCATTCGGCTTAGCCACTTCATTTTTACGAAGAGTATAACGCACCGTTTGACTCTCGCTCTTAACGCTGACAATAATTTCATCATGAATCGTTTGAATCTCAACGGTTCCGTTAAACGGCGCTTTAATTTTCGGTTCAACCAACAAGATAGCCGCATTACGGCGATTTGCAACAATTTGTTTCCCCTCTTTGGAGAGGTAGGTTTTCATGTTGTAATAACGGATGAAACCTTCTTTAGTCGCGACAACTTGGCGCTCTTCACGAGTACTTGACGCCGTTCCACCTACGTGGAAGGTACGGAGGGTCAACTGCGTACCCGGTTCCCCGATAGATTGAGCCGCAATAATACCGACCGCTTCGCCCGGCTTAACGATTCCACCGCTTCCGAGGTTAAGTCCGTAACAAAGGGCACATACGCCACCCTCAGACTTACAGGTTGTCGGAGTACGGATTTGTACCGACCGGATACCGGCTTCGACAATTTTGTGAGCTTTGATCTCATCAACCAAAGTCCCCTCAGAATAAAGGATCTCATTCGTAATCGGATCAATCGCATCTTCTGCCAATACACGGCCATAAATACGGTCTTCGAGCGGCTCGATGAGTTCATTACCGACAGAGATATCTGTAAGTTCGATACCCTCATGGGTTCCGCAGTCGTGCTCAACGATTTTAACGTTTTGTGCAACGTCAACGAGTTTACGTGTCAAATAACCCGCATTCGCTGTTTTAAGTGCGGTATCGGCGAGACCTTTACGAGCACCGTGGGTAGAAATAAAGTACTCTAAAACGTTTAGACCCTCTTTAAAGTTTGAAATAATCGGTGTTTCAATAATTGAACCATCCGGTTTCGCCATCAAACCACGCATACCGGCAAGCTGACGAATCTGAGCTGCAGATCCACGTGCTCCAGAGTCCGCCATCATAAAGATCGAGTTAAATCCGTCTTTATCGTTTTGGATCAAATCCATCATCCCGCCCGCAACGGTATTGTTCGTATCCGTCCAAACGTCGATGATTTTATTATAACGTTCTTGTTCGGTCAAAAGACCCGCTTCGAATTGCTTTTGAATCTCTTTAACACGGTTTTTAGAAGCTACAATCAACCCTGCTTTCATTTCAGGGATAATGATATCCGCGATAGAGATCGATACCCCAGATTTAGTTGCATAACGGAAACCGAGATTTTTCAAGTCATCCAGGAATCCTGCTGTTACCGCAATTCCACCATGCTTATTGACATAGTCAACAAGAATAGAAATGTTTTTCTTTTTCATCACAACGTTCCAAAGTTCCGCCGGAACGAAAGAAGGAAGGATCGATTGAAGAATCATACGTCCCGCTGTTGTATGGATAACACGCCCCTCGACACGGGTACGTACTTTCGCATGCAAATCAAGCGCAT
The DNA here is from genome assembly GCF_049587615.1 of Sulfuricurvum sp. GTDB lineage: Bacteria > Campylobacterota > Campylobacteria > Campylobacterales > Sulfurimonadaceae > Sulfuricurvum. The sequence goes on from NZ_JBAVEF010000013.1 coordinate 114,401, forward strand.
TGTGTTCAAGTGCAATCATAATCTCATCAACATTGCTGAAAAGTTTATTCGACCCCTTCACCTCATTTTTGCCAAGAGTCAGATAATAAAGCCCCAAGACCATATCTTGTGAAGGAGTAGCAATCGCTTTACCCGATGCCGGAAGCAAAATGTTCATGGATGAAAGCATCAATACTTTACATTCCGCAATCGCTTCGGCTGAAAGAGGTACGTGAACCGCCATTTGGTCACCGTCGAAGTCCGCATTGAAGGCGGCACAAACGAGAGGATGCAACTGGATTGCTTTACCGTCGATCAATTTCGGGTGAAACGCTTGGATCGAGAGTTTGTGCAACGTCGGAGCACGGTTAAGCATAACCGGATACCCCTCAACGATCTCTGCAAGACACTCCCAAACTTCATTGGTTTTCTCTTCGATCATTTTTTTCGCCGCTTTCACGGTCGTTGCATACCCTTTATCTTCGAGTTTAGCAATCAAATGAGGTTTGAAAAGCTCCAACGCCATTTGTTTCGGCAATCCGCACTGGTCCATTTGAAGGTTTGGTCCGACAACGATGACCGAACGTCCCGAGAAGTCAACACGTTTACCGAGTAGATTCTGACGGAAACGCCCTTGTTTCCCTTTGATGATCTCAGAGAGAGATTTCAACGGACGTTTGTTTGCACCTTTAACAGCGTTTGCACGACGACCGTTGTCGAACAACGCATCTACCGCTTCTTGCAACATACGTTTTTCGTTACGTACAATAATTTCCGGTGCTTCAAGCTCGATAAGACGCTTAAGACGCTGGTTACGGTTGATTACACGGCGATAAAGGTCATTGACATCCGATACCGCGAATTTTCCGCCATCAAGACTTACCAACGGACGAAGTTCAGGAGGGAGAACCGGCAATGCCGTGAGCATCATCCATGCAGGATTGTTCCCTGAATTCAAGAACGACTCGATGACTTTCAAACGTTTAACGATCGTTTTACGTTTTGCTTCCGAGTTGGTTCCCGCTACTTCTTCTTTAAGAGAAGAGAAAAGGTCAACGAGATCAAGTTCATCGAGCAATTCGCGAACCGCTGATCCGCCCATCTCTGCAGAAAAGCCGCTGTCTCCGTAACGTTGTACCAATGTACGGTATTGCTCTTCATTCAATACATCGTATTTGAGAACCGCAGACGTTTGCTCACCGTCATAATACGCTTCACCACCGCTTTTAACAATGTATGCTTCGTAGTACAATACACGCTCAAGATCTTTCATCTTAACGCCGAGGAGTGTACCGATACGGCTTGGAAGTGAACTAACGTACCAGATGTGCGCTACAGGAGTAACGAGATCAATGTGTCCCATACGGGTACGGCGAACTTTTGCCGAAGTTACTTCAACCCCACATTTTTCACAAATAACGCCTTTATAACGCATTTTTTTGTATTTTCCGCACAAACATTCGTAATCACGAACCGGACCGAAAATTTTCGCACAAAACAATCCGTCGCGTTCCGGTTTTAAGGTACGATAGTTGATGGTTTCAGGTTTTTTTACTTCACCGTGACTCCATGAGAGAACTCTCTCAGGAGACGCGAGTCGAAATTGGATTTGTTTAATATCGACTGGGCGATTCTCTTCTGTTACGGCAACCGGTACTAATTTACTCATTGTCATCCACCTCGTCAAAAATCTCAATATCAAGCGCCAATGACTGGAGCTCTTTCGTTAATACGAAGAGTGTTTCCGGAATACCAGATGCCGGTACACTCTCCCCTTTAGTAATCGCTTTGTAGGCACGAACACGTCCGTCAACATCATCTGATTTGATCGTCAACATCTCTTTCAGAACAGCAGAAGCACCATAGGCTTCGAGTGCCCATACTTCCATCTCTCCGAAACGTTGTCCACCGAAGAGTGCTTTACCACCGACCGGCTGTTGAGTAACGAGAGAGTATGGTCCGGTTGAACGGGCGTGCACTTTCTCATCAACCAAGTGATGAAGTTTGAGCATATACATGTAACCCACGTTAACACGCTCTTTCATTTTGTCGCCGGTTTTACCGTCGTAAAGCTCCATTTTCCCATCGTCAGCAAGTTTCGCCAATTCGAAAAGGCGTCCGAATTCAGCTTCAGTAACCCCTTCGAAAATAGGAGTTGCGAATTTAACCCCTTTTGACCAATCTTGAGCGTAGCCAAGAAGAGTTTGATCATCCATTTCACCGAGCAATTTAGCAGCGTTCATGAGACCCGCAACATCGGCAAAAGAGATCATCTTAGAGCGCAATTCGCCGATAAACTCTTTTTGTTTCGCTTCAAAAATATCTTGAATTTGGAACCCAAGTTCTTTTCCGACCATACCAAGGTGCATCTCCAGGATTTGCCCGATATTCATACGAGAAGGGACCCCGAGCGGGTTCAAACAAACGTCAACGGTACGTCCATTTGCCATGTACGGCATATCGACTTGAGGAACAATGATCGAAACGATACCTTTGTTCCCGTGACGTCCCGCCATTTTATCCCCGACTTTGAGTTTACGTTTGGTTGCAATGTAAACTTTGACAAACTTCACAACACCGTTTGGAAGGATGTCGTCTTTTTCCAAGATAGAAAGTTTCTCTTCGTGTTCGTCACGGAATTTTTTCTTCTCTTTTTGGAAATGGTTTTTCGTTTGGTTGTACTTCTCTTGAATGTCGTCGCTGAATGCTTTTACGACGTTATTCATTGCAAAACGGTTAACCTCTTTAAGATCATCCGCTTTGACGTTTTCACCCGCTCTGTACTCATTGCCGTTAATACTGACATCACTGAGCAATGGGTGTTTAGTGAGCAACGAAACAATACGGAGCATCTCTTCTTTATCGATCATCAAGAGACGATCGTAGTGTTCACGCTCGAGTTCATCACGCTCTTGTTTTTCAAGCTCTAATGTACGAGGATCTTTATCGTACCCTTTTTTCGTGAAGACTTTAACGTCTACAACGACACCTTCCATACTTGGCGTACAGTAGAGTGATTTGTTCACAACGTGACCCGCTTTTTCACCGAAGATGGCGCGTAGTAATCGCTCTTCCGGCGTCGGTTTTACTTCACCTTTTGGAGAAACTTTACCAACCAGGATCATTCCGCCTTTAACATAGGTACCGATTTTAACAATACCGCTGTCATCAAGGTGTGCCAACTCATCATCACGAACGTTCGGGATATCACGAGTGATCTCTTCGACACCGTGTTTGAGTTCGCGTGCTTCCGCCTCTTTTTCATAGATATGAACCGAGGTGAAAGCGTCTTCACGGATCATACGCTCCGACATAACGATCGCATCCTCGAAGTTGTATCCGTTCCACGGCATAAATGCAACGAGTGCATTAATCCCGAGTGCCAATTCACCTTGATCCATATTTGGACCATCCGCGATGATTTGCCCTTTCGTTACCAATTGACCTTGTTTAACGATCGGCTTTTGCAAGAACGTCGTATTTTGGTTGGTACGAAGATTTTTTTGTAACGGATAGTAATCGATAAACGTTCCATCTTCATCTTCACCCATCACGTAGATGTGTTTAGAATCCACTTTCTCAACGATACCACTACGCTCAGCTTTCACACACTCCCATGAATCACGAGCAACGAGTTTTTCAACCCCTGTTCCAACCATTGGTGCTTCAGGGCGTAACAACGGCACGGCTTGACGTTGCATGTTCGATCCCATCAATGCGCGGTTCGCGTCATCGTGTTCCAAGAACGGAATCAAACTCGCCGCGACACCGACAACCATATGCGGTGTCAAATCACGAAGTTCGCAATCTTTTGGAGAAACAAGAGGGTATTCACCGTCTTGTCGTGTTTCAACCAAATCATCAAGGAAGTTTCCGTTCTCATCAACACGGCTAGATGCTGCTGCAATGACTTTTCCCTCTTCTTGGGTAGCTGTCAAATAAACAACTTCTTTGGTTACAACACCGTCTTTAACAACATTGTACGGAGCTTCGATAAATCCGTGCTCATTAACCTTTGAATAAGTCGCCAAGGTATTGATCAAACCAATGTTTTGTCCCTCAGGAGTCTCAATCGGACAGATACGACCGTAATGGGTCGGGTGAACGTCACGCACTTCAAATCCGGCACGCTCTTTAACGAGACCACCTTCCCCGAGGGCGGATAGACGACGTTTATGTGTAACTTCCGACAACGGGTTTGTTTGGTCCATAAATTGTGACAACTGCCCACCGCTGAAGAACTCCATGATAGTAGAGGTGATCATTTTTGAGTTAATCAAATCATGCGGCATCAATTCAGTAGTCGGTCCGCTCATCGTTGAAAGTTTGTCTTTGATCGCTTTTTGCATCTTGACAAGACCGTTATGAAGCTCGTTTCCAAGCAATTCACCGATGGAACGGATACGACGGTTACCGAGGTGGTCACGATCATCGATGTGACCTTGCCCGTTTTTGACTTTAATGACATATTTAACGGTGTTAATGATATCTTCATTGGTCAAAACCGTCACATACTCAGGGATATTGAGCCCGAGTTTGTGATTCATTTTCATACGTCCCACTCGGGTCAAATCATAACGTTCAGGATCAAAGAAAAGCTGATTAACAAAGATTTTTGCCGCTTCTTTGGTTACCGGTTCACCAGGACGCATTACTTTATAAATACGGATCGCTGCAAGATCGTTTTCATCTTCAATGATTTCAGTCTGGCGAAGCAATTTCAACGAATCAACATCAGCTATAAATGCATTGATGATTGCGCTGTCGTGCCCTTCAGCAAGATCGTTCGCGATTACGAACTCTTTAACTCCCGCTTCGATCATTTTTTTGAGTTTGGTCTCATCAAGCTGAGCCATAGTGTCAAACATCACTTCACCAGTTATCGCATCGATAATCGGTTCCGCCAAATGCCGTTCAATCAAGGTCTCAATCGGGTATTGAATCGCTTTTACACCTTCAGCAATCAATTTTTCCGCTTTTTTCGTTGATAGACGTTTACCGGCTGCAACCAAAAGTTTCCCATCAGCATCAACCAAATCATATCCAAGACGTCCGGCAAATTGTTCCGGATCGAAATCCATCAAATATTTGTTCTCTTCGACACGAATTTTTTGTAACGGGTAGAACATTTTCAAAATATCTTGTTTACTGTATCCAAGAGCACGGAACATAATTGTTACCGGTACTTTACGACGCTTATTGATACGCATGTACAGAATGTCTTTCGGATCATACTCGAAATAGAGCCATGAACCGCGGTCAGGGATGATCTGACCGGTAAAGATCATTTTACTTCCGGCGGTGGTTGATTCTTCTTCTTTGAAGATAACCCCTGGACTGCGGTGAAGCTGATTTACAACGACGCGTTCAACACCGTTGATAACGAACGATGTACGATCGGTCATCAAAGGGATATCACGGATGAAAATGGTTTGTTCTTTAATATCTTTTACACCGGTTTTTTCTTTGGTGTTTTCATCACGATCCCAAATCATAAGACGTGTTTTCATACGAAGCGATACGGAATAGGTCAATCCGCGTTCCATACATTCACGTACCGTGTACTTAGGACGTCCTACTTCAGAACCGAGATATTCAAGAGAAAGACGGTTTTGTGAATCATGAATCGGGAATACCGATTGGAATACACGCTCAATTCCACTTTTAGAACGATCTTTTTGATCTAACATCAAAAAGGATTCATAAGAACTTTGTTGAAGTTGTAATAAATTCGGTACTTCAATTTGCTGGGGAGTTTTCGCGAAATCAACGCGTAAGCGGTTTCCGGAGTGAAGAGTGTTTAACATAGGCTACCTCAATCGAAGTTTTTGATCCCATAGGGATAAGTGCAAAGTCTATAAGTCGAGCGTCCTCGACCCTATAACGACGTATGGGCACTTTACGAAGAAGCTAAAATCCGCTTCGTAAAGTGCCCTGTGGGAGGTGGAGGCGCAAGCGCGCCTCCGATCAAAATGATTATTTGATTTCGACAGCAGCACCAGCTTCTTCAAGCTCTTTTTTAGCTGCTTCAGCATCTTGTTTAGAGATACCTTCTTTAATAGTTGTAGGTGCACCTTCAACTGCATCTTTAGCCTCTTTAAGACCAAGACCTGTCATCGCACGTACTACTTTAATAACGTTGATTTTTTTGTCACCACCGTCTTTCAAGATAACGTCGAATTCAGTTTTTTCTTCTTCAGCAACTGCAGCAACAGCAGCACCAGCAACCGCTACCGGTTGAGCAGATACACCAAATTTTTCTTCGAATTCTTTTACTAGCTCAGAAAGCTCAAGTACAGAAAGGTTTGAGATAAACTCAAGAACGTCTTGTTTTGTAACAGCCATTGTAGTCTCCTATTATATTTTTGTTTTATGCCGACACTAAGATCAGCGATTTATCAAAGCAGCAGTTACGCTGCTTCTTCTTCTTTTTTGCGTTTTAGCGCATCGAGTCCGATTGTAAAGTTGCGAACTGGTCCCATCCATACAGATGCCAACATTCCAAGCAACTCTTCGCGTCCCGGTAGGGTAGCAAATGCACGAACTTTTTGCTCATCAGCGGCTTCGCCGTCAATGTATGCTGTTCGGATAACAAATTTATCATTTGCTTTGGCGAAATCTACCGCTGTTTTAGAAGCAGCGATAGCGTCAGCTCCCCAAACGAAAATGTTAGTATCTTTAATTTCGATACCAGACATCTCTGCATTGTTCAAAGCGATAGTTGCAAGTGTATTTTTTACAACTTGAACTTTTGAATCTTTTTCACGTGCAATTTTACGAAGTGCTTCGAGTTCAGACACTGCCAAACCACGATAGTCACACATAATAACCGCTGCAGAAGATTTGAACTCATTGGTTAAAGTACTAACAATCTCAGATTTCTGTGATTTATTCATAGTTTCTCCTTTCCAGACATAACAACTTCAAGCGGGGTGGAGTGACTCCGATTAAGGCCTAAACCCCCTACTGTCTTCAGTCCATAAGATAAAGACAAAGCATTGCTTCGTCAGTTAATACACATTAACGAATATCTAAAAGTTCTTGTATTTCAAATTTAATTGCCGGGCTCATAGTCAACGAAAGAGCGGCATTTTTAATATAGCGCCCTTTTGCAGTTGAAGGTTTTGCACGGTTGATAGCACCGACAAATGCTTTGATGTTTTCAGCAATTTTGTCCGTGTCGAAACTTACTTTACCGATACCGGCATGGATGTTTCCTTTTTTGTCAACACGGAAATTAACTTGTCCGCCTTTAACGTTGCTAACCGCTTTTGCGATGTCAGCTGTAACGGTTCCTGTTTTAGGATTCGGCATCATACCTTTTGGCCCGAGGATACGTCCTACTTGACCAACAAGTCCCATACAATCCGGTGCAGCAACAACGATATCGAAGTTGATGTTACCTGCTTTGATTTGCTCAACCAAATCTTCAGCACCAACAATGTCAGCACCTGCATTTTTTGCTTCGTCAACTTTGGCACCTTTAGCAAATACCGCAACGCGAACCACTTTTCCTGTACCGTGAGGAAGCACAACAGCACCACGGATCATTTGGTCAGCGTGACGAGGGTCAACACCAAGGTTCAAAGCAATTTCAACAGTTTCGTCGAATTTCGCAGATTTAAGCTCTTTAACAAATTCAGCAGCATCTGCTACTGAATAGCTTTTTGCCATATCAATTTTTTCACTAAGTTGTTTATAGCGTTTTCCAGCCATTTGAATTCTCCAATATTAGAATCTGCCGCAGGGTTTAACCTCTTTGCGGTCGAAGAGCAACATAAAATCATCTCTTATTGAAAGAGAAGAATTTAGTCGATAATATCAACACCCATTGAACGTGCAGAACCGGCGATAGTAGCGGCAGCTGCATCGATATCATCTGTGTTCATATCTTGAATTTTTTGCTTAACGATTTCCATCAATTGAGCTTTAGTGATTTTACCCACTTTATTTTTCATCGGATTATCAGTCCCTTTTTTAAGACCAGCTGCTTTCATGATAAGAGCAGATGCCGGAGGCTGTTTTGTGATGAATGAAAACGTTTTGTCCGCATATACAGTAATAACAACAGGGAGTTTGAAACCTGCCTTATCTTTTGTACGCTCGTTGAACGCCTTACAAAATTCCATGATGTTAACACCACGTTGACCGAGTGCAGGTCCAACCGGAGGGGCTGGGTTAGCTGCACCAGCTTGTACTTGCAACTTGATGTAGCCCGTAATTTTCTTTGCCATTTGTGCTTCCTTTTTTTGAGATTAAATTATTTTTTCGACTTGGGTGTACGAAATATCAACCGGAGTACTACGTCCGAAGATAGAGACATTGAGTTTCAATGTACCGTGTTCGAGGTCATACTCATCCACTGTTCCGGTGAAATTCGCAAATGGACCGTCTACGATACGAACCATCTCTCCGTTGTCGAAGAAAACTTTCGGTTTTGGAGCTGAACGGTTCGTTACACGATCCAAGATAACCGCGATGTCATTATCGCTTAGTGGAGTCGGCTTATTCGATTCACCGATAAAACCTGCTACACGTGGGAGCGATTGTATACGGTGCTGTAAATCAATGGTGAGATCCATATTGGCAAATACATACCCTGAATACAATGAACGCTCAGTGATTTTCTTTTTACCGTTTTTTACTTCGATAACATCTTCTGTCGGGACAACTACTTCCGTAATGACATCCTGAAGATTGTTTTCGGCAATGATGTTTTCAATAGCGGCTTTAACACTACGCTCACTACCGGCATAGGTTTGAATCGAATACCAACGATGTGCCATGTTTTTTCCTTAACTCAAAATTGCCGAAACGGTTGAAGACATAATAAAATCGACTAATGCTAAAAACAACACGACGAATGTAACAACCGCAATAACGGCAATGAATGCTTGTTTTACTTGCGGTTTTGTCGGGAAAATAACTTTTGCAAGTTCCATTTTCGCATTATGAATCGTTTGACTTAATGTATTTTTCATCTTATTGTATCCTCAGGACATTTCCAACGAATAAAGCTCGTAAGCATCATTAGTAGAAAATGGGTGGCAGGCCAGGAGGGATTCGAACCCCCAACAATCGGATTTGGAATCCGGCGCTCTACCATTGGAACTACTGACCTAGAAAAACCCTCCGAAGAGGGAACCGTTAGTTAAAGTTTTGCTTCTTTGTGAACGGTGTGTTCACGGCAAAATTTACAAAATTTACGCACTGAAAATTTTTCAGTATGAGTTTTTTTGTTTTTAGTGGTGTGATAGTTACGTCGCGTACACTTCTCACACGCTAAATGGATATTTTCACGCATGTTTTACCTTATGATTCCAACCCGAAGGTTGGGGGAAATTATGCAAGGATTTTAGAAACAACCCCAGCGCCGACAGTACGTCCACCTTCACGGATAGCGAAGCGAGTACCCTCTTCCATCGCGATCGGATGGATCAATTCAGCAACAATTTTAACGTTGTCGCCTGGCATAACCATTTCAGTACCTTCTTGCAAAGTGATCGCACCAGTTACGTCTGTTGTACGAACGTAGAATTGTGGGCGGTAACCATTGAAGAATGGAGTATGACGCCCACCCTCTTCTTTGCTTAGTACGTAAATCTCTGCCTCAAATTTTGTGTGAGGAGTGATTGATTTTGGTTTACAAAGAACTTGTCCGCGCTCAACATCCTCTTTCTTTGTACCACGGAGAAGAAGACCACAGTTGTCACCCGCTTCACCCATTTCCATTTCTTTACGGAACATCTCAACACCTGTTACGGTAGTTGTTTGTGTATCACGAATACCTACGATTTCGATTGTTTCACCGATTTTGATTGTACCGCGCTCGATACGACCAGTAACAACAGTTCCACGACCAGAGATAGAGAAAACGTCCTCTACCGGCATCAAGAAATCTTTATCTGTTTCACGGATTGGTTGAGGGATATAACGATCCACTTCCGCCATCAATTTTTGGATTTTTGCTGACCACTCACCAAGAGTACCAGTTTTTGCTTCTTCAAGAGCTTTAAGAGCAGAACCAGCTACGATTGGAGTATCGTCACCCGGGAAATCATAAGTATCAAGAAGTTCGCGGATTTCCATCTCAACGAGTTCAAGAAGTTCTTCATCATCAACCATATCTTCTTTGTTCATGAAAACAACGATGTATGGAACACCGACTTGCTTAGAAAGAAGGATGTGCTCACGTGTTTGTGGCATTGGGCCGTCCGCTGCAGATACAACAAGGATAGCTCCGTCCATTTGTGCAGCACCGGTGATCATGTTTTTAACATAGTCGGCGTGTCCAGGACAGTCAACGTGTGCATAGTGACGGTTGTCTGTTTCGTACTCAACGTGTGAAGTAGCGATCGTAATACCACGCTCACGCTCTTCAGGAGCGTTGTCGATTTGATCGTAATCCATCATTGCAGCACCGTTTGTTACTGCAAGAACAGCTGTAATAGCTGCTGTCAATGTAGTTTTACCGTGGTCAACGTGACCGATTGTACCGATGTTACAGTGTGGTTTATTACGCGTAAACTTTTCTTTTGCCATAGTGTCCTCCGACGATGTGTGTAAATGAATTTGGAATTATACCAAAAAACAGCTGAAATAGCTTTCAAGCTTTCAAAAATATTACAATATTATTACTGGAGCTCACGAGCGGATTTGAACCGCCGACCTCTTCCTTACCAAGGAAGTGCTCTACCCCTGAGCCACGTGAGCATAAAACAATGATAAATATGTATTTTGGAAGCTTAAAAACTATTTTACGGTCTTAAGGTAATGATGAAGTAAATATTGCGAATTGTACTTCAGCTCCCAGTGGAGCGGGAAACGAGACTCGAACTCGCGACATTCAGCTTGGAAGGCTGACGCTCTAGCCAACTGAGCTATTCCCGCAGATGGTGGTGAGAGAAGGATTCGAACCTTCGAAGATAAAAATCAGCAGATTTACAGTCTGCCCTCGTTGGCCACTTGAGTATCTCACCACGGCCATAATCTGGTCTAACACTGATAAATGTAATGCGTTTCCGATTTCATTCAATGGTGCCGGCACGAGGATTTGAACCCCGGGCCTATTGATTACAAATCAATTGCTCTAGCCAACTGAGCTATGCCGGCATTGGTGAAATGGAGCCGAAATTATATACACTCTTTTAAAAAATGTCAAGCCTATTTGAAAGAAAATCAAACAATCGTATAAACGATCTCTTTTTTCTTTTTTGTTTCTGCAATTTCATGCAGTATAAGCCCCTCAATATTGAGCGCCAATAATTCCTGAATCGACGCTATACTATGCTGTGCCGCTTCACGCAATACGATCCCACGATACGCTTTTGCCCAATGACTTACCACTTTTCCCTCTTTTAAAAACTTCAATGTCGTTGGTTTTGTTTTTGGCATATAAAACTTATCATAAAAGCCGGCACGTAGATCTAAAATCTCTTGATCACCAATCATCTCGTCCAATACGGCGGTAAAGCATTCTTTGTAGTGTTTATCAGGAACAAAGGAACCAATAGATGATCCTTGTTTGAGTTTGTAATCGGGGATACAATCACCTGCACGAAGCGGACCGAATAAATTGGAAAAAATGATGACATCTCTATCTATATACTCTTGTACTTTTGTGGAGAGCTGCGTGTATCCTAGATAATCATACGCTACCCCATCATAGCGTTCGATAGCTTTCATTGTTGGAACTGATGAAAATCCCTGTTTATAGCGTATGTACTCTTTAGGATCTTTAATCCCAAAAAGTTCAAAGAGTTCTTCGTCACTCCCCCCATGCACCACTTTCTCATACTGTGCAATAACTTCAAGACGCTTAGAAAAAAGGTCAGGAAAAATCAAACTCTCCCTATTAAGGGGAAGACATTTTCCCCCTTCACGTTTTCCTTCGCTCGGAGCAAATAAAATAATCATCGGTTAGTAATACCCGGCGATAATTGCATAGCTGAGGAAAAACATCATATGTGATGCCCCCTCAAAATAGTTGGTTTCCCCTTCGTCGGTCGTTTTCCAGACCAAAAGGATCGTCAGCAGCAATGCACCGATTTGAAGCGGATTAAAATCAAGGGTAAGATTGATCCCTGAAAAATAGGCAAGCATCATCAAAATCGGAACGGTTAAGATAATCGATACCGTCGATGCGCCCATAGCAATGTTGACAACCCTCTGAATCTGGTCGTTTCGCGCGGCACGCACCGCCGTAAAGATCTCTGGGCTAACACTGATAATCGCAATGACCAAACCGGCCAGCCCAGCAGAAATTCCGTACTCTTTGGCGATGTGAACCCCTTCTCCCGCAAATATCTCTGCTCCAAAAGCAATAATGGCAATAAAAAAGAATATCGCAAAGAAATTCACAGCGGTACTGAGATGTTCAAAAATATAATCACTCGACTCACTCTCATCAATCTCTCCCTCTTCTTCTTGAAGCTTACGCTTTAGACGGAAAAAGCGGCTGCGTGCGGTTGCTTTGAAAAAGTGGGTGTGGGTACGGGTTTGAAAAATAAAAATAATGATGTAGAAAAGGAGCAATACCCCTGCAATTAAATGGCTTACATGCGTTAATGCGGCACTGCCGTGTTCGGTGTGGCTCAATAAACCCGGTACCAACAGAGCACTGGAAGCAACAAACAAAACGGTGCTGTAGGCGCTTGAAGTCTCTTTATTATGCTGCTGCTGCGTATACGCCAACCCCCCTAAAAAGACGGCAAGTCCGAGTAATACGTTTAAATCGACAATAACCGCAGAAATGATCCCCCCCTTGACAGTTTCCAATACCTCCGGCGAATGTTTTACTTCGAGCAAAATCACATACAATAATATAATTTCAACGGCAACGGCACTGAAGGTGAGGACAAAGCTGCCATACGGTTCTTGAAGGCGTTCGGAGAGAATATCGGCCACTTCGGCAACGGTCAGAGAAAGAGCGGCAATCCCTATTGCAGAAAAAAGTGTAGCCATCATAGATTCATGCTGAGCATGAAAGATAAAAGCAAGTGCGATGGCTACGATACCAACAAAAATATCCCAGTAATCTTCAATAAAATAGCGTATCCGCCTGTCCAAGTCGTTATCCTTTAGATAAAGTAATTAAAGAGAATCTTACCACAATTAAAAAGTGGGATTAAATCCACCCTTTTCGTTTAAAGATGTACACAGGTAAAATTGATGATATTATCATCATTCCCACAGACAATAGATACCCGAATTTCCAATGCAATTCCGGTAAAATATCAAAATTCATCCCATAAATACTTGCGATCAAGGTTGGCGGGAGAAAAACAACATTGACAATGGTAAACATCTTAATGACCTTATTCTGCTCAATACTCAAAACACCGACAAATATATTTTGGAGATAATCAAGCCGTTCAAAATTAAAGTCAGTATAGTCAATCAACGATTTGATATCTTTCAGCATAACCGTAACATCATGTTTCAGTGCGTGTTTATATTTGCTCGATTTTAAAAATGCGCTCAGAATCCTTTGCTTATCATTTAGATTTTCCCGTATTTGCATATTCAAATCTTCTAAGGAAGAGATACGTCCGAGTATCTCTTCGTCCTCATTCGAATAATCGGTCAAAACATGTTTTCGGACGCGGGTAATATCTTTAGCAAGCTTTTCAATAATATCGGCATCAGCATCAATCCGTATATCTAAAATTTGACAAAAAATATCATAACCGGTATCAAACTGCTTTGGAGTAGCAAAAAACTTTCGATTGAACTCATCAAAGGTATATAAATTAGTATACCGAATTGAAATCAGCATATCGTTATGTAAAATAAAAGAGACCGTTTCATTGTGGGAACTATCAAGCTTTGTAACTAGAAAATAACTGTTGATTTCAATTCGATCATTCTCTTCCCAATAGCGCGAACTGATTTCGATCTCTTCCGTTTCTTGTTTAGTAGGGAATTTGATAGTAAATGTATTTTCAATAAAAGTAATCTCGTCATACGTCGGCATCAACATATCAATCCAAATGACTTTATCGATCACCTCTCCATCAAGTTCTGACATGGTATCAATGAACGCGATTGCATTTTCATTACGGACATAACATTTAATCATTGGGGTGTCCTTTTCTAAATCGCTCTTTGTAGGAGCATTTTTGACATAACTCTTCTGTGCAAATCCCTTTGGCAAAGCCTTCAGTTATTACCGTTGAGCGCTTCGATGTCAGAATTTTACCCAAATTTGTCTCTCTCAGGTTACCCAGTTCCATAATCCCCTCTGAGTCCAAGCAACACGGCACTACGCGGCCATCTGACAAAATCCCGATTTGTTTACTCAACCCCTGACAATAGCCATCACCAACAATCGCATTATCCAGATTCGGCCATTCAAAATAGCGATCAAAATGGAGCAGTATTTTGGAAGCCAATCGAATCGATTGGCGCTCTCCGCTAATCAAAGAGGCAATCATCCCCTCAGCCAAATCAAAATGGCTCTCCAAAAGTTCAAACAATCGTTCATTAAAAGCACTCTCACTTCTCTCATCATCCAAATTCCAAAGTCTCAAATTGATAAAGAAATCGCTGTTTGTGGACAGTTTCTCATCGCACAGCTCTAAAATAGGCTCCATATAGCTTTCAAAGGTTCTTGAAACACTGTTTTTATTGAAACTGTTGAGAGAGATATTGATCTGCCGAAGAGAAGGGTGAAAAAGGGGTTTACGACGGATGGAATCGAGATAAAATCCGCTGGTGGTAATCATTACTTTTAATCCAAAGTGATGTGCAATATCAAGATACTCTCCCACATTACTCAACACCATTGGATCACCCATCACATGGAGTGCAATTTCATCCGTATAAGGGGATAACTCTTCGACTACTTTTTTAAAAAATGGGAGTTCCATCGTTGTGGACGGTTTTGTTTTCGGAGGGCAAAAACTGCATGAGAGTCCGCAAACATTGGTTATTTCAACATAAGCACGACTGAATTTCATTATAATCCTTTTATGCAAACCTTAGAACTACTCAACCAAACCCTAAACACAAATGATGCAGTCATGCTCTATTTCAGCACACCTAGCTGTAACGTCTGTCATGCCCTAAAACCCAAACTGACCGAAGCCGTGATGGACAACTTCCCCTCTTTTGTCATTGAGAGTATCGATATCTCTGAGACTCCTGAAATCGGATCCCATTTTAGTGTTTTTACGATTCCTACAGTACTTATCTTTTTTCAGGGACGGGAATTTTTGCGGAAAAGCCGGCACATGAGCGTCGGTGAAGTGGTCGAAGATATCCGCCGCCCCTATAACCTTATGGTAGAAAACTGACAATCCCCGCCGTTACGGCAACGTTCAACGATTCAACCCCGCGATGCATCGGAATACTGACGCTGTGGGTAGAAGCACGCATCACCGCATCACTGACCCCTTCGGATTCATTACCTAACACAAAAATAGCGCGAGGCGGAATTTTCAGTGTATGAATATCTTCTTTGGCATGTGAGGAGAGGGTAATAATTGCCGTATCTCTCAACCCCAATATTTCAGATAAATCTTCACAATAATAGATCGGTATTTTAAACAGTGTCCCCGCAGACGCTTTCATCACCAAAGGAGAGAGCTTTGTGCTGTTGCGGCGAGGCAGTACAATCCCGTCGATCCGGCTGGCGGCAGCGGAGCGGACAATCATCCCTAAATTTTGCGGATTGTTAATCCCATCAAGAGCCAAAAGGCGAAATGATGAGGGTAGATCCGTTTCGATATTGGTAGCGCTTCGATAATTGCGTGATACCACATCAATAGCAACCCCTTGATCTTGGGAACTGTTTTTAGAAATTCTGGAAAGTGACTCTTTGGTGTGGTATTTGATCTCCACTCCGCGCATCTCGGCTAGCGCCAAAATCTCTTCTATCGTCTCGTCGCTTCGGTTGCTTTTGGAAAGGTGGAGCTTATGGATCTGCACCGCATCGTCACGGAGCACTTCAACGGCGACATTGCGGCCATAAAGGGTAATCAGCGAATCAAAGAAACGTTTCTTCTCTAAATATTCAGGGGAATCTTGCATCTATTTCCTTTGACGCGAAAAGAATATATCCCTTTCGCTACGCTAGCCTCTTGGGCTACTAAAGCTTGCCTCTACGAGGCAGAAGTTAAATTTTAGCTGTGATGGCTTCTGCAGTAAATCCGAATTTTTCGAACAACTTATCGGCCGGTGCGCTCGCCCCGAATCCGTCCATCGCGACTACCGTATCGGCAAAACGGTACCACTCCAATCCCCGTGCCGCTTCGATGGCGATTTTTTTCGTGAGAGGGTTAATGATAGAGTCAATATAACTTTGAGGTTCTTCCAATAAAAGGTCGAAACACGGAACGCTCACAACGTTTGCCGCAATGCCGCGCGATGCGAGAAGCTCCGCAGACTCAATCGCAAGAGCAACTTCTGAACCGGATGCCATCAAGGTCACGGTCGCATCTTTACGTTCTACCAATAGGTATCCGCCGTTTTCAACATCTCCACGAACCGCTTTAGGGAGCAACGGAAGATTTTGGCGTGAACAGACAAATGCTGATGGTGAGTGCTTCATCGAAAGGGCTTTTTGCCAAGATTTAACATTTTCAACACCATCCGCCGGACGATAGACATAAAAATTCGGCAATGCTCTAAATTGGCTCAAATGCTCAATCGGCTGATGGGTAGGGCCGTCTTCACCGACACCGATACTATCATGCGTCCAAATGAAAAAGTGTTGAATACCGCTCAAAGCCGCAATACGAGCGGATGGTTTAAGATAATCGCTGAAAACAAAGAAGGTTGCACTAAACGGCATAATCGGACCGTATAGCGCCATCGCATTAGTGATTGAGGCCATCGCATGCTCACGAATACCGAAATGGATATTTTTACCCTTAGGGAAATCACCCATATTTGCAAGTTCCGTTTTATTAGAGGGTCCGAGGTCAGCCGATCCACCTAAGAATCCCGGAATTGCTTTGGCAATAGCGTTCAAAATAATTCCGTTGGTATTACGGGTCGCATCGGCTTTTTCGAAACTAGGCCATTGGATACGACTGAAATCAGGGTTCATTAACTGCTCATACGCTTCGTTTTGTTCGACCAACGGAAGCTCTTTAATACGGTGATTCCACTCACGCTCTGCCAAGTCCCCTTTTTCGATCGCACAGCGGAAACGCTCCAACACATCCGCATCGACGGCAAATGTCGCTTCAGGATCAAATCCTGCGTGCGCTTTAGCGGTTTTGATCACATCATGCCCAAGCGGTGCACCGTGTGCATGGTGCGACCCTTCCATTTTACCACCCCCTTTGGCGATAACGGTGTTAGCGATAATAAGAACCGGACGAGAAATCGTTTTCGCTTGGGTCAACGCACTGTCAATCTCATCAAAGTTGTGTCCGTCAATCTCCAAGACTGCCCAGTTTTGAGACTCGAAACGATCCCGCATATTTTCACTGAGACTAAGCTCGGTCGATCCCTCGATCGTAATACGGTTTGAATCGTAAATCAATACCAGATTATCCAGCCCCATATGACCTGCGATGGAACACGCCTCATAACTGATCCCCTCTTCCAAGTCGCCGTCACCGCACAGACAATAGACATTATGGTCGATCAATGCTGCGGTTTCCGAGTTGACTTTGTTTCCGACATAAGCGGATGCCATTGCAAAACCGACGGCATTGGCAATTCCCTGCCCCAAAGGCCCTGTCGTGATTTCAATCCCTGCCGTATGACCGTATTCGGGATGTCCCGGGGTTTTGGAATCGAGCTGACGGAAATTTTTAAGATCCTCAATCTCCAGCCCATACCCCCACAGATAGTAGAGCGAATAAATCAACCCTGTACCGTGCCCGCCGGAAAATACCAGTCGGTCACGATTAAGCCATTTCGGGTTTTTCGGGTTATGATTGAGATGCTCTGAAAGGACAACAGCAATGTCCGCCAGCCCCATCGGTGCGCCAGGATGACCCGAATTAGCCTGCTGAACCATATCTGCCGCTAAAAAGCGGATCGTATCTGCCATTTTTTGGCGCATTGCATTACTCATCGTTTAATCCTTATGTCGGTTAATGTAGTGTTCAAGTGTTGGTGACAATTCACGTCGCAAATTCTCATCAAAACTTTCCATCCGCTTCGTTATTTTATCGGCCAAGAGATCGGATTCACCCATTGCTCTCTCAAATCCGAGCAAGGTTACAAAACTGTTTTTAGCTTCATCATTGTTGGTTGTTTTGCCCGCTTTGGCCTCATCGTGCGTGACATCCAAAATATCGTCTTGAATTTGAAACAGCAACCCTAAATCAATCCCAAAATCATACAATTCCTGGGCAATATCGTCACGACTGACAATGAATGCTCCCATCTGCAAAGATGCAGCAATCAATTTCCCTGTTTTATGGATATGAAGCATCTTGACTTGGTCAAGTTCCAACCGTTGATTTTCGAAATGACAATCAATTGCCTGTCCAAGGACCATCCCGTTGACTCCACCGTTATGGGAAAGGGAGCGAACCAGTTTCACGATCACACGATCGGAAAGCGGCGCGTTGGCGAGGACTTCAAATGCATATGTATTGAGCGCATCACCGGCTAAAATAGCGGTCACTTCATCGTATGTTTTATGAAGAGTGGGAATCCCCCGACGCAAAGAGGCGTTATCCATAGCAGGAAGGTCATCATGAATCAAAGAATACGTGTGAAGCAGCTCAACCGCTAAAGCGACATGATAAGCACTTTGGGTTAAGAGGGGATTATAAGCACGCACTACCCCTAACAGAAGTGCAGGACGAAACCTTTTTCCCCCGCCTAGTAGCATTTGGTGCAATGAATTTTCGTAATGGGGGTGAAAACTTTCAACAGCTGGAAGGTGTGCACCTAAAAACGCTTCAAACCGCTCCATTCATCTCCCACTATTTTTTAGTGAAATAGTACCATGACAGAGCTTATATCTTCTCGATTATATCGGTGATAGCATTCTCATCATCGAGCAAGACAACCGTAGGTTTGTAGTTTTCGAGTTCGGCATCATTATAGGTGGCATAAGCGACGATAATGATCTTATCGCCCTTATGTACTTTACGCGCTGCAGCACCGTTAAGACAGATATCACGCTGCCCTCTCTCACCGAGGATGATGTAGGTAGAAAATCGCTCACCGTTATTGATGTTGAGAATTTCCACTTTTTGGCCTACGCGCATTTTGGATGCTTCCAAAAGCTCCTCATCAACTGTGATCGACCCGACGTAATTAAGATTAGCGTCGGTAACCGTAGCACGGTGAATTTTACTGTAAAGCATTTCGATCAACATCGATTATCGCCCCATCTGCTTCATCATATCAGCAGGAGTGATCGGTGCATCCCACAGCTCGG
This sequence comes from Sulfuricurvum sp., assembly GCF_049587615.1. Classification (GTDB taxonomy): domain Bacteria; phylum Campylobacterota; class Campylobacteria; order Campylobacterales; family Sulfurimonadaceae; genus Sulfuricurvum. The sequence goes on from NZ_JBAVEF010000013.1 coordinate 133,737, forward strand.
AAGGGATAACATACTCTTGTACCACTTCACCGCCAATGATATGGCGATCAATGATTTCATTGATTTTCTCTTTGGTCAATCCCGCGTACATGACATGACCCGGCTCTACCAACATAATCGGCCCGGCATTACAGCGGTTCATACATGATGTACGAATCGGCTGCACCGTTGCAATCAACCCTTTTTGCATCAAAGTTTGCGCTAAATGTTGAAACAGATCCTGAGTCTGAGGATTGACACAGCTCGGTTTAGGCATGCCCGGAGGGGAACTTTGCTCACATTTGAAAATATAAAACGCCGGTTGAGGAATACCCATCAAAACGCTCCTTCTTAGGTCAGTGTACTAGAACACCGTAAAATAATTACGGCATTATAGCCAAAATAAAAGAGTGCATATTAAGCTCCACTAAGCAATCACAGCACTTAAGGGGAGCTTTAGCACAGATTAGAGAGCTGCCAGCAGCTCTTTTGCAACAACACGATCATCAAACGGTAGATACTGATCGTAAATGATTTGGGAGGTTTCATCCCCTTTTCCCAGTATCAATACCACTTCATCACCGCTTCGCTCTTTGAGTGCCTGAGCAATCGCATTTCGGCGATTCACATCAACGTAAACATTACTTTTATCCTCGATTCCGGCCAAAATATCTTCGATAATGGCATCGGGATCTTCAAAGCGGGGATTGTCACTGGTCACATAGAGCTTTTTAGCGTAAGCGCTCGCAACTCGCCCCATCAATGGACGCTTCGTCCGATCCCGATCTCCACCGGCACCGAAAACAACCAGTACCTCTTTTTCTTTTAGGGCATTAAGAACCTGCTCCATCCCATCCGGGGTATGGGCAAAATCAACAATGACGAGCGGTTCGGTACTGACAACTTCCATTCGTCCGCTAACTCCGCCAAAGTTTTCGGCCGCATCGGCAATTTTTTCTAAACTCTCGCCGCTCACCAAATGTACTGCGGCAATCGCCGCTGTAATATTGTAAAGGTTAAAAAATCCATGTAATGACGTTACAAACGGGACATGATCCTCAAAATATTTGAGGACTCCGCTTACCCCGTTGTTAAGCGAATAGGCGATAATTTTGTAGGTAGCAGGATTTTCGACACCATAGGTAAACGCATTTTTGAAACTAAATTCTGCTTTTGGTTCATCTTTATTGATCAGTTTTTTCGTCTCATCTTGGAAAAAAAGATTTTTAATGCGAATGTATTCTTCAATGCTTTCATGATAATCAAGGTGATCTTGGGTGATATTGGTCAAAATTTTTAGACCAAATATGATTCCTGCAATCCGTTCTTGCTCAATCGCATGGGAACTCACTTCCATAATGAAATATTCACATCCCTCAACTATCGCCTCCGCCATGTGACGGTAGGTATTGAGTACAGTAGGGGTGGTCAGCGTTTTTCCCTCAACCAGAGCATCATTCATAAAGAATCCGCGCGTTCCCTGCATCGCGGCTTTGTGTCCCAAATCGAGCATCAATGAGTAGATGGCACTTGCCGTCGTCGTTTTACCGTTCGTTCCAGTTATCCCGATCACACATATTCGGTTCAATCCAAAAAGGGTCCAGCACTCTGACGGGGTAATAATAGAGTGCGCACCGCGATCAATCGCATCCTCTTTATACTTCTCGTTTTGCTTTGTAAGCAAAAAAGCACATTCATTGCTACACTCGGCGGAATTTTCACTAATGTATCGGTAGGGCTGGCCCTCTATCTCAATTTTCAATACTTTTCCCTTTTGCTAAACGGCGTAATAAATTGCGCAGCTGCCGATCATTCGGATAAACACCCAGCGCACTCTCCAGATAGCTGAGCGCCATCTCTTTGTATCCATGATCGATCAGATTATCCAAAAAGTCAACAAAATCTTCTTTTTCTGTAATAATAACACGCGTTGAGAACATAATGTTTTCAAAGATTCGATTAAAATCGTTTTCATCTTTTACCAATTCTTTGAATTCAGTATACATAATACCGTCTTCGTAAGCCAAGCGCTGCTTCATGGTATCATCAAATAATCCTGCAAGTTGATCGAGTGTTCCATCCATTGTTTCTAAAATTTCAGAAATGACAGTGTCAGCTGTCTCAACATCTTCATTTCGAAGTATTGTGTAATAATCGAACAGTGCTTCTCCGGCACTCTCTCCGCCCATAGCCATATCAGATAAAATAGCCCCGTTATAGGCCTCTTTTGAATCCGGATGATCTTTGAGCGCCAACGAGTAATTGCGCAATGCTTCACTGTATTGCCCTGCCACAAAATATTCACTCGCTTGTTTGAGGGTTTTAGATAGATTGATAGTTTTCATAGTCATCCCTCCTATGTTTACCTAATATCGGCTCAATTTTTCTTATTTATAATATGTCGATTTGATTTTCCATACCCTGCGGTACGTTAATGACAACCAATTCCGGGTGGATATCCATCCGTAACTGGCGTTCTACACCGTATTTTAATGTGTTGCCGCTGCTTGAGCACCCAATGCACGCACCTTGCAGTTGTACATATATCGTTCCATTCTTTACTGTCAGGAATGCTATATCACCGCCGTCTAATGCTAAACTTGGACGTATTTTATCAATGACGCTGCGAACCGGTTGCATCAATTCTTCATCGCTAAATGGAATCATGGTTATTGTACCTTCTAAAGCTCAAATATGGTGTTATAGTATAAGAAATGGGCTAAACATGCACTAATGCGAAAAGGATAGTTTTAGAGCGAAGCTCGATTTAAGGGGGTGATGGGTTATTGAACTCGTTAAACGAGTTCAATGTACGCCATCGGTGTAGCATCACCGCGGCGGATACGAGTTTTAACGATACGAGTATACCCGCCGTTGCGCTCATTGTATTTAGGTGCAACTTCATTAAGAAGTAATTTAGTCGCCTCTTTATTTTGCAATACAGCAAACACTGAACGGTGCGCATTTGCATCACCGGCACGTGCTGTTGTAATCAATTTTTCAGCAAATGAACGAAGTTCTTTTGCTTTCATCAACGTAGTTTCAATTTTACCGTGTTCAATCAACGCAATGCTAAGGTTAGTCAACAAAGCTTCACGATGTGCGCTCGTTCGACCTAGCTTGCGGTATCCGTGACGATGTCTCATGAGATACTTCCTATTATGGTTTAAAGCTTATTCAGCTTCGATTTTCTTTTTAATAGCGCTGATAAGATCATCAGCCAAATCTTGTCCAACAGAATAACCGTATTCAGTGATTTTTTCTAAAATCTCTTCAAACGATTTTTTCCCAAGATTTTTAACTTCTTTCAAATCATTTTGGCTCATCATAACGATTTCACCAATGTATTTGATGTTGGAGCGATCCAAACAGTTGAAACTGCGTGCACTAAGACCGAGATCTTCAATACGGGCACCCAAACGTTTAAGTTCAGGATGTTCGTCATTGCGTTCAGCTGCTGCAGGAGCTTTGATACTCACTTCACTGTTGAAGACCGCCATTTGAGCGTACATCACTTCCAATGCATTTTTAAATGCATCAACCGGTGAAATTTGCCCATCAGTAAGGATATTGATGACCACTTTTTCAAAATTTGGGTTATCTTCAACCAATACGTTCTCAATTGCGTATGTTGCACGGCGAACCGGTGTGAAATACGCATCAAGAGCGATATAACCCTCACCCAATACATCCCGTACATCTTCACTCGGCGCATAACCGATACCCTGATGAATTTTTACGGTGAAAGTTAACGTCGCATCTTCATTCAACGTTGCCAAAAATGCATTTGGCGTTACCACTTCGACATCGTCATTATCCAAATCTCTTCCATGAATTTCGCAAGGGCCTGCAAAACTGTAAGTGATTTCTTTCTCTTTAAGACCGTTTTTTAATTTGAAACGGATCCCTTTGAGGTTAATGATGAAATCCGAAATGTCTTCGAGCATACCGCGCACCGAGTCAAACTCATGCTTAGCACCCTCGATTTTGATACCGATCGGTGCGTATCCAACCGAGCTGCTTAGCAAAAAGCGGCGAAGTGGATGAGCGAGTGAAACCGCGAATCCGGTTTCAAACGGATAGGCGATGATATTCGCTTCGTTCGCGCTGATTTGCTCGACGACAAACTCTTTCGGAAGAAGCGGTGAAGTCTTAATTTTTTTCATGCTGAACGCCCTTTCTTTAATGATTATTTCGAGTAAAGCTCGACGATTAGACGTTCTTCAACAGGGATAACAACTTCTTCACGCTCTGGAAGACGTGTGAAAATACCGAACGCTTTCTCTTGATCGATGTCAACCCATGCCGCAAGACCGGTTTGGTTTGTCAATTCAATTGCGCGAACGATTTGGTTGTTCTTTTTGCTTTTCTCGTGAATTTCCACTTTTTGACCCGGTTTTACGCGGTATGATGGAATATCAACACGTTTGCCGTCAACCAATACGTGACCGTGGTTTACCAATTGGCGTGCAAAACGACGAGTCGTTGCAAAGCCCATACGGTAAACGACGTTATCTAGACGTTGCTCAAGAAGCATTACCAAGTTCGTACCGGTATTACCTGTACGACGTTTTGCTTCTCCGAACAATGAACGCATCTGTTTTTCGCTTAAACCGTACATAAATTTCGCTTTTTGTTTTTCGCGAAGCTGTGTACCGTATTCAGAAATTTTTGTACGGCGTTGACCGTGCTGTCCTGGTCCGTAAGGACGTTTGTCAAGGGCACTTTTACCTGCAAGACGACGCTCACCTTTTAGTCCAAGGCTTACACCGAATCTTCTTTCGATTTTTTCTACGGGTCCTCTATATCTTGCCATTGCTAAACTCCTTAGACTCGTCGGCGCTTAGGCGCACGACATCCATTGTGTGGTAGTGGAGTAACGTCTTTCATGAAAGAAACACGTAGACCTTCGATTGCACCAACACTTTTAACTGCTGTTTCACGTCCAGAACCTGGACCTTGAACTTTAATTCCCACTTCTTTAATTCCGTGGACCATTGCTTTTTCGAGCGCAGATTCTACTGCTTGTTGCGCAGCAAACGGAGTTGACTTTTTAGAACCTTTGAAACCAAGGGCACCAGCCGAACTCCATGCGATCATATTACCCATTTCATCTGTTACCGTTACAAGGGTATTGTTGAATGAAGCCAAGATATGTACGATACCTCGAGCAATATTCTTCTTTACGATTTTTTTACGGGTTGCTTTTCTTTTTGCCATACTCTAATCCCTTACTTTGTGGCTGAGCCGACGGTTTTCTTTTTACCTTTGCGTGTACGAGCATTGGTTTTGGTTTTTTGACCACGGCATGGGAGACCTTTACGGTGACGAAGACCACGGTAAGAACCAAGATCCATCAACGCTTTAATATCCATAGCGACTTGTTTACGAAGGTCACCTTCTACAGCGATACCGCTGCTTCGGATTTCTTTAGCGATTGTAGCCGCTTCATCTTCGCTGAGTTCGAATACACGCTTGTTGTAATCGAGTCCTGTAGCGTCCAAAATTTTGCGTGAAGTATGTAAACCGATACCATAGATATAAGTTAATGCATACTCCAAACGTTTTTTCTTAGGTAAGTCCACACCAGCAATACGTGCCATGCTTATCCTTGTCTCTGTTTATGTTTTGGGGTTTTGCAAATTACGCGAACGACCCCTTTGCGCTTGATGATTTTACAATCGTCGCACATTTTCTTCACTGAAGAACGTACTTTCATCGGTAGGCTCCGTTGATTTAAATCACTTGCTTTTCGTAGGTGAGATTGATCGCACCAATACTTGTAACTACGATTGAACGCAGTTAGAAACATTCAATTCTATTTGTCCGAAAGGGCAAAGTGGACGCGTATATTACAGTAAATAAGGTTAAATTTTTATTAAGGTATCAAATAGAGGAGTGATTCGCATTGTGGCTACACAATTCGAATCATAAATGGAGATTCTAAGACAGCATCCAATGCTTCGAGCTGAATCATGAGAGCATGGACTGAACGTTCTGTTGCCTCATGGGTTGCAAACAACAGATGGGCACACTCCGTTTCTGACGGCCGCTGAATAACGGCTTCGATCGAAATCGCCTCATCCGCAAAAATACTCGTAATCTGTGCCAAGATACCCGGTTTATCCAAAACACGGAGACGAAGATAATATTTCGATCGTATATCTTCACTGTTTTTGAGACGCAAACCCTCTTCAAGCGGGTGATTAAACCCAAGCATTGGAGAACGTTTCCCTGAACGGACAATGTCAATAATGTTGGCCACAACGGCACTGGCCGTCGCATTACCGCCCGCACCCGGACCGTAATAGAGGGTTTCACCGACACGGTCACCGACAACACTGATTCCGTTCATCACACCGTCAATTTTTGCGATCATCGCATCTTCTTTGACCAAAGCGGCATGAACCCGAAGCTCTACTTCGCCATCATCGCGTTTAGCGATCCCTAAAAGCTTGATCGTATATCCGAACTCTTTAGCAAATGCAATATCCGCAGGGGTTATCCCCTCGATCCCTTCAATCAAAATTTCTTCGGGCTTCGCATCAATACCGTATGCGATTGAGGCAAGGATTAGAAGCTTATGCGCCGCATCAAACCCGCCGATATCGAATGTAGGATCGGCCTCAGCATAGCCTAACGCTTGCGCTTCGGCTAATACCTCGGCAAAAGGGGTCCCTTCATTCATCATTTTCGTCAGCATGAAATTACACGTACCGTTCATAATTCCCATAATAGAGAGGATATGGTTCGCTGAAAGACCGTCGCGTAATGCGTTAATAATCGGGATTCCCCCCGCAACACTTGCTTCAAATTCAAAGGGAATCTCACCCGCAATATCCTGAAGTTCATAGCGGTGATACGCCAGAAGTGCTTTATTTGCCGTTACAACGGCTTTACCGTTTTGAAGGGCTTTTTTAACGATTTCAAAGGGAAGTTCTACCCCGCCCATCAGCTCTACGACAATATCAATTTCAGGATCATCGATAATATCATAAGGATTTTGCGAGAGCGTTATCGCAAGATCAGATGCTTTTTCGAGATTACGAACGACACCGCTTTTTACGATGATTTCATCCCCGGAACGGGCCGTAATAATGCTCTTATTCTCTTCTAAAATTTGGACAACGGCACGGCCTACCGTACCGACACCGATTACGCCGACACGTGTCACTCAGCACCCTTACAATTTAACGTACTCAAGAACTGTTTGATGTTCTTTGCCGCTTGACGGATACGTTTGTCATTTTCAATCAACGCGATACGGACGTACTCATCACCGTAATCTCCAAATCCGATCCCCGGTGCTACCGCAACGTTGGCTTCCACCAAAAGACGCTTTGAAAATTCCAAACTTCCCAAATGACGGGCACATTCAGGAATTTTAGCCCACACAAACATCGATGCCTGATTACGGCGAACCGGCCATCCGGCACGGTTAAATGCTTCGATCAAAACATCTTGGCGGTGGTCATATTTATCGGTAATCTCTTGTACACAGGTTTGATCGCCGTTAAGGGCTATCGTTGCCGCTACTTGAATCGGGGTAAACATCCCATAATCCAACCAGCTTTTGATTTTTTGCAATGCACCAATCAATTTCGCATTTCCAACGAAGAAACCGACGCGCCACCCTGCCATGTTATAACTTTTTGAGAGGGTAAAACTCTCAACCGCTACATCTTTTGCACCCGGAACCGAGAGGATCGAAGGGGTCTTGTACCCATCAAATGTCAAGTCACCATAGGCGATATCACTGATGATATAAAAACGTTCCCGTTTCGCCATTTCAACCACACGGGTATAAAATTCCGGTGTAACAGTAGCCGTCGTCGGATTGTGCGGAAAGTTTACAACAAGATATTTCGGTTTTGGAAACGAAACATGAAATGCATGTTCAAGTCGCTCAAAAAAGAGATCTTCATCGACTTTATAATCTTCATCAAACGGCAATTCCATTTTTTGAACGTTTCCGCCCGCCAGAATGAAACCGTATGAGTGAATCGGATACGTAGGGTCAGGAACAACGACAACATCGCCCGGGTTGGTAATCGCGTACGCCAAATGGGCATATCCCTCTTTTGAACCCATCGTTGCGACCGCTTCGGTTTCAGGATCGAGATCAACATCATAACGACGTTTGTACCAATCGCAAATCGCTTGGCGAAGTTTGGGGATCCCTTTGGATGCTGAGTACCCATGTGTTTTGGTTTTTTGTGCCGATTCGATCAGTTTTTCACGAATATGCTTAGGAGTGTCACCGTCGGGATTTCCCATACTGAAATCGATAACGTCTGCACCGGCACGTCTACGCGCCATTTTCAGCTCGTTAACTTCAGCAAATACGTATTTTGGGAGGCGCTTAATCCGGTCAAATTGGATTTCATCAAACATGGCTACAACCTGTGATTAAAAAATTGCGCCATTTTAGCATAAGAGGCTTAGTTTAACTATAATACTCAGGAGTTATCGTCCCGGACTCATCGATTCGATCCACATCCCCTCTTTAAGGACTTTCATCCCCTGTACATTGGAGATTTTAAGGTAATAAGCACCTTGTGGAAGTTCAAATTGCAATTCCTCTTTGGATTCCGACGAACGAAACGAAGAGAGTACATGCATCGAGCTGTCCAAAACGGCAAGATCCGGATACCATTTACCGGTATACGGGGGCTCGATATGGATAGTTTGCCCTTCCTCCACACGAAACCATTGCGCAGCGTTAGCACGTTTAAGTTCCAATCCCTCATCAACGCCTAATAAAGGAGTATTCCAAAAAGCATTTCGTGTGTCGACTATCAATGAAAGTCCATTTTTGTCTAGATGGGCACGTTCGATACGAATTCCCTGTTCTTTAAGATTTTCACCCAAAGCAGCGGGATTAAAAACTTTGTTTCCGATTGCCATGCCGTGGAGATCACCGGTACGGTTTTGAATCACAAGAGTCTCAATATCCAATTTATAACCTACCGCATTGAACGCATGCGTGAGTGTGCGCATACTGACAGCCGGCTCACCGGTAAAGGTAATCTGGGTAGTGATCGATGAGCCCCAAACGAGGAAGGGAAACCATAAAAGCAGTGCCAGCCGTTTCATCAACAACTGCTTACCAGTTTTTCCCGCCGTTGCGCTCGATAAACTCATCACGGCTAAGCTGTTTCAATGTACCGTTTTCATAGATAAATCGGATTGTCTCTTTCTCTTTGAGAACCGTTTTGTCAGTAGGTGATTGAATTTCAACCCTTCCGTGTCCTAAAAAGATTAACCAGTTTTTAGTCGTATCAATGATGATGGGATCGGCGGTAATATTCTGTACTCGTTCGCCGCTAGCCATATCAATCATCCCATACCAAACTTTATACGCCGGACGGATGGTAAGCTCTTTACCTGAGACTAAGGGTTTTGACACATTGGGCAGACTTTGATTTACGTCAAGATTCACTGCGGAGATCGTCATGTTTGTCTCGTTGCTTTCGGTCACATTCACATCACCCATCACAGCAGAAGCCTCAACCGCCGTCGTCGTCAGTTTCATCACCTCTTCACGAGGCTCGGCGGACATTTTATCCTGCAAAAAATATCCGCCTAGCATGAGAATAAGAATCAAAGCCATTCCAGCCATGACCCATTTGGGTTTCGAATTGGATGGTGACTGCAAAATAGCTGACTGCTTTTGGGGATAGGCACTCGAATGGTTTTGGCAAAATACGGTATATTCTTCTTTGATACCACTGAGATCAAGACCGTATTCACGCTCTAAAATTGACATATAACCCATGAATTGAACCCGCCCGATCTCTCCGTAAGATTTGGTCAAAACCAATTCTATTTTGTCACGGGAAATATGGGTTCTCTCATGAATTTTCTCTGTTCCCAGAGCCTGTAAATCTTCAAACGTGTCACACTGCTTCATCTCATTCTCTCCATCAAGATTGCGCCGGCAACACCGACATTCAAAGAATCAAAATCATGCGCCATCGGAATTGAGATACCGATATCGAGGCTTTTCTGAACTCTTCCACTGAGCCCCTCTCCCTCGTTGCCTAAAACCAAGGCCCGCTTAGGGGCAAAGGTCGCTTCACGTATATCCTGACCGTCCATAACGGCACCATATATCTGAAATCCTGATTGTTTCAGTTCATGCACTACATCATGAATATTGTGGACAACCACGAGAGGCATATCGAGGGCTGCCCCGCTGCTGGTGCGAATGACGGCTTCCAAATTCGGCTCTTTGATACCGCAAATGACAATCGCTTGGACCCCTAATGCATAAGCACTTCGGATCAATGAACCGATATTTCCCATATCGGTAATCGAGCTGAGAATCACGACAAAATCGCATTTTTTGAGAAACGGTGAGGCGTAAGGGACAATTTGTGAAATCTCAGCGATAAACCCCTGATGATTTCCTCCCTTCACCATCGACTGTGCCGCTTTTTCAGGGATCCGTTTGATCTCAAAACCCATTTTCATAAGGGCTGAATACTCTTTTTTATCGAGTTCCTTGGCCAAATAGAGAGTCTTGATACGATCTCTGTGTCGTTCTAGTGCGTAATAAACCGGTTGTTTTCCATAAATAAGCATGAAGTATTATATCCTATGATTGTAAGAGGCGTTGATAGCACTCTTATTAATGTTACACACTTTAGGAACAAAGTCCCTAAAGTGGCAGGGACAAATGTCCCTACAACCCCCTAAAGCTACCCGTATCGTGAGCGATACGGGAGAGGGAGAGTCCATGTTACAAATCCAAAAGGCGTTGATAGCACTCTTTGGGATTTTCGCCCGTAATTTTGGCGATCAGTTTGGAGGCGGCTTTTTTAGGGATATCGAGAGCGAGGATATCCTGCTCACTCAAAGATGAGCCTTTCGTCCCCGATGCTTCAATAACCACAACCCACTCCCCTCGAATCTCTTTTTCCATTTGAGGGATCAGTTCTGAAGCCGTACCGCGGTAAAAGTGTTGATATCGTTTCGTAATCTCTTTTGCCAAAAAGACCTGACGTTCAGGTACGGCGATGGAAAGCTCCGATAACAATTTATCCAATCGTTTAGGAGATTCATACAGTATCGTCGTGTATCCATTAAACAGCGCTTCTTGAAGTGCGGAAGAACGGTCGTTCCCTTTATGAGGCAAAAAACCGAAAAAAAGCATTTTTGTCTCCACAAATCCGCTGGCCACAAAAGCACTCAGTGCCGCGTTCGCACCCGGCAAAACATCATAGACAATCCCATGATCCTGACAATAACGGACCAACATCTGTCCCGGATCACTAATCCCCGGCATTCCGGCATCACTGACATACACCACGTTTTGATCAAAAAAATCGGGAGACAACGAGGCAATAAATTCGGCTTCATTATGCGAATGGAGGCTGATAAATTTAGGCTCAATAGTGGTTAGTTCGTAGCGCTCTTTAAGGAGATGAATGAGTTTTTTGGTAACGCGCGTATCTTCGCATAGCATAACGTGTGCGTTAGAGAGGACTTCAAGGGAACGTAGAGAGATATCGGCAATATTGCCAATGGGGGTTGGGACGAGAGATAACATAAATCTCTCCCCCTTACGCCGTCAACTTAGCTAAGTTGGTAACGTTTTTTGAATTTGTCGATACGTCCGGCAGTGTCTACTTGACGCTCAGAACCGGTATAAAACGGGTGACATTCGCTGCAGATATCGACACGGATCGATTCTTTTGTACTGGTTGTTGTGAATGTGTTACCGCATGCGCAGCTAACTGAACATTCTACGACGTTCGGATGAAGATCTTTTTTCATAGTTTTGCCTTGTGATCGACGGCGTTGTACGTCGGTCTGTATAGTTTTATATCCGTACGGGGGCGGATAATTGGAGGCGAATTATAACGAAAAAATTCTTTTTTTACAATAACCGTGATGCTACCGCAACCGCCGCCGTTTCGGAACGCAATATCATAGGGGAAGAAAAGAGGCGAACACGATAATTGCCAAACAATTTACGCTCAGACTCATCAAATCCCCCTTCACAGCCTATCACGACCGTATCGACCGATTCATCCTTATTTAATGACGTTCCTCCAAAATCAAAGATCACCGCTTCGGGATTATTTTTTAAAAACGTACTAAGATTGGGAGATTCGGCTAATTCGATCAACGACGTCCGACCGCACTGCATAATCGAGCTCTCCATTATCCGCTTGAACCGCTCAAAATCGAGACGAAAATTTTGCTGAGAGCGACGGCAATGGATAAAGGTGATTTTGTTCACCCCCAGTTCGGTAAGCATCGGCAAGGTTTTCTCAATGGTTTTGGGATCCACCAAACACCATCCGATATGAAGCTTCCGTTCACTTTCACACGGTGCATGATGATGGCTCTGTAATGTAAAATAGCCGTTTCGTCCATCGCTACGCTCAAGAGAGTAGCGATACTCTTCACTCAAATGCTCACGCGAACGAAATGCGATAATATCCCCCGCTTTATGACGACGGACTTTGATGAGATATTTATAGTCATCCCCAGAAACACTCAGTTGTGCTGCTCCGGTTTCATCATGGAGAAGAAATTTCATAGTATCATCATCCAAATACTCATACTCACTAGCAATGCCATCTCAATTCCTAAAAAACGAAATGCTTTTTGTTTGTATTCACCGAATGCATCTTCTTGGGTTATATCGGTTTTACGTTTGAGCGTTTTGTACCGTTTGGCTTCGAGGATTATCATCACGATAGCGATCACAATCATAGCGATATTGGCAATGGTAAATTCCAAATGTTTAGCCGCCATCATCACCGCCCCCGTAAAAAGGATCAAAGCGATCAACGATCCTGAAATCGGCATCACGATCCTCATCCGCTTGCTGTAGCGGATAATATGATGGGAGAGGGACAACATGACGATGTTGAACACAACGACCCCCATCAATACAATCACTCCGAAATAGTGGATATTAAGTCCGGTTGTATACATAGCTTCCATAAAGGGGATTTTACCTTAAATTGCCTATAATGATCACCTATTTACCTTAAGGAGATGAAATGGCGATCAGTGTAGAAGAGGCACTCAATTTGGTTTATAAACTCGCATACCCCACTCAGATGGAAATTGTACCGATTGAAAATGCGATTCAACGCGTCCTCTACGAAAAAATCACCGCTGAACATTCTCTCCCCTCCTTTGATAATTCGGCGATGGACGGCTACGCGGTCCGCTGTGCAGATGCGGGAAAAACACTTCTACAATCCTGCGTCATTTTTGCCGGAAACGGAGATGAGATCCGTATGGTGGAAGATCAGTGCATTCGGATCATGACGGGAGCTAAAATCCCGCAAGGGTGCGAAGCTATCGTCCCCATTGAAGAGGTCACCCTCAACGAGGATCGCGTCACCTTGCCCTCTTTCATCAAACCGTCCCAACATATCCGCCTCAAAGGGGAAGATATTCAAGCGGGAATGACTTTGCTGGAGAAAGGGACCATGCTCCATGCGCATCATATCTCTTTACTGGCTTCACAGGGGATCACCCATGTTAAGCTCTACCGCCGTCCCCGCATTGCCCTCTTCTCTTCGGGCAATGAGCTTAAAATGCATTATGAAACATTGGGAGCCAATCAGCTCTATAACACTAACACCCCTACCTTTGCGGCACGTGCGCAAGAGCTCGGCTGTGATGTTATCTTTACCGGAACGGCGGTGGATACCCTAACATCGATCCAGGAACACATTCAGCGTGCACTCAATGCCGATTTGATCATTACTTCCGGCGGAGTGAGTGTCGGGGATGCCGATTTTACCAAAGAGGCGTTTCAAACACTCGGATTTGAGAGTGCGTTTGAATCGGTTGACATTAAACCCGGTAAGCCGACCACTTTCGGACGGATCGGCGATACCGTTATCCTGAATCTCCCCGGCAATCCTCTCGCGGCGGCACTCTGTTTCGAACTGTTCGGTCAAAGTGCCATCTTTTCGCTGAGCGGACGGTCGGATAAATATCTCAGCACCCTGACAACCTCTATGTCTGAACCTTTTACCATGAAAAAAGGGAGACGCTCTCTCATCCCCGGTTGGTATGACGGATCATCCTTTACCCCGAGTCCAAAATTCGGTCCGGGGATGGTATTACCCCTGTCGCGCGCGAACGCCTTTATGATGGTCGATGCGAGTGTAGAGGGATTTGAAAAAGGTTCTGTGGTAAAAATCATACCGACACGCTGGTCTATGAGCAGCGAACAACACGTCTCACTGATCACCCTCTAAGAACAAGGAAGGACCCGATGCACGAGAATTCAACGACACTGAGTATCCAAGTCGAAGGAAAGAACATGGTTATTGCCTATGTTCTGTGGTGGTTTTTAGGCTGGGCAGGGATTCACCGCTTTTATCTGGGTAAAATCCAAAGCGGAGCGATGCAGTTAGGGCTTTTTATCGTTGGATGGGCAACCGCAGTGGTCTTTGTCGGATTTTTATTTTTAGGGATATTGGGAATATGGTGGCTTTTGGATGCCTATTATGTTCAAAAATATGTGAATGAATACAATGCGCAAGCCGGGCTTGATGCCTCTACATTCACGTTTAATACACGGAAAAACGGCTCTGACTCCGACCTGCGCCAAAGTAATCTCGATGAACTCGAACGGCTGCATGAGCTTTTAGAAAAAGGGGTCATCACCCAAGCCGAATTTGATGCCAAAAAAGCGGTCTTGCTTTAAACCGTTTTTGGGTTGATAAAGATTTCAGAGGCAAGGACTTTTTCCCACAATTGCGGATCACTCCACCCTTGTCGTACTTCATCACTAAACAGTATCGACTCCAAAGCGATCCTCCCCATCATCTGTGAATAAGCATCTTCAGAAAAAGCTTGCGCATATCCCGTCTCGGTCTCATGGACGATGATACTGTGAAGCTTAACACCCTGCTCGCCGTTGATCATCCGCGTCGAACGCAAAAGCTGATCGATCATCAAAAAGATGACGCGGCTAAACTGTTCACACGAGGGAGAGACGGGTAACACCACCCATCGGTTTGAATGTTCTTTCATCGACGCAATATACGCCGCATCATCCCCATCCCAAATCGCAATGGCATGATCGAAGCTGTCAATCAGCTCTTTCATCCCCTGCTTCATCAAACCGAAATCGTACACCATCTGTCCATGATCGAGATACTGCGACTCAAACAGCACTTCGACTTTGTAGGAGTGTCCGTGAATCGAAGCGCGGCACCGCTGGGTTGAACATCCGCGAACGATATGGGCGTTTTCGAATTTAAAAAGTTTTCGGATTATCATGGTTAATTTCCTTCTTCTAATAACTTCAGCAATTCTTCTTTATTAGGGAGTATAGTCAAATATTTACTTGCATAAATCTGATTGTTATCTTTAGGTAATGTCATTTCAACCAGAACTTCACTCTTATCTTTGCACAATATAATTCCAATTGTCAAATTTTCATCTTCTGTTTTCTCAAATCGGTCAAAATAATTGACATACATCATCATTTGCCCAATATCTTGATGCTTCAACTCACCGATTTTTAGATCAATCACCACAAAAGATTTCAAAAGGCGATTATAAAAAACCAAATCTACTGCGAAATGCTTTTCATCAATAGTGATCCTTTTTTGCCGTGCTACAAATGTATACCCTTTGCCCAATTCCAATAAAAAATGTTCTAGCTTATCTATCAGTCTCGATTCAAGCTCATTTTCAGAATAACTCGTCTGGACCGGAAGACCGACAAATTCCAATACATAAGGATCTTTGATAATATCATTTACCGATTCGATCACATGACCTTGTATAGATAGTTCTTTTGCCTTCGATCTATCCAAACTGAGTTTTAACCGTTCATAGAGTCCGCTATCAAATTGCCGCTTCATTTCACGTAACGTCCAACTGTTCTGAACTGCTTCTATTTCGTAAAAATCTCTTTCATCAATATTTTCAATCCGTGTCAAAAAAATATAATGAGACCAACTCAGATTAAATTTCCTAGACGCTGTCTCGGATTTTTGAAAGGCAACATAAAATCGTCTCATGTTTTCTAGATTATCGACAGAAAATCCCTTACCGAACTCTTGTGTCAATTCATCTGATAACGTTTTTAAAATCGCTTTACCGTATTGTGCCCGTGATGCACCCTGCTGCTCTTCTTGGACGATTCGTTGACCGATTTCCCAATAGGTTTGAGTCATCGTCGTATTGATCGTATTGATTACATGGTGTCTCGCATGATGCAAAAGAGCTTTGATCTCATTATAAAAGGAAGAAAGCGCTTCAATAGTGCTCATTTTTTCAACGCCTGCATTAGTAATTTCGACATACCGTTAACTATCAATACGTCTACGAGGAAGAATAGATTACCTTCTCTATAGTTTGTATTATATCTCTTGATGCTTAGGAGGAAATCATTCCTTTGCATGTAGCAATTCTATTGGTGTTGAATTATTAGGCGAATTTTTAGTTTTATGTACTTTTATGATATCTATGACTTATTATCAGGACAGTTTTTGATTTTTCCCACTTCAGATGGGCTAAAATGACCAAATTTGACCAATCAGATTGATTTTTATTAAACGAAATAAGGCTTGAAAGTAGCTATTTTATGGGGATTAAGCCCTATGTTAGGACTTATGAAGATTAAACACCGTGGTTTTGATCCCAGATACGGATATGGAGACGATCCGAGTAGATAAATCCTCGGCGTTTACAAAACTCGATAACCGCTTCGCAGTTCGCTTCGATATGGGCTTTATCTCCCCCGAGCGGCATACAATAGACCGGCGTATAGGGGTGAGGGGCAATGATCGCATCGATTTCTGACTCGATATGACTCACCAAGGAGGGTTCATCGACCGTGAATTTGAAAAAGCTCTCTTTGGCCTGAGCGATAATCGCACTGTAGGCTTCGGGTTTGACCCGCCGCTCATACGGCTCACCGCTGTTTGAGAGTTTGACCGATAACGCATACGTTGCCTCACGGTAAAAAGGGTAGCGTTGAAAATCGGGAGCAATCGTCGCGTTGGTCTCAAAGGTTACACGATGCCCGTGCCCTACCAAATAGTCAATAAACTCGACAAAAATCGGCTCATTGGCATATATGAGAGGCTCGCCTCCGGTGAGGACAACATCGACATGAGGAGGCAATCGATAGCCGTTCATAATCCAAATAAGACTCTGAAGTTCTTCAATCTCCATCCATAACTCGCCGAATCCTTTGCGATCTACCGCATACACCGTATCGCATCCAAGAATTTCAGCTCCATTTGGGGCTCTCTCCGTGCATCCGAACCCTTCACACTTGAGATTACACCCCCCGAATCGAAAAAACAGTGACGGTACCCCCGTGTATTTACCTTCTCCTTGCACGGAGTAAAAATGTTCTACTAGATAGAGCATTCTCACCCCCCCGTTTCATAAAAGGCACGATTGGACTGCTCGGCATCCCCCTCGCTCCAACGGTTCTTCTCAGGCTTCGTACGAATAACCTCTTTCAAAACCAAGGCCGCCTCTTTGATATCCCCGCGCCGCACGGCGTCACGGATCGACATCGCTTCGTCAAAATAGAGGCACGGAATCAGATTTCCCTCGGCAGTGAGACGGATACGGTTGCATTTGGTGCAAAAATCGTCTTTATGGGGCTCGATGATTCCGAATTCATATCCGTCTTCGAGTTTATAGTAATGTGAAGGAGAATGGCCGTCAAACCCTTCATCACTATAGGGATAACGGCTACCGATAATACTGAGGAGTTCAGGACTCTGCATCCCTTTGATATTCACTTCGGCATGAACGTTTTCCATATATTCAATAAACCGAACGACCATACCGCGTGCTTTACAGTATTCCAGTACATCCAATACTTCACAGTCGTTGAGCCCTTTCATGGGAACCATGTTGACTTTGACTTTTAAACCTACCCGGAGGGCTTCTTCGACCCCTTCAAGTACCTGCCGCAAAACATCCTTTTTGGCAATCGTTTCGGCAATCTCAGGTTTCAGCGAATCAATCGAGACATTAATGCGGCGAAGGCCTGCATCGTAGAGTTTTTGAGCGGTACCCTTGAGCAAAAAAGCGTTGGTTGTCATCGCCAGATCGATATCATTTTTATAATCGTAAATCATTTTGATAAAGGTGTCGAGGTCTTCGCGCAGCAGCGGTTCACCGCCGGTAATACGGATTTTTTTAATCCCTTCGTCAATCGAAACTTTAATAAATTCAAATAACTCTTCAAAGCTCAGCAAATTCTCTTTAGGTACCCATGAAAACGGTTTTTCGGGCATACAATATTGACATCGGAAATTGCATCGCTCCGTTACAGAAACACGCAAGTAATCGACGGTTCTGCCATAACTATCTATTAACACTTCTGTCCTTGTGGGTATATACCATAAATGCGCGATAGTAGCGAAAAGTTGTTTGGAGTTTTATTTATTACGGGAATTAGAGAGAAAAAAGAGTTAAACTTGCCCCTTCTCGGGACAAGTGTGAATCAGAAAAAACCGTTAATGTACTTCTGACCAAATTTTGCGTTTCCACAAGTAAGCCAAAATCGCAAAAATCAAAGTATACAGCATTACCCATAGACCTACAGTTTCACGCTCGGCTTTTTTCGAATCGCCGATCTCTTCCATGTAGGTGATCACTTCTTCTTGTGCTTTTTCGGTCAAACCGACGCGAGGCATAGAAGTGCCGTGAAGCAACGCTTGGGGATCATTGATAAAGCTGTGCAAGTAATGCTCGCCACGACTTTTGATATACTGAGACAAATCCGGAGGCGTGGCACCCAAATAGGTTTTAAGATTATCTGCCGGCGTAGCCGCTTCAATCCCCGCATACTTCATACCGTGACAATGTCCGCACGCCGCTACGAACGTTGCTTTGTTTCCTTCTTTTCCTTCAACTACTTTTGGAGCAATCGATTGAAAATAGGCAACCATGTCCATGATCTCTTGAGGAGTCATCCAGTTATAGGCTGGCATTGGGAAAACTTTACCGCTTTCCGGCGTATATTTGTGCTCGACATGCATTGCAGTGACCGGATCAAAAATAAAGTTCGCCAAATAGTTTTTATCGTAGATACGACCTGCATTGCTTAAATCAGGTGGGACGACGCCGTACGATGCCCCCGCGTCAGCGTTAGGCATTGTTTGAGGATATCCACCCGCTTCGATTGCGTGACACGCAATACAGTTGGCTTCAACAAGCACTTTACCGTTTTCAACGTTGCCGGCAAGTGAGGTATCGACATTTTTCAATGTCTTAAAACTAAAATCTGCCGGAGCAACTTCCGGATGCATAATATGGTGCGCATACGGCTCAATCCCGTAATAGGTGATACCGACAAGAGCCATAATGACGGCTAAAATTTTAAACTCTTTCATTATTTGCCTCCCACTTTTTTGGCTTCTGCTTTGGTAACAAACGGCAATGCCGCGAACAGGACCAAGAACGTCATTGATGAAGCAAAACCTACCCATGCATTCGCACCGGTCGGAGGTAATTTACCATACACGGTCAACACGATCAAATCTACCATCAAGAACCAGAACCAATATTTGAAATACGGGCGTTGATTTGCCGGTTTTACCATCGGTGAACGATCCAACCACGGCATTACAAAGAAAATAGCATTTGCAATACCAAACGCGATCAAACCAAGGTCTTTACCGGAAACACCTGCGATTTCAAAGAAGAATCCGCGTAACACTTCGTAGCTCCACAAGAAATACCACTCAGGGTAGATATGTGCCGGAGTTTTAAGACCGTCTGCTTTATCAAAGTTTACCGGGTCCATCGCAAAGTTGTAATGGAAGAAAACCAAATAGAAAAAGAACAGCATAAAGAAACCGAGAACAAAGAAATCTTTTGACAAGAATACCGGCCAGAAAGGGACAACTTTAGACTCTTTTTTGTTTCCTGCAAGGTATTTTTCCGCTTCCTCATCAAAATCGAAAAATTCGCCTGCTTCATTGTTTACGTGTGGAAAACGGAGCGCGTAAAAATGAAATACAATCGCACCGATAATCAACAACGGGATCAACAATACATGAAGCATAAAGAAACGGGTCAATGTTGAATCGGATACATAGAAGTTACCGCGAATCCAAACCACAAGCTCATCACCGACAAACGGGATACCCCCGAAAATCTCGGTAATAACGTACGCTGCCCAATACGACATTTGCCCCCATGGAAGCATATATCCGCTGAATCCTTCTGCTGAGAAAAGGACGAATAACAACATACCCGATACCCAGATCATCTCGCGCCCTTTTTTATAAGAGCCGTAATAAATACCCGTAAACATATGGATATAAATGACCAGGAAAACAACCGAAGCACCGACCGCATGGATATGTCGGAATAACCAACCGTACGCAACTTCCTGCATAATGGTGTAATTAACACTGTCAAACGCCATATTGACATCGGGTTTGTAGTACATCAAAAGAAAAATTCCTGAAACGACCAAAAAGGTGAACAATACGGTCAGCAAAACCCCCATCGCCCACAAAAAGTTGATATTTTTCGGAATCCAATACTCTGTCATCATCACTTTTGCAAAGTTGACGACACCTAAACGCTGGTCAAACCACTCGAGCATCGAGTCTGCTTTTTTAAATTCTGCCATCACGATCCCCTTATGCTTTCGCCATCATTGCTTTGTATTCAGGACCTTCTTCACCCAAGACAAGCGTTACACCATCAAGTTTGAACGGAGGAATATCAAGCGGCCTTGGAGGAGGTCCGAATTTGTGAACACCGGCATCGGTGAATTCGCCACCGTGGCACGCACATTTAAAATCATGCTGATCCGCACGATAGGCAGGAATACAGCCAAGATGGGTACAAAGACCGATCATAACTGAAAAATAGTGATCGCCGATTTTGACATTACGTCCATCGGTCGGTTTCATATCTTCGGTGTATTTAAGGATAAACACCGGTTTACCCCGCCATACAGCGATTTCTAATTTATTGGCTTCTAGGCCTGACACGTCTACCGTTGTAAAACCGGCCGACATGACGCTCGGGAGTGGATCCCATGTCTTCTTCATCGCGATGAGCGAGGCGATTCCCCCTACAGCGGCGACTGCACCAAAGGCTTTACCGATAAACCCTCTTCTGCTTTCATCCATCATTGTCATCTCACTTAATTTGGAAATTTAACTACCCATAATAAGTTAAAAAGGTTTAAGTTTCTATAAATTTAAACTTTTCCTTATGAATTCAATTAATTTGTTGTTACTTTTTTCGATTGTGTGATAGTTATTTGATGAACTTGTACTTATCGCTTGCATAAGTATATCTTTTGTCATTTCCGTTACAATCGGAATGTTAAGGGATGTAAACAAAGGGAGAAAATCGGTCAGGTAATCGGTCCGTTGAATAAAAACAGGTTTGCCGCCTCCGGCAAGATTCTGAAGCACTGCCATCGGCGAAGCACTGAGTAATACCTCGCTGTGGCGAATCACCTCATCGTAGGCCTCACACTCATGGATAAGAGTAAAACTCTCTTTAAGAGCCTTTTCATATCCCAAGAAATGGTAAAAACCCATCAGCAGCTCCATATTAAACGGCTTGAATGCCTCCTGGTGTTTCTCCAAATCTTTTTCATAATCGTCATCACCGAAGAAGAGTGCCATAGGAATCGTTTTAGGAAGTGGCTCAAAGTAGCGTTCAGCAATAACCGTTGCATTACAAATCTCCTCACCGTCCAGATACGGAGAGATTAAAAACTCTTTATCGTGTTTGGTATCGGACGGATCGTCACTCATGCGGATAAAGGTGGAAAAAAAGCCCGTCATATCGTTCAAAAGGATTGGGTTAATCTCTGCAGAGTCAAAAATGATCTTATCCCCGTGATGGGCGATTTGGGGAATATTTCGTACCAAATCGACTCCGACAGAGCGTTTGATTCCGTATTCTTTCGCTTCCGCAGCGATTCGAAAATCGGAACAAAGAAGGGTAATGTCGATCTCTTTTTGAAGTTCATTGACGATGGCAACGGCACGGTGAAAACGATCCAGTCCGATACGGTGACCCGTATGGACGTAATAGAAATAGCGCATAATAAAGTTCCTTTAGTTTTTGCGTTGAGCCATTTTGATATAGATATGGAGAATATCAAGGGCAGCGGGGGTCATTCCGCTGATCTGTGATGCCGCTTGCAAGGTAGGAGGATTAAACGTATTAAGTTTGCTTACAATCTCGTTGGAAAGCCCTGAGACGGATGCAAAATCAAAATTCTCGGGGATGGCGATATGAAGCATTTTGCTCATCCGCTCGATATCGTCGCTTTGTTTCTCAACATAACGGGCGTATTTGGCTTCGATCAAAATCTGTTCTTGGATATACAGATCAAGCTCTGCGAAACTTGGTATAAGTTTCGTCAACTTATCAAGCTCGAAACTCTTACGTGAAACAAGCTGTGTGGCAGTAAGTTTGTCGGTGATATGTTCCTCGTCGATAGAAGCCAAAAATGCTAAAAACTCTTTGTTCGGGGTATAGATCGTCTCTTCAAGAAGTTTCAACCCTTCTGCAATTTGAGAGCGTTTTGTCTCGATCTGCTCCATTTGCTGATCGCTGATCAAACCAAGGGCATGACCGTAGCGACCTAAGCGTAAATCGGCCGTCTCTTCACGCAGCAGCAATCGATACTCGGCGCGGGAGGTAAACATCCGATACGGTTCCTTTGTCCCCTTGGTCACCAAGTCATCGATCAACACACCGATGTAGGCTTCATCACGGCGCAAAATCAACGGCTCTTTACCTTGCAGTGAAAGCGCGGCATTGATCCCTGCCATCATCCCCTGAGCCGCCGCCTCTTCATATCCCGTTGTTCCGTTGAGCTGTCCGGCGCAATAAAGATTTTTGACCTTTTTTGTCTCCAATGTGTGTTTGAGCTCAGTCGGATCGACGTAATCGTACTCGATTGCATAACCGTAACGGACAATTTTCGCATTCTCCATCCCGTGCACCGAATGGATCATAGAGCGCTGTACATCGGGCGGAAGGGAGGTGGACATTCCATTGATGTAGCACTCCGTGTTCTCCGCCGTTTGCGGCTCGATAAAGAGGTGGTGACGCTCTTTGTCACGGAACCGGTTGATCTTATCTTCGATACTCGGACAGTAGCGCGGCCCTACCCCCTCAATCTGTCCCGTAAAAAGAGGTGCTCGATGAAAGTTCCCCTCGATCAGGCTGTGGGTCTCTTCGTTCGTATAGGCAATGTAGCACGGGAGCTGCTTTTTGGTCCGTGCAAACTCTTCGCGGTCGGTGCGGAAGCTGAACGGATTGGGCAATTCATCGCCGTCTTGAATCTCCATGACCGAGAAATCGATCGAGGAGCTATCGACGCGGGGGCAGGTTCCCGTTTTGAGCCGTCCAACGTTGAGCCCTGCTTCGCGGAGGGAATCGGTGAGCCCTTTTGCGGCAAATTCTCCAAAACGTCCCGCCTCTTGGGTAATTTCTCCGATATGCACTACTCCGTTAAGGAAGGTCCCCGTTGTGAGGATAACCCGCGCAGCACGATACTCGTTGAGCAGATGGGTACGTACACCGACAACCGCCCCTTCTTCAATCATCAGCGACGTAACCGTCTCCTGGATCAACGACATATTCGGGGTTGTGAGGATGGTGTTACGGGCAATAACGCGGTAACGGTCCATATCAATCTGGGCACGGCTTCCCCGAACGGCGGGCCCTTTCGTGATATTGAGGATACGAAACTGGATACCCGCCTCATCGGTCAAAAGTCCCATCTCTCCGCCGAGTGCATCGAGTTCGCGCACCAAATGCCCTTTCGCCAAACCGCCGACGGCAGGGTTACAGCTTGTCGCCCCTACCTGCTCGGCCAATATGGAGACCATAAGAGTATTGTGCCCCATACGTGCAGAGGCGAGTGCGGCTTCGATTCCGGCGTGTCCTCCGCCGACTACGATTACGTCATATGTCATAATTGCTTCTTTACATAGATTATTAATGCAATTATAGCTTCCCTTGTTGAAACCTATAAAAACTCCAAGGCAAAATCTTTTATAATTAAGAAAATATTTTGATGACGGGTGACACATATGGATGGCTTAAACACCAAAACATTAGAAGAGCTTCTCAAAAACTACAATCCGAAGCCTCTTGAATACGATCCTGAGATTGACGGAGGAGACGAATACCTCATCAGAGACCAGCTGCTCCAAAAAAAAGAGGAGCTCAAGGACGTTGTAAGTAAGCTTAAAGAAAAACAGCGTCTCGACCGGAAAGTGCGTCGTTAAGACCCTCCTCGCTATAATCAGCCGAAAATTAAAGAAGGTTAATTGATATGCTCCAAGCCGCATTTGATGCTTTTAATTCCCACCGCTACACAGAAGCGCTGGAACTTTTCGAGACATTGGCTCTCCAAAACAATCCTACGGCCCTCTCCTCGTTAGGATACATGCACCAAAAAGGGCTGGGGGTTGAGAGCTCATTGGAGCGCTCCTTTTATCTCTACTCCCAAGCCGCTGAATTGGATGAACCCGCTGCGATTTACAATCTCGCCTTGATGTACGCTGATGGCGTTGTGGTTCCGCACGATCAATTCAAAGCCTTCGAGTTTCTGCTCCGTGCTGCTGTATTGGAATTTCCCCAAGCGCAATACGAGGCGGCTCTCTCCCTGGAACGGGGTCTAGGATGCGTGCAGAATTTTTCCGAAGCGGCATTTTGGTACGAAGAGGCGGCAAAGCGGGGAAATGCCAATGCGTTTAACAACCTCGGTGTCCTCTATAAAGAAGGGCATGGGGTGTCGCAGGACTACCCGCGTGCCTTCATCTGCTTCTCCCGTGCCGCCAATATGAATCTCGCGGAAGCTCAATACAATCTGGGGCTGATGTATGATCAGGGATTCGGGTGTGAAGCCGATCATGACACGGCATTGGAGTGGTGCCGCAAGGCGGCCTACAACGGCCATGAAAAAGCGAAAAACATTATCCGTTCTTTGCAAGAAGAGGGTAAAATAGTTTTTTAACTGATGTTACACACTTTCTGGGCATAGCCCAGAAAGTGGCAGGGACAAATGTCCCTATAACCCCCTAAAGCTTCCCGTATCGCTCACGATACGGGAGAAAAAACTGACCTTGAAAGGTCAATTCCAAAGGAACACCATGTTTACAGGACTGATTCGGGAGATGGCTGCGGTCAAAAGTTTCGGGGGCAATCGTCTTTCTCTCAAAGCTTCCCATCGTCCAAAACTCGGTGATTCCATTGCGGTCAACGGTACCTGTCTCTCGGTCGTCAGTATCGAGAGTGACGGGTTCAGTGTCGAGCTCTCTCCCGAAACCCTTACGCACATTGCCACCGAAAAACTGAGCGGACAGGTGCACATCGAACCGGCCATGATGATGGGGGATCGGTTCGAGGGGCATATCGTCCAGGGGCATATCGATACGATCGGGACGATCCGCTCCATTACCGATAACGGCAACAGCTACGAGGTGATCGTCGATGTCGACTCAGCGTTTATCCCCCTCATCCCCCCGAAAGGCTCCATTACCATCGACGGAATCAGTTTAACGGTCAACGAGGTGATGAGCGGAGCATTCCGCCTCACCATCATCCCGATCACCATGCGCGAAACCCTTTTCGGTACCTATAAAAAAGGGACGAGGGTCAATATCGAAACCGACGTCTTCGCCCGCTATATGCGCCACATTTTGACCTCATCGACCAAAAAAGATTTGAGTTGGAATGATGTTGACCACATCAGCGCCCTCTATTAGCCGTTATCCAAATCGTCTCTGAGCGATCGGGCATTCGGATTACACCGGATCTTATGTTCCATATCCACCCCCTCGAAATCCTCTAGCGCTCTGCGGGAGGCGACCGTCGCATTTCGATACCCCTCACCCCGATTCAGATAAACGTTAAAGCCGTTTTCATAGAGAGCCAACCGCGTAGCAAGGGCGGTCGAATAGGTCGTCATAACCCCTTCCTCACCCATCAGCCGTGCGATGTCGGCAAAATATTCCCGTGTCCACAATACCGGATTAACGGTGGGGCTAAAAGCATCCTGATAGCAGATATCCCACTCCCCATCCAACTCTCTCATCGCTAATCTCGCATCCATAATATCAACCGTAATTTGCGTTCGTTCGTCCTCATATCCGCCGAGCGTTGCAATATCGGTGATCACGTTTCGGTACGGCTCAAAGATTTCGGGATAGGGGAAATCGACGAGAGAGGCGACGAGATCGCCGTCGAGTTCGGGGGAGTAGATTTCGAGGGTCGTGTCGGGGGCGTAGGTGTCACGATAATAGAGGCTGAGAAGGGTATTAAACCCCAAACCGAAACAGATGTCGATGATGCGAAGGTGATCTTTCTCTCTATGCCGTGTAAATGCAGGTTCGATGTGTTTTTTCAGCGATTCGTTCAACGCCCCGTCTTTGGTCGAGTGGTAGTGTTCGTCATATTCGCTGCTGTAGGCGGTATAACTGCCGTCTTCGCTTTGTACCCACTCTTTCATAGTCCGTTGATCTTTATCGCTCTAATTTTAATGCAACACTAATTTTTTCTTTCAGAGCATCGAGTTCGTCATGACAAATTTCATACACGACTTCTGAATCAATATCGATATAATGATGGGAGATAACTTCTCGAAATTTGATGATATCACTCCAATACGTTTTGGGTGCAATCGCTTCAAGAACATGAGGATCGGTTTTGTAAATATTTTTAAGTGCTTCACCGATACTTTGTAAACGCATAGAGATAGAATCTAATTTTTCCAGCCCTTCGTCATCTTTCATAAAATCATCGCTTTGCTTGACAGCTAAAAAACGTTTTTGTATCAAATCGATACTTTGAATAATGTACTCAAGTAACTCTTTGGTATTTTTCTTATCCATAAATGACTTCATGCTCGATATTTTGTTTTAGCGAGGGTCTCATGTTCTTATGAGGATATAAGAGATCTATTTTTGTACCGAAAGCTTCCTCAAAATAATTCCACGCGCCGGCAATATTTCTAAATCGTTTATCTTCAAATTCGGCATAGATATCGATATCACTCTCAGCTGTAGCAGAACCTTTTGCATAACTTCCGAAAAGTCCCACCTTGACAAGTGAATATCTCTCTCTCAATTCATCTTTGTGATTAGCAAAAAAATCGAGAATTATCTCTTTTGTAACCATATTACTCTTCTTTAAAATTACTTTTTGTATTGTAACACAATCAACGTTTTTATAGTCCATTACCCCACATATGCATTTTTTTTCCGACGATAATCTCATGCCCTTCGATCAAATCGGTCATTGTATTGATCGCACGGAATTCGACCTGATCGAGCAACGCTTCCACCTCAGCGACACCCATCGAACCGTTTTTCTGAATGATGATAATTTCGGAAGCGTTGAGCAGCGTACGGTAAATCAACTGTAAAAATTTCTGCGGAGATTCGTGCAGGTGCAATACGTCCTGCACGATCACGGCGGCGTAATCGCGGGGAATTCCCCCTGCAGGAGATTTATAGTCTTTGATCGTAAAAATTTTATGAAAAGTACTTAGGCTCTGATGATCCCCAGGAAACAGTGAAAAATCGATCAGCCCCTCATAAGAAGTGAGAAAATCACCCAACTCCTCCGCCATAGCGTCTAAATGGCTTGTTACCACCATAATTTTCGTATAGGGTGTCGGATGAAGGAGTGAAGTGATCATAAGAGAGTGAAATTATAGTGCCAAATCATGTAATTCGCGGAAAAGATAGGCTTCGACAATATCATCAATCGTACGCTGTGTGTGAGCGACCAACACCATCATCTGCTGATCCAGAAACTCCATGACGGGCTCATAGTTATTGGTGACGATGACCGCATCGGGCATTGCTTCGATTTGGGTGCGGTCGGTGTAAAAGTTGATCTCAATGACGCGCCCCTCTTCAACCTCTACCGTCGCCCAAAATGACGCGCTCAAAATAGCCGTAAGTTCCGATTCTTGCGTATCGTCTCCATTCATAGGGATCAGTAAAATCATCCGTGCACCTTTGCCATATCAAGCTTCAACGCTTCATTGTCCATAATATCGATATCTTTGCGGAGCACTTCGGTCGCAATCGCTTTGGCATCTTCGAGTGAGTGCATCGCACAGGTCCCGCATTGGTAAATATTAAGTTCCGGGATGTCACTTTGCTTTTCCACCGCCAAAATATCTTTCATCGATGCTTCCCACGCATCGGCCACTACCTCTTCACTGGGTGTTCCGATCACGCTCATGTAAAATCCGGTGCGGCATCCCATCGGCGAAATATCGATAATCTCCGTCTGATCCGAGTTGAGATGATCGCGCATAAATCCAGCAAACAGATGTTCCATGGTATGAATTCCCTCTTGAGAAAGAATCGCTTCATTCGGGCGGCAAAAACGGAGATCGAACACGGTAATATCATCACCCTTCGGCGTTTTCATCCCTTTTGCACGACGAACTGCGGGGGCGGGCATAATGGTGTGATCGACGGTAAAACTATCCAATAACGGCATAAAACTCCTTCATCATCATTCTTTGATTGAGGCAATAGTAACATATTTCATCCTCGCATCGCTAAAAGTTGGCGATTAACACAAAGGTATAAAATTAGTGAAGAATCTTTACCGTCTCAACGAAGCTCTTTCATGTTGACAAATATGTCCATTGGAAGATACGGGTGTGTCTCATCTTTAATTTTTTCAATGCGAATATTACAGATGGAATCTTTTAATTGTTCTGCGAGTTCTTGAAGTTCATGGACACTTTCACGCTTGGCGATGCCACGTGCTGAACATCCGGTTACTCCGGTATGATTATAGGTCATGCGATACATTTTTTTTCCCAATACTTATTTTATTGGTACAGATAAAGCAAAGATGATTCCAAAATGATAGTACCAAATTGTATGCAATATCAGATAATACGTAGAAGATTAAATCCAGCTAGAAGAGAAGTAGCACGGTCTCCGTGCTACTGTTTTTATTATAAAGCCGCAACCGCTTTGTTGAATGCATCCAAGTGACTGATTGAACCGGCACGAAGATTTTCAAACACCGTGACGACATCTTTAGGCATCCCCACTTCTGCGTCTAAGATATCTTTGATATCTTTTTCTTCGATTGCGACACCGACTTTCAATCCCTCAAGCAAAGAGACCAACCCTTGTTTTACGAGGGTATCGTACAAACTTTGAAGCTCAGGAAGAACAAATACCCCGATTTCAGTTTCATTGACACCTGAGATATTGACACCGTATTTAATGCACAGTTTCTCTACCGAATCCATGTGCGTCTGCTCTGAAAGCTGAATATTGGTAAATGTGGACGCACTCGGATACTTTTTACCCAAAGTGATGTAAACATCACGCGCTACTTTTTCTTCCTGATACATAAAGAGCAATGTCGCTTTCTGTGCTGCCGTCAAGGTAACGGTTGTGGTGGTTCTTCCCGCGAATGCCGGGACACTTAATGCTACTGCTGCTGCAACCCCAAAAAAATTCCGTCTATTCATCTTTTTATTCTCCTGATTGGTATGTCATTCTAGACATTTTATGTATTTGAGATGAAGAAATCATGAAAAAAATTTCCATCCCACACTTCTGAATCACTTCTTTTTCTCGGTGATAGTTTAATGCTAAAGTGTTAGTTTAGTGTTAAGGAGAGACGGAGGTTTAGATACACACAGAACGCTAAAAGAGGGATTTAAAAATGATCAAAGAAAGAAAGAAAGAAAGAAAAAGTAAAAGAAAGAGAAGAAGGCAGTGTCTTTAGACACTTGCCTCTTCGCGGCGTTGGAGATAATCCCATTTCGCATCGACACGAGCTTGCCACTCTTCGATGAGATATTCGTATTGTTTGGTGAAAAGGTGTTTGAAACGCCCTTGTGCACCGAGATAATCACGAACCGGAATAATATTTTTCGGACGGTAAGTGATGTTTAGTTGAGTTCCGTCGATAATTTCATACAATGGGAAAACCAACGAATCGGTTGCCAAATCTGAAATCGCGATGGTATCTTCCGGAGCAAATTTCCACTCTGTGGTACATGCAGACATTGCATTGATAAATACTGGACCCTCGGCAGCAAACCCTTTTTGGATTTTAGCTACCATGTCTTTCCATTTATTCGGAGCAACTTGGGCAACGTATGGAGCACCGTGTGCCGCCATAATCGCCATCATGTCTTTTTTGTTTTTCTTTTCACCGTAGCTGACGCGTCCGGCAGGAGTTGTCGTTGCTGATGCACCGATCGGAGTAGAAGAGGAACGCTGTCCACCCGTGTTCGCATAGACTTCATTATCCAAACAAACGTACATCATATTATGTCCGCGCTCGAAACATCCTGAGATCCATTGGAAACCGATATCGTAAGTCGCACCGTCACCGCCGAATGCGACGAATTTAGGTACGCGATCCGGTTGTTTCAAACGCCCTTTTGTTTTGAGCGCTTTGTACATTGCTTCTGCACCTGCTACCGCAGATGAACCATTTTCAAATCCGATATGAATCCATGAAGCATCCCATGACGTATACGGATACACTGCCGTACACACTTCCAAACATCCGGTTGATGCCGCAAGGATCAAATCGTCATTCGTTGCGTTGAGCACTTCACGAACAATAATCGAGTGAGCACAGCCCGGGCAAAGAAGGTTAGCCCCCTCAAAGCGGTCCGCCGAAGTGGAAAACTCTTTGAGGTTTTTAATTTTTTTAATTTCTGACATAAGTGCCCCTTAGAAAAAAGAGAGTTTCGGTCCGCGAAGGCCGATATATTGTTGCAACGGAGTCGTCGGTTTGAGTGCATCCGCATTTGCTTTGAGTTCCGTAAAGATCCCTACTAAATGTGCTTTCGTCAAATCACGTCCGCCCAATCCATAAATATAGTTGGTAAGAACCGCTTTGGTGTCAGTGTTGAACAGTGAACCAGAAATTTCATTGAACAATGCACCAACGGTACCGTGCGGGCTTGAACGATCCAATGCCGCGATTGCTTTAACATCTTTCAATACCGCTGCGATTTGTTCCAATGGCCATGGACGAAATACTCGAATACCGACAACACCAGCTTTGATACCGTGCTGCGTACGCATCTCTTCGGCTACTTCACGCGCCGTTTCAACTGATGTTCCCATACATACGACGGCAACTTCGGCATCGTCCATGTTATAGGTCTCAACAAGGTTGTACTTACGTCCTGTCAATTTTTCAAAATCATCGAAAGCCGCTTGAATTTTTGGAAGTACCGCGGTCATCAAAGCATGCTGCTGGCGCGCTTTGTGTTCAAAATGCCAGTCTTCTTCCGTCTGAACCCCGTGAGTTACCGGATGATCAAGATCCAACATGTCATTCATAGGTTTATACTCACCCACGAAGTTATACGCCGCTTCATCGGTAAGCGTGTGAACTCCCTGAGCCGTATGAGAAGTCATAAACCCGTCTTGGTGAACCATCGCCGGTAAACGGACATCATGATCTTCAGAAACTCTGAAAGCGATAAAGTTCATGTCATACGCTTCTTGAGGACAGTATGAATCGAGTTGAATCCAACCGCTATCACGTCCCATATACATATCGGAGTGATCGCCGTTAACGTTTAGTGGTGCACCGATAGCACGGTTAACAACGTTCAAAACGATCGGTAAACGCATACCTGATGCTGAATAAAGGGTCTCAACCATCAAGGCAAAACCTTGTGAACTGGTTGCTGTAGCAACACGTCCGCCTGCGGCTGCCGCACCGATACAACATGACATTGCACCATGCTCAGATTCGGTCATAACGAACTCACCGTCTACGTAGCCGTTTGCCGTAAAACCTGCGTAATTTTCAACGATAGGAGTCGATGGAGTGATCGGATAAGCGGCAACAACGTCAACTTGTACTTGACGAAGTGCTTGGCTTGCCGCCATGTTACCATCCCAGACTTCAATATCGCGTAGTTCCATTGTATCTGCCATTAGTCTTCCTCCACTACAGTATCAGCTTTTTTCTCTTTTTTAGGCCATTCGGCAAGTGCTGCTTCTTCGTCTTTTTGTTCCGGGAACATCAACAACGATTTTGGATTTGTCGGACAAACCTCGACACAGATTCCACACCCTTTACAGTGGTCAAAATCAATCCCGATCATTTTCTTATCGCGCGCGATGATTGACATATCCGGGCAATAAATCCAGCAAAATTGACAATCGATACAGTAATCTTTGTTGAACAAAGGCTTTTCGATACGCCAGTCCGCTACACTTGCCGTAAACGAGTTCGATTGTGAATAAGGTCGATCTTCAGGCAATGTGGTCGCAATATCGCGTGTTGCTCCGTCAAACGAACGGAGCATGGCACCGATTTCAAATCCATCCCATCCTCTATTTTCCATGCGATTCTCCTTATTTTACTTCATCATACGCGCGTTGAATCGCGATCATGTTGGCATCAATGATTTTTTGAGGTAGTTTTTTCAATACCCGTATCATGTTCTCTTTGAAAAAATCCATCTCGTACATTCCCGATACTTTCATCAAAGCACCTAACATCGGTGTATTAGGAATTGCTTTTCCAATTGTCTCTTGTGAGATTTTAATACAGTCAACCGTAAAAACTTTTTTCCCTGCGAGTTTTGGCTGTGACGCGATCAACTCTTCGGTACTCATATGCGTTGTTACGATATAGACAGTACTCTCTTTTTCATTTGCCGTAATATCTGCGATGTAAACAAGTGCAGGGTCAATTACCAAAACATAATCGGGAGCCATGAATTTTTCATGGTTCATGATGACTTTATCATCAACACGATTATATGCCGTCATCGCAGCTCCACGTTTAGCGGAACCGTAAAATGCAAATGCTTGAACATGCTTACCGGTGGTAGATACAACATCGGCCAAACCTTTGGCACCGGTTACAGCGCCTTGTCCGGCACGACTATGCCATCGAATTTCTAGCATGAATTCTCCCTCTGACTTAAGTTCTTAAGTTTAATTTTAATCAGTAGACGTATTCTATGAAAGTTGCTCTTAAATGTAGCTTTTCACCTTTTACGAGCTTAAAAACCAAAGACGAAATGTTACTTTCATCCCCTCTGAGCGATGTATTGTACCGCTTCGAGGGCATCATTTTTTATAATATCTGTTAATGTTAATAATTGTTCCTTATTATCATAACCGCTCGTGACCGCTACACATTCGATTCCGGCGCGTTTGGATGCTTCGATATCCAGCCGTGTATCTCCAATCATCCACACCGATGAGACAGGCTGACCCATCTGTTCCAAGGCTTTTAAAATCGGTTCAGGGTGCGGCTTGGGGTTTTCAACATGTTCACGACCGATCAATACCTCAAAATAGTGCATCATCTCGAAATGTTCCATTAATTCCCGCGAATAGAGCCCTGTTTTTGTCGTCACGATCCCTAATCGGGCGAATTGTGACGCGGTTCGAACGGCTTCCATAGCCCCCGGAAGCAACACCGTTTTTTGACGCGAGATTTCGCGATAATATAGTTTGTACGTCGCCACATGCTCATCAATCATCGCCTCTTCGATCCCGACACCCGCGAACATCGTCTCTAAAGTATGTCCGATTTGAGAGGTAATCAGGGTGTCACTGATCGGGGTTTGCTTTCCGTGTTTTTTAAGGGCGTGTTGAAAACTCTCTAAAATGGCTTCCGTTGAATCGATCAAGGTTCCGTCCAAATCAAACAATATAATCTTTTTCATTTCTTTTCCCAATCTTATTGTTTTAAACGCCATCGGAACTCGTCCCGATTGGCTATGTTAACACTTAGTTCTCTTCGGCAGAGAGCCAAAAATCGCTTGCGATTTTATTTCTTTTCCCAGTCGATATAATCTTCCCATATACCGTTGATGGTCGGCTTAATGCCTGAAATACGGCGGCTATAGACATTAATTTCATTGGGAATCACCAAAAATAGATACGGATTATCTCCGACAATACGTGCAAAAATCTGACGCTGCAACGATGCGATTCTCTCAGAATCGGTCGAATTTTCCATACGCTCAATCAGTTTATCCGTGGAGACCGAATGGTATCCTACGAGATTAAATCCCCCCGGAACATCACTCTGCGAATGCCATAGCGCATACGGATCCGGACTCAGCGAGAGAGACCATCCCAGCAATACCGAATCAAATTTACGCGGGGAGACAACGGTATTCAAAAATGCCTGCCACTCCATGACCCGAAGGGTCACTCTGACCCCGACATCGAGCAGCTGTCTTTGGATAATCTCGGCGGCATACGGACGGATGGCATTCGAATTTGAGGTGGCAATCTCGAATTCCAAAGGATGAGCCGCACTGTAGCCTGCGGATTTGAGGAGTGCTTTAGCTTTCATAAGATTACGTTTTGGAGATTTTATGTGCTCGTTGAATCCCTTGCTCCCCGGCAAAAAAGGGCCGGTGCAAACATTGCCGTGGCCTAGAAACAGCACATCGATCAATGCGTCCCGATCAATCGCCAGCGACAACGCTTCACGCACTCTCGGATCTTTGAATTTTTTAAGCCGAAGATTAAATCCCAGATACGTATAGCTGTGTGAGGGGAGTTCCGCTGTCGCAAAACGGTCATGAAACGATTTATCCAGCTGTCGCTCATACTGCATCGGTTCCAAGCCGTCCACGTCGATCTGGCCCGATTTAAGCATCAAAAACCGCGTCATCGGATCGCTTATCACATGAAAAACAATTTTATCAATCTTGGGACGGTGTTCAAAATAGTGAGGATTGGCTTCCAACACAATCTGTTTTGAAAACTCCAGTTTTTTCAGGACATAAGGCCCCGTCCCTATGGGAGCGGTATTAAATTTTGACCCCATAATATCATTTTCGCGGTGCAGAATATGGCGAGGAACAATCCCCATCATCCATATTTCCAACGCTTTAAAATAGGGTTTCTCGTAAGAAATGTGAAGGGTATAATCATCGATTGCCGTCACTTTTTTAATGACCCTGAAATCAGACGTATAAGGGGTAATCGTTTTGGGGGATTTGATCAAATCATACGTGAACACGACATCCGAAGCCGTGAAAGGTTTTCCATCATGCCATTTCACCCCTCGGCGGAGTTTAAACTCGATGAGTGTCGGGGTTACAAAACGGTACGATTCGGCTAAATCTCCGATAATTTTCTGGCCTGTTTCATCGTATTTCACCAAAGAGTTAAACAAAAATCCGGCGATGGACGAACTGGCGGAATCGGTAGCAATCAAGGGGTTAAGACGTGCAGGATTCGAAGAGGCACTGAGATGAAGTGTCGAAGCGATCAGCCAGACACTCTGTAAAAGAAGGAGTAAAAGTTTCAATCTCAGCCCGTTTTTTGGGTGAGATTATACCATCTATTTGGCTTCCAGCTTACGATCATAGATCGGTTGCACCGGGCGGAAATTATGCGCATAATGGTCTCGCATCGTTTTAATTTGGTCTTTCGACGCGGTAACCGGCTTTTTAAGAACATACCACTGTACCCCTTCAGTACATGGAGGTGTCGTCAACGAACCGATGTAGTGATAATAATGCTTTTTATCCTCCGGCAATAAATCCTGAGGATCAATGCGAATCGTACGTCCGATTCCCCCCAACACATTATCCAATACCGGATTATTATCCCCTTCCTTGAACATAACACCGACAACGGCTAAATGACCATCAGCACTTTTATGGACCAAATGCCCTTCCAAGGCATACTGTTTTCCGTCAATCGTATGTTCACTGTGCCCATGGAAATGAAACTGTACCAATGTATATTCACGTCCATCAATAACAAGTTTGCCGCCATTATTGACATTGGCCTGAATGGCATGTCCATTATCGACAACATCGGCAGTCGTGTGAACGTCTTCATTCATTTTTAAAACGAATGACCCTTTAAGGGGGAGATGTTTGCCACTTTTAATGTCAATCGGAGATTGCATATGTCCCGTTTGGCACTCCTGCGCAAACTCACCCCAACATGCCGGGCCATGCGCATCATAATCCCAATGGGGTGCTGAATGGTGTTCATTCGCATATCCCACAACCGATATCAAAGCAACAAGCAATGACGTTTTCACTATATTTTTCATCTGAATATTTCCCCGCAACCATGAAATTTTTGGTATATTATCGAATAATCCTTATGAGGTCAAACGGATCCATCTCTTCCGCTCCCCATAATCTACTCCCCGCACAATAAGGACAATAACAAACCAGGCCAGAAGCATCGTAATGGCTGTATGGCTCAGAAAGTGGTCCCCAATCAACATCTTATAGCTCCCCATACTCCATCCGATCACCATGGCCGTAGAAGCAGCGGCTATTTTTGCTTTTTGAGAACGAAACAAAAATACCATCGAGAGCAAGGCAAACCCGCCGCTCGCATGGCCGGCAGGCCAACATTTAATCTTCTCTTTCGGGCAAACCGTGTTTCCGTATTTTTCCCAGACGCAGGTGTGAGGGTAGTCTCCGCCGAAAATTTCCAGATTTTTCGGGCAAGGCATGTTCGTCACCGCTTTTAAAGATCCGACCACTACGGGGACCAGTACCGAAGCGAGGAGTACGATCACCATCCCATGCCGATACGGCTTGAAAAAAGGGCGTTTCCATGCGACAATGGATCCAAACAGCAAAAAGATGCCGATCACGATCAACAGCCGTTTAAGACCGTCATAAAAAAGAAGCTTAGGGAGCGGGTCATTCGAATCGACAAGCCACTGATTCAAAAAGGGATTGTAAAAATGTTTCTGCACCCAAACATCCACCCCGCTTATTCCAAAAAACACGACAGCTGCGACCAATACGGCGGCCGTGAGCCAAACGTGTTTAGCGGGCACCATGGAGGATATCGAGTTCGGAACGGTATACCGAGCTGTTTACTTCTACAAATCCCAGTATCGTATGGAAGAACGAATCGTGGGTAAATTTCTGTGTCGCATGGCGTTTTAATGCCTCTCTATCGACGGCAAACTGTTTTCCAAACCACATTACAGCTGGAACATGTTTTTGCGCCTCAGGGGCAATGGCATACGGAAATCCATGCAGGTAAAGCCCTTTTTCCCCCAAAGATTCGCCGTGATCACTCAGGTAAAACATCGCCGTTTCAAATTTCGGATCATTTTGTTTGAGCAAACCGATCACTTTGGAGAGGAAATAGTCGGTGTAGAGGATGGCATTATCGTATGCGTTGACAATCTCCTCTTGAGAGCACTCTTCGAGCTGATTCGTTTTGCATACCGGTGTATATTTTTCGAATGCTTTGGGATAGCGTTTGTAATAGGCCGGGCCGTGATTGCCCATCTGGTGCAAGACGATGACGATATCCCCTTTTGGATGGGCATCGATATACTCCTGGAGTCCTACCAGCATCCCCTCATCCCGACACTCTCCCTCTTCGCACATCGTGTTTTTATCGGGAGACTTGAAATCTTCGTAGGTCACCCTTAAAGCAACCCCTTTGGAATCGGAGTTATTATCGCGCCACAGAACGTGAGTACCCGTCCGTTTCAAAACATCCAGAACGTTTTCGGTATGTTTGGCAATGTCTTTGTCGTAATCTTCCCGCCCGAAAGAGGAGAACATACAGGGGACGGAAATCGCCGTTTCCGTACCGCAGGAGGTAAAATGGGGGAAATTAATAATATCCTCTTTTTTGAGCAACGGCGTCGTTTCTCGGGAGTAGCCGTTGAGGGAAACATGATCCGCCCGGACCGCTTCACCGACGACTAAAATCACCAGTTCCCGATGGCCATCATCTTCCGCAATCCGTGCATCCTGCCCGATCGGCTGAATTCCGCTCATCTCATGAGAAAAGGACTGGTTGACGTATTGCCCGATCGAATAAAGATAAAATGTCGGATTGGTGTAAAAACGGAGCGGTTTGTGTTCTCTGAAAAAAGAGGTGTAAAATTTGCTGAATGCAAAAACAACCACCACAATAACGGCCAAGGCGATACTGATTGTTTTCAATTTATCAAGAAGGGAAGCTTTTAGCGGCAACGGCTTGATCTTCACCCGGTAAACGATAATCGAGGGGACAACCCCCAATAGCAAGAAATAAAGGACTTGCTGAATGCTCAACAAATCCATCGATTCATTGATATTCGTCTCCAAAATATTTTGAATCATATGGGTATCGACAACAATGTCGTACGTATTCATAAAATAGGCGACCAATGAGGATAAGAGCAAGACCGTAATCAAAAGCGGTTTGAGGAGATAACGGGAGCCCAGAAGGGTGAATAGAACCACCTGAACCGCCATCAGAACCACTCCGAGTGATACAATCATCGGTGCGCTGCTCCACGTTAGCGGATAAATTTGGAGGACATGTTTAAAAAATGCACTGTTGGTAAATAAGACTAAAAATAACGCGACCGCAATAATAACGGTACGACTTCGGCAGGGGTTCTTAAAACATTTGAACATCTTTATTTTCCTTTATATAAATGCAATTATAAGTATTATTCAATAAGATTTAGCTATAAAATGGATACGCGGACACGATACCACTCTTCTTCGTCACATATTTGGTAGCCTATTCCAATTTCCGGGCTCACTCGATCAAGCATCTTTTGCCCTATTTTAGAACTAAAGAGGTATTTTTCACCCCCTTTTCGATTATTGATAGTCAATGATTTTTTGACGGGATCCACATTAATGATAATTTCACTCTCTTCTTTTGCGTAGGTCAGTGAATTTTCGATCAAGGCTCTAATCACTTTCAAAAATATTTTACGCGGTGCGTGGA
Organism: Sulfuricurvum sp.; assembly: GCF_049587615.1. Taxonomy (GTDB): domain Bacteria; phylum Campylobacterota; class Campylobacteria; order Campylobacterales; family Sulfurimonadaceae; genus Sulfuricurvum. The sequence continues at coordinate 172,424 of NZ_JBAVEF010000013.1, forward strand.
GATGAAAACTCTCGGGAGAGAGAATAATTTTTAAACTGCGCCGCTGGGAAAGAATGTCAACTTTCTTAATAACCTCAGCTAAAATATCCGCCATCTCAAAAGATTGAGGGTCCTCAAAATCGGTACTTTCAAAAAACAGCACATTTTTAAGTTCCGACATAAGCCGTTCAATATCATGGCCCAATTCGTCAAGCATTTTATCTTTGGTGAAATGATCGCTGCTCTCGTAAACATCCAGACGTGCCCGCATCAAAGCAATCGGGGTTTTAAGCTCATGCGCCATCTCTTTAAAAAGTGCTTTTTCTTTTGCGCGAAACCCTTCCAGCCGATGCACCAAAGCGGAAAATGCCTGTGAGAGTTCATCGATTTCCTGACCCGCATTATGGATCGAAAATTCAAACGTATCCCCGCTTCTCCATCCGCGTGAGCGCTCAGCCAAAATCCCTAAAGGGCGCATATAGCGTTGAAGCAAAATGAAACTTATAATGAGAATAACCAAAAGGGATGTCAGATAACGGACCATCAATTTGGACCCGTATTTGGCCACCGACGCATCAATTTTGGCGTGATTGCTAATAGCGTTCAAATAGACCCCATTTTCTAAAGGAATCGAAACGCTGACTTCATTTTTTTCAGGAGTATAGGGAATCGACTTAACCAAAAAACGGACCTGACTCGCTTCTGAATCTTTTAAAATCAACACATTATGCGGTATCGTATGCAAAAAATGCAAATCACTCGTAGCACTAAGGGGTTCCAGAATATATTCATCACGGCTCTCAATCAGCAAATGGCTCAGTACTTGTTCCAAGTCTTCCACTTTTTCATCATGAATGGTCTGAATCGCTACCTGCCAGTTGATCCAAAAAGCAATGGCCATTAAAAATGAGAATATGAGAGTAATTTTGAGTTTTAACGAATTAAAATAGCTAAATTTCAATCACAAATCCTCGTGTTTTAACGGTTTTTATCACTTTCGGGTCCAATTTTTTGCGAAGACGTGCAACCAACTCATCCACGGCATTCGAGGTGATGTTTTGAGGATTATCGTACAAAGCGTCTAAAATCTCTTCCCGCGAAACGATTTGAGGCGCTTTAGAAAGAAGGTAAAAGAAGAGTTCATGCTCGCTTTTGCTCAAAATAATCGCTTCACCCTCTTTGCTCAGCGACTGATGCGTCGGATCAATCACAATCCCTTCGATCTCAACGTGGTGCACGACAAAACGACGGGAAAGGGCACTGATACGCGCACGCAGTTCTTTAATGTCAAAAGGTTTTTCGAGATAGTCATCCGCACCGTATCCGAAACCTTCCACTTTATCATCGACCTCCCCAAGAGCGCTCACCACCAGGACCGCCGTTTGGGAGTTTTTCATTTTAGTGTACTCAATCAGCTCTTTGACCCGATCGACTCCGTGAAATGTCCGATCCAGGATAACCACCGCATAGTTAAATGCGTCAATATACCCTTTTGCCTCATCCACTTCCGATGCGGTATCCACAACCCAATCTTTGCCCAGGGACAGCTGCAGTAATGCTAATAACTCTTTTTCATCGTCGGCAATTAAAATACGCATTTACAGCTCTTTTACCTCATTTATGAATATCTTGATCGTTTTGTCTTTTAATTCTTTTTTGATAGCAGACGCGAGAACGATCGCTTCCGCTTTTTGCAGAAAAAGGCGAAACAATCCAAAATCCCGTCTCGCGCTTACTTGTTCTTCCGTGCTGACCAAAAAGGCTCCGGCACCGTAGCGTTTACATGGGAAAAAGTAAAAATCATCATATCCTTCTTCCAGCAATAAATCAACCAATGTATCTTTATTGGCGATTTCAAAGTAAATATCCATTCCGTTCAAGCTCATTTTTGTCCTCGATTGTAGATCATTTTAAAGGCAGGCGGCAAAATCAGGAGGGTAAGAATCGTTGAAGTGACCAATCCTCCCAGCACTACGATGGCAAGCGGTTTTTGGATCTCGCTTCCGACCCCGGTGGCAAACAACAACGGCAGCAGTCCGAGTGCTGCGATAAACGCCGTCATCAGTACGGGGCGAAGCCGTCTGCGTGCTCCTTCGCCTACCGCTTCGTCGATGGTGTAGCCATTGGCAAGCAATGTGTTGAAGTAGCTCACCATAACGACCCCGTTGAGTACGGCAATCCCAAAGAGGGCTATAAATCCGACCGATGCGGGGACAGAGAGGTATTCTCCGCTGATAAACAAGGAGATAATTCCCCCCGTAATCGCAAAAGGGATATTGAGCAAGATGAGCAGGGTGTTGCTCACGGAACGGAACGTAAAAAAGAGGATGAAGAAAATCACCACGATGCTCACGGGAACCACCGCCATCAATCGTGCCGAAGAGCGCTGCTGATTTTCAAACTGCCCTCCGTAGGTGATGTGGTAGCCATCGGGAAGTTTAATAGTCGTGTTGATTTTTTGTTTTGCCTCTTCGACAAATCCGACCAAATCCCGGTTCTCTACATTGGAGCGCACCACACTCAGCCGTTCATTGTTTTCACGAATGACCTGTACGGGCCCTTCGGTTTGGGTGATATTCGCAACGCTGGCAAGGGGGACGCTTCCCCCCTCCATGAGAGGAATCTCGAGTGCGCTGAATTTGTCATAATCTTTGGCAATGTCACTCTCAAGCCGGATCATGACCGGGGTACGGATATTCCCCTCACTCAGCGTATCGACGATAATCCCCTCCAATGAAGCTTTGAGAAATTGCTGCAGTTCACCGCTGCTCACCCCTGTATTGGCCGTGGCAAAGCGATCGGGGGTTACGGTGAGATAATTGATCCCCGCATTGAGGGTGACGATCACCTCGCTGGAGCCTTGAATGTTTTCCAGAAGACTTCCCACTTGAGCACTGAGGGTATTCAGGGTGTTGATATCGGGGCCGAAAATTTTGATGGCCAAATCGCCGCGCGAGCCGGTAAGCATCTCAGAGATACGCATATCGATGGGTTGGGTAAAGCTAAATCCTACCCCTGTAAAAGGTTTGAGCGCCAGGGTAATATTGTGGAGTATCTCCTCTTTGGAAGCCGCTTTCCACTCCTCTTTAGGTTTGAGGATCAAAAAGGTATCGGTTTGGTTGAGCGTCATCGGATCCAGACCCATCTCATCCGTCCCGGTACGAGCGACGATGGTTTTGATCTCCGGAATGTTTTTCAACAGCTCTTTTTGAATGGCGAGGTTGAGCTCTTTGGACGCTTCGAGCGAGATAGAAGGGATAGGCTCGACGGCTAGAATGATATCCCCCTCATCGAGAGTAGGCATAAAGGTTTTACCCACCAGCGTAAAGAGGGAAAAACTGAGTATGAGGAAAATAATCGCCCCAATAAAGAGTGTTTTGGTTCGATTAAGGGCAAAGGAGAGCAACGGTTTGTAAAGACGGGCAAAAAACAAATCGATCCGTGTCTCATGGTGCGGCGTTGATTTGAGCAGCAACGAAGCCACGACGGGAATGACCGTCAGTGAAAGGAGCAGTGAGCCCATCAGTGCAAAGACGATCGTCATCGCAACCGGAGCAAAGAGTTTTCCCTCTAACCCTTCCAGTGAAAGTAGCGGTAAAAAGACGACGGAGATGATGAGCAATCCGCTGAATACCGAAACACTGACCTCTTTGGTGGCGCGATAAACGAGGTGGAGTTTGGGGAGTTTTTGATCTTTTTCACCCAATGCCGCAAAGGTGTTTTCGACAACCACGACCGCCGAATCTACCAGTATCCCCACCGCAATGGCCAAGCCGCCCAAACTCATGAGATTGGCGGTGATTCCAAAGTAGCGCATGAGGATAAAGGCGATGGAGAGCGCCAACGGGAGGATCACCGCTACGCTGATGGCTGCACGCACGTCTCCTAAAAAGAGGAGTAAGAGGATGACGACCAATACAACCGCTTCGGTGAGGGCTTTGGAGACGGTATCAACCGCTTTTTGGGTGAGTTCGCTGCGATCGTAAAAAGGGACGATCGTGACCCCTTTAGGAAGGGTAGGTTCTAAAAGTTTAAGACGTTCTTTGATATCGATAATACTCTCTTTGGCGTTTGCTCCGCGCAGTGCCATGACAAGTCCCTCGGTTGTCTCTCCGATGCCGTCTTTGGTCACGAATCCCATCCGGGTGCGCGACTCTTCGGTAACGGCACAAAAATCGCTGATCCGTATAGGACCGTTATGGGAGTGGATCGTGATGTTTCCGATCTCTTCTTTACTTTGGACGCCGCTTTGCACCTTGACGAGATACCCCTCATCGCCCCGGTCAAGCCTCCCCGCACCGTCGTTTTTGAGATTTTCGGAAAGTGCTTGCTCAAGCGTAGAGATGGTGATCCCTAATCGTCCCATAGCACTGACATCGGGAACGAGGGTGATGGTACGCGCTTCACCCCCCAGAGCATTGATATCGGCAACCCCTTTGGCTCCGCGCAGCGCGGGACGGATGGTAAAATCGAGCAATTCGCGTTTGGCTTGCTGAGAGATATTTCCCTCGATGGTGAACATAAACATCTCACCCAGCGGAGTCGTGATGGGTGCCATCCCTCCGTTGACCCCTGTGGGGAGTGAGCTCATCGCGGATGAGAGCTTTTCAGAGACCTGTGCACGGGCGCGGTAAACATCGGTTCCGTCTTTGAAATCGATCGTAATATCGGCAATACCGTATTTGGAGGTACTTTTGAGCATACTCTGGTTTTCCAGCCCCATCAGCTCTGCTTCCAATGGGCGAACGACTCTGGTTTCTACCTCTTCGGGAGTCATCCCCGGAGCTTTGAGGATGATTTTTACCTGCGTTGAAGAGATATCGGGGAATGCATCGATAGGGATCTTAAGAAACGAATAGACCCCTGCGATGAGGATCGCGAAGGCCATCAGTAAAATAACAATCCGCTGTTTGAGTGAAAACTCGATAATGGAGCGCAACATTACTCAAAACCCAATCCGCTCATTGCGCCTTTTAGAATCACTAACCCGCTGATAGCAACTTTGGTATTGGCATCAATTCCCTTCTGTCGTACCAAAATTCCCTCTTTAGTCGTTGCTGAAACCCGAAGTTCTTGGGCTATAAAGCCTTTCGAATTTCGGACAAAACAGATGGTTTTTCCGCCAAACTGAGCCAATGCCTGAGAAGGGATTAAAATAGAGGTGGTGGGCTTTGAGGCAGAAACAAACATTCCGACCGTTGTCCCTGCACGCAGCTGCGGATCACGAACACGGGCAATGGCAATCGCGGAGTTCGTTGAACCGCTTATGGAGGGGGAGACAGAAAGAATCGTCCCGATGGGACGGCTATTATCCTTGGAAAGAACGGTGTCTCCTTTAGAAATCGATGAAATGAGGCTGGGAGAGACGTTAATCATCGCCACCATAGCATTCGAGTCTGAAATTCTAAAATAGGGCTGATACGGAGTGATTCTCTCAGCTACGGCGAGAGGGGCATCGGTGACGATTCCGGTTTTTTGAGAAATGACGTTTAAGGTACCGTTTGTGCCGGGACGAACCCCTGCGATGCTAAATTGGCTCTCCAGCGCAGAAATACGAGAACGTAGGCTGGAGGCTTCGAGTGCGCTGGTTTGGTAATCGCGATACGAAATCACCCCCTCTTTGTAGAGTGTTGCATCTTTTGCGGCGTTGTTTTGCATCGCCCGATAGCGGTTGCGGAGCTCTCCCAACTCAAAACTCTTTGCTATCAATGAAGGAGATGCGATAGAGCACAAGGTTTGCCCTTTTTGGACACGATCACCCTGCCGGACATTGAGGGCAGTAATGGAGGCTTCTTGATCGAGAAAATAGCTTTTGGACTTATCTTCATCATAATCGATTTTCGCGATGAGCGGCCCAATGAGGGCTGTACTTCTGACCTGGAGATTCTGTGTTGTTATCCCCAATTTTTTCATTTGCGCTTCACTCATTGTGATTTGCGCCATCGCTGCCGTTGCTGTTATTAGTAGCAGTAATACACTCCGCTTCATTACAAAATCCCCCCTATTTTCTCTTCAATTGTACTCATCTCTTCGATATAGCTGCGTTTGAGTTCCAGTGCACGTAAACGGTGATCGTAAAATGCATTTTTGGTTGACAGATATTCAAACTGCGTAACAACGCCTCCCTCAAGCCCTTTATGCGCCATCGTAAACAGTGTTTCATACTGTTTTTCTGTAGATACGATCTCTTTGATCCGCTGTTCGCGCTCGGCCAGATGGTCTGATAAAGCATCCACACTCAATCGCAACCTCTGAGTGCTCACATCCCTGCGCTGGACAAGTGCACTCCGTTCGCTCATAAGTGCCGCAATTTTCTTTTCATTTTTTTCACTCCACGACAAGGGGATGCTCACACGAAAATCGGCACTGTTTTGTGTCGGCTCCCGGGTCATTCCGATCCCCATGGAGAGCGATTCGAAAGTCGAACGCCGTGTGGTCTCTATCTGCGCGTCGAGTTCTTCAATACGCAGATTCAACGTCTGGATCATCAGCGCTTTATCAATGCGCTCATGCACCTGCTCCTTACTGACAAACGCAAACGACAGATCATCCACAACCACTTCTTCATGGCTCATAATGGCTTCTTTCAAACGATGCTGTGCATGTTCATACTCCATCCTTGCTGCAGCATACTCTTGTTCGGCATTATGGCGTTCGGTCTCAAGCCGGAGCAGCTCCATCTGCGACATCCGACCGGCCTGATTTTTTTTGCTTCCGATCGTGTAAGCATCTCGTGATAACGCCAATTTCTGGGTCAGGATTTTCACTTTCTCCCTCTCCAGCTCTGCCAACAGCCAATCGCGTTTCAACGCTACCTGTATGCGTCCCTGCTCCGATTTTATCTCATGTTCAGCCATCGATGATAGGAGGTCATACTCTCTTCCTTGGGCATTTCGAAAACCCGGCATCTTGACTGAGAAATCGACCATTGCCCCATATTCCATCCCGGAATCGACGGGGTCATCTCCACGGATTTTACGGGCCGATCCCTCTATACGCAGAGGATCGTGTGCCAGTGCAGATGCCTTTTCATACGGAATTGCATTCGCGTAACCGGCTTTTTGTATCATTTCGCCCGATACGTCATAAGCACGTTCCGTTAATGTATTAAAACTCATTGCGTAACTTAAAATCGGCGTTACCCACATACCTAAAATGAGATATTTCATTGATTTTTTTCCGTTTTTAAAATTGATCCCGTTTTCGGATCCGCATACATTTTTATCCGATTTTTCGCCGTATCCGTAGCATAAATTTCATACACAAGTTCAGAAGTGATATCACGCAATTGTATATGACTTATCGTATACCCTTGCTGTACGAAACGGCTGCGTATCTCTTCGCTTTGCATCGGAGCCAAAGATTGGAGATAACGCTCTTCTTCCTGCTTTTGGACAGGATGATCATTATGATTCCCAAACGTATATTTTATATGTTCTCGTACCGGAATTTCTACCGAAGAGCCCATTGCTCCTTGCAAAGCAAAAGAGACAAAAACGAGAGAAAGCAGTGGAATGACTTTCATGGTTTACCTCGCATAATCAGATTCTTATTTTAGTATTATAAGAACAATGGATGAGAAAATCATGAGAAGCCGAGCTTCTCGTGGCGATTTGACACTATGCGCGGCTGGGATAGGAAAAACAGTTTTGATGAAGTGATCGAGCTAAAAGATTATGACATTGAGCATGATCAAATGATTTTTGATCTTCTTTCCCTCTCTAACGATGGAGTGAATCCAAAAGCGTTTCAAAGGCGGATTTGCTGGAATGTTCAACATTTTTCATAATACCGATCGCTTTGTCCCAATCTTTACCCTCCGCGAAGAGTTCTATGGCCGATTTAACCCCTTGGTGAACCAGTTTATGATGCTGCTCGATATCGCTCATCGCTTTATTGTTACGAATCAGTGTGTTTCTCACCCCACCGTACCATTGACCGAAGCGGCAGCTGTTTTCATCAGGAATCGATGTGCCCTTGTTCGTAACCAATGCCTCATACGCTTCAAGTTTAAGGAGGATATGATCAATTTTTCCATTGGTGATATGGATACTGTCCGCTACCGTTTTAGATTTGTCCGCAATAGCGTGTGCATTATTGCCCACTTCCTCCAGCCGATCTTCGAAATCACTCAAAATTTCAATCGCGTGACGCGCCTCGGCCGTAAACACCTCACTGGTGTCCATCATCCCTGACGAGCTTTGTTTTAATACATTGATATTCACTTCCACTTCCAACGTCGCTTTTTGCGTACGCTCGGCCAACTTACGCACTTCATCGGCGACGACGGCAAATCCCCGTCCATGTTCACCCGCACGTGCCGCTTCGATGGCGGCATTCAGAGCCAGAAGGTTGGTTTGATCCGAAATATCCTTGATCAGATTAATGATTTCAGAGATGGATTGTACGTTATTGTTAAGCGTTTGGGTTTCCCCTTGCAATCCGCCCGTAAGTTCTTCAATTTTTTGCATTGACGTCATAACTTCATCGGTTTTTGCTGAAATTTCACTCGATTTGGCTGTGGTTATTTCGTTTAGCTGGTTTACTTCATCCAAACTCTTAACGTTGTTGGTTACGATATTCTGGACAAAACGCATCCCATCCTCATACGCTTCAAGCAAAACATTGTAGAGTTCAGCGATCGCTTTATTTTTGCTATTTTGAGAACGTTCCATTTCACTATTCGAACGGAACAACGACAACTCGTCCTCTAGCTGAGCATTTTGGTGACGAAAGTCATTTAATTGTTGCTGTAAAGCCGCATTGTCCGCTTCCAATCTTGCAATTTTTGCACTGTTGAAAAACATAAAAAGTCCCCTTTGATTCGTACATTAACGGGCAATCATATTGGGTAGGAGCTGATAGGCTACTTAATAAATAAAAAATGGATTTTTTGGGAGAAAAAAGTAAGGAAAATTCTCTCTCCAAGAGGAGAGAAAAACGATTAACGTTTTGAGAATTGAGGAGAACGGCGCGCTTTGCGTTTACCCGGTTTCTTACGTTCAACGATACGTGAGTCACGAGTAAGCATACCAAACGGTTTCAATACTGCACGGAATGCAGGATCGAACGTACAAAGAGCACGTGAGATACCGTGGCGAAGTGCATCGGATTGTCCTGAGAAACCACCGCCGGTGGTTGTCGCAGTGATGTCAACTGATGTGTCTTGTTTTGTCAAAGAAAGCGGTTGAGTAACACGCAATTTTTTTGCTTCAAGACCACCGAGCCATGCATCGAGTGAAAGACCGTTTACAGTGATTTTACCTGTACCCGGAGCAAGCCATACTTTAGCGATCGAAGATTTTCTTCTGCCGGTTGCATACGTTTTTGCCATGGTTTATCCTTACTTAGCGATCTGTGCAGAGTGTGGGTGTTCAGCACCTGCATAGACTTTTAGTTTTTTCAACATCGCACGACCTAATTTTGTTTTAGGAAGCATACCGCGAGCTGCAAGTTTGAAGAGTTTTTCTGGGTTAGTAGCCAAAAGCTCTGTCAATTTTTCACTTTTAACGCTACCGAAGTAACCGCTGTGTGTGTGATACGCTTTTGTTGCCAATTTACCGTTACCGTTGATAACAATTTTAGACGCGTTAACGATAACAACGAAGTCACCACAGTCAACATTTGGGGTAAAATAAGGTTTATCTTTTCCACGAAGACGAGTAGCAACATCCGTCATCAAACGACCGAAAGTTTTCCCTTCCGCATCGATCAAAACCCATTTACGGTCGATTTGCTCAGGTGAAGCAATTTTAGTAAATTTCATCTTGAGTCTCCTTTTAAAGTCTCTATAAATAGTGGCGCAATTGTACCAATATAAACTTATAATATACTTAAATTAAGTTTTCTATAAGCACTCTTTCCATTCGATCCGCTCCTCCAGGATATAGCACAAATATCCCTGAACCTTATCGCCGGTCAATGTATGTATCGCTTCCATATACCGCTTCACCTGATCTTGGTGTTTTTCTTCCTCTTCACGGCCGCTTTTATAATCAATAATCACCCACCCCTCATCGCGCCGGACCAACAGATCAAGCACCCCCAAGGAACCATTATGGCGTATCATCTGCTCTTTACGCCATTCTCCCTGCGTAAGGCGACAAAAGGTCTCATCTTCGATCAAACGTCTTGAACGTATTTCTATCTCTTTTATCACTTCTGAATGCAGCACGGAACCATAGCGGTTACGTGTCGATTCAAGCGCAATTTCCAATGATACAGTGGTAAAATCCCCCATCATCTCCAGCGTATAATGCAGAGCCAATCCAAATTGGACCGCAGCATAATCATGCGTAGCCTCTTTAGGAGAACGAAGTGTCTCCTCCTGCCGCCCGAACTGAAGGGCTTTGAATCTGGGGGGTTGAAGGGGAATGAGAACCTTCGCGTTACCTTCTTTAACCCGCAACTCGCCACTTCGGAAAGGGAGCAATTCCAAAGGAGAAAACCACGAGTTTTTCTCTTTACGAATCACCATAAGCGATTCAACGGCCCGGGTCAATGCGACATACAAAGCATTCAGCTGATCCTCATCCGAGGCCTTTTTTTCTGCCTCAAGTGCTTTTTCGTAAAGCGGATCAAGTGTTTCACGCCCTTTTATCCGATAGTGCAATCCCCGCAGCTGTGCCCCTGTATATTCATAGACAATAGGATCATTATGGGATCGTGCATTTCCAAGCCTATCGAGAACAATGACGTGTTCAAACTCCAGCCCTTTGGATTTATGGACCGTCATAATCCGAATCCCTTTGAGGTCACTTTGGGGTGAAGAGGTATCAAGCCGATCGATCTCATAGACTACCTCTTCGATATCACGGTATCCCCCCACTATTTCGATAAACATCAACGCACTTTTATCGGCAATCCCGTACCTTCGGACAAACGCAATTACCGCCGTATTCACATCCGTGATATGTGTACGCTCGATCTGCTTGTAGTCAATACCGAGCAGTGCCGCACAATTGAAACGGTAAATCGACTCGCCAAAATAGCCATAACGCAGATACTCGATGATCGCGCGGACACTCCGTTGTGCCACCAGCCGCGCCGTAGTTTCGGTAACCACTTCGTAGCCGCACTCACTCAGCCGCTCCTCCACCGCACTACCGTCTTTGTTGGTTGCCGTCAAAATCGCGATCTCCTCAGGAATAACCCCTTTTTCAAGAAGCCATGCGACACGTACACTTAATGTATCGAGGAGATCGGCGGTACTTACCACTTCAACATATCCTCCCGCATACGCTTCGGGAGACATTTGAGGAATGTATCCCGGAATCCTCCCCTCAAAAGAACGGTTGACGAAATTGACAATCTCACTGCGGGAGCGGTAATTAACCCGTAACGGTTCTACCCGCACATCGAACAATTCGGCGACTTGATGAAAAAGGGCACTCACCCCGCCGCGAAAACGGTAAATCGACTGTTTAACATCTCCGACGAAGAAAAAACTTCCCCCCTCATTCACTCCCACACCGGAACGGATCTCTTCGATCAGCGGCCGTAGGATATCGAACTGGATCACGCTGGTATCTTGGAACTCATCGAGGAGAAGATGTTTAAGGCGCGAATCAAGGCGGAAATAGAGAAATTCGCTCTCCAGTTTTTCCCGTAACAGCGTATGGACGTTCAGAGTGATATCATCGAAACTAAGTTCATTGCTTTGCTGTACCATTGCGTGACGGCTTTTGATGTACAGTTTTAAAATCCAAAACAACTCTTTAAAATAGAGTACTTCCCGGCGGCGCATCTGAGAAGCAACCGCATTTTGCAGTGCGTGGAGGAGTTCATCCATTTTGGGTTCATAGATTTTTTTAAAATCCCAATACTCCAAACTCGGCTTCAATAGCCATGTCTTTTCCAACAATCCTTCAAAACTCTCACACTGCATCGTTTTGCGGGCACGATCACTCAGCGGCTTAGACAGAACAAGCGTTGAGAGTTCCTGTGCCAGCCTCATGGCATCCTCGATGGAATCTTCCGGAGCCACGACCCCCTCATACGCTTCCAAATCGAGTTCCTTGTATTTGGAATACAATCCCGAAAGAAGCCCAAACAGGTCACTCAGCCGCTTATCGCTCAAAATCGACAGATGCACCAGGGCCTCCGCAGAATGCGATACCTCTACTTCGTTTAAAAACCGCTCCAACAACTTGACTTCATGGTGATTTTGAACCGTTTTAAAGGTGGGCATCAACCCTGCATTAAGGGCAAATTTTCGTAAAATGCGACCGAAAAATTTATCAATCGTAGAGATTTGGATATCAGAACGGAGAAATCGGGAAAGCACCTTTGGACGCTCTTCTAAAATAGTGGCTTCATCGAGTCCGCTGAGACGTGCGATTTGGGCAAGTTCACTCCGCCGCGGCAGCTCTTCAAGCGTGAGTATGACCCGTTCCAACATCTCATTGGCCGCTTTATTCGTAAAGGTCAATGCAACGATAGACGATGGGGATTCCCCCATAAAGAGGAGACTCAAATAGCGAACGACAAGGTTAAATGTTTTCCCGCTCCCCGCACTCGCTTCAAAAGCTAAAAACGGTTCAAATTCCACGCATCGCCTCCCGATGACACAGATAGACATATGGACAAATACGGCAACGGCTTAAATCCTCGCACATCTCCCATACCCATATTTTTTGGGAGGCAAGAAAAGCCAACAGTTCTTTCAGTTTCGTTATTTTTGCTTCCAAAAACTGCTCATATTTGAGCTCACCTCTACCCAGATCATAATATCCGCATCGCGCTACACGCCCCAGCTCTCCGGCGAGAAGGGCATACACACTGAGTTGATAATCAACATCCCCCTCTTTGGGCTCTTTATCGGTATCGGGAAATTTTCCGCTTTTATAATCGATCACTTCAAGCTCACCGCCGTTTTCATCGATCCGATCGATCCGCCCGCTCAGGGTTATCCCCTCCACCCTCACACTCGCCTCTTTTTCCGTATAGAGAACCCGCGAGCCCGCAGCAAAACGAAACGCCTCGTGAGCATAAAAAGGATCCAGTTTATCAAGCCATAGCCGTTTCATATGGCGTTCCAGCGGGTCATCCGTTTTCTTCTCTTCCCATAGAGTGCGAAGGGCCTCTTTGATTTGTATTGCGGATGCAAACCGATCTTGCTGAGTAAAAAGAGTCTCCAGGGTACTGTGCAGCGCATTACCGATATCCCGTTCCTGCGACAGATCACGCGGCAGTTCATGCTCTCGGATACGTGCACAGTAACGGTAATAAAACTGTCGCCGGCAGGTCAAAAAGCTTTTAATCCCGCTCGCCGACAAAGGAGAGGCCGTAAAATCGTATTCACTCTCATAATGGCCGACATAACGCTCTTTGAAACTCGGTGCAGGAAAGAGCACCTCTTCATAACGGTATACGGAGGGTATACTCTTGATACCTAACTGGAGTAAAAATCTCGACGGAACCGACTCCGCATTTTGGACGCATCCGATCACCACTTTCGAGGCTCGGTTAAACAGGATTGAATAGTAATGTTTTTGGAGTGATTCACGATCATGCGCACTCGGCAATCCTGCATATTCGCGCGTTTTGGTATTTAAAAAGAGATCTTTTTCACTTTTATGGGGGACATACCCTTCGTTAAAATCGATGATAACCACCCCTTCATACGCCACACCGCGCGTCTCCAATAATCCCATAACGGTGATCTTCCCTCCCCCTACGTCATCGATACTTTGCTGACGCAGACGGTTCATAAATATCCGAAATACCGCTCGAAAATCCATTTTTTCAAGGGCATGGGAAAGATGACCGAAGCGGTGCAGCTCATCGCGGAGCATTTCGATTGACGCCTCCTCATGCCCCTCCAGCAAGAGGACTAAAGCTTCAAGCTGTGAAAAGTGAAAGGCTTTTGGGTTCTGGACTCGGAACCAATCGAGTATTGATGTTTTGATGTTTTGGATACGGGCACGATTGAGGACCGTAGACTCATCCAGATAGAGGGTAATACTCTCCAACTCGCGGTAAAGTGCGCTGTTAGCAAACGGCTCCCCCATGGCGAAGTTGAAATTACCTTCCGTATCGAACTCTTTTATCATTGATGCCGCCGCCTCATCGGGCAAGATGACCGCAATCTTTTCCGGTGCGATCCCCTCTTCGACAAACCTCTCGATTGAAGCTTTAATAAATCCGATTTGCGCAAGCCGCGTATGAAATACTTCGCACGTCACCGCACGATTAGCCGACAGTGCCTTTTCGTCGATTATCCGTATATCATGTAGCGATAACCGATATTCCATCCCCTCTTTGAGCTCAAATCCCATCTCCTCAAGCCGTGCTGTCATTTTACGGTTATACGCCGTTGTATTATAGAGCAGGATAATATCGACTTGGTTCGTACACTCCCGTAAAAGTGCAATCTCATAACGGCTCAAATACCCCTCAACCATAATAGTAATTTTTTCAAAATTATGGAGAAAATCGTATTGAATAACCGTATTTTCAGCGCTGAATATCCTATCCGCCCACCCTTCACGCTTGCATATTTCGCCATACCGCTCGCGCAATCGCTTAAGAATGGCAATATGTTCCTCATACTCCCCATAAACATCGACGGACTGGAGTGTTTCTACCGAGACTTGTTCCGAAGAGAGCTCTTCAAAAAAACGGAACAGATACTCCGAATTTTGAATAAAACTGAAAAAGTTGCGCTCGATATTGAGTGCGTTAAAAGCCGAAAAATCGCTTGCCTCATGCATAGCTAAAAGCCGCAGATCCTCATCCGGAACGACTTTTCCCACCGACACATATGCCCGGGATAGAAACTCCCCCATTGTCATGATAGAGGGGAGAAAACTCTCAGCAGCGGTACTCACCGCATCCCTGACACAACGAGCAGTGGGATAGACGATACATTCTTTATTCATTCATGACTTTCCTAGATTTTTATTCATTAGAGTTCTTATAGCTCTATTTTTGAACGCAACCGGGGCAAAACCACGATCTTATAGGTTGGATGAGGGCATTGTAGTGGATTTCCCCTAAAGAGGAGAAGAGATACATCTGTATCTTAAAATTCGAAAGTATTCGGATTGCGGGTATCGGCTTTGAGGTTATAGTAGCGTTGGAGATTCCCGACAGACACTTTTGCCATAATGTCCCATCGCCCTGCTTTAGGGAGATCTACGGAATTAAAGGTGTATGTACCGTTTTTTACCGCTGGATTACTTAAATTCATATCGTATTCTTTAAGATCGGGACGGGTAAGGATCACCTCTATTTTAGCGTCATTGATCACTTTTCCCTCTTTATCACTCACTTTATACTCAATTACAGAACCTTTTTCGGTAATTTGCGGCGTTAAAAACGATACCGTATAATTTTGGTCAAAAGCGATCTTTGCTTCGATGATATCATTAACGTTATCATCATATTCATGGTAATTTTGCATCCCGTAATTGGACATCTCGACCGGATTATTCAGAGCAACTTTGATCGTCACCACACACGCACCAATAATACCGACAATGGAGAGTGCAATGATAATCGGCCATTTCGTTCCGGGGTTTTTAAACATTTAAAGAATCCTCTTTTTTACGAAAATATCTTCCTCGCACATAGACGATGATAGCATAAAGAATGATACCGTAAAAGATTACACGGAGAATATCGATAAAGTTTTTACTTCCACTGCCCGCAGATGAACTTAAGGTGACATCGTGATGCGCCGCAATCTGCTCTGCCACATCGGCATATCCGTTAAACATGGCAACGGAATATTTTGAAACAATTTCATCCCCTTTGGCACGCTCAGCCAAAATCGGCAAAATAGTTCCGCCGCGATTACTGATAAGTTCTTTGGCTTCATCGTAACTGCGTGCAAACATCACCGCACTGACAACGGAACCGATAAAGGTTGCATTCGGACTTAATACTTGAGCTTTGTTAAAATATTCGTATAAAGAGACGGGCCGCGCTAAAATATCCACTTTTTGTTTGAGTTCGATAAACGTCATAATGACAGCGGGCTCTTTTAATTCAGATGCCAGTTGTTTTTCGAAATCAGCGATAGTTTGGTTTTCCTCTAGATCACGCACCATCACCAAATAAAGCGATACGCCGGTTTTAGCTTTAAGTTCCGTACCGATTGCATTGATTTGTTCCGCGAATTGAGGATTTTTGACAACGTCATCTTTATATAAATATTCGGCATTGAGAGAAAGGGTAAAAGAGAATATGAGGATGAGGGCCGCCAGCCCTCGTGAGAGTAACAAACGCTACCCTTATCCGACGTATAAGTGGTTTGGTGTAATAACCGCCCACAACGTGACCGCTGCAGAAACCACTAAAGCGATTGTGATGAGTTTATCCATGATACTTGCCATCCTAAACTCCTTATTTAACATCAACAACATGTTTAGCATTATCAACGCTAATCATCTTGATGTCTTTTTCATTTTCTACTTGGTAGAAGTTCGCTGCACTGCCTTGTTGCACTCCAAGACCCCACACGGTTAAACCGGCAAGGATAGAGAGGAGCAACACAGTCGCGATCAACATTCCAGTGATACCGTCCAATGCAAAAATACTACGATTTTCCATTCTGGATCTCCTTATTTGCTAAGATCGGTGACATAAGCACCAAGCGCTTTAACTTGAGCTTCTGTCAAGTTGTTGAATGCAGGCATTGCACCGATTGAACCTTTTTTACCATGTTTAAGAACATTGGCAACCAACGTTGGGTTAAACTCAGCAATGCTTGGTCCGACCATATCGATACCTTTACCATCCGGTCCGTGACAAGCCGCACAGGTTCCGGCAAACACATCAGCACCTTCAGTACTTTTCATTCCGCCAGCTACATATTTAGCAACGGCATCAATCTCGGCATCAGTAATCAATGCACCGGTGTTAGCATTCAGTAATCCATTACGATCCGGCATCGGCATTTCCATACCGAGAAGTTGATTGTTTGACCCGTTATTGATAACGTGTTTAACCGTTGCTTCTTCCAAACGTACATTCAAGTTCGCCGCTTTACCGTCGATACCGTCCGCTTGAAGACCGTGACATGGAGCACATTGTACAATAAAGATTGATCCACCCATCTCTTTGAGTGTTTCTTCATCCATATTAGCATGTTCCGCTTCGAATTTTGCGTCATGAGCCGCTACTTCTTCATTATATTCACCGATTTGTGAATACGCATTAACCGGATATCCCGCAAGGAAATACCAGATCGCCCAAATGGTAAGGCCCAAGAAAATAATCGCCCATCCAAAAGGAAGTTCGTTTTTATATTCTCCGATTCCATCCCAGTTTTCGTCCGCAAGTTTACCGCCTGCACGGTCGTTTTGCATTTGACGGACATATTTTGTCACAACAAATGCTGCAACAATAACTATGACTGCAGCACCAACGATCGCAAGTTTGTTAACCCAGTCACCTTCTCCACCCATTCCGCCAGCCATTCCGACAGCAGCGTAAGTAAAGCCAAGCATTGCAATTACAACTATGATAGCAGCAAGTACTGTCTTATTCATTTATGCCTCCTACTTTTTTATCATCGTTTTTCGAGACCGTTTCGATCGGTTGATCGGTAATCTCGTCATGGAGCGCGATATTTCCATACTTTTCATAATCGCGCTTCCCTTTCCACTGTGAACTGTAGAGGTGGTAGATGTACGCATACAATACCACAACCAAGAACCCTGTGAAGAAAAAGTAAGCATACGCCTGAATCGTACCGATATCCACGCTGAACCCCTTATTTCAAACTGTTAAGATACGCAATAAGTGCGACGATTTCAGGAACTTGACCTGCTGCTACCGCATCTTTAACGTCTTGATCTTTCATATCTGCCGCAATTGCTTTTGCTTCTTCCAAAGCAGAAGCTTTTGCTTCATCCAATGTCGCTGCCAATGCAACAGTTGCTTTTGTGCCGTCTGCCATTGGAATTTCAGTGTTGTATGGAACCGCAAATACTTTATTTACGGTTACTTGTTCTGCATAAGCAGTGTCGATATCCGCTGTATTTTTGAACATCCAGCGATATGCCGGCATGATTGAACCCGGAACAACCGCTGCAGGATCTTTCATGTGATTTTCATGCCAATCCGTTGTACGGTAGTTACCTACACGCATCAAATCCGGACCAGTACGTTTTGAACCCCAAAGGAATGGACGGTCATACGCATATTCACCGCTCAAGCTGTAGTGTCCGTAACGATCCGTTTCTGATTTAAACGGACGAACCAATTGTGAGTGACACGCGTTACAGCTATTTTTGATGTAAACGTGACGACCAGCCAATTCAAGTGTGCTGTAAGGTTTCGTGCCGATAACCGGACGAGACGCTTGAGCAAAATTTGGCAGAATCTCAATAAGACCTGCAAACGAAATTACAACAAAGACAGCTACCGCGAAAAAGAACGGGTGTTTTTCTAACCAGTGAAACATTTTTCCCCTCCTTATTAAGCGCCCATAGGCGATGCGTTTTGAAGTTCACTCTCTTCAACACGGCGAGAGCTTGTCATTGTTTTGTACATGTTGTACGCGAACAAGAACATACCTAAGAGATACAATGTACCACCAACCGCACGGATAGTGTAATACGGATGCAATACGGTTACCGTATCGATGAATGAGTAAGCAAGGTTACCGAATTCATCATGAGCACGCCACATCATACCTTGTGTAATACCTGCGATCCACATAGAGGTGAAATACAATACAACACCGAGAGTTTGAATCCAGAATTGTGTATTCATCAATGATTTAGAATAAATCTCACGTTTAAATACACGTGGTGCCATGTGGAACAATGCAGCCATAATCATGAATGCAACCCAACCAAGAACACCGTCATGTACGTGACCGACGATCCAGTCTGTAAAGTGAGCCAATGCATTGACCGATTTGATCGCTTGGATCGGACCTTCAAGTGTAGAGAACATGTAGAACGTAGAAGCCAAGATCATAAATTTGATCAACGGACTCGATGCTACTTGCTGCCATTCACCCTTCATTGTCAAAAGCATATTGATCGCAGAACCCCATGAAGGAAGAATCAATACAACCGAGAATACAGAACCCATCGTTTGCATCCAATCCGGTACAGTCGAGAACAACAAGTGGTGTCCGCCAGCCCATAGATATACAAACATCAATCCCCAGAAAGCAAGAAGAGACAATTTATACGAATAAACCGCTTGTCCTGATTCTTTTGGAAGGAAATAGTAGATCATTGCAACGATAGGTACAGTAAATCCGAACGCAACCGCATTGTGTCCATACCACCATTGTACCAACGCATCATTTGTACCGGAGTACATTGAAACCGAGTGATACCATGCACCGACTCCGCCTGACGCGAAATACGTTGGAATAGCCATATTGTTGAAAAGATACAACATAGCGATACCCAAGAAAGTAGCGATGTAATACCAGATAGAGATATACAATGATTTTTCACGACGAATACCGATCAAACCAAAAAGACCCATACCCCAAATAACCCATACCGCAACAACCGCGATATCAATAGGCCATTCGAATTCAGCATACTCTTTTGACGTAGTGATACCAAGCAATAATGAGCCGACAACGGCAACAACTACCAATAGATATAACCAAAAATGTAATTTACCGAGGGCCATCAAAAATTTTGATTCTGCCATCGATACTTTCAATACACGTTGACCTACATAATACCATGTAGCCCAAATACCACTGAGGGTAAAACCGAAGATTACCGCATCGGTGTGCAATGGACGCAAACGGCTAAAATTGGTATATTCTGCCAATCCTTCACCTGCCATCGTGTTAACAGCAGGAAATGCAAGCTCCCACGCCAAAATAACGCCGACCAGCATCCCAACGATACCGAGTAACACGGTTGTAAGCATAAACATCTTAGCGACCGTGTAATCATACTCCAATGGACGATTCTCCATTAACGACCTCCTTAAAGATTCAAAGCATAAGAGCCTATTAGGGCACCTTTTATTTCACACAGGACCGATGAAATAAGAGGTGCCCTTAACACTTTTGTAACAAAAGTAGGCTATTAGACACTCTAATGATAGCAATCTGAGTATTTAAGGATTCTTAAATTTTTAAATGTTTTTCTCACTATTGAAACTTAACGATAAATTTAAGATTATTTACAGAATTAGGAGTAGAAAAGTAACACTTTGAAGATCGTTCACCGGTCATTGGAGGAAATGGGATCCCCCAATTTTGACTTAGCGTTGAAGAAGTTGAAGAAACTCGCTGAAAATGTATCGGCTCTCTTTAGGGCCCGGGCTTGATTCAGGATGGTGTTGAACCGAAAAAACATGGCCGCTGTTGTAGCGCAATCCCTCAATGGTGTTGTCAAAAAGGTTAATATGGGTTACCGTCGCAATTTCACGCACCGATTCAGGAACATTATAATTATGGTTTTGAGCCGTAATCTCTACCATTCCCGTTTGGACATTTTTAACCGGATGGTTTCCGCCGTGATGGCCGAATTTAAGTTTATGCGTATCGTATCCGTGTGCAATGCTGAGAAGCTGATGCCCCAAGCAGATTCCAAATAACGGAATACGGCGAGCAATGAGTTTTTTGATCTCTTCTTGTTCGCGTTTCAATACCAAAGGATCCCCCGGACCGTTGGAGAGGAAAACACCGTCAATCTCTTTGGCATCGTAACGGGCAATCAGATCATCCGCACTAAAGGTATTGGGAAGAACTTCAACTTCCAACCCGGCTTCGGTAAGTTCGTTGAGAATGTTACGTTTAACCCCGAAATCAATTGCCGCAATCTTCGCTTTTGGGTCAGGTGCATCGTTATAGCGGAAGTTGAACGGATCATAAATGCCGTTGCGATGAACATACGACGTTTTGGTGCTCACTTCCTCGATATAGTTAATCTCTTCGATACGGGGTGAACTCTCCAGCATTTTTTTGAGTTCGTCTTTGTCACTTACCTGCGTCGAAGCGATCATCATCATCGCCCCTTCGGTTCGGAGCATTTTGGTGATATAGCGGGTATCGATATCCGTGATCCCGATAATGCCGTGTTTTTCTAAAAAGGTGTGCAGCGCTTCTTGGGCGCGGAACGAAGAGTAGTTACTTTGGTACTGACGGACAATGATCCCTTTGCAGTGAGCACGGCTGCTCTCCATATCTTCGTCATTTACTCCGACGTTTCCGATTTCGGGCATCGTAAACGTGACAAACTGGCCCGCATAGGAAGGGTCGGTAATAATTTCCTGATAACCGCTCATGGAGGTATTAAAAACAATTTCCCCTACGGCTGTCGTATCGGCACCAAAACTTTTCGCACTTAAATACGTCCCGTTTTCCAGATAAATCCAAACATCACGCATTATGCCATCCCCCTTCGCACCAATTCATCTTTATACAATTTTTCATACACAATCTCGTATTCATCGGTTCCCGGAATCAGATTGCGCTTGTAGCTTTTTAGTTTTTGAAATACCGCTGATTCAATTTCACTTGAATCGGCAATAGAACCGGTAATCGCATCGTAAATAATATTTTTAATACGGTTTTCACTCACATCATAGTTTATCAAATCTTCTTCATAAAGAGCATCAAGGATCTGGTGTGCAATATCGGAATAACGCTCTTCATACGAAAGGACAACACCATATTCAGGTGCCAGTTTCTTTTTGATCATGAAAAAGAGTTGTCGCTCATCGGCGAGGTAGAAATCAATCTGCTCTTCATTGGCATTGACGATCTCTTTGACTTTCTCTTCCAAAGCGATCTCTTTTTTAATGTTGGCAGTCAAAACCTTTTCAGCCTCTTTGGCGGTACTCTCGAGCCCTTTGGTCATGGTTACCAAACCGCTGCGGCTAAGATCGACAGCAATTCGTGTCGCGATGTGGGGTACGTGTGTCAGTGAAACCTTCATTGCCAGCCCTGAGTGAAATTTTTTGCATTTTACTCTAAAATACCTCTCAAATCGCTTAGAGATACAAAGGGATAGAATCAATCTCTCTCAGAATGAGACAAGCTTCAGTGCCACAGCCTCATGCGTAGCCAAAGAGATTTTATTTCTTTGGCATTCTATTTAGTAGACTCGGGAAGTTTACGCATTTTCTCGGTAATTTCAGACCCTTTTTTGGGATCCATCTTTGCCAATATTTGACCGACAACTTTACTGTTGAGTGTCATTAAAATCTCAGAGGCATCGGATGCGCTCATTTGAGAAAGGATTTGTCCTGCTGCAGCCGGTTTCATTTTCAAAAATGCTTGAGAAACCTTATCCGATTTCAATTGTTTGATCTCTTCTAAAACTTTTTTATTCTCATCCAACATTTTTTTAATGGAGACTTCTTTTGCTTTGATCTCTGAAAGTTTTTGATCAACTTTGGTATCTTTCCCTTTGACCAGTGCCTCTTTTTTACGTAAAAGATCTTCTGTAGCTTTTTTCAGCGCATCCAGCGATTGTTTCTGCTCATCAATCCGTTCAAGCTCGACCAATAACTCATTTTTGCGGTCTTCAAAAATCTTTGTACATTCATACGATTTCGTAGCCGGTGCACCGTAAAGCAATGCAGCACCCAGCAGCGTTATACCCCAGATAATATTCATACAGTCTCTCTTTTATAGGTCATAGTACCGATCTCATCAAGCATTTTAGCCTCTTGTTCTTTGATCTGTTTGAGATGGGCGTTCATTTCCTGAACTTCTAAATATTTAAACTTCTCGTAATCAATCATCGCTTCTTTAAAACGTT
Organism: Sulfuricurvum sp.; assembly: GCF_049587615.1. Lineage (GTDB taxonomy): Bacteria > Campylobacterota > Campylobacteria > Campylobacterales > Sulfurimonadaceae > Sulfuricurvum. The sequence continues at coordinate 195,112 of NZ_JBAVEF010000013.1, forward strand.
CTCTCATTTGTATCTGACGATGCTGAGCCGTTTGCAACGTTTGCTGACAGTATTCAATTGTTTGGTGTTGTGCGTGGATCATCGCCGTTGCCTGGGTAAATTCGCCGACCGAACCTTGTGTCGGCAATGTCATATGGGAGAGCTCTTCATAAGCACGGTTAAGCTTATCAGAGGCAGAAGAAAGGGCATTATTAGCACCAATGAGAGCACGTTCAGCAGTATCAAGACTCTTTTTTTTGAGTTTGACCAACGGTTCATATTTTGATTTCATATTTCCGTTACCTCTGCCTCATTATGAGGCAAGCTTTAGTGCCATAGCGGCAAGCGTAGCCAAGCGGGACTTTGTTCCGTTGGCGTTCAAATTAAAATGGTATCGTTTCGATCCGGCGAGGTAGAAATCATACCGATTTTGGTTTGGGTCAACTCTTCAATCGCACGAAGATACTGTTGTGCTGTGATGGGAAGATCTTCAAAACGACGCACCCCTTCTGTTTTATCCCAACCCGGAAATGTTTTGTAAACCGGTTTAACATTTTCCAAATCAAGCGGCAGATAATCGATCACTTCACCGTTCACTTCATATCCCACACACACTTGGATTTCATCAAATCCGTCGAGTACGTCAAGTTTCATAATAGAGAGATCATCACATCCGTTCAAACGGCTTGCGTAGCGGCACGCTACAGCGTCAAACCAACCGCATCGGCGAGGACGTCCGGTTGTCGTTCCGAACTCGTGCCCCGCTTTGCGGAGGCGCTCACCGATCTCACCATGATCTTCCGTCGGGAAAGGGCCGTTTCCGACACGGGTACAGTACGCTTTTACAATCCCCGTTACTTTACCGATGTCTTTCGGGTTTACCCCAAGACCGGTACATGCACCCGCTGAAATCGTTGATGAGCTGGTAACATACGGATAAGTACCGTGGTCGATGTCGAGCATCGTTCCCTGAGCCCCTTCGAGAAGGATTTTCTTCCCTTCGTCCATCATTTTCCATGCCATCTGCGTCGTATTGGCTAAAAACGGTACCAATTTTTCGGCATAACCGTTTAGTTCAGCCACTAACTCTTCGCGTGATGGCAAGGCAATTTTCATCGCTTCAAAAATCGCTTTGTTTTCGGCAAAATAGTCCATAACGCGAGTCGAAAGCGTTTCAATATCACGCAATTCACCCAAACGAAAGCCGGCACGGGCGATTTTCTCGCTGTAGGCCGGCCCGATACCGCGCCCCGTCGTACCGATCGCTTTTTCACCGCGAAGAATCTCTTTAGCCTGATCGATCAGCGCGTGAAACGTTAAAATCATATGGGCCGATTCGCTCACAAACAATCGTCCGAGAAGATTGTCAAACTGTTTCATCTCTTTAATGAGTGCTTCGGGTGAAACAACAACACCGTTACCGATGATATTGACCGCTTTCGGGTTCAAAATCCCCGATGGGATAAGGTGAAGAGCATGGGTTTTGCCATCAACGACGATGGTATGACCGGCATTATGCCCCCCTTGATAACGGGCGACACAATCGTACTTTTGCGCGAGTAAATCAACGATTTTCCCTTTTCCTTCGTCTCCCCACTGAATCCCTACTATTAAATCCGCTTTCATAAATAATCCTACTTTAGTTTATTGGTGTAATGCGTCAATCAACGCATCGGTGTAAATGGCGAATCCGACGGAAACGGTCTCGTCGCTTTTGTAGCGTCCGCCCATTGCATAGACTTCGTTACCTTCGATAACACGGAAAAAAAGCTCGTCATAGTAGAGCATTTTAGCGTAATACAAAGGGGCTATAACCACATTCGGATATTCTAACCCCTCACAAAGCTCTTTGATTTTCAAAAGCTCCGGCTTGATTGCATCTGGGACGATTGCGGCAACGGCATCAATCTCATCGGCGTGCTGCATATAGACCAATCGGGTCAACCAGTCGATTTTAAGGGACAAAAACTTCTCAATATTCACATGACGAAAATCATCCAAATTCAAATCCAACATGTCGCTCAAAAGTCGAGGGATATTGATGTTGGAGATTTGTAATAGCGGCGTCATTTCCAATACGTTCAAAATCCGTGTCGCTTGGGTAAGTGCTACGGAAAGATTCGGCTCATCGATGATCTCGACTCCGATTTGGTACTGCTCATCAGCAGGATAACGGTAAACCGGCTGAATATAGAACCATTTTTTATGTTCCGTATTCCCGCCCAGACGCTTGTTGACGATACGGACCACATCAATCGTAGAATCGGCACGGAGACTGATCGGATGATTTTCACTGTCGTTGACACGAATCAATTCGCGCTGATCACAGACGCTCATATGCTGGTGATACGAAAAAAGCGGTGTTAAAATCTCTTCAAATCCGGCATCACTGAGCAAGGTACTCGCTTTAGTTTCAATGGTACGCTTCGTCTTCGCCGTTGCCGCAAAGTAAAGCTTTGATCCTTCCGGAATTTCGTGTTCAAATACCATTGGTTTAGAGTCCGAAATAGACGGTATTAAACACGCGGTTTGCGGTTCCGTCATATGCGCGGCGACCCATTTTATCGAGTGCCAATTCCACCGCGTTAGCTGCCCAACACGCTTCATACGGAGAGATAAGCCCCATATGGTTGATACGGAAAATCGAATCTTTGATATGATCTTGTCCACCGGCGACGTTTATATCGAACGCTTTGAGGGTTGAGCGGATTTTTTTCGCTTCCGCGTCCCCTACCGTCGTCATCGAATCAGCAGGAGCTGTTGGATAAATAGAAAGACCGATTGCCTTCATCGCTTCGCGAGTCGCTTGCGCACGGCGCGCCGTATCGGCGTAGAGTTTATCCAAACCGCCTTCGGCTTTGATACGGTTCAAAATAGACTCTAATCCGATAGTGATCGTCGTTGCCGCTGTCCATGCCGTCGTATTTTTGCGCTGATTTTTAATCTCAGTGGCAAGGTTGAAGTAATACCCTTTGCCGCTTCCGATTTTCTCAATCGCCGCATTGGAGAGACCCATAATCGCGAGTCCCGGAGGGAGCATCAACGCTTTTTGGCTCCCTGAGATCAAGCAGTCGATGTTCGTAACGTCGATTTTTTCGACGCCCACGGCTGTAATGCCATCGGCAATGACCATGATCAATGGGTTATGGGCTTTCACTGCCGCCGCAATAGCTTCTACACGGTGACGAAGACCGCCCGCGCTTTCGCAGATTTGAATCGCAATCGCATCCACGTCCGGGTTGGCATTCAATGCCGCTTGAACTTCCTCTACCGTAGCCGGAGTATCCCATTCGTGTTTAATCTCAACATTCGCAATCCCGTGTGCCACGGCAATTTTGCCGAAACGCTCACCGAATTTTCCCGAATTGATTGAGAGAAGTTTTGAGTGGGCAAGATTGATCACGGCCCCTTCCATCGCACCAGTACCGGAGGATGCAAGCATCAGTACTTCGTCCATCCCAAGCAGTTCAAACAACAATGCGCGTGTACGCTCAAAAATCGCTTCAAACTCAGGGGTACGGTGGTGAAGCGTCTCACCTGCCATAGCGATACGTACCGATTCAGGTACCGGGGTAGGTCCGGGGGTAAAAAGTAACATTCAAAAATTCCTTAATGGAAAGTGTCATAAATCCGCGCATTTTATCCTAGTTGAGGTTAGGGGAGGTTTAAGGGGAGAGGCTATGGTACAATTGCACCAAAAAAAGAGCTTTGCTATGACATTATTTGACGCATTGATTCTCGGGGCACTCGAAGGGGTAACCGAATTTCTCCCCATCTCCTCGACGGGGCATCTGATTTTAGCTTCACAACTTTTGGGTTTGGAGCAGACCAACGCCCATAAAGCATTTGAAGTCTCCATCCAGCTGGGAAGTATCCTCGCCGTCCTCTTTTTATATGCTCAACGGTTACTGAAAGACAAAATGTTGTGGCTTAAAATCGGTGTCGCTTTTTTACCGGCAGGTGCTTTGGGATTTTTATTTTATAAGCAGATCAAAGCCTTATTCGGCGTTGAAACGGTTAGTATTATGCTGATTGCGGGGGGGATCGTCTTTCTCATTTTTGAGTATCTTCGACGTGATAAACCCATCGATGCGGGAAAAGATATCAGCGAGCTGAGTTTCAAAGAAGCTTTTACTATCGGTGTCTTTCAAAGCCTCTCGATGATCCCGGGTACCAGCCGATCCGGTGCCACCCTTATCGGCGGATTGGTGATGGGGCTCAGCCGAAAAAGTGCAGCAGAGTTTTCGTTTCTCCTCGCTATCCCCACAATGATCATCGCTACGGCCTACGATCTGATTAAGCATCGTAACGAAATGGTCGTGGATGATTATTTTATGCTCACGATAGCGTTTATAACGGCATTTGTATTTGCCCTCGCAACGGTCAAACTTTTCGTCGCTTTCGTCAGCCGTCACACGTTTACCCCGTTTGCGATTTACCGAATCGTTGTCGGAGTAATCTTCTTTTATTTGGTGGCAATGCTTCCGGCGTGAGAACGTAAGAACTTAATCTGATCGATCAAAATTTTCGCTAGTTCCAATGCTTTGGAACGGTGCGAAAGCCCTTTTTTCACATCATTCGGTAATTCTCCCAACGTTTGCGTGTATCCGCTCGGAATAAAGACCGGATCGTATCCGAATCCGTTTTCACCACGCAATTCAGTAATCACGTCCCCGTACATCCATCCGTGCACACAGCTCTCTCCCTCCTTCGAAACAATAGCGATTGCCGCCGTATAGTGAGCGGGAGAAGAATCGACTCCTTTTTCCTTTAACGCCTCCACCAACTTTAGGAGATTATCCCGATCACTCGCCCCCTCACCGCCGTAACGGGCGCTGTAAATCCCCGGAGCACCATCCAGTACATCCACACTGATGCCGCTGTCATCCGCGATCACAATCGCCTCAGTATCCCCTAACGCCGCATAGACGGCACGCGCTTTGATCAGTGCATTTTCTTTGAAAGTTTCCCCGTCTTCAACAATCTCAAATCCCTCCATCAAATCGGTATAGGGAAATACCTCCCGATCGTGGAGCAATTCAATAATTTCACGCACTTTCCCTTTATTCGACGTGGCCAACACAACTTTCATACGGGTATCCTTAGATTAGTCTTAGTAATATTCTTTCACGTATTCACCTCATCACAAGATGTACTATAATGGCGGAAATTTTAGCTCATTTAAGGTGACAACGTGTTTAAAACGGTTCTCCCCCTTTCCGCGATTTTATCGCTGCGGTTTTTCGGTCTCTTTCTCGTTCTTCCGGTACTCTCTGCGTATGCTCTGAATATCGAAGGAGCCACCCCCTTTTTAGTCGGGGTCATTGTCGGCGGATATGCCTTGACTCAAGCAATTTTCCAAGTCCCTTTTGGTGTCATGAGTGATAAAATCGGACGTAAACCGACCCTTCTTGTCGGATTAATCATTTTCTTGGTCGGTTCTATCATCTGTGCCGTCAGTACCGATATCTATACCCTGATGGCAGGACGTTTTCTACAAGGTGCCGGAGCCATCGGTGCCGTTATCCCGGCCATGATCAGCGACTTGGTTCATGAAGAGGCGCGTGGAAAAGCGATGGCCCTTATGGGAGGAACCATCGCGATCAGTTTCGCTCTCGCCATGGCTCTCGGTCCGGTGATCAGTGCCTACTTCGGTACGGTATCGCTTTTTTGGATTACGGCAGTTTTATCGATTTTAGCCATGCTCATTTTATTTACGAAGGTACCTACCCCTCCGCGCATCCGCCATATCTACCATTCAACCACTACTACTGCAGATATTCTAAAAGATCCTAATTTGCTCAGCATGATTATCACGAACGGCATGCAAAAAGGGCTGATGACGGTCGCCTTCGTCCTGATCCCGATCTTGCTTTTGGACACTGCAGGTGTATTCAAATGGGAAGCCAAAGAGTTGTGGCAGGTTTATCTTCCCGCTATGGTTCTCGGCCTTCTCGCAATGGGACCCGCAGCGGTATTTGGTGAAAAATACAACAAGCCGCGTGAGATCTTTTTACTCTCGATCGTCCTTTTTATCGTCGCCTTTACCCTGATGGGGTTTGCGACGAAAAGCTGGGAATTTGTCGTAGGGGTTATCAGCTTCTTCATGGCGTTTAATATGATGGAACCGTTGGTACAGTCCATGATCTCCAAGTATGCCCGCGTCCATCAAAAAGGGGCGGCTCTCGGGATTGCCAACGGTGTTGCTTACTTCATGACCTTTATCGGGGGAGCTGTTGCCGGTATCGCGCTACAATACTCCGACCGTGAGACACTGGCTATCGGTTTGATCGTTGTAAGTACATTGTGGCTGTTGTGGACATTTAAAATGTCAAATCCTCACCGCTATTCGCATCTTTATATCTCAGTAGATCATGTAGATATGGAGAAATTAAATAACTTGGAGCATGAGCATATCGCGGAGTGGTATATCAATGAGACCGAAAATATTGTTGCGGTTAAATACCGTAAAGATAAGGTTGAAGAAGAAGAAATTAAAGCGAAAATCGTTAAATAATTGGTCATTGCGGACTTGATCCGCAATCTAAGATCCTGAATCAAGTTCAGGATGACGAGAATTAAAGTTTTATGACTCTTACCAGTGTCCCCGATTCCAAGTCCCCATCCTCTTCTCCGCAGATCATCAGTCCCGTATTGCCGAGCAAATTGGTGAGAATCGCCGAACTTCCCGTTTTTTTACCCTCGAAATCGACCCAATAGCGCCCCTCTTCAAACGTCAAATTACATGCGGTAAATTCGCTTTTATTCGAACGTTTGGCAAACGGCACTTTGAGGGTCGCTTCGATGACCTCATACGGGTTTTCAATCCCCATCATCCGGGCCATAAGGGGTGCGGCATAGAGGATAAATGTGACGGTTGAGGAGTAGGCAAATCCCGGTAAGGAGACAATAAATTTCTCCCCCCGCTGTGCCACCATCACATGCTGTCCCGGTTTGATATTGACCCCTTTGAAAATCACTTCAGCACCGAGGCGCGGGACGATGTGTTTGACGAAATCGTAATCCCCGACACTCACCCCACCCGTACTGACGATAATATCGCACGAGTGGATCGCCTCTTCGAACCGTTCCATAATGGCACTTTTATCATCCCCGACAATTCCCATTTGAACGCTCTCACCTCCGAGAGCATCGACGAGCGCTTGGAGGGTATAGCTGTTGGAACTTCGGATCTGCCCCGCATGGCGCGAGCTTTCACCGATATCAAGGATTTCACTTCCGGTCGCGATAATGGCGACTTTTGGACGCTGAGCAACACGGATCATCACCCGATTGATCCCCGCTAAAACACCGATCTCGGCGAATCCGAGTTTCGTCCCCTTGGCGATGAGAATTTCTCCCTCCCGATAACTCTCACCGACAGGACGGACGGCAAAACCGGCCGGAACCCTTTTTTCGATGACAATCTGCTCACCCTCAACACGGACGTTTTCGATCGGGATCAGGGTATCGGAGCCTTTGGGCATCAGCGAACCGGTAAACGTCTTGATACACGTTCCGCTCATGACACCGCCGATTTCATCGGCACCGGCAGGATTATCCCCCAAAATTTCGAGTGATTCAAACTCGCCAAAATCGCTGTGCAGTACCGCATACCCATCCATTGCCGAGGTCGGATGACTCGGATAGTCTCTATCAGCGATAATATCTTCCGCCAAAATACGGCCCAAGGCAGAGGTCAAAAAGACCCGCTCACTTCGGATCTTACCCATACTCAAAAGAGTGATCATATTTTGAGAAGTTTCATACGAGATCATGCATCGCTCCCTAACAGTCCCGCACCGCTAATCGGAGTTGAACGCTCACGTGCGTAAATTCTCGCTCCGTTTTTCAGATCGTACTTCCAGATGGGTGCGGAGGCTTTAAAATCCTCGACAAACCGCTCAATCGTCTCCAGCGCCACACGCCGTTTCGGTGAAAAAACCGCCGCGATATACGAGCTTTCATGTACCAAAACATCACCCCGACTATGTGCCATTTTGAGCTTTGCACCGAGAGCTTCCGCCTTAGTTTGCCACGCCTCGAACCATCCGTTCAGAATCGGTTCATACACGTCAAAACTAAGGCCGTCAATCCCGTCTTCCTCCCGAACCGTCCCGATAAAGGGGATATACGCTCCGTAGTTATAGTCCGTCTCCTCCGCATACCAGCGCGTTATGATTTCAGGGACGTTTAACGCTCCCGTATAGAGTTCCAACATGCTCATCCGCCACAAACCGGAGGAAGGAGAGATACTTTGTCCCCATCTTTCAACGGTGTATCAAGTGATGCTACCAGCGTATCATTGACCGCCACTGCACAGTTCTCAAGCCACTGTGCTAATTCACTGTCACTTTTTAATGCTCCAGCAACATCACGTAAAGATGACGCTTCCAATGTTAACGGGGCCTTTTGAATTGGTCCTAAAAATTCTACGGTTACCATCGCGATATCCTCATATTCATATAGATGAGATTATAGCAAAAGAGCCCTTTCCCTCCCTTATTTACTTTGGGTTAAGTATAATACAACTCTTATTTACGAGGGAGAATGTGTGATTTTCGGAAAAATAGATTTTTTAAATCTCCTCCCCTTTCACGTTTTTATCAAACGCTATGCACGCAGCACCCGTTTCCACCAAAGCCTCTATTACCACAAAGGGGTCCCTTCGGCACTCAATCGCGATTTTGCCATGCGTCGAATCGACGCGGCGTTTATCTCCAGTATCACTGCGCAAAACTGCCGTCATTTCGGTGTAGGAATTGTCGCTAAACAAGAAGTATTGAGCGTTTTATCACTTCCCAATCCCGATAAAGCCGATACCGATTCTGCAACCTCCAATCTCCTTGCCCGTCTCCTCGATATTCACGGTGAGGTGCTGATCGGTGATAAGGCACTTCGCTACTATTACAGCGGCGGAGAACATACCGATCTTGGGAAAGTGTGGTATGAACGAACAAGATTGCCGTTTGTCTTTGCCCTGCTGTGTACCCACTACCACACCGATGAACTGAGACGACTCAGCCGCGCATTTGTCTCCAAAAAGGTGAAAATTCCTTATTATATGCTGATGGAAGCGTCTCATCAAAGCGGACTCTCTCCGTCGCAAATCACCCATTATTTAAAATTTATCAGTTACAAAGTGGGTGCGAAAGAGGAAAAAGGGTATAAAAGATTTGTGAGAGAGGCGAAAGAGAGGGGATTAAACCCCTCTCTCGGAAAGATTAGGTATTAGTGATTTAAAAGTGCTTCGATGCGTGCCAACGTCTCATCCACGCCGATGATCGCCATAACGGTATCGAGTCCCGGACCGCTGAGTTTTCCCATCAACGCGATACGCAATGGCTGACCGATTTTCCCGAATCCGATTTCGAGTTGTGCCACGACCGCTTCCATCACATGGTGATAATCGGTTGGCAAATGGAGCTCACCGCTGTTTTTGAGTGCCTCGGCAAAAGCTTCTAAAATCGCTTTACTCTCCTCTTTGTACCCTTTTTTCAATGCCGCTTCATCAAACTCAGCGGGACGAACCAAAATTTCACCGATAAGATTCGCCATCTCCACCAACGTTTTTGCCCGTTCTTTGAGAGCATCCAGGAGGATTTCACGCTTATCATGACTGATGAGCATCACACCGTGAAACTCCAAGAGTTCGCACAGTTTATCGTTGGACATATTTTTGAGGTAGTGGCTGTTGAGCCAATCGAGCTTCTCAACATTATAAACCGATGCGGAGCGGTTGATGTCGCTCGGATCGAAAAGCTCCAGCATCTCCGCCATCGAAAAAATCTCCTGATCTCCGTGGCTCCATCCCAAACGAACAAGGAAATTAAGCAATGCTTCGGGGGTATACCCCATTTGCTTGTACATCATCACGTCGGTTGCCCCGTCACGTTTGGAGAGCTTTTTCCCTTCGTGATTGTGAATCATCGGTACATGGAAAAAACGGGGGATCGGAAAACCGAGGGCCTCATATACCACGATTTGTTTTGGGGTGTTAGAGAGGTGATCGTCTCCGCGGATTACGTCGGTAACTCCCATTAATGCATCATCTACCGCAACGACAAAGTTATACGTAGGGGTACCATCGGCACGGGCGATAATAAAATCATCCAGAATATCGGCAACATTGAAAACCACATCCCCTTTAACACCGTCATGTACCGTAATCGACCCTTCCAACGGAGCTTTGATCCGGATAACCGCTTCGCGCCCCTCAGGAGCTTCCCCTGTAAAATCCCGGTAACGGTTGTCGTATTTAGGACGCTCTTTACGGGCCGTCTGCTCTTCGCGCAAGGCATCCAGCTCATCTTTGGACATATAACATTTGTAGGCTTTACCCGAATCCAAAAGTTTTTTGGCGTACTCTTGGTAGATTCCCAAACGGCTCGATTGGTATTCGATCTCTCCGTCGTGCTCTAATCCGACCCATTTAAACGCTTCGACAATGGCACGCGCCGCGGCTTCATCATTGCGGCTAAAATCGGTATCTTCAATACGGAGCAAAAACTTTCCGCCGTTACGCCGTGCCCAGAGATAACTGAGCAGAGCCGTGCGTAATCCGCCGATGTGAAGATACCCTGTCGGGCTTGGGGCAAATCTGGTTACTACCATCGTAAAATCCTTCTTGGATGCAATTGCGCAATTTTAGTTGAGGCTATGTTAAAAGCGGGTAAAATAGGAAACTTTACCAAGGAGCATCGATGCGTTCTTTAACCCTTTCGACTTTATTAGCCACTTTTTTATGGAGTGCCCCCATCGGCGGAGTGGCCGTATTGGTCAAAAACAGTCCTATTACCCTTTATGAGGTGAGCCAAGAGATGAAACAAAGCGGTACGAATGCTACGCAGAGTACCGATACGTTAATCCGCAAAAAACTGGAACAACTCGAAGCCGAAGAGAAAAAGATTACCGTTACGTCAACGGAAATCAACGAAGAATTAAACCGCATGGCGTCGCAAAACAATCTTACAATGGAACAGTTTCTTAATGCCATGCAAAATGTTCGAGGTCTCAGCGAAAAAGATCTTAAAGCCAAGGTAGAAGAGACGATCAAAGGGCAAAAACTCTATAGTGCTATCGCTTTTTCAAAAATGGGTCAGCCCACGGCGGAGGAAGAAGCCGAATACTATCAGCTCCATTTGGATGAATTTTCACGTCCGGAAAGTTTTGACGTAACCACTTATTTTTCAGCTTCTCAAGAGACATTAGCAGCTCAAATTTCTGATCCGATGCGCCATATGGAAGCAATTCAGACGAAAGAAGAAAATATTCCGTTCGGTAAAATCAATCCTCAGTTGGCTCAGATTCTCAATAAAACACCCAACGGAAGCTTTAGTCCCATTCTCCCCAACGGAAAAAACGGGTTTATGAGTTTTTACATGCGGGATAAACAAAACATCATCACTGAAAGTTTGGATTCCGTACGCCCCCAAATCGCAAATGCCATTATCGGCGATAAACGCAACCAGGTTCTGAATGACTATTTTACGAAATTGCGGCTCAGCGCGGACATTAAAATTTTACGACTTCCTTGAAAAACGTTCAAGGGGCGGCTTAAGAAGCCACCATCTCATTTAGAATATCGAAAAGGGCAACGCTTGCGCGTTCCGCTTCTTCAAAACAAGCTGCAATCGCTTTTGCATGACGGATCGGATCATCATTCAACAACTGCATCGCTTTTTTAACCTCTTCGTGCACTTTTTTATGCGGTTCTAACATTTTTGCATAGGCGGCCGTTGAAGAAAATATCGTTTTTCCATCACCGCTCTCATACCATTTTCCGAGTGCACATGCGTGATGATCATTGAATTCATGACTGACTTTTCCTTCGAAACCGGCAGCATAGGCATTATTTTTGAAAATCATGTGATCAATTTTTGCCATGTTGGTAAATATCTCATAACTGATAGACTGATTATCATCTTTGATTTGTTCGACATTGCGGATTAATTGGGCCAAAACCGTTTTAAATTGATCGAGTTTTTGGGATGAATCGGAAGCATACTCTTCAACCCGCTCGCTATTTTCCAGCATTCCGACCGAATTTTGTTTCAGAACGCTGATATTCGCCTCCACTTCGCTCGTCGCTTTTTGGGTACGCTCCGCCAGTTTTCGTACTTCGTCGGCAACGACGGCAAACCCGCGACCGTGCTCACCCGCTCGTGCCGCTTCGATTGCCGCATTGAGCGCCAACAAGTTGGTTTGATCGGAGATATCTTTAATCAAAGTAATAACATTGGATATTTCACTTACATTATGGTTGAGTTGTTCTGAATTGGCACGGGAATCATTAATCATTTCCGTAATTTTTGACATACTCGCCATAATCTCATCGGTTTGAGCACTCACATTATCGACAACCTCTCCGGTATCATAATTCAAGCTGTTCACGCTATGGAGATTCTTAATGTTGCCTTCCAATGAGTTCCTAAGGCTTCCGGCATTATGAACGGAGCCTTGAATCATTTGGCGTGCCAAGGTCAAGGACATCTCATTTTTTTCCATCTGCTCTTCAGATTTTGCTTTTGAACGCATCGCTTCTTCAGCCCGCTCTTCGGCTACCCTGGCAATCTTTTCAACTTTGTCAATGAAAATATTAAAGCTCATTGCCGCTTTTCCGATTTCATCATTCGATGTAATGCGCAAACGCTTGCTTAAATCAGCATCTCCACTGGCTAATTCTTGCGCAATCATGTCAAGATTTTTTATCGGTTCCGTCACAACACGGCGGATAATGACGATGAGTAATATAAGGATAATGGCATCCATAAGCGTCATAATAACCACTTGACGCAATAAGGAATCTTCCGCTTGGCTAATCAGGTTTTCGACTGTTTCAAGCTTTTTGGCCGAAAACGCGTATCCAACCGCTTCACCGGAGTAATCTTTAATCATTATCGGCATTACGTAGTAGTTTTCAGTCGTAAATGAGCCGGCTTTCGGGTCAAATTCAGCTTCGTTCAATTCAGCCAAAAATTCCTTGTCAACGACATCTTCTTTGACAGCCAGTGTAAAGTTTTTACCTACTTGCTGAGCTTTTTGAAGCTCTTTCGCATTCTCCAAATAACGATTATCCAGCGCTATGACTAACTCGGTTCCGAAATTCTTGCGCATATCTTTGATAACCGAATTAAGCCCCTGCATAAACTCAACCGACCCCACATACTCTCCGCCGGAGATAACCGGTGCAATACCGCGAAGCTCTAATCCGGCCACTCCAATTTCAATGGCCACAAGAGGTTTTTGAGTCTCTTTAACCGCAAGAATCGTTTTGCGAAAACCGCTCAAATCATCACCGAACTTTTCAGGTTTCCATACACGAATAAAACTGTGGACATTGCGATCATGGACATGGATTTTAATGTTTCCGAATTTGGTATGTTCTTTATACTCTTTTGAAAGGGATTTTAGATTTTTAAGAGTCTCCTCACGATCACCACTGGCAAGGCCATTAACAATGGCACTGTTTTTTGCAATACTGATGGCATTCGTAATGCCGACACTGTTTTTAGCCTCTATCGCCTCATCAAAGATCGTCGTCATCTCTTTGGATTGAGAAGCATAAATATCTTCACGAATCTGATCCAGTGAAATCCAATAATTGATCACAACCACAATAAACCCGATTATAATCGATGCAATCAGCGGAACATGTACTTTCTGCGCAATACTAAGATGATTCATAAGTACCTTTTCATTGTCATATTTTTCCTACAATAGAATATCGCATTAATGTAAAATTTGCGTAAAGTGAATAATGAAGAAGGGCTATAGCAACGGATACAACAGCTCTTAGCCGTTGTATTTTTCGAGGTATTTGGTATCGAAGTTATTGTTGATGAAATCGGGATTTTTCATCATTTTCATGTGAAAAGGGATGGTTGTTTTAATACCGGTAATCGTAAATTCACTCAATGCACGGTGCATCCGTGCGATGGCATCGTTACGATCTTTACCGTATACAATCAGCTTCCCGATCATCGAATCATAGGTTGGAGGAACAATATATCCCCCGTGTGCATGTGAGTCAACGCGCACATTACGCCCGCCCGGAGCAATCCACTGAGTGATTTTTCCTGGACACGGCAAAAATTTGATCGGATCTTCGGCCGTAATACGGCACTCGATGGAATGACCAGTAAGGACAACGCTCTCTTGAGCAGGGAGAGCTTCACCCTCAGCTACACGGATCATCATCTCAATCAAATCGAGTCCGCTTACCATCTCGGAGACACAGTGCTCTACCTGAAGACGGGTATTCATCTCCATAAAATAGAACTTTTTATCAGCATCGAGAAGGTATTCGAATGTCCCAGCCCCTTCATATTTAATATACTTGGTGGCACGGACTGCCGAAGCATGTAATTCGGCACGAATTTCAGGGGTCAAAGCGACAGCCGGAGACTCTTCGATCAATTTTTGGTGACGACGCTGCATCGAACAGTCACGCTCACCGATATGAAGTACATTTCCGTGACTGTCGGCAATCACTTGTACTTCGATATGACGAGGATTTTTGATGAATTTTTCCATGTAAATGGTTCCATCGCCGAATGCCCCGATGGCTTCCGCTTCTGCGGCCAAAAATGCGTTTTCGATGTAACTCTCATCTTCAACCACACGCATCCCGCGTCCGCCGCCGCCGGCTGCCGCTTTAAGGATAACCGGATAACCAACCTCTTTGGCACGAACTTTTGCTTCCGCGATATCTTTGATAGCGCCGTCAGATCCCGGAACAACCGGAACACCTGCCGCGATCATAACCTCTTTGGCTTTTGATTTATCGGACATCATCACCATCACTTCAGGAGTCGGTCCGATGAATTTTATCCCGTGATGGGTACAAATTTCTACGAAATGTTGATTTTCAGACAAAAACCCGTATCCCGGAAATACCGCATCACATTGACTGATTTCAGCCGCTGCGATGATAGCAGGAATATTGAGATAACTTTGAGAACTAGGAGCTGCGCCGATGCAAATTGCAGCGTCAGCCAATTTGAGATACGAAGCCTCTTTATCGGCAGTTGAATAGACCGCTACCGCTTCTTTACCCATCTCTTTGATTGTACGGATGGCACGAAGCGCGATTTCACCGCGATTCGCGACTAAAATACGTTTGATTTCCGCCATGACTTAGAGCTTCTTAACAGAAAAAAGTGGCATATCGTATTCAACAGCCTGAGCATCCGATACCAATACATTAAGTATTTCACAATCAAATTCTGCTTCAAGCTCATTCATAATTTTCATCGCTTCCAAAACAGCAATCACCTGCCCTTTCTTAACACGGTCACCCACTTTTACAAATGGAGCCGAATCAGGAGAAGGGGCAGAATAAAATGTCCCGACCATCGGAGAAACGATCATATCACCGGTCTGAACTGCCACCGCAGGAACTGCAGTTTCTACCGCAGCCGGTTGTGCAACCGAAGCTGCTGCTACCGCAATCGGAGCTGCCATTACCGGTGCGCTCACGACACCGATATTTTTTTCAAGTTCAATCGAAAAAGCATCTTGAGTAATTTTTAATTTTGAAAGAGTACTTGCGTCAAACTCTTGCAAAAGTGCTTTGATTTGTTTCATATCCATCGGAAAATGCTCCTAAAAGTAGGTTAATAGATGTGTTATACTACCACAAATAAAATTAACAACGGATATGAAGATGGGTCTCAAAAGCGACGGATGGATTCGAGAAATGGCATTAAAGGAGGGGATGATTTCCCCATTTTGTGAGGATCAGGTGGGGGTTGGCGTCGTCAGTTATGGCCTTAGTTCATACGGTTACGATATCCGCGTGACGAATGAATTTAAAATTTTCACCAATTTAAACTCCACAGTTGTCGATCCGAAACACTTCGATGATATGAATGTCGTTGATTTCGTTGGAGATGTCTGTATCGTCCCGCCAAACTCTTTTGCTTTGGCACGAACCGTCGAATATTTTAAAATTCCTCGTGACGTCCTCGCTATCTGTTTGGGTAAATCAACCTATGCCCGCTGCGGCATTATTGTGAACGTCACCCCTTTTGAACCTGAATTCGAGGGTCATATTACGATCGAAATCTCCAATACTACCCCTCTTCCGGCAAAAATTTATGCCAATGAAGGGATAGCGCAAGTCCTCTTTTTACAAGGAGATGAGATGTGTGAAACCAGTTATAAAGATAAAAGCGGTAAGTATCAGGGACAAGAGGGGATAACCCTTCCGCGGATTTTAAATTAACTAGTGGTACAATTGCGATAAATTTCCACGCAAGGACACTTAATGTTGCACGAATACCGCGATGTAATCACCCATATGAAACAAAATGATGCGGCAAATGCCCACTTTTTGAAAATTTTTGATCGTCACAACGATCTTGACAACCAAATTACCAAAGCTGAAAACGGCGAAATTCCGTTGAGTGATCTTGAGCTTGAAAAACTCAAAAAAGAGAAATTATTGCTTAAAGACGAAGCATATGCCATGGTTATCGAATACAAAAAAGAGAACAACCTCTAAGTTTCATCCTTCCTCTCCCCTGTGCGGGAGATTTCTTCTTCCCCATTTTTCCTCTATGTTGATTTACTTTTTAGCTTTAAATGGATACGATTTACGTTTTCGTGAACTCACCCAAGAGGTAATTGAATGATATCTACCACTTCGTACGCCGCATTGTCCGAATTCGGACGCTCTTTGTTGAAACGTCCGACCCTCTCCGAGGGGCTTCCCATGATATCGGAATACGCTAAACAGGTTAGCGGTGCCGAACGGTGCTCTATTTTTATCTACAACCCAAAACTTAAAATGCTCTGGACAACGTTGGCTGACGGGGTAGAGAAACTCATGGTCCATCAAGACGACGGCATCGTAGGGCATACACTCAAAGAGGCCAAACCTATTTTGGTGAATGATCCGTATGACGACCCTCGATTTTTGCACACCATCGATCAAAAGACGGGGTTCGTTACTGAAAATATCGCTTCTATCCCGGTTTTTAACTCATCACGCAATGTGATCGGTGTATTTCAACTCCTCAACAAACCCGGAGGTTTTTCACGGGAGGATGTCAGATTTATGATTTTTTTTGCACACTATATCAGCGGCTATCTCGAACTTGCCATGCTTTTCGATGATGAAGCTTCGCTTCTGAACAAGGAGGAAGAATGAGTTTGGAAATCTATAAACGGATTGCCGATTTCGGCAAACGGCTCAGTGCCCTCGAACATATTGAAGAGGCTTTGCCCAGTATCTCCGAAGAGGCTAAAGCAATTGTCAATGCGGAGCGGTGTTCTATCTTCATTGTAGATCAAAACGGAGGTATGCTCTGGACAAAATTGAGTGATGGGATTGGGCGTATCGCCATCGGAATCGATTCGGGGATTGTTGGGGAAACCGTACGTTCGAAAACGACCCAGTTAGTCAATCATCCGTATGAAGATGGCCGTTTTTTAGCTAAAATCGATGAAAAAAGCGGCTTTGTCACCCGCAATATTCTCGCCGTTCCTATTTTCAACTCCCGTCAGGAGGTTATCGGGGTCATTCAGATGCTGAACAAATACAATGGCGATTTTAATGAAAAAGATGAAGGGATAATGAGCTTTTTTGCCAACTATGTGAGCGGAACATTGGAACTGGCATTGTTGATGGAGAAAAAATAATTCTACTCTCCGTCATTCCCGTGAAGACGGGAATCTAGCTGGTTTCAGTGACATCGGTGTTACATACATTGATCCAATCTAAAAATGATAAGCAGTTATCGTTTTTTTTTAACGCTTTACGCCCTGGTATGACGACATATCACAACAACTCCCGCTTTATCCAATGGCTGAGGACGTAAAGTCCCCACACATGTTGTTTAAATTTTCCTCGACGCGCTAAGTCTAAATATTCTTCAATCACTTCGGGATAAAATAGCCCCGTTTTCTCATTCACTTCCCGTATCAGCTCAATGCGCCCAGAAGCAATCAGCCATTCCATATAGGGGTTTGCAAATCCTTTTTTACGACGATCAATGATTTCATCACTAAGATAGTTGCGGGCAATCTGCTTAAGAAGCGTTTTGGTTGACCCCGTTCCGATACGGAGAGCCGGATCAACCGATAAGACTGTCTCAGCCAACTGATGATCCAAAAACGGTGTCCGCGCTTCGATGGTATGGGCCATCGAAACCCGATCAAGCTTTGTCAGAAAATGTTCTCCGACAAAGAGTTTCAAATCAATCATGCTGTACCATAAACTTGGGTCACGATGTGCACCTTCAAACGATTGACGGTAGCTCTGCAAAAATCGCAACGATTCGTTATCCCGAATATTGCGACGAAAAAGCCTGTTTTGCTGCAAATCGGTAAATTTTTCCCCCGAAGTCCGAAACAACAGCGTATCGTCAAAAACCCGCTTGTACCATTCCCACTCCCGGTTCATCGAAAAATGGGCATGAAAATACTTTTTCAGCCAGTTTTTGTGATGCAACGAGGCCGCCTTTTCGATATCAAGATATTCGAAATATTGCCGATATCCTAAAAATAACTCATCCGAACCTTCCCCGCTCAAAACAACGTTGTATCCCTCTGAGCCGATTTTTTTCATCAGCAAATAGAGCGGCAATGCCGCAGGATCGTTGAGCGGTTCATCCATGTGTGTCAGTAATGCATCAAGCGATTCATGAAAATCATCTTGTGAAATAACCACCTCAGTATGATTCAGATCTAAATATTCAGCCGTTTTGCGGGCATTTACACGTTCATCATAACTGCCGTACTCATCATACCCCAGGGTAAAAACAGGGAGCTTTTTACCTTGACGTGCAGCAACCGCACAAATCATCGCACTGTCCACCCCCCCGGAGAGAAGAGCCGCAGTCGGTACTTCCGTATCGAGACGCACGGCAATGGAGCGATGAAGTTCAGCTTCGATCCGCTGCAATGCATCCATCGAATCTGTTATCACCGAAGAGGCTATAGTGAATAGATCATAGTAGCGGTGTTTGGTGATTTTACCCTGCTCAAAGCAGAGCCATTCCCCACTCTCAAGCTTTTCAACCCCTTGATAAAACGTATGGGGCGGGGAAGGTGCCAAAAAAGAGAGATAGGAGTGCAACGCCTCTTCGTTCATTTTAACTGAGGATAAAAAAGGCTTAATCGCTTTGATCTCCGAAGCAAATACAAAGATATCTTTCCCCTGATGATAGAAAAGGGGCTTTTTTCCGAAGCGATCCCGTACGAGGTAGAGCTTATCCCCATCCATTAGGGCAAACGCGAACATCCCGGATAAGTATTCCACACACCCGATTCCCCATCTTTCATACGCGGCCAATACTATTTCGGTATCGCTCGATGTTTCCCAGTGCGAAATACACAAGCGTTCTCGCACTTCATGATGGTTATAAATTTCTCCGTTAAAGCTGATCAGAAGAGTGCCGCGACGCATCGGCTGATGAGATCTGCTATGGATGTCAGTTATGGAAAGACGCTGATGGGCGAGAAAGAACCCAGCTCGTTCTACCACACCGCAATGATCCCGTCCACGATGGCTCAACCTCTCTAGCGCATCACGCGCTTTGAGAGGAGAGTAATCACCGATAATCCCGAATACACCGCACACATCAAACCTTTTTTTTCGCAATTATACGCTATCATAACCCGGAAATACATTGTAATCATACAGGGGAAAAATGAGTCTTTTTTTTACTAAACTTTTTTCTATCCTGACACGACACGACAAAAAATTCCTTTTACTTTTAATTTTCATCTCGATTGCCGTTTCCCTTGTCGAGATGATCGGGGTTGGGGTCATTCTCCCCTTTATCACCATCGCCGGTGATTTTTCCACCATCCATTCGACTCCCTATATCGAATCACTTTACCGTTTTTTTCATTTTAAAAACGAGATCGATTTTGTCGTAGCCCTGGGTATTGCTCTTTTGCTCTTTTACTTTTTACGTTCGCTTCTCAATCTTGGCTATTTTTACCTTCTGGCAAAGTTTTCCAAAGGGCGGTACCATCTCCTCGCCTACCGTCTTTTCGAAAACTATCTGGGAATGAGCTATCGTTCTTTTATCGATAAAAACAGTGCGGATCTTAGTAAAGCGATCATCAATGAAGCGCAGAATATGACCAATCTCATTTCCGGTCTGCTGCTCATGCTCAGCGAAATGTTTGTCGTGATTTTCATTTATGCCATCATGCTCATCATTAACTGGAAAATCACCCTTCTCATCAGTATCATTCTCATCGTCAACGCCGTTCTTTTGGTCACAACCGTCTCTCGTGCCATCAAAAAATCGGGTATCCGGCGCGAAAAACACCAAAAGAAGTTTTATGAGATCATCCAAAGCTCTCTCGGTAATTTCAAAATGATGAAACTCACCTCCAATACCGAATCGGTTCTCGAAAAATTCGACCACGCCAGTTCGGGCTATGCGTCAGCTAATATCCGGAATGAGACCCTTGCCCATTTTCCCAGACTTTTTTTGGAAGCACTTGGGTTTGGAATTATTATCTTTATGGTCATCTATCTCGTCTTAAAATACCAAGCGGATATCTCCGGAGCCTTACCCCTGATCTCGATGTTTATATTGGGACTATATCGCCTAATGCCCTCTGCCAACCGTATCCTCAGCGGCTACAATCAAATCCTTTTTTACAAAAGTTCTCTCGATATTATCCACAACGATTTAATGTATGATGCGGAAAAACTGCAAGACACCCCTATCCTTTTTAACCAATCCCTACAGCTTGATCATATCAGCTTCGAATACGACGAGTCCAAACCTGTCTTGAGTGACATCAACTTCACAATTCACAAAGGGGAGAAAATCGCTTTCATCGGCGAAAGCGGCAGCGGCAAATCGACCCTTATAGACCTCATCATCGGCCTCTACCGTCCTAAACACGGCACCATTACGGTCGATGGGGTACCTTTAAATGAAAGCAACATCAAAGCATGGCGCAGTAAAATCGGCTACATTCCCCAAACCATCTATCTCTTTGACGGCACTGTCGTCCAAAACGTCGCATTTGGACGTAAAGTCGATGAAGAAAAAATTAGACACGTGCTGCGTCAAGCGAATATTCTGGACTTTTTAGAAACGGATCACGACGGCCTCCATACCATGGTCGGCGATGGCGGAATCAAACTCAGCGGCGGCCAGCGTCAACGGATCGCCATTGCCCGCGCCCTTTACTCTGAGCCGGAAATTCTGGTTTTGGATGAAGCGACCAGTGCACTTGACACCGATACCGAAGCAAAGATTATGGAAGAAATCTATAAAATAAGTGAGACTAAAACCTTGATTGTCATTGCACATCGGCTCAGTACGATAGAGGGGTGCGGAAAAATTTACACATTACTTGATCATTGTATTAAAGACACTAATATATGAGCAACCATTTCGTTTCGATAGCAATGGCTACCTGTAATGGTGAAAAATTTTTGCCTAGACAGCTTGAATCCATATTAGCTCAGACACATCAGAATTTTGAAATTATCATTTGCGATGATGCATCGAAAGATAAAACACAAGATATTTTATCAACATATGCCAAAAAAGATGATCGTATTAAATTTTTTTTGAACATGGCGAATATAGGTTTTGTAAAAAACTTTGAAAAAGCTCTGTCATTTTGTAATGGACAATATATTGCTCTAGCGGATCAAGACGATATATGGGAAAAAAACAAACTGGAAATACTAATTAGTGAAATAGGCCCTAATTCCTTAATCCACAGCGATTGTTCAATCATTGATGATCAAGATAACGTCCTGAGTTTACAATGGAAAAAAGATAGTGGAGATTTACTAGATATCAAAAGTTTACTTTTTAAAAATGTGGTTACAGGATGTACAATACTCCTAAAAAAAGAGTTACTTAAAACAGCATTACCTTTTCCTGAAAACATTGCTTACCATGACTGGTGGCTAGCAATATGTGCTGCAAAAGATAAAAAAATTTGTTATACAAAAAAATCATTAACTCGATATCGGCAGCATAGTGAACAGAATACAGGTATAGGATCCAATCGCAAGCCCTCACTCTTACGAGATATTTATCATAATGTTATTAATCGATTGAAAAATACTGATTTTCATAGAGCAACAGTATATCGAAAGCAAAAACAAAATCTACATGCAATTAAGAACATAGACTGTATCCGTGAACACTCTTTAATTATTGATGACGCAATGCTTTATTTTGACAACTATCTCGATAATCAAATACATATAAAAACATTCTTCTTAGGATTGAAATACCACAAAATACTTTATCCACATAAAAACTATCTGTATCTAAAAAATTTTTTATTGGATATTATCGGATGAAAAAAATTTGTGGAGTAGTTGTTTTATACAATCCTGATTTATCCGTATTGACAAATATTTTTTCTTACATCAATCATATCGATCTTCTTTACGTTGTAGATAACTCTGAGCAAAAAGATCCTACTATCGTAACTAAATTATCAAAAATAGCAAAAATTCAATATTTAGACAATGATGGTAATCAAGGGATTGCCAATGCTCTTAATCTTGCTGCTATAAAAGCAATCGAAGCTGGATATCAATGGCTTTTGACGATGGATCAAGACAGCAGCTTTTCCAATGAGATGATTATTGCTTTTCTTGCATGTTTTCAACACTATAAATCAAAAGAAAAGATTGCTATTTTTTCACCTTCACACGACTTTGTTGGCCTAAACGCTATCAATAACCAACAGTGTGAAAGCACTTCTCAACTTATTGTAATGACATCGGGTAATCTTCTTAATCTTTCAACGTATCCAGAAATTGGAGGATTTAAAGAAAAACTTTTTATTGATGGTGTTGATCACGACTATTGTCTTAAAGCAAAAAAATTAGGCTTTTCAATTCTTCAGTTTCAAAATATTCTCCTTAATCATGAGCTGGGCGAACCTAAAATTATTCGACGACACGGCAAAGAGATATCGTTCAGAACCCATTCTCCGCAACGTTTTTACTACATCACACGAAACAGTTTGTATATGTGGCAGGCACATCGGCATGCTTTTCCCGATTTTGTCAATAAACGAATTTTCGAGATATTCAAAGCAATTATTTTTGCATTGATTTATGATGACCAAAAAATTTTACGTTTAATCAATGTATTACGGGGTATATTTCATTTTATTGTAGGGCGCTATGGAAAATAGTCTTGTATCAATCGCAATGGCCACCTACAACGGAGAAAGATTTTTACGCGAACAAATCGACTCCATTGCAAAGCAAACCTACACGAATCTTGAAATCATCATTTGCGATGATTGTTCTACCGATGACACTTGGCCTATTTTGGAAGAATACGCTCGTACTGACAGCCGTATTCAAATTTTTCAAAATAAAAAAAATCTCGGCACCGTTAAAAATTTTGAAACGGCAATTTCGAAATGCAAAGGGGTGTTTATTGCATTGTCCGACCAAGATGACATTTGGCTTAGCCAAAAAATTGAAATTTGTATGCAGCACATGCTGCAGACTACGGCAACCCATCCCGGTATTCCGGTTCTCGTCCATACCGATCTTTGCCTGATCGATGAGACCGGAAAAAGACTGGCCTCTTCTATGTGGAATGAACAAAAAAATTTCCCTCATCTCTATACATACCCTGAGCAGGTTGCCGTTCACAACTTTGTTACCGGCTGTACATTACTCATGAATCGCGAAAGCCTTGCCATATCCCTTCCCTTTCCGCTTGAAGTTGTCATGCACGACTGGTGGATTGCGCTGAACGTCATCAAAAAAGGACTTATTGTCTCTATTGATATTCCGACGATTCTTTATCGCCAGCACGGCAATAATCAAATAGGTTTTCACAAAAACGACACCACATTTTTCATCCAAAAGCTTTTTCAAGTTTCACAAACGATTGGCAATAATCAAAAAGTTTGGCATATGCTCAAAGCTCTGGACTTTCCAATCAATATTCTCAAACTTATCTACTACAAAATAGTGTTTAGTATCTTTAGGTAAAAAGGCCGTTATCATGATGATTGACATCCTCCTCGCGACGTATAACGGCGAAAACTTCTTAGCCGAACAGATCAACTCGATCCTCGCACAAACGTTTGACGAGTGGAGACTGTTAATTCGGGATGACGGTTCAACCGACGCAACACGACAGATTATCACGGACTTCTTTCAGCGCTATCCCGATAAAATCGTCGTAATCGATGATACGGATAAGAATCTCGGTGTAACTCATAATTTTGAACGGCTGATGGAACATTCGAATGCACCCTACGTAATGTTTTGCGATCAGGATGATATTTGGTTTCCTGACAAAATCGAAAAAAGCTTACAGGCTTTGCATCAGATGGAGCAACGCTATCCCTCCCCCATACCGCTTCTTGTGTATACGAATTTATCCGTTTGCAATGCGGAGGGAATCAAAATACACGATTCGTTTTGGGAATACCAAAAGATCAATCCGCATCTCCCATGCGATTACACCAAAGCATTGCTTCAAAATAACGCCACGGGAAATACGATGATCTTTAACCGGGCATTGATCGATCAAGCCCTTCCTTTTCCAAAAGAAGCCGTTATGCATGATTGGTGGACAGCATTGGTCGCACTCTATTTAGGAAAAATCACGTTACTGACACAACCGACCCTTCTTTATCGCCAGCATGAGAAAAATGTATCCGGGCCCAAAGGGACAAAGCTTTTTCCCCTGTTAAAAAAAGGGCTCACGTATTGTGCGATACTGAAGAACGCGATCCTTCAAAGCAAAAGTTTTTTAGACCGGTACCAAACAATCCTGACACATAAGCAAATAGGTATCCTAGAGGTATTTGGTGCCATTTTAAAGCAAAATAGATTTTTGAGAGCCATTCATCTTCTCCGCCACCGTTTTTTATCATGGAGTGACTTCAAAGATATTGTAAAATTCGTGGTATTGCTAGTGTGTTCAAGAGAGAAGCAAAAATGATTTTTGGTTTCCTTTCTCATCTCGATCTCAACCTCTGGCTTTTTCGCCTCCCCATCATGCTAGAGCTCGTACGGCAGGGGCACACCGTATATGCCATTTGCCCAAATGGAGAAGTAAGCAACTCCTTTGCCGAGCACGGCATACGCCACGTCCCTTATACCATTAGCCGGTCCAGCCTCAACCCCTTTAAAGAGTTAGGTGCCATTCACAATATCTACAAGGCCATTAAACCGCTGGGTCTCGATATCCTGCACACCTTTACCGCCAAGCCCAATATTTACGGAACGATTGCGGGAAAATCGGCAAAAGTCCCCCGCATCATCAACCTCGTCGAAGGGTTGGGAAGTTTTTATCTCGAAGAGGATCTCAAAAGCCGTATCGTCAGGGGAATCATCGAATTCCTCTACGCCCGAATTTTTCACCTCTCCGATACGGTGATGTTCGTCAATCAGGATGATCCGGCCTATCTGATCTCCAAAAAAATTGTTGACCCCGCAAAAGTATTTATCATCAAAGGGGTGGGAATCGACACCGATGAATGGAAGCCCTTACCCAAAGAGGATGAATGGATCCGCGTCACGATGATCGCCCGGGCGATAAAGCATAAAGGGGTTCATGAGTTTATCGATGCGACGGCGATCCTCGGCGAAAAATATCCGGAGGTTACATTTCAATTTGTCGGTTCACCCGACGGGGGGAACCTTTTTAGCGTCACCGAAGAATTTATGAAAAACCAACCTCACCTCCATTATCTAGGACAGCAAGATAATATTCGGCATATTATTTCTCAAAGCAGCGTTTTTGTCCTCCCCAGCTATCGTGAAGGGCTGCCGCGTACCTCGATGGAAGCAATGAGTATGGGTCTGCCGATCGTCACCACCGATGCAGTCGGATGCCGTGAGACAGTAGAGGACGGGGTTAACGGTTTTTTGGTTCCGCCGAAAAATGCGGCCGCGCTCGCGGAAGCGATTGAGAAACTGATACTCAATCCGATCTTACGGGAACAAATGGGACGTGCCGGGAGAGAAAAAGCGATTCGGGAGTTCGATGTGGCTACCATTGTCGATCAACATCTTGAAGTGTATGGATTACGCCGTGTACGTTAACCTCATCAAACCTCTCATCGACCGGCTCGCGGCACTCTTGCTCCTGATTTTCTTGTCACCGCTAATACTCCTCACGGCCATACTCATTGCCCTTACCCTCGGAACCCCTGTCATATTTGCCCAAAAACGCCCCGGACTGCAGGGAAAGATATTCACCATCTATAAATTTCGGAGCATGAGTGATGACAGAGACAGCAGCGGCGAACTTCTCAGCGATGCTGCGCGTCTTAAAGGGGTCGGCAAAATCGTGCGGAGTCTGAGCCTCGACGAGCTTCCTCAGCTGTGGAACGTCCTACGGGGCGAGATGAGTTTTGTGGGACCGAGACCTTTATTGGTCGACTATGTGGAATTGTATAATGACGAACAAAAACAGCGTCACAACGTCAAGCCCGGTATCACCGGATGGGCACAGATCAACGGACGCAATGCAATAAGCTGGGAAAAGAAATTTCGGTATGATGTCGAATATACCCGGAAGATTTCGTTTTGGTTTGATCTCAAAATCATTTTTTTGACGATCCTGAAGGTCTTTAAAAAAGAGGGGATATCCCAAGAGGGAAATGTGACGATGGAAAAATTCAATGGAACCAACTAAAGAGATTTACATTTACGGGATGAGCGGACACGGCCGTGTCGTTGCGGATGTCGCTTTAGCCTGCGGATACACGATTGCAGGCTGGATTGATGACGCGGATACCAACGATGTTCCCAACTGGGAGACGTTTGAGCGATTGCATACCGACGGTGCGATTGCATTGGGGATAGGAGACAATCGTACCCGTTCACGCATAGCGGACAAAATCATCCTCGCAGGGCATACCCTTCCTCCGCTTATCCATCCCTCGGCAATTATTTCCCCCTCAGCAACGATCGGGATAGGAAGCCTTGTCATGCCCCTGTGCGTCGTTAATGCCAATGCGATGATTTCCAGAGGGACCATCGTTAATTCCGGAGCGATTATCGAACACGACTGTATCCTGGGCGCGTATTCCCATATTTCACCCAATGCATCCCTCGCCGGAGGGGTTAGCGTAGGAGACTTTACCCATATCGGAATAGGCTCCGTTATCCTTCAAAATATTACGGTTGGCCAGAATACCATCGTCGGAGCCGGTGCCGTGGTGATCGACAATTTGCCGGACAACTGCACCGCCGTAGGGGTACCCGCGAATATCATCCGTTCTTAAAACCTCTTAAAAGTGTTTTTAGAGGTTGGATTGGATACACTTAAATCCGTTTTTTGACAACACAAATACATAAAGAAGGCAGTCATACTATCCATGAAATTTCTTCAACTTAAATCAGACACGACCAACCTCAAAATACTTTTTATTTTTCTGATTATCGCCTATCTCTTCTCTCTCTCAATGCGCTATGTCTGGGTAGCCGAATTACAAGGGGTGGAGCAGTTTCATTGGAACAATGAGCTGATGATCAACACGAATGACGGCTACTTTTTTGCCGAGGGGGCACGGGATATACTCAACGGTGCACATCAGCCTAACGACCTTTCTCCCGTGAACGAGCCGATTTCACTGCTCACCGCGTGGCTCTCTAAAATTATCCCGGTCAGTTTTGAAACACTCATCCTTTATATGCCTTCGTTTATCGGTTCGCTTATTGTCATCCCGATTATTTTAATCGGCCATACGCTCGGTCAAACCCGCATCGGATTTATAGGTGCCCTTATCGCCGGGGTTGCCAATAGCTATTACAATCGTACCATGACGGGGTACTACGATACCGATATGCTCACCGTCGTGCTTCCTCTCTTCGCCATTTATTTTGTTATCCTGGCGATCACCCATCAGCGCAACCGTTTTCTCATCCCAATTACCCTTTCTTTTGCATTGAATCAATGGTGGTATCCTCAGAGTTATTCGCTCAATACCGCTCTTTTGCTCACCACTTTAGCCTATGCCCTCCTCTTTGAACGTAAAAATCATTATTTTTATAAAATAGCTTTGTTTATTATTATCGGTATTTTATCACTCCCGATTTGGATCAACATTACCGCGGCAATAGCCGTATTCGCTTTTTTCCACTTTCAGCCGAAACTCGATCAAAAATGGTTTTGGCCTCTGTTCGGGGCGATTGTGACCCTTTATTTTGCCACAGGGGGAGTCGATCCTATCTGGGCACAACTCAAAAGCTACCTTTTCCGTGAAAGCCTCTCCAGCGAAGAGGGGGGACTCCATTTTTACAACGTCGCCCAAACGGTCCGGGAAGCGGGAAATATCCCCTTTACGGTTTTTGCCGAACGGATCAGCGGACATACCGTCACGTTTGCGATAGGATTCATCGGCTATCTCCTCGCGATTATCGCCTATCGTCCCCTTTTAATTACCCTTCCTCTGGTAGGACTCGGATTTATCGCGATGTCTGCGGGCTTGCGCTTTACCATCTATGCCGTAGCCCCGATGGCCATCGGATTTGGATATTTTTTACTGCTCATTACCCGACCGATCGAAAAAGGGTGGCTCCGTGCCGTTGCATTGCTCTTTTTCACAACCGCTGCCCTTTATCCGAACTATCTCCATATCAAAGAGTACATGACCCCGACCGTATTGACGACCAAGGAGGTGGCAACGCTCACACACCTCGGCGAACTTTCCAAAGAAGAGGACTATGTCATCGGATGGTGGGATTACGGGTATCCACTCCGTTATTACAGCAACGTAAAAACCCTCGTCGATGGGGGAAAACACAGCGGTGATGTCAACTATCCCGCCAGTTACATCCTCACGCAACCGCAGCAGAATGCTGCTTTTATGGCCCGTTTGAGTGTCGAATATACCGAAAAAGGGTATGAAAGTAACAAAAGTGCCCTTATTGCCGAAATGCTCAAAAGCTATC
The DNA here is from genome assembly GCF_049587615.1 of Sulfuricurvum sp. GTDB lineage: Bacteria > Campylobacterota > Campylobacteria > Campylobacterales > Sulfurimonadaceae > Sulfuricurvum. The sequence continues at coordinate 223,985 of NZ_JBAVEF010000013.1, forward strand.
AAGCCCAAAGCGTCGATGATCTCATGGTGACTGCTCAGCTTCATCCCGAATCTCTTCCGAAAGCGACGCGTGATGTCTATCTGTATCTGCCGCTGCGGATGATGGACATTCTCCCTACGGTGACCCTCTTTAGCTATCTCGATCTCAAAAATCCCGATAACGCGCTGCAACAGCCGTTTTTTTACGCAACCCAACAGATTCAAGAGACCGATAAAACGGTTGAACTCGGCAACGGTATCTCGATCATCAAAGATAAAAATATTCTCAAACTCGGCAATCAAGAGGCAACCATCAAAAGCTTTTACCAAGTGGGCTACGATTCGACTCAAAAACTGCAAGTCAATGAACAGCAATTTGCTTCGGACGGCCTCAATGTCATTTTCATGGCAAGTTATGGCCGCTTTTTGATTCTGGATGATTTTTATCTGAACTCCGCATACATTCAAATGTTTGTCTTTGATCGTTACGATCCGAAATTATTCGAACCCGTCATTCTTGATCCGATGAGCAAAGTCTATAAACTGAAAGTATGACACCATGCAAAACCCGCGTCTTTTCCTCTCGCCGCCGCATATGAGCGGGCGTGAGCAGGAATACATTTCCCAAGCGTTTGAAAGCAACTACATTGCCCCTTTGGGGCCTATGGTGGATCGTTTCGAGCAAAGCATCCGAGATTATACACGCGTACCCCATTCCCTCGCCCTCTCCTCAGCGACAGCAGCACTCCATCTCGCCCTGAGGGTTCTCGGTGTCGGAGCGGGTGACGTGGTATTGGCATCGACGTTTACTTTTATCGGTTCCATCGCTCCCATCCTTTACCAAAATGCCATTCCCGTATTTATTGACAGTGACACCGTGAGCTGGAATCTCAACCCTTTGCTTATCGAAGAGGCAATCAACGCATCCCCCAAAAAGCCGAAAGCCCTTATTCTGACCCACCTTTACGGGCAATGTGCCGATTTGGAAAAAATTATCGCCCTGTGCGACCTTCACGGCATCGCACTGATCGAAGATGCGGCTGAAAGTCTCGGTGCTCTCTATCACGGTAAGCAAACCGGAACCTTCGGAACCTTTGGAGTCTACAGTTTTAACGGAAATAAGATCCTCACCACCTCGGGGGGTGGAATGCTGGTATCGCCCAACCAAGAGTTGATCGACAAAGCCCGTTTCTACTCTACCCAGGCACGCGACGATGCACCCCATTACGAGCATACCGATTACGGCTACAATTACCGCATGAGCAATATTCTTGCCGCCATCGGAGTAGCCCAGATGGAAGTCTTAACCGAACGCATCCAAAAACGGCAGCAAATTTTCAAATGGTACCGCGAGAGTTTAGCCGATATCCGCGAAATCACCTTTATGCCCGAACTTCCGAATACGCAGGGGAATCGATGGCTGAGCGCTCTCACTTTCGAACATTCGGATCCAACCCGTGTTCGACTCCTCCTCGAAGAGGAAAATATCGAAAGCCGCCCGCTCTGGAAGCCCATGCATCTGCAGCCCCTCTTTAAAGAGGCCATACGGGTACAAAACGGCACCTCTCAGGCCCTCTTTGAAAAAGGGGTATGCCTTCCGAGCGGAACACAAATGTCCCGAAACGATGTGGAAAGAGTCTGCGCGTTGCTGAAAAAGGCTCTGCGATGAATCGATGGCTCGATCCGACCAATCCAAAGCGAATAGCGTTTTTTCTCTTTTTCGACATTGTTTTATCACTCTTTACCCTCTACGCTGCCTATCTGCTTCGTTTTAATTTTGAGATTCCTTCCGAATTTTTAGAACCGTTTTCTACCGTAGCCTTCACCCTTATCACTTTAAAACTCTTTTTTATCCACCGGTTTAAAAACTACGCCATCATTTGGCGTTTTTACGGTCTCGAAGAGGCTAAAAATCTCTTGTTTGCCCTGACCCTGACCTATGGGATGCTTGCCCTTATCCACACGGCGTTTCCCCATCTTTTTTTTCCGTTTCCCCGCAGTGTCATTATTATCGATCTGTTTCTCTCTTTTGTTTTTTTGGGGGGATTGCGTCTGTTAAAACGGTTGCTGTTCGGATTCGGACTGCATCATAACCATCTTAAAGCCACCCTTCTAATCGGTATTTCTCCCAATAGCGTCAACCTTATTAAAAGCGCCCTTGACGGTTCCCATGAATATTTTCCTGTCGGTATTATTGCGGCACAAGAAAAAAATCATAACATGATCGGCTCGTATCTCAACAATATCAAAATATCGGGGATGGCGGAGATCGCAGATTTGGTCAAATCCAAAAATATCCGTGCCGCCATTATCGACGGATCACTCCCCAATGAGTACCTTCGCGAAGCCTATCAACACCTGAGCGATACAGGGATTCGTGAGATCAAACGTGCCCATTTATTGGATGAGAGAATCAATAAAATCGAAGAACTCTCGATCGAAGAGCTTCTCGCCCGTCATCCCAAAGATCTTGATACCCAAACGATCGGAGAGTTTATACGGGGGAAAACCGTTTTAATTACCGGTGCGGGGGGAAGTATCGGGTCTGAAATAGCCCTCCAATGCCACCGATTTAACGCCTCAAAGCTGATTTTAATCGATCACAGCGAATACAATCTCTACCAAATCGGGGAAAAACTCCCCTCAGCCCTCCTTACCCTGTGCAACATCATCGATTATGAAACCCTCGATCGCCTCATCGGCGATTCTCACCCCGATATCGTCATCCATGCCGCCGCCTACAAACACGTTCCCCTGTGCGAAACCAATCCCCATACCGCCGTTATGAACAACATTATCGGCAGCCGTAACGTTATCGACAGCTCCATTGCGCATGATGTTGCCAAAATCGTCATCATCTCGACAGACAAAGCGGTCCGTCCGACCAACATCATGGGGGCCACCAAACGGGTTGTTGAACTCTATGCCCAAAACATCGATCCCCGAAACAGTGAAATCGTCTCGGTCCGTTTCGGAAACGTATTGGGTTCCAGCGGCAGTGTTATCCCAAAATTCAAATCGCAAATCGAATCAGGGGGACCGCTCACGATCACCCATCCGGAAGTGACCCGTTATTTTATGCTGATCGGCGAAGCGTGCCAGCTCGTCCTCCAAGCCGCCGCTATTGCCCGGGGAGGAGAGCTCTTCATCCTCGATATGGGCGAACCTGTAAAGATCGTAGATTTGGCACAAACAATGATCCGTCTCTACGCAATCCAACCGATCGAAATCGTCAGTGTCGGTCTACGCCCCGGTGAAAAGCTCTATGAAGAACTTCTCATTAATGAAAGTGAACAAAAAACGGCGTTTGAATCGATCATGATTGCCCGTCCAACCCTCTATCCGATTGAAGAACTGAAAAAAAATATTGAAAAATTAATGATGAGTGAGAACGTAACGGAAGGATTGCAAAAGATCGTACCGGAGTTTCAACCCTCCGGTAAATGAGTTTTTATAACTCTGTTTTTAACGCCGCTCCATTCGAAGCATTGGAGACGAGAAGGCTGTAGCGTTTGAGCCATTTGGACGTAATCTCTTTTTTGACCGGTTTCCAGTGAAGACGTCGCTGTTCGAGCACTTCATACCCCACATTAAGCTGCAACAGATGGGTATCCACATCCAGTTCGATCTCATCACCGTCTTCAATAAGAGCGATCAATCCCCCCTCTGCCGCTTCAGGGCTGACGTGACCGATAGAGGCTCCGCGGGTCGCACCGCTAAATCGTCCATCCGTGATGAGGGCAACGCTCTCTCCTAGTCCCATCCCCATAATGAGGGCCGTAGGGGCGAGCATCTCCTGCATCCCAGGGCCCCCTTTCGGCCCTTCGTAGCGGATAACAACGACGTCGCCCGCTTTGACCTTATGCCCTACGATCCCCGCAATCGCCTCTTGTTGAGAGTTAAAGCAGACGGCTGAACCTTTGAATTTGCGCATGTTCGGAGTGATCCCCGCCGTTTTGACTACCGCACCCTCTTCGGCGAGATTTCCGAAAAGGATCGATAAACCTCCGACCGGAGAATAGGCATTTTCGTTGGTATGGATGATGTTCGGATCCTTGATCACCGCATCTTTGATCCGCTCACCGAGAGTCTCACCCGTTACCGTCATTGCATCGGTATGGAGGATTCCGCCGCGGCGGCTTACCTCTTTCATAACCGCATTAACACCCCCCGCACGGTTGATGTCGTCCATGTGTACGGTCGAGAGTGACGGAGAGATTTTCGCGATATGGGCTACTTTTTCAGAGATTTCATTGATTTTCGTAATATCAAAATCCACCTCTGCCTCTTTTGCAATACTTAATAAATGAAGGACCGTATTGGAACTTCCCCCCATTGCCATATCGATAACAAACGCATTGTGAATCGCTTTATCATTCAGAATATTGCGCATATTCCATTTTTCGGCATTTTCGTCTTTCACCATCTCAACGATCCGTTTAGCGGCGGTTTTCACCATTTCGATACGCTCCGGCGTCATCGCCAGAACCGTACCGTTGCCCGGCAATGCAACCCCCATCGCCTCACAGAGGGTATTCATCGAGTTAGCGGTAAACATACCCGAACAGCTTCCGCCACTCGGACACGCTTCACACTCGATCTCATAAAGCTCTTCATCCGACATTTTCCCGTCGGCATGTTTTCCAACCGCTTCAAATGCCGTTGCGAGGTCGATCGGAGTACCGTCTTTTTTATGCCCCGCCTTCATCGGCCCGCCGGAGACAAAAATCGTCGGAACGTTAACACGCAATGCCCCCATGAGCATACCCGGAACGATCTTGTCACAGTTAGGAATACAGATCAAACCATCGAGTTTATGAGCGTTCATGACCGTTTCGATACTGTCCGCGATCAACTCACGGCTCGGTAAGGAATAAAGCATACCGTCATGCCCCATAGCAATCCCGTCATCGACACCGATCGTATTAAACTCGAACGGTACTCCCCCTGCTTCGCGAATCGCCTCTTTGACGATACGGCCGTACTCTTGGAGGAAAAAATGCCCCGGAATAATATCGATATGAGAGTTGGCCACTCCGATAAAAGGTTTATTAAAATCTTCGTCTTTCAGTCCGGTTGCCCGGAGCAAACTGCGGTGGGGAGTCTTGTCAAATCCCCGTTTAATGGTATCGCTGCGCATAAGATTCCTTTTTTTAATTAATATAAAACGGTATAGGAACACATCCCTATACCTACGCTAACGCTGAGTTTTTCTCTTGCAGAAAGCCCATGAACGCTTGCGCTCTTTCATTTGTTTTGACAATTATACGCAAAAAAATCAATAAAACTCTTTACACCCACTATTTTTTTTGCTATACTTCCAGTCCACAAAAACAATGCGGGAATAGCTCAGTGGTAGAGCACAACCTTGCCAAGGTTGGGGTCGCGAGTTCGAACCTCGTTTCCCGCTCCAGTCATCTCAGTTGAAACATTGAATTTTTGATGTTTGACCTGAGGTATTTTTTTCTACGAGATGCCCGGATGGCGAAATCGGTAGACGCAAGGGACTTAAAATCCCTCGGTGGTAACACTGTGCCGGTTCAAGTCCGGCTCCGGGCACCACAGGTGGCGGCATAGCCAAGCGGTAAGGCATGAGCCTGCAAAGCTCTGATCCCCGGTTCGAATCCGGGTGCCGCCTCCATAGAGAAAAAAATAGTTTCATTTTACTACGGGTCACTGGCAGAGTGGTCGATTGCACCGGTCTTGAAAACCGGCGAGGGTAACACCTCCCAAGGTTCAAATCCTTGGTGGCCCGCCATCATAACTTACACAACTCCCACCTATTCAACAATCAAGTTCAACACTGTTATATTCCTACCTTAATCTTAAATTTCTTTCCTACCTTTATATCGAATCGTCCTCTTAATCCGATGAGTGTTACAACATGAATTGAAAATTCACTGAAGGAGAGTTTTCATGAAACGGATCATCAGCATCTATACCGAACACAAAAACAGCGTCCAATTTTATCTCCGTACGACGATGGAAAAATTTCACCCCCTTTCACTCGACTCTCAGGATATGCGACGGTTTTTCGAATCTGAAAAAGCGGCTGAAGTTATCTATGCCGTCAATGAAGCATTTGTCCAATCTTCTCCCAGTTTTGGAAGAAACTACATCGATGAAGATCGCCATGGTGCAGATAAATCTTTTTATTTCAAATGGGTCAGCTTTTCAGAGGAGGCGATCCACATCAGTAACCCCTATCTCCATCATATTACGGGATTACCTACCTTAACCGCGGTAAAGCAAGAGAATGACCGTTATCTTGTCGCCGATTTTGATATGCTCAAACTCCTCGAAGAACTCCGTCTCATCGAACACAACAGCGCTTTTGAAAAAATCAATAGACTCGTCATGGGAAGCGGCGGGTTATTGCTGGGCACCGTCTCTGTCTTTTTAATCTTTTATGGGGCGTATATCTTTTACCGTATGCTCATTTCCCCTTTTTCGGGAGAGGTAGTTATGCATGAGATATTCACATCGATTATCTCGATTACGATCGGACTTGCTATCTACGATTTGGCCAAAACCCTTATTGAAAATGAGGTTCTGTTTAAAACATTCAGTTACGGCAACGACCTCCAAAACAAAACGCTCAGTAAATTTCTGACCTCTATTATTATTGCTCTCTCGATTGAATCGCTCATGGCGGTATTCAAGATTGTTCTGGATGATTACAGCAAACTCATCAATGCCTTTTATCTCATCATTGGCGTCACGTTACTGATTATCGGTACCGGAATATACAATCAGCTTTCCCGTCAAAGCAAGTAAGAAAGGGGAGCTGTACTTAAAAAGCTCGTAATAGGAGCAGCCAATTAAAACAATACCTAAAAAAGAGATCAAAAGTACGGTACTATTACTCTATTAAAGTACATTGCACACTGTTCGTACAAATTATTGAAGCACGAAAGATATCCATGAATCTATCCCCGTCTCAACAAAACGCTTTCGATGAAATGAGCATGACCCAAAAGATTGCCATTCTTTTAGCCCAATTGGGTGAAGATGCAACGGCAATCCTTTTCTCTAAAATGAGTATTCAGGCCATTACCGAAATTTCAAAACACATTGCCAGTAACCGTTCCATCGAAAAAAACATCGGCGCGGCGGTACTGGAAGAGTTTTACGCCATCATTCAGTCGAATCAATATCTGAACACCGGCGGTTTGGAGTATGCACGGGAAATTTTATACAAAGCACTCGGACCGGATGAAGCAAAAAAAGTGCTTGAACGTTTAAGTAAAAGCATGCAGAGTTCCCAAAATTTTGCCTTTTTGTCCAAAATAAAACCTCAGCAGCTCGCCGATTTTATTATCAATGAGCACCCTCAGACGATAGCCTTGATCTTGGCCCATATGGACCCCTCTTCGGCTGCCGAAACCCTCTATATTTTTCCGGATGATTTGCGGGCCGAAGTGGCCATGCGTATGGCAAAACTGGGGGATATCACTCCGGCGATCATCAAACGGGTCAGTACGGTCCTCGAATCGAAACTCGAAGCGTTGGCCAGTTATAAAGTCGAAGTGGGCGGACCGAGATCGGTTGCCGATGTCTTTAACCGTTTGGGTGCGAAAGTATCCAAAACAACCCTGGCACAAATCGAGC
>NZ_JBAVEF010000014.1:0-1597 GCF_049587615.1 Sulfuricurvum sp.
ATCCTCGCCAACAACTACAGCTCGACCGAAATCTGGATCACGCTGCGCCTGGATTTGTAGCCATAGTGGTTTCGACTCGATGACAACGTGGGTATGACCGGATCGCATTTGAGGTGTTAGGTTCGCGCGCTGCACGCGGTGAGCCCAGGACGAACTGACAACCATGGAGACACGATGACCTCGGAACAGAAGATGTCGCGGATGGCACTGACCGCGATGGTGGTCGGAGGGATGGTCGGCGCGGGCATCTTCTCGCTGCCGCGCACGTTCGCCAACGCCACCGGGCCGATGGGTGCGGTCATCGCCTGGATCATCGCGGGCACCGGCATGTACATGCTGGCGCGCGTGTTCCAGGCGCTGGCCGAACGCCGGCCCGATATCGACGCCGGCGTGTACGCGTATGCGCGCGAAGGCTTCGGCGACTACCCTGGCTTCCTGTCGGCCTTCGGCTACTGGATCGGCAGTTGCATCGGCAACGTCTCGTACTGGGTGCTGATCAAGTCGACGCTGGGCGCCTGGTTCCCGGTATTCGGCGACGGCAACACGGCGGTGGCGATCATCGTCGCGTCGGTCGGCATCTGGCTGTTCCACTTCCTGATCCTGCGCGGCGTCCAGCAGGCCGCGTTCATCAACAGCATCGTCACGGTGGCCAAGGTGATCCCGATCCTGGTCTTCATCGTGCTCCTGTTCTTCGCCTTCAAGATGGACCTGTTCCGCTTCAACCTGTACGGCGGCGACCTGACGGCGGGCCTGTTCGAGCAGGTGAGGGCGACGATGCTGGTGACCGTGTTCGTGTTCATCGGCATCGAGGGCGCGAGCGTGTACTCGCGCTACGCCAAGGAGCGCAAGGACGTTGGCTGGGCCACCATCGTCGGCTTCATCGGCGTCACCTGCCTCATGGTGCTGGTCACGCTGCTGCCTTACGCGGCGCTGCAGCGCGCCGAGATCGCCGGGATGCGCCAGCCGTCGATGGCCGGCGTACTGGAGAGCGTGGTCGGGCCCTGGGGCGCGGTGTTCGTCAGCGTCGGCCTGCTGGTGTCGGTGCTCGGCGCCTACCTGGCCTGGGCGCTGATCTGCGCCGAGGTGATGTTCGCCGCCGGCAAGTCGAAGGACATGCCCAAGGCCTTCGCGAAGACCAACGCCAACGGCGTGCCAGTGGTGGCAATGTGGGTGACCAGCATCATCATCCAGATCATCGTGATCACGACCTACTGGTCGCGCGACGCCTTCTCGCTGATGCTCAACCTGACCAGCGCAACGACGCTGATTCCGTACTTCCTCGTCGCCGCCTACGGGCTCATGATCGCCAAGCGCGGCGAGACCTACGCGGTGAGGCCCGAGGAGCGCAAGCGCGACCTGGTCCTGGCCGGGATCGCCGTCGCCTACACGCTGTTCATGATCTACGCCGGCGGGCTCAAGTACATCCTGCTCGCGGCCATCTTGTTCGCCCCCGGCACCGTGCTGTATTACATCGCGCGGCGCGAGCAGGGCAAGCCCGTCTTCGACAAGACGTCCGACTGGATCCTCTTCGGCGTCATCGTCGCCGCGGCCGTCTACGGCGTCTACGGCCTCGCCACCGGTTCCATCTCCATCTAGA
>NZ_JBAVEF010000015.1:0-1717 GCF_049587615.1 Sulfuricurvum sp.
TACTTGTACGTCACCCGCTTTCAAGAGGTCTGGCAGTGGGTTCCCAAGAGTCGTGCATAGTTCCCCTGGTCGGGGCCGCCGGTGCGGGAGACAGGCTGGTTGGCGGCAAGGCGGCCCGGCTCGGCTCACTCATCCAGGCGGGATTCAGGGTTCCCCGAGGATTCTGCATCACGACGAGGGCGTACGAGCAGTTCGTCGCCGAGGCCAGCCTGAGCGGGCACATCGCGATGGAACTGGGCCGCAAGCCCCTGGACGCCATGCGGTGGGAGGAACTCTGGGACGCCGCGCTGCGGATCCGAGCCGCCTTCCTGCGAGCCGGGATTCCGGATGCCATCGCCGGGCAGATCCGCCGAGCCCTTGCGGACCACATCGGCGATGGCGCCGTGGCCGTTCGCTCGTCGGCACCCGGGGAGGACTCGCAGCAGTTGTCCTTTGCCGGGCTCCACGAGTCCATCGTCGGGGTGGAGGGAGATCGCGCCGTCCTCGATGCGGTGCGGGCGGTCTGGGCCTCGCTGTGGTCGGATGCTGCGCTCCTCTATCGACGCGAGCTGTCGCTCGACCCGCACCGGAGCCGGATGGCGGTACTCGTCCAGGCTGTGGAACTGGCGGAGTGTTCAGGCGTGGCGTTCAACCGCGATCCGCGCTGCCCGGACGCCGACCGCGCCATGATCGAAGCTGTGCCGGGCCCGTGCGCGCTGCTCGTTGACGGTTCGGTGGACCCGGATCGCTGGACCCTGACGCGAAGCTCAGGCGAGTTGATCGAGTGGCGGCCCGGGCGCCGCGGGTCGGACGACGGCGGACCGCTTCTCGGCGCGCAGGATCTGGCAAACCTGCTCGGTGTGCTCAGCCGCATCGAGACGCTGTTCGCGTGGCCGCCCGACGTCGAATGGACCGGTCGATCGCCAGACACGGTGGTGCTCCAGGCCCGGCCCATCACGACGTCGCGGCCTGCCGGTGACGACGAGCGAGGCTGGTACCTGACGCTGCGGCCGAATCTGCGGCGTCTGTCTGCGCTCGCGGACCGCGTCGCCGGCGAACTTATTCCCGCCCTCGAATCGGAAGGCGCACGACTGGCGTCGCACGATCTCGCCGCATGTACCGATGCCGAACTTGCCGCGGCCCTGCTCGAGCGGGCCGAATCACTGCGACGGTGGAAGGACATCTACTGGGACGAGTTCATTCCCCTGGCCCATGGGGTCCGGCAACTCGGCCGGTACTACGCCGATGCGGTGCATCCGGACGATCCGTACGAGTTCGTCGGGCTGCTGAAGTCGGTGGACATGCTTGCCTCGCGGCGGAACCAGGCCATGGCGGATCTCGCCCAGAGGCTGCGAGGGAACGCCCGGCTCATTCAGGCCGTGTCGGACGCCCGGGTTGCCCTGGCCGATGCCGACGCGACGATGTGGCGAGAGATGCTGGAGCCATTGCGCGAGCTTCCGGGCGGTCCGGGGTTTCTGGACGCGTTCGATGCACTGGCGGCAGGGTTCATGGACGTCATGTACGGCACCGAGCGCCTGCTGGATCGCCCGGATCTGCTGCTGCACACGCTGTTGGAGCTGGCGGAGGTCGCCCCGCGCGATGCCGGATCCGCAGCGCTCCACCAGGGCGTGGGCCGTTCCGAGCTGGAGGAGCGGTTGTTCGACGCCGTCGGCCCCGCACGCCGCGACGAGGCGGCCGAGGTGCTGCGGATCGGGATTGTCAGCTGGCGGCTCCGAGA
>NZ_JBAVEF010000016.1:0-182163 GCF_049587615.1 Sulfuricurvum sp.
TGCGACACCTACGGCTTCCGGTTGCGGCGGCTTGGTACGGACCGAATCGAGCAGATCGGAGACGATCCTCTCGGAACCGGTTATCTCGCTCTTGATGATATCGAGATATTCCTTGACGCTTTCATCAACATCAGGGAGGACGGTTTGGAGAAAATAGACAGCGTTGCTCATCACCCCCAAAGGATTACGCAGCTCATGCCCCACACTGCCGGCTACCTGTCCCAGTACCGAGAGCTTCTCTTTGCGTACCAGCTCTTCCTCTATTCGCCGTAGGTCAGCAGCCGTTTGCAGCGAAAGCGCTATCGTCAGCCACACAAATATGGCTCCGAATAAAAATATACCGGGGATGATGAGTTCGTACCACTCGCTTTGTTGGCCCCAAAATACTACTATGTAGCCAAAATAACCCGCGATGAAGATAAAAATAAGTCCACTCATAACAAGCCACTTTTTGCGCAACGCTCCGACTGGGAGCATCGCTATCAGTCGGAGCAGCGGAATAAGAGTTGCCACTTGAATAACCAAACCGATTAGGACGAGCGATGCAGAGAGTTGGGAAATCATGGTAGGATCTCCGCTGAGGGAAGCGTGAGCGTAAATACGGTTCCCTTGCCCACTTCGCTCTCTACCTTGATTGTCCCCCCGTTGGCCTCGGTCATGTTTTTTACGACTACGAGCCCCAGTCCGATACCGCGGGCTTTGGTGGTGAACAGCGGCTGAAACAGCTTGTCCAGATGCTCCGGCGTTATGCCGATCCCGCTGTCGTGCACGCTGAGGGTGATTTTCTTGGTCACTTCGTCTGATAGTGCACGGATATCCAGCGTCCCCCCCTCCGGCATCGCCTCAATGCCGTTGCTGATCAGGTTGCGGAGCACCTGATGGATTTGCTGGGCATCCACCCATAAAGGGGGGAGTGTTTCAGGGATTTCGAGTTTGACTGTGACGGTGGAAGGGATAGTGAGTTTGCCCAATATCTGCTCAATCAATTCCCGCACCCCCGCTGTCTCAGTGTACGGCGGATTGGTGTGCGCCGAATCCAGAAGATCGGAGATGATCCGCTCGGAACCGGCTATTTCGTTCTTGATAATCTTCAGGTAGTCCTTGACTTTCTCATCGGCATCGGGGAGGACAGATTGGAGGAAATAGACGGCGTTGTTCATGACTCCCAGCGGATTGCGCAGCTCTTGCCCCATACTGACGGCTACCTGCCCCAGTATCGCCATTTTTTCCTTGCGCACCAATTCCTCCTGCGCCTCCAGCAGCTGCAGCGTCCGTTCTTTTACTTTCGCATCAAGGTTTTCGTTCAGCTGCCGGATGTTCTCTTCCGTTTGCTTGTGTACAGTGATGTCCTGCCACATCCCCACCATATAAATCGGTGTGCCGTCCTCAGGCCGTATCAGCTTTATGGAATCTTGTATCCAGACGTAGGTTCCATCAGCGTTCAGCCAGCGGTATTCATAGGTGTGCGTCCCTTGTTCAAACAGAAGAGCTATCTCGGCACCCACTTTAGGAGCATCATCGGGGTGGATGTGCGTGAACCATAAATCGGTTTTTTCCATGAAATCTTTGGGCTCATACCCCGTAAAAGCGACAACATTAGAGGAGATATACATCACCGCAAAATCTCCTTCCGCCAAACAGCGGTAAACTGCGATCGGCAGCGAATTTAGCAGGAGCGATAATTGTTCGTTAGCGTCTTTGAGTTTCTCTTCTGCCGCCTTTTCTTCGGTGATGTCCTGCACGGTTCCCAACATCTTGATCGGCTGACCCTCTTCATTACGGGTGATCTTGCCATGTTCATGGACATGCCGCACTGTGCCATCGGGGAGCAGAATACGGTGGTTGATGTTGTAGGGATGTCCTTCAAGGGCCTCGCGAATAGCGGTTTCTATGGATTGCCGGTCTTCGGGATGGACCGATTGCATAAAAGATTCATAGGTGGCGTCAAATTGCTGCGGGGTGAAGCCGAAGATGCGGTAGATTTCATCCGACCAACTTAACGTGTTGTTGCGTATATCCCATTCCCAGTTACCGAGGTGGGCAATGCTATGTGCTTCGGTCAGTCTGTCGGTGCGCAGCGTAATCTCTTCTTGCAGGTGTTCCCGATACCGTTCTAGCTCTCCATCGCGAGACTGGATTTGGGCCAGCATGGTGTTAAACCCGTCTGCCAGCGTCCCTATCTCATCGTTGCTGTGCAGTGTTGAGCGGAGGGTAAAGTCATTATCCCGCGATACCCTCTTCATGACTCCGATCAGGGAGTGCAGTGGATTAGTAATGGCCGGAAGCAAGCGAAAAATCATCATGACTGCCGCCAAAAATGCCCCTGCGGCAGCGCTCAAGGTTACGAGGATATTCCATCCCAACTGCACGTACACCGGGGCCATACTGGCACGGACATGGATCATGCCGATATACTCTTGGTTTAATACAACGGGAATGACGATTTCGATGTAGCGGGCTGTGTGAATATGGCGTTTTTTCTTTTCTGCATGATGATGGTGGATCGGCATCGTCAGTCCCGGACGCAGATAGAGGGCAAAATCTTTTCCTTGTTTATCGAGTATCCCTGCAAACTCGATGTTATCGATATTTGCGAAGGCCTTCACAATTTTCTCTGCTTTTGCATGGTCATTGGATACGATTGCCTCCGTACTGTTGGCCGCGATAATGGAGGCTTGGACGGAAACGCTCTCCACCAGGTCTTCGCGCAGCATAAACCAATGAATGAAGGTCGATAGCAGTATGGCAAACACCATAGCCGATCCGGTGGCGAGGAAGGCGATGAATATAAATTTTTGGCGGATGGAGGAATCGTTGAACCACGCCGGAAATCTCATTTTAACTCTCCCTCTTGTACCACGATACCCGCCACTAAAAAAAGTATTGACGATAAAAATAATATCTTATCCATTTAATGAAATCCTCAATATTACAATAATTGATTGTAGCATAGGTTTTTATGAATTGATGTGATATAGGGTTAGCATTGTTGTAAAAATGGGTTATTGCGGAACAGCTATTCGCTCTGGTAAAGTGAAAAAACGGTTTTGCCTCGAGCTGAAGTAACGCAAGGGGAATATCACATTTTTTAAGATATCTTTCACCGCCTCTTTGATATGATCAATTCGGTTAATATAAATTTTTTTATTCATAAGTATTTAATAATCAAATGCCTTTTACCCACCCGTTTCTGTTTCCATGAATTTCATTTAATAAGGTAGTTGTATCACGATGTCCCAGAAAACAACTTACACGAAAATCGCAGCGAAGATCATTTTTATCACCATGTTTTTTACCCTTCTTGCCGCATATATCTACGGCGAATACATGAAAAGGGATGCCATTTCAAATCTCGCCCATGTGGATGCTAAAAAAACGAGTATGCTTGTCTTTGAAGCCCTTTATTCCGCGATGCAAAGAGGGTGGAATAAAGATGATCTGGAAGAGATCATCACCCGATTGAACCATGTTGACGAACATATGAAAGTGAATGTCTACCGAAGCGAAGCCGTCGTTCAGCTTTTCGGAGAAATTCAGAAGGATAAAGTCGCCAGAGAGACGAATAAAGATATTGCCAGGGCGATAAAAGGGGAAGAGGTACTCAATATTTCCGATTCTAAATTCATAGAGTATTATTATCCGGTAGTAGCAAAAGAGAGTTGTTTGAAATGTCATACCAATGTTTCTTCAGGGGATGTTCTGGGGGTTATCGACGTTTCGTACCCGATTGATGATTTGAAGGTTTCTCTGACCGAGATGATTAATTTTTTCATCCTGTTTATTATTATCTCTTCGATTATTGTCTATTTGGCCATATTTATTGAACTCAATCAGTATCTGATCAAACCGATTAAAAATTTCTCTAACGTGATTAAAAATATAACGGCTTCCCGTGATATGAAAAAGCGGGTGGAGGTCAATGACAACATTGAAGAGATCGATTCGATCAAAGATGTATTTAACAGTATGCTCGATTCCATAGAACACCAATTCTATTTTGACAGTTTGACGGGGCTGGAAAACAGAAGAATGCTGACTGAAAAGCTTGAAGAGGGGAAAAATGTATTTTTGATGATCATCAACATCGACGCCTTTCAAGAGATAAATGACCTCTATGGAGACCAGTCCGGGGACTTCATTTTGAAAGAGTTTGCCCTCTTTTTGGAAGAGATTATCCCCAATAAAGAGGGGCTCTATCGCCTCCATTCGGATGAATTTGCCCATGTATGCGGCAGAGGGATGAATGTGCACGACTTTAAGATTTTTGCCGCTTATATTAGTGAAAAAATTGCACAAAAAAGTTTTCCGATAGACGATAAAAGCGAGGTGAGTTTAAGTGCTACCATCGGGATTTCATACGGTTCGGAACAGTTACTGGTTAATGCCGATATTGCTCTAAAACTCGCTAAAAAAAGTAAAAAGAATTTTTTGATTTACGATGACTCTATGGCAATGGTCAAACAGTATGAGAAAAACTTTGAGTGGACAAAGCGTCTTAAAAAAGCGATAGAAGAGGATAAAATCGTCCCCGTTTTTCAGCCGATCGTTGATACGAAGAGCGAAAAAATCGTTAAATATGAAGCGCTTATGCGGATGGTGGATGATCAAGGTTTGTACATAGCTCCGGTACATTTTTTAGAGCTTGCTAAAAAGAATAAGCTCTATCACCAATTGACCAAGATCATGATAGAGAAAACATTTAAAATATTTAAGAATTTACCGTATCTCGTCTCTATCAATATTTCAGTGGAAGATATTTTAAACAAAGAGATATACAACTTTATTATCAATACATTACAAGAGACCGCTATAGGGAAAAAAATAGTATTTGAAATTATAGAATCCGAAGGGATTGAAAATTTTGATCAGGTTTTGGAGTTTATCGAAAGTGTTAAACAATATGGGGTTAAAATTTCTATTGATGATTTCGGGACCGGATATTCGAATTTCGAATATCTGATGAAGTTAAAGGTCGATTATATCAAGATAGACGGCTCAATGATTAAAAACATCGATAGCGATAAAAACTCTCAAATGATTACCGCATCAATCGTTAGTTTTGCTAAAAATATGAATATTAAAACGGTTGCCGAATTTGTTCATTCCAAAAATGTTTTTGAAAAAGTAAAAGAGCTGGATGTCGATTACTCTCAAGGGTATTATTTCGGAGAGCCAACCGATACGATTACTCCGTTTTCTCTTTGACGAAATCCGCCCCCTGATTCACTTTTCCTTTTGTCCAATCCGCCGCATTTGAGGTATCTTCTTTGAAACCGCTCCATGTTGCGGAACACCCGGAAAGTGCAATGATAGATAGAAGTGTAATAATCAACGGTTTCATAAATATCCCCTTTGAAAAATTGAATTTCAATAATTGTAGCAAAGGAAAGGTTAACAGAGAAATAAGGATTTGATTCTTCTGAGAGAAGTTTAATGTTCTAATGCTGTTTCTATGCGGTTTTTTCCTAGCTCTTTTGCACGGTACATTGCTGAATCGACCCGTGTGAGCAGAGTGTCTATCGTATCCCCGGTATGGGCAGTGACAATTCCGAAGCTAGCAGTCACAGGAGAGGAGGTGAGATGGATGAGGAGTGAGTCTTCTTCGAATGCTTTACGCAGTGTTTCGGCAATCACCTCGGCATTTTTAGGATCAGTATCAACCAGTCCGATAATAAATTCTTCTCCTCCCCAGCGGCCGACGATATCGGTGCGGCGGAGACGGGTTTTAAGGAGTTCGGCAATTCGGATGAGGACGTTGTCTCCCGCCTGATGGCCGAGCGTATCGTTAATGCTTTTAAAGTTGTCGATGTCGAAAAAGATAAGGCTTAGAGGATGGCCGTTTCGTTTGCAGAGGTGGAGAAAATCATTAAAAGAATCATTGAACGCACTTCGGTTCATCAATCCTGTTAAGGTGTCGTTGCGTGCCATAAATTCGAGTTTTTGGTTGTATCCACGGATCATTAAGAGGATGATAAAGGTAATAATGACGGTAACCAGCAGTGAAGTAGCAAGGTTCAGATAAAACGTCTGGCGTACATTTTCGGTAAAATCATCCAGTTTTGCTTCGACAAGGAGGTACAGCTCGAGTTCGGGGATGTATTTTGTTTTGAGTAGATAGTTTTCGCCGTTTTTTTGGTATTCGAGAATTTTGGAGTCTTTGACGATGATCTGGTCACTGAGTTTGTGAAGCTCGGGGACATCGGAGAGGTTTTGGATTTTGGCGTCTGTTCGTTCGGATAAAATGATTTGACCCTCATCGTTAACGAACATGACGGTGAAATTGTACTCCTGCCGAAACCGTTTGAGCATATCGTTGATATACGAAATTTTCAGTCCGATTCCGGTGGCTCCGACAAAATGGTAATCGTTGTCGTAGATTTTATGGTTGATAAACATGATCAGCGAATTGTCCAGATTGTTATTGAAATCGAGGTTGATCTCATTGTCCCCCTGTATCTTTTTGAAATTGAAATACCATGCGTTATCAGGTTTTGAGCTGCTGAGATGTTCGAGGAAACCGTTTTGGGTGTAGTAGCTTTGGGTTTTTTCGGAAACTAAAAATGTGACGAACATGCCGTATTTATTTTTGATCGTTTCGAGATAGCGGATGATTTTCTCTCTGTTTTGCTCATCGTTAATGAGCCAGTCTTTGAGAAACGTATCGTGGGCCATCATCGATGCGACGAGGTTCGGCTCGATGACGTGTTTTTGGATTTCGGTGTAGATATTATCCACCGTCAACGGGAGAGAACGTGTTTTGAGATCGGTTTCGGTGGAGTGGAGAGAAACCATAAAGTTGATAAGTGAAATGCTGATCGAGAGGGCAATCATCAATACCGATATGGTGATGACGATATAAAAATTGTTTTTACTTTTCATAGGACTCTTTTAAGACGTTTTAAAAAAGAGGAAAGTGTAGCATGATTTCGATGATAAAAATTAGGTAGGTTGAGAAAACTTAAAACTGAAATGTGGTTACTTCTAAACTGCTTGTAAAAATTATGTAGGAGAGATAAAATGGTGACCCCAACGAGATTCGAACTCGTATGGCCAGAATGAAAATCTGGAATCCTAACCATTAGATGATGGGGCCACATAAATGCGGTTGAAAAAGTGGTGTCTCGTGATGGATTCGAACCATCGGCCCCCTCATTAAAAGTGAGATGCTCTACCGGCTGAGCTAACGAGACGTAAATAACAATAAACTGTTCCAGCACAATTTATGGACGGGAATTATAGCGGTTGTACCCTTTTTTGTCAATAGTATTTTGAATAAAATGGAAAAAATATCGTTTTTTATCTTTTAACATGGCCAAAAAAGGAATTTATTCCTTTTATTAGGGAAAATATCATGATACTATTGTAATGAAAAGAACACGACAAAGGTTGTTATGATGAAATTTTTAATCTTGATGGGGATGATGGTCTGGAGTCTCTCTGCGGCACCGATCCAAAACGATATGCAATTTAAAGAAGCGGTTGCCGAGATGGGGCAAGAAAATAAACTGGTGTTGATGATCTATACCACTGAGGATTGCCCCGAATGTGCCTACATGAAACAGAAAGTATTTCATGATAAAGGAGTCGAACCCTATTTGGGACGCAATTTTGTTGTGATCGAAAAAAATGTCCATAAAAGTAAACTTCCGGACGGATATGATTTTTTCGGAATTCCGACGATGTTTTTTATCGATAAAGCCGGAAACAAAAAAGAGACGATGATCGGGAGCAAACGCCCGCGTGAGTTTTTGGCGGAGCTTCGTCGGATTCGAGGTCAAAAATGAAAAAGACGGCAGCGTTGATGATGTTCATAGGGTATGTGTCCCTTTTGGCGTACGATCCGGTTCATCTTAAAAAAGCGCTGGAAGAGAAAGAGTGTATCGGATGTGATTTGCGCGGTGCGAATCTCAGCAAAAGCGATTTCAGCGGGTGCGATTTTCACGGCAGTAATTTGAGCGGTGCCGATTTACGCGGCAGTGTGTTTGAGATGGGCGATTTCAACGACTGTAATTTAAGCAGAGCCTATGCATCGGGGGCAATATTCTGGAAAGCGTCGATGGAGCGTTCTGACATGCGCGGTATTTCTGCACGGGGATCAAATTTCAAAGGGGCTCATCTGAATCAAAGCGATCTGAGCCGTGCCGATATGCGGGGGGCGAAAATCTGGAAAGCCGATTTTACCGATGCGATCCTCTCCCAAACCGATTTCCGGGGCTCTGAGATCGGGGGAGCCACTTTTCTCCGTAACGATCTACGAACGGCCAATTTGAAAAATACGCTGTTGTGGCAGAGCCGTTTTCGTGAGGTGAAAATGACAAAAGCCCAATGCGAGCATGCCAAAAAAGAGGAAGCGATTTTAGAACCCCAGAAGCAGTGCCGATAAATGGAGATGAACTCTGTGGTTTATTATGGGATTAAAGTAGCGATTACGACGGTCTTGATCGTTCTTATTTCTGAAATCGCCAAACGAAGCACGTTTTGGGGAGCAGTGCTCGCTTCGATTCCAATCGTGTCGGTTTTGGCAATGATATGGATATACACCGAGACGAAAGATATTGAAAAAATATCCCAATTTTCGATAGCTGTTTTTTGGCTCGTTATCCCTTCTTTGGTGCTCTTTATCCTCTTGCCCCTTTTACTGAAAAAGGGGATAGGTTTTTATATGAGTTTGGGAGTTTCGTCGCTTATGACCCTCATCGTGTATTATCTCATGATATCGGTGTTTGACAAAATAGGGATGAAATTATGAGGGGAAATCATGGGGGAACAGGAAAATATTCCTCTTCTCATAGACGAATGTTTAAAACAGATAATCGGCGATAATCCGTACATTGGTCTCATCATACGCTTTGCTCTGATAAAGTGACGTACTGCCGCTGTTGTAATCGATTCGTGCTAAACGGGTTCGTAGGCGAAACTCTTTACGCGGCTGATAGGTCGCATCGATGTTGACTTCGTCCGAATCGGGGCGGGGGTTTTGGGTGAGCGATGCGCTATTGGATTGGATATCATCGTTTTGATCGATCTTCATGTACTTGGCGGAAATCTCGAACGTCGATGCGGGGCGATAGGTGAGGACTCCGCCGTAGGCTTCTGCACCAGCGTTTTCACTCTCTCCGTCGATCTGCAGATCGGTGTAGGTGATAAAGGCCCCCCATCCCATCTTCTCATACCGTCCCCCGCTCCCCAGCAGGCTCTGATCGCCGATACGGGTGTATAGAGCGCTCAAACTCCATGCACCCTTCGTTAGAGTCCCTCGTAGCCCTAGAAGATAGGTATCGACCTCTCCTGCGGCATTGTCTCCGATACTCTGTTCGTTCAGATATTGTAATGCTCCCGAAAAAGTTGTTCCATCGGCCGATTTCCAAATAGCATTGTCGATGATTTGCAGATAAGGGGCGTTCATCACATCGCGCACGTAGGTGTCGTAGAGTTCGATTTTCCATGGTGATGCCGGAGAATAGATCGCTCCGAGGACGGCGATGTCGCGGTCAATCCCCAGCGAGTAGGTGGGTGAGACGAAGGTATCGGACCCTTTGTATTTCCACCCCGTGATATAAGCACCTTTGAGGGTGACATGGTCGATGGAACGATTTTCGATACTGAGCGCTTCGAAACTGTTGGGGAGCATTCGGTTGTAGTAGTCGTTTGAGAGCGGCAGATCGAGACGTTGTCGTCCGTATTTCACAACGGTATCGTATCCGTTGTATTGGAGATACGCTTCGCCGAGGGTGTTGATGGAGCTTCCGTCAAGATTGAGGTTATGGGTCTGTCCCGATTCGGGCATTTCGGTCAAAGAGGTAATTCCATTGCTCGAAAAGAACGATATGCCGCCGCTGAATCCTGCGTAAGGAGCCGTTTTGTAGCTCAAAATTCCCCCGACGGTAAGGGCGGTTCGATCTATCCGAAGCTCGCGGTCACCGTCGTACCAAAAAGCGCGGAGCTGACCGCTTGCCTTCCCCTCTTTGAATATCTCTTCAAGACTTTGCGCGGAGGATGAAACGGTGAGGAGCAAGGAAAGCAGGAGTGAACGCTTGAGCATCGCTTATTTGCCTTGCTTTACATCTTTGAGCTTTTGCAAAAATCCTTCTGCACTCGCTCCTCCTACCATCATCCGTCCGATTTGCTTGCCGTTGGAGTCGAGAAAATAATAGGTCGGGGTTCCGAAAACCGCATAGCCGTATTTGTCGGGGTGGAGTTCGATGTCGATCTCGACGGGGATAAAAAAGTTTTTCACGTATTCGGCAACTTCGTCGTTTTCATAGACTTTTGTTTTCATCACATTACACATGTTGCATGTTTTTTTCGAGAACATCAGCATCACGATTTTGTGCTCTTTTTTGGCTTGTGCCAATCCCTGCTCATACGAAGGGGCCCAATCAAGTTCGGCGAACAGTGAGCTGCTGATTACTAGGAGGACTAAGAGGATTTTTTTCATGGTTTCTCCAAGGTTTGAATGTGGGTGATAAAGCTTTGCGGATCTTTGTAGCCGATCAGCTCGGCACCTTTGATCGAATCTCCGCTCTCATCAAAAAATATCATCGCCGGAGGGCCGAACAGTCCGAACCGCTTGGTCAGCGCTTTTTCGGCATCGCTGTCTGCTGTCACATCGGCACGAACCAAGACGTAATCTTTGAGCGATTCGATCACAACGGGGTCTTTAAAGGTGATTTCATCGAACTCTTTACACGAGGTACACCAGTCGGCGTAAAAATCGAGCATCACTTTTTTCCCTTTGCTCTGGGCTAAAACGGCGTCGAGCTCTTCGGAGGAGTGGATGGTTTTAAAGGCTAAAGCGGCCGTTGTTTTTTCGGTAGAGGGGGTTTGTGTCTGTAGCTCTGCCGCGAGGGGAGAAAGAGGGTTTGTCTCCCCTTTGATCCCACCATAAAAGAGGACCAGGCCGTAGGCAAGCATCATAATCCCCACCCCTTTGAGAAACGGTTTTATCCCTTTGTGATGCCCCTGCAGCGATTCCAATGCACCGAGGTATACGGAAACGATAATCAGCAATGCCGCCCAAAGCAGCATGGTGAGGGAAGGGGCGATAATTCGGCTTAGCATCCAGATTGCAATAACGAGCATCACGACACCGAAGATGTGCGACACCGTATCCATCCATCCGCCGGGGCGCGGCATGTATTTGCCCGCACCCGTTCCGATGAGCAGCAGAGGTATACCCATCCCGATACTGAGGACGAACAATGCCGCACCGCCGAGGAGAGCATCCCCGCTTTGACCGATGTAGACGAGGGCTCCGGCGAGCGGCGGTGCAACACACGGTCCTACGATCAATGCCGACAAAAAGCCCATAAGGGCGACACCGAGGTATCCCCCTTTGGAACTTGCCTCTTCGGAGGATTTCGTGAGCTTGGTCTGCCATGATGAGGGGAGACCGATTTTAAAGTATCCGAACATGGAGACGGCGAGACCTACAAAGAGGAGGGCAAACGTCGAAATAACCCACGGATTTTGCATCGCGATTTGGATGTTTCCTCCAAAAAGTCCCGCTAATACCCCCGCAATCGTATAGGCGATCGACATGGAGAGGACATAAACGAGGGAGAGGAGAAATCCCCGCCGTGCATCCATATTTTTACCCTGTGCGACAATAATCGAAGAGAGGATCGGGATCATCGGAAAAATACACGGGGTAAGAGACAATAAGAGTCCGAAAGTAAAGAACGTCAGCAGAATGAGCGGTACGTTCCCCTCAATAAAGGTTTGGGTGATACGGTCGGTTTCGGAAACAGCAATAGGAGTTTTTTTCGCTGCGACAGGGGTATCGCTTTTCTGAAGGAGAGCGGATGTTTCAATATCGAAATTAAACGTTGTCTCCATCGGTTCATAACACAATCCTTGCTCAGAACACCCCTGATAGCTGAGAACCACGGTTATGGGGACGATTTCGTCCAGTTCTCTTGTTTTAGCCAGTGCGATGTCGATCGAAGGGGAACTTAGATAGACTTTTTCACCGTCATGATCTACCCCTTCGGGAAGGATGAGACGATCAATAACGATACCGCTGTTTTTCTCAACGATTTTTGCACTCACTTTGGATTGGTAGAGATAGATATCCTCTCCCAGCTCGATGGTAGCACCGATGGTGCATCTTTTTTTTAAATGGGCAGAGGCTTTAAAGGCCTCTTCGGGCATTAGAAATTTGGGTTCGGCAAACGCAAAACTGTTTAAAATCAATAAAAGCATCACTATAAATTTCATTCATTTACTCCTTTGAATAGCATAATAATTTCGAAAATACTCTAATGAATCGGGATATAGGCAAAATGTTCGTTTTGTTTGTCGATCAATCCGATAGTCGAGTTGGGGGTCAGTTTAACGAAATCATACACATTGCTTTGATCGATTTTGAGGGTTTTCATGGTCGCTTCGCACATCAAAAACTCCACTTCGTAGGTATTTGCCATGGTAGCGATCCGTTTTTCAAGCTGATCATGAGCAGCGGCAAGCTTTTGATCACCCTTGAACGGTGAGTTTTTCAAATCTTTGACGAAAAATTTGTAGGCATCACCATGAATGACGACGGCAACATCGAGTTTTTCAAGTTTTCCCTCATAATGCCCTTTATGATACGCAATCCCTTGCAGCACTTTTTT
Source organism: Sulfuricurvum sp. (assembly GCF_049587615.1). Taxonomy (GTDB): domain Bacteria; phylum Campylobacterota; class Campylobacteria; order Campylobacterales; family Sulfurimonadaceae; genus Sulfuricurvum. Next base: position 12,615 of record NZ_JBAVEF010000016.1, read on the forward strand.
CTCGAAGGTACCGATATCTCCTGTTTTTAAATCAAATACAACCTGTTTGACCCCCTCTTCGGCGAATAAAATTCCGCAGAGAGCGAGGATAAGCAACCATTTTTTCATAGACGAACCTTTTAAAGATAGAGTGGTGTATTATAGTGAAGAAATGTAAAAATAATATAAATAACTAATTAGCTAAATACTAAAATATTATGCTGATCTATTTAGCTAATTTGCTAATATGTCCTCTTATGCTATAATCAAATGACTGCTTAATGGGCGATAACCATTGGGAAAAAGGCGATAAATGTTAGACATGGAACAAAAGCTCAAAATCTTTAAAGCGCTCAGTAATGAGACCCGCTTTTTGATTTTTAAAAATGTTTTTACGGGGGGATATGCCTGCTCTCTCGATAAAAAACAGCCCGGTGTGGAGGTAAACCCCATCGCTACTTGTGTCAGTACGATCGCGGAGCATTTTAACTTTTCCCTTCCGACGATCTCAAACCATATCAAAGAGCTGAAAGAGGCAAAGATCATCACGGTCGAGAAAAAAGGGAACAAGGTTTACATCGAACCCAACATCGAGACAATACGTGAAATGGCGGGATGTTTTCAAACCCTGGTTACCAATTTCGATGAGAATCGGGAACTGTTTTTTGGTGATACCCTCGCGGTGAAATAAGTTTTTGGACAATTTATAAACGATGAATATTTGGTCATTTGATTTTCCCTGGGCATTTTTAGCCATTCCCCCTCTATTGTATTGTCTCTATCGATGCAAAATTACCCCTAATCCCCGCTATTTTCCCCATCTCCATTTTTTCGGTACCGTAGCCAAATGGCGTAACCTCGAATGGCTCCTCAAAGCGCTGGCGGTGAGTCTGATGGTGGGGGCATTGGCAACCCCTGTCGTCGTTGATTATTCCGATCCGCGCAATCGTAATGGGATCGATATGGTTCTCTCGATCGATGGGAGCGGTTCGATGAACGCTTCGGGATTCGGCGATGAGAATGAACGGCTGAGCCGCTTTGAGATCGTCCAGAAAATCGCATCTGATTTTGTCATGAAGCGGATCGAAGATAACGTCGGGGTGGTACTGTTCGGGGATTTTGCCTTTATCGCAACCCCCGTAACCTATGAAAAAGAGATTGTAGCCGAGATGATCGGGTATTTGAATCACGGGATGGCGGGACAGAACACCGCTATCGGCGAGGGGATTGCGATGAGTGTCCGTGCCTTGCGTGATTCGAAAGCGAAAAGCAAAGTGATCATCCTCCTCACCGACGGGGAGCATAACAGCGGTTCGATTTCCCCGAAAGAGGCGGTAGAGATGGTGCAAAAAGAAGGTATCAAACTCTACACGATCGGGATCGGAAAACCCGGAGAATTTGACAATGCTCTTCTTTCCAAGCTCGCAGTCGATGGGGGCGGGAAATTTTTCGCCGCGACGAATCAAACAGAGCTCCAGGCGGTTTATGATTCCATCGATGGACTGGAACGTTCATCGATCAAAAGCGAGCACCATACCTTTTTCGAGCACTATTATCAGTGGCTTCTTGCGATGGCATTGTTGATCGTATTCGTATTCATGTGGCGCAGGAGGGTGAAGGTATGAGTTTTCTTTCCCCTATTTGGCTCATCGTACTCCTTTTTATCCCCTTGTATCTTTGGAGTGCACGTCGCAGAAGATGGCATTCGAATGGGTGGCTGTTGGTCGCGGTTGCGATGCTGACTCTTGCTCTGGCATGCCCGGTTATCTCGCAAAAACCGATCACGGTGGAACAAGCGGGATCGGATGTGATTCTTGCCGTCGATTTGTCGTATTCGATGCGGGGAACGGACATTTCTCCCAGCCGTTTGGAAGCGGCCAAAAAGCTGTTGCGCTCCGTCGTACGAAGCAATCCGAGGGAACGTTTCGGGGTGATCGGATTCACGACCAGCGCTATCGTCCTCTCGCCGCTGACCAAAGATACGGAACTTCTCGAGCACCTTTTCGAGGGGTTGGATGAATCGCAGATCATTACCAAAGGGACGCACGTCATGAGTGCGTTGGAGTTGGCACGCAAAATGTCCCATGCGACGCAGCCTCTCGTCATCCTCCTCACCGACGGAGGAGATGAAGCCTCGTACACGAAAGAGGCCTCTTTTATCCGTGAAAAGGGTTTGGCGGTCAGTGTCGTGATGCTGGCTTCCAGTGAGGGGTCTACCTTGCCGACGCCCGAGGGGGGCTCGCTCAAAGATGATAACGGTCATATCGTCGTCAGTGCCCGAAATGATGCGATTGAGGAGATTATCCATGAAGGGCGGATGATCGAGGGGGCTGATATCGGGGCTGTCCGCTCTTTGATCGAGGAGTCGCGTCATGAGGATTTTGCGGGGAGCAGTTCCGTGATGCGGTATCAGGAGCTTTTTTATTTTCCGCTGGTGATGGCGTTAGTCGCTTTTATCGCGGCATTTACCTCTATCGGGAAAAAACTCTCGCGTGCACTGATCCCTTTGGCGGCATTGATCGGGTTGTCTGCTGAGGGAGGGGTGTTGGATTTTGGGTATTTGTATCTGGCAAAAAGCAATTATGAGGAGGGGAATTACGAGCGTTCGGCACAGTTGTACGGTTCCCTCGCCTCTCCCTATGCCCGCTACAATCAAGCCTCCGCCCTCTATAAAGCGGGCAAATACCAAGAAGCGTTGGCCCTCTACCGTTCTCTTAGGAGTGATGATCCCGCTTTTAAAGCCAATATTTTTTATAACATCGGGAATTGTCATATTCGGCTTCAAGCCTTTGCAGAAGCGCGAGAAGCGTTTCTAAAATCATTAACCTTGCGTTACACAAAAGCCGCCGATCAAAACCTCAGAGCCATCGAGGGGGTCAAAGAGCAGCAAACCCTCAGTGTCCGCAAAGAGAAGAAAGATCAGTTTGCCCAGGAAGAGAACAAACCGACCGGCGAATCAAAACCCTCCAAAGCGGGGGGGGGATCGAACATGCAAACCGATATGGCATCCGGCGGTGGAGGAGACGAGGGGAAGAAGGCCCAAAGCGATCCTCGCCTCTCGATGTCACAGGGGAAAGCAAAACTCAGTTCGCGCCAATACGAGCTGATCAATCAAAGGAGTGTCCATGAAACGAAGCCTTGGTAGGCTCATCGTCGTGAGTAGTTTCTTCGCGTTCACGGCGTGGGGAGCAACTTTTCAATGGCGGGTGCTGGAGTCGCCGAAAAGTCTTTATGTCCACCAAAGCGGCGTGATACGCTATGAGTGCGGATTCTCAGACAGTGCAGCCGAATATACGGTTGCTTTCAAACCGCAAAGTAGTGCGGAGTATAACGTTGAAATACTAACCCAGCGCGACCGAGTGAGCGAAGGCAAACGTTTCCAAACGTTTGATGTGTTGATTACCCCCAAACGGGAGGGAGCCATACGGGTGAATCTCGATGCGTTGGTACGGCATACGACGTTCGCCTCGATTGAAAATGCTACGATCGGGCGCGACAATGTTAAAAAATACGATTTTAACGATGAAAAGGCGGTATTGCCCCCTGTCACGATTGAGGCCAAAGGCAACAGTGCCGCATTAACGGGGAATATTGCGTTGAGTCTCCATGTCGATCACCAAAGCGTCCGAGCGCATGAACCGGTTCACCTAAGTCTGTATGTGAAAGGATCGGGAAATCTCGATCAGTTTGTCCCGTATGAACTGAATATCAGCGGGGTAAAAGTGTTCGCCGAACCGCCCCAAAAAAACTTGACCCCCTCAGCTGATGGGTTCGAAGGGGAGATACGGCAGGAATTTGCCCTCGTTGCGGAGAAAAGCTTTGTCGTTCCTCCGCTCTCTTTGAGTGTTTTGGATACTGCTTCGGGAGAGGTAAAAACACTCTCTACCGAGACGATGCGAATCGAAGTGGGTGAGGGGTATGCCATCGGAAATCTCCTCGATCCCCCTGATTTGAGTGATACGGCAACGCTTAAACGGTACGGGTTTTATGCAGTTCTGGTCATTTTCGGAATGGCTCTGGGAGAAGGATTCCGATGGTTTTGGAAACACCGTCCTCGCCGGAAAATAAACCATTTTTGGGAGAGGGCTAAGAGTACGAAAGAGCTTGTGATGCTATTGGCTTTGAGTGGTGATAAACGCTATGAAAGTATTGTTGCCGAACTTGAAAAAGGATCGATGAGTTTAAGGGAAGCAAAAAATAAATTGAGTACACTCACATCAGTAAAAGAGGTAAAAGCATGATAGATATAATTAATCAAATCCGCAATGAAGTAGCCAAAGTCGTCGTCGGCCAGGAGAAGATGATTGACGGATTGCTGATCGGACTGCTATGCGAAGGGCATATCCTGATCGAAGGGATTCCCGGACTGGCAAAAACGACGACCGTTAAAGCCCTTTCTCAAACATTGGGGCTGGGTTTTAAACGGGTACAGTTTACCCCGGATCTTCTCCCCAGCGATATTCTGGGTGCTGAGGTATACGATCCGAAAGAGAATGGATTTAAAATCAAAAAAGGGCCGATTTTTACCAATCTTCTCCTCGCCGATGAGATCAACCGTGCCCCTGCAAAAGTGCAGTCCGCACTCCTTGAAGTGATGCAGGAACGTCAGGTGACGCTGGGGGATGAGAGCTTTAAACTCTCTCCGCCGTTTCTCGTTATGGCGACCCAGAATCCGATTGAAAATGAGGGAGTTTATCCCCTTCCCGAAGCGCAGCTGGACCGTTTTATGCTCAAAATCACCGTAGGGTATAACACTCCTGAGGAAGAGCTCTCGATTGCCCGCCGTGTTGCTTCCGCGAGTGCTGAAGCGATACACGCGGTGATTGATACCGATACTCTTTTACGTTTGAAAGAGGCGGTGAAAGAAGTTCACATCGATGAAGAGGTGGAGAAGTATATGATCAGCCTCGTTACGGCGACCCGTGAACCGGAGAGGTACGGACTGGAAAGTATCAAACGTTATCTTCAGTTCGGGGCGAGTCCGCGTGTCAGTATCGATATGTTCAAAGCGGTGCGCGCCGTAGCCTTTTTGCGCGGGAAAACATTTGTTACCCCGAGCGATATTGCCTCCATCGTCAAAGAGTTGATGCGTCATCGGATTGTCCTGACGTATGAAGCTGAAGCGGAAGAGATAAAAATTGATGATTTGATCGAAAAAATCATAAAAGCCGTACCGATTCCATAATGAAAAACAGCGCGCATATTCTCCTAAAGGCCCGCCGCCAGATCATCGGTGACCGTATCGGCAACAATCCTTCGATGTTTCGGGGGGAAGGGTATGACTTTATCGAGCTGCGTGAATACGTCAGCGGCGATGATACCCGCCATATCGATTGGAATATCACCGCCAAAATGCAGCGTCCTTTTGTCAAAGTGTTTCGCGAAGAGCGTGAACTCTCTGTTGTGAGCGTAGCGATGTTGTCGGGAAGTTTGCATTTTGGAACGGAGAAATTCAAGATAGAGGCTCTCGCTGAAGCGGTAGCGCTGATCGGCTATTCGGCCCTCTCAAACGGGGATCTGTTTACCCATTTTAATTTTTCGGAAACCCTGCGCGATGAGGTGCGCTCCAGCAAAAAACGGTTCGCCGTGGCCCAAAGCGTCGAGGGGATTATGGGGGCTGAACTGCTCCATCATCGTGCCGATATCAACGCCATGGCGCAGAACCTCTACCGGCGGCTCAAACGCCGCTCCTTGATTGTGGTACTGGGGGATTTTTTTGAGATTCCCGATTTGCGGCTGCTCGCCAAAAAGCATGAAGTGGTTGCGATCGTCGTACGGGATCGCTTCGAGGAAAAACCTGAACCCATGGGATTTTCGGCATTGATCGATCCGGAGAGCGGAGCGGTTTTGGAAGGGGATTTCAATGCTCGGAGTGTCCGCAAATACCACGAGAAGGTTCGTGAACATGATGCGGCATTGTTTGAGCGGTTACGACGTGACGGAATTCGTGCAACAAAACTCTATACCGACGCTCCGGCTTCGGTTGCGTTACGAAGATTGTTCGAGGGGAGAATATGATTTATTTATTCTGCTCGCTTAGCGAGCTAGCGTTTGCCTGCACTGCGTTAGGCTTTTCGTTATCACTACATGCGCCTCAGCGGCTAGCGAAGCCGATTGGGCTTTGCTCAATGGGTGTACAATAATGGCTCAAATGGCCGATATTCCGGTTAACGATATCGCACCGCTTGTAGAGGTTCACGATTATTCGATTTATCTCTTCGCCGGAGCGGTTACAGCGCTCATTGTCTTTACCCTTGGTCTCCTTTTTTTCCTCCTTAAAAAATGGCGGAGCCGTCGTTTGAGTGAGCGTGCGATCGCGTACAAAACACTCCAGACAGTCGATTTTTCCGATCCCAAAAATGCAGCCTATCGTATCAGCGAAATCGGGCGTCTGTTTGCCCAGGATAATGAGCGTACCGAGCGGGCGTATCATAATCTTTTCGAACGGTTGGACCCCTATAAATATGCTCCGAGCGTTGAGCCGATTGATGAGGAGACGTTGGGGTATTATCGCTTGTACCTCGAGATTATCGATGTTTGAGGGGATCTATTTTCAGTTTCCCAAACTCGGATTCCTCCTCTTTTTCTTTTTAGCGTGTGAAGCGCTTTGTCCTCTACGTAGAAATGCCCTTTATTTTCCCAGAACACCGATGTTCGGTGATGTGGGAGTCAAATCGCCGTTATGGCTGTGGATTGCCAAATGGGCGATGATTACTTTTTTGATCGTTGCGCTGATGTCGCCGGTACGTGATCGGGACATCCCGCGTCACGGTAACGGATGGGATATCCTCCTTATCCTCGATCCCTCCGTGATCCAGCCCCAAACCCTCACCCAAATTACCTCTTTGATCGATCAGCGTCCGAATGAGCGGCTGGCATTCTGGATACCCGATACGGCAATCGTCCCTCTGACGTACGATCATGAGGCCCTCAAATCGATTGTGATGCAGAGTGAACCAAGAGAAGCAACCCAAAAGGTTGATCGTAGAATCAGCCGTTTCTTCGCCACCTCGGAGAAAGAAAAGCGTCTGGCCGTCATCCTCTCCAATAACCCGAAATCACTGGTCTATGCGTTGCCGGTAGGGGTTCAAACCTTTATCGCAGCTCCCCGGAATGAGCCGGACTGGAGTATCAAATTAAGAGGTGAGTATCCGCCGTTTGGGGTCCAACCCAGTCGTCGTTCGTTTGACTTTTACTATGTTTACCCGCTGTTTTTAGGATTTTTGGCGATGCTGGCATATCTGTACGGACGGAATCAAAAGGGGATTCAATGACCTTTTTGCACCCTGAGTTTTTTTTCTGGATGGTTCCTTCGGTAGCGGTACTTTTTTATTTTTGGTTGACGCAAAAACCGCCCCGGTATCCTTTTTTTAATGAAGCGGTTTTGGAACGGTTGCGCGCTCCGAAGATGACCATGGGATTAAAGAGGCGCAATATCCTCTTTCTCATGGCAGCCCTTTTACTGATAGCCGCGATGGCACAACCGGTGATACTGCAAAAGGATCCATCCGCCGAAGGAACGGTAGATGTCCTCATTGCATTGGACCTGTCAAAAAAATCATTAGAGGCGTTTGAAGCGGAAAAAAGGAGTGCTATCGATCTGATCCGGACACTGGAAGGGGAGAATATTGCCCTTTACGGTTATGACGAACGCCTATACCGAATTTCCCCTCTCACCACCGATTCGGAAATGGAAGTGGAATTGATAGAGGGACTCTCACCTGAGGTGATGCAAAATAGCGTGAGTGATGTCAAAAAGGTCTATGCCCTGCATCAAGGCAATACCGTGAGCGTGATTATCGGTAACCCGCATCCGGAGGATAATACAGAGCTTTCTGCATTTAAAGAGGGGATCGAAAAGCTCAAAGCATCACAAGCCCTTTATCTCCATATCCCCTTGTTTTATTATCCTCTGGGATTGGCGATGCTCCTGATCTGGATGGCCCTCTCCTCAATGAGCAAACGGCGCACTGTACCGCTCGCCGCGGTAATGGCACTACTGTGCACGGGCTATGTTCCCGGGTTTGCCGGAATATTGGATTTTCAAGAACTTCATAAAGGGAATAGGGCGTATGCAGAGGGGGAGTACCTTCAGAGCATAAAATATTTTAAACGTTATCAACAAACGCATGATTCCCCCGAAATTCGTTATAACCTCGGCAATGCGTATTACAAAGCGAAAGAGTACGAGAAGGCATGCTATTGGTATGAACGTGTGTACACGAATGATATCGTCTTAGCGCAAAAAAAAGATTATAATCTTGGGCTTACCTACCGAAAATTGGGGAAAAATCAAGGAGAAACCAAGGAGAAAAATCCAGAAATTTTAAAGGAGAGCAGAACTCTTCTTTCTCCTCAAAAACGGCCAAAGCGGATAGAGGAAACAGGGAAAACGCGGCTCTATCCGATATGATTAGGTAAAAATTTCATAGAGTTTATTCGCCGCTTTCATTTCGCGGCGCAATTCGGGATAATCTTCATTCTGAAGAGCAGTTTTAAGGGTTTGAAGCTCTCTTTCGAAGAGCTCTACCGCATTAAGAACATTCTCGCGGTTTTGGCGAAAAATGTCTTCCCACATCGCCGGAGAACTTTTCGCCAGCCGACTCATGGAGCGAAATCCCCCCGCTGCGAGGGTGAGAATATTCTCTTTCTCTTCTTGGGCTAACACGGTATTGGCCAGCGCATAAGAGATGATGTGAGGCATATGGCTGATAAAGGCGGCATGACGGTCATGCTGCGCCGCACCCATCGTCCGTATCTGCATCCCGATAGAACGAAAGATACGCAGTGCCGTGTCACGCTGGGTATCCCCGCTGTGTTCCAAATCACACAAGACGACAACTTTATCGGCGTAAAGCCCCTCTAACGCGGCACTCGGGCCGAACTGCTCTGTCCCCGTCATCGGGTGGGCGGCAACAATATTGGCACGTATGGAGGGGGGGATAGCTTCGACGATAAGGGCCTTGGTACTGCCCAAATCGATCAGAGTTTTATCACTTCCGGCTAAATCGGTAGAGCTTTGAAGAAATTCGATTACCCCATCAACGGGGATAGCCAAAAAGATAACATCGCATTGGTGTTTGAGCTCTTCAAAACTCATAAAGGATTCGACCAATCCCCGTTTTAGGGCGACCACCTGATGCTCTTCGTTGTGATCGCATCCGATGATGGAGGAGATAAAGGAGAGATGTTTGAGGGCAAGCGCCATCGATCCCCCCATCAGTCCCAACCCTACTATACCGATTTTCATGATTTCCCTTTGGAGAATAGTGTGAACGTCAACGGGAAAGAATCCTTTTGACTCTAGCATGGCGCAATGGCGCTCATGTTTGCCTCTGTATGGCAGAATGATGACATTTTAGCCCTTTTAAGTTTAATTTACAGAACAATTAATCGTTAGAGTGCTAGAATGGGAGACTATTTTAACGCAACGGAAATTAGGCTTGAAAACAATAACCCTCTCATTGTTAGTGGCGAGTGCATTGGCACACGCATCGACACAAAACGTCCAATCGATTCAGTATGATGGTATGGTCCATATTTCCGAGACTGTTGCCAAGCGGCTTAATGAAGTCAAAATCGGCGAGCCTTTAGATGCTGCGGCAGTGGACAAAACGATTAAAAATTTCTTTGACCAAGGGTATTTTGAGGATATATGGGCAGAAGAGAGTGAAGGAAAAGTGACCTTTCACTTCAAAGAAAAGCCGATCATCTCTAAAATTGAGCTCAAAGGGTACAAAGAGAACGACGAAGAGGCCAAAAAAACATTGTTGCAGATTGACAAAGGGGCTTTGTATGACGAAAAGCGGCTCGAAAGTGCCAAAAAACGTATAGTCGATGCCCTGAGTCAAGACGGAAAGATTGACTCGGTTGTTGAAATCGATACCGAAAAGCTTGAAAACGGCAGTATGCAGGTCACGTTTATCGTCAACGAAGGGGAAGAGATTATTATCAAAAAACTCCGTTATACCGGAGTCAATACCCTTGATAGTAGTGACTTTGACAGTATGATCGCGAACAAAGAGCAGCAATTTATGGGATGGCTCTGGGGACGGAATGACGGCAAGATGAAAGTAGCCGAATTGCAGTACGATCCGTTGCGTATCCGTGATTTTTACATGCAAAACGGCTATCTCGATGCGAAAGTCGATGAGCCGTTTGTAGCGGTTGATTTTGATCGCTATGAAGCCCAGATGAGTTACAATGTTTTCGAAGGGGATGTTTACCGCGTGAGCGATATTCTGATTTTTCAGGATACCGCGGTTATCGAAGATAAAGAACTTTTGAAAGTAATCGCACTAGAGAAAAATAAACCTTTCAATATCAAAACCTTCCGCGAGGATGCGGATCGAATTAAAACCAAAATTGCCGACTTGGGATACGCGTATGTGCAAGTGCAGCCCGATTTGAAAAAAGACAAAGAGGGGAAAAGTGTTGATGTCGTCTATCGGATCAATCCGGGTAAAAAAGTACGCATCCGCAATGTTGTCGTCGCGGGGAACAACCGCACCTTAGACCGTGTCGTGCGCCGTGAACTTTTCTTGGCCCCGGGGGATGTGTACAGTCTCACTAACCTCAAAGACTCCCGTAATGCGATCGGACGGACCGGTTATTTTGAGAGCAATACGATTGAAGAGAAGCGCATCGATGATGAGAGTATGGATTTGATCGTTCAAACCAAAGAGGCGCCGACCGGGAATATTCAGCTCGGTGGGGGATATGGAAGCTTCGGCGGCATTTTGCTGAGCGTTGCGGTGAGTGACCGTAATATTTTCGGCTCCGGAATCAATGTAGCGCTGAATTTGGAGCGGTCACAGCGTACCAGCAATTATTCGTTCAATATCTCAAATCCCCGTCTCAACGACAGTGACTTTAGCGGAAACTTCTCGATTTTTAACAGTTCAACCGAGTATACCAGTTATTCGGTTGATTCGACGGGCTTGAGTTTGGGAACGGGGCACCGTTTTAACCGCTATCTGAGCGGATATGTCGGTTACAACTATTCGAAAAACAACTACAGCGATTTTGATGCAAACCTGACGACGACGCTTGATCCCCGCTATTATGAGAACTATGATAAAAGTTCAGTGATCGTTTCGGCTACGTTTGACAACACGGATGACTATTATATTCCGCGTGAAGGGATGGCCATCTCGCAAAGTTTCGAGAAAGCAGGTCTTGGGGGGAGTGCTGATTTTTGGAAAAGCCGCACGACTTTCGGTGTCTATCAGGGATTGCAAAAATGGACCGATTTCGATTTGATTCTCCGCTATAAGGCCCGCTTCAATTATGCGGATGAGAGCGGTTACTTACCTTTGGGTGAAAAGTTTTATATGGGGGGGATCGGTTCGGTTCGAGGATACCGAAGCTATTCTCTTGCTCCCAACAGCGGTATTGATGCGAACAACGACGGGAAATTGGACTTGATCGGCGGAACTCAGACCTTCTCAAACAGTGTTGAGCTCAGTTTTCCGCTGGTGCCCGAAGCGCGCATGCGTGCTACGACCTTTTTCGACTACGGTATGATCGGCGATCAGAGTATCAATGAGATTAAACGGGGCGGTTATGGGGTATCACTGGAGTGGTTCAGTCCGGTAGGTCCGTTGCAGCTGGTGTTTGCCAATGCTCTTGGAGCTGAGAGCACGGATGATCTTGCCCATTTTGAGTTTACGATAGGACAGCGATTTTAGCATATTATGTTATACACTTTTATAGGCAAAGCCCATAAAAGTGGCAGAGACAAATGTCCCTACAACCCCCTAAAGCTACCCGTATCTTTCGGATACGGGAGAAAAACTGTTTTACTTCTTAAACGCACTTACGATTTTTGAAACCACGCCGACAGCGCCCATTACAATCCCACCCGCAACGACTCCCGCCAGCGCATCCAATACAACCGGTGTTACCCAGCCTAACGCTTTTCCGACGGTGGGAATACTCTCTACACTGTGTACGGTACTCTCTACGAGATGGTGGGCATCGGGGATGCCGTGGAGCAAGATACTTCCTCCGACGAGAAACATCGCTGCCGTTCCGACTACGGTGAGTATTTTCATCAATTTAGGGGCAAAACTGAGCAGCCCTTGACCGAGGGTGCGGTTAAAGGCTCCTCTTCTCCCCTGGGGTGCGTTTTGAAGCATATGAAGCCCTACATCATCCATTTTTACGATAGCGGCCACAATTCCGTAAACCCCGATCGTAATGGCGATCGCAATCCCTGAAACGACCATCGTCTGGGTCATAATATCTTTATCCGCAACGGCACCCAAGGCGATTGCAATGATTTCGGCGGAGAGGATGAAATCGGTTCGGATGGCCCCCTCGATTTTTTCTTTTTCAAAAGCTTCTAAATCCACCTCGGGGTTGTGAAACGCTTCGATCAGCTCATGTTGATGTACTTCCTCTGCTTTATCATGTAAAAAAGGGTGGGCTATTTTCTCGAACCCTTCATAACACAGGTATCCCCCCCCAACCATCAGAATGGGGGTAATCGACCACGGAGCAAAAGCACTGAGAGCTAACGCGACAGGAACGAGGATCAGTTTGTTTTTAAATGATCCTTTGGCGACTCCCCATACGACGGGAAGCTCACGTTCAGCCCGTATCCCGGCAACTTGTTGAGCGTTGAGAGCGAGATCGTCTCCTAAAACACCGGCCGTTTTTTTAGCGGCTATTTTACTCATTGCCGCGACGTCATCCAGCAAAAGGGTGATATCGTCGATCAGGATGAGCAGACTGGTACCTGCCATACGTTAGTCCTTTAGAATAAGGGTGAGGTTTTTGGGGAGGATGATATTTTTGAGCTGTTCGCGTGCGAGATAGAGGTGCTTTCCGCTGATCACCAACGCACCGCTCTGCGGGTCCATATCCAGCGTCAGCGCAGAAGCATCAACGCGTGCGGCTAAAAGGATGTGGGAGAGCCACAGAAGGGCACTCAGGGCATCCAGAGTTGCATCATCCGGCAACAGTGCCCCGTATCCCCCTTTAGGAATTAAAGCAGAGGCGCTATGCCCTTTTTTAAAGAGTAAAAGATGAGAGATCAACGCAATCTGGGGATGAGTGAGGGCGTAGTCCAGTGCACTCATTGCCAGATAATGGCTATGGCGCTGATACGCGTAGTAGCGGATATCTACCCCGATTGAGAGGAGTTTTGCGGCAATAACCAGTTCGCGTTGATACTCAGGCCTAATCCCGAGGGGAACATGGAGAAGCTCAAAAAGACGTTTGGAGAGATGGGCGCATTGCTGTGCATGATTGCTGTGGAGTCCATAAGTATCAAGCAGATAGCGGACACTCGGGTTGTAGTTGGCAGGAAAGGTATCTCCGGCATTGCGAAGCAAATCGTTCAAGAATACCCCTTCTCGGACACCGACCCCGCTGCACATCAGAGTTTTGGTCCGGGTATAGCGGATGATACGCTCTAAAATAAGGGTCCCGGGCTTAATGGTGTCGAAACGATCGGGTTTAATAAAAAGGGAACGGAGTTTTTTAGGGCCGGCCTCTTGTATTTGATCGGTAAAACGGGAAAACGTGACGGTGTCGGTCGTATAAGCGTGAAGTTTTTTAAGGGGGTAGTTCTCTTTTTTCATCAAAGCCCGGGTGAGGGCACGAAAGGTCCCGCCGATTCCGATAAGGGTAGTCGTATTGAATTCCGGGAGTTGTTTGAGGGCTTCGTCGATATACGCAATCGCTCCGGATATATCGTTCGTATCAAAGAAAAGCTCTTTGATACGAACGGTTCCGATATTGAGTGAAAAGAGTTGTTCTACTTTCCCGTTGCGAAGGAGGGTAAACTCACTGGAACCTCCCCCTACATCTACGGTAACGGCTTCTGAAATGGCCGGGAGGAGGTTGGCACATGCCATCCCCCCTAAATAGGCTTCCCGCTCTCCTGTAATGACTTTAATGGCCAAATTATGTTCACGTCGAATGCGCGAAAGAAAGGCTGCGCTATTAGGAGCGTCCCGAAGGGCGGACGTTGCCACACACAAAACTTTGCGAGCGTTAAAAGAGCGGGCGATGGATAGAAATTCTCCCAGTGCGAGGGCCGTACGATCCATCGCCTCGTTTTGGAGATATCCGTTATTTTTATAAGCATGTTCGCTTAGACGGACGGAACTTTTGACCTCATGGAGGATATGAAAAGCAAAACGGCTGGTTTTTTGAAATACCGCCAGGCGCATCGAATTGCTTCCGATGTCGATAACGGCGGTACATTTTGCCATTTACTCCTCTTCCTCCATCAATTGTTTGTGTTTGTAGAGAAGTTCTTGCATCGTCTCGACATTGTCTTTATCCGGGATGATACAATCAACCGGACAAACGGCGATACAAGCGGGTTCATCATAGGTTCCAACACATTCGGTACAACGGTCCGGATCGATAATATAAATCGGATCACCCTCTTCAATCGCATCCATAGGGCACTCTTCACGGCATGCGTCGCATGCGATACATTCATCGACTATTAATAGTGGCATAGGTTGAACCTCGGTTTTTTTATTGGTTATTGCGCGATTTATAGCGAAAGGAACCTTTGAGCACTTTTAAACGCTTTGGATTTAGCGTATTGGAAGGACGCAACACAGTTTGGAAGGGAGAACCATTCGGGCACAGGTACCTTCCTTTCCATCTTCTCGATTGGTCAGGGTGATAACCGCGCCGATCGCTTCTGCGGCACTTTTTGCTAAAAAGAGCCCCAATCCAACCCCCGATTTATTCCCCTGACGTTTGAAGGGGGCGAAAAGATCGACACTTTCATCGATTCCGCACCCCTCATCAATCACTTCGATGACGATTCCGACCCCGTTGAGGCGGCTTTGGAAGGTAATCGTTTTCCCCTCCGGGGTAAATTTCAGGGCATTTTGCAAGAAATTTTGGAGGATTTGGTTGAGCAGGGTCACTTGCAGGACGGCGCTAAAAGCGTCGGGCTCAAAATGAGTGATGAGCGTTTTGTTTTCGCTGTTCGCCAAAAGTTTGAAATCCCCCTCCCACTTTTTTAGGATTTGGATGATATCGGTTTGAATCGGAATTTCGAGTTGCGCCCCCTCCTGTCGACCGATATTGAGGATGTTGGCGACGATCTTATTCATCTCATCGACACTTTGGTTGGTAATTTTAATTGCTTCGATGTACTCTTCGGGAGTCCGTTTTTTGATCAGAGTGACTTGGTTTTTAAGCTTGATTACGGCCAACGGAGTTTTGAGCTCATGCGCTGCGCCGATGAAGAGCTCTTTTTGGTATTTGACGAAGTTTTGGATGCGGGCCATGAGACGATTGAGGGTCTCACCCAAAGGCTCGAATTCATCCGGGAGCTGTTCGACTTTGATAGGACGGATAAGATGCTCGTTCATGTTCGCCAAACGGCGGCTGAGGGCACTGATAGGAGCAATCAGCATTTTTGAAAAGGCGATAGCGTAGAGGATAATGACCACAAATCCTACGGCATTGATGAGAAAAATAGAATTTAAAATTTTCCCAAGCAGACGTTTGGTCGGGGTGATGTCACGGCTCACTTTAAGATACGAGGAGCGTTCAAAATCAAACGGGTAGATGAGGGTGAGTGTGGTTGTTTTGTCTTTGTGAACGGTCTCATAAAAATCAAGATGTTCTTCATTTGCTGAAAGTTTCAGAAGTTCGATGTTGAGTCCCATGAGAGTCTCAGTATTGTTTTGCTGGGCCGATAAAAGCGATTTGTAGGAGGATATATTTTCAGCGTAACCGATCAGTTCAGCTTGTTTTTCGTCGTAAATGGATTGCTTGATAAAAAGGTACAAAAAAGAGGAGAAGAGGATCACCAATGCCGCCGAAGCGACAATGAGTTGAAAAAGAAAGCGTCGTCTTATACTTCTTTTGGAAAACAAAAGCGGTATCCACGGCGACGTACCGTCTCGATGGTTGTAATACCGAGAGGTTTGTCCATTTTTTGACGGATTTGGTTGATTGCAACCTCGATAACGTTCGGTGTAACGAGCTCAGGCTCTTCCCAGATCGCATCAAGAAGCTGCTCTTTCGAGACGATTTGATCACGATGACGTGCAAGGTGAGTCAATACTTCGAAAGGTTTCCCTTTAAGTTCGATCTCTTTTTCTTTGTAGATGATTTTTTCCTCTTCAGGATTAATCGTCAAATCATCGATCTCGATGATATTGCTGCCGCCGAAACGGAGACGTGCTTCGATACGTGCGACCAATACGTCGAAATCAAACGGTTTGCGGATATAATCATCCGCACCGGCGCGGAGCGCTTCGATTTCACTTTCATTGTCATCACGAGCAGAGAGAACGACGACTACTGTTTTAGGGGTGTTGGTTTTGATGTCCGGGATAATATCAACGCTGTTCCCATCGGGAAGCATCCAATCCATCAAAATCAGGTCATAGTTACGGATGTCAAGATAGTACTCACCATCTTTTAGGGTTTCAACGACATCGCTTTGGTAACCGAACTCTTTAAGCCCTTCTGCAAGGGTTTTATTGAGGGTTACTTCATCTTCAATGATCAGAATACGCATTCAGATTCCTCATATAACGGAAATTTTGCCGAAATGATACCACAGTTTTAGAAAATTTTAAACTTTTTTTCAATTTTTTTTAAAAAATGGAATGAGATTAAACAATAACAGTGCATAAAAGGCATGAGGGTTTTCCCCCGATGGGGAAAAGGAGAGCTATTGTGCAGGGTTAGGGATGATTTTGATTTCCACGCGTCGATTGGCTTCACGACCTGCGGGTGTATCATTTGAAGCAATCGGCATGCTTTCGCCAAATCCTACCGATTTGATACGATTGCTATCAACACCCTGATTGGTAAGGTATGAAGTGACACTTTGGGCGCGTAATTGTGAAAGGGTCAGGTTGTCCGTATTGCTTCCGACGCTGTCCGTGTGTCCTTGCACTTCGATTTTTGTTTCCGGATATTTACTCATGATATTGGCAATATCGTTCAAGACAGGGGTAAAGTTGGGCTTGATATTTGCTTTGCCGGTATCAAAGGTGATTCCTCCGGGCATATTGAGATTGATGGTATCCCCTTGCCGTTGTACTTCAACACCGCTCCCTTTGAGCTCTTGGTTCAGTTCCGCTTCTTGTTTGTCCATATACGTACCGATACCATACCCGGCGAGTGCACCGACGGCACCTCCGATGACGGCACGTTTGGTACTGTGGGTACTGGTGCTTTTACCGATAACGGCTCCTGTGATACCGCCGATAAGGGCTCCTGTTTGGGCTTTTGTCAGAGTGTTTTCCGTTCCGGCACATCCTACGAGTAAAAATCCCGCAGTTAAAAGAGATAGGGCTGTATGTTTCATAATTTTTCCTTTATTCGGGTGAGTTTGCTTGGGATTATTATATCTTTTAATCGTGAACAAATCGTTGATGTTTCGGTGATTTAAAAAAGGGTTTTGTGTTCTACTCCGACGCTGCATTGGGGGAGGATGTCGGGTTTACGGATGGATAAAGAAAGTTCCCGGATTAAAGGGAAATGGTTTTTCAGCGTAGCGGTAAGTACTTCAAGTGCCGTTTCGATGAGTTCGAATCGTTCCCGATCCATCGTCATCTGAATGGTTTGGGCTACTTCGGCATAGTTGATAAAATGACCGCTGGAATAAGGGTAATCAATGGTGCAATCGATCCGTATCTTCTGCGGGGTGGTCCGTTCAAAATCGAGAATTCCGATGATCGTATCAAAAGTGAGATTCTCGATTAAAATTTTCATGCAACCCGTTTCTCTTCCCCTTTGACAAGGCGGACAAAGTTAGGGATGTGCTTATAAAAAAGGATAAAGGCAATAAACAGTACCGGCGCATGAAACATTGTCGGATAGAGGACAAATGAGGCAATGACGAGAGCGAGAAGCCCGAGCATGGAGGAGAGCGATGAGATACGGATGGTTTTGGCTGCAACTCCCCATACGAGAAGTGCGATCGCTGTGGGGATAGGGAGCATAACCGCCATAACGCCCATCCCGGTTGCAACCCCTTTACCCCCCTCAAACCACATATACGGACTAAAGCAATGGCCGATAACGGCGAGAACGGCAACCATCCATTGAACCGAATCACTCATTTCAAAATATTTTGCGGCAAGGACAACAATGATCCCTTTTAAGGCATCAAGGGCCAGTGTTGCGGCTCCCAGTTTTTTAGCCAGTTTGGGATTCGTCTCTTTAACGACACGCAATACATTGGTTGCACCGATACTTCCTGAGCCTGAATCGGTGATGTTGACCCCGGCAAATACTTTTGCCAAAATCAGCCCGAACGGGATACCGCCGAGGAGATAAGCCGCAAGATAAAACTGGACATTGAGGTTAAATAAAAAATCCATTGGGTTCCTTTTGTGGATAAACGAGGACGCTATTATAAATCACCGATCGTTACATCCAACTAAAAAAACGAAAAACGGCTTTAAACTTCAAGAAGGGTACGCTATGGGTAGGTTATAATAACCCTCTTATCCGTATGAAGAAGGAAATGTGAGTTTGAACACCGAAGAATTAAAACAAAAAATTATTGATCTCAAAAGCCGTCTCAGCGTCACCGTCGTTGCCCACTTCTATCAGCGTGATGAAGTGTTTGAGATGGGGGACATTACGGGCGATTCCCTCGAACTCGCCAAGCGTACGATGGCGGATGACAAAGAGTTCGTCGTGTTTTGCGGTGTCGGGTTTATGGGACAAAGTGTCAAAATTCTCAGCCCGCACAAACGGGTTGTGATGCCCAAAGTGGCCTGCTGTGCGATGGCGAAAATGATCGATGGACTTTACTATGACCAATCGATTCAAAAACTCGAAGATGCGGGGATCAAACAGGAAGATATCCTCCCGATCACCTATATCAACTCCGATGCGGCGGTAAAAGCGCGCGTCGGGAAAATGGGAGGGATGGTGTGTACCAGCTCCAATGCCAAGACGATCATCACCAAAGCACTTGCCGAGGGGAAAAAAATCCTCTTCGTCCCCGACCGCTGTCTGGGACAGAATATCGCCCGCCAAATGGGTCTCAAATCGTGCGTCATCGGAGACGGACATGATCCCAAAGAGGCCGATATCATCTGTTACGACGGATTTTGCTCCGTCCATCAGCTCTTTAGCGTCGAAGATATCGAGTTTTACCGTGCCAAATATCCGGGGATTCTGATCGCTGTCCACCCCGAGTGCGACCCCTCCGTCTGCGAAAAAGCCGATTTTGTCGGATCGACCTCACAGCTGATCACCTATATCAAAGAACTTCCCGAAGATCAAAAGGTAGCCGTCGGAACAGAGTTCAACATGGTCAATCGTCTCCGACCTAAAAATACCTATATCCTCTCCTCTACGAAACCTGAATGTCCGACGATGAACGAGACGACGTTGGAAGATTTGTATAACACCCTCAAAGCGATCGAGGACGGTACACCGATTAATGAGATCGAGGTGGACGACGAGACTGCCTACTGGGCGAAAATTGCCCTTGAACGGATGATGGCGTTATGATTGAACAATTTATACGTGAAGTGTTGGCCGAAGATGTGGGGCGTGGGGATTTGTATGCGCGGGTTTCCGATCCTGTTCCCGCCTCTGCTAAAATCATCGCCAAAAGTGACGGTGTCGTAGCGGGTGAAGCGTACTTAAGCGTATTGTCTCATATTGAAGGTTTTGTTATCGCATGGCATAAACATGACGGTGAACGGTTTGTAAAAGGGGAGGTGTTAATGGAACTCAGCGGCGATTCGCATACCCTTTTGCGGATTGAGCGGACGTTGCTGAACATGTTGCTGCATGCCAGTTCTATCGCAACACTGACGCGTCAATATGTTGATCTTGTAGCTCCCTATGGTACTAAACTCCTCGATACCCGTAAAACCCGTCCTCTTCTCCGCAATTTTGAGAAATACGCGACCCGTATCGGGGGGGCGACGAACCATCGGATGGGACTCGATGATGCCCTGATGCTCAAAGATACTCACCTCAAAACCATCGATAATTTGGAAAGCTTTATGGCCGAGGCACGAAAAAAAATCCCGTTTACCTCGAAAATCGAGATCGAAGCCGAAGATTTCGAGATGGCGAAAAAAGCGATGGAGGTGGGTGCCGATATCGTTATGTGTGACAATATGTCTCCGGAACAACTGGGTGAGGTTGTTGCGTTTAAACGCGAAAACTATCCCTCGGTTTTGCTCGAAGCGAGCGGGAACATAACGCTCGATACGATTGAATCGTATGCTAAGACTGGTGTCGATGCCATCAGTACCGGTTCGATGATCCATCAGGCTAATTGGATCGATCTTTCTATGAAGATGGACTAACTCCATCTTCGTTTGATACGAGAGACGGAACAAAGTCCCGACTCTCTACGCTAGCCGCTTTGGCTCTAAAGGATCGCAATGCAAAGCATTGCAGAGGATAAGGATAAATAATCAATGGCAGACGATCAAGAAAAAACTGAAGAACCTACGGCCAAGAAGATCGAAGATGCCAGGCTTGAAGGGAATGTTGCCAAAAGTCAGGATATCGTCGGTGTCGTAGTCCTCTTCGTCGCGATCCTAGCCCTTTTGATGATGTTCACGTTTATCGCCGATCGGCTGCTCAACCTTTCCCGCTACTATTTTTCTCTGATGAATCAGCCTCTGGATCGCGAATTAATGTTGGATATGGCCGTTGTTACCTTTCGAGAATTTCTTATTATGGCACTCCCCATCTCGGTCGTCGTAGCGATTGCGGGAGTTTTTGGGACGGTAGCGCAGATGGGATTTAATTTTACCACGAAACCGCTGATGCCGAATTTCTCAAAACTCGATCCGATCAAAGGGTTTGGAAACCTTTTCAGCTTTCAAAAAATGATTGAATCTATTAAAATCACGTTGAAATCATTGACGGCGCTGGGGATAGGTTTTTTATTTTTTTGGTATTACATTGAAGAGCTTCCCACGGTGGCGTTGTTTGCCCTCGAAGATCAGATGGGGTGGTTACGCGATAAGGCAATCGTGTTGGCTTCGGTCATGCTCATCATTATTTTTATTTACGCGATTTTCGATCTTTTTATAACCCGGAAACAGTATTTTGACAAATTGAAAATGTCGAAGCAAGAGATTAAAGACGAGATGAAAAACATGGAGGGGGATCCTCATATCAAGGCGAAAATACGTCAGATTCAGATGCAGGCGGCGCGGAAACGGATGATGTCTTCGGTTCCGACGGCCGATGTGGTGATTACCAATCCGACCCACTATGCGGTGGCGATTGTATACGATGAAACCAAGCATAATGCTCCCGTTGTAGTCGCCAAAGGGGTGGATAACATAGCGATCCAGATTAAAAAAATAGCACGTGAAAACGGCGTTCACATCGTCCAGAATCCTCCGCTTGCACGGTCGCTTTATAAAGAGGTTGAGATTGATAGGGCGATTCCCGATATGTTGTTTGCTGCCGTGGCCGAAGTGTTGGCGTATGTTTATAAAATGGGTAAAAAACGGAAGGGAAATTTTTAATGGATCGCTGGCTGCACCTTTTTGCCGATAAAAAAATACTGGCCGGAGTATTTTTGGTTATTGTGGCCATCCTTGGGGGTACACTGTGGTACCTGGAACAAAAAGTGACCTCCCAAACGCTCCAACGTCTCAGTGACCAGCTTTCGCTTGGATTGAACAATCAACTGGATAAAGAGCGCTCTACCGCGCTGCGATACGCTTTGATCCTGGGGCAAAACAGTGCTTTGATTGACACACTGGAGGAAGAAGATGAGGATAAGGGGTTTGAGATTCTCTCGGAGGTGATGGAATCGATCAAGCTGCATACCGATTCTTTAATACGGGCGCAAATCATTACGGCAGATTATGTTATTTTTGCCCGAAGCTGGGACAACTCGTATGCGGGGATGCCGCTGGATTTTCATCGTCCCGATCTTCTCTATTTTCAAACCCATAAGAAGCCTCGTGCTGCTATCGAAGTAGGGCGCAAAATCGGGGTTAAAGCGACGGTGCCCGTTTACAGTAAAGAGACGATGATCGGATTTGTGGAAGTGGTCTCTTTTTTTGAGTCGACACAGGAGTATTTTGACCGTTTGGGGATTGATTTGTATGTTTTAATGGAGGAACGGTTTTATGAAACCGCAGTATTTATGCAGGAAAATCCTGTCATCGGGAAAGAGTACATTCTGGCCAATCCCAAATATACCCAAAGTGATTTAAAGCTCTTAAACGGAGTCGATTTTAAAACACTCAAAACTGCCCGTGTCATTTTTAGCGGGGGGCGATATCTGTTTTACGAGCCGATGACGAACGGTGAGGGGGAGACGATTGGCGCATTTGTCTTTTCACTCTCCCCGCAGCAGATCAGTACGTATGCCCATTCCGATGAAGAGGATCTTTCGTTTCTTATCCACCTCTCCCGCAGTGAACTCTATGACATCATGGCCAAAAAAACGCTGGGTAACGCCCAGTTTCAAAGTGTATACGATAAAGAGCTGTTGTATCTCAAAGACACTGTTCCCCCTGAAGATCGGGAACTCTATCTCGAAGAGGCGCGTGAACGGCTGAATGCCTATTCGAAAGAAGAGTTGATTGGGATATTGTTGGATTACAAAGTGAGCAAAGAGATCAAGGGGGAGATTCGATGAAGGTATTGTTGCTCGAGGATGAGTATATGTTACGGGTGAGTATCACCGAATTTTTGGAAGATATGGGGTTTGACGTATGTGGATTTTCGAATGGGGAAAAAGCGTTTGATGCAATTTACGAGACCCATTTTGATCTTTATTTGCTCGATGTGAACGTTCCGGGGATGAACGGATTCGATTTGCTCCGTACTCTGCGCAAAGAGGGGAACAAAACGCCGGCGATTTTTTTGACCTCCATGGTTAACATCAGCGATTTGCAAGAGGGATACAAATCGGGGTGCTGTGACTATATTCGAAAGCCCTTCGATCTTACCGAGTTGCAAATACGGATCATGCATGCGCTGAAAAGCCACTATCATGATGGAGAAAACAAAATCGATTTTGGTTCGGAACTGATTTACGATACCGAAAATTTCACCTTGACCCATAGGGGGCAGAATATCGCATTGAGTAAAACCGAAAAAGAAATTTTTACCGTATTGCTTAAACATACCAATCAAGTGGTGTCGGTTGAGATGTTTCAAGATGAGATTTGGGGTGAGTACGTCGATCCTGCCAACATACGGGTACAGATTAACAATTTGCGTAAAAAGCTCCCCATAGAGATCATCCAAAATCGACGCGGGTTGGGATACATCATTGAACGATAATCGCTACGCCTTTAAAAACGCTTTTCTCTATACGATGCTGGTCGCGGTATTGTTGCTTGCCCCTACCTATCTTTATGTCACCTATATGAAATACGTTACTGAAATACAATATGAGTTTAAACTCAAGCGGCAATCGCATTTGATTATTCGTGCGATGGAGGAGTTTGATGCGAAAGAGAAGCAGGCTTTCGATTATCCGCGGTTTCGCTCATTTGAATCGGGTCTGTATGATGTCCATTTTAACCCTGTGTTTACCGTGATTCAACCCGAGCTCACTTTTCAAAAGGCTGGGTACTATATTCAAGACGGTTATGCGTATCTGGTAGTGGCACTTCCTGAGAGGCGTTATTTTGACGCGTCTTATTTGGTTATAGGAGGAAATGTATCCTATACCCGTATTTATCAGGACGTTGTTATTATCCTTCTCTCGATTACGGCGTTGATCTTTATCCTCTCTCTTTTTTTTCTGGATCGTTTTGCTTTGCCGTTTCAGCGAATCAATCAACGTCTTGATCAATTCATCAAAGATTCAATGCACGAGATTAACACCCCCCTTTCCATCATCAATGTCAATATTGACCTTTATCATCGCTCCAGCCCGAGCAATAAATATCTTCAACGGATTAAAGCGGCAACCAAGACGCTCGCGACACTCTACAACGATATGGATTATCTGATAAAAAATGAGCGGTTATCGTTTGACTATGAGCCTATCCATCTGAGTCACTATCTGCAAGAGAGGATTGATTATTTTTCCGAAGTTGCCGCGCTGAAAAACATCACCATCGTTCCTCTGATTGCACCGGATATTACGATTGTCTTTAATCCGACCCAGCTGCAGCGGATCATTGACAACAATATTTCAAATGCCATTAAGTACTCTCACGAGGAGGGGCAGATTGAGGTGATATTGGAGCGTTTGAAAGATCGCTGTGTGATCCATTTTCGGGATAATGGTCTCGGAATTGAAGATGTGGAACGTATTTTTGAACGGTATTACCGTGAGAATAGGGATAAGGGGGGATTCGGGATCGGTCTCAACATCGTTAAATCGATTATCGATAAAGCAGGCATAGAACTCCATATCGAATCGGTTTATGGAAAAGGAAGTACCTTTTCGTATACATTTTACCCGCCTATTTATACTACGGCGTAATTTTTTACTTTTTTTACATAAATTTTACACTCCTTCTCTACAATACCTCTCGAAATATTGAAATAAGGAGAGCCAATGCGAAAAGTGATCATGCTGGGACTTGCTACTTTTTTAAGTGCAGCCGATTTATCGCAGGTAATTGAAACCCCGGATGCGACGGCGATTTTGAAAAAAGATGCCCTCCCGGCAGCGAAAGCCTATGTGATGCCGGAAGGGTGTGTGAGCAATGACCCTAAAGCGATTGCCCGTGGAAGCTATATCTTTCATAACTTAAACGGTAAAGATGCCAAAGAGAATCCGCCTGAAGGGCTCACTCGACTCCTTCCCGATGGAAAAGAGAAACAAATGGGTAACTGCGTTGCCTGTCACAACATCGAAGGGGCAAAAGGGTATGGCAATATCGGTCCCGATTTGACGAAGTATAAAGAACTCTACATGGATAGCGGTGTTCGTAATGCTCAGTTTATGTACCAAAAAATCGCCGATCCACGGTTGGACAATCCTAAATCGGCGATGACGGTTAATCTTGCGAACGGTCTTATGAACGAGCGCGAAGTGTGCGATTTGGTATCGTATATCACGGCAGTTAAAAAGTAATTCAAGGAGAAACACTATGGAAAGAAGATCATTTTTAAAAAGTTTTGGAGCAGTAGCCGCGTGTGCGGTAGCTTTGCCTCATGTAGCCAGCGCGGCAGAAGAGAAAAAATCGGGCGGTCCGAATGAGATGAATTTTGAGACGGCAGTAGCGGCTATTACCGGCGGTAAAGCGTTGACACCTTCTGCAAAAGTAAAGATGGAAGCTCCTGAGATTGCTGAAAACGGTGCGGTTGTACCGGTCAAAGTTACGGTTGACAGTCCTATGAGCGGTAAAGATTACGTCAAAGCGATTCATGTTCTTGCTTCTAAAAACGGAAATGTCCGTTGTGCGAATATTTATTTGACCCCTTCTAACGGCGAAGCATTTTTCGGTACCCGTATTAAACTGGGTGGAACCCAAGATGTTGTAGCGATTGCAGAGATGAGTGACGGTACGTTCCTCACCGCAAAACAAAACGTAAAAGTAACCATCGGGGGATGCGGTTGATAAGAGTCAACGTCATTCCCGCGTAGGCGGGAATCCAGCTGGATCCCCGGATCAAGTCCGAGGATGACGGCTATTTTCAGTTGTAAAAAAGAAGATTAAAGGAAAACACTATGAAAACATTGATCAAAATTAAACCGAAAACATATGCCGCAGGCGATATTGTCAAAATCGATTTTATGGCAATGCACCCGATGGAAACAGGGATGCGCAAAGATAAAGATACGGGTGCGTTGATCCCGGCGAATTACATCGATGAAGTGAAATTCATGTTCAACGATACGTTGATTACCAAAATGGTTATTTGGGAATCCCTTTCGGTGAATCCTCTTATGTCTATCAGCTTTAAAGTACCGGGTGCCGGAACACTCAAAGTTATCGCCAAAGATAACAAAGGGCAAAGCGTCGAGAGTACGACACCCATTACTCCAAAAGGATAAAGCATGCGTACCTTATCAATAACGGCAGCATTGGTGTGTTTGGCACTTTTAAACCCGGCTGTTGCCGAAGAAAAACTCAGTATGTCCGATGCCGATAAAGCGATGTATGCGGAGCTTTTGGAGAGCAATCCTGCCGAGATGGAGGTAGCTGAGGGGGAACAACTCTTCGGTGATCTTATCGGCACAGCCGGCTATGCAAAAATGCTCGGAGTTAAAGAGAAAGATCTTCCGAAGTATATCGCGGGATTCCCTCGCTACGTCGAACCGGCGAAAAAAGTAGTGACGTTGGCACAAACGATCCAAATGGCGGCTGCGGCAAACGAAAAACCGGTACCAAAGCTTGAGAGTAAAGAGATGGTTAAAATGTCTGCGTATGTGAAATCAATCGCCAACGGACAAAAAACCAATATCGATGTAAAAGCAAATAAGCATATGGTTGAGATGATGAAGCTCGGGCAGCAAGTGTTTGAAGAGCGTCGCGGCGGTCGCGGTCTCTCATGTAACAACTGTCACAGTGCCGATATCGTCGGTCAGCGTCTTCGTATGCAGCCGCTTCCTGATTTGGGAGCTAAAGAGACGGCAGCAGCGGGAACATGGCCGGCATACCGTATGACGCAAAGTCAAATGGTGACGCTCGATAAACGGATGCAGCAATGTATGAAAAATGCCCTCCTTGCAGAAATCCCATTGGGTTCTAAAGAGATCGTAGCATTGGAAGTATACGTTACGAACAAAACCAAAGGGAACCCGATCAGTGTTCCTAGTGTGAAACGTTAAGGATTAGATTATGGATTTATCACGAAGAGATTTTTTCCATATCGCTGCGGCACTGGGAATCGGATTACCGACCCTTTCGTCAGCGGTGTCAGCACCTAAACGTGCCGATGAGGTAAGCCTTAAAGATATTTACGGATTCAATGCAAAGGGAAATGTGACGCTGCTTCATATCTGTGACATGCACGCCCACATCAAACCATTGTATTGGAGAGAACCTTCAACATTGATCTCCGCTCCCAATTTGACCGGAACTCCGGGCTTTTTGTGCGGTGAATCGTTTTTGAAACACTACGGGATGAAGGGGAAAACCCTTGATGCCTATTTCGATACGTTTATGAACTTTGACGCGTTAGCTAATAAGTTTGGAAAAATGGGGGGAATTTCGCATATGAAAACCCTCATCAACCATATCAAAAAAGAGCGCGGTGCGGATAATGTCATGCTTCTCGACTCAGGGGATACGTGGCAAGGTACCGGTGTGGCATTGAAAACCGGCGGTGAAGCGATCGTCAAAGCGCAAAACTATTTGGGTGTAGATGTCATGGTCGGTCACTGGGAATTTACCTACGGTAAAACACGGGTTAAAGAACTGATTGAAATGCTCAACGCAAAATTCGTTTCCCAAAATATTATCGGGGACGATTCGTTTGCCGATGATTTTGAAGAGTTGATTTTTGAACCGTACACGATTATGGAACGGGGCGGTGCGAAGATCGGTATTATCGGTCAGTCGTTTCCGTTTACCTCTACGGCTAACCCGAAAGAGTTTACGCAGGGATGGAGTTTCGGTCTGCGTCTGGATACCCTTCAGACCTATGTGGACAAACTTCGCAAAGAGGAAAAAGTAGATTGTGTCGTCGTCCTTTCACATGACGGGTTCAGTGTTGACCAAGAGGTTGCCCGTCAGGTTAAGGGGATTGACTTTATTTTGAGCGGACATACGCATGATCCATCGCCTCGTCCGACGGTTATCAACGGTACGGTGATCGTGATCGCGGGAAGCCACGGTAAATACATCGGACGTCTTGACATCGACATCCAAAACCACAAAGTCAAAGGGTATGAGTACAAACTGATCCCGGTTGCATCCAACCTGATCCCTGCCGATCCTGAGGGTGAAGCGCTGGTCAAAGAGTTGTATTCACCGTACGATTCGGAACTCTCCGAAGTATTGGGGATTACGAAATCGACCTTGTTTAAACGCGATACGTTTCATTCGACGTTCGATCAGCTGATCAATGATTCGATTATCGATGCGATGGATTCGGATATTTCGTTTACTCCGGGATACCGATGGGGGACTACGGTTCTCGGCGGCGATAAAATCACGATGGATGATGTCTACGATATGACGGCGATCACCTATCCGAACGTTTATACCTTTGAGTTGACCGGAAAACATATCCGCTCGCTTCTCGAAGATATTGCCGATAACGTTTTTAACGCCAATCCGCTTTACCAGCAAGGGGGCGATATGAGCCGCCTCGGCGGAGTGACCTATGAGATTCGTGTCGGTGCCGCCAGCGGTAAACGGATCACGAATATCATGGTCGGAGGGAAACCTCTCAATGATACCAAAGTGTATAAAGTCTCTTCATGGGGCGGCAACCTGCAAAATGCGGGGGCTAACCTGAAAGAGCAACTGACCCGTCCGGTATACGAGGTGACATCAGCGTATATCCGCCGTCAAAAAAATGTGAACATCAGTGGTAACAGCAATGTCCGTATTATGGATTATGACTGCGGATGTCCGAAAAAAGGGGCGAAAGGGTGCTAAACCCTTTTGTGAAACAATTAAACTTAAGGAAGAAATGATGAAATTAGTCAATCTTAGTATCGCAGCCGCAGCGGCGTGCGTACTGGCAACGTCGGCGCATGCACTTAAAACCGAAGATCGTATCGTCAAAGACAACTATCAAGTAGAATATACAAAAGCACCGGGTGCCGTAAACTCAATCGGTGAGATGTTCACCGAGGGTGAAGTATATGGACGTCTCCGCTCGAACTCATTCTGGTGGGATTGGGATAATGAAAACAGTGCAGTTCAAGATAACAATATGTGGGGTCTTGGCGGGAGTTTGGTTTATAAAACAGGCTTTTATCACGGTTTAGGAGCTACGGTAGGATTCTATGGTACGGTTCCAATGCATGATGAGAACACAATTGATGGCAGTATCGTTAACTTTGGTAAAGCCGGTAAAGATACGTACCATACGCGTGCCGATGGTAGCGAAGGAGCGATGGGGAATTTTGCGGAAGCGTACGGTGAATACAAAAACGGTAAAACGAATGTAAAAGTGGGCCGCCAAGGGATAGACAGTATTATGTTGGCAACGAATGACACGAAAATGATCCCAAACACGTTTGAAGCAGCAGTCATCGAAAACAAAGATATTCCCAATACTTCTGTGCGTGCCGGTTATATCATGTCTCAAAAACTTCGTGACCACCAAAGCTTTCACAGTGTCATTGCATTTGAAAAATACAACGAAAATGATGACTCGGGTGTTCACAAAGGATTGACGCCTACGTTAATCAGTGCCGCAGGTGAAGATGTAAATCCTGAGATGGTATTGATAACAGCACAAAATACATCCATCCCTAATTTGAAATTGAATGCAGAATATGTAGGATTGAACGGTTTTTTCAATACGGCAATCGCTGAAGCGAATTATCAAATCAAAGTGAGCGATGCATGGACGTTGACTCCTGGTGTAAGATATCTTCGTCAAATGGATGACGGTGCGGGTGCAATCGGCGGTGCTTCATTGAGTGGAGCATTTAAAGGGAATACTGTATGGACCGGAGCAAATGGGGGTTATACCGATCCAAATAGTGCTGATGGTAGCATCATTATGGCGCGTTTGGTAGCCGCTAATGGTCCTTTGGAACTTTCTGCAGGTTATTCGAAAGTGGCTGATGAAGCCGATATTATCGCTCCGTGGCGCGGATTCCCGACGGGTGGATATACCCGTTCAATGGCACAAGTAGACTGGATTGCCAATACGAAAAACTGGGCAGTGAAAGCGGTCTATGATTTCGGAAAAGCAGGAGTCGTTTCGGGATTCAAAGTAGCAGCCGATTATGAAAACATGAATTTCGACGATGCAAAAGCAGCTACCAGTGGTTTTACCGATCGCGATATTTTCCACGTCGATATGTGGAAAACATTTAAAGAAGTGCCAAATACTGAGTTTAAATTCCGTTTTGCAACCATCGATGCTGATCCTGCTGTAGGTGCTACAACCGATTACAATTCGTATGATGAGTACCGTTTCGAAATTAACTACCTCTTCTAAAGGCTGAAAGATGCGTCGATTGTTGGGAACTTTATTTTTAGCGGCAACGAGTTTGAGTGCGTATGAATACGCACTCAAACCGGTGCGGGTAACTTCGGATGTCCACTGCTTTTTTGGAAAACCGGAAATTATGGATAAAACCAACAACGGCAACATCGTCAACAGCTGTTACATCGATGCGGGAGAGGGGTACGTCGTCGTCGACACCGGTCCCTCTTATGCGTATGCAGAATCGGCGTACAAAGCAATGAAAAAAATCAAATCCCTTCCCGTTAAACTCGTTATCAACACCCATATCCATGATGATCATTGGCTGGGAAACAACTATTTTACCGAGCAGGGAATTCGTGTTTTAGGAACTGATGATTTCAAGGTTAGTGCCGATATGAGCGAGCCTACCCGGATGCAAACCTATATCACTCCGCAAGCCTATGCCAAAACCAAACCGACCTTACCGACCGAGATGATCAGCGACGATATGAATCTCACGATCGGCAATCAAAAGCTTGAACTCAAAATTGCAAAACATAAAGCCCATACCGCCAAAGATATGATGGTTTATCTTCCAAAATCCAACGTAGTGATTGCCGCTGATTTGGTGTTCAATGATCGTCTCCCCTCGGTGCGGGGGGGAGATATTAACGGCTGGATTGCCGCTTTGGATGATGTGGATGGGTTAAAAGCCGCGCATGTGGTTGGCGGTCATGGAAACCGTACCGATAAAGATGCGGCCCGTATGACGCGTGAGTATTTCACGCAGATGCGTTCGGAAATCCGAGCGGCAATTGCCGAGGGGCTTAGCATCGATGAGACAACCAAAAAAGTGACGATGGATCAGTATAAAAAGTATAAACTTTATGAGGGGACCCATCGACAGAATGTTGAAGCCTCCTATCGGGTATTGGAATGGGAATAATGAAGAAGAAGCTGCTGTTTTTGGGGTGTCTGTTTTCCACCCTTGCCTTTGGGGATGTCCGTTTTGCCGAACCGGCCCCTTCCATCGACAAGCCTCGCGAAGTGGTAATGGGGATCAGTAAAGGGGATGATGAATCGATCCATCACGGTCTCAGCACGGCGAACAATGTCCTTAAATTCTACGGTCCTGAAAAAATTCATTTGCGTATCGTTGCTTATTATCACGGTATTCGTACCCTTTTGAAAAGTGAAAAAGAGATTGCTCTGCGTGTGCGGGCGCTGCAGCAATATGGTGTCGAATTCGTCGCATGCGGCAATACGATGGAGACCAAAAAAATCCCCGCATCGGCATTGATTGACGATGTTGAGATCGTCAGTGCGGGTATTGCCGAAGTGATCGAGCGCGCCACTGAAGGCGCATTTTACATTCAACCTTAGGAGTTAACGATGAAAATTCTTTTCATATCAATAATGGCGGGACTTTTATCCCTTTTTGGCGGTGACCTGCACCTTTTTAGTGTTCCCAATGCAAATGGAAAATTAAATGCATCGGTCATTGAAAAAGCACTTGAAGCAAACGGTTTTGTTATTTCGGCGAATACGGAAATGAACGAGCCTTTTAAAAAACAGTTCGGTCAGAGTGATTTTGCCGTCTTTAATCTGTTGACCGCTTTTCATAAAAATTATTCCGCTGCCTTGGTAAAAGCCCATCCTGATGCCGGGATTTTTGTTCCCATGGGTTTTGGCGTTTATCAACGCAGCAATGAAAAAGAGTTGCATGTTTCTGTATTGACCGCTTCTGCTATGGCAAAAATCGCCGGTTTTAAATCAAAGGAATTCTGTTTAATCGAGAAAGAGATTCTATCAACCCTTAAAAAAGCATTACCGGGTGCCAAACTGACGCAAAGTGAAACGTCTCTCCCTTCAACAGGTCCGTTACTTAGCCGTTATGTCAAAGCAAGCAGTAAAGCGAGCTGGTCTGCGGATAAAGAGGAGACCGAGATGATGATTGAAGACGGTCTCAAACCGGCCGGATTTGTGATGTCCAATTTTACCGATTACAATTTTGTATTGGGAGAAGAGAGTCCGTTCGATTTTTACGATACCTATTCCATTTGTAAACTTAAAGTGATTTATACGGCGGCAAAAAGCCGTCCCGAAGCGGCAGCGTTTGCGCCGTGCACGTTGATGGTCTACAAGAAAAAAGATACGGATGAAATCGTGATGGGCTTTCCGGGAGTGTACAACTGGATGAGCAGTGCACGTGTGAGTGATCCTGAAGCCAAAGCTGCTCTGAACCAAGCTCAGAGTGATTTCGAAGCGGTGCTTCAAAGTACCGTCGAATAAAGAATGTAACAAAGTGATTAAAAATTAATCACTTTGTTTTATCAAATAGCCGTAATAAATGCTATAATCGAGGTATTTCCGCCTAAAATTAGGCTTTTACAGAGTATCCAATGCCCTCAACCCTGATCGATGCGTCTCAGCATATTGTTTTAATAGCCCATAAAAATCCTGATGCTGATTCACTGGGTGCGGCGTGTGCTTTTTATTCCTATCTCCTCCGAAGCCAAAAAAAAATAACCCTCTTTTGCGTCTCTTCTGAAATTAACCCAAATCTCGCTTTTCTCCCATGGTTTGATAAAATTACCGCTTCCTTTCCCGAAGATGCCGATTGTATGATCAGTTTTGACTGCGGCAGTTACGGGCGGCTGGGGATTGAGAAAGAATTGCCCTTAATTAACATCGATCACCATATCAGCAACGATTTCTACGGTACCTATAACCTTTTAAATACCTCTGCTATCAGTACGACCGAGGTTGTTTATGATTATTTTGTTGCCAACGGTATAAAAATCAATGGTAAAATGGCACTTTCGCTTTATGCGGGACTTATCGAGGATTCTAAATGCTTTAGTGCGGCCGAATGCAATGCCAAAACGTTTGCGCTGGCCCATTCTTTACTGGAATCGGGAGCCGATCATGCGATGTGTATTGAGTGGCTTTATCGCCGTCGGTCGCTTGCATCGCTTCGGATACGGGGGATACTGCTCAAGCAGATGAAGCTTTTGGTCGATGGGAAACTTGCTCTGTTTGAGGTTCCCCTCTCCTTATTGGAGGAGACGGGAGCTATTGTTGCCGAATGCAAGAGGGTATTGGACGAAGCGCTGGGAATGCGAAGCGTAGAAGCCGCTATTATGGTGCTCGAACATCCGCGCGGAGGAGCGAAACTCTCCTTACGTACGGATGGGGGGATCGATGCTGCAAAAATTATGGGTGAGTTCGGTGGCGGCGGACATGTACGTCGTGCCGGAACACGCTTAAAGCATGAAAATTATGATGAGCTCGTTAAAAATATAATGATGATGATAACAAAGGAGTTGGTGTGAGAAGAGGCCGAAACGGTTCGGGAATTATGGGATGGATAGTGGTACTTTTGGTTTTGGGTGCCCTCGGATTTATGGCATTTTCGCCGACATTTGAGAGGGAAGATCCTAAAGTCATCCTGTCCCATGAGGGATATTGGAATTTTAAAGATCCTATTCATGTCAACATAGAAGATATGAGCGGCCTAAAATCTTACAAAGCAACGATAGCAACGCCGCACGATGAATGGGTAGTGGTAGATGAGAACACTCCATCGAAAGTAACTAAAAAAAGTTTTGACATTCTTCCTCCTAAGGGAGTCCGTCGGGTAGAAGCCGCTTCGATTACTCTCAAAATCGAAGCAACCGATAACAGTTTATGGGGCCTTTTTATGGGGAATACCTACAAAGAAGAGATCACCCTTGTTATTGATCAGCGCCGTCCGGTAGTCGCTGTTATCGCCAACTCTTATAAAATCCAAAAAGGGGGATCGGCGATTGTCATTTTCAAAGCGGATGATCCTCACATGAAAAGTTTGAAAATTGAGACGAATTACGGGAAAACGTTTATTGCGCAGCCGTTTATGAAAGAGGGATATTACGCTTCTTTGGTAGCATGGCCGGTGCAAGAGGAAACTTTCAGTGCAATGGTCGTAGCCCGTGACCATGCCGGAAATGAGACCAAAAGCGCGGTCCCTCTGCGTTTGAAAGATCATGCGTACCGCGTTTCGAATATTGAACTCAGCGATGCATTTTTGGACGGTAAAATCGCAGAGTTGGCAAATGTTTATGAACAAACAGCCGGGGTAGATGATCGGTTAGAACAATTCCGTATTATCAACGAAAAAGTGCGTGCCGATAATGAGAAAGTTATCCACGAGATCACTTCGAAAGTATCCAAAAATATGATTACCGATTTCAATCCCGCACCGTTTTATCCGCTTGTGAACGGACAAAAAGTAGCGGACTTCGGGGATCACCGTATTTACAGCTACAAAGGGCAGGAAAATATCTCGAATGCGTATCACATGGGACTTGACTTGGCGAGTGTTGCGATGGGACCGATTACGTCGTCCAATGGAGGGAAAGTGGTTTTCTCTCAAGAGAACGGAATCTATGGCAACTTGCCGATTATTGATCATGGATTCGGCCTTTACACCCTGTATGGACACTGTTCGGACGTTCATGTCCAAGAGGGGGATGTCGCTTCTATCGGACAGCAGATTGCAAAAACAGGTCTGAGCGGATACGCGATGGGGGATCACCTCCATTTCGGTATCTTGGTTCAAGGGATTGAAGTGCGCCCCGAAGAGTGGATGGATACCAAATGGATTGTCGACAACATCACCAGCGTGATTGAGAACGCGAAGGTGATTATTAATCAACGCTGAAACACGCTATAATTATGATAATCAGTTAACGAAAAGGGAAACCAGCCATGATGCAATCAACGATCGGTAAAAGTGTCGAACTCGTAGGTATCGGTTTGCACCGAGGTTCGCCGGTCAAATTGCGGCTTGAACCGCTCGGGGTTAACAGCGGGATTGTTTTTTACCGCAGCGATGCCGGTGTTTCTATCCCTTTAATCCCTGCAAATGTTGTCGATACCAAAATGGCGACAGTGATTGGACGTGAGGGGGTGACGATTTCGACGATTGAGCATATGCTCTCGGCAATCTATGCCTATGGCATTGACAACCTTCGTGTCATCGTCGATGCCGATGAAGTGCCGGTGATGGACGGTTCGTCGATGAGCTTTTGTATGCTCCTCGAAGAGGCAGGAATCGTCTCCCAAGATACCCCTAAAAAAATTATGCGGATCAAAAAAGAGGTGACGGTACAAGAGGGGGATAAATACGTAAAATTGATCCCTTCCAATGACATGAACTACGATTTTACGATCAAATTTTCCCACCCCGTCATCGATAAACAAAGCTATGTTCTGGCATTTACCAAAGAAAATTACAAAAAAGAGATCGCACGTGCCCGAACCTTCGGATTCGTCCATGAGGTGCAGTATCTCAGATCCAAAGGTCTCGCACTCGGGGGAAGTTTGGAAAATGCCGTCGTGTTGGATGACAAAAAAGTACTCAATCCGGAAGGGCTCCGTTTCGGCGATGAGTTCGTCCGCCATAAAATTTTGGATGCCATCGGCGATATGTCGTTGATCGGTATGAACTTTATCGGGAATTACGAAGCGTACGCCGGGAGTCATGACCTGAACCACAAATTGACACTTGAACTCCTCAAAGATCCTGCAAATTACGAAATCGTTGAGCTTGCAACGGCTGAGTCCAAAGAGTTGGCCAAAGCGTATGCATGATGTTCTCGTCATCGCTTTAGGCTCACCTGTTCTGATCGGTGTTTATGAGAATGGGAACTTAGTCGAAGAGATTCGCAGTGAAGGGATGAGTTCGGACGTTTTAGCGGAGATTTTTGATCCACTGTTAAAACGGTACACTTTTTCGAATTTGATATACGCCAAGGGCCCTGGAAGTTTTATGGGGATCAAGGTCACCTACCTTTTTCTAAAAACCCTCAGCATTACGAAAAAAATCCCACTTTTAGCAACAGATGCCTTCTTTTTCAACAAAAATAGCCCCATCAAAGCAGTTGGAAAGCTCTATTTTGTTAAAAATAGCACAACCATTGAGTTAGAACCGATAGCCTCACCTGAGATTATCGCATTTGAGCTCCCGAAAATCATCGATTTAGAAAAATTTGATTCGGATAATCTCCCTTATTATGGGATTGATGCCGTAGGATAAGGAAACTGTTTGTTCGTTAGTGTACCTGCAACGAGTGCCAATTTAGGACCCGGATTTGATTCATTAGGACTTGCCGTCGATTTGCGTAACCAAGTCGAATTGGTGCCATCGCGTTTTTTCGCCGTCTCTATCAAGGGGGAGGGGGAAAATAACCCCCGCCTCAAAGGAAATAATCTGTTCGTTAGTATCTTCAACGAACACTACCGACGGCTAACCCAAAAACGGCAAAACTTCAAGTTTACATTTTACAACCAAATTCCGATGTCACGAGGATTGGGGAGTTCATCTGCCGTGATCGTAAGCGCTATCAGCTGTGCCCATGAAGCGGCAGGGGTAAAAGTTTCCAAACGGCGTATCCTTAACCATGCATTGGTGTATGAAACCCATCCCGATAACATTACTCCGGCAGTCATGGGGGGATTTAACGCGGCAATGGTGGAGAAGCAAAAAGTCTTTTCACAGCAAAAACATCTCCCCGATTACCTCAAAGCGGTTGTCGTCATCCCGAATAAACCGATCTCAACCGCCAAATCGCGCACGACCCTCCCTAAATCGTACAGTAAAGAGAACGCTGTTTTTAACCTCTCCCACACGGCCGTAACGGTAGGGGCCTTTTTTAATGAGGATTGGGAGATGCTCCGCCTCGCTACACAGGATCGCTTTCACCAAAAAGTGCGGATGAAAATGTTACCGGAACTTTTTGCCGTGCAGAAAATGGCGTATGAGAACGGGGCATTGATGTCTACGCTCTCAGGGAGTGGATCTACGTTTTTCAATATGGTGTATGATCAGGATGCCCAAATGTTAGCCGATAAATTCAAATCAGAATTCACCGATTTTGAGGTTAAAATTTTAGGTTTTGACAATGACGGTTTAGTTGTCGAACGCTAAAAAAGCGAAGCGTGGGCACTCTGCCTAAGAGAACCCAGTGTTAACGTAGCCAATGGGGCTTTGCTCCTTTGGCGTCTAACAATGAAAATAAAAGAAAGTATTGGATATAATGGCGCAAAAGTTACATCAGCCTATACGTATGTGCGTGGTTTGTCGTGAACGTTTTGCGCAATCCATGTTATTACGTCTTCAATGCCGGGAAGGGTTATTAGAACCCTACAGCGGTGTGGGGAGAAGTTTTTACCTGTGTCTTGCGTGTGTCGAGCACAAAAAAACTGCGGGTCAGTTGTCCCGTCAATGCAAAAGCGGCGCTAGCGTAGAGCTGATGAATCGGTTAAAGGAGATCATCGTTAATGATGGATAAAGTTAGAGTTCATGAAATTGCCAAAGAGCTTGGTATCAATTCAAAAGAGGTAGTGGACAAAGCAGCTGCGATGGGGCTTAATGTAAAAACTGCCTCGAGTTCGGTTTCGATCGAAGAAGCTGAGCAAATCATGAACTATATCATGAGCGGAGCGTCTGCAGAGAATACAGCCGCCAAGTCTTCCCCTAAAACTGCTTCTGTAGAAGAAACTCCGGTCGTTACAGCGGCTGTAGAAGAGCAGGTACAAACTGCAGCACCCGTTACAGAAGTAAAAGATGAAAATCCGGAAGTAGTGCAGGTAGAACAAGAAGTTCCTAAGCGCTCAGGATTGAAAATCGTCAAGAAAAAACGTCCGGTAGAAGAAGAGTTTGTTGCACCGGTTCGTCAAGAGAGTGTTTCGGTATCCACGTATGGGAAATTGAGCGAGCAGGCTCAACGTGAGTTGGAAGCCAAAAAAGCCAAAAAAGCTCAAGGAAGCAATGCTCCGGTTCAAAAGAAAGATCAAGGGGTGCGTCTTGATATCTTCGGCGGCGGAATTTCGGATGTCTCGATGGATTACGAGCAAGACCAAATCGTCTTGATGGATTTCAATGATTTGGGCGCGAATGTACCTCCTGAAGAAGAAGCGCAAAAACCGAAAGAGAAAAAACCGATCGGTCGTAATGCCGGCAAAAAACAAGGGGCTAATCGTAATAAGCCTCGTCAAGTATCGCGTGAAGCGCGCAAAAAATATGCCAAAGATACTAAAGAAGACGAAGTCATTACACACGTCGAAATCGCCGAAGATGTTCGCGTATATGAGTTTGCCGAAAAAGTAGGTCAAAGTATTTCAGCGGTTATCAAAGTTCTTTTTGATCTTGGAATGATGGTTACTAAAAATGACTTTCTCGGAAAAGATGAGATCGAAATCTTAGCCAGTGAATTTGGTGTGGAAGTGACGACTGTCGATCCAAAAGATGCCTTTAATCTTGAAAACGCATATGATGAAGAACATGAATACAGTGAAGGTGCGGTTGAACGTCCTCCTGTTATCACTATCATGGGGCACGTTGACCACGGTAAAACATCCCTTTTGGATGCGATCCGTAACGCTAAAGTAGCACACGGCGAAGCAGGGGGGATTACTCAGCATATCGGTGCGTATTCGGTAGAACAAAAAGGGAAACTGATCACGTTCCTTGATACTCCGGGGCACGAAGCGTTTAGTGCGATGCGTTCACGCGGTGCGCAACTCACCGATATTATCGTTATTGTTGTAGCGGCGGACGATGGGGTAAAACCTCAAACGCGTGAATCGGTTAAGCATGCTCAAGATGCAAAAGTACCGGTAATCGTTGCGGTCAATAAAATGGATAAACCGGGTGCTAACCCTGATATGGTTAAAGCGCAAATGGCCGAGTTGGGATTGAATCCTACAGAGTGGGGTGGAGATGTTGAATTCGTCGGTGTTTCAGCTAAAGCGATGACCGGCATTGATGAGCTTCTAGAAGCAATCTTGCTCCAATCTGAAGTAATGGAACTCAAAGCAAACCCTGATGTTATGGCGAAAGCGGTTGTCGTCGAGAGTACGTTAGAAAAAGGGCGTGGACCGGTTGCTACCGTCATCGTACAAAACGGAACGTTACGTGTCGGTGACAATATCGTGTGCGGCGGTGCTTATGGACGCGTTCGTGCGTTGATCAGTGACCGCAAAGCGCAGCTTCAGGAAATCGGACCGAGTCAAACAGCGGTTGTCGTCGGTTTGAGTGACGTGCCGCCATCAGGTGAAGTGATGATGGCGATGGAGAGCGATCGTGAAGCCCGCGAAGTAGCACAAAAACGTGCTGAGTATGATCGCCACCGTGAACTCTCATTAAGTACAAAAGCATCTTTTGATGATTTGACGTCGTTGATTGCTGAGGGTCGTATTAAAGCCCTTAAAGTGGTTCTTAAAACGGACGTTCATGGTTCTCTTGAGGCGATTAAATCGGCTCTCGCAGAATTGCGCAACGAAGAGGTAAAAGTTGAAGTTATCTCCAGCGGTGTGGGTGGTATCACTGAAAATGACGTTGCATTGGTAAATAACAGTGAGAACTGTGCACTACTTGGGTTCAATGTTCGTCCTACGGGTAATGTCAATGCGATGGCAAAACAAATGGGGGTAGAGATCAAAACCTACTCTATTATTTATCAGCTTATCGACGATGTTAAATTATTGCTCGGTGGTATGATGGCACCGCAATTCCGTGAAGAGAATACCGGGCAAGCGGAAGTTCGTGATACGTTCCCAATCCCAAGAGGTACAGGAACCATTGCAGGATGTGTGGTTGTTGACGGTAAATTGGTACGTGGTGGAATGGTTCGTGTTATCCGCGACGGTGTTGTTATCCATGAGGGTGATCTTACTTCTCTTAGACGTTTCAAAGACGATGTCAAAGAAGTTGGTAAAGGGTTTGATTGTGGTGTTGTCCTGAGCGGTTACACCGATGTCAAAGTGGGTGACGTTATCGAAACCTTCAAAAAAATCGAGACTAAAGTAACCCTGTGACACCGGCACAAATAAAAATCAAACGGACGGAGTCGATTCTCAAAGAGTTGATCCCCGAAGCGATCAGCCAACTTTCCGATGCGCGTGTGCGTGAAGTGGATGTCATCGATGTCCACTGTTCTCGTGGACGCAGCGATGCAAAAGTCTATCTTGATCCTCATGATTATACGCCTCAAGAACAGGCTGTATTTTTAAAACTGCTCGAAAAAGCACGCCCGATTATCGAAGAGCATTGTATGAAAGATCAAGGGTGGTTTCGCAGTCCCCGTATGACTTTTGTGTTTGATGATACCCTCAAACGAAGTCAGAATATCGAGGCGTTATTCGCCAAAATCGCCAAGGAGAAAAAAGATGAGTCTTGAATCTGACATCAAAAAAATGGTTGAATCAATCGGCTTATCCCTCTACGATACCGCCATACTTAACGAAAATGAGAACACTATTTTCCGTGTTAGTGTTACAGCACCCGGGGGTGTAACGCTCAATCAATGTGCTGAACTCACCCATCTAATCAATCCGTTACTAGACGTTACCTCTCCAGTAAGCGGTGAATATCGTCTCGAAGTGAGCAGTCCGGGGATTGAGCGTAAACTCAAAACATTAGAGCACTTTGTTCAATCGGTAGGCGAAAAAGTTGCTTTGAGTACCATTACTAAAGAGAAATATGAAGGTGAAATGATCGGCGTTGAAAATGACGAAATCATCCTGAAAACAAAAGAAAACGGTGAACAAAGAATCCCTTTTCGCTCGATCAGCAAGGCAAAAACCTACTTCGAGTGGTAATGAATCCCACTCATGCCATGAACCTCGCCCTCAAAGCGGCTTGGGAATATCAACTTCTTACTTTTCCTAATCCTGCTGTCGGTGCTGTTTGCACCGGCATGCACGGAGAAATTCTCTCGGTGGGTGCCCACAAATACGCCGGAGGCCCTCATGCCGAGGTGTATGCTCTGCGCGATGCCTATATCCTTCTTACCGGCGATCTTACTCTATCCGGTTGCGATAATTCCCAACAGATACACGATTACCTAAAAACCCATCATAACGGGCTTTTTCATACCGTATCGATGGCGGTGACGCTGGAACCCTGTTCCCATAGCGGGAAAACCCCTTCATGCGCATTGTTGATACGTGACTTGGGGATCAAAAAACTTTATATCAGTGTAAAAGATCCTAACCCGGCCGCCGCGGGGGGTGCCGAAGTATTGAAAGTTGCAGGGGTCGAATGTATTTTTGGTGTTATGGAATCAGAGGGGAGAGCACTTTTGGAGCCTTTTATCCGATGGCAAAAAAATCCTTTTGTTTTTTTCAAATGGGCCCAGCGGCTTGATGGGACGATTGACGGCGGGACGATCAGCTCGGATTCTTCACGTACTCACGTCCATGCGCTGAGAGATCGCTGCGACTTGATCGTTATCGGGGGTAATACGGTACGCACTGATCGTCCAATACTGGATGCCCGGTTGGTGAACGGAAAAGCTCCGGACGTATTGATCTATTCGCATCATGATGATTTTGACCGAACGATTCCGCTCTTTGATGTTTTAAATCGCAACGTATTTGTAGAATCCTCGTTGGAGAGGATCGGACAATACTCCCTTGTAATGATTGAAGGGGGGGCGGCCATGATGGAAGCGTCTCTAAAAGTTACTGATTGGTATGTGAGTTACATTGCACCTAAAATCGGTGGCGGATCTTTTGGGCTTGGAAGCATTACAGAGGATTTTGAGGTAATGAACGCTAAAATAACTGACAATATCATCCTATGGATGAAAAAAAAGATAAAGTGATTTGTTGATGACCAAACAAGAGAAAATCGTATCGATGTTTAATGATATTGCCCCGACGTATGACCGTGCCAATCGGGTCCTCAGTATGGGTGTCGATACGTTTTGGCGGCGCAAGGCGTGCGATTTAGCGTTTGGTTATTGTTCAAGCAAAACGATTGATTCGATTGTCG
Organism: Sulfuricurvum sp.; assembly: GCF_049587615.1. GTDB lineage: Bacteria > Campylobacterota > Campylobacteria > Campylobacterales > Sulfurimonadaceae > Sulfuricurvum. The sequence continues at coordinate 54,385 of NZ_JBAVEF010000016.1, forward strand.
ATGTCGCATGCGGCACGGGCGATATGATGGGATATTGGAAACGACGAGCCGATAAAGCGGGAATTATGGTTAATGAGATTGTCGGTGTTGATCCGTCTGATGGGATGGTCAGTGTCGGTCGTGAGAAATTTCCGCAAATGACGTTTCATATCGCTCCGGCAACGGAACTTCCCAAGCCAGACACCTCTGCGGACATTATCAGTATCTCCTACGGCATTCGTAACGTTGTGGAACGACAAGCAGGACTCCGTGAGTTTAACCGTGTCCTCAAACCGGGTGGCTTAGTGGTTATCCTCGAATTTATGAAAAATGAAAATCCCTCGATGCTCGGAAAAGTACGTGACTGGTACATGAACAACGTCCTCCCCCGCATCGGCGGTTTGATTTCGAATAACTACGAAGCCTACCGCTATCTCCCCGATTCGATCGAAGGGTTTCTCACTGTCGGTAAAATGAAGCAGGAACTCGAAGAGGCCGGATTTGAAATGCTTTACACGAAAAGCTTTTCGATGGATATTTCGACCTTGATGATTGCCCGCAAACGATGAAAATAAAAAATAGTGCACAAGTGCACTGGGCCCTCTGCCGAAGAGAACTTAGCGTTAGCGTAGACATACGGGCTTTGCTCGGATGGCGGTGAAAAATAATGGCCTCTACTCTCAGTGTCTCTGCTCTGAACGAACAGATTAAGATACTTTTAGAAACCTCTTTTGAATTTGTCAGCGTCGAGGGGGAACTTTCCCGCGTCACCAAACACGGCAGCGGGCATATCTATTTCACCCTCAAAGACAACGATTCTACGATTAAATGTGTCATGTTCAAAGGGAACGCCGCACGGTTGAAGTTCTCTCTCGAAGAGGGGGCCCATATCATCTTGCACGGGGCATTAAGCCTCTACAAACCGCGCGGTGAATATCAGATCAATGCTTTTAGTGCCGAACCTTACGGGACGGGGGCGTTGGCAGTAGCGTTCGAGCAGCTCAAGCAAAAATTGGAAGCCAAACGGTATTTCGATCCGACTCGTAAAAAAACATTTCCTAAATTCCCCCACACGATTATTTTAGTTACTTCCGCGACAGGTGCCGCATTGCAAGATATGCAGAGAGTCGCATCGCATCGATGGCCGCTGGCCAAACTGATTGTATTGGATGTATTGGTTCAAGGCTCTAGTGCATCGGGACAGATTGCCGATGCTCTCCGCTATGCCGATACGCTGAACGCCTCTGCGGTCGTTGTCGGACGGGGTGGAGGAAGTATCGAGGATTTATGGGCGTTTAACGAGGAGATCGTAGCCGATGCGATTTTCGCCATGAACACCCCCGTTATGTCGGCAGTGGGACATGAGATCGACTGGGTCATCAGCGATTACGTGGCCGATATGCGCGCTCCGACACCGAGTGCGGCGATGCAGATGCTTCTCCCCGATCAAAACGAGCTATACCAGAGTATCGATGAAATTCGTACCCGTGCATTTGGGATGATAACTCAACGTCTTGAGCGCAAACGAGAACAGCTTCTCTCGATGCAAGATGCGTTCAAACGCCACGGGGTAGAGCATCGTTTAGAGGTGCAAAGTGAGTTGGTCAAAGAGCTGAGAGAGCGTTTGAGCCGACAGATGGCACAGCGGTTAGAGCAAAGTAAACGGGAGATTATTCCGTTAATGGAGCGGTTAACCCAAAGCATCGAATCAACACTGCGTCAAAAGCAGTTTATGATTAGTCAGCTCAGGGAAGGATTTACTGCCAATCATCCCAAAAATAAAAACAAAAGCGGATTTGCCCAAATTGCGAGGGATGGCAAAGTGATCGATTTGGATATGCTCAGTGTCGGGGATAGGTTTGATGCGATGAATGATACAACTACGGTGAAATCAGAGGTTGTGAGTATTACTCGTCATCCTCGGGCTTGACCCGGGGATCCATCTTTTACTTTTTTATTTTCAGAAGTAAGATCAAATAATGATATAAGGTAGTTTTTGGAATTTGTAATCCTGTATGTCTTAATTCATGGTGCAATAAAATTATATGTATTTCTAGGTTCAACAAAAACAGAATTAGGAACATTTGGAACAGTACGAGCACATCCTAAAGGCGATAAAACTTTCTATTATATAAAACTTTATAATCGTAAAAATCAAGTTAGATATAAAGTTGGTATTACAAAATACGATGTAAAGAAGAGGTATATTGATACTCATACAGGTTATTATGAAGATAAGGATTATGAAATAATTTATGAAAAAAGATTACTCAACGCAGAAAAAGTAGAGGCAAGAATAAAACAAAACTACAAATCTTCTTATGACTATTTATTAGGTACAGCAGGTACAGAAATTTTTGATACTGATATTCTAGGATTAGATAAAGATGCAAATATAGCTGATAAAGAACAGATAATGAGTATTCGTACAGAAGGTTCAGGTCGCATAAATATAAAATATCCTATACGAATTAGAGACGTAAATCGGCTATTAAAATATTCAAAAGAGCATGGGATTATTTATTTTGAAAATAAACGAGATTATGATAATTTTTTAATATACATAAAGAAGACATATGCAGATAAGTCAATAAAAAAAGATGATACCCATTATGTTTTTTCATCAAATGATGGGACAGAATTTAGACTTTTAAGTAAAGAAGGTGTAAACCAATTTTATATGATGCAATCTCGAAATGGAAGATGGTAATAAAATGGATATGAAAATATTTTAGCTACAATAGTAAGAATTGATAAGAGGATTTGTTATAGAAGGATGTGTTGTGAGTGATTATGAAACAATTTGTGACATTACAGGCAAAATGGGAGAAGAATCTATTGATGCAATGATAGATATTATCAATGGTGAAGAGAAAAGTAATGTTTTCGAATCTTCATACGGTTCAGCTCAAATAGCACAGGGAATTGAAAATATATCTACGGCGATAGAACTCAATAATTTACTAAAAAATATGAATATTCTATTAGAAAATAGGACATTAAACCCTCTGCTGAAAAATAACAATTTAGTCATATATTACAATGGAGTAGATAAAAAAGGTAATAAATATACTCAACTGCGGTGGACTAAAGTAGGAAGAGAATTCATATTAAAAGCTTTAAAAGCGTATACAACAATTGTAGAACCACTCCTCATCACAAATACTAAAATTCAAGAATATAAGCATCCAACGTATACGGGATGCTATGACTTAGAAGTAATGGATCAATACGGACGATGGTGGAGTTACAAAGGGGATAGCAGTAGCAATGAAAAATCAACTTTTGAAGATATGCAAAAGATAGCAACACAAGAAATCAATAAAGCTATCATTGATATTGACTTATTTTATGTACATTATGATGATAATATTAAAAACATTAAAAGACATGAAGAAGTTTTATATGTTTATACATATGATATGCATAGTGAAGAATACGGTAGAAATTATGTTGAAAAAATAGATAAATATGCTGGATATATTTTGATTGTTACAAAAGATTTCCTAGAATATAGGCATCTTAAAATCTTTGATAATTATCAAAACGCAAAACAATTAGCATTAAAAATTAAAAATGAAGGTGTAGTCAACCTTGAATTTTGGACATGTTTAGGAAATTATTGTTTTGAAAGTAATTACCATGAAGAATTTGAAGAAAAGTGTGTTTATGATGATCATGAATACGATATGGCAGATGTATATAAGGACTTTGCAACCGAAAATGGCGAACCTACATATTTAAGTGATGGTGTATGGTTATACCCTAATGGGAGTATGAGAGATGATAAATAAGGGAAATAGTTCTATGGTTTCCTCTCTTTTGATCTGTCTACTCACTAAGAAGTGAAAAACTTAGCATCATTTGACAATGATGTGTATAGTAAGTATAATTGTCCCATGAAAAGTTCGGAAATCATCAAAAAGATGTTGGCTGATGGTTGGGTATTGGTTGCCGTGCGCGGAAGTCACCATCAGTTCAAACATCCGACCAAAACAGGTCGAGTCACCGTCCCTCATCCTAAAAAAGATTTGGGGAGCGGGCTGATACGGGCGATTATGAAACAAGCCGGACTCAAGGAGGAATAAATGATGCGCTATCCTATCGCAATCGAAATCGGTAATGAAACAACAGCATTCGGTGTTATCGTCCCTGATCTTGAGGGGTGTTTTTCGGCAGGGGATACACTCGATGAAGCGATTGATAATGCCAAAGAGGCGATTACTCTGCATATCGACGGACTGCTCGATGGTAACGAAACGATACCCGCTCCGTCACCTGTCAGCAGATACAGCTCATTAGCAGAGTATGCAGGTTGTATTTGGGCGATTGTCGAGATTGATCCTGCGATATTGGACGATAAAGCCGAGCGGGTTAATATCACTCTCCCTCGCCGTGTATTGGCGAGACTTGATGCAAAAGCTAAAGAGGCGGGAGAGACGCGGAGCGGATATATCGCGCGTCTGAGTATCGGGGCGTAAGAAAACTAATTATTTCAACGTAACGGGGGGAAAATAGGTGTGAGCCAAACTCACCCCTTCCGCCGCAAACTGTTTCATAAATTTCTCCATAGGGTCCTCTTTGTTCCATACGGGATCGGTTACTTTACTGAGAACTTCGACCCGTTTTTTCGCATCGTACTCGACACCGATACTATCAACAAGACCCACTTTTTTCGCTTGAGCGGCGGTAAAGATATGGGCGTCTGCGTATTCGCTGCTGCGATTTAGATCGAGTTTGCGTGCACGTGCGACGTCACCGACGAACAGGTCATACGTGCCGTTGATCACTTTTTCGAGTTCGGCACGTTCAAGATTGCTCCATTGGCGATCAAATGTCCCTACTTGTTTGTAGGTTCCGGCATGGGCAATTTGGGTTTTAACCCCCACTTTTTCCATGAGTTCAGAGATGTCTGCCCCTTCGATGATGACACCGATCGAGCCGATCATACTCCCCGGATTGGCAATGATTTCATTACCCCAGATGGCCGAGTAGTATCCACCGCTCGCCATAATGCCCGCTGCATACACAACGGTCGGTTTTTTCTCACTGAGCCGTTTGATGGCATAGGCGATTTCGACCGATGGGGCAACGGCACCGCCGGGAGAATCGATACTAAAGAGAACTCCTTTAATATCGTCGTTTTCACATGCTTCATCGAGTTGTTCTACTATCGCTGTTGCATCTAAAATCGGCCCTGTTAAGGCGATTTTTTCGAGATTGTGGGGCGTTATCCCTTCTTCGCTAGAGGGGAGGATGAGCCAAAGAACAAAAATGACAAGTAAAGTTGCTTTAAAATGCGATTGGATAAATCGTAGTCCGGTCGCCAGACACGAGCCGATTTTTTTTATTATTTCCATCATTTAATTTTTTCCCCTTGAATATAAATCGATTCGATCACATGCGGCTGGACGATCAAATGGACCGGCAGCTGTTCATTTATCGGGTAATCGATGTGAAGAATGAGTATATCAGCATCGTAGTTGGGTGCAATTTTACCAGAATTGAGCCGTAATGCTTCTGCCGCGTTCGAGGTGACACTTTGCCATAGCATGTGGGCCAAAGAGAGCAGGTTGTGATGGTGGTGCATAAAGAGGGCAGATTTCATCTCTTCAAACAGATCGAGGGTATAATTGGAACTAAGCCCATCGGTTCCGCATACCCACGAAATGGAATGTTCTTCGAGCCGATTTAAATCGAGTGCCCCGTTTCCGAGGAGACGATTGGAGATCGGGCAATGGATAATCGAGTGGTTTCCCTTTTTAATGGACGATAGCTCCTCGCCGTTGGCATGAACGGCATGGGTGAAGAGGGTGGGGACCTCGCTGAAATAGCCTAAAAATTCCTCTGCCGTATTGGCGGCTTGCGTTTGTTTTAAAAAGGTTTCGAAAAAGGGTTGGAACGCTCCGCGGTTATGATCCAGCCATTCACGTTCCGCAGAACTTTCCATAAAATGGGCCGTTACCGGCAAGGTATGATTTTTAGCATACTGAAGTGCTTTTTGAATTAAAATCCGATGGACGGAGTAGGGGGAATGGATCGCGATAGCCGGGTAAAAACCTTCCCGCTCCACCTGCTGCGAAGCAAAAAGGCGCTCTTGAAAATTGCCGTACAAAGCATCGGCCATGGCCGGATCGGAGCCGATCAGTTCGTTGAAAAAAACCACTTTTTGCGGTGCGTCAGCGCACGGATCCAAATCAAATCCGTACGAACTTACCGCCCCAAATGCCGTAATCCCGTTGGCAAGCATCGTGTCAATGGCTTGTTTGATACAGGCATCGTGGCATTCGTTGATCAGATCGTCACGATGGGCGATGACGCTGGAAAGCCACGGCATAAACTCACCCAGTTCAAGGGTAGAACGGTTGGCGCTGAATTCCAGATGGACATGGCTGTTAATGAGTCCCGGGAGAAGCACTGAACCCTCACCCAGTTCAACACATTGTGCCCCGTAGCGTGAGCGTAGATCATCGTTCGATGCGATTTCGAGAATCGTTTTGTCGAACACAATACCGTGTTCACGGTAAATTGTTCCGTCGGTAAAAATAGCGTCGCTTAGGAGTATTTGCACCCAAACCCTTTGATTCTGATTTTAAAAGATCAAAGTATAGCGAACGAGTCACAAATGTCCCTTTAGAGGGGCTATATTTTTTTAAGATTAAAGCGATTTAGTTCCTTATAATCTAGAACCTCTTATAATCTATCCTTAAAACAGAAATCAAGGTTTAATCAATGAAAATAGTCGTTATCCAAGGGCCGAACCTCAATATGTTGGGGGTTCGAGATCAACAAGTATACGGACCGATGCGTCTGGAGCAGATTCACGCGCAGATGAAAGATGTCGCAGCCCAAAATGGTGTTGAGATTGAGTTTTATCAAAGCAATTTAGAAGGTGAAATTGTTGATCGTGTCCAAGAGTGTTACGGAGATGCCGACGGAATCATCATTAACCCAGCCGCATATACCCATACATCGATCGCGATCCGCGATGCGATTAGTGCGGTCAATATTCCGACGATCGAAGTGCATATCAGCAATATCTATCGCCGTGAAGAGTTTCGTCAAAAAAGTATGACCGCTCCGGTATGTACCTCTTCGATCATCGGATTTGGCCCTTTCGGATACCATTTGGCTATGATGGGAATGATGCAGATTTTGAGCGAAATCAATGCGATGCGTCAAGCGCAAGCCGCACAACAAGGCGCGGTACAAGAGTAAGTTATGCCGCTCTGCCGTATACTGGACGAGAGCCATCGCGTGTATGTGGATCGTAATTTTCCAAAATCACTCCGAAAAGTTCCGGGATATCGCTATAGTGTTCTCCTCGGTGTAGGGGGGAATATGGGAGATACCCGGCGGCGGATGAACCATCTGTGGCATTATCTGGGAAGGTTGCCGCAGATATGCAGAATCCGCAGCGGTGTCATTCTCCAAAATCCCCCGTTTGGATATCTGGAGCAAAAAGATTTTGATAACACGGTGATTGAAATCGGGACATCGCTGGAACCGAGAGCATTGTTACGGCTTGTATGGCGGATAGAGAAACGTTTTGGGCGTCGTCGCAGTTTTGCGAATGCGCCGAGAACGCTGGACTTGGATATACTGTTCTTTGAAAATCGTGTGATGAACACGAAAGAGTTGTCCATACCGCATCCTCATTGGCGCGAGCGGGTCAGTGTGACGATCCCCCTTGGAAGTTTGGCTCATAAGAGCGTACGGAGACACTATGAAAATCTTGACATTTAGCGGCGCCACCCCCGCCGAAGCGCTTAAAAAGGCACAGCTGGAGGTCGGTGAAGAGGCGATGTTGATCGAAACACGCGAGGTGCAGAAGAAATCACTCGGGAAAAGTGCTCTATATGAGATTGTTGTGGGGGTGGAAGAGAACACTCTCCCCAAAGCCAGAGCAAAGATCGAAGAGCCGTTGATGAAACAGCGTCCTTTGACTGAAAAAAGCAGCGATGTTTTGTACAATATTTCCGAAGCAGCCAAACAAATCTCCAAAATTGCTGAAGTGACCGAAGAAGAGCGTCCTCCCCGTCAAACTCCCGCGCCGGAGAGTGAAGATATCAAGCGGATTAAAGAAGAGATCGAAAAACTCGGCGATAAGGTCAAGCTAATTCAAAATATGTTTTGGTCCGAAAAAGCCCCCAAAACCATTGCGGCCATCCCTCCGGAATTTGCCGAGATTTACCGTCTTGCTCAACAAAGCGGGATGGATCAAAACCACCTCGATGAGATCATGCAGCTCACGCTGGAGCATATGCCTTCTAAAATGAGGGAAAGCTCCGCAACCGTCAAACGCTATTTTCAGGTATTAATGCGTAAGATGATTCCCGTCCGGATGGAAACCCCCCCTAAAAACGGCAGTAAAAAAGTGATTATGCTCGTAGGGCCGACGGGAGTCGGAAAAACGACCTCGATTGCCAAGCTTGCCGCCCGTTTTTCCTATCTCCTCGAGAAGAAATACAAAGTAGGTCTTGTCGTGCTCGATACCTATCGTATCGGCGCGGTTGAGCAGCTGATGCAGTATGCACGGATGATGAAACTGGGGATCGAGACGGTCGTGGACCCGCCGGAATTTTCGAGTGCACTCAATGCATTGCGCTACAGTGACTATATTTTGATCGATACGATGGGCTCATCCCCGTATGACAAAGGGAAAATCGAGAAAATTTATGAGTGTCTGCGCGGCAATGATACGGAGTACAGTGTCGATGTCGTATTGGTCATGCCCAGCTCGATCAAATATGAGGATCTTAAAGCGACCTATGATAATTTCGCACCGCTCGGGATTGATACGATGATGTTTACAAAGCTCGATGAAACGAGAGGATTTGGAAATATTTTTTCCCTTGTTTATGAGACCAAAGTGCCGATCAGCTATTTTTCGGTCGGGCAGGAAGTCCCCGAAGACTTGGTCGTAGCGACAAGCGATTTTTTAGTCGAATGTCTGATGAACGGATTTGGCAGAGGTGAGTGCAGATGAACCATCAAGCCTCCAAACTCGAAGCACTGGTGAATGAGAACCGGAATTCGGTGGCTAAAAAAACCCGTTTTATTGCGATTACCAGCGGTAAAGGGGGAGTCGGTAAAAGTACGATCAGTTCCAATATGGCGTATGTGATGGCAAAATACGGGCTCAAAGTCGGTATATTTGATGCAGATATCGGGCTTGCCAATCTCGATGTTATGTTCAATGTTAAAATCAAAAAAAATATTTTGCATGTCCTGAAAGGGGAAGCCCGAGTCGAGGAGATTTTGGTTCCCATCGAAAAAAATCTTGTCCTCATCCCCGGCGAGAGCGGCGAAGAGATTTTTAAATACGCATCGGGGGGATTGTTTGAACGGTTTATGGACCAAGCCGGCGTATTGGATGATCTGGATGTGATGATTATCGATACTGGGGCGGGGATAGGGGAACATATTCAGCTCTTTTTGCAAGCGTGCGATGATGTGGTTGTTGTCACGGTTCCTGACCCGGCGGCGATTACCGATGCGTATGCGACGATCAAAGTAACCGCACGTCTGCGAGATGAGATCAATGTCATCATGAACCAGGTACGTTCATCCAAAGAGGCGGAAGGACTATTTGAAAAAATCCACAAAGTTGCTCAGGCCAATATCGGCGGCGGATTGCGATTAAATTATCTGGGGCAAGTTTCAAATGATCCTAAAATTTCGAACAGCGTTAAAAAAAGGGCTCTTTTTAGCCGTGATTTTCCAACGGCCACACCGACGGTGGAATTGGAACAGATTGTGAAGCGTATCGCGAAAAAACTGGAACGGAATGTGCTGGTAGATCCCAAAGAGAGCGGATTAGGCGGACTGTTTAAGCGCTTGATGGAACACTTTTGATTTGAACGCCAACGGATGTAGGCTACGCTGAATGCTAAGGGATAAATGCTTTCCCCGGAGCAAGGCAGATAACTTCTAAGTTAAAAATATTGTGGGATGGTAGTGAATGCGGGGCTCAAATTTTGTCTCTTTTTTAACGGTACAAGGTTTTTTTATCGGTATTGTTTTTGGGATACTTAAATCAAGCTCGCCTGAGAGTTTTTTGGGATTTGTCATTTTAATAACCGCATTTTTTTATCTTTTTGCCCATTTGTGTGTCGGATTTTTTTTCCAAACGCTTGGCGTGAAATCCCATCCGTTCCCCAAAGCATCCCATGAGCATAATCTCGATTTTTTCGTCCGGGAAATCAATAAACGCGAACAGTTTCTGGATGCGTTTTATGCCCATAAAGCAGATTTGTTAGATGATAACGGGCGGTTGCAGGGATGAGTAGCGCCAATGGTTATACCCACGAATTAAAACACCGTGAAGATCAGCTGGCACTTCAATATCTTCCTGCTGTAAAAGCGATGTCCTTTCGGCTCAAAGAACGTCTTCCGAGCTCGATTGACTATATGGATTTGAGTGCAATCGGAACGGAAGAATTGGTTAAATTGGCACGTCGTTACGATGAGGCTCAGAATGATTCTTTTTGGGGATATGCGAAGACGAGAGTGTACGGAGCCATGCTGGATTATTTGCGTTCACTGGATACGGTGAGCCGTTCCAGCCGACGGCTGATTAAAGAGATTGATCAAGCAATTGAAATCTATATGGCGGATCATGACGATGAACCCAGCGACAGTGAACTTTCAAAAATTTTGGGAATCGAAGAAGAAAAAGTTCGTGAAGCGCGGATCGCATCCGATATTTATACGGTTCTACCATTGGATGATCAGTTGGGGACACCTGAAGAGAGTGGAATGCTGGAACGGATCGAACATGAAGATTTGGTTGAAGCAATACAAGAGGTTCTTATGAGCTTTGAAGAGCGTGAACAAATTATTATTCAGCTTTATTATTTCGAAGAGTTGACGCTTAAAGAGATCAGCGAGATTGTTAATATTACGGAGTCTCGGATCTCACAAATTCATAAATCGGTCATTCGAAGAATTAAAGATGCAGTAGGAGGGCGATAATGGCTGATATTCTATCACAAGAAGAGATTGATGCCCTCTTGGACGTTGTGGATGATGAAGGTGATAGTGCGTTAGAAGCGGGAGAGGATGTCCTTTTCTCCCAGCGCCAGATTACCCTGTACGATTTTAAACGTCCTAACCGTGTATCCAAAGAACAGCTTCGGGCATTCCGCGGTATCCACGACAAGATGGCACGTTCGATCGCTTCGCAGATTTCCGCCATCATGCGCTCCATTGTCGAGATACAGCTCCATTCGGTCGATCAGATGACCTACGGGGAGTTTTTGATGTCACTCCCGAACCCGACCAGTTTTAACGTCTTTTCGATGAAACCGCTGGAAGGGAACGGGGTTTTAGAGATTAACCCCTCGATAGCATTTCCGATGCTGGATCGAATCCTCGGGGGAAAAGGGGAACCTTTCGAAGCGAACCGGGAATTTTCCGATATCGAGCTCTCCCTTTTTGAGACGATTTTACGGGTTATGATGGCAACACTGCGTGAAGCATGGGGGCCTGTCACCGATTTGTATCCTCAGGTCGAATCGAAAGAGTCCAGCCCCAATGTTGTCCAAATTGTCGCCCAAAATGAGATCGTCGTCATGGTGGTTATGGAGATTATTATCGGGCACAGTTCGGGAATGATGAACATCTGTTATCCCGTTATCGCCTTGGAACCGGTATTGCCTAAACTGGCGAGCCGCGATCTGATGTTGAATGAAACCAGTTCCAAAAAAAGCCGTAACCAAGAGCTGCAGGTCCTCCTCGGGGGGGCACACGTTAATGTTGAAGTGAACCTTGGCGAAGCGGAACTCAGCCTTCATGAGTTGCTCGACTTAGGGGAGGGCGATATAATACGGCTTAATATTCCGGCTGATGATGTCGTGAAGGTGAGTGTAGACGGAAAAGAGCGTTTTATCGGACAAATGGGGCTGCGGCGATTTCGAAAATCGATTCAGATCACCTCTCTTATCGATACCGAAAAAGATGCGGTTAAACGGGCACTTAAAGAGTTTGAAGTCAGACGTAAAGCACGGATCAGCGGGGTCAAAGAGATGATCCGTGGGCCATTAGAAGATGAGGAGGATGAAGATGAGTGATTTCGCCGGAGTATTTGCAAACGAGGCCATTGCTACCATAGAGGGGCTAACGGGCCAGGTACCTGCAATTGTTCTCAAAGAGTCTGAAGATATCTCGATCGTTTCCAATGTTATCCCTCCTATCGCTTTGGTTCATGTCAGTTTTAGCGGTGAAGTATCGGGCAAAGGGGTGATTATGATGCCTCCTCAGTTGGCAACGGCACTGGGGGACATGATGCTCGGTGGTGACGGCGAAGCAAAAGACACTATGTCCGACGAGGACATGGATGCGGCTAAAGAGATTGTCTCAAATATTGTCGGGGCAATGAGTACTACCCTCGGATCTCAAAAAGAGTTGCCGAAACTCACGATTAAACCCGAACGTGCTGAGTTTATCACGGAAAACGATGAAGTCAATCTCGATGCGTATGCCAAAATGTTTGTTTTTACCTTTGTGTTGGGATCGATTAAATCACTCATGATGTTTGCCATCGATTCAGGGGTAAATACCGCCTTGAACGGTGGAAAGGTTGCCGCTTCGAACACACCATCCGGGACAATTTTCGATGGACCGGCAGCAGAACCTGCGGCTAAACTCGAAGACGGGGAAATGAAAAACATATCATTGATTTTGGATGTCAAACTCCCTGTTCGGGTTCGTATCGGTAAGAAAAAAATGCTCCTTAAAGATGTTCTGAGTATGGATATCGGTTCGGTTATCGAATTGAATCAGCTGGCGAACGATCCGCTTGATATTTTGGTGGATGATTATGTCATTGCACAAGGTGAAGTGGTGATCGTGGATGGAAATTTTGGGGTCCAGATCACCTCCATCGGCAGCAAACGAGACCGACTGACAAAGCTGAAGGGATAAGAATGTCTTACCGTCGAGGGAAAAAAAAAGAGTACCCGAGCAGCCGTTACGTCAAAGATATAAAATCAGCGGATGTGTGGAGTGTTTTTAAAATTATTGCCGATTTCGTTCAAGGATTTGACGAACTGGGCGATTTGGGACCGTCGGTAACCATTTTCGGAAGTGCCCGGATAGACGAAAATCACCCTTATTACATGCAAGCGATGGAACTCTCGAATATGTTGGGTGAACGGGGATACAACGTGATTACCGGCGGTGGTCCGGGGGTGATGGAAGCGGCAAACCGAGGTGCTTTTGCACATGAAAATGTGGAGTCTATCGGTTTAAATATCGAACTTCCATCCGAACAGCAGCCGAACCCTTATATCACGAAAGGGAGGAGTTTTGACTACTTTTTTTCCCGAAAAGTGATGTTGGTTAAATATTCGATGGCCTACGTCATCTTTCCTGGCGGCTTCGGAACGCTGGATGAGATGTTCGAAGCGTTGACCCTGATTCAAACGCGAAAAGTATGGGGTGTACGTCTGTTTGTTATCGGGACAGAATTTTATGCCCCTTTGATAGAATTTATTCGAACGAAGATTTTGGCAGAGGGGATGATCGATGAGGGTGATATGGATTTGATTACTCTGAGTGATGATTTGAATTTTGTGATTACGGAGATTGAAAAATCATTGAAGGCGCAAATGAAGGATCTCGAAAAAGAGGGACTGGATAATACAAAGTATTATCAGGCCCTCTCATCATACGTAACGGACCATTGCGGTATAGACGGGGGCAGTAGTATATGAAAAAAGTTTTGATAGGGATGAGCGGTGGAGTGGATTCGACCGTTTCCACCCTTTTGCTTAAAGAGGAAGGGTATGAGGTTGAGGGGGTTTACATGAAACTTCACTCCAAACCCGGTTACCACGAGATTCATCAAGCACGTGCACAGAAGGCTGCCGATTTTGCAGGGGTCAAACTGCATATTCTCGATCTTCAAGAGCAATTTAACGCAAAAGTTTTTACTCCGTTTATCGAAACCTATCGTGAGGGGAAAACCCCCAACCCATGCGCATTGTGCAATCGAAATATTAAATTCGGTGCTATGGTAGCTTACGCCGATTCGATAGGTGCCGATTATGTCGCGACGGGGCACTACATCCGTCATGACGGACAGTATCTGCTTCAGGCCCATGATGATACGAAAGATCAGAGTTATTTTCTCTTTTACATCGATCCCGTATTGGTTCCCCGTTTGCTGTTCCCGCTGGGTGAGCGTCATAAAAGCGACATTAAAGCGTATGCCGCAAGTATTCCTGGATTGGAGTCCTTTGCATCGCAGGGCGAATCAAGTGAGATATGTTTTGTTGAAACGACCTACATGGATGTCCTCAAACCGTATGTTCCGGTCGATCAGGAAGGGGATGTTCTTGATTTAGAGGGGAAAGTGGTCGGCAAACACAAAGGGTATATGCATTACACGATCGGCAAACGAAAAGGATTCACGGTGCACGGTGCACACGATCCCCATTTCGTGGTAGCCATCAAACCCGAAACGAATCAAATTGTGGTGGGGCCTCGTGAAGCGCTCGAGTGTCATCGTGTCGAGTTGGAACGGGTCAATATGTTCGATAACCGAAAAGAATTCGAATGCGAGGTCAAACTCCGCTACCGTACCACGGCGGTACGCTGTTCGGTTAAAATCGAAGGGGATCATGCGGTTGTTGAGCTGCACGAACCGGTATTGGGCGTCGCATCAGGGCAGGCAGGGGTTTTTTATGACGGAGAAAAACTTCTTGGCGGTGGTTGGATACTATAGAGTTTAAAATTATGCCCTCACACCACACCTAGAGCAAGGTCGCGTGCCGTAGGGCAAACGCGTACCGCTAGCGTTCTGGTGTGAGGGCGATTTTCTTTTCGGAGAAACATTTTACTTCGCAAAAGCGCTACGCTTGTTTTGTTTCTTTTCTTCGCGGAGAAGAAAAGAAAGAGAAGCTTATAAAGAAAGGTGAATATGACTTCGAAAAAGAAAATCATCGCTGCGGGTATCATCGGGAACATTATCGAATATTACGATTTCGCCCTCATCGGCTTTTTGGCGGTGATAATGGGGAACCTTTTTTTCCCTTCTGATGATCCGGTTTTGTCCCTTTTAGGCTCATTCGGGGCTTTTGCGGCAGGGATGATTATGCGCCCTGCCGGTGCATTGGTTTTCGGGCACATCGGGGATCGTATCGGTCGTCGTTTTGCCCTTATGAGTTCATTGGTTCTGATGGCACTTCCTACATTTTTGATCGGTTTTCTCCCCACCTATGCCCAAATCGGGATAATGGCTCCGATTCTCCTTGTAATGCTTCGGATGATACAAGGACTCTCGGTCGGGGGGGAGTATGCCAGCTCCATTGTCTATTTGGTGGAACAATCTTCTCCAAACCGTCAAAATTTGTACGGCTCTTTTGTATCGGTTGGTGCGAAAATCGGAATGGCACTGGGATCGGGATTGTGCGGAGCATTGCTGTGGTATTTGGGCGAAGAGGCGATGGGCGAGTGGGGATGGAGAATCCCCTTTTGGGCGAGTATTGTGATTGCGGCGGCAGGGTTGTATCTGCGTCGTAACTTGAGTGATGAGTATCAGCCGAGCGAAGATAAAACGGTTCCTATCGTAGCGATTTTACGTCATCACCGTCGTGAGTTTTGGCAGTTTTTGAGCGTGGCATCGGCGATATGGATCTTTTATTATACGATATTCGTCTATCTCCCGATTTGGCTGGAGGGGAGTGCCGGATTGAGCAAGCCAGAAGCAGGACAGATCAATACGATTTCGATTGTAGTCGGTGCCATTTTTATCCCGCTGATGGCAATGGTTGCCGATAAAATCGGCTCATTGCGGGTAATGCGAATAGCCGCTTTGTCACTTGCGATAGGGATTTATCCTCTGATGGTCGGGATGAGCATCGGGGGATATTGGAGTGCATTGGGCGGGACCTTAGTCTTGGTGATCCTTTTGTGCGCTTTTCAAGCCCCTATTTTTGCTTCCACGGTTATGGCGTTGCACTATCATGGCTATCGGGCATCTTTTACCGCGGTGATTTTGGGAAGTGCCGCAGGGATCGTCGGGGGAATAACCCCCGCTTTGATGACATCGCTTGAAAAACTGAGCGGTGATCCGTATGCCCCGGCATCTCTGATCGCGGCAACATCACTGATCGGATGGATTGTCCTTAGACGTATACCGGCTAAGTGATTTCTACGTAAGGGTTTTTTCACTTAAAACGTCAGTGAACTGTTTCCTTCCAAACTCTCTTCGCCCACTGCGGGAGCATCGGTTGTTGGTTCAGTCGAAGGGGTTTCTTCGGGGACGCTCTCACCAAACAGCTCGGTGACACTTTCGTTATTTTCGCCACTTTCTTCAGGTGTTGTGTCAACTTTCGGAGGGACCATTACCTCTTGAAAGTTCGGGATTACGATTCCACGACGCTTCATAATTTTGTAGATGATACGGGCACGGTTTTTGACGTATCGCTGATCTCCGCGCGGATTGTATTTAATCGGGTTGGGAAGAACTGCGGCAAGGCGTGCCGCTTCCCGTCCGGTTAGATTTTTTGCACTTTTGTGATAGTAATGGCGTGCCGCCGCTTCGATTCCGAAAATTCCATCTCCCCATTCCGCGACATTCAGATAGATTTCCAAAATGCGTCGCTTGGAAAGGGTACTTTCGATACGCCATGTTAAGATCGCCTCTTTGACCTTACGGACCGGATTTTTGCTCGGAGAGAGATAGAGATTTTTAGAGAGCTGCTGAGAAATGGTGCTTCCTCCGGCTACGTTCCCTTTTTTGAGGCTACGCTCCAATGCCTGTTCCATTCCGTCCACATCGAATCCATCGTGATTCCAGAATTTATCGTCTTCTCCGATAAGGACCGCTTTGATGACATTGGGGGAAATTTGGGACATCGGTACCCATTTGTGGGTAATCGTCTGATCACGATTTTCTTCAGCCCATTGTGCTTCGCGGTATTCCATGAATGCAGTAGGAATAGGGCGAATATCGCGTAAATCGGAGACATTGGGATAGATAAAATAGCGTCCGATATCGACGATTCCGCCAACCAAAAGAATAATGAAAATAAGTTTAAGTTTTTGCATGATTAATCCGTATTGAGTTTAGGCAGATGCCATTGTTTGAGATAAGCGAGCAGTCGCAGTATGATGGCAAAACCCGCTACCGACGCTACACCGAATGTCCCCATCCATCCCAGTGAAACCAGTAAGAGGAGCAAAATCGATACGATAAGGGCAATGGAGCCGTAAAAGTCACTCACGAGAACGGCAGGGACTTGGTTGATGAGAATATCGCGTAAAACCCCTCCGCCGATTGCCGTAAGAAAGCTTAGTATAATAACCCCAAAAAAATTAAAGTCCGCCGCAATCGCCAATAATGCCCCGGTGATACTAAAGGCCACTAACCCGATGGTGTCAGAGATGACGAAGAGCCATTGCCGCTCAATTTGTTCCCGATGGTACAGACGAAAGGCAAATGCGACGGCTATGGTGGTTATAACCGTGAGAGCAGGGTAGTATTCGTTGAATGCGAACGGAGTCCGATCCAGGATAACATCACGTACGACACCTCCTCCCAATGCGGTAAGGGAGGCGGAAATAATGAGCCCTAGAAGATCGAGATTATTACGTACCCCGACCAAAAATCCGCTCAGGGTAAAAGCGACGATGCCGAGAATATCGGCAACGACGATGAGGTCAATGTGCGTCATTCGGTGCGCGGTAGTTTTCTTTGAAACTGACGTAGCGGCGTGCGGAAGCGTACAGTTCGGCTACCTCTTCATCGGTAAGCTCTCGTACTACTTTAGCGGGACTTCCCATGATAAGTGAGCGGGGGGGAAAAACTTTATTTTTCGTGACCAGTGCCCCTGCACCGACGATCGATTCTTTACCGATGAGCGCCCCGTCTAAAATCGTTGCGCTCATACCGATCAGGCAGGCATCTTCGATTGTACACCCATGCAGCATTACACGATGCCCTACGGTCACATCATTGCCGATGATGGTAGGGTGGCCATCGCTCATATCGTCACGCTTGTGGTGCGTGACGTGCACCATGCTGAGATCTTGGATGTTGCTGCGATCGCCGATTCGGATAAAATGGACATCACCGCGGACAACACATCCAAACCAGATACTCACGTCTTCACCCATCGATACCCGCCCGATCACATCGGCAGAGTCGGCGATCCAAACACGCTCTTTCATCTCAGGGGTGTAGTTTAGATAGTTGGTAACCATCAATCATATCCTTATCAACTCTCTTTAAACAATCGTGTCGTCAATTGCTGCACGTAATTGGGAGTCTGTTTTTTGACCGAATTATACAGTTTGTTCGTATGAGTTTCAACGATTTTGTGACTGTCAATCAGATTGCCGGCGTCGTGTTTGATTTTGAGATAGCTGCCGTCATTTTGCAATTCATACGCCAACATATTGTCGGAGCTTTGGAGTTGTAAAATTTGAATCAGTTTATTACTGACCTCTTCACCGCTGATAGGGGTGAGAAGTTCGATGCGGCGCAGCAGATTTCGAGGCATCCAGTCGGCACTGGCGATATAGGTTTGCGGCGCAGCGTGTTTGAAATAATAGATCCGCGCGTGTTCTAAATATTTACCGATGATTGAGATAACACGGATATTGTCGCTGACTCCCGGAATTCCTGGACGGAGACAGCAGATACCACGGATAATAAGTTCGATTTTGACCCCTGCCTGCGAAGCTTTGTAGAGAGCTTTGATGATGTCTTCATCGACAAGGGCGTTCATTTTGGCAATGATAACCCCTTCACTTCCCATGCGCGTCTCATTTTGGATGAGAGAAAGGATCTTCGGTTTGATCTGGGTGGGAGCCATATAAAGTTCGTGCAGTTTCCCTTTTTTGCTGAAGCCGGTGAGAAAGTGGAAAAATCGGGTCAAGTCATGAGTGATCGCATCATTGCTGGTCATATAGCTGATATCAGTGTAAATGGTTGCCGTGGAAGGGTTGTAGTTCCCCGTTCCGATATGGGCGTATTGTTTAAGTTTGCCGTCCACACGTCGGGTGATGAGTGCCGCTTTGGCATGGACTTTAAATCCGGTAATACCGTAGATAACGTGTGCCCCCGCATTTTCGAGCGCTTTTGCCCAGTGCAGGTTGTTCTCCTCATCAAAACGGGCTCGGAGCTCAACCATAACGGTGACCTGTTTTCCCGATTCGGCAGCATTAATGAGGGCATTGACAATCGGTGAATTCGAACCGGAACGGTATAGGGTCATCCGGATTGAGACGACGTCGGGATCTTTTGCTGCAATTTGAATGAGCCGAACAACCGGTTCGAAACTCTCAAACGGGTGAAACAGCAATAAATCTTGTTTGTCTAATGTTGCGTAAAGATTTTCATCACTTCCCAGCGGCGGGAGATTACGCGGTTTGAAACTGGGACTGGTGAGGTGGGCGAAATCTTTGTTTCCGACCACCTGCCAGAGGCTTCCGAGATTGAGATAGGTTTGGAAACGGTAGATATCGTCTTTGTAAACATTGGCATGGCGGTTGAAAAAATTGAGTAAATCATCATCGGCGTGAACACTCAATTCCAGACGTACCAATTCCCCTTTCTTGCGCAGCTTTAAGCCCTCTTCGAGAATTTCCATAAAATCATCGGCCTCTTCCTCTTCGATCGCGATATCGGCATTGCGGGTAACACGGAATGCGGCGAATTTGATCAGCTCATAACCGGGGAAAAGGTCTTGAATATGTTCGGCAACGATACTTCCGATGGGGACATAGATACGGTTATTGATGTCAACAAAACGGGGAAGAACACGTGGGATGCGGATAAGTCCATAGCGTTCGATGGCGGCATCGTCTTTATCCCGAAGCTTAACGATTTGTCCGAATCCGAGATTATTGAGGTGAGGAAAAGGATGGGTTGCATCGATCGCAATGGGGATTACAACGGGGTAAATGTTCTCCATGAAATAGCGATCGAGAGTCTGGCGCTGTTGCGGGGTTACTTCTTTGTACGATTTGAAAAAAATCCCCTCTTTCTCAAGCTCTTTCATAATCCCTTGTAAACAGTGCTCTACGACTTCTTGCTCTTTATGGAGATATTCACGGATTTCCCGAAGTTGATGAAGCGGCGTAAAACGGTCGGCGCCCGAAACGTTAACCCCCGCACTGAAAAGTTTTTTGAGCCCTGCAACGCGGATCATGTAGAATTCATCGAGATTGGTTCCGTAAATCGCCAAAAATTTGAGCCGTTCAAAAAGGGGAAGCGATTCGTCTTGTGCTTGTCGTAAGACGCGGGTGTTAAATTGGAGCCATGAAAGCTCCCGATTGATGTAAAGTGCTGGATCTTTGTAGTGATTAGGCATAGTTTCTACCGATTTTGGTTTTAAGTTAACGGGATTATATTATACTTATTGTTACAAAAAAGGAATACGATGACTACATTTCAAATTTTAATGTTTGCCGCGACACTTTTTTTCGCGTATCAAATCTATCGCCATGTCCAAACACTGGAGGATTCGGATCCGAAAAACGTCCACTCCGATATCCCTGAACCCGCTGCGGTATCCGCCTCTGCGTTGGTGGATGAAGCCGACAGGGCTTATGAACGCGGAGAGATGGAGAGGGCTAAAGCATCTCTCGAAGAGGCATCGCGGATTGATCCTAAAGATCCGGAGATTTTGAACAAACTTGCATTTGTTACCGCCAAAGCCGGGGAGCGGCTAAATGCGATCGAGCTGTATGAACGTTCTTTGGCGCTGGATGAAAACGATGACCTGACCCATAACGCGATTGCCTCCCTTTATCGGCTAGAGATGGTGTATGAGCGGGCGCAAGATCATTATCTCAAAGCGCTGGAGATTGATGATACCTATGCGCAAACATATTACAACTATGGCAATTTGTTGGTGGATATGGGCGAGATCGACGAGGCCCGCACCATGTATAAGCGAGCCTTGGAACTGCAAAGCGATTTTTCACAGGCACGCGAAGCATTGCTTTTGTTGGGGAGTGCACAATGATTGATGATCAAGCACGTCTTGCCGTTTTGATTGACGCGGATAACTCTCAGCCCTCTATCATCGCGGGACTTATGGATGAAATTGCCTCCCACGGCATTGCCAGTGTCAAACGGATCTACGGGGATTGGACCGATACGAAGCTCAAGGGATGGAAAAATGTCCTTTTGGAACATGGCCTCCATCCGATGCAGCAGTTTGCCTATACGACAGGAAAAAATGCGACCGACAGCGCGATGATTATCGATGCGATGGATCTGCTCTATACGAAAAATTTTGACGGTTTTTGCATTGTCTCCAGTGACAGTGACTTTACACGGCTGGCAAGCCGTATCCGCGAATCGGGGATCAAAGTGTATGGATTCGGCGAACAAAAAACTCCCAAATCCTTTATCGGCGTTTGTGATAAATTTATTTATACCGAAAACCTCCGCCGCGATGCGAACCATAAAGAGGCTACCGGCGCAAAAATAAAATCGGATGATAAAGCCCTTTTGGCTCTGGTACGAAATGCGGTGGAAGATACGACGAATGAGGCGGGATGGTCCTATTTGGGTTCTATCGGACAAAACCTGATCAACAAATCTCCTGAATTTGACCCCCGCAGTTATGGTTATAAAAAACTTCTCGATCTGATTGAGGGGCTGGGGGAATTTGAATTTAAATACTCTGATCCCCTTTCCGGTTCGCAAGCGGTGCACGTCCGTTTAAAACGGAGAAAACGGAGTTATGAAAAATGACAGTTCAAGAAATTTATACCTACCTTGATGAACTCTCCCCTTTTGCGATGCAAGAGGGGTGGGATAATTCGGGGCTTTTGGTCGGCGATTTCGCCCAAGAGATCAAGGAGATCGTTTTAAGCATTGACATTGATGAAGAGCTCCTCGAATCTATCCCTGAAAATACCCTTTTAATTACCCACCATCCGATTATCTTCGGCGGGCTCAAACAGCTCCAGTTCAATCACTACCCGGCTAAGATACTTGCCCCCATGATCCGCAAAAATATTTCCAATATAGCGATGCACACCAATTTTGACCAGACCCATCTCAACGAGTATGTTGCAACCGAGGTTTTGGGATATCCGATTATTTCTAAAGAGGGATTCGTCGCCTATTTGGGGGTGGATGAACCGTATGACATATTTGCCGCAAAGATTAAAACAGCCTTTGCTCTACCCCATACGCGAGGGGTAAAATGCCATGAACATATCCGAACGTGTGCTTTAGTGACGGGATCGGGCGCATCATTGATGCGTAGTATTGAAGCGGAGTGTTTTCTAACCGGAGACATCAAATATCATGATGCGATGGAAGCCAAATCATTGGGATTGTCGATGATTGATATCGGACACTATGAAAGCGAGCGCTATTTTGGCGAGGTTTTAGGGGGGTATTTGGAAAAATTAGGATTGAGTGTTATAATTTCGCCATCAAAAAACCCCTTCAGCTATCTTTAGCGCAAATTAGGTAATTGTGTAACTCCAAAAGGAACCGTATGAACAAACACCTTGAACAATTGATCGAACTCTCAATGGTTGACAAAGAGATCGACGCATTTGAACCGCAAATTGAAGAAGCCAATCTTCAGTATGATGCCCTTTTGGCAACTAAAAACGGTATTATCAATGAAATCAACGCTCTTAACCAAGAGATCAAAGACGAACAGCTCAAAAAGCACAAAAATGAGCTCCACCTTGCCGAACTCTCTGCAAAACTTGAAGAGAATAGCCGCAAAAGCGGTGAAGTGAAAACAGAACGTGAAATGAAATCGCTTCAACTCGAAGAAGAGATCGCAAAAGAGCAAGTCAGTTTTGCCAACGAAGAGATTGAACGTTTGGAAAAACTGATCGATCACAAACAGGGCAAAATCGATGAACTCGAAACGAAAGCTCACGAAATTGAAGGGACCCTTTCTACCGTTAAAGCCGATGTGGATGTCAAATTGGCACGCATCGATGAAGAACGTAAAGAAGTGTTCGGACGTAAAGAAGCTTTGGTTGGGACGATGAACCAAAAAGGGCTGTCGTTTTACCAAAAAATTCGTCGCTGGGCCAAAAATACCACCGCTGTACCGGTCCGCAACCAAGCGTGCATGGGATGCTACATGGCAATCAGTGACAAAGTGTATTCGGATGTTATCAAAGGCGAAGAGATCACAATGTGCCCACACTGCGGTCGTATCTTATTTTTAGAACCGACTTCTGACGCTATCGGTGCGTAACGTAGCGTTCGACCTTTTTTATACTTTGGTTGCGACGGTTTTTTACGTCGTAGCCTTTCCCCTTTTAATCCTCTTTTCGTTCAAGAAAAAATATCACGCTTCGATACCGGCACGATTTTTTGGAATTAAAAATCCTCCCTTTCAACCGCATGACATATGGTTTCATGTCTGCTCATTGGGGGAAGCGAAAGCGATTGCTCCCATTGTGGAGAGATTGAAAGGCAAAAGGGTTGCGATCAGTGTCATTACCCACACGGGGTATGAAGCGGCGTCCAAGTATGCGGCACAGGTGCGCTATCTCCCCTATGAAATATGGCTGTGGTTTTGGATCGAGCGTCCTAAAACGGTCGTTATTTTGGAAGCGGAGTTTTGGTATCTGCTGTTTCGTCTTGCACGTACTCGCGGGGGGCGGGTTGTTGCCCTTAATGCCCGTATCAGCGATCGGAGTTTTCCGAAGTATTACCGCATGCGGTGGTTTTATCGCATCCTTTTGGCTCAGTGCGACCGTATTTTTTGCCAAAGCACTGATGACTTGGTCCGCTTTATCGCCTTAGGTGCCCGTAATGTCGAAGTAGTCGGGAATATCAAGCTTGCCCAAAAGATCGAAGCGACTGCGCAGTACTCGAAGCCACAGGGAACGATCATTGTAGCCGCCAGTACCCATGAGGGGGAAGAGGAGGGAATTTTGCGAGGGTTTATCGCCTATCGTGAATATAATCCCTCTGCCAAACTTCTTGTCGTTCCCCGGCACCCCGAACGGTTTGCCAAAGTAGGTGAATTGATTTTGAAAACGGCACCGGCGATGAGCATGGATCGATGGAGTGAATCCCAAACGCTGGAGGCAGATATTATCCTGATTGATGCGATGGGGGAGCTGAACAACTTTTATGCGATCAGCGACGTGGCAATACTGGGCGGAGCATATGAGCCCATCGGCGGCCATAATCCGCTCGAACCAGCGAGATTCGGATGCAAGATTATTAGTGGAGAGCAAATATTTTTACAGCGGGAGTTGTTTAAATACATCTCCCATGTACAGTTTACGTCATTGGAGGGCATTGCGGAAGCATTGAAACATGCGGAAACATTGCCCCCTTCGCAGATCAATGGAAGTGTTGATCTGCAAAAAGTATTAGATTATTTAACGGAGAAATAAAATGGAAAAACCAAAAGCGTATAAGCTCCTAGCGGAGCAAGAGGGAATATCCAACTCTGAGGCCAAATCGCTGATTGATCGCGGTTTGGTTTATGTCGGAAACAACAAGGTGATGATCGCACGGGGTGAAATCAGTCCTAAAACGATTTTTATCGTCCAAAAAGTGGAAAAAGTACGTCCGATTTTTGAAAATGACGATTTGATTGTTGTCGATAAACCGGCATTCGTCAACTCTGATGAGATTGAACGACAGTTTAAAGGGGCGCAACTTTTGCACCGTCTGGATCGCGAAACGAGCGGTGTGTTGATGCTGGTGAAGAATGAAGAGTTCCGTCTCAAAGCGATCAGTGAATTTAAAAAAGACAATGTTTACAAAGAGTACGTGGCATGGGTAGAGGGATTGGTAACCGAACCGTTTGTAATCGATCAGCCTCTCATTACCGAGAAAAAAGGGAATAAAGCCTATACGAAGGTTGCCAAAAAGGGTAAACCCGCGATTACCGAAGTGACACCGCTGGAAGTATCGGGGAAAAAGACCAAAATCCAGCTCATCATCCATCACGGAAGAACGCACCAAATCCGTGCGCATATGAAATATGCCCAGCATCCGATTATCGGCGATGAAAGCTACGGCGGACGACAGTCGAAGCGGGTCATGCTTCATGCGAAAAAAGTGACGTTGTTGGGGCAAACGTTTGAAGCCCCGGAGCCGAAAGTATTCGGGCATTTCGGGAGTTAATGTTCTTCTGTCCTTTTCTTATTTAGAAAAGAAAAGAACGAAAAGAAAAGCGTCCCAAAAATAGAACGCTGGCGGTACGCTTTTGCCCTACGGCAAGCGACCTTGCTCTAGGTGTATTTTTGGGACAGGATTTAGAAACAGACTTTTTTTCTTGGTGACAAGAAAAGAATAAAGAGTTATTGAAGAAAAAATTAAGTATAATTCGAAACTTTTTATACCCTGTACCCAAAGCATTTAGGAGCTAAAGTGTTCGATACACTAACCGAATCGTTTACATCAGCAATACGCAAAATCCGTTTTCATGATGATGAAAAGGCGTTAACCAAGGCACTTGGTGAGCTTAAAAAAGCCCTTCTAAAAGCCGATGTGAACCACAAAGTCGTTAAAGACCTAATCGATTCGGTTGAGCTCCAAACGAAACAAAGCGGTATCGGGAAAGATCAATTCCTCGATGCACTCCGTAAATCTTTGTATGCTCTTTTAGATGTCAAAGGCAAATCAGGATTTGTTTACGCTCCGGTATCTCCGACCGTTATCTTGATGACCGGTTTGCAAGGTTCGGGTAAAACGACGACGACCGGTAAGCTTGCAAATTGGCTTAAAACACGACAGAAAAAACGTGTTTTAGTCGTAGCGGCAGACTTACAGCGTCTTGCGGCAGTCGAGCAGCTTCGCCAAGTGTGCGGTGCTATTGATGTTGAACTTTATGCGGATGATGCAAGTAAAAATCCGGTTGAAGTTGTTAAATCGGCACTCGAACACGCGAAAAAAGTGCTCGTTGATGTAGTACTCATCGATACGGCTGGACGTTTGGCAATTGATGATGAACTCATGGGGGAATTGGCGGAAGTCAAAGCCGTTGCCAATCCGCATGAAATTTTCTATGTTGCCGACTCACTATCGGGTCAGGATGCTGTTCGAACGGCAGGGACTTTTAACGAGAAAATTGGCATTGACGGAGTGATTCTCACCAAATACGATGGGGATTCCAAAGGGGGCGTTGCTCTAGGTATCGCCTCTCAAATCCAAGTACCGCTTCGCTTTATCGGTGCGGGTGAGAAGATGGAAGATCTTGAAATCTTCCTCCCGGATCGTATCGTAAACCGTCTTATGGGGCTTGGGGATATCGAAGGTCTTGCTGAACGTACCGCATCGGTTATTGATGAGAAACGGGCGAAAGTCCTTACCAAAAAGATCAAAAAAGGGGAGTTCAACTTTAACGACTTCTTGGAGCAGATGGAAAGTCTCAAAAAAATGGGGAGTATGAAATCCATTATGGGGATGATTCCGGGTATGGGTGGCATGGCTTCAGCGCTTAAAGATTTCGATTTGGAAAACTCGACGCAGCTCAAACAGATCAAAGCATTGGTTTCCTCGATGACGGTGAAAGAGCGCGAAGATCCTGAGTTGTTGAACAACAGCCGAAAGGCCCGTTTGGCCAAAGGATGCGGCTTGGACGTTATCGAAGTTAACCGTATCTTGAAGCAGTTTAAAAATGCCTCTAAAATGGCAAAGCGGTTCTCCGGTAAACAGGGGATGAAAGACCTTCAGAGCATGATGGGTCAAATGCAAGGTGCGCGTTTACCGCGTTAACTTTGCACATGTAAAATGCTAAAGAGTGTACTCTATGAGTTCAATCTTTAGCATTTGAAGCAGCTTAGACGTTTTTCTTTTACTTTTGTGGGTAAAACACTCTTTTAAGCTTCTTGGTGCAAAAAAACATTTAAAGGACACACAATGGCAACAGTCATCCGTTTAACCCGTATGGGTCGCAAAAAACAACCTTTCTACCGTATCGCGGTAACCGATAGTCGCAAACGTCGCGACGGCGGTTGGATCGAATTGATCGGGTATTACAACCCTATGACAGACCCTATCACTACCAAAGTAGATGAAGAGCGTCTAAACTACTGGTTGAGCGTCGGTGCTCAAATGTCAGACCGCGTTAAAAAAATTACCGGTAAATAATGATGGTTGCGGACTTCGTCGCAGGTTTTGCTAAGTTAATAGCGTCTTATCCCGAAGAGATTCGGGTAGAGTCTAATGAAGGCGACGAAGTGACCGAAATCGTTTTGTACGCTAATCAAGCGGATGTGGGCAAGCTAATCGGAAAAGAGGGCAAAATGATCGGTGCGATCAAAACCGTCATTTCCGGTTGCAAAGCCAAAGACGGAAAAAGTTATCGAATCAATGTCGAACCGCTTTCGTAATTCACCCTCGCCGGATTTGCTTCATGTTGCCACTTTAGGCCGAGTTGTCGGCTTAAAAGGGGATATGAAGCTCAATCTCTCTACCGACTTTCCTGAGCAGTTTCGTCCCAATGCCTCTTTTATTCTTGAAAATGGGAAAGAAATCACCCTCTCTTCTTACAACCCCGATCGTGAACTGGTTCATCTAAAGGGGATCGATACTCCTGAAGCCGCCAAAGCTCTGACCAATGCAAAACTTTTTACCACCTTTGAAGCAACGCGTGAGCGATGCAAACTAAGTGCGGGTGAGTTTTTTTGGTTTGATCTTCTCGGTTCCAGTGTTATTGAAGGTGAGACAGTTCTAGGAAAAGTGCAGGAGATTGAGAGAATTGGGCCGTTGGATTATCTTTTGGTGACAACGGATCCGTCATTTGTTTCAAAAGGGCTTAGTGCGACCTTTTTGATCCCTTATATCGATCGTTTTGTTTTAAATACTGATGCAACCTCTAAAGTAATAACCGTAGAGGGCGGATTGGATCTGCTGGAAGCGTCGTAATGCGTTTTACGTATGTGACGATCTTCTCCAATCTGATCGAGGGGTATTTCCAAGACTCTATCCTAAAACGGGGTATTGAATCGGGAAAATTTTCCGTCTCTTATCTCAACCCAAGAGATTTTAGTATTTCGAAACATCATAAAGTGGATGACACCGCCGCAGGCGGAGGGGCTGGGATGGTGATGACACCGCAGCCACTGTTTGATACCCTTCAAACGCTGGGTGATGAAGCGCATATCATTTTTGTTGCACCCGTCGGGAAACAATTTACCCAAAACGATGCCAAACGGCTCGCAACGAAGTCCCATGTGGTTTTTGTCAGCGGGCGGTATGAAGGGATCGATGAGAGGGTGGTTGAACGCTTTGGTGACGAAGTCTTCAGTATCGGTGATTATGTCTTGACGGGAGGAGAACTCCCCTCATTGGTAATGACCGATGCAATCGTCCGAAACATCGAAGGTGTTTTGGGAAACAGCGAATCGCTGGAGTATGAGAGTTTCGAAACGCCACTCTTGGAAGCTCCTTCATTCGGAAAACCCCCTGTCTATGAGAATATGAGTGTTCCATCAGAATACTTAAAGGGAAATCACAGTAAAATTCGTGCACTAAAATCGTCTCTGTCTGAATGCAAAACAAAATATTTCAGGCCGGAGCAGCTTCAAAAGCATAAAATAAGGACATCTTATGAAAAATAAGTACATTGCAAGCTTCGAACAAGCGCAAATCGCTAGTAAAAACATCCCTGAGTTCCGTGCGGGTGATACTCTTCGTTTGGCCGTAACTATTACGGAAGGCGACAAGTCACGTGTTCAAAATTATGAGGGTATCTGTATCTCTATCCGCGGTGAAGGTACAGGCCGTACTATCACTGTTCGTAAAATCGGTGCAAACGGTATCGGTATCGAGCGCGTATTCCCTATCTACAGTGACAGCCTCGAGAAAATCGAAGTTCTTCGCCGTGGCCGTGTACGTCGTGCGAAATTGTTCTATCTTCGTGATCTTGCTGGTAAAGCAGCGCGTATTAAAGAAATCCGCCGCAAATAATCTCCCTGCCGCACTCTTCTTGCGGCACCCTTTTTTCACTCTTCTTTTTTGAAATCACTCTTTTTTTATTTTCCATAACACAGCCCCTGTCAGTAATGCCGCAAATACTATCATCGCGACAAAAGCATCCAGAGTTCCGTAGGTGTGCTGAAAGGGTAATCCCCCTGTATTCATCCCGAAAAAGCCTACGACAAGGTTGAGTGGTAGAAAAATGACAGATATAATTGTGAGGAGATAAATACTGCGATTGAGGCGGTCATTGGTTTGGATATTGTGATAGCGATAAATATCATCGAGCTGCGTGTTGGCAGCGATCGTTGATCGGAGTGTCCGTTCCAGATGTTCGTGTAAATCATTGAATTCATTGATAAGATTACTTTCCGAAAAACTGTGTTTGGTTACAAAACGATCGAAGACATCTACGGCTTTGATGATAACTCGCTCGGTACGCGAGAGCTCTTTTTTGAGGATATGCCATCGGTCCATGGGATTAAAGGATTGTTTTTTATAGAGGCTCTCTTCGATAAAAGCGATTTTATCATGGGCAATTTCAATATCTTCCATATAAGCATCTATTTTTTCGTCCAGAAATAGATAAAGCTCTTTGAACCCATTATCAAAATGGATAAACTTTCCTTGTTTTCTATCGTAATAAGAGACATCTTCTCCCACAATAACAAAGGGATAGGAGTAAAATCTCCCTTTGGTTTTCCAAAATTCTTTTGAACGTAATGCGAGAATATTGGCTTTTCCTTCCCATAATTCAGGCAATCTGAGAATCAAAATCTGATATTCTCCATACACTTCGTACATTGAAGGGTGGATAGGGTTTTGAAGATCTTTGAGATGAAGCTCATGCAGCTGTACCATCGTTATTCTCCTTTGAGCGCCCGCTCCATATCTCTTTTGAGACTTTTCTCTTTTAAATCTTCCCGCTTGTCATAGAGTTTTTTCCCTTTGGCGATTGCGACTTGCATTTTGACGAGATTACGATCATTGAAATAGATACTCAGAGGGACGAGAGTAAACCCTTCCTTTTCTACGGCTTTGAACATTTTGTCAATCTGCTTTTTATGGAGGAGCAGTTTACGGCTTCCCCGTTCTTCGTGGGTATAAAAATGGTGGGTTGTATCCAGAACGCCGATATGGACGTTAAAAAGGAACGCTTCCCCGCGAACGATTTTGATAAATCCGTCTTTGAGATTGACACGTCCTGCACGAAGAGCTTTGACTTCCGATCCTTTAAGGACGAGGCCCGCTTCGAACTTCTCTTCGATGTGGTAGTCAAAAAAGGCTTTTTTATTGGTGGCTATATTTTCACCCATGGATATTTTCCTTAATTCTAAAAAAACTGCTTCCGCTGCCGGAGAAAAACCACCCCTTTTTTTCGGAAAGTTCGCTGTAGCATCCCAGTGCGGAGGGATAGAGATCGTTTGCCACTTTGGGTGTCATGGTTCTCAAAATTTCCATTGAAGGGGTATTCTCGAGCTTCTCTGCATCTTTGGCACTGATCGGTGCATAGAGATGTTCACGGTAGTAGCGGTAGATCGCTGGGGTGCTGATTTGGATATCGGGGGTAACGACCTCAAAATCGATCAATGGTTCAATGTAGCGCTCAACGATCTCACCGATGCCACTGACATTGGCACTCTCATACCCATAGACGAAGAAGGGGACGTCGGCTCCTACTCTCGCGCCGATGTCGGCGAGTTCTTCAACACTTCGCCCCAACTCCAACTCTTCATTACACATACGTAAAAAGGTTGCCGCATCGGAACTTCCGCCGCCGAGACCGGCAAAAGA
This sequence comes from Sulfuricurvum sp., assembly GCF_049587615.1. Lineage (GTDB taxonomy): Bacteria > Campylobacterota > Campylobacteria > Campylobacterales > Sulfurimonadaceae > Sulfuricurvum. The sequence goes on from NZ_JBAVEF010000016.1 coordinate 85,055, forward strand.
GGGGATTTGCTTATCGACACACACCGCATGCGTTTCCATAAATAATGCGAGTTTATCCGAATGTGTAGAGGCTTGGAGGTGTTTGTACGCTTTGTAAATGGTATTGGAATGAACCTCACAGTCAAAATTTCCCCGAATCTCAAATTCAGGTGTCGATTTGGGCTCAAACCAGAGGGTATCAAAGAGATTTTGTACCCGCATAAAACGGGAACTCAGGGTGTGGTATTCTCCCCGCATCCCGGTGATTTTAAGAAAAATATTGACTTTGGCGTAGGCGCGGTAACGGATCATAATTTGAGTTTTTGAACCAGTTGTTGGAGCAGGGATGCATCATGCTCAGTGGATGCTTCTTTGTTTGAATCCTCAACCGCGCGGACCAATTCACTACGCAATACCCGAATATTATGGGGTGCATCGATCCCCAATTTTACCACCCCTTTGTCGATTGAGACGACTTTGACGGTGATTGTATCGGCGATAATGATCGATTCTTCGGGTCTGCGGGAGAGAATCAGCATGCTTCAACCTTATTGAGAATATAACGGACACCCTCGGGGGTTATCTCTAGAATAGAGATCGTATCGCCGTTGTCGATCCAGTAGGTTCCATCTTCTTGAAGATCAAAATCTTCTCGCATTAGCGGTTGTCCTAGGAGAATCGTTTGTGATGTGCCATTATAGCGGTTTTTAGGTATTGAGAGAGAGGCTTTAATGTCAAGTTCTTTTTCATTCTCATAGACAAATTGCCCTTCGTTGAGCCTTTCAAGCGCGCTTAGCGCACCATCAACCCCGAGACGGTTGGCAATCATCTCTCCCAAAGAGCGGATGTAGGTCCCCTCCGATACCGTCGCTTCAAAGGTAATAAAGGGATGGGAATAGTGGATCAGGGTGAGATCATAAATGGTAGAGGTGATCTCCCGTAAATCGACCTCTTTCCCCTCACGGGCAAATTCGTAGGCTCTGCGTCCTTCGATCCGTTTCGCACTGTATTTAGGGGGGAGGTAGGTCAAAGTTCCGGTGAGCGAGCGGAGGATAGATTCAATTTTCTCGATTTCCACAGGCCGCGTATCGGAAACGGTTTCGATTTTTTCGATATCAAGTGTTGCAGAATACGCTCCCAGCCATAACGTAGCGCGGTACCGTTTTGGGGTTTTGTTTAAAAAGCGAAAGAGGCGTCCGTGATTTCCGAATGCGATAATCAAGACCCCTTTTGCAAACGGGTCCAACGTTCCGGAATAGCCTGCTTTTTTGACTTTATAACGCCGCTTGAGCTGTCCTAAAAGCTGGTTAGAGCTAAGACCGGAAGGTTTATAGGCAACGAAAAGACGATTCATAACGATTAGAGCTTTTCGACAAATGAGGCAAGAATATCCCGCTTGTTGCCGCCGAAGTTAATGCTAAGTTTAAATTCACGCCCCGATTTGCTCACCCCTTCGACGCGCCCGGCACCGAAGATTTTATGGCGAACCAAATCCCCTTTTTTGTAGGAGGTGTTTTTCTCTAGGATTAATGACCCCTCGCACAATCCCGCTTCGTTGATGAAACGGGATTTTTGCAGATCGGTACGACGCCCTTTGTAAAAGCGGCTGTTGACATTGGAAAGGGTGAGGTTGCTTTTGGCACGGGTAATGGCGACGTATCCTAGACGTCTCTCCTCCTCCAGATCGCTGCCGTCTCCGATGAGGGGCAAAAATCCCTCTTCCATCCCGATGACGAAGAGGTGTTCAAACTCCAGCCCTTTGGATGCATGGATGCTCATGATGTAGATGCTCTCCCCTTCCACTTGATCTTGTTCACTTTGCAAGGTAATATCGTTAAGAAACTCTGGCAGTGAAGCCTCGGGATTTTGTTTGACGTAATCGCGGAAGAGGCCATAAAACTCATCGATATTGGCAATTTTCTCCGCTTCATCGGGGAGCCCTTTGAGGGTCTCTTTGATCTTGAATCGTTCTTCGAGCAGATCGATGAAACGGTAAATGGCCTCTTCGGAAACACGACGAAGTTCGAGAATTTCCGCAACAAAATCACGCAATTCTCCGGCACTTTTTTTCCGTACCAGCGATTCTAGTTCACTATCGCTTCGGGTTGAGATATATTCAAACATCGATTTTTCCGCTTCGATGGAGGAGAGCTCAATTTTATCGATGGTCGCTTTTCCGAGACCCCGTTTGGGTTTGTTGATAATTCTTTTTAGGGAGAAATTATCATGAATGTTGGTGATGACACGGAGGTAGCTGATCAAATCTTTGATCTCGGCACGGTCGTAAAAGCGCAATCCTCCGACGAGTTTGTAAGCGACTCCGGCGCGGTTAAGTCCCTCTTCGAGAGATCGGCTCAGCGCATTGATCCGATAGAGTACGGCAATTTCGTTAGGGCGGACCCCTTGGGTGATCAGTGTCTTGATTGCTTTGGCAATCTTTTGGGACTCTTCGCTCTCATCATTGGAAGTGATCGTTTGGACTTCATCCCCTCCTGCTTTGGTTGCGATAAGGGTTTTACCCAGACGGGAACGGTTATGTTCTATCAGGGCATTGGCGACGGTGAGAATCGGTTGGGTGGAACGGTAATTGTGCTCGAGTTTGACGACCATGGCATCGGCAAAATCCTGATCGAACTCGAGAATATTGCGGACATGGGCACCCCGCCACCCGTAGATGCTCTGATCGTCATCTCCGACAACGCAGAGGTTGTTATGGGTGGTACAAAGCTTTTGAAGAAGTCTGAGTTGAAGCTCATTGGTGTCTTGGTACTCATCGATCATGATGTAGCGGTATTTTTCTGAGGTTTGGGCACATAAATCGGGATGTTCATCGAGTAATTTATAGGTCAGGCACAGCAGGTCGTCAAAATCGACGAGATTATTTTTAAGAAGGTAGGCTTCGTATTCTTCGTAGGTTTTGGCGATATGTTTGTAGTTGGTAAGTTCCGCTTGGGCGTAGGCTTCCGCCGGATCGATCAGAGAATTTTTATACCGGGAAATCTCACTGGCAATCAGGGCAGTGGGGAGATCGGCATTGATTTTTTTGATAATCTTTTTTTTATCGTCGGTATCGATCACGACAAAATTATTGGCACGTCCGAGCAAATGGATGTGGAACTTTAAAAAGAGGAGGCCGAATTTGTGAAAGGTGCAGAGCAACGGGGGATAAGAATTTTGTGTAATCAGCCCCATTGCCCGCTCGCGCATCTCTTTGGCGGCTTTGTTGGTAAAGGTGAGGGTTAGGGTATTGCCGGCGGGTATCCCCACCTGATCGAGAAGATAGGCAAGGCGGGTTGTAATGGTTTTGGTTTTTCCGCTTCCCGCACCCGCTAAAATGAGCAAAGGGCCGTCAATTCGTTCGACCGCACTGCGCTGTGCCTCATTGAGATTTGAGAGAATTTCATCCATACCGTTTTTGCCCTGCTCGTAATATATAGTTAATTTATTATAGCCCAAGTTTTCTGTTTTTTAAATTCTATTGACAAAATGAGATAAATTTTGAGGGTAAACTCTTGCATTGGTTATAATAACGAGTTATAATACTGCTATTCATTCAGCTTATAGGAATTATTATGTTAAAAGATTTTGCCAAACTCATGACGTTTCTGACAGTAGTTCGAGAGAAAAGTTTTTCTAAAGCATCGGCAAAACTCGGTATTTCTCAGCCTGCGGTGACGCAACAGATCAAATTTATCGAGGATTATCTTGATACGCGCGTTGTTGAACGTAAAAAAAACGGGATCAAGCTGACTAAGGAGGGGGAAGACCTTTTCCGAATCGCGACTAAGCTTGAAAAAGCCATTCAATCGAGTGAAAAAGAGCTTCTCAAAATCATCAACAAAGAGTTCACGTTTATCGTGGGTGCTTCGTATGCGATCGGAAACTATGTTCTCCCTTCGTATTTGGGGCAACTCAAAGAGAAAATCAATAACGAAGTCCATATCCGTGTGGCATTTTCAGACGACATTATTGACCAGTTGATCGATAAAAAGATTGATATCGCCCTTATCGAATCTCCTGTTTTTAGAGACGGTTTGATTTATCGTGAGTGGGAAGAGGATGAATTGGTTGTTTTCTCAAACCAGCCGATTCCGAAACAGCTTCGCAAAGAAGATCTTTATAAGTTTGACTGGATTTGCCGTGATGAAAACTCCCATACCCGAAAACTGACCTCGGAAGTCTTTGAAGAGATCGGTGTCGAGTGCTCAAGCTTTAGTGTAATCGGTGTAGTTGCCAGTTCGACGGCGATTAAAGAGACGTTGATGCGTTCACCCAAAGATGCGGCACGCCCCGTTGTCTCGGTTATCTCTCGCCATGTTATCAGTGATGAGGTAGAAGAAGGGAAATTGTTTGAGGCGCGGATTAAAAATTACAAAATCAAACGCAAATTTTACATCGCCTACAGCAAAGAGCGCAAGCACGATGCGTTTATCGATAATGTGGTTACGTATCTACTTGGATTAAAACTGTAACGCTATAGGAGCAAAAGCCCCTATAGCTAGACAACTTTGTATTTCCCTCGGCGGGAAGCCCACGCGCAGTAAACCGCGCTTTAATCTTTTAACTTCACTTCAAAATTATTATTTTTTCTTCAAGAACTTCTGATTTTCGGGATTCGCCAGTAATGCGCTCATCGAATTCTGAACCCCTTCATTTTTTTGAATATTGACAACAGGATGCTGCTCTTGTGGGAGTGCAAGATTGACAAATGCCGGGGTGTCATCGATGATGATTTGTACGACAGAGAGTAACGGAACAGAGACAAAACTGCCAATGTTCTCTTGCCCGAATCCCGCTTCAAAGATTAAAATATCATGATCGATCCGGGCACTCTCAAAGGTGTATCCCGCTAAAAAAAAGAGAGTCATCGCACGAAACTCTTCACTCAAATGCTGCGGAAGAGGGGGATCAAAGGTAACGTGATCTATTTTACATAAGATACCGAAATTCTGGTCGTTTTCAAAAAGATAAATGAGCATATCGCGAACATGATTTTCCATTAACCTGGCAAATGAAGAGCTTTTAATAATATCGAATAGCATAACGGCAGACCTGTGTTTTAAAATTATTTTATTATACCATTTTGGACTTCAATAAAGCCTAGCATTGCATTCATGATGGCAATCTTGGTCGCTTTGGCTATATCGTCGATGTGCAGTGATGCAGGGGTAAGAAATCCCTCTTTGAGTAAACGTGTACGGGTGGTACCCATCAGCAGGGGAGCATTAGGAGTGAGCCATTTACCCTCAATCTGTAATGCAATATTGGCGATCGTCGTATCGGTTAGGAGACCATTTTTAACGATGAGTACATCGTCACACATTCCACGCTGATCAAACAAATGGTTTAAATTCTCTCGATCTGAATATTTGAGAGCATAATCGAGTGAATCGGCGGTGACCAGTTTGAGGGAGGTAATCGTTTTCGGAGTGTAAGGGTGGAATTCGATCGCATAACTATCCGCATTGTAAAGAAAACGGCATCGATAGATACCCGCAGCGGGTGGAATAACAAGCGCGCGCAAATCATAGCTTTTCTCAATCTGTAACAACCGAAGCGATTTTTCCAGACGCTCTTGGTGATAAGAGAGGTGTACAAGGGAACCGTTTTCGCAGCGAAGAGTCTCTAAGAGCATTTACGCTTCAAAAAGAGGGGTACTGAGGTAACGCTCAGCCGTATCGCATAGAATCGTAACAATGGTTTTACCTTGATTTTCGGGACGGGATGCGACGAGCATGGCGGCATGGAGATTCGCCCCCGCGGAGATCCCCACAAGGAGCCCTTCCGTTTTTGCGAGAGCTTTGGATGCTGCAATTGCCTCTTCGTTAGTGACAGTGATAACCTCGTTATACAAGGTCGTATTGAGCACATCGGGGACAAATCCGGCACCGATCCCCTGAATTTTATGGGGCCCCGGTTTTCCCCCGGAGAGGACGGCGGAGTCTTTGGGCTCCACGGCAATAATCTGAACATTAGGCAACGCGGCTCTGAGTGCTTCTCCCGTTCCGGTGATCGTTCCTCCCGTGCCGACGGCAGCAACAAAAATATCGATGTTTCCATCCGTATCCCGCAAAATCTCCTGAGCCGTGGTTATACGGTGGATGGCGGGGTTGGCGGGGTTGTCAAATTGCTGTAAAACGATGGCATTGGGGGTTGATGCGACCAGCGCATTGGCGTGATCGATTGCCCCTTTCATTCCGGATGCCGCAGGGGTAAGGACGAGATTCGCTCCGAGCGCTTTGAGGAGGTTCCGTCGCTCGATTGACATTGATTCAGGCATCGTGAGGGTGAGGTTTAATCCCAATGCGGCGCAGATAGAAGCCAATGCAATACCCGTATTACCGCTGGTGGGCTCGATGATGAGGGTATCGGCATTGATGCGCCCCTCTTCCATTGCCGTTTTAATCATATTGAACCCGATACGGTCTTTAACCGAACTGGTAGGGTTCATGAATTCACACTTTCCTAAAATGGTAGCTCCAACCGCTATCGAAGGGGCATTAAGGCGTACCAAAGGGGTATTGCCGATCAGTTCCGTGATATTCGCCGCTATCTTCATTAAAGTATCCCTGTTTTTTTGACCATTATAATAGCAAATTTTCAAAAATTCAATAATCATTAGTAAATAAGTATGGATACATATAATTGCACTTTTATATTTTAAATGATTTGGGTGAGGATAAAAGTTTTGCATAAACAGCGGTTTTATCCTATAATTTCATTTTTAAATCAAGATATCGGGTATCTTTCGAGAGGCTAGCGGAGCTAAACCACTCAAAGATGTTCAAATGAGGGAACTGTGCAAACGAAAAAGATCAGCAAAGTATTGATTGCGAACCGTGGCGAAATCGCACTTCGTATTATTCGAGCCTGTAAAGAGTTAGGGATTAAAAGTGTCGTTGTATTTTCAGAAGCCGACGTTAATGGTGTTTGGGTTCGTAAAGCTGACGAATGTTATCCGATCATGGGTGATCCAATCGCCGCGTATCTTGATTATGACCGCATTATCTCGTTGGCGAAAAAAGCCGACTGTGATGCGATCCATCCGGGTTACGGATTTCTATCCGAGAGCGCTGAGTTCGCTCAAGCATGTGTCGATAACAACATTATATTCATCGGACCGAAACCTGAACATATCGCCCTTTTCGGGGATAAAATGGCGTCGAAAGTAGCGATGCGTGCCGTCGGTGTACCGATGCTTCCGGGTACCGATGAGCCGATCGATAACATTGATGATGCGGAAAAAATCGCAAGCGATATCGGATTCCCGATTATCATCAAAGCGGCATTCGGTGGCGGCGGACGCGGTATGCGTATCGTTGAGAAAGCCGAAGATTTTAAAGAGATGTACGATTCAGCTACGAAAGAGGCATTGCGCTTCTTTAGCCGCGGTGAAGTATTTATTGAAAAATATCTCAAAAACCCTCGCCACATCGAGATTCAAATTGTTGCGGACAAATACGGCAACGTTGTTCACCTCGGAGACCGTGACTGCTCGATCCAACGTCGTCACCAAAAAGTGATCGAAATCGCTCCCTCACCGTTATTGAACGAAGCGACACGCCGTGAACTTTACCGCATCTCGACCAAAGCGATGTTCAAACTCGGATATGAGAGTGTCGGAACCATCGAATATCTGGTTGACCAAGATGACAATATCTATTTCATCGAGATGAATACCCGTGTTCAAGTGGAACATCCGGTTACCGAAGCGATCTCCGGAATCGATTTGATTCAACGTATGATCCAAATCGCTGAGGGTGATCAACTCAAATTCTTGCAAGAAGAGATTAAACTTCGCGGATACGCGATTGAGTTCCGTATCAATGCTGAAAACCCTAAAATGGGCTTTGTCCCATCACCGGGTCTTATCACCAACTATCTTGCGCCGGGTGGTCCGGGAGTACGTTTGGACTCTATGGCGTACACCAACTATCAAATCCCGTCAAACTACGATTCAATGGTTGGAAAACTAATCGTATGGGCATTGACATGGGAAGATGTTGTTCGTAAGGCACGTCGTGCATTAGATGAGTTCTTGATCGAGGGTGTTCCGACGAATATCCCACTTCACCGTCAAATCGTTCGTGATGAGCACTTTATCAAAGGTGAACTCGATACGGGGTATCTTGATACTAAATTGCAACACTTTAACCTCGATGCGATCCACAACATGGATGACGAAGAGGCCAAAATGAAACATATTACAGCCGTCATCGAAGCCATCAACAAAAACAAACTTAACGTCCGCCACTAAATATCAAGGGCCGAAAGGCTTTTGATACTTCTCTCTTTATATTAATAAACGATACCGTTTCCTCCGCCATTTGTCGCATGAAAAACAACTGTACTATTTTGCCGAGCATAAAACCGTATCAATAGTTTTTGGAATGTCGGCTCAATAGAGGGTTTAAACCATCCGTTGTTGCTGATGGCGATCATATAGCGAACATCAGGGGTATAAAGCTCTTTGCGTGTCGCTTCGTAACAGATAGCATTTCGAAATGCTACCCCTTTAACCGTAAAGTCGGTCGGTTTTTCGGCCGTAACAAAATCGGATCCTCCGCCGAAAATTGTCCGATTGACCCATCCACGCAAAAATTCAGGGAGAGGGATATATTCACCGAAGGGGACGAGAATCGTTTTTTTAGCGATGGTGACATTGCCGTGATCATAGAGATAAGCGACATTGTAGTTCAAACCGTTCTCTTCATGAAGTGTTCCGGTAAGAATGGAAATATATTGGGAACGTTCGCGAAGCGCATCAGAAATTTCACCGTAGTGGTTCATGTAGAGAGGAAATGCCGCTTCGGGGAGGATAACGAGATCATAATTGTGTGCAATCGCCTCATCAATGGCATCAAAATTTTCTTGAATCGTTTGATTGAGCCGTTCGCTCTGCCATTTAAAATCTTGCGAAATATCGGTGGAGACGAGTTTGATTTTTAGGTTGGGAAGGGGGGGGATGACATAGGAGGTCTGGATCGCTCCGACCAACAGCACCAGCGGAAGCAGCTTTTTAGCTCCGGAAAATATTGCGGTGGAGGCGAGGGCGAACAAGACGAGAGCAAATTGCCATTTGTGGATGCCGATGTAACTTTCGACAAAAATAAGTTCCGGCTGCATCCAGTTAAAATCCATGGGCCAAACATAGGTAAGACCAAAGAGGAGTGCGGCGCGAATCAGAGCATTGGCGGTGAGGGCCATTACTCCATAATAGAGGGCATAGACGATTCCGAAACCCAGAGCGACTAGCCATACAGCCCATCCGAGCCCATAATACTGAAAACTAAATCCGATCCAGTAGCACCACAGCAACCCGATCCAAAAGCCGCTTATGAGAACGGTACGCTTCGGGGCATGCAAAAGAGCATAGAGGGCAATCAATCCTGAAAACGTGTTAAGCGCTTTGGAAGTGAAACCAAAATGTTCCCAATAGATAAATGCAGAGAAAAAAAAGGCGATGAGCAACGGGGCGAGAAAGAGTTCCATAAAGGGTGTATATCGATATTTCATAGAGTAATTATACCGTTGTTAGCCACATTTCAGTATAATGCCCCAATTTCACATAACCCAAGGATACCCATGGAAATTGTTTCTCAAATTCTCCCTTTTGTCTTTTTGATCGCTATTATGTATTTCGTGATCATTCGTCCCCAAAACCAACAGGCTAAAAAACACAAAGAGATGGTTGAAACCCTCGCTAAAGGGGATAAAATTATCACAACCGGCGGATTGATCGTTGAGATTAAAAAAGTCGAAGATACCTATTTCACGATTAAAATGAACAACGAAACCGAAGGGCGCCTCGTCAAAGATGCAGTAGCCAGAAAGTACGAGGATGAAGCTTAATTACCGTGTTGTTTTACTGATTATCGCTACTGTATTCGGTCTCGTATTTTCAATTCCCTCATTTACTCAAAGCAGTGAAGGAAAAAAGATTACGCTGGGGCTTGACTTGCAGGGCGGATTACATATGCTTTTGGGGGTCAAAACTGAAGAAGCGGTTAATTCCCAAATCAAATCGATTGCTTCGGGAATCAAACATTTTACCGAGCGTAATGATATCCTCATCGAGGGGTTGAGTGCGGGAGAAGATAAAGTCGTATTTGAACTTCTCGATAGTGATGATGCAACTGTTATGGATGAACAGCTCAAAACGATTGAAGGGACGGTTGTTCATGCAACTGAAGGGAAATACAGTGTATCTCTGACCCCAGCAGCAGTTGAAAAATTGAAACTTCAGGCGGTCGATCAGGCAATCGAGACAATCCGTAACCGTCTTGATCAGTTTGGACTGGCGGAACCGACGGTAGCAAAACAAGGGATCGATAAAATCCTCGTAGAGCTTCCTGGGATTAAAACTCCCGAAGAGGAACAGCGTGCCCGTGAATTGATCTCCCGCGCAGCCAAACTCGAACTCATGGCGGTGGATGAAGACCGTTCAATGCGCGTTAACGAAATGAGTGAGGGTGAAGCGCTTAGTTATGGGGATAAAATTCTCGAAGATGCATTGCAACCGAATGTTAAACATCTGGTCAACGAGATCCCGATTTTAGATGGTACGATGCTGACCGATGCGCAGGTCGGATACGATCAAAACAACCGTCCGGTCATCAATTTCTCTTTGAATGCTCAAGGGGCGCAGATTTTTGGTGATTTTACCGGTAAAAGTGTCGGTAAACGTCTTGCGATCGTATTGGATGGCAAGGTTTATTCAGCTCCTGTGATCAACGAACGTATCGGTGGAGGAAGCGGTCAAATCAGCGGTAACTATACAACGGCTGAAGCGAACGATTTGGCCATAGCCCTTCGATCAGGTGCATTGCTCGCTCCGATCTATATGATGGAAAAACGCTCTGTTGGGCCAAGTTTGGGAGCTGATAGTATTAAAGCAAGTATGGTTGCATTGATATCGGGTTTTGGGCTCGTCGTATTGTTTATGATGGTTTATTATCGACGTGCGGGAGTGATTGCCAATATCGCCCTTTTAGTCAATATTTTACTGATTGTTGCGGTTATGGCACTGTTTGGTGCGACATTAACGCTGCCGGGTATGGCGGGGATCGTCCTTACGGTTGGTATGGCAGTCGATTCGAACGTTATTATCAATGAACGGATACGTGAAATCTTGGCGGAAGGCTCTTCGGTCAAACGTGCGATTGAGGTGGGGTATGAAAATGCGATGCGCGCGATTACCGATTCGAATGTGACGACATTAATTGCGGCTGTTGCATTGTACGTATATGGAACAGGTGCGATTAAAGGGTTCGCGATTACCATCAGTATCGGGATTTTAGCGTCTATGTTGACGGCTATTTTAGGTACACACGGAATTTATTTGATGTTACAAGATCGGATCGAAAAATCCAAAGATACTGCCAAATGGTTTGGCGTGAAACGGAGTAAGTGATGGAACTGTTTCGATATAGCAAACCTATAGGGCTCATGGGAAAATCAAAACTGGCAATGGGAATTTCATCATTGCTTGTGATTGCATCGTTATTTCTGATTTTTACCAAAGGGCTTAATTTCGGGATCGATTTTGCCGGTGGTACGATTATTCAAGTGAAATACGAAGGGGCTGCACCCATCGATGTGATGCGCCAAAAGCTTTCTAAAAGCGCTATTTTTGAGGGTTCGAGTATTAATGAATTCGGCTCACCCGATGAGGTCGTGATCCGTCTTAAAAACAGTTCAGAGAGCGTCACCAAAGATATCGGTGACATTACACGAGAACAGCTTGCCGGAACGGGAAAATTTGAGATACGTCGTGTTGATATCGTCGGAGCAAAAGTAGGTAGTGAACTTCGTGAAAAAGGGATTATGGCCCTTACATTTGCGATCATCGGTATTTTGATTTATGTCGCTTTCCGCTTTGAATGGCGCTTTGCGGTTGCTTCGGTTTTGGCGTTAGCGCACGATTTAACGATTGCCGTCGGGGCTATTTCACTTGCGGGATTGGATGTAAATCTTGATGTTATTGCCGCATTGCTGACTATCTTAGGATATTCGATCAATGATACGATCATTGTATTTGACCGTATTCGAGAAGAGATTAGTGACTCTTCCGCAAAAACGGTTAATGATATTATCGATGATTCGGTCACGCGTACTCTTTCGCGAACGGTTTTGACATCTTTGACTGTGTTCATTGTTCTTATTACACTTTTTGTATTTGGCGGTGAAATCATTCATACCTTTGCGTATACTTTGCTCGTTGGGGTGATAGTAGGAACCTACAGTTCTATTTTCGTTGCATCACCGTTGTTGGAAATATTAGGGTTTAATCTTAAAACGTATCGTGCTAAACTCTCAGAGAAAGCGGCACGTGCAGTCGAAAAAGAGAAAATGCGTGCACAATTTGAGCAGGGTATCGTTTAAAGGAGCAAAGAATGGATTGGGGCAAGGTAATTTATGTTTTTTTCACGCTGATGAGTTTAACCTCGACAGCGGCATTTTTATACGATCATACCTCGATAATGTTGTTTATTGCAGCCAGTTTGAATCTGATTTCAACGATTTTAAAATTGGGTGTTCGTAATCTTCTAGCGGCAGAGCTTCTGGCTGCATCGTTGGTTGCGGATTTGCATTTGATCCCTGCCTTTATTTACATGGAAGTGGTCGGAAATCAAGGATGGGCGATCTCATTGGCTATCGGTGCATTGATTGCGAATCTCTTTTCGATCGGAATGGTCTTTATCGAGAGTGCCAAAGCCAAAGAGAATTACGAGTAGGCTTCTCGATGAGAGAAGCCTTATGCTTTTGCAGAAAAAGCGTTTACTACTGATTAGGAGTTTTTTTTGAATTATACCCCCGCATCGATTGAAGCCAAGTGGCAAAAGACTTGGAGTGCAACCAAAGCGTACGAACCCTCAGCTGATTTTTCCAAACCCAAAAAATATGTTTTAAGTATGTTTCCTTACCCATCGGGGCGTATCCACATGGGGCACGTCCGTAACTATACGATCGGTGATGCGTTTGCCCGATACTATCGTCAACAGGGATTTAATGTCCTCCACCCGATCGGATGGGACAGCTTCGGGATGCCGGCAGAGAACGCGGCGATCAAACACGGTATCCATCCGAAAAAATGGACGTACGAGAACATCGCGACAATGCGCGGTGAACTTGCCGGCTTGGGGCTTTCCTTTTCGGAAGATCGTGAGTTTGCAACGTCCAATCCTGAATACACAGCGTTTGAGCAGGGTTTTATCATCGACATGTTCAATAAAGGGATGTTGTACCGAAAACAAGGGTTTTTGAACTGGTGTCCGCATGATTTGACGGTTTTAGCGAACGAGCAGGTCGTAGATGGCGGATGCTGGAGATGCGGAACCGAGATTGTCCAAAAAGAGATGTATCAGTATTATCTGAAAATTAGCGATTACGCCGAAGAGCTCCTCGAATCGCTTAAAACCCTTGAGGGGAAATGGCCGAAACAGGTTTTGACGATGCAGGAGAACTGGATCGGAAAGTCGTACGGTTTGGAGTTCGCGTTTAAACTGGATGAGGAGAGCGAAGCACGTCTCGGTGCAGTGTACCAAAGTTTTGACGTATTCACGACCCGTCCTGACACGATTTACGGGGTGAGCTATGCGGCGTTAGCCCCAGAGCATGAGATTGTCCGCCATATGCTCTCGTTCGGTTTACTCGATCAAGCGACAAGCGATGCGATTAAAGCAATGCAGCGGGTCAGCGCACGTGATCGCGCCACCAGCCCGAAAGAGGGGGTATCTCTGGGGATCAATGTCATCCATCCGCTCACGGGGGCAAAAGTTCCTGTATGGGTCGCCAATTTCGTCCTCACCGACTACGGCTCCGGTGCGGTCATGGCAGTTCCTGCCCATGATGATCGCGACTATGAGTTTGCAACCAAATACGATCTTCCGATCAAAGCGGTTATTTTCCCGAGTGAGGGGGAACTTCCACACGGATGCGCCTATACCGAAACGGGAACGCTGCATGAGAGTGGGCAGTTTAGCGGATTGGACAATGTCACGGCAAAAGCGGCGATTATGGATCATTTCGAGAACGAGAAACTCGGGAAAAAAGTGGTCAATTTTCGTCTTAAAGACTGGGGAATCAGCCGTCAGCGCTACTGGGGTGCTCCGATCCCATTGATTCACTGCGACAGCTGCGGGATTGTTCCGGAAGATAAAGCAAATCTTCCGGTAGCACTTCCTGAAGACGTCGTTATCAACGGGGAGGGGAATCCGCTCGAACACCATCCGACGTGGAAGCATTGTGCGTGTCCAAAATGCGGCAAACCAGCCATCCGCGAAACCGATACGATGGATACCTTTATCCAGTCATCTTGGTATTTTCTCCGTTATACGGTTCCGAATGATTACAAAGAGGTATTTGATAAACAAGCGCTTGATTACTGGATGGGAGTGGATCATTACATCGGTGGGATCGAACACGCGATCTTGCATCTGCTCTACGCACGGTTCTTTACGAAAATGCTCCGCGATTTGGGTTATGTCAACAGCGATGAGCCGTTTGAACATTTGCTGACTCAAGGGATGGTTCTCAAAGACGGTGCGAAAATGTCCAAGTCCAAAGGCAATACGGTCGATCCGGGCGCATTGGTGGAGAAATACGGCGCCGATACGGCACGTCTGTTTATCTTGTTTGCCGCTCCTCCGACCCAAGAACTGGAGTGGAACGACAGTGCGGTTGAAGGGGCATTCCGATTTTTGAAACGGTTTGCCGATCGATCACAGTATGTTCGAAAAACCGATACTATTCCGGTTATCGACGCTGCACTTCTCTCTAAAGAGGAAAAAGGGGCGCGTAAAAAAGTGTACGAAGCACTCAAACGTGCTCAAGAGGTTTACACTGAGCGCCATACTTTCAACACGATGATCGCCGGTGTTATGGAAGCAATGAATGCGTTGGGTGAGCAAAAGAATACGGAGGTATGGACGGAAGGGTATTGGATTTTGACGTCGATCTTAGAACCGATCGTTCCGCATCTGTGCTGGGAACTGTCATCTGAACTTTTTGGCGGGAAAAATTTCGGTCCTCAAGTCGTTCGAGAAGAGGTGTTTGAAGTGGAAGCGCTGAGTCTCGGTGTTTCGATCAACGGAAAAAACCGCGCTACGATCGAAGTGGGAGTTCATGAGTCTCAAGAAGCGATCATCGAGACGGCAAAAGCTTCCGTAGAGAAATGGATTGAGGACAAAGAGATCATAAAAGCGATCGTGATTCCCGGCAAGCTTGTCAATCTCGTGATAAAAGGGTGATTTCATGAAACACTGGATACTGAGCCTCACTGCATTGATTTTCTTTGCCGGATGCGGTTATCAGCCTGCAAGCCATTTTGCAAAGGGTGTTATGGGTGAGAGTATCAGTACCGAAGTGGTCGTTTCCATGGAAGATCCGCAAAATACGGTGATTATCAAAGATGCGGTTGATACTGCGGTGATTACGAAATTTAGAACCGCGCTGGTTCCCAAAAATTCAGCAAAAACCCATTTGAAAATTGCCATAGCCTCCGTTCAGTTTATCCCTCTGCGGTATGATACAAACGGTTATGTTATTACCTACCGTACGACGGTTGTACTGCACATTGATCGCATCACGAATGAGAAAACAGTCCCGTATTCATCGCACGGGATGTATGATTTTGTGATTGAACCGAATGCGATTATTACCGATCAGGCACGTTTTGAAGCGATCCGTCAAGGGGCGCAAAAAGGGATTGATGCATTTGTGGCACAGGTTGCTGCACAGGGTGCGAACTCGCACTAAAGGACAGATATGACCATTAACCAAATTGTTCGGAATACGGTAGCGCGGCTCAAAGCCGAGGGAAAAGTCTGGACGCCCGATGTGTATACCGAAACGTTTTGCAGTGAAGCGAAAAAGGCAGGATTCACGGTTGAAGATTGCAGCGGGATTGATCGTTACCTTACCCTCTTTGATAAGAAAACGGCTGAAGAGATCAAGCAATATCGTGTGAGAACAACGGCGGAACTGATCCGTTTTTTGATTTCGAAACTAGGTCGTCTGAACCCCAGTGAAGCATCGGTACTGGTTGAACTTCTGAACTCTCTGGCCAAAAAAATGGCACAAGCGATAGACGTTCTTCACAACCCCGAGGCATCGGCGTTAGCCAGAAAAACGATTACCATTTTGGAAACCCAAGGGGGAGCAACTCAGATTGATCTGCTCAAACAAGCGTGGAATAATTTTCTTTCCCTGTACGATAACTCTTTTTTGATGGAACTGGCTCCGTTCGGTTCCGTTGATACGACCAATTTACGGCGTACGATCGAGAGTCTAAACCTCCAAGAGGGGAGAAAAGAAGAGATTGATCACGCGAAAACCATTCGTCTGCTCGTCTCTTCTTTGGTCCCCTCCATCGCCCCTACGATTGACAATGCGACGATTCAGCTTTCCCAAAAACTCCAAGATAATCCTGAATACATCGCATCGGATGAATGTGAAAAAGAATTGAAAGTGGCTATTGCGATGCGGATAGCATTGGATAAAGAGAGTGTTGAAGTGATGGTGAGTTCCTTGGATAGCCTTCTCGAAAAACTCTCTACACAACTTATTGAACTGATTGAACGGAGTGAAAATTCGACCAGCGAGATTCGAAATGTGAAACGCGACCTTGAAGTCCTCGAAACCAATAAACCCGCTGATTTTAAAACGGTACATAAGCGGCTTTATACGATTGCCACTACTTTGGAAGAGAACGTCGGACTGCTGAGCAAAGATCTGCATGTTCACAACGAAAAAGTGATGCAAATGGGGAAAAAGATCGCTACACTCGAAGAAGAACTGGTTAAAGCGACACAAGCTTCTCGGGAAGATTTTTTGACCAAACTGTACAACAAACGGGCGATTGAAGAGTTTCTCAATGTCAAAGAGGCGGAATATGAGCGGCACGGTCGCAGTTTTTGTGTTGCGCTTCTCGATTTAGACTATTTTAAAGCGGTGAACGACACCTATGGGCATGATGCGGGAGATGCCGTATTGCTTGCTTTTGCCAAAATTTTGAAAGAAGAAGCGCGTGGGAGTGATATTGTCGGCCGATATGGGGGAGAAGAATTTTTAGTCATTCTGGGAGATACGGAATTAGCAGGAGCCAAAGTATTTTGCGAAAAAGTACGTGCGCATGTGGAGCAGGCCCATTTTATGTATCAAGAACAGCGTATCCGTGTCAATGTCAGTATCGGTGTCGCTCAGCGCAGCGAGTATCCTTCTCTTAAAGGAGTGATAAACGGTGCGGATGAGCGGCTTTACGATGCTAAACGCAAAGGGCGAAACCGCGTCGAGCCTGCATGAAATTAGATTGTTTTTTAGCCGAAAAGCCCCTTTTCTATGATGTGATTGATTATGAGCGTTTTCCGATGGCGTATCGTGAGATAGAACACCTTCTGCCGAAACCTAAAGTCATTCATCTTGTCGGGACAAACGGCAAAGGGTCAACCGGACGATTTTTAGCCACGGCGTTGCATCGCGCAGGAAAAAAAGTGGGACATTACACGTCGCCGCATATCCTCCGTTTTAATGAGCGGATATGGATTGATGGCTCTGAAGTCGGGGATGAGGCTTTGGAAACTGCCCATCAGAGGCTTCTTGCGATGGTGGATCGAAAAAGTGCCGAGGCGCTTAGCTATTTTGAGTACACGACTCTTTTGGCGATGGTTGCCTTTGCGGAGTGCGATTATGTCGTCCTTGAAGCGGGGCTGGGAGGAGAGTACGATGCGACAGCGGTGTTTCCTAAAGCGCTCACTATCTTTACCCCCATCGATTTCGACCATGCGGCATTTTTAGGCACCACCATCGAGTCTATTGCAACGACCAAATTGCGTAGTATGCAGAGTGTCGCCCTTTTAGGGAGACAAAAACATGCTAACGTGGAAACCATCGCAAAAGCGATTGCGGAAGAAAAAGGGTGTACCCTCTACACACTCTCCGAACGGTTGACGCCGAATAGTGAAGAGTTGGCATGGCATCTTGCCACGAAAAACAGCCTCAGCGATTATTTGCGGGATAATTTGACATTGGCGATGGAAGCCTATACGCTTCTGGGCTATAAAGCGAGTGTCACGCTGTTCGATCAGAATGCACTGTTCGGACGTTTAAGTAAAATCGCCTCCAACGTTACCTTAGATGTGGGGCATAACGCATTGGCCGCAGAATCGATTGCGCAAAATTTCGCAGGGAAAAAAGTAACGCTCGTTTACAATACCTACGGCGATAAAGATTATCGCGAGATTTTGACTCTTCTGAAACCGATTATCGAGTCGGTCGAGATTATCGAGGTGAATGAAGGACGGATTGTCGATCGGGATCAGCTAGAATCGGTATTGGATGAACTGAACATACCCTTTGGGGTATTTGAACAAATCCGTGAGGATAAAGAGTATTTAGTTTTCGGTTCATTCAGCGTAGCCGAAACGTTCATTAAATTTTATACGCGATTGGAACAAGTCCCAATACGCTGCGTTAACACTGGGTTCTCTTCGGCAGAGAGCCCGCGCACTGGTGCGCTAGTAGAAGAGGATAACTAACAAATATGTCACAAGCCAGATGGTATGAATACCTAAAAAATAACCCGAAAAATCTCCCCGAAATCCTCCTGTGCGAGGATGCGAAAGAAGCATCGGAACTCAGCGACGTTTCGGCCTTTTTGGAGATACCTCATATCGTTTTGCCCGATTTTCGTGCGACCTACATGGACGATTTACGCCCTTTTAGCGAAGAGCTGTTTGCCCTTTTTGCCGCACTGCGTACCTATTATAACGCCCCTAAAAAACCGCTGGTTATTTCGCCTCTGAAAACGCTTCTGTTTCCCCTTCCCAATGCATCCCTCCTGCAAAGCGATAGAATCGAGTTTGCTTCCCGTATTGATCTGAGCGCATTCAAAGAGAAACTCCTCCATTGGGGATATACCTTTGTCGATATGGTGGAGATGGAGGGGGAGGTGTCGCATCGCGGCGATATCCTCGACATCTATGTCCCCAACCAAAGCAATCCGTACCGTATCAGCCTTTTTGACGATGAGGTCGAAGAGATCAAAGTGTTTGACGTCGAAACGCAGCGTACCGATAAAGAGGAGCTCGCCTCCATCGAAGTTACCAGTGCCTTTTTCTCTTTAAGCGCTGAACAGCACAAAGCATTCGAAAAAGCGATTGCCTCGGCGCAAAGCGACAGCTTCGTCAAAGACATCGCTTCACTCGGATTTTGGGTTTTAGGTTCTGAGGGGATCGATCTGTGCGAAGGGAAAAGGGTACTCCGTATCCGCGAAATGAAAAGCGTTCTGGATGAAGCATACGGCCTCAATCAGCCTGTTTTACCGCGTGAGCGGCTGGAAACAGAGATACTCCCCGAGTCGGAGCGCTATACCCCGCTGGGGGGAGGAAATTTCGAAACCCTCCGAAGCGTTCATAAAAACAAAAAGTTCACACTGATAGCTGCCAGCGATACCCAGCTTAAAGCGGCGGGGATCTTTGAACTGGGGGGGATCAGCGTTAAAACCTCGGGGATCGTCCTTAACCTGATAGGACCCGATGAGATCATCTTCTCTCTCAACCGTCATGAGAAAAAACGCCGCCGTCGCCGTACCTCGATCCTCCTCGATGATTTGAAAGTGGGGGACTATGTTGTCCATGAAGAGTACGGGGTAGGGATATTTGTCGGAATCGAGCAGGCGGAGATCCTCGGCGGTATCAAAGATCTCGTCGTCATCAAATACATGGGGGATGACAAGCTCCTCCTCCCTGTCGAAAATCTCGATTCCATCGACCGTTATATCGCTTCAGGCAGCCTCCCCGTACTCGATCGTCTCGGCAAGGGGAGCTTCGGTAAGCTCAAAGAATCGGTTAAAGCACGGCTGTTCGAGATCGCTTCGGAAATCGTCGGAATTGCGGCAAGCCGTGCTCTTATAAAGGCATCTGTCATTAACGTAGATGCGGGGGAACTCCGCCGTTTTCAAGCAGAATCGGGATTCGACTACACTCCCGATCAGGCAAGCGCTATTGCTTCGATCGTCCGTGACCTCTCCTCGGGGCATATCATGGATCGGCTCCTCAGCGGGGATGTCGGTTTCGGAAAAACAGAAGTGGCGATGAACGCTATTTTTACTGCGGCTAAGGGGGGATACCAATCGCTCCTCGTCGTTCCGACGACCTTGCTGAGTTCTCAGCATTTTCAATCGTTGAAAGCCCGTTTGGCACCGTTTGGTCTTCGGGTCGCGAAGCTGGATCGATTTGTGAGTACCAAAGAGAAAAATGCGACATTGCGTGCACTCGAAGCGGGAGAACTCGATTGTGTCGTGGGAACCCATGCCCTGTTCGGGGTAAGCTGTGCGAAACTCGGGATCGTCATCATCGATGAAGAGCACAAATTCGGGGTGAAACAAAAAGAGAAGCTCAAATCACTCTATGAGAATGTCCATCTTCTCAGCATGAGTGCGACGCCGATTCCTCGAAGCCTCAACCAAGCCCTCAGCTCGATCAAAACGATGTCCGAGCTCCTCACCCCTCCGAGTGAGCGTTTAGGGGTACGGACGTTTGTCAAAAATTATGATGAGAAACTGATAAAAGAGGTTATCTTACGCGAACTGCGCCGCGGCGGTCAGGTGTTCTACGTCCACAACTCGATCGATTCGATGATCATCAAATCGGGGGAACTCAAAGCGATCCTCCCCGATCTGCGCATCCTGATACTCCACTCCCAAATCAGTGCGACCCAGACCGAGGAGGAGTTGGCCAAGTTCGCCGACCGCCAATACGACGTCCTTCTCGCCACCTCGATCATCGAATCGGGAATCCACATGCCGACGGTCAACACAATGATCATTGATGGGGCGGACCGTTTCGGGATGGCCGATCTGCATCAGCTCCGCGGCCGGGTCGGACGGGGGCATATCGAGGGGTATGCTTATTTCATCGTCGATGACAAAGAGAACCTCACCGAAGAGGCAAAAAAGCGTCTTGTAGCGTTAGAGTCGAACTCATTTCTGGGAAGCGGCTCGATGCTTGCTTACCACGACCTCGAAATTCGCGGCGGGGGGAATCTCGTCGGGGATGCCCAAAGCGGTCATATTAAAAATATCGGATACGCCCTCTATCTGCGGATGCTGGAGGATGCCATCAAACTCCTTACCAACCAAACAACCGCGGTACGAGCGAAAGTGGATATTAAACTTACCGTCAGTGCCTTTATCAGTGATGAGATTGTCAGCGAAGACCGTCTCCGTCTTGAGCTCTACCGCCGTCTCAGCCAGTGTGAATCTCCGAGCGAGATTTATGAGATTGAAGAAGAGGTCGGGGATCGTTTCGGTAAACCCGATACGCCGACAAAACAGTTCTTTGAGATCATGGTCATTAAACTCCTCTGCATCGAGAAAAAGATCAAAATGGTGAGCAACTACAACCAAAACATTACGATCGAGTACCAAAGCGGTGTGAAAGAGACCTTGCAGAGCAAGAGCAAAGATGATGACGATCTGATCGCTACTGTCTTGCACTATTTACGAACGAAGACAAAAACTTTATAATCTGTCAGTAGAGATTGAATGGATATACGGGGTACGTTTGTGCGGGTGAAACGGTATAATAGCACTAATAAAAAGAGGGTAGGAACAAATGGATAAATCTGTAACATTACAACTCTTGGGTGATGCAAAAAAAGCGCACGTAAAGTGGGTACAGCGTGCTAAGTTGTTGATTGAAGGATTGCCGATAGATGAGGGGGCAATCCCTTTGAGTTGTACGGATTGTAATTTCGGA
Source organism: Sulfuricurvum sp. (assembly GCF_049587615.1). Classification (GTDB taxonomy): domain Bacteria; phylum Campylobacterota; class Campylobacteria; order Campylobacterales; family Sulfurimonadaceae; genus Sulfuricurvum. The sequence goes on from NZ_JBAVEF010000016.1 coordinate 106,792, forward strand.
AAATGGTTTTACAGCGAAGGGCAAAAACTCAATGCCCTCGGAAATATGTCGTGTTTGGGCGAGATTGAAAAAGCCCACTTTATCTTGCACGATCAGTATATGAAGATATTTAAAATCTATTTTACCGATAATGACCGTTCATTCTTTTCAAAATTATTCAGTTCTAAAAAGAAGATCAGCGAACAAGAAAAAGAGATGGCAAAAGAGTATTTTACAAAACTGCAAGCCGCTTCCGATGAAGTATTGGAGCATATCGGTAAATTGGAACGTCGTCTGTACGCTATTCCTCAGAGCTCATTTGACGCAACTGAAACCGGGATATAAACGAGCGTAATGAGTTTTTGCAGTTATTTTGATACGCACCTTTGCCGCTCGTGCAGTTGGATCGACTACCATTATGCCGAACAGCTGAAACTCAAAAACGACCATTTACATGCTCTTTTGAAGCCGTTTCACCCGCAAGAGTGGCTTAAACCTGCCACCTCGGTGCTCAAAGGGTTTCGGAATAAGGCCAAGATGGTTGCAACCCCGACGTTTGAAGGGGTGGTATTGGGACTTTCCGAAGAGGTGAGTCTGATCGAGTGCCCATTGTACGACGCAAGCATGCAGAAGGTATTGCACACGGTAGAACAATGGCTCCGGGAACTCGGGGTAAAAGCCTATGATGTCAAAAAGAAAAAAGGGGAGCTGAAATATGTCCTCCTGAGCCGAAGCAAATCGAACGGGACGATGATGCTCCGTTTTGTCCTCCGTTCTCATGGCCTGATCGGACGGCTTGAAAAAGGGTTGGAGAGTCTGGTGCAGCGTGCACCGGAGTTAAAAGTCATCACGGCGAATATCCAGAGCGTCCACATGGCGATTTTGGAAGGGGAGGAGGAGATCTTTTTTACCGAACAGCGTCGTCTCGAAGAGCGGCTTAACGGTATTCCCCTTTATATCCGTCCCAAAAGCTTTTTCCAAACCAATCCTGAAGTGGCCGAAAAACTTTATCGTACCGCCGCAGAATGGGCAGGGGAGAGCAAACCGAAAAGATTATGGGATCTGTTTTGCGGGGTAGGGGGATTTGCTCTGCATTGTGCCGCACCGGATCGGACGATCGTTGGGATCGAGATTGAGCCCGAAGCGATTCAGTGTGCCCGTGATTCGGCCGCACAGCTGGAGATGAATACGATTCGTTTCGAGTCTCTCGATGCGGCAAGTTTCGGGGCAAATTCGGGAGAGAAGCCCGATGTCATCATCGTCAATCCACCCCGTCGCGGGCTGGGAGAACAGCTGTGCAAATGGCTGAGCCGTGTCGATGCCGAGCGGATACTCTATTCGAGCTGCAATGCTGTGAGTTTAGCCAAAGATCTAGAAATCCTTGGCGGCTACACCGTCCGCCGAGTACAGCTCTTTGATATGTTTCCCCACACAGCCCATTATGAAGTTTTAGTGGAACTGGTACGCGGATAAAGCTCTCCAAAAAAGTCTATTTGGGTTAAATACAACCGTACGTCAAACTCCAACTGATGGTAGGCGGGCTCGATATGGGTACAGAGGTTATAAAATGCTTTGTTGTGTTCTTTTTCTTTGAGATGGGCGAGTTCGTGGGTAACGATCATCCGAAGAAACGGTTCGGGGACTTTTTTAAACAGATGAGAAATCCGGATTTCGTTTTTAGCCTTTAACTTTCCCCCCTGCACCCGTGAGACAAAGGTATGGGTACCGAGCGCGGAATGCAAATCACGGATTTTAGTATCGTAGAGCACTTTGGCGATCGGTGAGGAACTGCGTAAATGGGTATTTTTGAATTCCATCACGTAATCATAGAGACTTTTATCCGTAGTGTAGGGATGGGTATCGGGATATTTGTTGAGGAGATGGCTTCCCAGCGTATGGTCGGAAATGAGATTTTCTACCTGTTTACGAATCTCTTGGCTGTAATGGGCTAAATATTTAAGTCGTTGCATACGCAATTGTAGTATAGTTTCATTTAATTAGAACGGCCAGGAATAAAATCCCTTCGCCCATGCTGATTGCTAAGGCGTTGAAATGTGCTTCTCTCGGGGCATAATTATAAAGGGGTTACTTTGGCTGATACTAAGATCGATGAACTCGTTGCCAAGATTAAAGCACTCGAAGCAGAGCTGGAAGCCGAACTTCACGAAGAGTATGAACGGTTCAGTTGTGAAATTACAAAAAAACGTGAAGAGATCCTCGCCGCATATCGGCATGACCGTCAGGGACTCCTGCGGTATCTGGCGACGACGCCGATTTTTAACCTGCTGAGTACACCGGTGATCTGGTCGGTATTGCTCCCGGCTGTGATTTTGGATGCTTTTGTGACGGTCTATCAATGGGTCTGTTTTCCGATCTATAAAATTACCAAAGTGAAGCGGAGCGATTACATCATCGTTGATCGCCACCGGCTTGGGTATCTGAATCTGATTGAAAAATTCAATTGTCTTTATTGCAGCTATTTTAACGGACTGATGGGGTATATCTCCGAGATTGCCGCACGGACGGAACAGTACTGGTGCCCGATTCGCCACGCATCACGGGTCAAAACGATCCATTCACGGTATCAAAACTTTTTTGAGTACGGTGATAGCGGAGATTACCGTAAGGGGATTAAAAGATTGAGGAAGGAACTCATGGAGGAGAAAGAGTGAAAATAGCGTTTATCGGAGATATCGTCGGCCGCCCGGGACGGGTAATGATCAAAGAACATCTAAAGAGACTCCGCCGTGAGTACGGCATTGATCTCGTCATCGCCAATTATGAAAATGCCTCCCACGGTTTCGGGCTCACCCTCAAAAACGCCCAGGAACTTCTGGATTCGGGAGTCGATGTCATGACGGGGGGAAATCACACGTGGGATAAAAAAGACATCCTTCCCCTGCTGGATTCCCTTCCCCTTTTGCGTCCGCATAACTATCCCGAAGGGGTACCGGGGAGCGGATGCCGTATCATCGAGGTCGGAGGAGAGAAACTCGCCGTTTTGAACATCATGGGGCACTACGGAATGCCCTACGTCGACAACGCCTTCCGATGTGCCAGAGACACCGTGGCAAGCCTCAAAAATGACGGAGTTGAGTATATCTTTCTCGATTTTCATGCCGAAGCCTCCAGCGAAAAACGTGCGATGCTGATGCTGTTGCAAGGTCAGGTGAGCGGCATCATCGGAACTCATACCCATGTCGGAAGCGACGATCTCCAGATTTCTCAGGGGACGGCGTATCTCACCGATATCGGTCTCAGCGGCTGCCGTGACAACGTCATCGGGATGGATCCGAATGTTCCGCTGGAGCGGTTTCTCACCGGAATGGCGGGACGGTTTGAAGTCCCCGAAAAATGCCGAAAGATTCTCCAGATTGCTATTATGAATCTCGAAGAGGGCAAATGTACCGAAGCGTTCAAACTCAAAATTTTCGATGACGGCAGAGTATTCCGCACGGATGCGTGGGTAGAGGAATAATAGGTGGAGTTGCAGGATTCGTGGGAGCTTTTCAGCGCACTTGAAAAACTCAAACTTTTAGAGAATTGTCCGCCGTTATGGTGGCCCTCCTACGGGACGTTTGAAGTCGTCGTAGGGGCGGTGCTGACCCAAAACACCCAATGGAACCGCGTCGAAATCTCTCTTGAAAACCTCCGAAGCCGCGAACTGCTTGACCCCTCCATCCTCTCCCAATGCCACCATGAGAGCCTGATGGAACTGATCCGCCCCAGCGGATTATTCAAGGCCAAAGCATCCAATCTCATCCGATTGTCCCATAACTTGATCGAGGAGTTCGGCGATTTCGAGACCTTTGCCCTCTCGGTCGACCGCGAATGGCTGTTGTCCCAAAAGGGGATCGGTCCCGAGACGGCGGACAGCATCCTCTGCTACGCCTGCGCCCGTCCTTCTATGGTCGTCGATGCCTATACGGCACGGCTTCTGGGTGCGTTCGGATATGAGTTCGAGAATTACGACGAGCTGCAGGAATGGTGCGAAGCGGGGGTACGCGGCTATTTCGATACCGCATCGCTTCCCGCCGCGTTCGCGCGGTTTCACGGGATGATCGTGGAGTATGTGAAGAGGAATAGTAAAGGAAAAATAGTAAAAATTGAATTATTATACTGAGCAAGGTAATTAAAGTTTACGTAAATTCAACGGTTGTAAAAGTTTCTCAATCATTTTGTCTGTTTCATCACAAACTTGTAGTTGTTGATCTATTGCTTTGATGTAGTGTCTGACTTTTCGCATTGCTTTTTCATTAGATGGCTGTATATATTTCATGATTTTTTCCTTTAATGAGTATAGGCTTTTACGGATATTATCATTTGATTTTTTTTCTTTTTCAGGATCAAATTTGCTAATTATAAAAGAGTGTGATAATCGTTTAAATGGAAATAGAGCAGTTGTTTCTTCTTCAGTCTTAACCATGCGAGAAAACATTTTTTGCACACATTCATCTGTAGATGTCATAATATATTGAGATACAAGAGGATCAATTTCGACAAAAGGAGTTCCTCTCTCATCCGCTTCCATTTTAAAAGCGCATACACCAGATTCTTTTTCATAAGCTTTTTGATAGCCAGTCCCGACTATTTGATTATTCTGATGATATATAGACCCTTTTGTAATATATCCTCGGCACAGTATCCCTTCTCTTAAGAGTCCCATTACTGCTACCCAACAGTGATTGATTAAGCTAATGGCTCCAGCAGGAGATATTTCACTTGTTACAATAACACAATCAGAGATTTGAGTTATTTTAAAATTAAGGTTTTGTTGATTAAATGTACTTTGTGGACATATAGCTGAACCATATATTGTAAGTCTCATTTCATCTTCTATTGTTCCTAATTTTGAAAGACTTTCCATTAGTTCAGATAAAGTTCTACCAGTTCTATTTTCTGCGGATTCAACCATATCTTTAAAACCTAGAACATCAATAAAAGCAATAAATTTTTCTTCAAACTGCATGTATGCCTTTCTAATGATTATCAACCCATAGGTTAATTTTAAAACACCTCTTTGACCCGTCCCACTTCCCCGCTCATCAGGCGCACTTTGATGCCGTGCGGATGATTCGGCGATTTGGTGAGGATATCCCGTACGATCCCCTCGGTCAGTTTCCCTGTTCTCTGATCCTCTTTGAGGACGATGCTCACCCGTTTGCCCGACATAATGTTTTTGCGTTCTCTGCCGTCCATCATCTATCCTTTGTCTTAGTGGTGCAATGATAGCGGATAGAATCGCTTTTGCATACCCTGCATGAGAACATGCCAAAGGGGAAGTATGACGATTGACGTCAATTTATGCCGTGTTGACGAGGATTTTTTCGATAATCTGGATGATATTATGGAAGAGACGATGGTACAGATGTTTATCCTCCATCCAAAGACTCCCTCAGAGATCGCTGAGGCCCAAAAGATCGCGGGCGAATACGGGAGCATCTTTTACTCATCGCCGCTGCACATGAGCGACCACGCCGATGAAAACTGCGTTGCTTTCTCGATCGTGAACCATGAAGACAGTGCACTGCTTCCGGCATCCGGAAAACCTGTCGTGATTGACGAATCACATTTGAATGAGGAGGTTGAGGCATCGTTGGGCGGATGCCGTGGGATTATCCTCAATGCGACACGCGAATATGATAATTTGCCCAACTTTTACCTCGCGATGGGAAGAGGGAATGTCGGAGCGTTTGATAAAGAGGTGCTGGCACAGATGAGTATGGACAAAATCGTCCTCCAAAGCACCTATCCGGATCATGGATTCGAAGCGATATCGGATGCGGTAAAAGTGATATCGGATGCGATGTTTAGGCCGGAGCAAAGCATTATCGCACGGGCAACCAAAAGTTCGCTCGAACTGTTTGGATTCCGGAAAAGCTGAGAAAATGATTCGTGAGGCAGACGGCGTTGTTCGGGTAATCCGCGGTACCAATGCCTTAATTTAGCACGCCAACACTTCGATAACGTCTTCCGCTTTCGGCACAAGACACAAAAAGCTGTAGGTCTCATCTCCGAGGGTCTCATAACTGTGGGGCACCCCCGCAGGGATCAGTAAAATATCTCCCGCTCCCGCTTCAATCGTTTTATCTCCGATCACGACACGCGCACGGCCGCTGAGGACATACTGCTCGTGTTCTACCGTGTTGGTATGCAGAGGCATATGTCCGCCTGCATCGATCGTAAAGTTGCGCATTGCAAAATGGGGGGATTCATCCGGTGAGAGGAGCATTTTCATGGCTACCCCTTTTCCCGCTTTTTGGGGAGCTGCTTCGATAGTATCGATTTGTTTGTGAAGAAACATCATAACCTCGTATTTGTAAATACGTTAGGTTAACATAGAAAAAATATAGTGGAGTTAAAGTGTTGAACTCAATCGCGAAGATTGAGCCATGAGGGAGGATTATCGAAACTGAGTTCGCTTTCGTGCCAATCCGTTTTTTCGCTATTGCGGGCGTGAAGTTGACCGCCGATAAGAGTGTATTGCAACCCTGTGACATTACTGGTAAGTTTTTTACCCTCTTTTAATGCGCTTAGAACGGCTTCTTTGCTTTCCATAGAGTATTCCTTTTAAATCGGCTCGGAAAAACACCTGCTAGTGTCTTAGTAAAATGATTTTGGAAGAATCTTCCGCATAAATTCGGAAAGCTTTAGAGGATGTAATATCCATTAGAATTGGGCAGAAGAATCTGCCCGGGGAGAGAGTTACAGTGCTGTAACGTTTTCTGCTTGTGGACCTTTGTCACCTTGACCTACTGTGTAAGTCACTTTTTGACCTTCGTCAAGAGAAACACGGCCATAACCAGTGCTGTTGATTTGACGAAAGTGTACGAATACATCTTTTCCGCCGTTATCTTGTTGGATAAATCCAAAACCTTTTTCGCTGTTGAACCATTTAACAGTTCCGTTTAGTACTTCTGCCATAATAAACCCTTTGTGTTGTATATACACTCCGTTTCCGAAGTGGTCGAAAATATAAAGTGGAGTATTCTTATGGTAGATCGTACTGTTAACTAAAGGTCTTCAATAAAAAGCAAACCAAAGATGAAACTCTAAATCATCTTTCAATAGAGAAATTATAGCTGAAAAAAAACTTAATAGCAAGCTTTTATCTAAAGTTTCTCTTAAACCTTAGATTGTACGGTAATTTTGGTCGCTTCGAAAAGTTCAGCGGCTTTTTGGATCATCGGCTCTTTCAGCACATCACTGCCGTCAAACTCTTTGACACTGCTCTCATCGCATTGGCTGACGCAGCTTCCGACGCCGATTTCGGCATCTTCGACCATTGAAGCGGGTTCAGGGAAATTCTCCTCCGGCTGTTGCTGGACCCTCGGAGTTTCTGCTTCGGGAGCTGGAGGAGGGAGGGGCGGTTCTTCGGCAGATTTGGTACACCCTTGCGATTTTATTTGAGTTTCAATCCCGTAAATTTCCCGGACAAACTGCCGGATGATTCCGAAACTGTTTTTGAGGAGTTCTTTATCCTCCCCTTCGGCACAGCTCTCCCAGGTAAGGGTACCGTTCTCAAAAGAGAGAAACGTTACGTTGTTTTTAAAACACCCCCCCAACTCACCATTTCGGTCGCTGATCCGTTCACACAACTGCTCGAACGGGGATTTCTGTGCCGGAGGAGTCGGGGTGACATGGATCGTTGGGCTCTCGCTTACCGTTACCGCGGCAGCGGCCTTAGCCGGAGTAGGGGAGATACGTGATTCAAGCGATTCGATCATTTCATCGATCTCTTTGATTTTGAGCGCTTCGATCATTTTAAAGAGGACGAGGCTTACAACAAATCCGCCGTCGGCGTTGATCGCAAAAAGGGTTTTGGCATCGCTGAGAATTCGGAAAAACCGTTCGATGATCAGCGGGCTGAACCGGTGATCCCCCTCATACAGCCGCTCTTTGAGATAGGCAATCAGTTCATCCACGACCATCTCGGACTCATAGGCCTCGAGTTCTTGGAGCATGTGGGTCAGAGACGCTCGGTCTTTCGCAAAAATCGCGTCAAAAAGACGGCTGATATAATCAGGATCAAGCAGTCCCAGCATATCGGCGACGGTTTTGACATCCAGAAACCCTTTGGAATAGATGATTGCCTGATCCATAAGGGTCAGAGTGTCACGAAGGCTTCCTGAACCGCTGCGAGCTAAAATATCGAGTGCTTCGGCTTGGTACTCGATATTCTCCAGATGAAGGATGTGGCTCAGATGGTGGACAATATTGGGGTGGCTGATCCGTTTAAACCGAAAATGCTGGGTACGGCTTAAAATGGTCGGCGGAAGTTTCAGCGGATCGGTCGTCGCGAGGATGAATTTGACGTATTCGGGCGGCTCTTCGAGGGTTTTAAGGAGGGCATTGTGCGCCTCTTTGGTGAGCATGTGCACTTCGTCGATGATGAAGATTTTAACTTTCGCACTGGCGGGGCGGTATTTGGTGTGTTCGATCAAATCGCGGATATCGTCGATCTTGCGGCTGGAAGCGGCGTCCATTTCGATGATGTCGATATGACGTCCTTCATTCGCCATGACACAATGGCTGCACACATCACACGGGGCAGAGGTGGGACCGTTTTCACAAATCAGCGATTTGGCAAAAATTCGTGCGGTAGAGGTTTTACCCGAACCGCGGAGTCCGGAAAAGAGGTAGGCATGAGAGAGCCGTTTGGAATCCAGAGCGAGGGAAAGAGTCTGGGAGATACTCTCCTGTCCGATGAGCTCTTCAAAACGTCGGGGACGGTATTTTAACGCTAAGACTTCGGAATTATGAGCCATGCTGTCTCCTTTTTTCGGGGATGGATCCCCGGGTCAAGCCCGAGGATGACGATGCCGTCATTCCCACGAAGGCGGGCATTGTGCCCCCTGCGGGTAAATCCAGCTTTAAATTTATAATGATAACCAATCTTTGGCGACACGGCGGAGCCCTTCGGGATTTTCGGAGGCAAAAAATTTGAGACTGGTGTTTTCAAAACGTTTCGTAAAATCGTAGTGACTTTCCAGATATTCGACAATCGCTTCACCCGAGTGGATGAGAGAACTTTTTCCTTCGAAATAGGTATCAATCGCTCGTGCGACGAGGGGGAAGTGGGTACATCCGAGGATAATCGCATCGGGCGTTTTCTCTAAGTTGCCGAAATAGTAGCGAAGGGCGCTTTGGAGTACTTCCCCTTCATACAGCCCCTCTTCGACGATAGGGACGAGAAGGGAGGTCGCGATAGCACTGAGATGGTTATATCCCAGTTCGTGAAGTCCTTTTTCATAGGCTCCCGATTTGACGGTTGCTTTGGTTCCCAGAATGAGGATGTTCGCATCCGTATCGGGAATCGCATTTTTAAGTGCCAGTACTCCCGGATCGACGACGCCGATAACGTCGCAATCGCTCTGTTCTCGCATCTCATCGAGAGCATAAGCACTGACGGTATTGCACGCGGTGATGAGGAGATCGATTTCAAAGTTTTTGAAAAATTCGAGGGCTTCAAGGGAGTAGCGGATGATGGTATTTTGATCTTTGACCCCGTAAGGGACACGGGCGGTATCGCCGAAGTAGATGATCTCTTCGAAGAGTTTGTGCTCCAATAGCGACTTGACGACGCTTAAGCCTCCGACACCGCTATCAAAGACGCCGACTCTCATCTTATTTGCTTGACTCGTTCATGCTGTCAAGAAATTCGATATTGGACTTGCTTTTGAGCATCGTGTTGTAGAGGAAGCGGAGCGCTTCGACTTCGTCTTCTTGCTTATGCAGCATCGAGCGAAGGACAAATACTTTTTGCAATACTTCCGGTCCGAGGAGAAGTTCCTCTTTTCGGGTTCCCGATTTGAGGATATCGATGGCCGGGAAGATACGGCGATCGGAGATTTTACGGCTGAGGACAATCTCGGAGTTACCGGTCCCTTTGAACTCTTCGAAAATGACTTCATCCATACGGCTTCCCGTTTCGACGAGGGCGGTGGCGATGATCGTCAAACTCCCGCCGTTTTCGATGTTACGTGCCGCACCGAAGAACCGTTTCGGTTTGTGCAAGGCATTCGCATCCACCCCACCCGAGAGAACTTTTCCCGAACTCGGTGTTACGGTATTGTACGCACGAGCAAGTCGGGTGATTGAGTCGAGGAGGATCACGACGTCTTTGCCCAGCTCGACGCGGCGTTTTGCCCGCTCGATGACCATTTCGGCCACTTTGACGTGGTTTTTTGCCGGTTCGTCGAAGGTTGAACTGTAGACTTCCCCTTTGACGGAGCGCTCCATATCGGTTACCTCTTCAGGGCGTTCGTCAACCAAAAGAACCATCAACTCGATTTCAGGATGGTTGTTGGTGATACCGTGGGCGATCTCTTTCATCAGCTCCGTTTTACCCGATCTTGGCGGTGCAACGATGAGTCCGCGCTGTCCTTTACCGATAGGGGCGAAAAGATCCATCATCCGGCCGGTGAGTTTGGTCGGCTGGTATTCGAGTTTGATTTGCTCTAACGCGTAAAGGGGCGTGAGGTTTTCAAAGAGGGGACGTTTTTTGGACTCTTCGGGTGGGAGGTAGTTGATCGCTTCGACTTTGAGAAGGGCGTAGTAGCGCTCCTGATCTTTCGGTGCTCGTACTTGACCCGTAACGATATCCCCGTTACGAAGGGCGAAGCGGCGGATCTGGGTGCTGGAGACGTAGGCGTCGTGCATGGAATCGCTGAAGCTTTGGTCGACGGCACGTAGAAAGCCGTAGCCGTCTTGCATGATCTCCAAAATACCGGTAAAGAGGATGAATCCCCCCTGCTGAACCTGTGTTTTCAGGATTTCAAAAATCAAATCCTGGCGTTTGAGTTCGTTCGGATCTTCAATGTTTAATGACGCGGCAATCTCGAGGAGATCTTCGAGTTTTTTGGTACGGAGTGCTTCGATTGTAAAGCCGTCAACCGGGATGTGGGTACGGTTTTTCGAGTTGTTTCGAGGAGTTTTTGCGGTATCGCTCATGCGTAGAATGCCTTAAAGTGTGTGGATTTAATCGGCGAGTTTTAGGTGAGATGTCATTGACAGGTCATTGTTTTGTTCCGACATTATAAACTATAGCGAAGCAGGTTGTCAAGAAAAGCGATTTTTATCGGCGGGGGTGCATTAATAAAATTTGAGATTGAGTTTGAGGGCGACCATACTCCCTTGCGTCATCAAGTCGAGTATGAAATAGGGATGGCGGTAATAAAGCATCGGCAAAAATGCAATCCCGCTGTTCTCTTTGCCCTCGGTACATTCGACGGATTGCAAACCCTCGAAACAATATCCCTTCTGATATCCGACGACTCCATAAATACCGAAAGGCCCGACAACATCATACCGGTACCCCAAAGCAACAATGTCGGTCGTTTTGTAACGTGAGTTGATAAAGTGCAGATATGCGAGGGTATAGCGTTGATCGAGAACCGCTTCCGCGCCGAAGGCATCATGGTTTTCGTTATAACGCTCACCCTCTTCATACGTACCGAAATGATGCGATACCATCCCTAGGGTTGCGTACAAATCAATCTCTTTCCCTTCAATCGAGGAAAGGAGCAAGAGGAAAACGAGAAAGAATTTCATGCGGTAGATTTTATCTGAAAAATTGGAAAAAATTCGGTATTTTTGAAGATGTGAACACTTTTTGCTATGTAGTGTGCAATTGTATCCATAAACATATTTCAAAAGGTTCAGCTTGCTCGATTTTTTTAAAAAGAAAACCGAAGAAACTCCTGTAGCCAAGGTGGCGGTAGAAACTCCCAGAGATTTTACCAATTCGATTGGCATGGAGTTTCTTTATATCGACGGCGGAGAGTTTACGATGGGTCGTAATCCGCAGTATAATGAAGGGGGAGACGTCGAATCACCCGCGCATACCGTTAAAATCGGAGGATTTTGGATCGCTAAATACCCTGTAACACAAGAGCAATATTTCAAACTGACTCGTGTCAATCCTTCGTATTTTAAAAACGATAAGGTAGAAGAGGAGAGTTCACGCCGCCATCCGGTTGAACAGGTAAGCTGGTTTGATGCCAAAGCCTATGTCGAACTCCACAACCGCTATGAGGGAAAAACGCGCTTTTATGCTCTCCCGACCGAAGCACAATGGGAATATGTTACCAAAGCAGGGGGGAATACCCGATTCACCTTCGGGGATTCCGAAGCAATGCTCGATGATTACGCCATTTATGAGTACAGTTCCAACGGACGGACGGCAGTTGTGGAGAGTAAAGCCCCCAACCGGTTGGGTATTTATGGATTGCTGGGGAATGTATGGGAGTGGTGTGAGGACGATTTTTTTGCCAACTACAGCCATGCCCCCACCGACGGAAGTCCTCGCATCGGCGGAGCCGAGGGGGAATCGTTTAAAGTCCGGCGGGGGGGAAGCTATAAAACGGGTTATCTTTGTTTGCGCAGTGCGTTCCGAGGATATTCACGCCCTGATTTTGCTTCGAACGATATCGGATTTCGCCTCGTCATTAACGGGGATCCGCTGAAGTAAAGTCTCCACTTTCATAAAGCCATTTCCCGTTTACTTTTAAAAAGCGGCTTTTTTCACATAACAGGCCGCTGTCCAAAGTCGCTTCAAACGTGACAAACGCTTCCTCTTCTCCGTCGTTAAACGCACGAATTTTTAATCCTAAAAACTGAGTATTTTGAGAGAAATTCAAAATACTTTTTCTCCAACTCTCTTTATCCTTTGTGGAATCGGAATTGTCCGGATGGGTACTCTCCATAATGTACTCTGCCAAGGCAAGGGCAAAAGCGCTGTAGCGCGAACGCATAAGTTTGAGGGCATTGGAGGGGAGGATCCCTTTATGGTATGGCTGGCAGCATTTTTTGTATTTTTCGCCGCTGTGACAGGGGCAGGGGGCATTGGGTGATATTTTCATGCCGTATCTTACAAAATGACATCTTTTTAACCTCTTAGCCGAGCTAAGCTATAATGACATTATGATCTATGAACTTATTACTTTAATCAGCATTAGCGCTGCCGGCGCATTGGCATGGCAATACGGCCGTATACGTCAGGAAAGTGCCTTATGGCAATCCCAAGCCGTTCAGTTTCAAGAAGCACTGAACCAAGAACACGCGTTGCGCGTCGAACTGCAAACGAAAAGCGAGGCACTTCGGAGCGAGTATCATACGTTGGAACGTGATTACGCAGTGCTTCATACGCGACACGAAGAGGCGGCGCGTGCTTATGAGGAGAAGCTTAGACTCCTCGATGAGGCCAAAGAGCAGATGAAAGTCCAGTTTGAACAGCTTGCGGCTCAGATTTTTGAACAAAAAAGCAAAACCTTTGATGAAGCGCATACGAAAGGGCTTGATCTCCTTCTCAAACCGTTTCGCGAACAAATTTCCCAGTTTGCAATGCAGAGCAAGGAACAGTTTATCCACGATGCGAAAGAGCGGCAAAGTATCAAAGATGAGATACTCCGCCTCAAAACCCTCAATGAGCGGCTCAGCCAGGATGCCATCAACCTCACCCAAGCGCTAAAAGGGGAGAATAAAACCCAAGGAAACTGGGGAGAGATTGTGTTGGAACGGATTTTGGAAGAATCCGGTTTGCGTGGGGGGCATGAGTACGACATCCAAAGTACCCTCAGCGACGAAGAGGGAAAAAAATTCCGTCCCGACGTCATCGTCCATCTGCCGCAGAACAAAGACATCATAATCGATTCGAAAGTTTCTCTCGTCGCGTACGATGCCTTTATCCGTGCCGAAAATGACGAAGAACGCTCCCATGCCCTCAAGCAGCATCTCCTCTCCATCCATGCCCATATCAAAGGGTTGAGCAGTAAACGCTACGAACAGCTCAGCGGAGTGCGGACTCTCGATTTCGTGCTGCTGTTTATGCCGATCGAGGGGGCGTTTCTTCTCGCTCTGGAGCAGGACAATACCTTTTTCAAAACGGCGTACGAGCAAAACATCGTCGTCGTATCGCCTTCGACGCTCCTCGTGACCCTTCGCACCATTGAGCACATCTGGCGAAGCGAGTATCAAGAACGCAATGCAAAAGCGATCGCCGAATCGGCCGAAGCACTTTATGAAAAACTTGTGGCGTTTGTCGAGGATATGGAGAAAATCGGCGATCAGCTGAGTAAAACCCAAAAAAGTTATGAGGGGGCGATGAACAAACTCTCTACCGGAAGAGGAAACCTGATCCGCCGTGCGGAGGGGATGCGAAAACTGGGATTAAAGCCGAAAAAAGGGCTGCCTCCGTCGTTGACCGAGGGGATTATGGATGAGGAATTTTAACTTTTGAGTTAAGCAAGGCACCGATCAGAAGCATCAGCGCCAAAACACCTATCCAGCTGATAAAAGGGGCGGATAGATAGGTAAGCCAGAGTAAAATAGCGCCTAAGGGTGTAGGAACACCTGTAAAATATTTTGCCACCTCTCCCGCATCGGCGTTGATGTTAAATTGGATCAGCCGACGAAGCCCGCTAATGACGTAATAAATCGATCCCACAGCCGCCGCAATCAGCGAGGCTCCTTCCAACTGCGAATAGATCGCCTGAAAAATTAAAAATGTCGGTACCAATACAAACGAAAGAAAATCGGCAAAGGAGTCGAGTTGAATTCCAAATTCATTCGAGAGGGCGTATTTGCGGGCAATTTTTCCATCAAAGATATCAAAGGCTCCGCCGATCCATGCCAAGACAATCGCATAAACGAAATTATGCTGGGTAATGAAATAGGTAGCGAGTAAACCGGCGGTAATATTAACCATCGTAAAAAGATTCGCGAGATTGAAATGACTCGTAGATCGCCATAAAAATTGCATGTATGCTCCATCTGTCTAAGAACTAGTATAGTTTTGACATTATAACGAAATTAAAAATAGGGTATCTAATAATGAAAAGAATTATCAATATTAAGCTTTATCTAAGAGAGCTCACATTAAGATTCCTATTAAATAATAATCGATATCAAAATAAAAATCATCTCCGGGTTTTTAAAAGAGGAATACATGAAAAAAAGTGTTGCACTGAGTTTGTCCGTTTACGCTGTGTTGAGTGCAAATGAAATGGATGTAGCCTTTGCGGCAGGAAAAACGGGCGGGAATATCCGTACGGTGTACGTGAATCAAAACAATGCATCGGCAATCGATACCGATACGACAGCCATCGGCGGAATTTTGAAATATGAAACGGCGGCAGGGAAGGATCTTAAACTGGGGATCGGTGCGTATGTCTCACAAAAAATTGGTTTTGCGAGCGGCAGAGGCGATCACCTCAATTACGATCTTCTCAGTGTTGAGAACGGCTCATTCGCCTATATCGGAGAAGCCTATATGGATTACACGGCCTCTGACGTTACTCTGCGTGTAGGGCGTCAGTCAATAGACACACCGTTTGCCGATACGGATGATATCCGTATGGTTCCAAACAGCTTTGAAGCAGGGATGGCAATATACAGCGGTATCGAGAAGACAACGCTGGTCGGGGGATATATAAAACGGTGGGCAGGGTACGATTCGGGGGATGACATCTCTGCCTTCAAAAAACTGGATGCCGATTATGAGACGGGTGCCACAGGGGAAAGTAAGGGGGCTTTTGTTTTGGGTATGATGAATGAGAGTATCGAAAATTTGGCGTTGCAAGGGTGGTTTTATAGCGTCGATCAGGTAGCGGATCTGTATTATGCCGATGGAACCTATGTCATCCCTTTTTCTGAAAGGGCGGAGCTGGAAGTGAGCGCGCAATACGCCCGGTTCGATGAGAAAGCCGACAGCGGAATCGATGGAAACGTCTATGGCGTGAGTGCGCGCTTCAATGCCGGAGCGGTGAGCGTCGGGGCTGCGTACAATCGCGGAAACAATGGTGAGGGGAAAGCGACGACGAACGGATTCGGCGGCGGACCCTATATGACCTCGATGGAAGAGATGACGATAGAGGGGATGAATGATACGAAAGCCTATCAATTGAATGCGCAGATGGATATGGGGGCTGCTGGGATTGAAGGGGGAACCATAAGTGTATTGTTCGGTGATTTTAAAAGTACCCCTTCGGAGTTGAGAGTCAAAGAGGTTGATGTGATCGCAACCTATGCACTGGGTGAAGCGACCCGTGCGGATATCAGTTACGCCATGATCGATGATAGAAACAACAATGGCAGTGCGGATACCGGATACAATCGTTTCTTAGCACGTCTGAGTTATAATTTTTAAATAGGAAGATGAGAATGGAAAGGATTACAATGACGCTTCTCAGCGCCTGCAGCCGCGGGGGGATTGCTACTGTGGTAAAAATTAACGCTACCGGACCGCTTAAACAGCGTCTGATTTCATTTGGATTGATGAAAGGGGCAGAGGTGAAAATGCTCGAATGTTCACCCGCCAAAAGCACCTTTGAGATTAAAATCGGCAACGTCAGTATCGCTCTGCGCCGTGAAGAGGCCGAACTGATCGAGGTATCTGATGTCCGCTAAACCCATCACTGTAGCTCTCGTAGGGCAGCCCAACGTCGGTAAAAGTATGCTGATCAATGCGATCGGCAATGCGCGGCTCCATGTCGGGAATTTCACGGGTGTGACGGTTGAAAAAACGATCGTCACATTCGAACATAAAGGATATGAGTTCAGCGTCGTGGATCTTCCCGGTACGTATGCGTTCACCGACTACTCGATTGAAGAGCGGGTCACGCACGACTTTCTTTGCAATGAATCGTATGATCTTATCATCAACGTTCTCGATTCCACCAATATGGAGAAAAATCTTCAGCTCACCGCCGAACTGATGACCATGAGTAAAAAAATGGTCATTGCCCTCAATATGTCGGATGAGGCGGATCGTGAGGGGATTGAGATTAACGCTCCGTATTTAACCCAATTGATGGGTATCCCGTGTGTTCGCGTTTCAGCGGCGGCTAAAACGGGTTTGGAAGAGCTGATGGAATCGGTGATCAAAGTCCATGAAGCTCCCTATCAGGAACAAAAGCTGATTTTTAGCGAATCGGTCGAAGAGGAAATCGAGGCGATCACCGAGTATCTCAACCGTCATAAATTCAAAGCGTTGATCTCCAACCGCAATATTGCGATCAACTTGCTGCAAAAAGAGAAAAAGACCTATCGCGTCTTGCATGACAACCCGATCTGGACGGAATTGCAGCCGATGCTGATTGAAGCGGATCGGCATATTCTCCTCCATCATGATACCGACGACATGAAAGAGGCGTTTGCCGAAGAGTACCTCTCCTACAACCGGGGAATCATCGCCGAGGCGGTGAAGGTTAAACCAAAAGCGCCTGAGAAAAAAACGACAACGGAGAAGATTGACAGCGTGCTGATCCACCCCGTGTTCGGAATACCGATTTTCCTCTTTTTTATGTGGGGATTGTTTCAGCTCACTTTTGAGATCGGTTCCATTCCGATGGATTGGATTGATGCGTTTTTTATCTGGTTCGGCGAGGTGGTCGGATCAACGATCGGGAATGATGAAATCCGTTCTCTTATTGTGGATGGTGTGATTGCGGGGGTGGGAGCCGTTGTCCTCTTTGTCCCCAATATCGTTATTTTGTTTGTGGGGATTGCGCTCCTTGAAGCGACGGGGTATATGTCGCGGGTCGCGTTTTTGCTGGATGGTTTTTTCCACAAGTTCGGTCTTCACGGACAGTCGTTTATTCCCCTTGTAACGGGATTCGGGTGTTCCATTCCGGCGTATATGTCCGCACGCATCCTTAAAAATGACCGTGACCGGCTGCTCACTCTTTTCGTCATCGGTTTTATGAGCTGCGGGGCGAGATTGCCGGTTTATGTCCTTTTTACGGGAGCTTTTTTCGGTCCCGAAATGGCGGGGAACGTTTTGTTCGGAATTTATATCCTGGGGGCGATGATCGGTTTGGTGGCGGCAAAGGTACTGAAAATGACCGCCTTTAAAGGCTCCGATGAGCCGTTTGTCATGGAAATGCCCAAATACCGGCTCCCTTCGGTGAAGCTTATTTGGCATACGGTGCTGACCAAAACAATGATGTATTTGAAAAAAGCGGGGACATTCATCGCCGCCGCGTCGATGCTCGTATGGTTTTTGAGCGCGTATCCCAAAGACGCTTCACTAAATGCCGTGTATGCGGCGAAAATTGAGGTTGCCGCATCCAAAGAAGAGAGGGTAGTCCTGGAAAACAGACTCGCTGAAGAGCAGCTTTCTCAAAGTTTTCTCGGGCGCATCGGTCATGTTATTGAGCCGGTATTCGAACCGCTGGGATTTGACTGGAAAATGGCGGTGGCGTTGCAGACGGGTCTGGCTGCTAAAGAGGTTGTTGTTTCGACGCTAGGGGTATTGTATTCACTGGGAAGCGATGCAACCGCAGAGGACAAGACGCTGATGGAGGCCATCAGTTCCCAAATTCCGTTGGCTTCGGCGATGGCCTTTATCGTGGTGATTATGACTTATCTGCCGTGTTTGGCGGCTTCGGTTGTCTTTACCCGTGAAGCGGGGGGGATCAAATATTTCGGGTATCTATTCCTCTTTACGACGATAGTCGCCTATACGCTGGCATTTGTCGCGTATCATTTGACATTGTGGCTGAGTTAGGGATTGTTTACCCACACTTCGTTACAATACTACTATGAGTAAAATATTAATGATAGAAGACGATCTCGAGCTTGCCGAGATCCTCACCGAATTTTTAGAACAGTACGATTTCCAGGTCACGACGGAAGATGATCCGTTCAAAGCGCTGAGCATTCTCAAACTTGAAAAATTTGATGCGGTAATTTTGGATTTGACATTGCCGGGAATGGATGGATTGGAGGTGTGCGAGGCGATCCGTGCACGTCAAAACATCCCCATCATTATCTCCTCGGCCCGCTCCGACGTCACCGATAAGATCAATGCTCTGGAATTGGGTGCCGATGATTATCTTCCAAAACCGTATGATCCCAGAGAACTTGAAGCCCGTATCCATTCGGTATTGCGCCGGTATGATGCGGCTTCCGAACTCGCTTCCGAGAGTGCGTGCGATTTTAAACTCAATGAATCCGCAATGCAGATCAGTTATAAAAATCGCCCCTTAGAACTCACGAATGCCGAGTATGGGATTTTGGCGCATATGATTAAAAAACAGGGGATGGTCGTATCGCGTGAGGATTTGATTCACAATGTAAGCGCGATCAACGAAGATTCCTCCAATAAAAGTATTGATGTCATGATGGGCCGCATCCGTAACAAACTCGGTGATAAAGCCCTTATCGAATCGATTCGCGGTATCGGCTACAAGCTGTTAAAATGAGAGTTGTTTTCTGCCCGATTAGGGCTAGCCGTTTTACTTGTTTTGTCCTCGCTGATGCTGCGGAATTCCGCTTCGCTTCATGTGCCATAGCGGCTAGCGTAGAGCAAGGGATTTTATTCCTTGCGCGTTCAAAATAAATATGATCAAAAATAATGCCGTTTTAGCCACCGTTGCCTTCGCCCTCGTCGTTACGGTAACGAGTGTGAGCTATACCTTTTACCAGCTTTATGAAACCAATCGTGCGAAACATATCGACAATATTTTTTCCAAGCACTCTTTGATCAGTCAAATCTACCATACGTATTTAATCAAACAGATATCGCCGCCAATGTTTGAGGCAAATCTGGCTTTGTACGATCTCAACGAAATTATGGAAGAGGAAGCGTACGAAACCATCATTCGTGAGGGGAAAATTCTTAAAACCGACGGTACGACGGACCCGTATAGCTCTCCTTCCGATTTTTCTGAGTTTCCCCGTATCCCTTTGGACTCGCATCCGATCATCACATCGATGATCGAATATCGGGGAAAAATTTTCTTTTGGGTCGAGTCTTCCCGTCACAGCGTATTGCTGGAAGATCAAAGCAGCCAAGCCTATAGCGGTGTCAACCTCCTTTCAGCCTATGGGACGATTATGACAATCTTGATCGTATCGTTTGCGTTGATCATTTATCGTTTACGCCCTTTGCGCCGTTTGAGAAAACAAATTGCCCGTTTCGGAGAAGGGGACATGGGGGTCCGTTTTCGCATTGCAGGATCGGATGAAATTGCGTTGATCGCGAATGAACTGGATACGACCCAAAATAAAATCCGCTCCCTTATCGAATCGCGGACCCTCTTTTTACGCAATATTATGCATGAGCTTAAAACCCCGATTGCCAAAGGGCGTATTGCGGCGACAATGCTCAGTGATGAAAAACAGCAGGTCCGATTTGAGGGGATTTTTGAACGCCTGGAATCGCTGATCGGTGAATTCGCCCTTATCGAAGAGATTACGTCGGGAAACCAGCATCTGGAGAAAAAAGAGTATCGTCTTGTGGATATCATCGACGGTGCCGTTGATTCGGCGATGGTTGATTATGACTCGGTGGTCTGTGATGTCGATACCTCCATCAAAATGGAGGTCGATTACCGCCTCTTTGTGACGGCGGTAAAAAACTTGATCGATAACGCGATTAAATACTCCCCCGACAAAAAAATGGAGATAACGGTAAAAGGAAAGGAAATTTTCTTTATCAACTCCGGTGAACCGCTCAAAAAACCGCTTAGCTACTACATCGAACCCTTTACCAAAGATCATCCGACGAAAGACAGCTTCGGATTAGGGCTCTACATTGTCGATGCAATTTTAAAAGAGCATAATTATGTGTTGGCGTATGAACGCCGAGGGAACCGCAACTGCTTTATCCTTGTCCCCGTAAAACCCTCCAAAAGGAACCATAAATGAAAAAAATCCTCATCAGTAACGACGACGGATACGAATCGCCGGGGCTTTTGGCTCTGATCGAGGCGCTGGAAGGGCTTGCTCAGATTACCGTAGTCGCCCCATCGACCGAGAAATCGGCATGCGGCCATTCGCTGACGCTGACACGGCCGCTTAGTTTTATCAGTGTCGGAGACGATTTTTATAAATTGGACGATGGTACCCCGAGCGATTGTATCTATCTCGCCTTGCATTCGCTTTTCGAAGATTCCAAACCCGATCTCGTCATCAGCGGCATTAACAAAGGGTCGAATATGGGGGAGGATATCACCTACTCCGGTACCGCGGCGGCGGCAATGGAAGGGGTGCTGCAGGGGGTCCCTTCCATCGCGATCTCCCAAGTCATGGATTTTACCGAACCGATGGGCGATTTTGCTCTGGCTAAAAGTGCGATCCGGGCACTGGTTACCAAAATTTTCGACGGAGAATTTCCTTTGAATCATCGTGAGTTTTTAAACGTTAATATTCCGTACGGGGTGGAGGAGTTGCAATGGTGCGTTACGTATGCCGGATACCGTTATTATGCCAATGATGCCCATTTGCATCGCAATCCGCGAGGGATGGAATATTATTGGCTCGGGCTTCACCCTTTGGAGTTTAAGGCGAGAGAACATGGGGCGGGGCTATGTGATTTTGAAGCAATTGCGCAGGGGATGGTCTCGATTACCCCGGTACATCTGGATATGAGTGCCTACCACTCGATGAAAAAACTGCAGGAGTGGCTGTGAGACATACCCGCACCCGACTGGTATTCGGAGAAGCTGCTCATGAAAAACTCCAAAATGCAAAATTGTTGCTCCTTGGTGTCGGCGGAGTCGGGAGTTTCTGTCTCGATTGCCTTTACCGTTCCGGGGTACGTGATATTACGATCGTCGATTTTGACCGCTATGACCTGACCAACCAAAACCGCCAAATGCATTCGGAGATGCACGAAGGGGAGTTGAAAGTCGAAGCACTCAAAATGCATTATCCTGAAGTGATCGCCATTGCGGAGAAAATCACCCCCGAATGGGTCGAAGCATTTGATTTCGAGCCGTATGATCTGATCCTCGATGCGATTGACGATATGCGTGCCAAACTCGCCTTGATCCAAAAATGCTATCCCAAACTTATCTCCTCCGTCGGTTCTGCCAAACGGCTTGACCCGACGAAAATCGAAGTACGCTCCATTTGGAAGACCGAAGGTGACCCTTTTGCCTCCAAAATCCGCAATGAACTGCGTAAACGAAAGTTCAAAGGCGATTTTAGCTGTATCTGCAGTTCCGAACTCCCCCGCATCAAAGAAAAAGGGAGTTTTGTCGCCGTAACGGGAGGCTTTGGACTCGCAATGTGCTCGTTAGCATTGCGGAGAATAAGTTCTCAATAATTGACTTCTTCAAACTTAATTTTCTCCCGTATCTGAAAGACACGGGTAGCGTTTCAGGAAACATCCCTATGGGAGCGCTTTGCTTGTTTTGGGGGTTGCAAGGGACATTTGTCCCTGCCACTTTGCGGGCTTTGCCCGAAAAGTGCGTAATATAAAGTGGTATAATGTCTTACTATTATTTTTTCGGAGCACACTGTGGAACAAAAAGAACCGATGACCAAATACGGGTTTCAGCGATTATCCGATGAGCTGAATACCCTTAAAAATGTTGATTTACCGGCGGTAAATGTCGAGATTGACCGTGCCAAAGAGTACGGTGATCTAAAAGAGAACTCCGAATATCATGCCGCGCGTGAAAAACAAGCCTTTATCGGTACCCGTATCGCAGAACTTGGAGATGTGATCTCACGTGCGCAGATCGTTGATCCTAGCGAGCTTGAACACGCCCGCGTCAGTTTTGGTTCGACGGTAGTGTTGTGTGATCTTGCTACCGATGAGGAAGTGACGTATACGATCGTCGGCGGATGTGAGAGTAATCCCGAGCAAGGGTTGATCTCTTTTAACTCGCCTCTGGCCAAACAGCTTCTGGGACGTGAAGAGGGGGACGAGCTCAACGCCAAGCTCCCTGGAGGAACAAAAAACTTCGAAGTATTGGAAGTCAAATATCAGGAGATTGTGTTTGAATCGCATTAATGTCGGTATCATCGGAGTCAGCGGTTATACGGGTGCTGAACTCGTTAAGATGCTTATTTCCCATCCGATTTTCAATCTCGTCTATTGCGCCAACACCGAAGGTTCGACTACCGTTGCAGAGCTTCACCCTGCGCTCATGGGCGTATGCTCTTTAGCGGTTGAGAAAGTCGATATGGAGCGTGCAGCCCAATCGTGCGAATTGGTCTTTTTGGCACTTCCGCACAAAACGGCGATGCAGACGGCAAAAGGGCTGTTGGATAGAGGAATCAGAGTCGTCGATCTCTCCGCCGACTACCGTTTGAATCAGGAAAATTACGAAGCATTTTATTGTGAGCATGAGGATTTGGATAATCTCTCGCATGCGGTTTATTCGATTCCGGAACTCCATGGTAGTGTGGCACACGGGGCAAAACTCATCGCCAATCCCGGGTGTCATGTCACCGCATCGTTGATGGCATTGGCTCCGTTTCTGGATCAGATCGATTTAACCCATCCGATTTTTATCGATTCGAAAACGGGTGTTTCGGGTGCGGGGAAATCGCCTTCATCTACCGTTCATTATGTCAATGTCAATGATAACATCAACTGCTATAGCATTATCAAGCATCGTCATGCTACCGAGATCGAACAGCACGCATCGGTTTTATGCGGGAATAAGGTAGAGGTAACTTTCGTCCCCTCCCTCGTTCCGATGACACGGGGAATGCTGGCCTGTGTCTATGCAACGTTGAAAACGGATTGCGATCCCCTCTCGTCGATGGAAACGTTTTATCAAAACAAACCGTTTGTCCGTGTCCGTAACGCACCCCCTCATACTAAAATGACCTCGGGGACCAATTTTGCCGATGTGTATGCTGCCCGTCACGGGAATGCTTTGGTGGCGATGTGTGCGATCGACAATCTGATGCGCGGCGCGAGTTCGCAGGCATTGGCCAATGCCAATATCATGATGGGGCTGGACGAAACCCTCGGTATTCCCAAAATAGCCTATGTCCCCTAAAAGACTTCAAACGGGTGCGATTTTAATCGCGGACGCCCATTGCGCCCCGTGGCGTACCCCCTTTATCGACTTTCTTCATGCGATTGAATCGGGTGAAATTAAAACGCCTCAACTCATATTGATGGGGGATGTGTTTGATATGCTTTATGGCCCCATACCCAGTACATATGGCTATAACACCGAAGGGCTTGACCTTCTAAACCGTCTTTCTGCACATCTGGAAATTATCTATTTAGAGGGAAATCACGATTTTTTGATCGCTGAACTGTTGCCTCGTGTTGACGTTATCCGACGTGAGCATCAGCCTTTTCTGATGACGCATGAGGGGAAAAATATTGCCCTTTCGCATGGCGACAGTGCTATGGGATGGGGATATGAATGGTATACGGCACTGATTCGTAACCGAAGTGTATTGGCCTTTCTTCGCACTATCGATACTCTTGGAGGCGGTTTTATCGTCTCATGGCTGGAAGGGCAGATGAAGCAAAAAAATCATTGCCGCCCTATCCACCATTTTGAAAAGCTGATCGAAGAGAGGTTGTGTGCGCTCAAACTGGATTTTGCCGATGTTGTGATTGAGGGGCATTTTCACCAAAATCGGGCGTTTATGCTGAACGGTTTGCAGTACATCAATCTCGGCGCTTTTGCTTGCAATGAAAGATACTTTACTGTACAATCAACCCAAAATCAGCCGTTATTGCACGATGCAGTTTTTCGTAAGGAGCCCCATGAAGGGACAAGGTAACGTTTTAAAAATCGGCACAAACGAGATGGAACTGGTCGATTTCCGTATTTTCAAACGCGAAGGCGATGAGATCTATGAAGGGATATATGGAGTCAATGTCGCAAAAGTTCGCGAGATTATCCAGTTTCCTAAATTAACGGAATTGCCGGGAACCCCTCCGTTTATCGAGGGGATTTTCGATTTGCGCGGTGTCGTCATCCCGGTGGTGAATCTGGCCAAATGGATGGGGATAGATGCTCCCGAGGAGATGGCGAGAGAGTCGCGGGTGATCATTACCGAATTTAACAATATTGTCATCGGCTTTGTCGTTCATGAAGCCAAACGGATCCGCCGCATTAACTGGAAAGACATTGAACCGGCCTCTTTTGTATCTTCCCAAGGGGGATTAGACGGTTCTAAAATAACCGGAGTAACCCGTATCGAAGATGAGGCGGTTCTTTTGATCCTGGATTTGGAAGGGGTTGTCCAAGAGCTTGGTCTCTATCAACCTTCAAGAGGTAAGCTGGAAGAGGGCAAATATCGTTTTAGCGGACATGTTTTACTGCTTGATGATAGTGCTACGGCCCGACGTATTATCAAAGAAGCGTTGGAACAGATGGGCTTTAATGTGATTGAAGCAACGGACGGACAGCAAGGGCTTCGCATTTTGGAAGATCTCTATAATGCATACGGCGCTCAGCTATCGTCTGAACTTCGTCTGATTGTATCCGATATCGAGATGCCGTTGATGGACGGATTCCATTTTGCGGCGAACGTCAAATCGGATGAACGCTTTAAGATGATTCCGATTGTCTTTAACTCTTCCATCAGTGATCATTTCAGTGAAATACGTGGAAAAGATGCGGGCGGAGAGGCCTATTTGGTCAAATTTGATTCGAATTTATTTTACGATGAAGTAGCGCGTGTCGTACGCGCTCATATTCAATAGGGGTTAGGCAATGGATGAATTTCAAGAGATATTACAGGATTTTTTGATTGAGTCGTTTGAACTGATCGAACAGCTTGACCAGGATCTTGTCGAACTCGAATCGCGACCCGATGATTTGGATTTGCTAAATCGTATTTTTAGGGTTGCTCACACGATTAAGGGTGCCAGCTCATTTTTAAACTTCGATGTCTTAACCCATTTAACGCATCATATGGAAAATCTACTCAATATGGCACGTCACGGAGATTTGGTTATCGATGCGGATGTGATGGACGTTATTCTAGAATCGATCGATTTGATGAAAGCGTTGTTGGTACGGATACGGGACAGCGGTGCCGATGCCGGATTGGAAGTAGGCCAATGCGTCGAGCGTTTGGACGCCGTTGCCAATGGTACGCCTCTTAGCAGCGCGGCTGAAACAGTAGCCGTATCTGAACCGGTTGTTGCAGTAGAACCGCAAACCGATGAGGAAGAAGAGGATTACTCGGGAATGAGCGAAGCCGAAGTGGAAGCGGAGATTGAACGCTTGATTGCACAGCGGCAGGCCGAAGATGCCGCCAAACGAGCGAGCAAAGCAAAAGAAAGCGCTCCGCTTGAAGAAGAACCCGATTATGAAGGGATGGATGATGCGGAGGTTGAAGCCGAGATTGAACGCCTTCTTGCCAAACGGCAGGCGGAAGATGCCGCAAAACGGGCACAAAAAGCGGCTGAAGCTTCAACTCCCGCTGCAGCTGCACCGGTTGCTGTTCAGACAACGCCTCAGAGTGAACCAATTTCCGCTCCGGTTTCCGTAGCCCCGGCTGCTCCTGCGGTGCAGCCTAAAGTGGAGGCAAAACCTGCGACTCCCGTTGCACGACGCGCCGAACCGAAAGAAGAGGGTGAAAATCGCGGCGGCGGGGCAGTAGAGCAAACGATTCGTGTCGATGTCAAACGATTGGATCATTTAATGAATTTGATCGGAGAACTGGTTTTAGGGAAAAACCGTCTGATTAAAATCAATGATGACGTTGAAGAGCGTTATGAAGGAGAAGCGTTCCTCGAAGAACTGAACCAAGTGGTATCGATTGTCTCATTGGTTACGACCGATTTGCAGATTGCCGTTATGAAAACGCGGATGTTGCCGATCGGAAAAGTATTTAATAAATTCCCCCGTATGATTCGGGATCTCTCCCGTGAGCTGAACAAGAAAATTGAGCTGGAAATTACCGGGGAAGAGACAGAGCTGGATAAATCGATCGTAGAAGAGATCGGCGATCCGCTTGTTCACATTATCCGTAATTCATGTGACCACGGGATTGAAACCCCGGATGTACGTCTTTCTAGCGGAAAAGAGGAAACAGGAACGATCCATCTTAAGGCATATCATGAGGGGAACCATATCGTCATTCAAATTATCGATGACGGTAAAGGGCTTGATGCGGATATGCTCAAACAAAAATCGATCGAGAAGGGGATTATTACCGAAAAAGAGGCTGAAGGGATGTCTGAGAAAGAGGCATTCGGTCTCATTTTCCGCCCGGGCTTCTCGACTGCCGCACAAGTCACCAGCGTCTCAGGCCGCGGGGTAGGGATGGATGTCGTCAAAACGAATATCGAAAAGCTTAACGGCATGATCGACATCGACTCTGAAGTGGGCAAGGGTACGTCGATGAAACTCAAAATCCCGCTCACCTTAGCGATTATTCAAGCCTTGCTTGTGGGAGTACAGGAGGAGTATTATGCGATTCCTCTCGCATCGGTGTTGGAAACGGTTCGCATCAGCAAAGATGAGATCTATACCGTTGAGAGCCGCTCCGTCATGCGGTTGCGGGATGAAGTTCTCTCTCTGGTCCATATCGGGGATATTTTCGAAGTTGAACGGGTATTTGACAACAGCGAACATGCCTATGTCGTTGTTTTGGGGCTAGCAGAGAGTAAAATCGGTCTTATCGTCGATTCGTTGGTCGGCCAAGAAGAGATCGTTATTAAATCTCTCGGGGAATATCTCAAAGGGATCGAGGGAATTGCCGGGGCAACCATCCGTGGGGATGGCGGTGTAACTTTGATTGTTGACGTGGCGGCATTGATGCAGATGGCCAAATCGGTCAAATCGACGGTAGGTCAAGAAAGTGCCGAAGCCAAAGGGCGTTCAGGGGTTAAAAATAATCCGAGTGATTATAAAGTCATGATTGTGGATGATTCGAAAACCGACCGAACCATTATGCGCAAATCATTGGAACCGATGGGGATAACTCTGGTCGAAGCGACAGATGGGGTTGAAGCCCTTAATATCCTTAAGCAGGCGGATCATACGTTTGATGCGATGCTGATCGACATTGAGATGCCGAGGATGGATGGATACAGCTTAGCGGCGGAGATTAAAAAATACAATAAGTATAAAAATCTCCCGCTGATCGCTGTCACCTCACGTACCGGAAAAGCAGATCGGATGCGTGGTGTCGAATCGGGAATGGTCGAATACATAACGAAGCCGTATTCATCGGAATATTTGATGAATGTCGTCAAACGCAATATCAAATTTAACGAGGGGCTATAACATGAGCGAAAAACTCCAGCAAATTATTAACAAACAGCACAAGTCCCTCTCCGGAGACGATATTAAAATCGATGAAGTGATTCAGCTGGTCGGATTCATTGTCGGAGACGAAGAATTTTCGGTACCCATTTTGAGTATCCAAGAGATCATTAAGCCGATCTCATGGACGCGTGTTCCGCAGACTCCTCCCTATATTTTAGGGGTATTTAATCTTCGCGGTTCCGTTATCCCGTTGATCGATTTGCGTTCTCGTTTTGGTTTGGAGATGATTAAACATAGCGAAGAGACCCGTTTTATCGTGATGAAAAACGGGGATGATGTGGCCGGATTTGTGATCGACCGCCTCACCGAAGCAATCCGCTTGCCGAAACGGGATGTCGGTCCTGCCCCTGAGACGATTTCTGAAGGGGAGAGTATGATTGACGGTGTCGGAAAACAAGCCGATCGTATCATCACGATTCTTAAAGTCGGTAAACTGTTAGAGAGAAATTTCTGATTTAGTTCCATTTATGGCACAATAACGCCATGAATGAAAATCACTTTTTAAACCGCCGAAACAAACTTCTTGATTGCATGGAAGAGGGAGTAGCGATTATCGCCTCTGCCCCCCATCTTATACGCTCTAACGATAGCGAATACCCTTACCGTCAAAGCAGTGATTTTTATTATCTTACCGGTTTTGAAGAGCACAATTCTATTTTAATACTCTCAAAATCTTTTACAGAAATAAAAACCATCCTTTATGTTGAAGCCTACAATGCCGAATATGCACTGTGGAACGGGGCTAAGTTAGGGATTGAAAAGGCGCGGGAGCGTTTTCATGTTGATGAGGTACGCGATAGTGCCGAATACGCTAAAGAGATTAAAGAACTTTTGCGTGAACACATAAACCTTTACATCGATTTGTTTGATGAATCAGAAATCCTGATCCAAGCAAAAGCCGCCGCAAAAGCATTGCGTGAAACGCGGGGTGTTAAACGTCATATTCACTCCATCCGTGACGTCACTTATCTCATACGCTCATTGCGTCTGATCAAAGCAGCCGAAGAGATCGAAACGATTAAAACAGCGATAGCAATCACCGCCGAAGCACACCATGATGCGATGCGTCAGTGCTGTGCCGGGATGAAAGAATTCCAGCTCCAAGCCGCTATGAGTTACGTATTCTTGCACCGTGGTGCCATGAACGAAGCCTACGGAGCGATTGTTGCGGGGGGGAACAATGCCAATACCCTCCATTACATTGATAACCGCGATACGTTGCGGGATGGGGATTTGGTTTTGATCGATGCGGCGTGCGAATGGGAACTCTATGCCAGCGATATTACCCGTACCTTCCCTGTGAACGGAACATTCAGTGATGTCCAGAAAGAGGTGTACGAAAAAGTCCTCGACGTTCAGCTTCGTGTTATCGAAGCGATCCGCCCCGGCGTAAAGAGGGATTGGCTCCAAACCTACAGTGAAGAACTTCTGTGCGATGCATTGATTGAACTGGGAATTTTGAGCGGTGAACGAAGTGCATTGATAGAAGCCAAAGAGCATAAAAAATACGCTCCTCACGGGATAGGGCACTGGATGGGATTGGATGTCCATGATCCCTGTCCGTATGTGGATGAATCGGGAGAATCGCTAGCCTTTGAAGCGGGGATGGTGATGACCATCGAACCGGGGCTTTATTTCCGTGCCGATGATGAGAACATTCCTGAACGATTTCGCGGGATCGGCATCCGTATCGAGGATAATATTCTCGTTACCGAAGAGGGGTATGAGAACCTATCGGCGATGATTGCGAAGAGTATGGAGGAGATAGAGGAAATGTGCAAAGGTTAGATCGATAAAACCTTAGAACTCTTTTCATGCATCCTCCTCGGCCAGTCGGCCACACCGACTTGTATCCGAAAGGTTGAGAGAATATGATTTTAATTGTAGCTGTAACTCCATCCGCTAAGGCCGTCTTTTGCCTCTTTAAAACCGTCTGAATCTCCTAAAAAATCGATGATATGGAGCAGTTTCCACGGGATAGTTCTTGCTTCAGCGTCATCGATTAGATGACGAGGCATCGGGGTCTCTTGAGGGGTCATCGCAAACGCGATACGTTCCAGATTGCTGAGTATATGGCTGGTAGCAGTAATGCGGTGTTCTTGAGAGAATTTTTCCAAAATCAGCGGTTTGATCTCTTCGGGGATGGGGTCTGAGGTATTGAGGATGATCGTAAAATGGATCGGATGGGCATCTTTGATCATTGAGGGGGCGGCCATCATAATATACTCTACCCCCTCCAGCAATTTCTCAATTTCATTATAAGGGAGATAGCTGTGAATGTTGAGCGGTTTCATCTCTTGCATGATTATTTTCCTTCCAAAATTTTGGTAATCAGTGTGGTCATTCCGATATGGAGATTGTAGTTGGTAATCGGGAAATCGACCATCTCGTTTTCGAGATTCACACTGTAGCCGCTCAGGTATCTCCCCAATATCTCTAGATCGATCGGCTCATAGACGGCGCAAAGTGTTGTGTCGAGTTTAGTACGTACCAATTTGCCCTCTTTGTTGCTGTTTGCCAGGGTAAAAGCGAGTGTTTTAAGACTAAGCAGATCACACCAACGGATAAAAAGTTCCGAGGTCAGTTTAGAGTGATGATTCCCCTCCGGATCAAACAGGAGTTTTTGTTCCCGCAGAGGAATCAGGACGCTTAAGATCGCTTCACAAAACGGGAGACTTTTCTGTCTCCAAAACGGGGCTTCATCGCTTCGTTCCAGTGCAGAGGAAAAGGCTCCTAAAATTGCGGACGAATCACTATCACGAAGCAGTGCTTCCATGGTATGCAGGATCATTTACCTCTCCTTTTTTGGGTGTAACTTTAACCTTTTTTGTATAATACCTGTATTAACACGAGGAGATGCATAAATGGATAAAGGATGGATGACGAATGGGATCTCTCTGGGATTAGTCGGGTTGTCGTATATGTTTGAGGGAATAGTGGCAAATGTGATTCGAACGGCAGGATTATTTGCATTATCTGGAGCCATAACCAATCAGTTGGCTATCCATATGCTTTTTGAAAAAGTACCACTTTTATACGGGTCGGGCATTATAATCGATCGCTTTGAATCGATACGGGAAGCATTAAAAACTTTGATTATGGAACAGTTTTTTACCCCTGAAAAAATTGAATCATTTGTCCAATCACAAGAACGTACTATCGATTTAGCCCCAATTATCGAACAAACCGATTTCACCCCCGCATACAATGCACTGGTACGGAGTGTCATGGATTCACCTTTGGGCAGTATGTTGGGGATGTTTGGCGGAGAAGCGATTATCGGCAAACTCAAAGAACCCTTTTTGGAAAAAATTAAAGCCTCTACTATTGAAATTTCTCAAAGCGAATCGTTTATGAATGCCCTTAATACCCATTTGCATCAAGGGGGATCACATCTGAGTGAATCGATTGAAAGGATCGTTGAAACGCGTTTAGCGGAACTCACCCCCCTAATGGTTAAGGAGATGCTGCATACACTGATGAAAGAGCATTTGGGATGGCTCGTTGTATGGGGCGGCGTGTTTGGAGGAGCGATTGGCATTGTATCGGCATTTTTAATTTAACTCCCGATAGGGCACGTGAGCCCGAGGAGCTCGAAGAGGTTCTTCTCCCCTTTGGGTATGATGAACTATCTAAATAAAATAACTTAAAAGACTTGACAACAATCGACTCAAAGTATTATAATTCTTGTAACTCAACTAGGAGAATTTTATGTCAGCTAATATTTTTGAAAAACTAACCCATCAAATGACCGAGATGATCGAGTCATCGATCTCATTGGCATTGCACAATAAAAACAGTGAAGTTGAATCGATCCATTTTTTATGGGCATTGCTTACGAATAGCAATTCGCCCCTCAATCAAGCACTGACCAAAATGGGCGTCGATAAAACGGCGATCGAATTGGATGTTAAAAGTGCCGCAAAAAAACTTTCGAGTGTCTCCAGCGTAACGAAAGAGAGTATTCGCCTTTCACGCGATTTTGTCCACGCCCTTGAACGCGGTTCAGCTGAAATGGCCGTCAATGGGGATCAGTTTATCGCCATTGATACGTTTTTAATGGGGAATTTGAATCATAACCCTTTCAAAGAGATACTTGAAAGATACGTGAATGTATTTGAATTGCGGAAAACGTTTGAAGCAATGCGCGCAGGGCAAAAAATCGAGTCGCAAACGGCCGATGAAACTCTCGAATCGCTCTCCAAATACGGAATCGATCTGACCCGTGAAGCGATCGAGGGGAAACTCTCTCCGGTCATCGGAAGGGATGAAGAGATCGGCCGAATGATGCAGATTTTGATCCGTAAAACCAAAAACAATCCGATTCTCCTCGGTGAACCGGGGGTCGGTAAGACGGCATTGGTCGAAGGGTTGGCACAGCGTATCGTTAACAAAGAGGTGCCGCTCAGTTTGCAAAACAAACGGGTCGTCGCTTTGGATATGAGTGCGTTGATCGCGGGGGCAAAATATCGCGGAGAGTTCGAAGACCGTCTCAAAGCGGTCATAGACGAGGTGAAAAAGTCGGCGAATGTGATTTTGTTTATCGATGAAATTCATACCATCGTCGGAGCCGGTGCATCGGAGGGGTCTATGGATGCGGCGAATATCCTAAAACCCGCTCTTGCACGCGGAGAATTGCACACCATCGGGGCGACAACGCTTAAAGAGTATCGCAAATATTTCGAAAAAGATGCCGCGTTGCAGCGCCGTTTTCAGCCGGTTAACGTGGATGAACCGAGTGTAAACCAATCATTACAGATTCTTCGCGGACTGAAAGAACGTTTGGAAGCACACCATAACGTCACGATCACCGATGCGGCATTGGTAGCGGCAGCGAAACTCTCCGATCGTTATATTAATGACCGCTTTCTCCCCGACAAAGCGATCGATTTGATCGATGAGGCAGCGGCAGAACTCAAAATGCAGATTGAATCCGAGCCCAATGCACTTGCGGCCATCAAACGGAAATTGACACAGTTGCAGGTGGAGAAAGAGGCACTTAAAATGGAAGAGTCGGTTGCCAATACCAAACGCCTCGAAGAGATTGAGCGGGAATTGGCCGATGCGGGAGAAGAACGCCGTAGTTTGGAATCGCAGTTCGCCCATGAAAAAGAGGTGTTTGAACGGGTAGCGAAGATCAAAGCTGAAATCGAGTCTAAACGCCGTGAAGCCGAAAGTGCGAAACAATCGGCTGATTTTAACAAAGCCGCTGAGATCGAATACGGTCAAATTCCTAAACTTTTCGAGGAAGAAAAAGCGCTTCAAGAGCGTTGGAAAGTGATGGTTGCCGAGGGGACATTGCTCAAAAACAGTGTCGATGAAGCCTCTATCGCGGGGATTGTAAGCCGTTGGACAAAAATTCCGGTGAACAAAATGCTCCAAAGTGAAAAAGAGAAGATACTCCACATCGAAGATGAACTGAACCGTGATGTCGTAGGGCAGGAGCGTGCGACTCATGCGGTAGCCCGTGCGATCAAACGGAACAAAGCGGGGCTTTCGGATAAGAGCCGTCCGATCGGATCGTTCTTGTTCCTCGGACCTACGGGGGTCGGGAAAACGCAAACGGCGAAAACATTAGCGAAATTCCTCTTTGACAGTGCTGAGTCGATGATCCGTATCGATATGTCCGAATACATGGAGAAACATGCGGTGTCTCGTCTCGTCGGAGCACCTCCGGGATATGTCGGATTTGAGGAGGGGGGACAGCTCACCGAAGCGGTACGCCGTAAACCCTATAGCGTTATCTTGTTCGATGAGGTCGAAAAAGCGCATCCCGATGTCTTTAATGTCTTGTTACAAGTGCTTGATGACGGACGTTTGACTGATAACAAAGGGGTGGTAGTCGATTTTACCAACACGATCATTATCTTGACCTCGAATATCGCGAGTGACAAGATCATGGCCCATCACGGCGACCCTCAGCTCGAAGAGATGGTACTGGGTGAGCTGAAACAACATTTTAAACCGGAATTTTTGAACCGACTCGATGATGTCGTCGTCTTTAACCCGTTGGGAGAAGCGCAAATTCTCAGCATCGTCGATCTTTTCTTTAGAGATATTGCGGCCAAAGTGGAAGAACGGGACATTACCCTTACTCTCAGTGAGAGTGCTGCGCGCTATATCGCGAGTGCGGGGTTCGATCCGGTGTACGGTGCACGACCGCTTAAGCGGGCACTCTATGAGATTGTTGAAGACCGCCTAGCCGATTTGATCCTCGGCGGAGAAGTGGAAGAAGGATCTCACGTTGCTTTTGACACGGAAGGGGATGAAATTACCGTTAAGGTAAACTAAGGCGAATCGAAATAGGTTATAATTTTGGAATGAACAAAAAAGTCTATAATTATAAATTTATATTATTTTTCTTGCTTCCTTTCTTTTTTTCGGGCTGTTTGTCCGAAGAGGAGAAACGCGAACACTATAAGCCTTCTTTCTCCGTTATTCATGAAAAACAGCTCATTGTAGGGGTTCACCCGTATCTTAATGCCGAAAAAACTTTTTTGGCGTATCAGCCTATTTTGACTTATTTGGAATCCGAAATAAAAGGAGTTCATTTTACACTTGAAACATCGGTTGATTATGCCGACTATGAACGTAAGCTTTATGAAGGTCATTTTGACCTCTCCCTTCCTAATCCGTACCAAACCCTTCAATCGATACAGCACGGCTATCGTATTGTGGCTAAAGTGAAACCTGACAGTGAGTTTCGAGGCATTATCGTTGCTAGAAAAGATCGTTATATCAAAACGGTAGAACAGCTGCAGGGTAAGGCTATCAGTTTCCCGGCACCGACAGCGTTGGCTGCCACGATGATGCCCAAATGGTTTTTGTATGAACGGGGGCTGAATGCCGATACACAGGCAAAGCCTAAATATGTCGGTTCGCAATATTCATCCATTATGAATGCCTATAGTGGTGATACGGTTGCGGCGGCTACGTGGCCCAGCCCTTGGCAAACATGGAGTAGTGAAAACCCCGAAAAAGCCAAAGAGATGGAACTGCTATGGGAAACACCCCATTTGGTAAACAACGGATTTGTTGTCCGAGGTGATCTTGACAAAGGGATTGTTGAACAGATTGTTGAGCATCTGTGTAAACTTGATGTAAATGCAAAGACGCAAATACTCCTTGCCGCGACGGGATTTGAAGGGTTTGAAAAAGCAACGAATGATACCTATATACCTGTGAAAGAATTTTTGATCCGTTACGATCAGACGATCGGATTGCCCAAGTGAACACTCTAAAGCTTTTTTTTACCACGATCAAAGGGCAGCTTGTCATCGGTATCGTTCTGTTACATAGCGCTCTCATGGGGATGTTTGTTTATGATTTGATTCAGCGTGAAAGCCGGTTTTTGAGAGAGCAATCTCTCTCAAAAGCGGAGGAGTTAACACGGCTGATTGGCTCGAGTGCGTCATTGTCCCTATTGAATAACGATATTGTCGGATTGCACGAACTGGTTGCGCAGGTGGAACATCTACCCGATGTAGAAACCGTTTTTATCCTCGATAAAAATCATCGTGTCCGTGCATCGAATGATGCTGCCTCTTTTAATCGGACGATAACCGATGCGTGGAGTATTCATCTTCACAAAGAACTCGAAAACGTACACATGAACTTCATCCAAAAGCGTCACGAAGGAATCGTTGATACCCTTATCCCGATCAAAGTGGGTGAAAATACGATCGGGTATGCCCGCATGTTGACCACCACCGCGACGATCGATCGGGAAATTGAGAGGCTCCTTTCAAAAGGGATAATGTACATCTTCATTGCGATGATCGTCGGAGGAATTCTCTCGTGGCTGATTGTACGGCGTCTAACAGCTCACTTAACCCTTCTTTCCGCTGCGGCTGCGCGGATTGCCCAAAATAATTATGATATAGCGCTTCCCTCTTTTCTCGGCAATGATGAAATTTCAAAGATGGGACGGGCGTTTTCTTTGATGATCGATTCGATCAACCGTCACATTAGAGAACTTGAGTCGATGCTTTTCAAAGTTAAAGCGGCTGAAGCTATGGAAAGAGAACGCTCACAAGAGAGTGAACGGTATCAAAAAGCTCTTTCGGATTGGTCTAAAAACAGATATGAAACATCGGAAATAGCGATTCGAAAGGCTACCGAGATATCGGCGCATACGTTAGGGATTGAACGTGTCAGTGTATGGCTTTTAACACCGGATCAATCCACTATTGTATGTCAGGATATGTACTCTGCAGGAGATGATCTTCATTATGCGGGGACGGTTCTGGAAAAAAAAGATTTTCCGCACTATTTTCATGCCTTGGTACAGGGGGAAATGATGGCGGTGAATGACGCCCAAATCGATTCCCGTACGAGTGAATTTACCGAGAGTTATCTTAAACCTTCCGATATACGTTCAATGCTTGATATGCCGATCTCTCAGGATGGAAAAGTGATTGGGGTTGTGTGTTATGAACATGTCGGTTCATTGCGGACATGGAAACCTGAAATCCAAGAGTTTGTTATTACGATTGCAAATGCCATTGCACTGTCGATCGAAATCGATCGGCGCAAAAAAATGGAACAAACAATGGCATATAAGGCACATCACGATGAACTGACCCATTTGTACAATCGCTCTCTTTTTGTGGACCGCTTGGAACACGCCATTCATAAAGCCAAACGAAGCGGGGATCAACTCGCGGTTTTGTTTATCGATTTGGATCGCTTTAAAGAGATTAATGATTCACTGGGGCACGCGATGGGGGATAAGGTTCTCATCACGATTGCCAAACGGTTGAGTGATCATTTACGGGATATTGACACCATAGCCCGATTAGGGGGAGATGAATTCACCCTTATTATCGAGGATGTAGACGATATTCAAAAAGTCAATCAAATTGCCGGCAAACTTGTGTCAGTGCTTCAAGAACCCATTTTTATCGATGAACATCAGCTTTATGTAACGAGTAGCATCGGTATAAGTATTTATCCACTGGATGGTGAGAGTGCTCAGAATCTTTTGAGCAATGCCGATGCTGCAATGTACAAAGCCAAAGAGGAAGGGCGAAACAGTTATCAGTACTATACCCAAGAATTGACATTGAGGGCATTCGAACGGGTTGCTATGGAAACAAGTCTGCGCCATGCACTCGAAAACAATGAATTTCTCCTCTATTACCAACCTAAAACAGATGGCGAGAGTGAAAGGCTGATCGGGATGGAAGCGTTGATACGTTGGAATCACCCTGAAATGGGGATGGTTTCCCCTTCTAAATTCATCCCGATTGCGGAAGAGACGGGGCTGATTGTCCTGATCGATCACTTTGTTATGAAAAAAGTAATGGAGCAAGTCGTTCAATGGAGAAATAATGGATTTAATCCCGGTGTCGTTTCGCTGAATGTGGCACGAAAAGAGTTGCTCCAAGAAAAGTTTGCAGATAAAGTCAAAAGCATGTTGGTTCAAAGCGGGTGCAAGGCAGAGTGGATAGAACTGGAAGTGACCGAAGGGGATATTATGAAAAAACCGGAGCAATCCATTGGTGTGTTGAAAGAGCTAAAAAAGCTTGGTTTTGCATTGGCGATTGACGATTTTGGAACCGGATATTCGTCTCTGTCGTATCTGAAGCGGCTTCCTCTGGATATTTTAAAAATTGACCAATCTTTTGTTCGGGGACTGCCGGAAGATACCGAAGATGCGGCTATCGTACGATCGATTATTGCATTGGCGGAGAGTATGGGGATGAATGTTATCGCCGAAGGGGTGGAAACATTAGAGCAGAAAAATTTTCTGGTAGAAAACGGATGCCGATTGATTCAGGGGTATTTTTATGGTCGCCCGATGAGTGTAACACAGATGCGTGATTTATTATCCGATTCGAGAGTATAATTGTATTATGAAATGGATGTTAATTGTATTTTTAGGGACACTGTCAGCCTTCGGATGTACGGGGGATTGTATGACCTGCCATCCTGCACTGCTCAAAAATATTGATTCCGATAAGCGGCATAAACCGATGATAACCTGTATCCAATGTCACAGTGCCAATCCCGCAAAAATGGCAGATTGCGGAAGTGATTGCTTCGCCTGTCATCCGGTGGCGAAGATCGAAGGGGTAAGGGTGGCAGAACATGCCGTTATACGTGAATGCCGTGACTGTCACATGAAACTTAAAACTACTTTGAATTTAAACAATGGCCCTACCGGGCAATCGGTAGCACCGACTTTGCGGGATTTTTTACAGCCTTAAGCGTAAATCGGCTCGAACAATTTATCAAATCCGTCGATGATTTTTTGCATCAGTTTCTGGGCTTCATCAACCATTTTTTCATGCGATTTTATATTTTTAACGGCATTATCGAAGAGATCAACGACCCCTTTTTTGGCATGATTTTTGACGTTTTCATCACTGTTTTTCAGATTTCCGATCAGTTTGGTAACATCCGAAGCGATTTTATTGATCGGTGAGGTTTGATTTTGATCTTCCACCTCTTTCATAAACTTATCGATGTACGGCTGTGCTTTTTTCATAAATGCGTTAATCTCTTTTTGATCCTGTTCATTAATACCGTTGCTATCTATATTGAAAGAAAAAGCCTGCATTGAAGCAAAAGAGAATGATTGCTCTTTAGAATCGGAGGTTGTTTTTTCATTAAGTGAAAGGGATTGTTCATTGGTAAAGTTAAGAGAGAGGGTATCGCCGCTACTGGTTTTCATAGAGAGTGCGAGCTCGTGAGAGCGGTAAGCGTCATATGAGGTTGCAGTGATCATGGTACACCCTTTTAGGTTAATCTTAGTGACTATATCGGACTTTTTCACAATAGTTGTAATAAGCTTTTACGAAACTTAATCGACCTTTAAGTAAGAATTGTCTATTATTGCGTGCTAAAAATTTCTAAAGGGAATGGCTTATGAAAAGAACATACCAACCGCATAATACGCCACGTAAACGTACTCACGGTTTCCGTGCACGTATGGCGACAAAAAATGGCCGTCGAGTATTGAACGCTCGTCGTGCTAAAGGTCGAAAACGATTGGCTGTCTAAATAGCTTTTCGATGTTGAAGCTTCACAGCGAGTTTCAGCGTGTTTATCAACGCGGAAAAAATGCGCACAGCACTTCCATCGCGTTGTTTTATCTCCCTCTCAAGGGAGAAAAAAAAGTTGGATATACGGCCAGTAAAAAAGTCGGTAATGCAGTGGTGAGAAATCGGTGTAAAAGACGTCTTCGGGCACTTTTTGACGAGTTATCACCCAATGCACAAGACGGATGGTACGTTTTTGTCGCCAAGAAAGGGTTGTTTGACAACCCATTCGATACGGTACGACGCGACTGCAAATATGTTTTAAAACGGACGGGTGCCATGGCTGGAGTGAGTGATGATAAGAATCTTCTTTCTTAAGCTCCTGTGGCTCTATCGGCACT
Organism: Sulfuricurvum sp.; assembly: GCF_049587615.1. Classification (GTDB taxonomy): domain Bacteria; phylum Campylobacterota; class Campylobacteria; order Campylobacterales; family Sulfurimonadaceae; genus Sulfuricurvum. The sequence goes on from NZ_JBAVEF010000016.1 coordinate 146,155, forward strand.
CTTTCTCTTTGGTGACGCGCGGTTCATGTCGTCATTACCCCTCATGTTCCGAATATGCTTTATGGCAGTTTGAACGCAACACCCTCCCACGCGCATTCTACTCCACTTTTTTACGAATCTTGCGGTGCAATCAGCTTTTTTCAGGCGGTATCGATTATCCGATTATTGACAAACCGACGTTAAAACCCTCCGAACTCTCCATAAATACGATAAAATACTGGTTTGTTCCACATCAACAGAATTATTTTCTGATCAAAAATTTTAAGTTTAAAGGGTCACAGTGTTAGAAAAGTTTACTCCCAATCAGCGACTCCTCGTTGCCGTCGCTTTATCATTTGCCTTTTTTATAGGTTACACCACTCTATTTCCTCCTCAATCGCCCAACAGTGAAAGCAATGCAACAAAAGGTTCTGCTGTCCAAGCAGCAGCTGCAGTGACACCGGCAGAGTCTAACACTTCGGCAGTTTCTAATATTAAAACCGTTACGACAGATACCTTGACAACCGTATCGGCAAAAGAGTTTACCCTCAAAATTGATACACTGGGACGGATTTCTTCGGTTGTTTTAAGCGATGAAAAACATAACGGAAGTGATGGTAAGCTCTCGGAACTGATTGCTTCCAGCGGTGCTAAACCGCTTCAAATCCGTTTTGCGGATGAAGCTCTTAATGAAGTGGCGGCAAAAACGCCGTATACGGCCAATATGACCAACATCGCTTTGGGTGAGAATGGCAAATCGACCGTCGTACTGAGCCAAAACCTTCCTGAATTAACCGTAACCAAAACATTGACGTTTTACGCGGATGGCCATTACGATGCGAAAGTTTCGCTTTCGAATGAAAAACGCTATTCTCTTTATTTAGGGCAACATCCGGAAATTATCGAACAGATGATGACGGTTGTCGGTGGTATGATTTATTCGGGCGATAATCTTACAACAATTTTCGAAGACGGTGATGTTGAGGGACGGTCACTTTTTACCGATGTTCATCTCGTGTCGGCATTCGATCAATATTATGCGACCATTTTTTACGGGTTTGACAAGACGACACAAGTAGCGGTTGAACGCGATACAAATAGTAATCCTGTTATGTATCTGGAGGGAGCTAATAACTTTACTTTTAACGGATACATTGGACCAAAAGAGTATAAAACACTTGAATCCATCGATCCCGTACTTGTCAATGCAATTGAATTCGGATGGTTTACGTTTGTAGCTGCCCCGATTTTCAAAATCTTGATGTGGCTGCACAGCCTTTTGGGTAACTGGGGCTGGGCAATTATCGGTCTTACGGTCCTTATCCGCATTTTCCTTTACCCTTTGACCCACAAAGGGATGGTATCGATGCAAAAAATTAAAGATATCGCTCCCCGTATCAAAGAGGTACAAGAAAAATACAAAGGGGATCCTGCCCGTATGAATGCGGCAGTGATGGAGATGTACAAAAAACACGGTGCTAACCCGCTGGGCGGATGTTTACCGCTGTTGTTGCAAATCCCTGTATTCTTTGCGATTTATCGCGTCCTTCTGAATGCGGTAGAGCTTCAAGGGGCACCGTGGATTATGTGGGTACATGACTTGTCACGAATGGACCCTTATTACATCCTCCCTATTTTGATGGGTGCGACGATGTATTATCAGCAAAAGATTACGCCGAGCAACTTTACCGATCCGCTGCAGGAAAAAATCTTTAAATTTTTACCGGTAATTTTCACATTTTTCTTCTTTACATTCCCGGCAGGACTTGTATTGTATTGGTTTGTGAATAACCTTTTCTCTATTGCACAGCAGTATTTGGTAAATAAACAATTTGAAGCGGCACGTGCGACCCGCCATGAAGCTCATCTTGCGGAAAAGCATCATGAAAAAGATTGAAGCTCCGACGCTGGAACAAGCCTATGCGAAAGCGGCTGCAGAGTTCGGATGCTCTGTTACCGCACTTCAAGTCGAGATTGTCCAATTTCCTTCAAAAGGGGTATTGGGACTTTTTAAAAAATCGGCGATTATTGTTGCCAATCTTCCTCATACGGTTGCAGCGGTTGCAAAAGATGTGGATGAACCTTTTATCGTTGAAGAAGATGAGACTGAGACCGCTTCATCGGCTATCGAGCCTGAAGAATTGGTTTTAGGTGATGAATTTTATGAGCAGGCGGATGATTTTGAGGAAGTCGGAGAGGCAGAGGGTGACTTTTATGAGATCTCTGCACAAGAGTGTGCCGACGAAGTGAAAGAGCAGATCAATATCCTCTTCAAAGATATTTGCTTTGATATCAATCCTATCGAAGTCAGTGTATACGATGAAAATACCTTGCTGGTTGAGTTTACCGGCCCCGATGCCGCACTCATGATCGGTAAAGAGGGATATCGTTATAAAGCTCTTTCGTATATGTTGTTCAACTGGATTAACGCAGTGTACGGAATGCAGCTCCGTTTGGAAATTGCCGAGTTTTTAAAAAACCAAGAAGAGTCCATTTCCCGTTATCTGATCAATGTCTGCGATATCATTGATCAAGAGGGCCGAGCCCAGACGAAGGTATTGGACGGGGTATTGGTGCAAATTGCCCTAAAACAGCTTCGTGAGCGCTATCCCGATCGTTATGTGGCGATCCGCTCTACCCGTGATGGCGGTAAGTTTATCATCATCAACAGTTATCACGAATATTGATGAATGAGACTATCGCCGCCATCGCCACGGCTAATGGCGTTGGTTCTATTTCGATTCTCCGCCTGAGCGGAGACCGTTCTCTTAGCATCGCGTTAAAACTTTCCCGAAAAACAGAACTTCAGCCGCGTTACGCAACCCTTACCTCTTTACATCACAATGACGGCACTCTCATCGACGAAGCAATTCTCATCTATTTTCAAGCTCCACGCAGTTTTACCGGTGAAGAGGTCGTAGAGTTTCAATGTCATGGCGGTTATGTCGTGGCTGAGTCACTGCTACGTGCTGTATTATCGGAGGGGGCGCGTTTAGCGGAGCCGGGAGAGTTTAGCAAGCGGGCTTTTTTAAACGGTCGTCTTGATCTGACCCAGGCTGAAGCAACTGCCGCACTGATCGAAGCCAAAAGCGATGATGCCGCACGCATTCTGGCGCGTCAGATGAAGGGAGAATTGCGCGGATACATCGAGGGGATCCGCGATTCATTGTTGGAGATTTTGGCGTATTCGGAAGTTGTCATTGATTATGCCGAAGAGGATTTGCCCCAAGACGTAGTCGAACAGATTGAAGTAAAGCTGGAGAAGATAAAACAGACCCTCTCCCGCACCCTCGAATCGAGCCGCCGGCGTTCAGGTTTAATGCAGGGATTTCGAATTGCCATTATCGGCAAGCCCAATGTCGGGAAAAGCTCTCTTCTAAATGCACTCCTCGATTATGAACGTGCCATTGTTAGCGACATTGCAGGGACGACTCGTGACACGATCGAAGAGCAGGTGCGTATCGGTACCCATTTGATCCGTCTGGTCGATACGGCGGGGATACGTAACGCTCACGATGAGATTGAGCGGATCGGGATCGAACGCTCTATCGCGGCTATCGAAAATGCCGATGTAGTGATTGCTTTGTTTGATGCTTCACGTGAGATTGATAGTGAAGATCGTGCGATTATCGAGCTGATTGAACGTTATTCCCGTGAAAAACCTTTTATCTGCGTGTTGAACAAATCGGATTTACCGGAGTGTTTTGATGCAACTGTGATAGAGAGTTACCGTCCGATTCGGCTTAGTTGCAAACACGAGATGGAGCATTTGATCGATACGCTGAGTTCTCTTATGGATCATGAGAATGACGGTGAGGAGATGATGCTTATTTCGCAACGGCAAATCAGTGCTACCGAGAAAGCTGTTAGATCGATTGATGAAGCGTATGAGCCGCTCCATGACGGTGAATTGGAGTTCTTCTCGTTTCATATCAATGCAGCGATCCGCTCTGTCGCGTCGATTAGTCGACCATATGAACTCGATGAGATGTTTGATAAAATGTTCGGTCAGTTTTGTCTGGGGAAATGATGGGGGCTATTATCGCGATTGATTTGGGGTTAAAACGGATTGGACTCGCCCTGAGTGCGGGTGCGGGAATTGTGACCCCTCTTCCGGCCATTGAGCGGAAAAACCGCAATCAAGCGGCGAATGATGTCAAAAAAGTGTTGAATGAATATGAAGCGACGACGGTGGTAATCGGTATCCCGATGGGAAGTACGACCGAAGACGAGATGCGCCGACGTGTGGCCCATTTTATGAACCTCGTCGAGTTTAGCGGGGAGATCGTCTACCAAGACGAATCCCACAGCTCCCAGGAAGCCGAAGCGTTGATGAAGGGGGAAATCCGCTACAAGCGCGACGGCCGGATCGATTCCCTCTCGGCAAAAATTATTTTGGAGCGGTATCTGTCTAGATCGCTTTAAAGAACTCCGCCGCTTCTTCCTCGTCATCGGTGAGAGTTGCATAATCAGGGTCATTAGCGATTTTCTCCCGAATTACTGACGTGCAATACGCAGAGACCATCGCGCGCGTACTTTCTATATCCGAAACGAATCCCAGTCCGCTGAACTGATACGGCTCTTCTTGCTCAATACACAGGATAATCCCCTCGGAGTTACTTTCAAACTGATCGACAATCTCACGATAGGTAATATTAAATTCAGTTGCATGCCATCCGATCTGTTCTAATTCTTTATCGGCAAATTTATCGATCCCATCTGCAGTGGTATCATCGTATAGGGAGCGTTTTTGATTGTAGCCGATGATGCTTTGCCATGCCCCGGCAGCTTTGATGAGTATCCGGTCATCGTCTTCGACAATGCGGTAATCTTTACCGAGCATCTCTGAAATCGGACGGGAAAGGGTGGTGCTTAGTGGAGAGAGAGGCGGAATCTGTCCTTCGAAAATGGAGATGGTGTCGGACGGAAAAGGGGCGTATCGGATCTCTCCGGTAACGGTAATCGCGAAGGGCTTGGCCGAATTAATCGCATTCATAAAATCAGTACGAGCGACGACAATAATCTCTTTAAAAAGGTTGAATTTTTTCATTTTTGTGTATCCGATCTTTTGGTTTTTAACGGTGAATTGTAGCATGCTTAGACGCATACGGGCTAAAAGGAAAAGTTACCACGTTAATCTAAGTGTCTACTAATATTTTTTTATGCAAAAGTGGGGTATAATTCGCCAAATTTTAAGCCTATGAGCTTACTCTAAGGATACCTTTATGGCATTGAGCGTCTACTACGATAAAGATTGTAATATCGAATTAATCAAAAGCAAAAAAGTGGCAATGATCGGTTTTGGATCACAAGGTCATGCACACGCGGAAAACCTTCGCGACAGCGGTGTCGAAGTTGTTATCGGTCTTCGTAAAGAGGGTAGCTCATGGGGCAAAGCGGAAGCAAAAGGGTTCAAAGTTATGACCGTTGCAGAAGCATCTGCATACGCTGATGTGGTAATGATCCTTCTTCCGGATGAAAACCAAGCAGAAATCTATAAAAATGAAATCGCTCCTAATCTTAAATCAGGTGCAACTATCGCATTCGGTCACGGGTTCAGCATTCACTACGGACGCATTCAACCGGCTGCAGATATCAATGTTACGATGATCGCTCCTAAAGCACCGGGTCACACTGTACGTTCTGAGTTCGTTCGCGGCGGCGGGATCCCTGATCTTATCGCAGTAGGACAAAATCCAAGCGGGACAACAAAAGAGCTTGCTCTATCCTATGCATCGGCTATCGGTGGCGGACGTACAGCAATCATCGAAACCACATTCAAAGACGAAACCGAAACAGACCTTTTCGGAGAGCAAGCGGTTCTTTGCGGCGGTGCGGCATCTCTCGTACAAGCGGGATTTGAAACATTGACGGAAGCGGGATACGCACCAGAGCTTGCTTACTTCGAGTGTCTTCACGAGTTGAAACTGATCGTTGATTTGATGTTCGAGGGCGGAATCGCCGATATGCGTTACTCTATCTCTAACACTGCAGAATACGGTGACTACGTTTCTGGTAAACGTGTTATCAACGCGGAATCAAAAGCGGCAATGAAAGAGATCCTCAAAGAGATCCAAGACGGCCGTTTCGCAAAAGATTTCATCCTTGAAGGGCAAGCGGGTTATCCTCGTATGAATGCAGAGCGTGCAAATGCGCGTGCGTCATTGATCGAGCAAACGGGTGTTAAATTGCGCTCTATGATGCCGTGGATTTCTAAAAACAAAATCGTTAACCAAGCTACAAACTAATTTCCCATTTTTCAGAGCATAAGGCTCTGAAAACTTCTCTGAGAGGTTCCTTCATTTATGAGTAAACAGCCTCGATCTTCTAAATCTCATGTATTATACTGGCTCGGGTGGGGAATCGCCGGAGTTACTCTTTTCCTTTCTGCAGCATTAATAGGCTATTTTTTAGGGTTTAATCAGGCGGAAGAAGAACTTTTCGAAGAACGGCTTAAAACACAGCAGTTACGGGAAGAACTCTCCTCTCTCCAAAAGAGCCCGATATCCGTAGTAACGCCAAAAGGGGAGATGCAAGAGAAGGAAATCCGTCGTCTGAAAAAAGAGCTTCAGTCTATTTTGGAACGAGAAGAGAGGCACGAACCGGTAAAACCGGAGCATGAGTACGCTCCAAAAGACAAAAAAGCTCTTCCGCCTCCTTCTACCGAACGACGTTATTTCCCCTCGGTGTCAGGAGCAAAGCTCGTTATCATTATTGATGACGTATCGTATGCTCGTGATGTCAAAGCAATCCAATCAACAGGACTTCCGCTGGTGATGTCGTTTCTCCCTCCGAGTTCTCGACATCCCGAATCTGGAAAACTGGCGCAACAGCAAACCCGTTTTATGGTTCACTTACCGCTTGAAGCGGTAGATTTTAATGATGAAGAATCTTCGACATTGCGAAGTAATGATACTGATGAGACGATTAGCAAGCGTATTGCTGCACTCAAGCAGGTTTATCCGGGTGTACGGTATATGAATAATCATACAGGCTCCAAGTTTACTGCGGATGCGGATGCGATGGAGAAATTGATGCGTGTCTTGAAAAGCGAGGGGATTGTTTTTGTCGACAGCCGAACGACAGGTAAGACCAAAGTTCCGGAAATATCCAAAAAACTGGGTGTACGCTATCTTGGACGGGATGTCTTTTTGGATCATCAAGACGGTGTGGCGAATGTCAAAAAGCAAATCCGAGAAGCGGTAGAGAAAGCAAAGCGGCATGGGACTGCTATCGCGATAGGACATCCCCGTCCCGATACCATTCGAGCACTCAAAGAATCCAAAGGGGTACTGGGAGAAGTTCAACTGGTAGGAATCGATCAAATTTGACAATTTGACATAGTTTATCTCTCTTCAGGAATTGTTTGCTATTGTTGTCCATATCAAGTGAAAGAATTTGTATGCACAACAGCGTCCCTTTTACCATCCCGGAACTCTCTTCAATGAAACGCACGCCGGAAAAACTCTATTATCGTGGAAATTTAGGGCTGTTAAATCGTCCAAAGATATCCATCGTCGGAACACGCCGTCCAAATCCCTATACCCGTGCCATAACATTGGAACTCTCTAAAAAACTCTCCTTATCCGGCATGGTCGTTATCAGCGGTGCTGCCGCTGGAGTCGACGCAATAGCCCATCAGGGTGCGGGAGCTGAAAACACGATAGCGATTTTACCGTGCGGTATCGATCTACGTTACCCCGCCGCAAATAGTGAACTTATTGAAGCGATTGAGAGTCATGGACTTACGATGACCCCTTTTGAACCTGGATTTGCTGCACGTGAGTGGAGTTTCGTCGTCCGTAATGAGATTGTAGTGGCACTGGGAGATGTATTGATCGTAACGGAAGCCGATATCGGAAGCGGAAGTATGCGGAGTGTCGAATACGCATTAGCAATGGGAAAACAAATATACGTCCTTCCCCACCGTTTGCGGGAGAGTGCCGCAACGCGTCAGCTTTTACGGGAGGGGAAGGCTGAAGCGATTGACGATATTGATATTTTTGTTGCACTTATGAGTCAAAGAGGACGAAACAGTATTGACGATACCCCATTTGTATCTTTTTGCAGAAATGCCCCGACGTATGAAGAGGTGATGGTAAAATTTCCGAATGAGATTTTTGAAGCGGAGCTTTCAGGATTGATAGAGGTACGAAACGGAAGAGTGGTTGTGGTGTAATTACGGCTCTTAGTGTTGAGCCGTACTTTCATATCCGTAATGTTTGACAAGATAGTTGATAATGGTTTGCTGATCTTCTTTCCCGATAGGGGCTTTGAATTCATTCACCATCTTTTGAACGGTTCCGGTCCAGTAAGGACGGCTTTTTGTACCTTGGTTCAGGATATATCCCCATGAGTGGCAGATCAGACAATATTGCTGGGCCACTTCATCATGATCCCCTTTTGCCATCGGGTAATCGACGTAAGGCATCTCAATCGGTTTAGAGACTTGAGCGCATGCAACTGTGGCCAAAAGGGCACTGAGTACTAGTAATTTTTTCATCTTGGAACCCTTATACAATTTTCACATTGACGCTATCGACGGCGTTATATTGGTATCCGCCGGCATTCCAGCCAATTTCATTCACTTGAGGCTGAATATTTCCGATACGGTTGATCGCACGCACCATAATAGTGTATTCCCCTTTGGCTTTGGGCTCCCATTGAAAGGTCCACGGTCTGTAGGCATATTTTCCGTGATCTTTTTGCAGTTGGGTGGCACTCCAGCTTTTACCTCCGTCGGTAGAGATCATAACCTCTTTAATCCCTTTACCTTGGTCGAAGGCGACCCCCGTTACTTTGACGCGGGAACCTTTTTTTATCACGGTATTTGGTGTCGGATACCCGATGACCGATTTGACTTTCATGATGGCAATCGGTTTGCGTTTGTACTCGAAATCGCTCCCGGAAACGACGCATTCACAGTCGTTATCGGGGACGGTATAGGCGACATCCATAAAAAAGCTTTGTCGATATTCGTCCATGACGGTAATTTCTGAGAGCATTTTGACCCAGCTGTCGGAAAAATGCCCCGGAATGACGAGACGGAGTGGGAAGCCGTTGAGATACGGGAGGTCTTCCCCGTTCATTGCGTAGGCGACGATCAAGTCACCGCTAAGCGCTTCATCGATGTTCATTTCTCGGAAAAATTTTGGTGTCTCTTCCATCGCCGGCTTTTCCAAACCGTTAACACCTACCCACTTCGCGCTCCCTTTGACACCGGCACGATGAAGGATGTCTTTGAGACGTACCCCTTTCCACACAGCACACCCCATCGCACCGTGTCCCCATTGGACACCATGCGTTGCTGGACCGGTACCTGCATAATATTTACGGCTGTTACCGCCGCACTGAAGGACTGAGGTGATCTCAACCGGCTCGAATTTGCTTTTTAAATCATCGACACTCAGAGAGAGAGGATTTTCAACGCTCCCTTTTACTTCGAGTCGAAATTCGTTCAAATCGATATAGGTCGGAATATCGGGCATATGCCAGCGGACGAAAAACTGATCATTCGGGGTGATGGCTTGGGTGAAAATATCACGCGGCGATTCGAGCAACGGAGGACGGTCAGAGATCACTTTGAGCGGTTTTTTCTCTGGGAATGCAATCACAGGAGGGACAAAATTTTTCGCCTCGGTGATGATTTGTTTCGGGGCCTCTTTCCCTAAAAGGGTAGAAGCACCTAAGATAAGGCCGGCGCCTAAAAAATTTCTGCGGTTAATGTTACTCATACTAATGCCTTGAGAAGGAATATCACCATTTTATCATAATTGGGAGTAATTTAGAGTATAAGCATCGCATCACCGTAGGAAAAAAAGCGGTATTTTTGGTCGATTGCCTCTTGATAAATACGGTGAGTCTCTTCCAATCCGACGAAGGAAGCGACCAGCATCAAGAGGGTTGATTGGGGGAGATGGAAATTGGTGAGGAGATGGTTGACCCGCTGTGGGGGATTGCTCGGGTGTAAAAAAAGATTTGCCTCTCCTCTTAATTCTTGAGTACGGATATGGTATTCGACCGTGCGGGTCGAGGTCGTTCCGATAGAGAGAAGCGGCATATCGCTATGGATAAGTTCTTGTGCCGATGCGCTGATGTCAAAATATTCCGAGTGCATCGGATGGTCGGTAATGATCTCTGCTTCGACAGGCTTGAACGTTCCCGAACCGACATGAAGGGTTACAAAAGCATGAGGATGAGAAGAACAAACGGCTTCAAAGAGTTCATCACTAAAGTGGAGTGATGCGGTGGGTGCTGCTACCGCCCCCTCATAGTGGGCGAAAACGCTTTGGTATTCACGCTCATCTTCGGAGTTATCTTCACGTCCCAGATAGGGGGGGAGGGGAATGTGTCCGACTTTTTCTAAAAGGGGGAGAAGCTCTTCAAAGCGAATCCGACACTCTCGAAGATAAAAATTAACTTCCCTCGAACCGTCTTCATGCAAAGCGGTTACACGAGCTGTGAGATCGGCATCAAAAAGCAAAAGAGTGTTGATTTTGACGCGCCCTTTGATATAGACATTAATCGCATAGGCATCAAGGGGGCGGTTGATGAGCAGCTCTATCGCTCCGCCGCTCTCTTTTTTCCCGTAAAGGCGAGCTTTAATCACCTTGGTATCATTGAAAATGATCCCGCAGTTTTGAGGGAGAAACGATTCCAGTGCATCAAAACGGGCGTGAGTGATGGTTTTATCGGCGCGGTTGTAGACGAGGAGCCTGGCATGATCTCTAGGATGAATCGGATGGGTCGCAATCAGCTCTTCTGGAAGAGTGTAATCGTAACTCGACGTTAGGAGAGGATCGAGCATTTAGTCAATCGTCTCCTCTTCATCTTCTTCGATGTAGGGTTCCTCTTTCGGTGCCGGATTGACCGCACGGACGATCAGGATGGAGACGCCGTAAAGGAGAATTAACGGCATCGCCATTAAAATCTGCGTGATGACATCCGGCGGTGTCAAAATGGCGGCGATGATAAAGATCAAAACGATAGCGTAGCGGAAAAAGCCGATCATTGCTTTGTCATCTATTAACCCTAATAAGGCAAGGAAATAACAAATAACCGGGAGCTCAAACGACAAACCGAATCCAAACATCACTTTGGTGAAAAATTCGACGTAGTCTTCGATGTTGATCATCGGTACGAACGAGGCACTTCCGAACGCAATGAGATAGCTGAATCCGAAGGGGGTAACGACGTAATAAGCGAATGCCGCCCCCATAGCGAACATAACGGTTCCGCCGACGACGAAAGGGATGAGCATTTTTTTCTCATTGGCGTAAAGTCCCGGAGCGATAAAAAGCCAAAACTGCATGAGAATAACAGGGAGTGCGGCAAGCAGCCCGGCAAAAAAGGAAACTTTCATGGCGACGAAAAAAGTTCCCCCCAGCTGTGTGGTGGTAATCATCCCCTCGGCGGCTTTTGTGGATACTTTAGCGACAGAGGCGATAGCTTCGGCGAGGGGTGCGGTAACCCAGGCCAGCAATGCTTCGTGAAAGTTGAACATGACGAAAAACATGATAATAACAGCGGCGACACTGATACCGAGTCGTTTACGTAATTCGGCTAAGTGCGGTTTTAAATCTTCAAACATCAGACATTCTCTTCTTTTTTGGTTTCGACAGGTTTAGGCTTGGGGGTAAAAGTGATGACTTCAGCCTCTTTGGGAGCGGCGGGAGCAGGAGGGGGGATGTCGAGATTAATATCATTTTTAAGGACGTTGAGTTCTGTACCGATTTCGGTCACGTTGGTAAGACGTTCTAATTCCGAACTGGCATCAATAAGCTCTTTTTTGTAATTAAGTGCGCTCTCTTTCATCTCGGAGAATTTCATCTCTTCTTCGAGCGTAGCTTTGGCGCTGCTAACCGTTCCTTTGACTTGTCGGAAAAATTTAGCGATATCAACCATTGTTGATGGGAGTTTATCGGGACCCAAAAATAAAATAGCGATAATAATAATAAGAAAAATTTCCCCTATACCCATTCCAAACATTGCTATAGCCTTACTCAAAAAATTTAGTTGTTGTGGATTTTATCCAAAGAAAGTTTAAAACCCTTCTACCCTCAGAGCGATTTCATCGGCTAAGAGAAAATCCGGATTAAAATAGCGCCCGTCACGGTAGATGAGCAGCCCTTCTTGGCAGAGCATTTCCGCTTGATTGTTTTGTTTGACGGTTAAAAATACTTTATCCACGCCGACACAGCTGCGAAATCCTAAAAAGAGTTTTTCGCTGAGGAGGGCATTTTCTGTGATCTCTTCGGTCGTCATTTCGCAGGGATGTTGGACATAGTGATCGACACTGGTGCTCGGATAATAGCGGCGATTTTCTAAAAATCCGACAGCGCCTGAACCCAGACCGATGTAGGGTTTGTGTTCCCAATATCCGAGGTTGTGGCGGGAACGGTATTTTCCGAAATTGGAGATTTCGTACTGTTCAAACCCTTTAGAGGTGATCTCACGAAAGAGCCATTGGGTTAATTCCAGCTCTTCCTGGGCCATTTCAGGGGTTTTTTCAAAGGCTGTTTCTTCTTCGATGGTCAGAGCATAGAGACTGATATGGTCTATGGGGAGGGCGAGTGCTTGGGCCATGTCTGCTTTTAAAAGGGCTTTGGTGTCTCCCCGAACGCCGTAAATCAAATCGATACTGAGGTGTTTATAGCCGATGGCTGCTGCAGTGCGGATCGCTTGGAGGGCATGTTGCGTATTATGGGCGCGTCCGAGTATTTTCAATTTTTCATTATTAAAACTCTGTACGCCGAAGCTGAGACGATTGACCCCCAGCTCAAACATCCCCTCCAGCCAGCTTCGCGTAGCACTGTTAGGATTGGCTTCCGAGGTAATTTCGCACCCTTGAGCTAAGTAAGGGTCTATCATTTCAAAAATTGGTCGATAGAGGGAGGGTTCTACGGTAGAGGGGGTCCCTCCTCCGATGAATACGGTTTCGATCGGGTTGTCCGTAGTTACCTTGAAGCGGAGGAGCTCCATTTTGAGTTGGATAATAAGGGCATTCATATACGCTTTGCGTAACGAGAATTTATCGACATACGAGTTAAACGCACAGTAGGAGCATTTGCTATCGCAAAAAGGGATGTGAATGTATAAAAGCATATCAGGATTATAGTATTTTTAATGGCGAATAGTTTACAATACCTCTCCAAAATAAAGAATTCTTTCGCATTTAGTGCGAAAAGCTTTAGGGGGGTGCAGGGGACAAGCCTGTCCCTGCCGTCTAAACGGGCTTCGCCAGGTTAGACGTATAACATTTAAATTTAAAAAGATGGTGAATGACCGAAAAAAAGTTCTACCGACCGAATGTGGCGGCGATTATTGTCTCTCATGAATATCCTGAGATTAAAGATATTTTTATCGCCGAACGGAGTGATTTGGAAGGGGTATGGCAGTTTCCTCAAGGGGGAATTGATGAGGGTGAATCGAGTGAAGAGGCTCTTTTCCGAGAACTGGGTGAAGAGATCGGTACCAAAAAAGTAGAGATCATTGCCGAGTATCCCGATTGGATCGCGTACGATTTTCCCTCCCATGTCGCTGCCAAAATGGCTCCGTACGCCGGACAAAAACAGCGCTATTATCTGGTACGCTTGAAAAAGGGGGCTAAAATCGATTTAGATACGAAGCACCCTGAATTCAAAGCGTATCGTTTTGTGAGCAGTGATGACGTATTGAGTCATGTCGCCCATTTCAAAAAACCGGTCTATGAACGTGTCATCTCCCATTTTAGAACCAAGGGGTACCTGTAATGCTAATTGTTCAAAAATTCGGCGGAACCAGTGTCGGTGATTTGGAGCGGATCCAAAACGTCGCCAACCGCGTCTCGCAAACACTAAAAGAGGGGCATCAAGTCGTCGTCGTCGTTTCGGCTATGAGCGGCGAAACCAACAAGCTGATCGCCTATGCGGAGCATTACACTTCTACACCGGAACGAAGTGAAGTGGATATGCTCCTGAGTTCCGGTGAGCGGGTAACGGCTGCGTTGCTCTCCATCGCACTCAATGCTATGGGACACAGTGCCACGTCTATGAGCGGTCGTCGTGCGGGGATTGTGACGGATAGTATTCATACGAAAGCGCGGATTGAGAGTATTGATCCTTCACACATGCATGCAGAACTCGCAGCGGGTAAAGTTGTCGTTGTTGCGGGATTCCAAGGGGTTAGCGAGAGCGGTCAGGTCACGACCCTCGGACGGGGAGGATCGGATCTCTCTGCCGTTGCTCTCGCAGGGGCACTCCAAGCGGATTTATGTGAAATTTATACCGATGTGGACGGTATCTATACCACCGATCCCCGCATCGAACCGCGTGCTAAAAAGATGGATAAAATCAGCTACGATGAGATGCTCGAGCTCGCATCCCTCGGAGCCAAAGTACTTCAAAACCGCTCAGTTGAGCTTGCAAAAAAATTAAATGTTAACCTCGTAACCCGATCCAGCTTTACCGATGCGGAAGGGACACTTATTACAAAGGAAGAGAATATTATGGAACAACCACTTGTCAGCGGTATCGCACTCGATAAAAACCAAGCACGCGTATCTTTGAGCGGTGTGATCGATCGTCCGGGAATTGCTTCGGATATTTTTACCCGTTTGGCCGATAACAGTGTGAACATTGATATGATTATTCAGACGCTGGGGCATGATGGTAAAACCAATCTCGATTTTACCGTTCCGAAAACGGAACTGATCGATGCAAAATCGGTTGTAGAGACCTTTATTGCGGAGGGTGAGATTACGGAAGCATCGTACGATGAGTGTATCTGTAAAGTTTCCATCGTCGGTGTCGGGATGAAATCCCATACGGGAGTAGCGGCAAAAGCGTTCCAAACGATGGCGCGTGAAAATATTAACATTATGATGATTTCTACTTCGGAGATCAAAGTCTCAATGGTTATTGATGAAAAATACGCGGAGCTTGCAGTGCGATCATTGCACAGTGCCTACGCATTGGATCAATAAGTGCGTCAATTTGATCAGTGGACATTAGAATCGATCCGCTCCGTAGGGGCATCGATGAGCTGGTTCGAAGAGCAGCGTTTCGAATGGACCCCTGCACTTGCTAATGCCATGGATCAGATGATGGGGGGAAAAAGTATTGTCCTCATCACCGATCATGATCGCAAATGGTTTGCCCATTACATTACCGCCTCTTTGAACAAACGTTCGCAGGACCGTCCGATGATCCCCATTGTTTGCATCGATGCCCTTTATCCCCATTATGAACATATCAGCGGCGGAGAGTCGATTGATATGCTGAGCGATATGCTCGATATCAGTTTCAAAGGGGAATATTTCTTTTGGTATATCGGTCGAGGGGATGACCGTCGTGCCGATATTGCGAAACGTAATGCCAACAGTTTGCTATGGATTATGGACGAGCGGTTTCAAAATGCTTTGGTATTGCGCTCACACGATGAACTAATCGATATCAAACTGCTGCAACTCTACCGTCTTTTTGACAAAACGCTTGGCGCCGTACTGTTCGGGGAGATTAATGTTCGAGAATGAACGGGGCGGAATTCTCATCACCGATGAGATCGAAGAGAGAGTCCGAGAAATTGAAGAGTCTGTGCGCCCCTTACGCTGTGTAACGTTTATGCGGGATGATTTTAAAATCGAAGATGCCAAAGAGGTCATTGCCGAAGCGTATAAAAGTGAAGAGCATACCAAAACATTAATTCTTGGCGCTAAAAGTTTTACCGTTCCCGCCCAAAATGCCCTTTTGAAAATTCTCGAAGAGCCTCCCCGAAATATTGTATTTATCCTTATGGCTCCGAATAAAAGTACCTTTCTCCCTACGGTACGTTCACGTCTTAGTCTCAGACAAGAACAGCACAAACGTACGCATGAAACTCTCCCGATACTTCTGAAAACTTTTGATCTTGCCGAATTATTTACCTTTGTAAAAGAGCATGATCGGCTTAAAAAACACGAAGCCAAAGGATTGATTGAGCAGTTAATGTTTCAGGCTATACATATTGAAAAAATCCCTCTCACGGCAACCCAGCTTGAAGGATTTGAGAAAGCGCTGCGCCTGATCGAACTTAACAGCCGTTTTCAGAGTGTGCTCGTCATGGTGCTGATCAATTTCCTCAAAGAGGTTAAGCGTGGTCGTTGAAAAACTTTCAGGGACGATGGACCTGCATCGTGAACTCTTAAAACTGGGAGTAGATGGTGGAGGTGTTCGTATTTTAGAGGATAAGGGTGAAGTTCATTTGATCCGCATCCGTGATCTCCACGTCGGGGCTGCCAATATTCTCAAACAAGATGCCCTCAGTATTGGAGCCGATTTAGCGGTTCCAAAAGGGACGGTTACCGCTTCGATTCCCCGTGTCACTGCACTGCTGATCGCCACGGAGCGGCAATTGCAACAATTGGTTCAAAAAGAGAAGGCACAGCCCTTTGGCCTCAAACAACTATCCGTTGAACTGGAGAGCTTTTGTCGCCGTAAACATGACGATACGATTTCCGTCATGGGAATTCTTAATGCCAATGAGGACAGTTTTTACCATGCAAGCCGCTTTCAAGGCTCCCAAGCGATCATGCGTATCGAGACGATGCTGCAGGAGGGTGCCGATATCATTGATCTGGGCGGTGTATCGAGCCGTCCCGGGTCTGTGGCGATAAGTGCAGAAGAAGAGCTCTCCCGTGTCCGTCCGATTATTGATGCATTGTATGATCAGCGCTTTTACGAGAAGACGCGCCTGAGTCTGGACAGTTATGAACCTATCGTTGTGAGTTATGCGTTAGAGAGAGGGTTCACGCTTATCAATGACATTACAGGTTTGGCTAATGATGAGGTTGCCCGACTGTGTGGCAGCTACGGTGCCACCGCAGTGATTATGCACATGCAGGGGATCCCTCAAACGATGCAGGAAAATCCCGTTTACACGTCTGTTCTTCATGATGTGGAGCTTTTTTTCCGGGAGCGTATCGAAAAAGCGGAGTCTTACGGGATCAAAGAGATAATTTTGGATTGCGGGATCGGTTTTGGGAAACGATTGGAAGAAAATTGTGCCTTAATCACCCATCAAAGCCACTTTTTGCGTTTAGGGAAAAAATTGTTAGTGGGGGCTAGTCGTAAATCGATAATCAATGCTATTTCCCCTTCACAGAGCGATGAGCGTTTGGGGGGTACTTTGGCCATTCATCTTAAAGCGATAGAAGAGGGTGCTTCCATTGTTCGAGTGCATGACGTGAAAGAACATATTCAAGCGATTAACGTTTGGAAAGCGTTGAGAGGATAAGAATGAGCAATACGGTTGTTATTATTACGTTATCGCTTTTGGTACTCCTCTCCCCGTTTTTGTCCCGCGTTACGAAAATCCCGGTGGTGGTCGTTGAGATTTTATTGGGAAGTCTCGCCGGATATTTCGGCTTTTTGGTTGAAAATGAACTCTTTAAAATCATTGCAAAAGTAGGCTTCTTGTACCTGATGTTTTTGGCGGGGATGGAAGTTAATCTCAAAGAGTTCGGTTTTGCAAAATCTTCCCTCCTCCGTCGAACCATCATCTATTTTGCTATGCTTTATGGGTGTTCGTTTGCTTTGTTTATCTATTTTGATCTTAGCTCCGTATATTTGGTAGCATTCCCCATTTTTTCGCTGGGAATGCTCATGGCATTGGTTAAAGAATATGGCAAAAATGAGCCTTGGCTTGCCCTTGCGCTCAATATCGGCATCATCGGTGAGTTGGTCAGCATTATGGCGTTAACGATTCTCAGCGGAGGGCTTGAATACGGCTATAACCGGGACTTTGCTTTTGTGTTGGGGGGATTGTTTTTATTCTTGATCGGATTTGTCCTCTTTTTCCGGGGGATCCGGATTCTATTCTGGTGGTATCCAGGGCTCAAAACACTGATTATGCCTCATGATGACGGTAAAGATCAGGATATCCGTTTTTCGATGGCACTGATGTTTATTATGATTGCCGTGATGCTTTATCTTAAAATCGATGTTGTTTTGGGAGCATTTTTGGCAGGGGTATTTATCGCCACCTATTTTAAACACAAAACGGAACTTCCCGAAAAACTCTCTTCGTTTGGATTTGGATTTTTGGTTCCTATTTTCTTTATTCACGTAGGTTCGACGCTTGCATTGGAAGCATTTACCGATGTAAAAATACTTGAACTTGCATTATTCATTGCCGGTGCGATTATTGGTATCCGCCTTATCAGTTCACTGGTTGCGTACAGCGGGTATTTGGGACTTAAAAATACGATTTTATTCTCTTTAAGTGATTCGATGCCGCTTACTTTTACGGTTGCGATTGCAACCTTAGGGTATCAGGCAAACGCGATTACCCACACTGAATATTATGCCTTTATTGTTGCAAGTATGGGAAGCGGCATTTTCTTAATGCTGCTGATTAAGATCTTATATACTTTCTTTAATAAAAAATAGAGACGTTAATCATTGATTTTCAGTGAAAACAAGGTACAATCAAACAACAAGGTATGGTAATTACAAGGATGTATCATAATTACCCTAGAGGAGAAGGAGTTACGTGGATTTAACGGTTATTTTAGGGATTCTGGGAGCTATCGCAGCTATTTCAACCGGGGATATTTTGGATGGAGGAAATCCACTCCATATTATCCATTTAGCTTCACTGATCGTTATTTTTCCAACGGCAATGTCAGCTGCAGCGGTTGCTACGGATGCAGAATTCGTAAAAGGTGCTTTTAAAAATCTCGGTCCGATCGTTTTTAAAAAAAGCTCTGTTGATTTGCACGCAAGGATCAAGGAGATTATCGAATTATCGACGTTGGCACGTCGTGACGGTTTGTTATCCTTGGAACAAAAAGTGGCTCAAATTGATAATGAATTTTTGAGACAAGGTCTGAGTATGGCCGTGGATGGAAATGAAGTCGATACGATTGTGGAAACGTTAGAACTGGTTATTGAAGAGACTGAACATTACTATCACGGTTGCGGCCATTATTGGCTTCTAGCAGGGGAAACATCTCCCGTTATGGGACTTATCGGAGCCGTTTTGGGGCTCATTCTTGCGCTTCAAAAGCTTGATAATCCGGCAGAAATGGCTAAAGGTATTGCCGGGGCATTTACGGCAACGGTTACGGGGATCTTTTCTTCCTACGTTCTTTTGGGGCCATGGGGAAGAAAAATGATTGCGAAATCACACCATATTGTTAAAGAACAAAAACTGATGCTTGAGGGCATTGTCGGTATTGTTCACGGGGATAACCCTCGTACACTTGAAGCAAAATTATTGAATTTTCTTTCGCCTGCGGAAGAAAAACACAGCCAATTTAACTAATGAGTAACTAAATGGGTAAAAAACACAAGTGTAAAAAGTGCCCAGAGTGTGAAGCGGGTGAAAAATGGGCGGTTCCGACCGCTGACTTTTTCAGTCTTTTGCTGGCACTTTTTATTGCTTTGTATGCGATTGCATCGGTCAATAAAGAAAAATTGCAAGCGGTTAAAGAAGAGTTTGTCAAAATTTATGATTATGCCCCGGTTGCCGAACAGATCAATCCTGTACAGGATATGGTTCCAGAGACCAAAAAACCTAATCCTGATGCGAGTGGAAATCCCAGCGGAAAAGCCTTGATTGAAGAGGGGGGATCGTTATTTATCGGAGAGGCGAAGAGCCAAGAAGAGCTTAAAGATTCCATCAGTAAAATCCAACAAGAGTTGGTGAATGCTTCGATGGGAGGGGACGGTCCATTGGATCAGACAATGGATGGTGTTTTGTTAAAATTGCCTGCTTCTGTCCCTTTCCGGGGTGCAAATGCTACCATTGACGATGAAGAGATGCATTTATTCATTCGACGTATTGCGTATATAATCAATGCTCTCCCTGCTAATGTAGACATATCGGTACGGGGATATACGGACAATCAGCCTCTTCCTCAGGGTTCTTCGTATCGAGATAATATCGAACTCTCCAGTCGCAGGGCAGATACCGTTATGCGTGAATTGATTCGCAACGGTGTCGCTCCTGAACGTCTTTCGACTGCCGGATTCGGTTCGGCTAAGCCCGTTGCAGAGAATACGTCAGAAGCAAATCGAGCCAAAAATAGACGGGTAGAATTTTATATGTTTGTTTCCAATGACACACCGCTCGATCAAGCGAAACAAAATAATATCCTCGATGCTCTGAGTAAACTTCAAAAATAATTCATTATAGAGACTTCTCGTCATTCCGTGCTACGACACGGAATCCAGCTTGTAAAAAATCACACGGCTTATTCATTCTTTAGTATTAATAATCCAAACCGTCATGCTGAACAAGGTTCAGTATCTAAATTTCTTAGATCCCGTATAAAGTACGGGATGATGAGAAAGAAATCTCGAATGAATCAGCCGTAGGATTATGGAAAAGTCTCTTGATTCCCTTCGAAGGGTAATGTATGTGGATGTATGCAGGAAGTGAAAAAAGTTAAGAAGTATTTGGCCTAGTAGCCAAATACTATTTTGAGGATAAAGAAGAAAATTGCTGCCATTGCAGCAGCGGCAGGGAGGGTGATAACCCAGGCAAGAGCGATCGGTTTCATTAATTTCCAGTTAGCATCCCGATTGAGCATCCCGATACCGATGACGGCTCCGACAAGGATATGGGTTGATGAAACGGGGATCCCTAAAACCGTTGCTAACAAAATGACCAACGTTGCACCAAGTTCCGCAGCGAAACCGGTTACCGGAAAAATTTCGGTAATGCGGCTGCCTACAGTGGCGATTACCTCTTTACCGATAAACCACAATCCAGCTACGAGTGCAATCCCAAAGGTTGCCATAGCGATAAAGGGGACCGGTGATTCTGCATTAATCTGACCTGTTGCCAATATATCGATGATTGCAGCGAACGGTCCGATTGCATTCGCGATGTCGTTTGCCCCGTGGCTAAATGCAAAAGAGGATGCGGTAAGGACTTGGAGCATACTAAAGACACGCATGGTGGCTTTGTGAGGGGTATCTTTATGCATCACTTTGATGATGGCATAAACAACTCCGTACATGAGAGTTGAGAGAACGGCCAGCAACATGTAGATTTGGGCATCATTGAGACCTAAATCGGCATTTTTAAGCCCTTTGAACAGTAACATCCCTGCAATCATTGCCGTACCGAATGCTGCTACGATCGGAGCATGGGTTCGAAGAGCATAAAATGCGTTTTGTTTTTTCTTCAAACGATTAAGCTCATGTACTTGTTCTTCATGGAGCGCTTTTTCTTCTGCGGTTGCAGTCGCTGCATTGTGTGAATCATTGAGGGCGGTAATTTGTCCTTTGATGTCATCAATGTGTGTTTGAACACGGTCATTGTAATCGAGGATGTATTTTTTCAAATACCAATAGATTCCATACGATGCCATACCTCCAAGAACCGGTGAAACGACCCAGCTGATAGCGATTTTGGTCACTTGATCCCAATGAACCAGACCAAAAACCGATTCTCCCACTTCCATCGTAGCGTATCCTAGAGCGATAGAACCCCCTAGAATCCCTCCAATAATGGCATGGGTCGTTGAGACGGGATACCCTTTGAAAGTTGCAAACAAAAGCCATGTTCCAGCAGAGAGGAGTGATCCCATCATTACAAATACGAGGAGCATCGGATCGAAATCCATTGCAGAGATGTCGACGATCCCTTTTCGGATCGTGTTGGTTACTTCAGCCCCTGCAAGCATCGCACCGCCGAGTTCGAAGATTGCGGCAATCATCAGCGCTTGTTTGACAGTGAGCGTTTTAGCCCCTACACTGGTACCAAAGGAATTGGCGACGTCGTTACCGCCGATGTTAAACGCCATAAAAATCCCAAAAAGAGTGGCGAGGACAAAGAGGGTATAGTTGTTTTCGAGATAGTTAAATCCCCACACCATAAAAATGGCGGTCATGAGGACGAATATACCGCCGAAGAAGAGGTTGTCACGAGAGAACATGAATGCTCCATAAATTAAGATTAGTAACAAGAGACGCAATACAATTACAAAACCGTTACATAATGGTTACGAAACGATTACAAAATTATGCCCGTTTGTCTCTTTGAGAAGACTTTGACGGGCAAAGAGAGGGGGATTAGGGAAGAAGGGTAGCTTTGATAATTTTTTGCGTTTGGAGCGGTTTGTCTCCCGAACGAGGTCCGTTGGTTTGGACATTATTGAGTTTGGCTAGGGTATCTGTTCCGGATACAACGCGTCCGAAAATAGTGTGGTAACCATTCAGCCACGGTGTCGGAGCCGTTGTGATAAAAAACTGGCTGCCATTGGTTCGAGGTCCGGCATTCGCCATCGCCAAAATACCGGCTTTATCAAACACAACGCCGGATTTAAATTCATCTTTAAACGGTTTTTTCCAAATGGACTCTCCCCCCGCTCCGGTTCCGGTCGGATCACCACCCTGAACCATAAAGTTTTTGATGATGCGGTGAAACGTCAATCCGTTGTAATAGCCGTTTTTGACATGTGTCGTAAAGTTTTCGACAGCCAGCGGTGCTACATCTTCATACAGTTCAAGGGTTAGATCCCCCTGGGTTGTTTGAAGAAGAACTTTCGGGTGAGAGGCGGCAAAAGAGAGAGTTGCAGCCAACAATAAAGTGAGTAAAAAGCGCATTAGGACTCCTGCGTGCGTGGTTTAAATGTAAGGCAGACGGAATTGATACAATAGCGTAATCCGGTTGTTTTAGGACCATCGGGAAAAACATGTCCCAAATGGGCATCGCACGAAGCGCAAAGCACCTCGACACGGATCATCCCATGGCTGATGTCCCGTTTCTCTTCGAGTGCATCCGGAGAAATCGGACGGTCATAGCTCGGCCAACCGCTCCCTGAATCATATTTTGCCGTTGAATCAAAGAGGGGGTTGCCGCAACAGACGCAGGTATAGATTCCATCCCCTTTAAACTCGGCATACTCTCCGCTAAAGGCTCTCTCGGTTCCATGCTCTCTGGCAACATAATAAGCTTCGGGAGAAAGGAGGCTCTGCCACTCTTGATCGGTTTTTGTAATTTTAGCCATTGTTTTTTATCCTCTTTTTAGATCTCTAAGAGTGTGATTATAGTTGCTGATTCTGATGCACGGCTTAGTTCAAAAGCGTAGTCATCCGAATCCTCAGGGACGATAAGAAAGAGGTGAGGAATCCTTAGACCGCTGACATAATCGCCGGTTACGAGGATAACGTCATCGAGATTTTGGTATTGCAGACTGAACCCCGGAATCAAGGTACGGCAGTCAAGATGCAAAGCGTTGTCTATCGACTCTTTAAACTGTGGCAACATCTGCTGTTCGGGGAGGATGATCATAATGTCCTGTTCGGGTACATCGATCAGCCGTTTGCGCAATTTCTCCAAGAGGGTAGAGAGAAGATCATTTTGGGTGCATTGAAGGGTTGAGACATGTTTGGCATCACGGTAATGGTTGTTAAGAAGGTAGAGATTTTCGTCCGAATCGGGTTTGAGGGCGGTACCGAATACAAGCCACCGTTTCCCGCGCCGTTGTCGGAGCATCTGCGTGAAAGTGTTCTCTAAACGGTAAGCATCATCGCAGAAAACAACAGAAGCCTCCTCGAATATAGGCAGTTCATCAAGTGGGAGAGATAAGTGAGGGGTATAAAATGAGATCGAGTCCAGCGGAATGTTCCAAGCCCCGTATTCCATAAGGGAAATAAGTTTGTTGCGCAATAGCTCTCCCGCCAAAAGAGTGGGGGTAATGATAAGTACCTTGCGCTTTGGATCGTTCAGCAGTATTTTAATCGCCTTGCGCAGTAGGAGAGTGCTTTTACCGCTTCCATAGGTTCCGTAGAGTGTTGTGACGGTGTCGGTACATTCAGTGTCTAAAAATTGAAGCTGTTCATCCGACAGAAACGCTCCAAAAGGGGTGTCAGGCGTCGGGAGCAATAAGGTGTGGGCATTTAATGAACCCATGACTTTGACGGTAGAAATAGGTTCGCTTTGATACGGTGTAAGCGCTTCGAATTTACGTTGTATGGCCGCTTTGGCATCATCGCTAAAGATGAGTCGTCCTTTAGGCATGAGCTCATGAAAGGAGGGGTCCAATTCGTCAAAATCTGTTTCGGTAAGATTTTTCATCCAAAAAAAACGTTCGATGGGGGTGGAGTCAAACGAAAGAATATCTTCTAATTTTTGGCGTAGTCTCCACGCACTGTTTTCCAACCGTGTTGTCGGAGATTTTTGGGTCCGCTTGGAAGAACGCTCGACGGATGCTCCTTTGAGCTCTGAGGGGCTCCATGAGAGTATTTCTCCAAAATAGATGCCTCGGTTCGGAAGGAACAGGAGTATATCTACCGTGGTAAGTGTGTCATGATGATACAGTTTGAAGTTTTCATAAAAATTCCCGCTGCACTCGTCTGCAATAGCTATGAAACTCTCTTTTTGTTTTTGAGGATGAAAGGTTTGTTCGGATGAGGATTTGGGATGCACCGAGGCAAAGCGATTAAAAAAAGAGAAAAGCACATAGACCCTTGCATTTTTGCTGATTATTACGGTTCAGAACGATCTTTTTAGTGGCGTAATTATAACAAGATTTCAATGTCAGAATGTAAACGATGCAGTAAGAAGAGAAAGATAGGTGAGGGAAAACCTCCCTCAACAGAGAAAGAGGAAATTATTTTCCGGCAGCTACGCTGTCTTTAAGACTTTTACCTGGTTTAAATTTAGGAACCATTTTGTCAGCTGTGCTGTATGTTTTGGTTGTTCCTGGAACTTTACCGCTTTTTCCTTTTTGAAGAGAAGATGCGAAACTTCCGAATCCTACCAATGAAACTTCTTCTTTCGCAACAAGAGCTGCAGTTACTGCTTCTGTGAAAGCTTTAATAGCTGTTTCAGCTTCAACTTTTGTTTTGTAACCGCCGCTTTTTTGAACCAATTCTACGAATTGCGCTTTATTCATTTATTGCCCTTGATTTAGATATGCGAATAACACTTGAACCTCCCATACATAGGAGTATGCGAGGGGTAAGTGTTTTAGCCGCGAATACTTTAATATCTCTTAGCTTAAATTTTTCTTCTTTTTTGCATTTTATTGAACAGTTTTGTGATTTTGTGGTTTTTTAGGCCGTTTTTTATCCAGTTTCGTGGATTTGGGGTAAAGAGGAGCGGTGAGGGAAGGTTTTTGGCATCGATACGGATCGAGAAATTTTTACTCCACATGGACCATTTTTGCATTAAATTTTGCGAAGAAGAGATCGATAAAAAAACCTCTTCCAACCCGATGCGTTCTTGCTCGCTCAAACTGCTCATGATTTATCCCCTAGTTTATTTATTTTTCGTACTACTCGGATGATTTCGTCATCATCGAGCATCCCTAGCATATCGAGTACCGCTTTGGCGGCTTGGGGTTTTGCATTCCCCAGCCTCCAGTCCTGATACGTCCGCATGGAAAGTCCTAACGCAGCAGCCATCTCTTTTTGGGAAATCTTCTTACCGTTGCGCCCAGCCTCTACAGCGTTGTGAAGAAGATTAAAAAGATCACTCATTTCCATTACTCCATTGTAATATTCTTTTCTTAAAATAAACATTAAAACGTATAAAATATAATTAAAATATTATATAAGATACATTTATATGAGTAAAATGCTATATATAACGAATAAAGCATAAACTATACCAAGTATAATGAATATATAAACGTATTTAATATACGTAAAACCGTATAATTTATCTAAATGATGTGATTTGAAAGGAGTCAAGCGGTAGAGGATTTAAAAAAGGTGTAATGATGGAGGTATGTATATTCTTTAAAGTGATATTTTTTGCGTCATTCCCGCGAAGGCGGGAAAATAAATTGCTAATAGAAGGTTAGTTTAATGAAAGTGTTTAACGTCAGTTAAGAGAGAAAATCGGTGTAATCGTATTTGGAGAGGTCGACATAAAATTCTCCCTCTTTTTGAATGATCCGTATGTCGCTTCCGAATGCGAGCTCAAAACGGCGTTTGACCGCCTTTCTCTCTTCAGAACCCATTCCGATGAATTTAAGGTAGCGTTTGAGTTCGATAACACCGTTTGGGAGTGTGGGTGCAATAGGTGCCGTTGCGGTGATATCCACATCATGAACAGCGTTTCCTTGGGAAAGGAGAAGTTTGGTATTAATGACTTCCAGTAGATTTTTGAGTTGTTCATCTTTAGCGGTGTAGATTTCTTCGATCCGCTCGCGTTCGGCGATCAGCATCTGCTCTTTGTCGTTGACCAGGCGATCGACTTTGGCTTCAAGCTCTTTGATTTTGAGCTTGAGCTGCTGATTCTCTTTTTGGTAGAGGGCGATAATCATCCCTACGGTTGTTTTCTGAGGAGTGGATGCAGGGGGCGAAGAGGGTTTGATGTTTTGGGCTATTTCTTGCCGTTTCTCTTCATCTAGAGAACTTCGGGGAACTATGATGTAGGTAAGGCCCCCCTCGATAATGTAATTGAGCCGCTTGGTTCGGATTTTATTCTGGATCATCTCTTTTGACATTTTGAAAGTTTTAGCATATTCATCGATCGTAAAACGCACATATCCTCCTTCTGGGGTATTCATTGGTGTTATCTTACCAAAAAAATCATTGTCCCTGATTACCGTTTTTTTGCGGGGGAAGGCTCGTTGGGCTGAGGAGGAGGGATAATTCCCCCTTTACGCATCCAGATCAGATAGCCGTTACGGGTAATATTGTGTTTGTCTTGAAAGGTATGGAGTGAACTGTGACGAAACTCACATTTTTCCAAGAGGTTGCGAAAATCGTCGTAAAGGTCTAAAAACTCCTGCAATACTTCATAGGCGCGATCCGAAATAATAACCGTACTGATGATGAGGTTTTTAATTTCGATGTAGCGTGCACATTCATTCAGTCCATCGCCGACAAAATTCTCATGTCCTAAAATGTCCTCAAAACGGTGTACTTTACCGGTATGTACCGCAACACGAATCCCTTTAAAATAAGGGTATTCTTTGGCAATAAAATCGGAAAAGTGGATGAAAGAAAGCCCTAGAATAGGACCGAACCCCTTTAATGTCGGATGCAGTATACAGTAAAATCCATCTCCGGTCGGTATGATCCCCTGCAGCATCTTTTCCATCGGAATACCGGAAATTTTGACCATTTTTTGGATCATTTTTTTGTAGGTAAGAGAGAGATAGGAGATGATTTCGAGCTGTTCATCCATCGAGAGACGGGAGAAGTCAATGATATCGATCAGGACAATATCGGTGTCGATCGCTATTTTGCTCATGCTCATCCATACTCTTTTAAATAATCTCATTGTAATCTAAATTTGCTGAGATTGTTTAAATCTTGGCCGACAGGGTTTCAAGAATGTTTTGAAAATGTGTTAACATTTCTGAAAATAGAGAGTAGGGCGTCCTTATGCAAAAACGAACCAAAATTTTAGCTACTGTCGGTCCTGCTTCCGATACGGTAGAAATGCTCAAAGCCTTAATTAATGCAGGAGTGAATGTCTTTCGTCTGAATTTTTCGCATGGCACCCATGAGTACCATTCGCACGTTTTAGCCAATATACGGACTGCGATGCGAGAAACCGGTTTGATTGTCGGGATATTGCAGGATATCAGCGGGCCAAAAATCCGTATCGGAAAGCTCAAAGAAGAGTTTTATTTGGAGAGCGGCGATCGGCTAGATTTTCAGTATGACGCGATGGAAGGGGAAAAGGTAGCCGATCGCCACTATCGACTCTCGATCAATCAAAGTGATGTGTTACGGATGTTGAAGATTGGTGACGCGATTTATTTGTACGATGGCAATATTCGTGCCCGTATTGTTGCTTTGAGTGGTGGGTATGTCCAAGCGGTCATTGAAAACAAAGGGAAACTCTCTTCGAATAAAGGGGTTAATTTTCCGAATACCCATTTGGGAATCGATATCTTGACCGACAAAGACAAAGCCGATATGGCGTGGGGTGTAGCAAACGGAGTCGATTTTATGGCGATTTCATTTGTTCAAAATGCTCAGGACATGATTAATGCCCGTAATGTGGTTCGCTCATTCGGCGGAGAGGTGCAGCTTTTTGCGAAGATTGAGAAATTTGATGCGGTTGAAAATATTGACGAAATTTTACGTTATTCGGATGGATTGATGGTGGCACGCGGTGATTTGGGCATTGAAGTTCCCTATTACCGTGTTCCGACGATTCAGAAGATGTTAATTGAAAAGGCGAATGAACACTCAAAACCTGTAATTACGGCAACGCAGATGTTGCTCTCCATGACCGAAAAAGAGTCTGCAACCCGTGCAGAAATCAGTGACGTTGCCAACGCGGTATTGGATGGAACGGATGCCGTCATGCTCTCAGAGGAAAGTGCGATTGGGCAAAACCCCGTATTGGTAGTGGAGACGATGGTCAATACGATTCAGGCGATTGAGGAGATTTATCCGTTCGGAAAGTTTGATTTCGGCTATGATGATTCGATGGATGTGGTCAACGAATCTGCAGTGCGTTTGGGCGATTCGTTGAGGGCGGAAGGGATCATTGCCATGACAACGTCCGGGCAATCGGCGAAAAAACTCTCTCGTTACCGTCCGAAAATGACGATTTATGCAGCAACGCATGAAGAGAGGGTCGCGCGCCTTCTGACAATGGTGTGGGGCGTTGTCCCGGCATATCTCACCAAAAAAGGACGGTTGGAAGAGATGCTGAGCGATATTATTCACAGCGGACTTTCTCGTAAGATTATTGATAAAAACAATACCTATGTCTTTACGGCCGGATATCCGATCGGAACACCGGGGACGACGAATGTCATCCGCATTTTACGTGAAAACGAGCTCACTTTTTTTGGAGAGACAAAACCTCTTGCCACGAAGAGTAAAAAAAGTGAAGAGAACTTTGTCCCCACTCTGTTTTAATTGTGGACTGGAAATTGCTTTTCAAACCACGAGGGGCCTAAACGTTTGTTTCGTCGCATCTGTTGCCCCTCGAAACCTCTCTCCTTTACGCTACAATTACTTTTATGAAAACCGATACCGTATTTACTAAACCCATCTCCAAACAGTTTGAATTTGACGCAGAAGTAGCGGCAGTATTCGATGATATGCTTCTTCGCTCTGTGCCATTCTACAAAGAGTCGCAAGCGCTCACCCGTAGATT
The DNA here is from genome assembly GCF_049587615.1 of Sulfuricurvum sp. Classification (GTDB taxonomy): domain Bacteria; phylum Campylobacterota; class Campylobacteria; order Campylobacterales; family Sulfurimonadaceae; genus Sulfuricurvum. The sequence continues at coordinate 175,186 of NZ_JBAVEF010000016.1, forward strand.
TGCACTTAATGCACTCTCTGAAGGAGGGATTGTCTATGACCTCGGATGTTCAACGGCGTCGTTGTTGCTTGAGATCGAGCGTTCCATTGAGAAAGAGGGTAATGTCCGTCTGATCGGCATCGATAATTCTCCTGCCATGATCGAACATGCCCGTAAAAAAATCGAAGTGTACGGTTCTCGTATCGAACTTTATGAGGGGGATATCCTCCGCTTTCCATATGAAAAAGCGCACGTGATCATCAGCAATTACACGTTGCAATTTATCCGTCCGATGGTACGGGATACTTTGGTCCGAACGATAGCAGAATCCTTAGATGAGGGCGGTATTTTTATTTTTAGCGAAAAAGTGGTGAGCGAAGATCCGAAGCTTAATAAAGAACTGATCGATTGCTATTACGATTTCAAAAAAGTGCAAGGGTACAGTGAATATGAGATTGTTCAAAAACGCGAAGCCCTTGAAAACGTCCTCATCCCTTATACGATGAATGAGAATATCCAGATGGCCAAAAACAGCGGGTTTAAAACGTGTGAAGTGCTTTTCCGATGGGCAAATTTTGCAACATTTATCGCGATAAAATAGTGTTGGTTGGCCTGCTGCCTCAAAAAAATGGCCTTTGGTTAACGGACGCTTCCTACAGCAGGGTTCTGAATGGGTGCAATGACCTCTTTTAAATCTTTATAATCAACAAGGTTTTTATCGCATTCTTTGTGATAATACCCCTGCACATCGTAATACTCTTCACAACCGTTGTAATAGTGCATACTAATACCGCGCTCATTAAAGCATCCTGTAAAAACAATCGGAAGTAAAATTAATAGATAGCGTCTCTTCATACGGATATTGTATCTCATCTGGGTTTAAAGCCATCCTTGCTTTTACAAAACTCACGTAAAAAACATTCACTTTCACATTTTGGGTTTTTAGCCGTGCAGATGTAGCGTCCGAATAAAACAAGCCCTTGATGGAGTTGATGTAGATTGGTCTTGAATTTTTTGACCAATGTTGCTTCGGTGGCAGTAGCGCTTGGATCCTCGCTTAACCCCAAGCGGTGGCTTACCCGGAAAACGTGTGTATCGACTGCCATGAGATTGGCTTGTGTGTACTCTATGAGGACAACGTGTGCTGTCTTCTGTCCTACACCGGCTAAGGTTACCAGCTCCTTTTCATCCAAGGGAACCTCTCCACCGTAGATATCGACGACTCTTTTTGCCATGGCGATGAGATTGATCGCTTTATTATTAAAAAAGGAGCAGCTTTGGATCAGGCGCTTTACCTCTTCGATATCGGCATTGGCAAGATCCGCGGGGGTGGGATAGGCTTTAAATAAAGCAGGGGTGATGAGATTAACCCGTTTATCGGTACATTGGGCTGAAAGGGCTACCGCGATGACCAATTCATAGGCATTGGAGTAGGTGAGCTCCGTTACTGCATCGGAATATCGTTCTAAAAAAGCTGTTTTAATTGCTTCGATCTCTTTTTTAGTCGCTTTTTTCATCTGCTCAATCCGTTTTTTTAGGGCGTATTGTATCACGACCTGAAAAAAAAGATCAGTGTGAGATTTTTGTGTTACAATAGTCAATTTCCATACAAAATTAATTAGGGGGAAATTTTGGGATTACTACGGATAATTCAAAAACTTTTTACTAACGATAATCAGCGATTTGCCCAAGACGGGGAGCAAACGATCAATAAAGAGCTTTTTTATAAAGTCTTGGACACTGATAACGATCCATTGCTTTTTTTTACGAAAGAGAGCGGATGGATCGGGGCAAACAAAGCTTTTTTTAATTTGGTACCACTCCAGAACATTGAACAATTACGTACCAACCATGAGAGTATCCGCGAACTTTTTGATCATGAAGACGAAGAAGTATTTACGGAGTTTGACAAAAGCTGGTTGGATTACATACGAACCCATTGCCCCAAAGGGTATGGGGTAGGAATTGTCGATCCCTCCGGAAAAATGCATGCAATGGTGGCTACCTCTACTCTGGTGCAAGAAGGGGGGACCGATCTGTATCTCCTTCGACTTGAAGATCAGAGCAATCTTGTGGATCTAAAAGCCGAAGTGGTCAAAGTCGAGCAGCTCAAAAGTAAGTTTTTGGCCAATATCGGGCATGAATTTCGCACCCCAATGAACGGTATTTTGGGTTTTGTCGAACTTCTCTCCAAAACTTCGCCCAATGATACTCAGCTCGAATATATCCATTCGGTACAAGGCTCAGCCCGTAATTTGATGTCAAATATCGAAAACCTCCTCGATTTGGCGCAAATGCAAAACGGCCGTTTGAGTATCAGCAAGAGTGAATTTAATATTGTTGCCGAAATGGAAGAATTGGCACTTGGAGCGGTCTCTATGGGTGGCGACAAAGGGGTCGGTGTCTCGTTTTTCATAGATCCAAAACTTCCTATGTATGTTACCGGTGATGCACGTAAAATTAAACAAGTGATCAATAATCTTTATAACAACGCCCTTAAGTTTACCCATGCCGGGGGGCGGATAACCGTTGAAGTAAAACTGCTTAAACGCAATACGACGGGAACCTGTAATATCGGTTTTACCGTCAAGGATACCGGTAAAGGGATCAGCAAATCAGAACTTAGCAACATCACACGGCCGTTCGTCTCAGGAGATCATGCCGATAATCGTCTGGGGGTAGGATTGAGCCTTTCGCATGGGTTGATTTCATTGATGGGGGGAGAGCTCAAAATTACCAGTGATGAGGGGAAAGGATCCTCTTTCAGTTTTGCTTTGACGTTGGAGGGATCATCAGACCATGCGATGCAGATGATTAATGCCCATAGCGTTAAAGTAGTATTGATTGATGAAAAACGGCTTGATGACGCGAATCATCTGACAAACTATTTACGAAGTTTTGGAGTCAGTGTCACGAAAACACAAATGATTGATGAATCCATCTTCGCGCATACGGAAGTCGTCTATTTCATCGCATCACAGGAAAAAAGTGAATGGACAATGGAACTTTCGCGGATGAAACGGGAATGCAAAACCGTCCTTCTTTTGGATGAGAATGAACGTCTTCAGGCGAAAATGCTCCATCTCATTGATATGCCTCTCTCGAAACCGTTGCTGCCGACCTCTTTGCTGGAGCATTTGATTACTGTATTTGACATTACGAAAGAGGCTCCCGCAGCGCTCCCGCAGATTCAACGCGGAGTAAGTGCTTTGGTCGTTGAAGATAATCTCATCAATCAACGTTTGATTAAATTGCTGCTCAAAGAGTATGGCATTTCGGTGACTGCCGTTTCTAACGGAGACGAGGCCGTTGAGATGTGTCGTGAGAAGCCATTTGATATTGTCTTTATGGATATTGATATGCCGATTAAAGACGGTATTCTGGCAACGCAAGAGATTAAAGCCGAAGAGGGGCCTGCACGGGTAGGGCGCATGCCGATTATTGCGTTGACGGCATTGGCGATGGAAGGAGATCGGGAATATATTTTAGGGCGTGGGCTGGATGATTATCTCTCTAAGCCGCTTACACGCGAAAAACTTGAATATGTCCTTCACAAATACTTACAGGTAAAAGTATAGGGAGTCAATTTGTTTTACACAAAAAACTTTGAAAACGATTATTCTGATCTTATAGGATTGCTTAGCGCATGTGCTCGTTTGCACAGTGATCCGATGATGTATACGGATCTTTCAGGGAACCTGGTTGGCTGCAATGAAGCTTTGATGGATCTCTTAGCCCTCAAAGAATTCGAAGAGATTGCTCCGTTGCAGGATTGGTTTGCTCCGCAAGGGGTAGATCTCTCTTATCTCCTCTCGCAATCGGGAGATTATCGAGGAAAAATTGACACGTCGGGGAGCGGTTATGATGTTTCGGTAAAATCAGAGGTGATTTTACTCGATCATCACTCCATTATCGGAGTGGTTTTTCGAGATACATCGATTATTGAGCGTGCGCGTGCCGCAGAGCGCTATTTTGAGCAGTTTAAAAAGAAATTTTTGACCACGATCTCTCATGAGTTTCGTACCCCTATGAACGCTATCATCGGATTTACCGATCTGCTTAACAATTCCCCCTTAAGTTCTTGGCAGCAAGAATATGTACAGTTAACGAGCAGAAGCGCTCACGCGATGATGAGAAACATTGAAAATCTTCTCGAAATGATGGAAGTTGAAAGTGGAAGTGTTCATACCAACCCTGCATTGTTCAACCCTCTCGAAGTGTATGAGAACTTTTCGCAGCAGTTTTGTGATCTTGCCCTTTCAAAAAATCTTGGATTAATGTTTCTGATCGATCCGCATTTGCCGAAATCGATGATCGGCGATCAGGATAAAATTCTCAGCATTATGCGCAATCTCGTACAAAATGCTATTAAGTTTACCGGCGAAGGGGGACGTGTTCTTGTTGAGATTCTCATTGTCAAAGAAGAGGGTCACTTTATCGAAGTCGAATATGCGGTGAGTGATACGGGATGCGGTATTGAACAAGAGAAGATTAAAACGCTTCTTCGTCCGTTCGCATCCGCATGGGAGAATCAACGTCGCGGTAAAGACGGTCTGGGCATTGGTCTTAGCCTTAGTCATAAATACGTCGATATGATGGATTCGCATCTGATGCTCGCTTCGGAACAAGGGAAAGGGTCACGATTCTCTTTTCGCGTGACCCATCAGCTCAATGAGGAGGGGACGTTCGATTTTATTCCGGGAACCCGTGCAAGCATTTATACCGAAGCTCATCAGCCCTCTATCTCAGGGGCATTGCTGTTGAAATACCTTGAAATGTTCGATGTGCAGGCCAACGTGATTCATGATTTGATTAACACGGCTCTACAGGAGAGCGATGTCCTCTTTTTGGATATACCGCATATTTCCAAAGCCCAGATCGATGCCATTAAATCAACCTATCCGAAGCTGGGGATTGTCCCGATTATGAAACTGGATTATGGGGAGAAAGCGAACGGTCTCATTGATTCCGTTTCCTCCATCGTGACCTTGCCGATACTCCCCAGTTCTTTACATAAAACACTGGCCGTCATCTGGCATACGATGCCCAAAGAGTATATTTCACGCAGCCCTGAAGCTCAAAGTGTCCCGAGCGCTGAAAACATTAAAATCTTGGTTGCCGAAGATAATCCGATCAATCTTAAACTCCTTGAGACGATTTTGCTTCAAGAACATTTCCGTGTCGTGGCGGTTGACAATGGTCAAAAGGCGGTGGATACCTATCTTAAAGAACATTTTGATTTGGTATTGATGGATATCGATATGCCGGTTATGGATGGATTGATGGCAAATCGTCTGATTAAAGAGATTGACAAGCGAGACGGACGAGGCTTCGTTCCGGTCATTGCATTGACAGCACATGCGTTGAGCGGAGACCGTGAACGGATTGTAGGGGCAGGTTTGGATGCGCATTTGGCTAAACCGATTGATAAACATTTCCTTTTACAGACAATGGATCGCTATTTAAAAATTGCCCAACAAAAGCGTCAGAGCAGTATTGTTTAATATTGATTATTTTTTGCGTACTATACTTGCAAATGTATTATAATGCCGAAATCAAATCCCCTCTGCTCTGAGGGAAAAAACAAGGATAGCAATGAAGCGATATTATGCCGCTTGGATTTTGGGTTTATTGTTGAGCGCACAGAGTGCATCAGCGGTTGTTTTAGCGACTGTGAATGGGGATGAAATTACCTCAGAAGAAGTGAATAAAGTATTGATGGAAGGGACTCAGGGACGTTTTGACTCTCTCCCTGCCGATAAACAAAATGAATTGCGCCAACGGATTATCGAGGGGATGATCGCCCAGGAACTCGTTTATGATGATGCCAAACGAACGGGTGTTTTGGATTCCAAAGAATACAAGCAAGAGCTTGAAGCATTGGTGAGCCGTTTAAAAGTTCAGCTTGCTGCAAAAGTATGGGAACAAGAACAGTTTGAAGCAATCAAAGTGGATGCCAAAGAGGTAAAAGCCTATTTTGATGCAAATCCCGATGAATTCATTGATAAAGAAAAAATCCGTGCCCGTCATATCTTGGTAAAATCCGAAGCGGAAGCGCAAGCGATTATTAAAAGTATGAAAGCTCTTAGCGGCGACAAACTCAAAAATGAGTTTATCGCTCAAGCGAAATCAAAATCAACGGGACCGAGTGCAGCGAAGGGGGGCGATTTGGGTTATTTTCCACGAGGGCAAATGGTACCTTCGTTTAATGATGCCGCATTCGCGATGAAAGAGGGGAGTATGTCGTCTACTCCGGTTCAAAGTCAATTCGGATATCACGTCATTTATATTGAAGATAAAAAAGCGGCTAAAAAACTTGGATTTGATGAGGTTAAAAATTTCATTGAGCAGCGTTTGAAAATGGACAAGTTTAAAGCGACGATGGAAAAGAAAATGGCAACACTCCGCGAAAAAGCGAAAATCACTTACACTAAATAATTTATCTCTACTCCTTTAAAGTAATCCCGTATGTACGGGATTACTTTCATTTTTTACCCGTTTAGAATATCCAATTTTTTTTCATGGCATCTAATTTGATATTGACTTTAAAATATAATTAGCAGTATAATTGTCTATATAATTGTCAGACAAGGGGTTGCGATGAATAAATATGTCAATGTAACTAAAATGAGTATTACCCTCGATAACAGCGTTGCAAATGAATTGAATGCTTTAGCAAAAGAGCTTAATGAGAAAAAGAGTCATGTGATAGAAAATGCTCTTATGCTCTATTTTGATATGCTGGACGAGAAAATCTCTGACAAACGCTTACGTGAGGTAGCTGAGGGTTCTGTCACGCCGATCAGTGCCGATGAGGTATGGAAAGAGTTGGGAATATAAACGATGTATGCGATTGAATTTTTGCCTTCCGCAAAAAAGAGCTTTCGCAGTTGGATCGTGTCATCCAAAAACAACTCAAAGAAAAAATAATTTTGCTCGCAACCGATCCCGATAGGCTCAAAAACAATATCAAAGCATTAAAAGGGGAATACAGCGGAA
>NZ_JBAVEF010000017.1:0-1595 GCF_049587615.1 Sulfuricurvum sp.
GGCACGGCCATGGTGATCATCGAGGACGACACCACGATCGCGCTGGTGAACACGGAGTTCGAAAAATTCACAGGGCTTCCGCGGCACCAGATTGAGGGGAGGCGAAGCTGGATCGAGTTCACGCCTCCCGACGAGCTGTTGAGGCTCATGACGTACCACGACATGAGGCGGCAGGATCCCGATTCGGTTCCCCGCCGCTACGAGCTCAAGATGCGGGACGGCGAGGGCCGCATCCGGCATGTTCTGCTGAGCGTTGCCCTGATCCCGGGCACCACGCACAGCATCGCATCCATGCTGGACATCACGGAGCGCAAGCAGGCCGAGGAGGGCCTGAAGAAATCCAAGGATGAAGCCGAGCGGATCAACCGGGAGCTCGAGGCCATCAACCGCCAACTCGAAGAATCCATCGAGCGGGCCGGCATCATGGCCCAGGCCGCCGAGGCGGCCAACCGCGCCAAGTCGGAATTTCTGGCGAACATGAGCCACGAGATCCGCACGCCCATGAACGGGATCATCGGGTTTTCGACGCTGCTGCAGGAGACGGAGCTCGACGGCGAGCAGCGGGAATACGCGGAGGCCGTCAAGTTGTCGGCGGAGAACCTGTTGGCCCTCATCAACGACATCCTGGACTTCTCGAAGATCGAGGCGGGAAAGCTCACCATCGAGCCCATTCCCTTCGACCTGCGCACCACCGTGGAAAAGCTGGCCGACCTGCTGGTCGTGAAGGCCGACGAGAAGGGACTGAGCCTGATCGTGCGCTATCTCTGCGGGGCCGAGCGCCGCGTGATCGGCGATCCCGGCCGCATCCGGCAGGTGGTGACGAACCTGGTGAGCAATTCCATCAAATTCACCGAGAAGGGCCACGTCATCATCAGCGTGAGCTGCGAGACGAAACCGGACGGCTCCCCGTCCTTCCATTTCAGCGTGGAAGACACGGGGATCGGGATCCCCGAAGGGAAACTGGAATACATCTTCGAAAAGTTCACCCAGGCCGACACGTCCACGACGCGCCGCTACGGAGGCACGGGCCTGGGACTGGCCATTTCCAAACAGCTCGTCGAATGCATGGGCGGCACGATCGGGGTGACGAGCCGGGAAGGGAAGGGCTCCACGTTCTGGTTCACCCTTCCGATGACGATCGATCAGGAGACCGCTGTCAGCGTCGTCGAGGAGGCCGATCTCTCGGGGGTCCGGCTTCTCATCGTCGACGACCGGGAGATCAACCGCCGCACCCTGGAGGAACAGGTCGCCGGCTGGGGCATGCGCCACGCCAGTTGCAGCTCGAACGACGAGGCGATTCAACTGCTGCTCCGGGACTGCGAGGCCGGGGATCCCTTCCAGATGGCCATCATCGCATACCACGATGAGCACAGTGAAAGCGAAGAGCTGGGCCGCCGGATCAAGGGGGATGACCGTCTGAGGCAGACGGTGCTCATCATGATCGCCTCCATCGGCAAACGCGGCGACGCCAAGCGGATGCAGGACGTCGGGTTTGCGGCATACCTGGTCAAGCCGGTCCACCAGTCCATTCTGATGGATGCCCTGGCGACGGCCTGGAACGCCAGCCTCAAGGGGCAGCCCCTGCAGCTCATCAC
>NZ_JBAVEF010000018.1:0-2308 GCF_049587615.1 Sulfuricurvum sp.
AATCCGTCTCCTTGATCTCTCAACGATCACCGAAGATCAGATCAACACCCCTAACCGTCGTAGAGCCGAGACGCTCCCGATCTGGGAACACATCAAAGACTCGTATAGCATCAAAGAATTTATGCAAGTAGAAACTCCTTTGGAGAAGATCGAAAAGATCACCTACCGCTATTCTCTCGAAGATGCTGAAAAGTCGATCAAGAAGGTTATCACCCGCCTGTTCATTCATGATCGACAACCGACCTTTCAATTCTTTCTCGATGTACTGCAAAGAGCGCGGGAAGACTTTGAAATGCGAAAACTTTTTAAAAATAAATTTGAAGAATACAAGGAGGAAACATCCTATGAAGATGATTTCAAAACTTACAGCGACGAGGGATTGCAAAACCTTGAAGCAAGCCTTTCCAAAGAGATGCACACCATCCCGCAGAGCGATCCAGAACATCAAAAACTCTTTGATCGGTATGTGGAGGTCTGCCGTGAACTGGATCGTCGGGATTTAAACGACGACAATCCGTGGAGGTGAGGTGACTGAAATGAATCAGATACCAATTAAAGCTTATGTGGAAGAACATTATGGATCGCTTCGGTATGAAACAATTTATGGACTGCGCCGATTGTTGATTGATCTGCCTTTAGAGCGGTATGCTCTCGATAAGGATTCATTGCGTTACCAGTTGCTTACCGTGCAAATTGAGATGGCACGCGATGAATTGGATAGACGAATCAATCGTAAAAAAGTGCTTGGGAGGATGACGCCATGGAACTTGGTTTAGAGCATCTTAACCTCCTCCCTAAAATGTTCCAACTCATTGAAACGATGAGCGAGGAACTGAAAACAGCTCAGGGGAAGCGATGGCTTAACGTCAAAGAGCTAGCCGAATATCTCGGCTATTCCAAAGACCGCATCTACAAGATCAAAGACGAACACCTGTTGGAAGGAATCCACTTTTACAATAAAACGGGTAGAATTTTATTTGATAGAGTTGCGATTGACTCTTGGGTGGTCGGAAAGGAAACCGATGAAACTCATAAGTCGCGACGGCAGATTGTGGATAACGTTCTATCATCAATCCGTTCGGTATCGCCGAAGTCTTGATCTTGATGATACGAAAACAAACCGCAAGAAAGCCGAGCAATACATTATCCCCGAGATTGTCTACAAGCTCAATCAAGGGGTGTTCTTTGAAAAGACCGAACAACAAACGAAAGCAATCACGCTTCATCAGTTCATGCCGACAAGCTTTGAAATCCATAAGCACGAACGGCGCGAACTGACGCAAAAGAAGTACGATCAATGCTACCATCAACACATCAAGCCCCAATTCGGGAACAAGCCGATTGCACAGATTAAACCTTCCGATTTAGCCAAGTGGCAGAATAAACTGTTAGAGACAAGATCGGGAAAAACGGTTAAAGCGATCCGCACCGTGTTCCAAACCATTCTTGAGGATGCCATGATGGACGAGATCATTACGATCAATCCGTTCACTCGGGTGAAGTCTCCCAAAAACGATGAGACCAGAGAGAAGAAGCCTTTTTCCAAAGAGGAAATCTTCGCCATCATCAACGCCGTCCCCGAATCGATGCAATGTTTCTTTGCTATCGGATTTTTTACAGGGATGCGTACGGGTGAGATCATCGGCCTCAAATGGGAGGATGTAGACTGGGATGAGGGAATCATTCATGTCAGACGGAGCCGAAGACAGGGGATTGAAACCCTCCCGAAAACGAAAAACTCGATTCGGGAGGTGGAAATCATCGATGTGCTGATCCCGTATCTGCAAAAGCATCGTGAACTCTCTAGCAATAGAGGCGTGTATATATTCGAGACGTATACTGGTAAGCCGTTTACAACCTGCGATAAGATCAGTCTTTGGTACTGGAAGCCTGCATTGGTAAAAGCAGGAATACAATACCGAAATCTGTATCAGATGAGACACTCTTTTGCCAGTCTCATGATCGCAAACGGTGAGGACATTTTATGGGTGAGTAATATGCTCGGTCATAAAGACAGTTCTATGACGCTTCAAAAGTATGCACGATACATCAAACAAACTCGAAGAAAAAGAGCTTCTTTTCTGTCCGAATAAACACTAAACTGCTGACACACAATGGGCACAGTTTGGGCACAGTAAATTTTTTGAACTCTGGAAGTACCGTAAATGGGGGAGTTTAAGTGTAAGTGGCGGGCAGACTGAGATTCGAACTCAGGGAGGTATTACCCTCGCCGGTTTTCAAGACCGGTGCATTCAACCGCTCTGCCATCTGCCCGTAAATTGAGTGTATTTTATAGTGGAGGCGGCAC
>NZ_JBAVEF010000019.1:0-2647 GCF_049587615.1 Sulfuricurvum sp.
TTACGATAAAAACGAACTCATCGGCAATACCCATTCGGTATTCAAGCATCCCGATGTCGAGCCGAGCGTCTACAGCGGGTTGTGGGAAACGATCACTTCGGGCGACGTGTGGAAAGGCAATCTCCCCAACCGGCGGAAAAACGGGAGCACTTTTATCACCACGGCCCGAATCGTTCCGGTCTACGATTCCGAGGGAAAAATCATCGAATATATGGCCTTCCGCAACGACATTACTTCCGATGAACTGGCGAAAATCGATCCGTTGACAGGACTCTACAACCGCAGGGAACTGGACGCTATCTTTCAAGACCTGTATGTGAACGCGGTAGCCAAAAATGAGCCGCTCGCGATTATTCTCGCCGATATCGACCATTTCAAATCGATCAACGATACGTACGGGCACAAAGAAGGAGATGACGTGATCGTGCGCTTTTCCGGGCTGTTGCGTTCGTGTACCCGCAACAGCGACGTCTGTGCGCGCTGGGGCGGGGAAGAGTTTATCGTCTTTTTGCCCTGTACCGAACTTACTACCGCGTTCGAAATCGCTGAGCGGATACGTCAAGCCGCATTGAGCGATCTGCACATCGACGAGCATATCATCAGCTGTTCGTTCGGCGTAGCAGTGCTGGAAAAAGGGGAAACGACCGACGATCTCTTCAAACGGGTCGACGGATACCTGTACCGTGCCAAAGAAAACGGCAGAAATCAAAGCGTTACGCAGCGGACTAATCCCTCTCTAAACCTATTTCACCTATAATATCCACAGGTACAACAGGTGATAGCTTGAGCCACAAACTCAAGAGGTAAAGTCCGGGCTGCTGTAGGACACGGTTTCATCTAACGGATGGCCACGGTAACGTGAGGGATAGTGCAACAGAGAGTAGACCGCCTCGCAAGAGGTGAGGGTGAAACGGCGGGGTAAGAGCCCACCAGTCTCATAGGCAACTATGGGAGCTATGTAAACCCAACCGCGCAGCAAGAAACAGATGGTTAGCGTCCTACATCGCTATTGTTTCGCTAGAGGCCCTGAGCGATCAGGGCAGTAGATTAATTATCGCCATATCCAGAACCCGGCTTACGTTGTGCCTGCCTTCTTCTTTTTTTCTTCAATCAATGCTACAATTTAAAAACAGTTAACCAGAGGATGTGAGAATGCATACCGTTCGACTTACTATCCATGATACCATTTATGAAAAATTGATGGGGCTTTTAGAAATTTTGCCGAAAGATAAAATCGAAATTATCGAGGAAAAAGATGAATTTCCCGCCATTTCGTTCGAAGAAGCAAAATTGAAAATAGAGCGTGCCATGAACAATATCCCGAAGAATGAAGGACTTAATCTATCGACCGCTATCGAAAAAGTGATCCGTTCGTAAATGTACGGGATCATTGTCGAGCCGGAAGCTCTGCAAGACCTCATCCAGATTCATACTTTTATTACTTCCAAAGACTCCAAAACAAAAGCTGACCGTTTTATCCGAGAACTTGAAAACACCATTTTGACATTGTCGGAAATGCCTTTACGATGCCGGAAGAGTTATTATGTCGATGATGAACAAACGAGAGATTTGATTTATAAAGGATATACGATTGTCTTTCACATTCGAGAGGTCAATATCCATATTTTAACGGTGTTTCGGCAAAAAGTTTTTGAAGAAAAGTAGCCTTTTACTTTTTGTATTCCATTTATTATATGCATTCCCACTCAGGAGAGTGGGAGCGAGGAAATATATTAAGTCTGTTGTGAAGAGTGCTCAGTGCCGACAACACTGGATTAGACGGATGGCTTGGCTGCCTTTTTGTGATTTCTCACAATAAAATGCATAAACGCCACATACAGATACGCAAATAAATTCCACCACCACCATTGAAACAAGGTTGCCCATTCGACTTGGTAATAGCCTAGTATTTTGAAAATACAGAAGTAGATGATGACCCAGAACAGTGCGGCATGCAACATCATCCAGTAATTCAACCAGTGCAATTTCATATAACGCGCCTTTTAAAAAAGCAGCATTATATCAAAAAAGAGGGAGCGTACTGACAGCTCCTACCGTATGATATTGACGTATAGTAGGAAAAATGTTTATATTTTGACGCTGTTTTGTAGATAAGTAACTGTTTCTTTTTCTTATGGAATAACCGGAAAACCGGTTACTCTGCTAAAGCAATTTTCGGGCGTTCGATAATTTTATCTTTTGCATAGGCTTCGGTCAAATAATTCGTTGCACTGAAAACGACATCACGGATAACCCCGTCAAGCGCTACATTTTTAGTCACACTCCATCCTCCTCCGGCAGCTCCGCCAAATCCGCCAAATCCCCATGAACTTTTTTCACTATCAGCTTTGAAGCTTTTTGAATCACCCATTTCCAGTGTAGCAGGGTTCATGGTAAAAAACTCTACACCTAAACTTGCTTTTGATGTGTTTTTGCTAAACAATCCGACTACGGGGATAAACCCTCCGCCAATCGCTCCACCTTCTTTGCTTACATCAACTGATGAGACTGTTCCGCTTACAATCAGATCGATTTTTGGCGGTTTTACTTCCTGTCCTGTCGCTGCCATCATTTTTTTCATTTTTTCAAATTGTTCAAGGTCTACGATTTTAAAACAGCCGGTTTCTTTGATGGCATTGGTCAACAT
>NZ_JBAVEF010000020.1:0-84569 GCF_049587615.1 Sulfuricurvum sp.
ATCGATCTCTTCTTCGCTCCCCCCGTCCCGGACGATCCGGGCCGTCGTCGGTGCCAGAGCGAGCAACAATCGGATCGCCTCGTTGGTGCGGCTGCGGGCGCGCGCTTCGAGCACCTGTCCGAGCAGCACCAGCGCCGTAATCACCGCCGCGGCTTCGAAATAGACCGGGATCACCCCGTGCATCTGCATGTGGGGAGGGAAGATACCGGGGAAGATCACCGCTACGGCGCTGTAAATCCATGCCGTGCCGATCCCCATCGAAATGAGGGTGAACATGTTGAAATTGCGGGTGCGGAGCGACTGCACACCGCGGGTAAAGAAGCTCCACCCGCCCCACCACACGACGGGTGCCGAGAGGATCAGTTCACACCACTGACGGAGTTTCGGATCGATGATTCTCTCGAACGCCTCCGGCCACATTTCCGATCCCATCGCGCTGATGAACACTGCGCTCGCCAATAAAGCGCTCACCCACAAGCGACGCGTCAGATCGTCCGTCTCGTCATTCCCCTCCGCAAGGCTCACCTCTTTGGGTTCGAGTGCCATGCCGCATTTGGAGCACGATCCGGGACCTTCCTGCTCGATTTCGGGATGCATGGGACAGGTATAGATCGTATGGTCGAGGGTGCAACTGTTATCGGGGCATTCGGCAGGGTGTGGAGAACTGTGCAGATAGTTTTCGGGGTGGTCGGTAAATTTCATACGGCACGATTCGGAACAAAAATAGTAATGTTCTCCATCCGCTTCCGCTTGGTAGGGGGTGGAATCAGAGACGTCCATCCCGCAGACAATGTCTTTTGGCATCTTTTCTCCCTTACGGATTAATCGTCCTCTCCCTCGTGCTTGTAACCGAGTTCCCTCAGCCGCTCGCGGTACTCTTGGGTGTCGATTTCCCCTTTGGCATACCGACGGTCCAGAATCTCTCTGGCCGACGGTGAAGGCTTATTCCCTTTGAAAAGATAGACAAATACCAGAAACAACCCGATGGGAATCAGCCAGAAAAACCCCATAGCCCATCCGTGCATTCCATAATCAACCATGATCGCCCCCTTTTGAGTATTTAACATTGTATTAGGAAACCTAATATCATTGTAGCACTTTTGCGCGACGCAATACGAACTGTATGTTAATGTCGGTACAATTAGACATACTATTTTCGGAGCGAACACCCGTTTGGAAACGCATCATCCTGCCATCCGTATCGTCCATGAAAACGACCGTTTCGTCGTTGCCGTCAAATCTGAGGGGGTCAATTTCCACTCCGAAGAGGAAGCAGGGTTCGTCGTCCGGTCAAGCGAACAACTGGGAATTTCCCTCTTCCCCGTCCATCGCCTCGATAAAATGACCTCCGGGCTCGTGATCCTGGCCAAGGACGCCGAAACTGCCGCCCGGTTCGGAGAGATGTTCGAAACGCGTGCAATCGAGAAATACTACCTCGCCATCAGCATACGCAAACCGAAAAAAAAGCAGGGATGGATCAAGGGGGACATGTCCAAAGCGCGCCGGGGGGACTACAAGCTCCTATCCACCATGGAGAACCCCGCCATCACCCAGTTTGTAAGCTGTGCCCTGCGCACCCATGAGCGGTTTTTCCTGATCAAACCCCATACGGGAAAAACCCACCAAATCCGAGTTGCGTTAAAAAGCCTCGGCTCCCCCATCGCGGGAGATGAGCGCTATGCGGCATCCGATGAAGCGCGCAAAGAGGAACGGGGGTATCTGCATGCCTATGCATTGCGATTTCGTCTGAATGATGAAGAATTTTGTTTTGTTTCACCGCCCGATGAGGGGGAGCGATTTATCAGCGAAGCATGTAAAATACACATACACCAATGGTCAGAACCTTGGACACAGTTTTAGTACTGTCTCATTTGCCTACTATCACTCAGTTTAACAAAAATACGGCTTATTTGATCTTGAAATGCTCTTAATGCAATACCCTCTTATTTTTTTGGCAATGGAATACAGCCCGAGAGAATCTCTTCACGGGTGGCTTTGATAATCGATTGTATTTTAATATCATCACTCACAACCTTATCGAGCAATATTAATGCTTCGTCTGATCTGTGAGAACGACATAAAACCATTGCCAAATTATTCAACGCAAGAGGATGTGATGGATTTAGAGCTAAAAGCTTACGATAGTTTTCCTCTGCCTCAATCCAACGTGACGCGTTATAAGAGGCATTGGCCAACGCAAAAAGAAGATCCGGATTATCCGGCCAGCGTCTCAGTCCGCTTTGATAGGCCACAATAACTTCCTCTGCATTCCCTGATTTCTCAAACTCATATACCGCGCGCAAAAATGTTTTTGGTGAAACCGATGCTGGAAGCTCTTCCGGCGGAAGAAGGACAACTCCCCAGTTTCCACTTCGTTTCCACAGTGCCGAAAAGGTTCCAATCGAGAGTGCTTCGTTCGGCTGATCCGAAAAATGGGCTACTATGCTTCGTTTTTCCTCATCGTATCCGATCACCGGTGCATAATGCCAAAGCGGATGCCATGAAAAACCGCGATTTACCAACACAATAACGGGATGATGAGCGTAGAGTTCTGAAAACAGTGCTTCATATGTCGCATCTAACGGATACGCAATCAAACCATTAGATCGCGCAGCGATAACCATCTCTATTTGCAATGTCCCCCCTTTTGCCGGAATAAGGGTACGAGCATCCAGTTCTTGTGTGGAGAGTTTTGGAGAAAAATTCGTTTGCGATTGCCAATACGAAGCCACCATCTCAATAGATGTTGAACCGCACAGCTCTGAACGGGGAGGGATAAAAGGGACATTGATACTCGATGATGCGTAATGCTGCTCCGGAGGAAACGGATCTTTAGGGACGCATCCCGTTGCCATAATGATGGCAACGGTTGTATACAATACTATACGGCAGTAGTGCATCATGAGATTAACGTGCTGCGCGGGTGAAGCCAAATACTTTTGTAAATCCGAGAACATCGGTGATCAATAAAACAATGAAAATAAGAATAGCAGCACCGATAATCGCGCCAAGAGCATCACCACCAGCCGGCAATGTATCGATTTGAGAAGAGATTTTTGATACCTCTTCATCGCTCATCAAAGCAATTCTTTGTTCAACCATTTTAGGATCAACTCCCATATTTTCAAATGTTTTAGCAACATCCTCACGTGCAACAAATTGACTCACTTTTTCGTGTGTTGAAACCGATACAGGTTGTTCGAACACTGCTTCTGTTGAAGCCATTTGAGCCCATGAAACTTGAGCGAACAATGTGATACTCACTACGAATGATAAAATCATTTTTGACATGTACATAACTTTTCCTTTACTGTTAAGTAGAGACTACTTATTAAGATCGAGCTTCAGATCAGGGCATTTTTATGAAAAATACCCTTTGGTCTTCCTCTAACTTTTGATTTTTGAAGCGGCGTCATTGAACGCTGTTTTTACGGAATCCCATACTGATTCCACATTGGTTTTCATCGATTCGTACATTTCATCGGTCGCTTTGATCAAATCGGAAAGCTTTGTTTTTCCCTCATCGATTTTCTTTTCAAGCGCATCAATATGTTTGTTCATTTCGATCTGTGCATCGGCACTTGCCAGAGAAGCTTTCGCTTTGAGTTTAACAATCTCTGATTTCCAGATCGCAATCTCTGCCTCTTTTTTTTGTTGATACAGTGCTTTATCGCTCATACTATTTTCCTTATTTTGCTCATCAGAGCACGCGTCGTCCCTGAATCACTCGGATCAGAACAACAATAATGGCTACCACGAGCAACAGATGGATAAATCCACCCAATGTGTAACTGGTGACCAAGCCTAATGCCCATAAAACCAATAGAATTACCACTATTGTCCACAACATATTTGAGCCCTTTTGTGTATTATTCAATGGTCATGTTATTGACAACATGAGTAACACCGCCAACATCTTCGGCAAGCTTGGTAACCAAATCGCGTTCAGCATCATTTTTAGCTTGACCGCTCACTGTGACTACCCCATTGTTCGTAGTAACGCTGGTTCGGATAACCCCCGTAGATTTGTGCATCATCAATGTCATTTTTACCTGAGCAGTGATCGAAGCATCATCAATTTTTTCACCGATAGTATCATCAGCTTTTGCTATTGTCATTTCGTTCTTTACCCCTTTTACCCCTTCGACGTCTCTGGCGTATTCAGCGGTAAGTTCTTTTTGGGCTTGGCTATTGGCTTTACCTTTGAGGGTAACCACTCCATTTTTTACCGATACTTCTGTTTTACGGGCATTGACATTGCTGTGAAATACAAGTGCGCTTTGTACTTTCATCTTAAGCCACGTATCAGACTTATCGTTTTTGATGACGATATTATTCTCGACACTTTTGACCCCAGGCAACGCTTCAACCGTATCCTGTGCCATCGGTTTATGCGATTCGTCCAGCACATCACCGGATAAAGTAACGGCTCCGTCTTTGGAGTTAATCACAATATGTTCATCTTTGAGGTACGTTTTATAGACATAACTTTTTTTAAACGACGATTCGATGCGATCATCCGTTTCCGATGCAAACAAAGGAACAGCCGTAGCTAATAAAACAGCTGCTGCCATCGCAATATTCATCCTCTTTGGATGACTCTTTTTTTGAAAGTTGATTTTATTAAAATTCATACTACCTCCTTTACGTTGTCTAATTCCTATCCAGAGAGCTACTCATTCCAATATACCGTTCTAGCCAGTATCTTTATGACACCATTTGGATTGGATTTACTACAATCATCGAACACCATCCCTCCCTTTGTGTTCTATGCATACCTAATCATTAATAATACTATAACATATTAAATGCTCAATGCAATCATAAACTTAAATATTTAACAACAATTTATGATTATGTATTGCAAAGGTATTGGATTGTCCTAGGCAAAATAAGCTGCAAAAAAAGGGGATAGGAAGGGATAGGTAAACGTGAGGTAAAAATCAATCAGGCAAATTTAGGCTGCTACAAAAGCAGTTTCTATGAGATACACTGATCGATTAATAATATTATAGCACCAATATAGTTAATACGAACAGTGTAGGGATTTTAATCTCTCCATACAGGATCGGATTTCCATACGTGTGACCAATGTAACACCTGATTTGCAGGGATAGGAGGGGAAATTGCATACCCCTGTGCTAAATCACATCCCATTTCCATAAGAATTTTACCGTGTTCGATGGTTTCTACCCCCTCAGCGATAACTTGACGATGAAATGCGGATGCCAAACCGATCACCCCTTTTAAAATACTAAGGTCGTCGGGATTATCAAGCATTCCGCGGATAAAACTTTGATCTATTTTAAGAACGGAGACAGGCAGATGTTTGAGATACGTCAGAGAGGAATACCCCGTTCCGAAATCATCGAGGGCAAAGTGTATCCCAAGAACCGAACACGCTTTAATAATATCAGAGATTCGAATAAGGTCTTCAAGTTTGCTGGTTTCCAGTACCTCGAACTCTAACTTCGAAGGTGAAATATCCATATGGCGAGAGAGAATCTCTCGAAGTCTTTCCAAAAAATTATTTTGCTGGAGTTGTTTGGCACTGATATTCACACTGACCGGAAAATCAAGTCCAATCACATGCCACTCTTCCATCTGGGTGAGTACCGTATCGATTACCCATTCACCTATTTCTACGATAAGGGGATGATCTTCAATTTTTGGAAGAAAATCCAAAGGATTTATAATCCCTTTTTCTGGATGCAGCCAGCGAATAAGCGCTTCTACTCCGATAATTTCTCCGGTGCGCATATTGACTTTTGGTTGGTAATAGAGGATAAATTCATGTGTATCCATCCCTTTTTGAATACGTGCAATTATTTCATAAAGTTCTCGAATAATACCGTTTTGAGCCGTGTCAAATACAAAGTAGCGATTCTTTCCCGCTAGCTTGGCTTGATACATAGCATAATCGGCTTGACGTAACAGCTGATCGGCATCTACCGCCTCGGATTGCGGGTAAAAGGTAATACCAAGACTGGCAGAGACGTTTAATACCAGTTCATCGATATAAACTTCTTTCGATGCAGCCTTCAGTAAACGGTCCAGCGTAGGGATACACTCTTTAATCGATGCAAGATCCGGTAAAACGACGACAAACTCATCGCCACCGATTCGAGCAAGCGTATCCCCCTCACGCATCGTCTCTTGGATATGTTCAGAGATACGAATAAGAAACTGATCTCCGACATCATGGCCGTGAGCATCATTAATTCGCTTGAATCCATCCAGATCAAGATAAATGATAGCGAGCGGTTGAGTGTGGCGAAGGGCTTGTTTCATCGCTTGGTGGAGGCGATCGGCGAATAGCGTACGGTTTGGAAGCTTCGTTAGAACATCATAATAGGCAATATGTTCGAGTTTCCTCTGATACTCTTTGATGCGCGTAATATCGCTTAATACCAATCGAAAGGAGGAGGTAGTTGATGTCGCAGAAAGGTGCATCCAAAGCAGCCTTCCATCAAGATGGTGCATGCGTAGCTCACAGCTCTGCTGAACTTGTGAATTCACCGTTTTTTTACGGAATAGATAAAAAACATCTTGATCTTCTTTTAGGATAAATTTGGAAATACTCTGCTGAAGCAATGTATTTCGAGTCACCCCCAGCAATGAAGCTGCCGTCGTATTGGCTTGGACAATGACCCCTTTAGGATTTAGGGTGCAATACCCAACCGGTGCAAAGTCATAAAGATCCCTATAATCTTCTTGAAGTGCTGTCATGACGATTTGAGCACGGGTCAACTCATCATTTTGCATCTCCAGTTCGATTTGATGTACACGCAACTCATGGAGAATTTTTTGGGTCTCTTCAAGGGATAAAGGTTCTAGTGGGGGTTCTGCTTTTTTAATAAGAATCTTTTCGGCATGTTGGCGAAGTTTCTGTTGGGAGTTTTTCGGGAGTTTTTTAGCCCTATTATTAAGATTTGACATGGTCTTTATCCAAAGTAATGACAAAACATGCGCCGTTGGAGGTATTATTATTCCAGTGGAGCGTTCCGAAAAAATATTTTTCGATAATGGTACGGGAGATATAGAGACCAAGACCTGTACCCGAAACGCCTTTGGTCGTAAAATAAGGTTGTGCCAGTTGATCTAAAATCGATTCAGAAATCCCTCCTGCGTTATCACAAACACTGATTTTGATCTCTTTGAGGGTTTCATCGACACTGATCATCACGGTAGCTTGGGGGGTGTTATTGATCTCAAAAGCATCTTTTGCATTACTGAGGATATTGAGTAATACATGGATGAGCGAATTTTTGTGGATCATTAATTCTGTTTCACTGCTGCTTTGGCGAATTATGTCAATCGTATTGTTTTTTAAACTGGTACCGATCATCGCGAGGGTACTTTCCAAAACCTTTTCAATCGTTGTTTGCTCTTTTATTTGATCGGGTCTAAAAAAGTTTCGAAAATCATCGATGGTTTTGGACATAAACTGCAAATTTTTATCGATCATAGCGTGGGAGTAATCAAAACTCTCTTCATCCAGTCTCCCGAGTTTCATTCTGACGTAGTTGTCCTGATTTAAAAGGGCTAAGTTATTGAGCGGTTGCCGCCACTGATGAGCAATCATCGACATCATCTCCCCTATCGCTGATTGTCGTGATTGAGAATATACGATCTCCTCTTTAAGCCGTAATTGCTCTTCCAATCTTTTGTACTCACTAATATCGCTGATGATGAGATAAATCTCAAGGACAGAACCGGTAATTTTATGTCTGCTTGCCGATAAATGTGCCCAAAATTGTGTCCCGTCATCTTTGAGCATTCGCAACTCACAGGAAGGATACTCACCCGTCTCAATGATTTTTTTGCGGTAAAAATAATAGATATCCTGATCTTCTTTAAGGATAAAACGAGCAATGGATTGATTCACTAACGCATGATGAGACAATCCTAGTAACGCGGCGGAGGTGAGATTCGCTTGAATAATTATCCCTTGCTCATTGAGAGTGCAATATCCTACCGGTGCCAGATCATACAGTTCAAAATAATGCTTTCGCTCATAGTCCAGAGCTTCTTCTGTTTTACGTAACTCTTCATTTTGCATCTCCAGCTCGATTTGGTAGACATGCAGTTCATGGAGGATATGGCGAATTTCATCATAAGAAAGTGCATCCAGACTTTCCCTCGACTCTTTTTCCGTTTCTCGAACGATCTTTTCGGCCAGATCGCGTAAAGTAGGTTTTACATGTGAGTCGTTTTTACGTCGTCTGTACATTACCTTCCCCCATTTTTGAATCATTGACCGATTTTTTGGTCCTCTCGGTCGTGGCAATCGCATACACTTTTCCGAATTCATTTACCAGCGCCGTGGCGGTCAACCAAATCTCTATCACCTCTCCGCTTTTTGTGATCCGTTGGGTATGATACGGCTCCAAAATTTCAGAGAGACTAAGCTGATGCACTTTGTGTAATGCTTCTTCACGGAGTTCTTGCGGTATCCGATCCCCTGTGTTCATCGCCAATGCCTCCGCCTCGCTCCAGCCATACATACGGACAGCACCCGGATTCCATGCGAGGATACGGCCGTTGAGATCCTGAACCGTGATCGCATCGTTGGCATCGCGTACCACGACAGCCAGTCGAAGGGCTTCATTGGCTCTTACCAGTTCTTCACGTGTTTGTGCAATTTCTGTAATATCCATAAACGTCAATACCGCCCCTTCTATGACGTTATCGAGGGTTCGGTAGGGAAAAATACGCATAGCGTACCAGCGCCCTGAGGTCGTTTGTACATCCACCTCTTTGGGTACGAGGGTATTTAATACCGACTGAACATCGCTGACCATATGGGTATAGCCCACGAGATTGGATACCAGATGAGCCACCGGTCTCCCCTCATCCCCGGGAATAAGATTGATAATCTTCCGTGCTTCGGAAGTAAAACGGAGAATTCGTAACTGATGATCGACAAAGACGGTCCCCACCCCTGTACCGGCGAGGAGATTGTTCATATCATTGTTGGCTTGCGATAAGTCTGCTACTTTGGTCTGGAGTTCAGCATTCACGGTAGAGAGCTCTTCATTCGTCGATTGTAACTCCTCTTTGGACGTTTCCAGCTCTTCGTTGGCAGATTGCAGCTCTTCGTTCACCGATTGCATCTGTTCATTGGATGATTTTAGCTTTTCGTTTGCGCTCTCCATTTTCTCTTTGGCAATGTTGATGTACTCCTCTTTGGACAACAGCTCTTGTTTAAGGGCCGCTATGTAGAGATGTGCGTTTGCATCGGGGGTGTCTGATTCCGCAAAGGCGCGCAAAACACCCTGCTTTGCTTGTTCGGAATCCAACAAAGAGGCTTCTTCCAAGATTACAAGATACAAATAGGCATCTTCTAACGTATTCAAACCGGTTGCGACAGGACGAATGGTGAGATTAACAATAATGAAATGGGCGTTCATTTTAATCTTCAGCCCCAATGAGCGGACGATTTCTTTGGTTGCGATAGCGTTATGCAATGCTATGGTCAAATCACGTCGCAACCCTTCCCGCGCCATTAACAGAATATTGTTGGTACTCGATTCACCGGAGGGCAGTTCCAAATACGCTCCGCTACGACCGTGGAGATAGAGGATATCTCCCATTTCATTGATAAGGGCTGCGAAGGGGGCTAGTTGCTGTAAAAGAGCCTGCTCGGTCAACTCCCGCAACGGTAGTTTTTTGGGTGATAGTGACTTCATAGCCCTTTCGGGAAACGTACTGTGTATTTCCTTTACAGGGAGTAAATACGTATTGGAATTCTTATATTTGTTGCCAGTGATATGGTCATTTCGCATGTAGAGTTTTGACTTTAAATCCAATGTGGAAAAAAGATCGCTCGACTCACCGATACTCTCGGATGAACCTAAAAATAAGATTCCATTAGGATTTAATGCATAATGGAACATGGGTATAATCTTCTTTTGAAGCTCTGCACTCATATAAATCATGAGATTGCGGCAACTGATCAAATCGAGTTTGGAAAAGGGAGGGTCCTTAATCAGATCATGTTCTGAAAATATCAATAAATCTCGAATACTTTTATGAATTCGGTAGGTGCTGCCATCGGGCTCTAGGGTAAAAAACTGCTTTAGCCTTTGCTTAGATACAGAGGTGGCAATACTCAATGGGTAGACCCCTGCGCGTGCAATCGCTATCGCATGAGCATCAATATCGGTCGCAAATACCTGCACCGTATAGTGTTGTTTACTCTCTTCTAGATACTCATACAGCAAAATAGCGATAGAGTATGCCTCTTCACCGCTCGAACATCCGCTCGACCAAACCCGTATCGTCGATCCTGCCGGTTTATCCTCAAAGAGCTTGGGGATAATCCTCTCCTTTAGAATCGCAAATGTCTCTGGATCTCGAAAAAACTTGGTCACACCGATCAAAAGATCACGAAAAAGTTCCTCTATCTCAACCGGTTTTTGTTGCAGAAACTGAACATATTTATGAATGGTTTCAATCTTATGAACCACCATACGACGTTCAACGCGTCGATAAATAGTACTCGGTTTGTATTGGGAGAAATCGTGACCCGTATGGGTACGCAGCAGAATAAATATTTTTTTTAATGCACTTTCTCTCTCTTTCTCTTGTTCAGGCAGCACAGAAGAATTTGGATTTCCGAGGAGATGCGTGACATAGTTCATGAGCTGTGATGGCATCTCTGATAATGGGAGTTCATAATCAACCAATCCCGTAGCAACGGCACTACGCGGCATACCGTCATATTCAGCGGAAGTCGGCTCTTGAACCATGACCATACCTCCTTCGCTCTTTATGGCACGCAGACCTTGCGTTCCGTCACTGCCGGTACCGGTGAGGATAATTCCAATGGAGTGTTCCCGTTGATCCTGAGCTAATGAGGAGAAAAAGAAATCAATCGCCATACGATGACCGTGTGATTTTGTCGGTTCTAGCAGCTGAAGCGTACCGTTTAAAAGTGCCATATCAAAACCGGGAGGGATAATATAAACGCAGTTAGGGCGGACGACAACGCCATCTTTAACCTCAAATACCTCCATTTTGGTATATTTTTGGATGAGATCAGCAAGTAGACTGGTATGCTCAGGGGCAAGATGCTGTACCAATACAAAAGCAATATCAGGGTTGCCTTCGCTCGGCATACTCGAAAAAAAAGCTTCAAAAGCGGCCAATCCCCCCGCGGATGCACCGATACCGACAATCGGAAAGTTGATATGAGGTACCTGTGTTGCCGGAGTCTTGGTCGTTTTTTTTCTTGTCATTAGGATCTCCTGCAAATACCGATAAACATTGGCATTCATTATATTGCTTTATTGGTTAATTATTATCATAAACAGTTTCAACCATGCTCGACAGGGGGAGATAAGCTGCTTACCCCCAGATAAAGGAGGATAAAGCTCTTGTATACTACAATGAAACACAAGAGATTCTAAACGAAATAGGATTGGCCTCTAGCGAATGATGAAAACCTTCACCTCTGAACCCCTCACCGATATCCTAGCATGGGTACATAACACCCTCAAAGAATCCGATACCGTAACGTTTGCAGTCCTCAACCCTGATATCGCACGCGGGGCTTATGCCGGAGAGGTTATATCCATCGAAGAAAACAGCTATCTCTACCGCAGCTACAAAGCATGGAGCGATCTTGGCGAACTGCTCTTTTGCCGCCTCCTTACCCCAAAACCGGCCTCCGAGTATACCATCCTCATCACCTATGAAAAACTCAACCTGAGCGACTCGTTTCACGCGAGCATAGCCAAAGAGGAGAAATACGGAACGGCTTCCCGATTTGCTTCCATCCACAAAAACGAAGAACCGGCATTTTTGAGCGCCTATCTACGCGCCTTGCGAAGCGTCAAGGTCGGGGAGAGAAAACGGATTCTCAATCTGGGGATCAATACGGGGGATGAGTTCGATCTGATCCGCCGTATTTTACCGACGGAAACGTATGCTAATCTCGAACTCGTCGGGATAGACCACTCCGAAAGTGCGATCAGCGTCGCCCGTGAACGGTTTGATGAGGGGAATGCCGCCTTTTACGTTCACGACATCAACGATCTCACCTCTTTGAATCTGGATCGTTTTGACCTCATCATCACGATCGGGACATTGCAAAGCAGCAGCTTGGAGTTCAAATCGCTTTTCGCATCCTTGGTCCAAAACTATCTCACTCACGAGGGGGCGATGATTGTAGGATTTCCAAACTGCCGCTGGATGGGGGGTGAGATGATCTACGGAGCGAAGGCTCCGAATTATCCCTATTCGGAGATGTCAATCCTGGTAAAAGATATCTACTACTGCAAAAAATATTTACAGCAAAAAAAGTTTCGAGTGACTCTGACCGGAAAAGATTATCTCTTTTTGACCGGGACAAAAATAGGTTAAGACGTTTGCATTACCTACCCTTATTTCATTTTTGTTTCGCCCCACACATCGTTAACCGGATGTTTGCTATGAATCTCCTCCATCACCTTTTCTGTTTTCAAATGATACACTTCTTTATCAGGAGTCACACAAAAAATTTCGAATTCAAGAAGATGGGGGTTTTGTTTCACGACAACCTCTTTCACATCCAGGCTGTTCGCAAATTTCCGTATTGCGACAACCGCATGCATATCTTTGGTCGTAATTTTGACGATCAAATCACCCTTATATCCCGAATAAGTATTGATGTTGTCAATATCAAAATCAAGCGCATACTGAATGATTTTCTTTCTGTCTGTCTGCATCGGTTTTTTTCCTTGCATCAAATCTGTTCAGCCTATTGTAACCAATCATTACAAAAAACGATATTATCTGAGTTATGTTGTGCTATACTGCAGTTACAGCCAAAAACTCTAAACAGAGAACCCAAAAAATATGCCTATTAAAACCGGTTTGACACGCTTTGAATCACCCATCGTTCTGATACAGCCTCTTCAATATCCCCTGCTCGGCGTTGTAACCGCTTTTCATGAAATTTATCTTTACAATACCGAAACGGGGACAAACCAAAAAATCATACGGCTGAATATTCCTGAAAATACTCACCTTTTATGCGCTTTTGATCCGAACCGTATGCACTTTCTTTTCGGAACCACTCAGAGTGAAACCTTAACCCTGATTGATCTTGAAGACAAAAAAGTACTCACCCGTTTTGAACTCGATCAGCAAACCCCTACGACACTCATGTTTGCACCCAATGGTCTCCATTTTGTCTGCGGGACCAACCAAGGGAGGGTATTGCTCTGGCGCTACGATTCGCCTGTTCTCCTCTCCAGGTTGCACTCCTATCCTGAATATACCTCGTTGTATATCAGACCAAAAACTAATTTTGTCTCCGCCTTGACTTTTGAAGGGAATCGTCTGGCCACATCCGGGTATGGAGGCAGTGTCGTTTTAACCGAGTACCGATCCCAGACCCATACCAAGCGGTATCATCCGAGTTACGTTGAAAATACTGCTTTGCTCTTTTATAAAGAGAGTCTCATCATCGGAAACAAAGGGGGAACCCTTTTAAAAATCGATTTGCAAGGGAAACACCCCAATCAGCGTCTCTCTACTTCCATGAATACCATTGCTCGGCTGCTCAAAATCGGGGAAGAACCTTATGTCCTGGCCGTCGGAGACAAACCGTATGTTCCCTTGATCAATGCCAATACGATGCAGATTATTTATGAGCGCTATATTGAAGTCGATCAGCCGATCGCAGCACTGTGCAAAGATGACAATAATAACCTCTACGTCGGAACCGTAGCCGGAGAACTTTTTAAATTCGATCTTCTCCCGTTTCATGAACTCGAAAGGCTTGTCGAATCGAAATCGTATGCACAAGCGTATCTTTTGTGTGAACAAGAGCCTCTGCTCAAAGAGAGCCAAACCTATCACCTTCTGGAATCCCTGTTTCAACGCACTCTACAACACGCCAAAGTTTTACTCGAAAAAGGGGAGCTTGAACAGGCAAAAATGCAACTGCAGCCCTTCCAGCCGACCAAGGCAAAAGAGATCGGTGCATTATTAGCGGCATTCTCGCATATGAAACAGCTGATGTATCTTTCCGATCATCAGAAATTTTCCCCGTTCTATGGCCTTGTTGAACAATTTCCCCTTTTAAACTCCACTGCGCTCTACGCAAAAGTGGAAGAGCAATGGAGCGAACGGTTCAAAAAAGCGCAACAATTGATGTTCATGGAAAAGAAAAGAGAGGCTCAGGCCGAACTGGCCCCTTTTGCAACGGTCAATGCCAAGCGTCCCTTCGTACTTCTGCTGATTCAGAATACCGATGTTTTCAAAAGGTATTCCAAAGCCGTACATGAACACAACTACACGCAGATCAACCAACTCACCCTACGCTATCCCTTCTTACGTAAACTTCCTTCCTACAATGAGCTCATCCAAGAAGCCGGCGAGCTGATAGCCGCCATTACCGAAGCATTGAAAAAACAAAACTTTGAATATGCCCAGTTACTCCTGGGTGAGTTCAGTCTGATCCCTCAATACGAAAGAGAGTTCGCCCATCTTAAAATGTTTGTTTCGCTTGCGGTGAATCTCCACCATGCGATAACCCACAGCCACTGGCGTTCCGCCTACAGCTTGATCGATGGGAATTCGGAACTGATGATTTTGCCGTGGGCACAGGAGCTTAACGTAGTATGGCAGGAAAAATTAGAACGATGTGAGCAGTATGCCGCAGCAGGGGATGCGTCTGCAATCAAAAAAGAATTTATAAATCTCATCAACCTGCCCGGGCGGCATGAGCGGATCGGGGACCTATTACGTTCCGCCTATCATGTTCAGCTCAAAAAACTGCTCGACTCCAACCCTGACGTTTTTTCAGTCGGCGTAGCCAACTACTGCGATCTGTTCGGAATGGATACGGAAATACGCCACCTGCTGCGGATAGCCAAGCACAAACGTATCACCCCGCAGCTTGAGCAATCTCTTCTGTACCCGAAACAACGAGACCAGTGGATATACCACATCACGGAACTGCGCAGTAAAATAGCTTAACAATACCGTTTCAGGCTTTGATGATCATTATGAAAAAAAGGGAGTACAATATACCTTATGAAAGCACTGACACCCCTATATCTGATAGCGATACTTTTATCCCAAAGTTGCATAAAAGCGGAAGAAACGGAGCTTTTATCTGCTGAGAAACAATCCGTTTTGCACGAACAGCAAAACAAGTACAAAGCCGAACATCAAAAACTCCGATACAATTGGATATCGCCGCTGAATCTGAAAGGGTCGTACAGCTACGATAAAAGTGCGTCCGGCGATTATCACAGTGATCTCAAAACACTCTCCGGATCGATTTCGCAAGACATCTTCCGCTCCGGAGGGATCGTGTATCAGATCGAATACGCCGATGCGAAAGTACAAACCGAAACGATCGCGCTGCATCAGCAAATCGCCACCCTCAACAATCAGCTCTTTACCGCGTTGCTCAACTACCGGAAAAAGCGTTACGAACTCGAACAAAGCACCAAAAAAATCGATAATTACGATATTGAAATTTTCATCAAACGCCATCTCTTTGATGCCGGAAAAGCCGATATTACAGAGCTCAACAACGCGTTGATGAACAAAAGCGTAGAGCTTAAAACCTCAACAACGCTCCGATATGAGATTTCCCGGCAGCGGCTGGAGATAGCGAAGCTCAGTGACATCGATCCGGACACCTTCGTTCTGCCGGTTTTTACTCTGGTGAAAGAAGAGGAGTTCTTGAAAAATCATCTCGATCTGCGCTATGCCCGCTCTCAAAACCAGACCTACGAATCCCTCTACAATGTGACACAAAGCAGTTATCTTCCCTCTATCGCCATCAACGGTTCAGCAGGGTACCAAGAGTATGATCCCAAAGAACTCCCCAATGGCTACAGCGGCAATTTTTACAGCGCAGGGGTATCCATAACCCTCCCTTTGACCTACAACGCTTCCGCAGCGATTCAGGAATCCAAAGCCGCCTATCTCAAACAAGCTGCCGAGAGCGCCGATATCGAGCGGACGACCAAAGCATCGTATGCGCAATCACTCGAACTCATCGAAAGCTATCGCCATTACATCGCTATCACACGCAAAAATCTTTCCCTTTATGAGGATTTGATTACGGCGACCAAAGCCGGATACGATGCCGGAACGAAAACAGGGTATGACTTCCAGACCATAACCAATTCGAAAGCGATCGAAGAGTACACGATTAAGATCAATGAAATCAACATACAGCTGGAACTTTCCAAACTCCATTTTGCCATCAACGCCAGCAAGGAGACGCTATGAACCCCTCACCCGATACGATTCAAAACACGTTGGGACTTACCCAAAATTCCGCCCCTTCCCGCAAAAAATATCTGTGGGGAGGGATCATTGCACTCCTGCTGATGGGAGTGGGATGGTATGCCTATGCAATGAGTTCACAGGAGGAGGTGGCGTATCAAAGTGCGGCAGTGGAGCGTAAAACCCTCACCACGACCGTTTCCGCCACCGGAAATCTGGAACCGACCAATACCGTCGACGTAGGGATCGAAGTCTCCGGAACGATTGCCGAGGTTCTCGTCGACTTCAACGATGAGGTCAAAACAGGTCAGCTGATGGCGCGGCTCGACACGACCCGCCTCGCTTCTGCCGTCGAGAGTTCCAAAGCGGCCCTTTCCCGATACCAAGCCAATGTCGCCGAGGCGAAGGCAGCCCTCCGCTACGCTCAAAACGAATGGGAACGGGTTCGCCAAATGTATACGGCAACCAAAGGCAACTACCCATCCAAACAGGAGATGGATAATATCCGTACGGCGATGGCTAAAGCCCAGGCCCAATACGATGCCGCCCTCGCACAGGCTAAACAAGCATCCGATGAACTCGCATCGTATCAGTACAATCTGGATAAAGCGATCGTCGTCTCCCCGATCAACGGCATCGTCCTCGAACGCAAAGTTGAGCCGGGGCAAACTGTCGTCGCCTCGATGCAAACACCGGTCCTTTTTACGATGGCCGAAGACCTCACGCAGATGAAAGCGATTGTCAGTGTCGATGAAGCCGATATCGGAGAGGTGAGGGAGAGACAGAAGGCCCGGTTTAGCGTTGATGCCTATCCGGGCAAAACATTTATGGGGAGCATTACGCAGCTGCGGCTCAATTCGCAAATTGTCAATGGGGTGGTTACCTATGACGCCGTCGTGACGGTACAGAATCCTGATCAGCTGTTACGACCGGGGATGACGGTAAGCGCCTACATCATCACCGGCGTACTCAAAAACGTCCTGAGCGTTCCGAACGCTGCGTTCCGTTTCACTCCTCCCTCCGAGCAAAAGAACGATGAGAAAAAAGCGAAAAATAACGCCGATGCTTCTACACGCCAGGTATGGGTACTGCGAGACAACAAACCCCTCAGAGTAGCGGTTAAAACCGGTAAAAGCGACGGGATATCGACCGTCATCACAAGCTCAAATCTCAGCGTCAACGATTCGGTTTTAATCGGGATCCAAGAACCATGATAAATACTCTTCCCGAATTCGTCATTGAGCTGCGCCAGACGGTTAAATCCTATGGAGAGGGCGAGGCCGAAACCTTTGCATTGTGCGGTGTCGATCTGCAGATCGCCCAAGGGGAATTCGTTGCCATTATGGGACCCAGCGGATCGGGAAAATCAACGGCTATGAACATCATCGGGTGTCTCGACACCCCCAGCAGCGGGCAGTACCTGTTCCAAGGGGTTGATATCGGAACCCTCTCGCGTGATCAGCGCGCCCTGCTCCGACGCCATTACATCGGATTCATCTTTCAGGGGTTCAATCTGCTGGGAAAAACCTCCGCAATCGAAAATGTTGAACTCCCTTTGCTCTATCGTGGATTTCCGGCGCACGAGCGCCATGCCAAGGCGATGGAGGCGTTGCGCAGCGTCGGACTCGAACACGTCGCCCACCATACCCCCGGCGAGCTCTCAGGCGGTCAGCAGCAGCGGGTCGCTATCGCACGGGCCATCGTCACCGACCCTCTTGTCCTCCTCGCCGATGAGCCAACCGGGAATCTCGACACTGCCAAAAGCATCGAGGTGATGGAACTGCTCCAATCTTTTAATCGGGAAAAGGGGATCACGATCATCATGGTCACCCACGAACATGATATGGCCGCTTACGCCAAACGGACGATCCATTTCCGGGACGGTAAGATTGATACGCTCCCTGAAACAAAGGCCCTCCCATGATCTGGAACGCTTTTTTACTTGCCCTGCGCGAGATTCGCCGCAGTACCATGCGCTCGATTCTCACAACACTGGGGATTGTCATCGGGGTTGCATCGGTTATCGCGATGGTCATGCTGGGCGATGCGACAACCGCCTACGTTACCAACACCATCTCCAAATTGGGAACCAATATGCTGGTGATTCAGCCAGGACAGGATCGCCACGGGCCTCGAAACCCAGATGTCAATACAAAACCTTTTACCCATAGCGATATTGAAAGTATCAAACGTGAAGTTCCGGAGATACACGCGATCGCCCCTATCAGTACACAGGGGATGAAAACGGTATTCGGCAACCAAAACTACTCGACAACCGTAACGGGAAGCGACAACGACTTTTTCACCGTCAAAGACTGGGAAATAGAGTCGGGGAGAATATTCAGTGGCGCGGAGCTGCAAGGGGGGAAAGCGGTTTGTGTCATCGGAGCGACCATACGCAAAGAGCTTTTTAGCGATCAGGATCCTATCGACTCCTCGATCCGTTTAGAAAACTTTTCGTGTCATGTTATCGGTGTGCTGGAGACAAAAGGGGCATCCATGTTCGGAATGGATCAAGACGATCTCATCGTCGTCCCGTTGGGAATGTTTGAACGCCGTATCAGCGGTAATCGCGATATTTCGGTCATCATGGTCTCGGCTACCACCTCTTCGATGATCGAAAATGTCAAATCCTCCCTTACCGCGCTGCTGCAAGAACGGCGTCGTATCCATGCAGGGGACGAAAATGATTTTAATGTTCGCGACATGCGCGAAATCGTCCAAACCCTCTCCACCACGACCCAGACCCTCACGATACTACTGGGTGCCGTTGCGGCAATCAGCCTTTTGGTCGGGGGAATCGGGATTATGAATATCATGCTCGTCTCCGTCACGGAACGGACGCGGGAGATCGGAATACGGCTTGCCATCGGAGCCCTGGAGCGGGAAGTTCTTCTGCAGTTTTTAGTCGAAGCGATCGTCCTCTCTTCTCTCGGAGGAGTTATCGGCGTTATATTGGGGATCAGCGTCGGAGTGGGGATCAGCCTCTTTTTCGATCTGCCGCTGGTCTTTAACACCTCCATGATTCTGATTGCTTTTTGCTTTTCTACCCTCGTAGGGGTAGTATTCGGCTATTTTCCCGCCCGCAAAGCGGCCCGGCTCAATCCGATCGATGCATTACGCTATGAATAACCCTCTACGCCAAAAAAGGGAGTCTCAGCGCTCTTGATTGCTGAGCTTTAAAGTAGATCGAGAAGTCCGTCCAGCTTTTTGATTCGGGAGAGCGCACCCGTAAAATCATGGGTTGCAGTAAACGCATTTTCGACAATAATGCAATCAATACCGGCATTGAAAGCCGAACGTAGCCCCCGTTCGCTGTCTTCGACCACGATCGCTTGATCCCGGGTCGCTTTAAAACGCAAAAGTCCTGCCAGATAGGGGTCTGGATACGGTTTTGCACGCGGATAGTCTTCGACACACAAGATAAACTCCATATACTGTGTAAAATGCCCCTCTTTATGAATCATTTCGAAATCAACCCGCCGTGAGGTGGTGACAATCCCCATCTGAAAACGTTTGGAAAGTGCTTCGATGACCTTGAGCGCACCGGGGATCACAATATCCTGACTGGAAATCAACTCTTGATAGTATTCGTTTCGTTTGTCACGCCATAACCGAATCTCATGTTCATTAAACCCTTTCGATTCCGCTATCGAAAAAATACTGCTACCTGCAATCATAATCTCGTGATAAGATTTTTCATCCACCTGAATCCCCATTTCGGCAAAGGTTTTCAGGTTTGCTTCGTAATAAAGAGGTTCTGTATGAACCAATACGCCGTCATTGTCAAATAGAATGAACTGTTTTTTATTTTTCATCAAAGATTGCTTTTTTTCGTCTATTGTAACATACTCCGATAGAATTGACCTGTTAAACCTATTACGCTAGGATTGAGCTTTAACAATAAAGGACAGTAATGCAAAAATACCTCTTTTTACTCCTTTTTGTTTTTACGACTCTGAATCTTTACGGGCGCAGCGACGTAGAAGCCATCAATCTCTCCCTCCTCTCCTTGGGGAGTGAAGAGTCTCTACTGGATACCTCCGCATTGGATACGACTCTGGAGCGGCATCGCAGCACCCTCCCTCCCCTCTACAAACGGTATCAAGCAACGACAAAGGAATTCTCACGAATCGAGGCAAAGTTTGCCGATGCCGGCATTCCCCCTTTCTTTGCCCTCATCCCCTATTCCGAATCAAAGTTCAACCCCTCTGCACGAGGTTACGGGACAGCAGGATTATGGCAATTCGGTAAACAAAGTGCCCGTAATTTCGGATTATCGGTCAAAAAAGGGAATGATGGACGGCTCGATGTTGACCGCTCAACCGATGCGGTAATACGGTATATCCTACACCTCAAAAAAGAGTTTGGAAGCTGGTATCTGGCGGATTTCGCGTATGCGATGGGGGAGGGGAAACTCAAACGGCTGATCGAGCAAAATAGAAGTACCAAAATATCCGTGCTCCTCAAAGATCCCCATTTTCCCTCAGGAACCAAGGCACACTTCGCAAAAACACTTCTGTTGGATGCAAAAGTTCATTATACCAACACCACCCATCCGGATGAGTAAGAACTCGACCCACCGCCCACTCTTCCCGCCCGCAAGCGGGGTTCACGAGCAACGCTTTTAGAAACGGTATCCGATTTTTACCTGTGCACGATAATTGTCAAGATCTTCTGTATAATTCTGTGCTAATTCCGCTTTTTGGGTCCACTGCCATCGTAGATCGGCACCCGTATAGAGCTCTTTGCTGATGTTGTATTTTAAACCTGTTCCGGCTTGCAGTGTGAATACCGTATCACTTTTATGATCTGTATCTGAAAAAATGACCCCAAAACCAGGTCCGAATCCCCATTCAACGCCGTTATTCAACGTAATGAGATAATACGGGTTGAATTCGAGATTGGTCATTTCCAAACCGTCACTGTCAAAATGGTTCAACATGATTTGCTGTCGGAGATTATCCCACGGCAAGGTGAAAACCGGACAATCAAGAGAGATTTCGATCCCTACCGTTGAACCTTCGGCATTGACATTTTTGAGGTTCATATAACCTGCTGATACACCGACTTGGATATTTGGACAAAAATTTTTATCCAGGATCGGAAGCACTTTAAACTCTTGTCCGCTCGCTAGTGATCCAAAGAGTAAAGAGGCCAGCAAAGCCGTTTTGGCACATCGTGAAAATTTCATTTTTTCTCCTGCAACGTAA
This sequence comes from Sulfuricurvum sp., assembly GCF_049587615.1. Taxonomy (GTDB): domain Bacteria; phylum Campylobacterota; class Campylobacteria; order Campylobacterales; family Sulfurimonadaceae; genus Sulfuricurvum. The sequence continues at coordinate 21,456 of NZ_JBAVEF010000020.1, forward strand.
TAGATTGGATAAAGTATAGCAAATAATGGTGTAAAAGTTTATATTATATGTGATAAAAGTGTGATGGAAGTGCAGAAGCTTCCCCAAATGGGGAAAAATTAACCGATGTTGGTATAAACCGCCTGGACATCATCGTCCTCTTCGAGTTTATCGATCAGTTTCTCGATATCCGCCATCTGTTCATCGCTAAACTCTACCGGAGAGTTTGCAATACGTTCCAATGCGGCACTGTCAGGGGTAATCCCCATCTTTTCAAGTTCAGCGGAGAGTGCTCCAAATGCGGTATATTCGCCATAAACACTCACTTCACCCTCTTCTTCTTCGATACTCTCTAACCCTGCATCGATGAGTGCAAATTCAAGCTCTTCCAAGTCCATAGCAGGCTTTGGAAATCGAAACACCGCTTTTCGGCTGAACATAAATTCCAAAGAACCGTTGTTGAGGGTTTCCCCTTTGGCACGACCAAAAATCGTACGGACGTTTGAAATCGTTCTAGCATTGTTATCGGTAGCACACTCTACAAAAAACAGTGCCCCATGCGGCCCTTTTCCCTCGATATTCATCTCCGCCAGAGAAATAGCATCTTTACCGGAAGCCCGTTTGATCGCCGCTTCGATGTTGTCTTTCGGCATATTTTGCGCTTTTGCCGTCAAAATCGCCGTGCGGAGTTTCGGGTTCATATCGGGATCTTCCCCACCCTCTTTGGCCGCCATCGTAATGATTTTGCCCAATTTTGGAAATACTCTCGACATATTTCCCCAACGCTTCATTTTGGCGGCTTTACGATATTCAAACGCTCTTCCCATACGGTATGCTCCTCGAAAAAATTGTGCAATTATAGCCGCTTTAGTCGATTATGACAAATTTTCTCTTTTCCAACAACAATGCGCAAAAGAGATATTTTTTCTCATAATTACCTGCAAATTATTTCTACTTTAGAATGTTTTGGCAACGAATCGAACGCTAATGATTAGATCTATGCTATCATCGTAATCATTCAATATTTCCGATAAAGAGGCGATGTGTTCGTATCAAAATATCTTTCTTCCCCATTTATCCGAAGTCTTTGGCAAACGATTGCCATATTACTACTTTTAATTCTCTCATTCAGCATCTATGTCTACGCGGAAAAACAGATCGACCGAACCAATGAAGCTCGTTTATACTCGTTTCTCCTCGCCGATGAGTTACGCCAATCCTCAGACGATTTAACGCGAATGGTTCGAACATACATCGTGACTGAAAATCCGCTCTACAAAAAACATTATCAAGAAATTCTCGATATCCGGAACGGTCAAAAACCGCGCCCCCATGATTATCAAAATATTTATTGGGATTTGGTTGAATTAAACGATACACGTCCGCGTCCCCAGAGTAACGACGCTGTCGCGCTCATCGACAGGATGCGTCAAGCCGGATTTACCGCAACAGAATTTGCCAAACTCTCCGAAGCCAAAAACAACTCCGATGCACTCACCAAAATAGAATTTGCAGCCATGAAGCTGATCGATACCAAAGGCTCAACTGACGAAAGATTCATTCAAAAACAAAAAGCCCTGGAGCTTCTCCATGATGCAACCTATCATGAAGCCAAAGCCTCTATTATGCGCCCTATCAACGAATTTTATACGCTTATGGACGAGCGAACATCCAAAGCCGTAGAGATGGCAGAAAAGACAGCCCTGATCTTGCGCCTTGTTTTTATTATGATCGGAATTTTATTTTTCTTGATGCTTGGGCGCCTCCATTCGCTTCTTAAGTCGATATTGGGGAGCAGTATCGATGAAGTACATGAACATATTTCCCGAATCGGCAAAGGAGATTTCTCCCACCCTATCATCGTGCAACCAGGAACACAAGAGAGTGTGATCGGGTGGCTTGGTGAGACACAAACGAGACTGCAAGAGCTGATTGCCAATAATGAACGGCTAAAAAATCTCTATGCAGCTTTAAGCCAATGCAATCAGGCGATCGTACGTTCTCGCGATGAAGAAGAACTGTTTCCCGTCATTTGTCGTGATGCCATCCACTTCGGCGGGATGCAAATGGCATGGATCGGTATGACCGACCCATCCCTAGACTATTTTAAAGCGGTGAGTTTTTACGGGGAGGGAACCGACTATCTCAAAGGGCTTAGGATCTCTACCAATCCCAATGATCCGAGTGCACAGGGTCCGACAGGGCGTGCATTTCATGAAGACAAACCTTTCTGGTGTCAAGATTTTCAAAATGACCCGATAACCGCACAGTGGCATGAGCGGGGTAAACAATACGGCTGGGGCTCATCCGCGGCACTTCCCCTAAAACGCAACGGCAACGTGATAGGGGTGTTCACCCTGTATGCTAAAGAGAAAGGCGCTTTTGATGAACCGGCGCAAAAACTGCTCGAAGAGATGGTGATGGACATCAGCTATGCTTTGGAGAGTTTTGACCGGGACCGGGCGAGAGATGCAGCTGAAAGTTCCCTCGCGGATACCAATAATCTTTTGACCTCGATTATCAACACCTCTCCGGTACGCATCTTTTGGAAAGACCAAGAGCTCAACTATCTGGGATGCAATCTGATTTTCGCCAATGATGCCGGAGAGAGTGATCCTCAAAACGTCATCGGAAAAAATGATACGCAACTCTGTTGGAAAGAGCAAGCTGAGCTTTATCGTGCCGATGATCTGCGTGTAATGCAATCCGGTATCCCGAAACTCTTTTTTGAAGAGCCTCAAACCACCCCGGACGGAAGTGTTATCTGGCTCAGTACCTCCAAAGTACCGCTTTATAACAAGAATCATGAAATCGCCGGTATCGTCGGTATTTATGAAGACATAACGGTACGAAAAATGGGTGAAATAGCACTCAGAAATGAAAAAGAGACCGCTCAAAACTATCTCGATATTGTGGGTGTCATGATATTGATTTTAGATGTCGATAAGAATGTCAAACTGATTAATCGTCGGGGGTGTGAGATTATCGGCTACCGTGCGGATGAAGTCATCGGTAAAAATTGGATAGAGAACTTTATACCGGCGCGATTGAGAACAACCATTCAAGATGTAAGTCATGACGTGCTAGAACAAAACAAATTGAATGTCTCCACTTTTGAAAATCCTGTTCTCACCCAACAAGGGGAAGAGCGGCTCATTTTGTGGAACAATACACCACTGTTTGATGCCGAGGGACATCCCATCGGTATATTGTCATCCGGAGAAGATATCACGGAACGCAGAGCCGCGGAAGAACGGATTCACTATCTTGCCAATTTTGATGAGCTGACCGGTTTGCCTAACCGTGCACAACTCGATAGCCGCATCCAAGACTTACTCAGTCTTGCCAAGCGGAATCATCGCGAAATCACCGTTATGTTCCTCGATCTCGATCATTTTAAAGATATCAATGACACGTTAGGCCACAGTATCGGCGATGACTTACTGATCGAAGCCTCCAAACGGCTCCAATCCATGCTGCGAGAAGAGGACACCATCGCTCGATTGGGAGGGGATGAATTTATCCTTTTACTTCCCAATATTTCCATGCATGGAGCGGCGCAGGTTGCACAGAAACTTTTGGACGCCTTCAAAACACCTTTCCACATCGAAATGCATGAACTCAGTGTAACCGGTTCTATCGGCATCGCACTCTATCCTAATGACGGAACGGATTTCGGAACCCTCTATAAAAATGCCGATACGGCAATGTACCATGCCAAACAAGAGGGTCGAAACGGATTTTATTTTTTCACCGAAGAGATGCAAAAAAATTCTTCCCGCCACCTCGAATTGGGCAATGCACTGCGTCACGCTCTCGAGCGAAACCAGCTACAGCTCCATTATCAGCCTCAATTTTCCACTGAGAACAAGGATATCATCGGAGCGGAAGCTCTCCTGCGATGGTACCATCCCGATTTTGGAAACGTTTCACCGGCCGAATTTATCCCTATCGCCGAAGAGAACGGAACCATTTTATCGATAGGAGAATGGGTATTGCGCGTTGCTGTACAAACGGCAAAAAAATGGATGGATGAGGGAAGGAGACCAATCATAATGGCGGTCAACCTATCTGCGGTCCAATTTCGTTCTCTCAACCTCCCCATACTGGTTGCTGACATACTCAATGAGGTAGGATTGCCGCCGGAATATTTAGAACTTGAGCTCACGGAAAGTATCGCGATGCATGACCCGCAAAGAGCGATCAATATTATGAATGATTTGCATCAAAGGGGAATCCGAATGTCCATTGATGACTTCGGGACCGGATATTCTTCCCTCAGTTATCTCAAAAAATTCAATATCTATAAACTCAAAATCGATCAATCCTTTGTTCGAGATATCAATGTTGATCCCGAAGACAAAGCAATCGTCGCCGCGATCATCAGCATGGCAAAAAGCTTGGGCTTACAAACGATAGCCGAGGGGGTAGAGACGATAGCCCAACTCGAGTATCTTCATGAACAGGGATGCAATGAAATTCAGGGGTACTATTTCTCAAAACCGCTTCCGATAGAGGAATTTGAAATCTTTAGAAACAAAAAATAGCTTATTTGCGGTTGATCAAATAGACCGCAATCATACTGATCAAACCGCCGATCACTAAGGCGAGTGAGGGGATCTCATCCAAAAGAAAATAGCTTGAAACCAAGGCAAACACCGGAACCAAGAACATGTACGAACTTGCCCGTCCCGAACCCATCTCACCCGAAGCGATAAAATAGATCGTTGAAGCAACCGTCTGCCCCAGTACCGCCAGATAGATCAGAGCGCTCCAGAAGCGGATATCCTGGTTCACGACACTCCCTATTCCATGCGAATACGCAACAAAAAACATCCCGATCGTTGCGATCAGCCCCAATAAAAAAGAGTAATGGATGGGATCAATATGCAAACGCGACCTCTGTGCACAGAGGGTCAGTAGGGCCCAGACCAGAGCAGACAAAAGAAAAATGAGGTTTCCGCCGTGCGTCAGAAGTTCACTGTGCCACACTTCGAGCATAACCGCTCCCCCGGCCAGACCGATAACCAGTCCGATCCCATGACGGGTGGAAGGTTTCATCCCTAAAAAGAGGATGGCAATCAATACCGTGAGTATCGGACTGAGCGTTGTAATGAGAACGCCTCCCGCCCCTGCCGTTCCCACCGAAACGCCCCAAAACGACAATCCCATAAATACCGCGTTCAAAAAAGCGCTCGCACTCACCCATCCAAAAGAGTGGACAGAAATACGGATCGGTTTTTTGTACCACCACAAAATGGGCAAAAATGCGATACTCATCAGGGCAAAGCGCCAAAAGGTCACCACTTCCCACGGTACGTTTTCGGTAAGAATTTTAAGAGCAGCCCATCCCCCGCCCCAGAGCATCATGGCGAGGATCATTAAAAAAGGGAGAGGAATCAAAGAAGAGGCTTACTTGTCAATAAATACGATGTCGCTTTGGATGTTGTTAAAGAGAAGAGAACGGTTATCGACACGGTGCTGATACAAGAAGGTATTCGGCTCCATCGATCTTAGAACGGTCGTGTTGTAATAGTACGCATTCGTACAGCGCCCGACGAAAAGGAATGAAAACAGCAGTTTGATACGGGGATTTTCAAACATCTCATGGGGCTGCGCCAAAAAGGTGAGTCCGAATTTTTTCAGATTGACGAGATCGAAAATGTAAAACATGAAGTCCTCGAATTTGGTGTAAAACCCTTCCAGACTCGCAATCTCCTGCATAATGTAGTAATAGTTGTCCAAAAGCTCCCGCTTTTGCATCATTTGGGAAAGCTTGCTTTTGATATCCCGTTTACTCGCAAAAAAGGAGGGACTGACCGCCATATAAATGTTTTGTCGTTCCGCAATCGCCGCATCCAAAGCAGCATTGAACGCATCACTCTCGTCAAAACGCATGTAGTGAAAATCACTGCTGGTTTTGAATTTCTCTTCAACTTGATCCGGGGTTGGATCGGAGAAATCGAGATACAGGGTCGGGATGCCGCTCTCGATAACAAATTCACGGATTTTATTCGCAAGATGTGTTTTACCCGATCCCGGCTCTGCCAAAATCAACGTATTTTCGCGTAATACGCGGTCTTGGAGTTCGAGGGTCGCAATAGAGCTTTTAAATTTTCCGATTTTTCGTTTCATGGATTGATCCGTTCATAATGTAAATCTGTAAGAGTAAGTATAGCCAATGCAAATGGACTTAAAGATAAAGAGAGGAGTAATTCAGAAAGAAAAAAAGCGCGGAATCCTAAAAGTAGCAGCAGAGACGAATGGCGTCTCTGCATCGACATTATTGGGCAGGAGCAGCAGGAACAGCAGCATCAATAGCATCATTTCCAGCTTTTTCTACTTTTCCTTGTGCGCTTTTCATGTACGTATTTACACCGGCAACTAAGCCAACGCCCACAACAACCAATAATACAGCGACCAATACGCCGCTCATCCCTTTTTGCGATTTAATACGAGCCCATATATTTTTTAACATTTTTTAAACCTTTGTGATATTTTTGTGATGGTATTCTATCACTATTAATTATAAATTACAAATTATTTTTTACCATTCTTATTATCAGCTATGCTTATATTTTGAGATTAGTTTTTGGCCATTGCCTTATAGGTTTTCTTCACCTTCCGTGATCATCCCATCTGCTCTTAAGAGGAGGTATTATTACGAAGAAAAAGTTTGCGCGTTTCCATCTGATGCTCTCGCCCCTCAGCCCTCTCGGCAACACTTTCAGATGGTTTTGCAACCACTTCTTCTACAGGTTTAGGGGGAATTGCCTGTGGTATTATTGATTGCAGCTCATGCATCTCATCCGCTTCATGTTGGAACGTGTGGTAAAAATCGGCTTCATTCATGGGTTTATTCGAATCGACGATTTCAGGGACCAAAAAGAAAAGTAAATCATTTGCTTTTTTGGAGTCGACCGTCCGTTTAAACAGGTAACCCAAAAGGGGAATATCACCCAACAATGGAACTTTCTCTTCTTGGTTCATCGATTCGGTATGAAGCCGCCCTCCCAAGGCAATCACCTGACCGCTTTGGGCTACAACATCCGTAGTGATATTTTTTGATCTAAATGCCGGAACATAAATATTCTCACCCAATTGTACCCGATGGGTTGGATCGATATCGAATTCACTGTCGGAGATACCGACATTAATCCCCATATATCCCTCTGTTTCCAAAAATTTTGGACGTATTGTCATACGTAACCCATACTCTTTTTCTTCCAAATTGATGGTCGGAAAATTGTTATTGTTATAGGTCATACCGATGGGGATATAAACCTGCCCGCCAACATGAAAAGAGGCATTTTGTTCCTCGGTACTGAGCAAAACCGTATCATCTAGAATTCGAGCTACCCCTTTGGATTGCAAGAAACTCAAATTTGCCAACAATGCTTTGCCCGTATCGGCGAATACCCCTGTCTGATCGAGTAAAAAACCGCTAAATGTGGCATACGTTTTGGCTGTCGAGTTAATGGCTACTTTACCATTCTTGGCAAAATAGTTGAGTCCAACTGCACCGCCGAGTTCTTCGGCACGATCATTGTCAATCGACACCAGGTATAATTTGGTACGGATCATTTTCTCGACTGTTTTGGTCTGACTTAAATCCATGGTTTTGTTAGCATCAATTCCCGCATTGGATAAAAGTTCATACACCCTTTTTTTCTGATGCGGATCACTAAAATGTCCTCCTAAAACTGTCGAACCGTCCCCTGCGCGATGAAGAGTGATCTTTGGCGCAATCGTATTGATCATTTTTTGGACAAAACCTAGATTTTGATTCACATAGACTTGATAATTTTCAACGGTATTGTCGTTATAACGGATAAGAAGCGAGGTATTTCCGCTTTTTTTGCCGAATAAGCGCAAAATTTGATTGGGCTTAGCAGAAGAGTCCATAACCGTCACTTTGAGCACATCCTGATTCCCGACAACGACCTGATTAAACGATTTTTCTGCCGTAAAAACATGAAATTCATTTTCGAAAACAACCAAATCCCGGCTCCAAAGCGATACCATTATCCCCATCAACATCAGTAGAATTTTCACAGTGTTCCTTTACATTCTTGTTTAAACGATCCATTTTGATCGCGATACGAATACGACGTGATGATCGAACTCACGCTCTTCGCTTCTAAATGATTAAATTTATCATACGCGAGGGTAGACTCAATTTTAGTTTGTCCCGCTGGCATATCACCTATCCTGACAAAAGTCAGTGTAGGCATACTGGGAGGGCATAATGATGCTATGACTGTTTTTTCAGCTTCCGGGAGTGAAAAGGTGCCAAGTGTTTCGTTGTTATCGATAATAATAATAGTGCGATGGCTCATCAGTTTCAATCGATTATCCAGCTGCATCACCGTCCAGTAATCAAACAGTATCGTTATAATAAAGGCAAACGTTGGGATGACCACAATGATCATCGCCATGATTTGGGCAAGGCCGAACCCTTTTCGCCATCTTGGTTTAATGTTCATAAGAGACTATTCCCTTGGGAGACGCTATCAATTTCGGTAGAGCAGGCAAAGGCCGCACCGTATTATGTTTGGTGTGACGAGGGAGAGTAGGCCCAGCCATCATCTTTTGTTTCAGTGCTTCCTCAGCAGCAGAACCGGCAGAGTTGCATTGAATCATCCAAATGTGTCCCTGATAGAGATTATTCGAATTATGGGAACGATCATTATTCAGTTCTTGCGAACGATAATAAAGACTCAAAAAACGGCCAATCTCTTTCGGGGACATCTCCAAAAGAATCTCATCGGCGAGGACTTTGGTCGAAGCTTGCGTTTTTTCATCTATGGTAACGGACACAATCGTTTCAACCTTTTTACCATCTTTCATAAATCCACTCACGGAAAGATTCAATGCAATATAATGCGTCGCAAATTGGTGTTTTTCCTCACCGTATTCCGATATACCGACAATATCGATATGGTCTCCTACCCGCAATGACGTATCAGGATTTTTAAAAACATTCAATGGGATACTGATGACATCATGCGTCGCCCCCTCTTTCGAACTATTATTCTCCAATATTTTCTGGGCATCCGCTATGGGTTCACTCATGGATGGCATCTTCAGACTCAGCTTTTCAAAACGCAAGTAGTCATTTTTCATAATATCAACACGGGCATAGTGATCAACAATATCCGCCATCGAGAGAGGTTCAGCTCCGACATAATCGTACGGAAGTGAACGAAGTGCAATATCATCGGGTGTAATTTTTTGGCCTGTTACAATATTTTTTGTCGCCACATAGACCGCAACGTTCTTTTCTGAATCGGAGCTATTTTGTTCACGTATCACATACATCATTGCCGTTACTATTATCGCAAATATCGCCAAGGACAAAAATCCGACTCCAAGCAGAATATTTCTTTTCTTATTCATACATTTCCTTTATTTATAATCCACTCATGAGTGCATCGGCCGAAATGGGAAAAGCGATCATTGCGATCATCGCCGGCAAGATAAACAAAAACATGATTAACGTCAAATTAACATTCATCATTGCCGCTTTCTTTTCGATCATCAACATCTCTTGTTCTTTAATCTCGCGCGATTGATTTTCAAAAACTGTTTTGACTCCGATTCCTGTCTCTTCGGAGAGGCGCATAAAATTGACGATGGTCGCAATCGCGTCTGATCCCGTCCGACGGATCAGGTTGTCATACGCAATTTCACTGCTGTAGGTTACATACTCGTTTTTAAACAACTTTGATTCTTCCAACAAATCACGCCGTATAACACTTGCACCGTCTCGCGTCACTTGATCGATCGCATTGTTCAATCCCCCTCCACCTTCTAAAATAATGATCAACAAATCAATGAAAATCGAAAGGTCTTCTTCAATACGTTTGATCCGTGCCGATATCTGCTCTTCCAAATACAATGGAGCGGTTCCCACTGCCATCGATAATGCTGCCAGAGCAAGGAGCATATTCATGAAAAATGACAGGTCCAAAATAAAAATTAGCACCACCAAAGCTCCACCGCCGATAACACCCGCCAATGCAACCTCAATCAACTGTTTTTTACTCAATCCGGCACGCGTGAGTTTAAGCTTGAACATTTTCTCAAATTTACTGGAGTGATCTTCTATAATATCTATTTGTTGGACATCGAAAATTTCCTGCATCCACCGATTGCGTCGGTACGTGAGGTAGGCGTAGTATCCAAAAGCGCCTATCGCACTCAAAAGGGCAAAAAAAGCCGCTGCCACTAATACACTCATACCTCAATCCTTGTAATCAGACGATTGACTGCCAATCCGATAATCATCCACAAACCGATCCCGAATAATTGCCAACGACCCCATTCAGAATTCAAAAAGTACTCATTCACTTTTCCGTTAAAATTCATATCGATCATAAAATACAAAAGGATATTGAGTGAGGCCACCATATAAGAACCGATACTTGCTTCACGGGTCACGACACTCACCTTGTCCTGCATTTTCTTACGGTACCGAAGGGTCTCCTCCACTTTTTCCAGTGTTGCCGAGAAGTGCCCTCCGCTCTCACGACCGATTTTGACAGCAAGAGCAAAAATACGGAGCTCTTTTGAATCGATATGACGATTCATATTCTCAAATGCTTCGATTTCGCCGATACGATTTTTCTCATGTAAAAAGCGTTCAAAAATGGTTCGAAACATCACGGAATTCGATGTCATTACTGATTTATTCAACGCCTGTTCGAATCCAATACCATTACGCATCATTTTAACAAGGACAGAAATGGCGATACTAAAAGAACGGTTGAATTCGATTTTTCGTCCCATTTTTTTTCCGTTTAACACCATAATGACGACACCGATCCCCGCAAAAACACCGATTATCAATCCCAACCAATGCTGCAGAAAGAGGACAAAACCTGTACCAAAAACAGCCGACACCAGTAGAGTAATCGCATACAACTGCCAGGACTTAATCTCCAAACCGGCCAACCTCAACATTCTCTGTATCCGTTGTTCCCATACATTGAGATCGCTATCCTCTGTATTGATATCCAAGGATCCATGCTCATTTCCATACGAATCCGCAACCATATTTTTAAGCCGTACCAAACGGAGGTAATGGTACATCTCAATGCCAAACCAATACACTGTTGTCGCCGCTAAGAGCGATAAAAAGGCAAAAACAAGATAGATCGTCATCATTTCAAATTCGGCCATCGTTCCAAAATGCTTTTCCCTTCTTGATAACTGTTTTTGATAATTTCACTTAAATAATGATCTTCCCATCCGCACATTCTACTGGGATGAAAACTTTTTAACTCGCCAATCAGCATGTCTTTGGTAACAATAAAATCGGGGTCAAAAATCTTTTTCTCGATCTCCACACCATTTTGTGCCATTTTGTTTATTGATCGTACCGGTGCACTCACCGCATTAAATGTTCCGTTTGAATCCGTCGGATTTCCATTAAAGGAATTGCGTTTAAATTCAAAAATATCCAGCATCGAGACGATACCGTTCTCTTCCATTCTCTTTTCGGGTTCTGAGATTTTGACAACACGACGCCGGCCATCGGGAAAACGAACCAGCTGAATTACCAAATCCACCGCACTGATAATTTGAGAACGGACAAAGGTCATGTTAGCACTTGGACGCGCCTCCAAAAACATATTTTCAATACGAATAATCGCCTCTTTCGTATCGTCGGCATGGACGGTCGTCATTGACCCGGGATGACCTGTATTCATCGCATTCAGCATCGTGACGATCTCAGGCCCGCGGCATTCCCCTACAATAATCCGCCGAGGGCTCGATCGCAGGGCAGTACGCAGTAACTGCTCGATCGTAATCGCCCCGACCCCCTCCTCGTTCTCCATGCGAGCTTCAAATGACCTAATGCTGTGGCAGGGCATTTGCGGTTTCATCTCTTTAGTATCTTCAATCGTTAAAAGCTGGTCCCCTTCATCAATAAAACGGGTAATCGCATTCAAAAAAGTGGTTTTTCCACTCGAAGTTCCCCCCGATACGACAATATTGAGCTTTCCCTGTACTGCTTTCAACAGAAAATAGGCTATTTTTAAATCCATTTGCGCCCCATCCAGCATCGACTCGAACAATAAAGGGATCTCACGGAATTTACGGATGGTGACGTACGAACCTGGTTTACCTTCTCGATCCACATTGGCTGCAACCGGGGGAATTTGAACCTCTATACGTGAACCATCTGCAAGTTTGGCCGACGCAATAGGATGGGACTCATCGATTTTGCGGTTCGATTCACTGAGCATTCGATTGATAATACGACGCAGTTCCATTTCTGAGCGGAATCTAAAGGGAGTTATAATGGTTTGTCCGCCATAAATGACATCAATATAATCTTTGGTGTTGATGATAATATCATTCAGATCATGTCCCGCATTGCGTATAATCGCCGAAATTGGGCCATAATAAAGGAGATTATCGACAATCAATTCAATAATCTCATTTTTTAAATTTGCTTTGGGAAGGCTGTACTCGGCAATATGTCGCGCAATTACTTCACGAATCATTTTTTCAGTGAGCTGGATTTTAGGATTGAGCTTTTCGATAAAAGTATCGTAAATAGTATAAGCCAACTCCAGATAATCATTGTTTTGATACAGCATCGGAAAACAAAAAACCTGACATCCTTGCACCATTTCCTCATCTTCTAGAGTAATATCTTGAGAATGTTGAATAACGGTTTGGGCAATCTGTGCAGTGCGCCGAAGCATCTTCTCTTTTAAAGCCATTGTTTCACCTTAGTCCAAAGGGGATTGAGCGGTTTTTTGGTTTCAGTTACCTGTTCCATCGACGTAGTGAAAAAATAACGATCGATCATCATTTCAAGTCGTTTAACGAAGTTGCTCTCCGGAAACTCTTCACACACCAGCATCGCCTCATTCCAACAGGGACGTAAATGTTTGGCATCATTGGGGAGGGTAAAATCGACTTCAAATTTATGACGGGAATCTTTGGAGAGGATCATCGTTGCCTCATCTTGGGTCACGGTGCCAAACGAATCTTCACGATTGACAAGAATATGAGTTTTGCTGTACCAGCCGCTTTTATCGATAATATCGATGTAGGTTTTCAAAATCGACATGGCTGGAATATTCAGTTCGGTAACGACAAAAATCTGATCGGCGATCTCTTGGATATCAATCTCGAGTTCAACATCTTCAAACATTCCCACATCGATCAAAATAAGATCAAAAAATTGTTTCGCAAACGTAATAAAGGCCAAAAAGCGTTGAATATTTTCCGCTTTTTCCAAGGTTTCACGATCGGTATGACGCTGAATTCCCGGAATAAAAAAAAGATTTTTATCATATTTCATTAAGCCATTAGCAAACAAATCTTCCAAATCCAAACGGGCTAACGACGCAATATCGATGATATTTTTTTGAGGTTGAAAAGCATCAAAAAAAAGATTAGATACCGATTTGGTGTAAGAAAAATCCAAAAAGAGAACATTTTTTTCCGGATGCTTAGCCGCTACCATCGCCGCTAAGTTCATCGTGATAGTCGTTGTCCCCACTCCGCCACTGATACCGGTAAAGACGGCGATATTGCTTTTTCCCCGACGCTCTTTTATGACGCTTTGAGAGTGGGCAACCATTTGTTTGATCGCTTCGGGATTGACGTCACTTCGGCTGATGTATTTATCAACTCCCATCTTGCCGGCGCGTAAGGATAGGTTAATATCATCAGGACCGATAACAATAATATAAATATTATTGCTGAAATTAATCTGGTGAAGCATTTCTAACTCAGTCATGGATTCGACACGGTAAATGAGGACAATATCCCGATTACGATGCGAAGCATAAAAACTGATAAACTCGTCAATTCTATTCAAGTTGACGACATCGTCAAAAAACTCTCTTAAACGAGTAAAACACTCTTTTTCGATTGTCGAAACGTATGCAATGATCATAGGCTACCTTTAGTGTGTTACAGTTATCAATTTAATCTGTGTTGTGCTGAGCGGATCCGTAGGCTTGAGCGTAATTTTTTTAAGATCCAGTATTAATCCCCGGCCCAAGCCTATACCGTTATTGTTATAACTTTTTACCGTATACGTTTTACCTCCATCAACAGAAGAACCACCTACCCCTTTTCCGGCACACCATGACACCCATAATTGATGGGTGTTATACGTCGTGTATGTTGGCATAAATATAAATCCACCTGTCTGTAACTTCATAGACCAAGCAGTCGCAGTACTTCCTTTTGATTTGTAAAATGTTTCATACGTTGTCGCGGTACCTGTCGGGAAAAAGAAAGAATACGTTGTTTCCTTTTTTTCTACGGTACACGTCTCATCACCACTCCCCTGAGCAGCATTCGTCGAATGAATCCCCATGAGTTTAAAAGTCTCAAAACGGTCAACCGTTGCCCCGCCATCCTTTGTTACCGCTAATGTCATTGTCATTGCTTCCGCGTCTGTAAACTGATAATTTGTTTCTGAGTAAACAGGGGTAGTAGCAGTCACCGTAGTTGTACCGAACATCATGCTCATCATTTTGCTCATCCAGTTGAACATGCCTGAAAACAATGAGGTAGGTGCAGAAGTAGCCGTCGTCTGCACTTTTGCCGGCGTTATTTTACCCGCTAGCGCGAGCAACGCATTTTCCGTATCAAGGGTAATAAGGTCAGATTTAACCGCACTTCCGGATGTATTTTTTTTCAATAATGTTGTATTAAAAAACATTGATGTGAATCCAGTCATTATGCGACACATCATGGTCATCGGCCAAAACGCTGATTGACAACTGGCAACATTTTCTTCTTTGTTTTTTTGCTTATAATGGAGAAGAGAAACAGGTGTGTATAACAAGCCTGGATGAAGATCTGTACCCGTCGACATTAAATACTTCTGTTGTACCCCAGCAATAATATTGGCTCTATAACGCTGACGTTCATCATCTGCAGATGTAACATTGTCAATTTTGACCACAGGAGAGTCTAGATAATCTGTACTATTTTGAGATGTAAAACCAAAAAAAGAGAAGAAAAACTGGAAAATCTCTGAAAAAAAGCTGGAAAACGATTTTTTCGCACCTAATGGCACATCATTTTTGTAATAATCTTCATCTCGTTGAATATCAAGCGGATAGATCATTGCATCCGCCGATGTGTCTGTGTATAATCCTGTAGGAGTGCCGGCATCCTTATAAACCGGTTGAAACATCAAACTGACACTGGCTTCATTAGCAAGTCCGGCTACGGATACATCATTTACCAAAAATGGTTTTTGTCCTGAACACCCCTGCGAGGCAAGTTCTCCTTTTCCTGCGATAGAGCAGGCCGAAGAGGCTTCGACGCTCAACTGTGCAGTGGCTGTAGTTTTAATCTGAGTAAAGCTTCTTGTTTTATTTTCAGGATCAAAAAAACGATTCCAAAAGGTATTGACTTCATAATTGGTTGTTGAGATCGTCACTTGTTGCTTATAAAGCTCATTCCCGTGTATATCTTTGCCAAGAGAATTCCCCAGAGGATGAAAGATAGTCTCTGTTGTAGCCGTTTGAGCATAAATAATAGATGTCAATAAGAGCGCACCTATCCCTATTCTTTTTATCATCATTGTTCCTACTCTTGGATCTTATTGAGTTTCATCATATGGGTCACATAAGTGTTGACCGAAGCTTTAGCCTCCGCTTCACTCATCCCATTCTGTTGTAACACGATGTATTGCTGTGTCGCTGATATAATCAACTCTTCTTGAATATGCTGCAAATTTTCAACATTATTGATTTCATGAAGAGAATCATTTTCCCCTCCCAAAAACCACATAAACCAGAAAAAGAGCATAAGGGCAAACAATAAGGGAACAATAGCGACAGAACCCCTACGCATGAACAGCTCCATATACGACAAGAGATGCAATACTCATCGCCGGAGCGAATCCAAACTCACGTTTGCGTAACAATGCCATAATGATCAAATGAACAATCCCTGCCAATCCAAGAAAATATCCTAACGGTTCCAATCCCAAAAATAATGCGCAAAATGCTCCAAAACGCAAATCACCCCCTCCAAAAGGGAGATTAAGTACGATCGGTATTAAAAATATCACAATTATAAGGATCACTGCCAAAATGTGATTACTATCCAGATACCCTTCTATCGCCATTATTAAACCTAGCAGTACAATTGCAGGAAGGATGAACTTATCTGGAATAAGCGAATAGCGAGCATCAATCCATGAAACCATGGTTGAAACAAACATAAAAAAAGCTAATGCAATCAAGTAATATCTTTATAAGTAATTGTGATTATTTTGTGATGAGCATTATAAGGAGTGTGACCTTATTGTTTTCTAAAAATATTAATTTTTAACAATATTAGGTTGGCATTTAGAAGAAGATTGTAAAATGATGAGGAAGGATTTAAGGTAATAAAATAGAAAAAGAGTTTTTTATTGCCATTGTTCCTGCGTTATCGTCACATCGCCGCGATCGCTGTGAAAGCTGAGCTCACCGTCGCTGATATTGCATTGCAGCCGCATCGATCTTTCGCAGAGTTTCTCTATCCCCTCCGCATGCAGATGGATGACGCTGAGATTTTTAAACCGTGCAAACGTCGCGCCGTATTGACGCCACCACGCCGTAGCACTCTTGAGGTTGTAGGTATAGACGATCACCCGTTCCGATCGCCCGCACGCTTTGCGCAACCGTTTTTCATCCATCTGTCCCAGATCGATCCACAGTACGATATCGCCGCTGTAATCTTTCTCCCACAGTTCGGGTTCGTCGTCTCCCCCGATCCCTTTGGTAATGACGAGACGATCAGAAGCATTGAGAGCGAAGGATACAAGTCGGATCATAAGACGCTGATCGGTCTCCGAGGGGTGCTGGGCTAATGTGATCTCATGAGTTTCGTAGTAGTTGCGATCCATATCGGCGATACTGAGTTGTGCTTTGTAGATCGTTGAACCTGCGGCCATAAGAACTCCCTTGTAAGTAAGCGATTATGGCATAAAGGGGCTTAGACGATACTAGAAAATTGGGGGGGCAAGGGGAGCAAACCCCTTGGCTACACTCAATTGAGCATAGGTGCAAAGATGCACATAAGCAGTAGTGTGAGTATAAGCTTATCCACTAAGTCCCCCTTGTTGTAGTTTTTGGAGGGCAAAAAAAAAGGCCGAGGGGTAATTACTCCCTCGACCATTGCCGCTCCATTAACTACAACAAAGCTATACTCACGAAAAAATTATAACATATTTTTTACTATTGTAAAACTTACCCTTTGACTTTCGTTTCGATCGTCGCAACGATACTTGGATCTTCGAGCGTTGAGATATCCTGAGTGATCGCTTCGCCTTTTGCAATAGAGCGAAGGATACGGCGCATGATTTTTCCTGAACGTGTTTTCGGCAAGCCCGGAACGAAAACGATGTCATCACAGATAGCGATGTTACCGATCTCTTTCATGATCACTTTGTTGATCTCTTTGACCATTTTCATCTCTTCGCCGACGGTGTCGTCGCCTTTGAGGACGATGTAGGCAAAGATCCCCTCACCTTTGATATCGTGCGGTTTACCGACGACGGCTACTTCAGCGACGTTAGGGTGTTTTTTACATGCCGCTTCAACTTCGGCAGTTCCCATGCGGTGACCCGAAACGTTGATAACGTCATCGGTACGTCCCGTGATCGTAATGTATCCCTCTTCGTCATAGATTGCGCCGTCACCCGTGAAGTAGACCGGTTGTCCCTCTTTTTTGACATCACCGAAATACGATTTCACGAAACGCTCAGGATCGCCCCAGATTCCGCGGATCATAGACGGCCAAGGACGGGTTACACACATATAACCACCCTCTCCTGGTGCGACCTTTTCACCCGTTTGAGGATCAAGGATCTCAGCGATGATCCCCGGAAGCGGGAAGGTCGCACAGGCAGGTTTGATCGGTGTCGCACCCGGCAATGGAGAGACGATATGTCCCCCCGTCTCGGTTTGCCAGTAGGTATCGACGATCGCGCATTTGCTTCCGCCGACGGCTTCGTAGTACCATTTCCATGCCGGAGGGTCGATCGGCTCACCGACGGTTCCGAGGACTTTTAGAGAGCTGAGATCGTATTTTGCCGGCTCATCTTCGCCCATTTTGTGCAATACGCGGATCGCAGTCGGAGCGGTATAGAATTGGTTGATTTTGTACTCTTCGACCATTTTCCACGGACGTCCCGCATCCGGATAGGTCGGAACCCCTTCGAACATTACCGTCGTCGCACCCATCGCGAGTGGTCCATAAACGATATAGGTGTGTCCGGTAATCCAGCCGACGTCTGCCGTACACCAGTAGGTGTCGTTCTCTTTGACGTCGAATACCCATTCCATCGTCATTTGTGCCCAGAGGATATACCCTGCAGAGTTGTGTTGAACCCCTTTTGGTTTTCCGGTAGAACCGGATGTGTAAAGGAGGAAAAGAGGATCTTCGGCGTCCATAACTTCCGCTTCGCAAATGCTCGATTGAGACTTGATGAGTTCGTTGTACGAATAGTCGCGTCCCGCTACCCAAGTGATGTCTTCATTATTACGCTCGACGACGAGAACTTTCTCAACAGGAGATTTCTCATCGATCGCTTGGTCAACAACCGGTTTGAGCATGTACGGTTTATCTTTGCGATACGCTCCATCAGCGGTAATGACCAATTTTGCTTCCGCATCTTCGATACGGTCTTTCAATGCTTCAGACGAGAATCCGCCGAAAACGATCGAGTGGATCGCACCGATACGGGCACATGCGAGCATCGCGTACGCTGCTTCAGGAATCATCGGCATATAGATAACAACGCGGTCACCTTTTTTGACACCAAACTCGTTTTTAAGAAGATTCGCAAATTTATTGACGTTGTAATAGAGTTCAAGGTAAGTAATGATTTGTTTATCACCACGGTCGCCCTCAAATATAATCGCCGCTTTGTTTTTGCGTGAAGAGAGATGACGGTCGATACATTGGTGGGCAACGTTAAGTTTTCCGTTCACGAACCATTTGTAAAACGGCGCGTTGCTCTCATCGAGCACTTGGGTGTACGGTGAAAACCAGTCGATTTTCTCATTCGCAAAATGTCCCCAGAATCCCTCATAATCCTCTTGTGCCCATGTTTGCAAATCATGATACTCACACATATTTTTAATACGGGCATTTTTAGCAAACTCACGGTTCGGTTGAAAAATTGGTTTTACGATATCACTCATAGTTAAGGCTCCTTAGTGTAGTTTAAGTGTGTTTTTTAATTTTATATAGACCATTGCGGTCATAATTGCGTCGTTCAATGCGTTATGCTGTCCCATCCTCGGAATGTTCAAATCTTTGAGGATTGTATCGAAGCGTAAATCAATGTTTCCTTGAGGAATCAAAGCAATTTTTTTATCAAAATAAAGCCCTGAAATCTCAATCTGTTTATGGGGAAGTTCACACCCAAGCCACGGCTTGATCAGGCGATTCATCATCGCCATATCAAACTCTAAATAATACCCTACCAGAGGGCGATTTCCGATAAATTCGAGAAACTTTTTTGCCCCTTCTAACGGTTCAAGTGCATGTTCCAAATCACACGGCCGGATATGGTGAATTTTGATGCTCTCTACGCTGATTTCCTTGGATGGTTTTAAAAAAATTTCAAAACTTTCCGAGGTCAAAATACGATCCCCTTTGACCTTCACCGCACCGATGCTGAGTACCGCATCTTTTTTGGTGTCCAAACCTGTCGTTTCTGTATCGAAAACGACCACTTCATCTCCGCTGTACGGCTCAAACATCCATGCATAATTTTCGTCGTTTAGTCCACGACGGTTCCATGCACGTTTGATCGAAGCGAACATCAAACCACCATTCCCAAATGGAAATGGTAGGTGAGAAACTTTTTAAAGGTATTGACGATTTTAAACGCATCTTTGAGCAAGTCTCTCTCGGCTTTACTCAGCAGTTTAGGATTAACGTAATTTTGTTCATCACTCCCCTGCTTTTGCGCAAGGATAAAACGGAGCCGTATGCTCAATAAGGTATCATACGCTTCGATCAATTCACTGGCGAATCGTTTATCAAACAATCCGATATTATTAAGCTCTTTGATCCGCTCCGTTGTATTGGTCTGTATGATTTTATGCTCCAAAGAGAGGATTCGGATACCGTGGACGATGGCGAAAATCCCCCCCTTTTTAATATCAAATTCACTTTCATGCTCGGCACGCCCCAAAACGAAGCCTGAGAATAGACTCAAGGGGGTTTCAAAAGCCAAAACCGATTTTGCAAGGTGAGCCAGCATATCGCTTCTCCCTTCAAACTGCGTTAACAACGACTCTCGACACGCTTCCAATAGTTTTTCGTCCCCGGCTACGCAATGAGCATCCATAAAAATTGAGAGTCCCATCAACGACTCTTCATTAAGGGTATCAAGCCATCCTGCGATCAACTTTTGGTATCCCGATACGGTATGTCGCCAATAGGGGTTCGAAACCATAACATTACCGCTGCATTTCGGAAATCCCAACTGAAGCAGGTACTCGCTGAATTGCACCATGTAAGGTTCAAAAACAGTCTCGTCTTCGCCATCACGAATGATCAGACCGTTATCTTGATCGCTACGGAGAATCTGCTCCCCCCGGCCTTCGCTTCCCATCACGATCAAAGCACATTTATCTTGAAGTGATGGAGGAACGACCATCTCGAATACTTTTCGATACACCTTGGCATTCAGTTCACTGACGAGCTTGGAAACGTACCGTACCCGAACCCCTTTAGTCGTCAAGGATCGGACAAGGTGGGTCAATGAACGTTGAGCGTTTTGAAGTTCGTCGATACTCGTAGAACGATCAATCGATGCCGCAATCAGATGGGTATGGTTGGCAAAATGGCTCAGCAGATCAAGCTGTTCCAAAGTCCCGACGATTTTATCCCCCTCCGTAACAACCAGCCGTTTAACACCGTGTTTGGTAAACAAAAGCAGCGCATTGAATAAAAAATCGCTCCGCTCGATCGTAATCAAACCGTACGTTGCGATTTCACCGATCGGATCACGGCTGCTCTTATCCGCCAACAAAACTTTCTCACGAAGGTTCGTATCGGTTACGATTCCCACTCTCTCCCCATCACGAACCAAAATAACATTGCCATTCTGATCCGCCATTTTTTGGAGTGCTTCACGTATAGCGGAATTTGCCTCAACGAAACACGGAGAATGGAGATAGATTTCATCGACACGGGAAACCATAAACGGTGTCAGTTCACTTTGGTGCTGTCGTTCTTTAAGGTTTTGATGTTTGGTAATGAAATCTTGCATAAAGTAGTTTTGAAACGGTTCGACATCTTGGAGGAGATTGAGGAAAGATTCTTTGGGGAGTTCGTAGCAGATAAGATCTTCGGCGACACTAAAGGTGCTTTGGGTATTACCGTATATGAGGGAGTTGGCGTCAAAGCTGTCGCGCTCCCCATAGACGTTTTGGAGTTCACCGTCAATACTCTCGTTGACAATACCTTTGATGATGATGTAGAGCGATTCTGCCCTCACCCTCGGAGCGATTAATACCGTCTCTTTGGGATAATAGGCAATATCCATCTGGGTCATCAGTTTTTCGATCATCCTCTCGCCTAAAAGGTCGAAAGGGTGGATCGACATCAATAGTGCTTTTTGGTCAAACAGACTCAAAGGTAACTCCTAATTCGATGAAAGAAATCTGCCCTGCACAGGGCAAGCTTCAGTGCCATAGCGGCTAGCGTAGCCGAAGGGGCATATGATCCTTCGGCGTTCAAATCAATGTTCTACTGCACCTTCAGCACCGATACCGGTTTGGCTTCGGATGTATTGTGCTTCGTACGCCTCTTCTTCTTTGCGTGAGTTTTCACTACTATCGGTAATCGAGAAGAACCAGATTCCGATAAACGCTGCACTCACTGAGAAAAGAGCCGGATATTTGTAAGGGAAAATTGCTTCCGCATTTCCTAAAACGTCTACCCAAACGGTCGGCCCAAGTACCACAAGAACTGCCGCTGTCAATAACCCGAGTGATCCGCCGAGCAATGCACCGCGAGTGGTAAGTTTTGACCAATACATAGAGAGGAACAAAATCGGGAAGTTCGCACTTGCCGCAATCGCAAACGCCAATCCGACCATGAACGCGATATTTTGATCTTCAAACGCGATACCGAGGTAAATTGCTACGATACCTAAAATAACCGTTGAGATTTTAGAAACTTTCATCTCCATCATTCCATCCGCTTTACCTTTACGGATAACACTCGCATACAAATCATGGGATATTGCAGATGCACCGGCCAATGTAAGACCGGAAACAACCGCGAGGATGGTTGCAAACGCAACGGCTGAGATAAATCCGAGGAAGAAATCGCCGCCTACTGCATGGCTCAAGTGAATCGCTGCCATGTTATCACCGCCGAGGATCGGAGCTCCGCCGTCTACCGCTTGTTTTGCAAGGTCAAGATATTGCGGGTTTTGAAATACCATAACAATCGCACCGAAACCGATGATGAAGGTCAAGATATAAAAATACCCGATAAACCCTGTCGCATAGAAAACCGACTTACGTGCTTCTTTTGCATCACTAACAGTGAAAAAGCGCATAAGAATATGCGGAAGACCCGCTGTACCGAACATCAACGCAATACCCAAAGAGATCGCAGAAATCGGATCACTGACCAATCCGCCCGGAGCCATAATAGAGGTTGTCTCTTTCATTTGTACCGCAGTTGCGAACAAGGATTCGAAGTTAAAGTTATAGTGAGCCATAACCGCAATAGCCATAAACGTCGCACCTGAGAGGAGCAAGAACGCTTTAATGATTTGAACCCATGTTGTTGCGAGCATTCCCCCGAACGTTACGTAGAGAATCATCAATACACCGACAAGGATAACGGCGATCTCATAATCCAAACCGAAAAGGAGTTGAATCAGTTTTCCAGCCCCTACCATTTGAGCGATCAAATACAATACAACCGTCAAGATCGAACCGAATGCCGCCAAAGTACGGATAGGGGTTTGACGCAAACGGTACGATGCAACGTCCGCGAATGTGTATTTACCGAGGTTACGGAGCTGTTCAGCCACCATAAACAAAATAATCGGCCAACCGACCAAGAATCCGATCGAGTAGATCAAACCGTCATACCCTTTCGCATAAACGAGGGCTGAAATCCCCAAAAACGATGCCGCAGACATATAATCCCCGGCGATCGCCATACCGTTTTGGAACCCTGTGATCCCTCCGCCGGCCGTATAGAAATCTTTTGCCGTTTTGGTACGTTTTGCCGCCCAATAGGTAATCCCGAGAGTTGCCCCTACAAAGATTAAGAACATAATAATTGCTGACATGTTCAATGCTTGTTTTTCAACTTCACCGCTCAGTGCGTCACCTGCGAACGCCGCAAAAGAAGAGAGAAGTACCATCAATAACGTTTTCATCACTCTCCCTTAGCTTTATTTTTAATTTTAGCGG
Source organism: Sulfuricurvum sp. (assembly GCF_049587615.1). Lineage (GTDB taxonomy): Bacteria > Campylobacterota > Campylobacteria > Campylobacterales > Sulfurimonadaceae > Sulfuricurvum. The sequence continues at coordinate 44,879 of NZ_JBAVEF010000020.1, forward strand.
TTAGATCATCGAACTCGCTGTTTGCACGACGAACGTAAATCCCGGTAAGAATAAACGCACTGACAATGACACCTACACCGACCGGAATCCCGACCGTGGTCACGGACCCCGCAGAAAGTGGAGTACCCAAAAGTGAAGGATCAAATGCGATCACCAATACAAAGCCAAAATAGATCACCAACATAACGATTGTCAATGTCCAAGCAAATTTGCTACGTGTTTTGACAAGATGAATAAAATCAGGATCGTTTTTAATACGATCAACCATCTCTTGTTTCATAAGTTAACCTCCTTTAAAAGTTATAGTTTGCGATAACGCGGTATTCGTCCCAACCGGTTCCAACACCGTCGCTTGTCTCTTTAAAATCACGCGGGAAATTTCCACGAAGACGCAATTGGAGATTTTTGATCGCTTGTGGATTGTATATGATATCAAATCCTGCTTCGGTTGCAGTCCAAGAATGGTCAGTGCCATAATCATTTAAAGCATCCATATCAAAAGAGGAGTAATATATTCCCGTGGTCAAGTTGATGCCGGAATCTTTCCAGTCATAAGTTCCTGCAAGTTTCCACGCATCAGTCCCCGCCAAAAACTGGTGCCGCGTAACCATCCCTTGTGTATACGCCGGCATTCCGCCCCATGGAGTGATGGTTCCGCCGTTGATAGCCGCATCGGCATTTTTGCTGTTATGTGAAACCGCACCGTATACGTCAAAGTTCGCTACTTTTACCCCTGCTTTAGCCGCGATAAAATCGCTATCGATTTTGTCCGTTACACTGTTAGAACCGACATCGCGTTCATTAATCCATTGCGCTGCCACATACGGAGCTACACCGCTTGAGTAAGACCATCCATAGTTAGCTTCCGCATACACTGCGTTCAAGATGTCATGGGCATAGTAATCCCATACTTGAAGTTTAAGCCCTTTGATGCCTGTATATACAGCGGCTGCAACACTCACTCCACCGGTATTTTCACCGATAGCGTATTCACCCATATCCGTAAATTGTCCGACATAGTTGGTAGCATTTGCCACACCGCTGTAACCAGAAGTCAATGCTAACGTTTGGCCTGATACCCCACTTGTAAAGTTATAAGCATTGGCAAACGTTCCCGCTGCAAATTTGGTGACATGTGCTGCGATTAACGTCGTATCTTTTACATCGGTATTACTGAGGACATACGCTTCAAAAAGATTGGGAAGCATACGTGCGTCATCGCTCCCTGCCATTGGGGTATCCAATTTTTGACGCCCTGCTTTGAATGCCGTGTTACCGTTTTTATACTGTACATACGCTTCACCCAGGTATGTCTCGTTCTCTCCATTTGCACCGAAGAGAGTGGTATCATTCTCGCCAGCGACGGAACTTTTACTGTCCAGTTTGTTAGTTGTATAGAATGCCGCACCCAGACTCAGTCCATTCCATGCACCCGTTTCATACTTCAAGTAACCCCCGAGAGAAAGCCCGTCTCTATGAACGGTAGCTCCTCCCGAATAATCACGATCAATATAGAAAGCACGGATTTGTCCGCTTGCTTTCCCTTCTTTGAACATTCCGGCCAAATCATCGGCGCCAAAAGCATTGACAACCAAAGCCGACGCTACAAGCGACAGAGATACTATACCTCTCATTCTCACTCCTTGAACTAGTTTTTCACACTGTCATTATGAAAACAAAACGTAGCACGAACGTAGCAATCGTTAAATTAGAAAAATTTATCGTTAAAAATGAAAATTAATAGGGGCAAATGTATAGAAAAGTAACATCAATGGCTGCGGTGAATATCGATCATGTAACCTAATGCCCGAATATTTTGGATGAAGTCTTCTTTGAGGCTTTTTTTCAAACGGCTCACTTCAGCCCGAATCGTTGCATTATCCACGTACTCTTCGTCCCAGACATAGGTTCTAAATTGATCAAAATCAACGACCCGCCCCCGATTACGTGCCAATAAATCAATGATTTGCAGCTGTCTTTTGGTTAACGGATGTGTTACGTTTTCACACATCAATGTGGATGTAGAAGCATCATAACTGTAACTGTGTGAAAGGCGAAGATGATTTCTGGGAAGAGTACAACTTTGCATCACTTTATCAATCCGCAAGGAGAGTTCTTTGAGATGAAACGGTTTTTTTAGATAATCATAACATCCTAGATCATACGCGCGACTGATCCCTTCGATGTCAACGAGGGCACTGATGTAAATCGCCGGAGTACGGACTTTAAAGGTATGAAGCGCTTCCAAGAGTTCCAACCCATTCATCCCGGGAACATTGATATCGAGGATTAACAAATCGAACGTCTCATCTTTCAGCCGCTCAAACGCTTGTGTACCGTTATCACAGAGTGCGACACGATGTCCTAATGAAAGCAAGTATTCATGAATCGCTTCGCTGAGCATAGGCTCATCTTCAAGTAAGAAGATTTTCACCGCTTCCCTTTTTAAATACATATTCAAAACGTGTGGACTGGGTATCGGAAAACGTTTTAATTTCGACCCCGTCCTCGTCACAGATCGATTTAACCAAACTCAGCCCAAGACCAAATCCATCCGTTTTCTTACGTTCCCGATAGTATGCCTCAAAAATCTTTTGTGCGTCAAGAATTTTTTCTGAACGGCTCTCGATCCAAAACATACATTGTTCCACATTGTCTTCAATCCCGACATGAATCACTTCGCCGCTTTTGGTGTATTTGATCGCATTGGTCAGATTGTTATCGATGACACGCTGAAGTTTTGTCTCATTAAAAAAGATCCATGCGGGGTGAGGAAGCTTGACGTATTCAAAAGAGAGATTCGAAAAATGGGCAACCTCATCGAAAAACTCCAGCCGCTTTTCAACATATTCTCCTAAATCAATCGCTTTTTTAGGGTACTCGATCTGATCTTTTTTCACCAAATAACTCAGATCATCGTAAATACTAAAAATATTTTTGACGGCCGCTTCGATTTTGGCCAGATAACGGTTACGCCCCTCATTCATTGAAAATAACTCGATATTTGCCATTATGACCGAGAGCGGAGTATGGGTTTCGTGAATGGCGTAGCGGATAAATTGCTTGTGCGATTCCAGCAATCCTTGTGAAAAACGCTGCTCTTTTTCCAATGCTTCATTTTTTTGTTGAAGCACCTGGGTTTTAAAACGGACTCTCTCTTCCAATCCGGCATTAAGTTCTTGTAACGATTCTTTTTGTTCCTGGAGAGTCACTGCCATTTCGTTGGCATAACCTGCCATACGTTTGAATTCGCTAAAATAAAGTTCTTCCTTGTCAATCGATGCCATCTTTTCATGAGCCGCTTCAAAAAAATCCATGAACCGTTCCATATCCCGGGCAATCATACTGCTGACTATTTTAGAGATCCCGATAATAAACCCGAATAAAATCAACGCGAGGGTAGCGATTTCGACAATGATTTTAATGAGCCTTCCCTTGAGAGCATGAGGATCACCTCGTACTCCGAATAAGGTCGTATCCGAAGCCAGTGCAAACTGCCGATACTCATCGTAAATCAAAAGAGAGGAAAAAATAACCGTGAAAAGTAAAATGAAAACAATCGTATAAAAATTGAGATCGCGTAGAGAGATATCAGACAGCCGGCGCTGCAACCATGATTCCATACGACCCCCGAGTAATTAATTCGCTCTATTATAACCGATTACAACCGATTGGTTAAGAATGATCTACTATAATTTCAAAAATTTCCTCCAAGGATCACATTCATGTTCGGACGCAAAGAACTTAAAAATTACAACGCTACCGCTGAAGAGCTCGCAAGCTACCAGTGGGCAAAAATGACTACGGCAAAAGGGGTTATGTGGATCAAACTCTATAATGATGAAACCCCAAATACGGTTGCCAACTTTGCTGCACTCGTAAATGACGGCTTTTACAACGGTCTTAACTTTCACCGCGTAATCCCGGGGTTCATGGCGCAAGGCGGATGTCCTCACGGCACCGGTACAGGCGGACCGGGTTGGGCTATCCCATGTGAAACGGCTCTCAACAAACACCGTCACGTCAAAGGTGCTCTCTCTATGGCGCATGCGGGCCCGAATACCGGCGGAAGCCAATTCTTTATCTGTTTCGTAAGCACTCCTCATCTTGACGGTGTTCATACCGTTTTCGGCGGTATCGAAAGCGATGATGCAGAATCAATGGCGGTTCTTGACAGCATCCAAATGCGCGACACCATCGAAAGTGTAGAAATTCTCGCAGAGAAGAATTAATTTCAAAACGACACATGAGCAAAGCCCATGTATCTACGCTAACGCTGAGTTTTACCCGCAAGGGGCACAATGTCCTCGGCGGAAAGCCCACGTGCAGTGAACCGCACTTTTCAAAAACTTTTCAAAGGCTTTTAACTATGCTCGTCCATATCTGCTGCAGCGTCGATTCCCATTTCTTTATCGAGAAGTTGCAGCACGAATACCCCGATGAAAAACTCGTCGGGTTCTTCTATGACCCCAATATCCACCCCTACAGCGAATACCGCCTCCGCCTTTTAGACGTTATGCGAAGCTGCAAAAAACTGGGGATTGAGCTCATAGAAGGGCCTTATGATTATGAAAACTGGATAAATGCCGTTCGGGGGCTTGAAAAAGAACCCGAAAAAGGGGCGCGCTGTGAAGTATGCTTTGATAAACGTTTTGAAGTAAGTGCCCATAAAGCACTCGAACTCGGTGAACGTTCCATGACCACCACCCTTCTCGTCAGCCCCAAGAAATCCCAAGAGCAGCTGATCCGCAGCGGTGAAGCGTTTCATACTTCCCACGGTGTAGAATTTATTGCTTTCGATTACCGCAAAAACGGGGGAACGAACGATCAAAGCCGTGTCAGCAAAGAAGAACAGCTCTATCGTCAGGATTACTGCGGATGTATCTATGGTCTCACGATGCAGCGTGATCAGCAGCATCGGCTGATGGATGAGATGTTCTCCCCTCTTTCCAACCAGATTCTCCCCGCCTCGATTGAAGAGCGACTTGAACTCTATACGAAACGGATGGAACTCGAAGAACAAAACACTCCCTACCGCATCGTCAAAGAACGTTTTTTGAACTACCGCCTCGTGCGTGCTTCGGTAAAATCGGGCGGTTGCGTTATCCCATCCTATCCCCTCTTTTACTCCACAATCAGCCGTACGACCACCGAGGGAAAAATTGATTTTGAGATTAATGGACAGTTTTACCTCAACCGCGAAGAGGTCCGCTTTATCACCTGCGAAACTTTCAATGCCCTCACACACCTTGATTATGCAAATGTTAAAGCATTAATGTTTTCTCCGCCGAGTATCGATATCGAAATCGCCTTGCGCTCACACCTCACCCAAAGTCCCTTTAATACCTCGGCTATCATGGTTGTCGATGTGATTCCAACCGCTAAAATCAATCTCATATTAGAAACCAAAACCTACGACGACACAAAAGAGAAACTCATTATCATTGATTAACCGATTTTACGGTAAAATTGGGCGATTTTTTACCCTAAGGTGTCCAATAATATGATAGATGTGATTCAAATTCAAAAAATTTTACCTCACCGATTTCCTTTTCTCCTTGTCGACCGCGTCACCGCATTGACTCCTAATGAGTCCCTTATCGGCTATAAAAACGTCACCATCGGCGAACAGATCTTCGAAGGGCATTTTCCAGGCCATCCGATCTATCCTGGCGTTATGATTTTAGAGGGGATGGCGCAAGCCGGAGGAATATTGGCGTTCCAAAGCATGGATATGACCGAAGAAGAAGCGGCACAAAAAGTCGTCTATTTTATGAGTATCGACGGTGCCAAATTCCGTGCTCCGGTACGCCCTGGAGATCGTTTGGAATACCGAATGAATGTGGTTAAACACAAAGGCTCGATTTGGGTGCTGGAGGGAAAAGCGTACGTGGATGACACCCTCGTCTCTGAAGCCGAACTCAAAGCCATGATCGTGGACAAGTAGGTCGTATGAGTCTAATCTCACCACAGGCTATTATCGAAGAGGGTGCTATCATCGGACCCGATGTAGAAGTAGGGGCTTTTTGCTTTATCTCCGGTAAATCAAAAATCGGGAAAGGGACAAAAATCGCACAGGGCACGTGTATTTACGGCAATACAACGATCGGTGAGTACAACGAGATTTTTTCTCATGCCGTCCTTGGATCGGTACCCCAAGATTTAAAATACGCAGGTGAAGAAGTTGAACTTATCATCGGCGATTACAACAAAATCCGTGAATTCACCCTCTTTAACCCCGGTACTGCCGGCGGCGGCGGTAAAACGGTCGTAGGAAACCACAATCTCTTTATGGGATACGTTCACTTGGGTCACGACGTTATTATCGGGGACCATTGTATCCTTGCCAATGCCGCGACGTTGGCGGGACATGTCGAGATGGGTAATTACGCTGTTATCGGCGGAATGACTCCGGTCCATCAGTTTGTCAAAATCGGCGATTATGCAATGATCGCAGGGGCATCTGCTCTTTCTCAAGACGTCCCTCCCTATTGTTTGGCAGAAGGGAATCGTGCGGTCCTGCGCGGCTTGAATCTCAACGGTTTACGCCGCCATGTCGAACGAAGCGACATCGATGCGCTCCGTAGTGCGTATCGTGAATTGTTCGAATCGGGAAAACCGCTCCAAGAGCAGGCCGCGGCCTTGCTTGAAAGCGCTACAAGCGAATTCGTTAAAAATCTTTGTACCTTTATTGTCAACACCAAACGGGGTATCCCGTATGAAAGGAATCAATCATGATTCACCGCCATTGCAGTTTCTGTGACGCTCAGGAGAGCGATCACAATCCGCTCATCGCCGGAAACAATGTTTATATCTGTAAAAATTGTGTCTTTTCCGCTTATAAGATTATGTTCGGAGACTCCGAGGGAGACAACAGTATTCCCCATGAGCACAAAAGCACTGAGCTTTTAACCCCCAAAGAGCTCAATACCTTTTTAGGGCAGTACATTATCGGTCAGCAACGCGCACGTAAACTCCTCTCCGTTGCCGTTTACAACCATTACAAACGCATTTTCAAACACACGGATGTGGAAGATGAAACCGAAATTGCCAAATCGAATGTTTTGCTCATCGGACCGACCGGAAGCGGTAAAACGCTGATGGCGCAAACCATCGCACGGGTCCTAAACGTCCCGATCGCTATCGCTGACGCCACCAGTCTTACCGAAGCGGGATACGTCGGTGAAGATGTCGAAAACATTCTCACAAAACTCCTCCAGGCGGCAGACGGTGACGTTGAACGTGCACAACAGGGGATCGTTTTTATCGACGAAATCGATAAAATTTCCCGAATGAGCGAAAACCGCTCTATCACCCGTGATGTATCGGGAGAAGGGGTACAGCAGGCACTTCTCAAAATCATCGAAGGTGCCGTCGTCAATATCCCTCCTAAAGGGGGACGCAAACACCCGAATCAAGATTTCATCCAAATCGATACATCGGGAATTCTTTTTATCTGCGGCGGAGCATTTGACGGTCTTGGTCAAATCTTAGAACGTAAAAAAGGGAACAATGTCATGGGATTCGGCCATGACAAACGGAGCACTACCGACATCGATGACAGCTTTGAAAACGTTGAGCCGGATGATCTTGTAAGCTATGGACTCATTCCTGAGCTTATCGGGCGCTTGCCGATTATCGCATCGCTGAACAAAATCACCGAAGAGGAGATGGTGAGAATCCTCACCGAACCGAAAAACTGTTTGGTAAAACAATATACAAAACTGTTTGCGATCGACGATGTTGAACTCTCTTTTGAAGAAGAAGCCCTAACGGCAATTGCCACCAAAGCATTAGCACGTAAAACAGGAGCACGCGGACTTCGTGCGATCATGGAAGAGATCATGGGTGATACCATGTATGAACTTCCTGAATACAAAGGGTATGAGGTGATTATCACCAAAGATGTCGTAGAAAAAAATACACAGCCTGTTTATATCAAAAAACCGAATCAAAAAAGTGCCTAGGAGAGTCCATGCTATTTAATAAACTTATCGGAATGTTTTCAAACGATCTCTCTATCGATTTAGGGACAGCCAATACCATTGTCATTGCAAAAGGAAGAGGGATCATTATCGATGAACCCTCCGTCGTTGCGGTAAAAATGGAAAAATACGGCCAACAAAGAGTATTAGCCGTCGGTCGTGAAGCCAAAGAGATGGTCGGAAAAACTCCGGGCAATATCAAAGCGATTCGCCCTATGAGAGACGGCGTTATCGCCGATTTCGATATGACCGAAAAAATGATCCGTAAATTTATCGAAAAAGCGCACGGACGGAGCAGCCTTATCAGTCCCCGCATTATCATCTGTATCCCTTATGGACTGACACAGGTTGAACGTAAAGCGGTACGCGAATCGGCGATGAGTGCGGGTGCGAGAGAAGTGTATTTGATTGATGAACCTATGGCAGCCGCAATCGGTGCAGGGATTGATATTCGTGAGCCCAAAGGGAATATTATCGTCGATATCGGCGGCGGAACGACTGAAATCGGTGTTATCTCATTGGGTGGTTTGGTCCTTTGTCGCTCGATCCGCGTTGCCGGAGATAAAATCGACCGTGCGATCATGGATTATGTCAAACGCAAATACAATCTCCTAATCGGTGAACGTATCGCTGAAGATATCAAAATCAATATCGGTACGGCAATGCCGCTCGCACAAGAACTTAAAATGATCATCAACGGACGTGACCAGGTTGAGGGTCTTCTCACTTCAATCGAACTCTCCAGTGAAGATGCCCGTGAAGCCATGCGCGATCCTCTTAAAGAGATCCTTGAAGCTCTCCGTGATGTACTCGAAAACATGCCGCCGGATTTGGCCGGTGATATTGTCAATAACGGTGTTATCCTTACCGGAGGGGGAGCATTGATCCGCCAACTCGATAAATATCTCTCGGAAATCATAAAAATTCCGGTTTACGTTGCGGATGAACCACTCCTGTGCGTTGCTCGCGGAACCGGACGTGCCTTAGAAGAGATCGATCAACTCCACGAACTCTTCGACAATGAATAAACAGACGTTATCCGTTCTTGCCCTACTCGCCCTTTTGGTGGGTGGCGCACTCTATTTTACCCCGTTGTTCCAATCTCCAATCATTCATCTGAATCTTGCCCTTAAATCATCGTATCGAGATAGTGTAGAATCCATTCAGCACACCGTAGATGAACATTTTAATCAGCAAGCAACGATTCAAGATCTTCGCCAAAAAAATCGTTTTTATGAACAAGAGCTTTTAAACCTTCATCAAATAGCCGATGAGTACCAGAAATTGCTTCAAGAGCACAACAGCAGCTTCCAAACTACCCCGCAAACCCATTTAGTCCGTACCCTTTCGTATGTTCGTTTCGGCGATCCGCACCGTGTATGGATAGAAATGGAGAAATTCGATCCCAAAAAAGTGTATGGCCTCCTCTATCGCGGCTATGCCGCAGGAATTGTCGTTTCCAATAATAAACGTCCTATAGCATTGCTCAACGGGGATGTGAAAAGTTCTTATGCCGTTAATGTAGGAGCGTCACAGGCACCGGGGATTGTTCGCGGCAATAACGGACGCCGTTTAATCGTCGAATTTATTCCCACATGGATTCCGATTTCCGTGGGAGATGAAGTGCTCACTTCTGGATTGGATCGTATTTTTATGGCAGGGCTAAAGGTTGGAAAAGTAGTCTCCATCACCAAAGCAAGCGGTTATCAAAGTGCGGTAATCGAACCTTATTTTTACGGCAAAAATCCCGCTTATTTCCACGTCATTACACAGATAAGATAACCGCTGTAATCGGATTTTAAGTGCTTCTCGTCTATAATAATAAAATTTTTATGACGAGGGGTCTCAATGCCAAAACGCGACGACATCAAAACGATATTACTCATCGGATCAGGCCCGATCGTCATCGGTCAAGCCTGTGAATTTGACTACTCAGGGACACAAGCGGTCAAGACGCTCAAAGAGCTGGGCTACCGCGTAGTTTTGATTAACTCGAATCCGGCAACCATCATGACCGACCCCGAATTTGCCGATCGTACCTACATCGAACCTATCAAGCCCGAAATTATTGCCGAGATTATCAAAAAAGAGAAGGTTGACGCTATCCTCCCTACCATGGGGGGGCAAACGGCTCTTAATGCCGCGATGAAAATGCATGAACTTGGGATGTTGGAAGGGATCGAATTTCTCGGTGCCAATCCAAGTGCTATCAAAAAGGGAGAAGACCGTCAAGCGTTCAAAGAGTGCATGGTTAAAATCGGGATGGACCTCCCTATCTCCCGTTATGCCTACAACATGGAAGAAGCCTTAGCCGCAGCGGAAGCGATTGGCTTCCCAATCATTATCCGTGCGTCGTATACCCTTGCGGGCGGTGGAAGCGGTGTTGCGTACAACATCGATGAATTCAAACTTCTCGCACAGCGCGGGCTTGATGAGTCTCCGATCACTGAAATCTTGATCGAAGAGTCGCTTTTGGGATGGAAAGAGTACGAGATGGAGGTTATCCGTGACCGTAACGATAACTGTATCATCGTTTGTTCGATCGAAAATTTCGACCCGATGGGTGTCCATACTGGAGACTCCATCACCGTTGCCCCTGCTCTCACCTTGACCGATAAAGAGTATCAGCGTATGCGTGACGCATCGTTTGCGATTCTAAGAGAAATCGGTGTCGATACCGGAGGATCGAATGTACAGTTCTCCGTCAATCCGGCAACCGGACGGATGATCGTCATCGAGATGAATCCACGGGTATCCCGTTCATCGGCACTTGCATCCAAAGCAACCGGTTATCCGATCGCCAAAGTAGCAACCCTTCTTGCGGTAGGTTTCACTCTCGATGAGATCACCAACGACATTACAGGCACTCCTGCGGCGTTTGAGCCGGTCATCGACTACATCGTTACCAAAGTCCCACGCTTCACCTTTGAAAAATTCCCAGAAGCCGAATCGACGCTTACCACCAGTATGAAATCGGTCGGTGAGGCGATGGCGATCGGCCGTACTTTTAAAGAATCGGTTCAAAAAGCCCTTTGTTCACTTGAGACGGGTCTGAGCGGATTCGACCCAATTGAGGGCGATCTCGAATTTGTCAAACACGAAATTCGTCGCCCGAATGCGGAGCGTATCCTCTATGTAGGACAGGGTTTCCGTATGGGGCTTTCAAAAGAGGAAATTTTTGAACTCTCTAAAATCGACCCGTGGTTCCTAACCCAAATCGAAGAAATTATCGCTCAAGAGAAAACTATCTCAACAGCAACACTTACAGATGAACCTCAACTTCGCCGCCTCAAAACCGAAGGGTTCTCCGATAAAATGATCGCAAAATTGATCACTCAAAACGGCGGCAGTGCAAAAGAGAGTGATGTCTATAATGCTCGCAAAGCCCTTGCAATCGCATTCGAATACAACGAAGTCGATACCTGTGCAGCAGAGTTTGGTTCATTGACCCCGTATCTCTATTCAACCACCAACATCACTCGCCTCGGACTTCAAACACCGCGTCAAAGCGACAAGAAAAAAGTGATGATCCTCGGCGGCGGACCAAACCGTATCGGTCAGGGGATTGAGTTTGACTATTGCTGTGTTCACGCTTCGTTCGCCCTCAAAGAGATGGGGATCGAGACGATCATGGTCAACTGTAACCCTGAAACCGTCTCGACCGACTACGATACCTCTGATGTTCTCTACTTCGAACCGATCGATTTCGAACATGTCCGCTCTATCGTCGAAGCGGAGCAGCCTGATGGGATCATCGTCCACTTCGGAGGACAGACACCGCTAAAACTTGCAAACGGCCTCCACGAAATCGGTGCCAAAATCGCGGGGACTTCGGCGGAAGTCATCGACTTGGCGGAAAACCGTGAAAAATTCTCCGCATTCGTTGTAGAACAAGGGCTCAAACAACCGGAAAACGGTCTATCAATGACTAAAGAAGGGGCATTTGAGATCGCTAACAAGCTCGGTTATCCGGTACTCGTACGTCCCTCATACGTCTTAGGCGGACGGGCTATGCGTATCGTCTACAACGAAGATGAACTCCGTACCTATATGGATGTAGCGGTATCGGTCAGTAACGACTCTCCGGTTCTCGTCGATAAATTCCTCGATCAAGCAGTTGAGCTCGATGTGGATGCGATCTCCGACGGTACAGAGGTCTATATCGGTTCGGTCATGCAGCACATCGAAGAAGCAGGGATTCACTCGGGAGACAGTGCCTGTTCGCTCCCTCCGGTGAGCCTTAGTGCTGAGATTCAAGCGCAAGTTGAACAACAAACGAAAAAAATCGCCTTGGGGCTCGGTGTAATCGGGTTGCTCAATATCCAATACGCGATCTACCAAAACGAAGTTTACCTCATCGAAGTTAACCCTCGTGCATCCCGCACCGTACCGTTTGTTTCCAAAGCAACCGGAATGCCGTTGGCAAAAGTCGCTACCCGCGTTATGCTCGGCGACACATTACGCAATGCGTTGAAATTCTACGACAACTACAACATCGTTATGGAAGCGGACGGTCTATTGAAACCACGTCTCAAAGGGCACGTAGCGATCAAAGAAGCGGTATTCCCGTTCAACAAACTCTACGGCGCCGACTTGGTTCTCTCTCCAGAGATGAAATCGACCGGAGAAGTTATGGGTATCAGCCAAAATTTTGGCGTGAGCTTCGCAAAAAGCCAGCTAGCAGCCGGAAATAAAATTCCGACATCGGGAACGTGTTTTCTCTCGTTTATCGAAATGGATAAAGTCCATGCTCCTGAAATCGCACGCGGATTGCACAAACAAGGATTCAAACTTGTGGCAACACGCGGAACCCAAAAGGCGATTGAAGCAGCAGGAATCCCATGTGAAGCGGTTCTTAAAATCAGCGAGGGGCGTCCAAATATTGAAGATGTCATGAAAAACGGAGAAATTTCTCTGGCTATCAACACTTCCGATAACAAAACCTCAAAAAAAGATGCCGAGCAGATCCGCCAAATCGTATTACGTATGGGAACCCCGTATTTCACGACGCTCAGTGCAGCCCGAGCCGCAATCGAAGCAATGTCACACATGCAAGATGACAGCTGGATGGAACCTCACGCTATCCAAGATTATCTCATCCCCTAATCAATGGGAAAAATCCTCCTCGCCCAAACCGACACCACTGTCGGTTTTCTCTCGCAAGATGCTAACCGTTTAGAAGAGATCAAACAGCGCCCAGGAAATAAGCCCTTTTTAAAAGTCTATGCAGAGTTGAAAAACTTGCGCCAAGACATTCGTATCCCCTCCATCCACAAGCGCCGTATTCGGTATGCACGAAAAACGACCTTTGTCGTCAAAAACCAAGCCTTTCGCTATGTCAACGATCCAGAACATGCACGACTGATTCAACCGTACGGATGGCTTTATTCAACCTCGGCCAATGAAAGCGGCAAAAATTACGATAGTGCCTTTTGCCGCTCTGTAAGCGACGTTATCATTGAAGATTTTCGCGGTCTTCATGAACAATCTGCATCAAAAATATTTTACCTCAACACCATCCACTTAAAACAATTACGTTAGGAGTCTATCACATGAAACATTTTACCTCAGCCAAACATATTATGATGGGGACCATGGGGATCATCGTCCTCAGTGCCCTCAGCGGATGCCAAAGCGCTCCTGAAGAACAATCAGCCGGACAAGCTGAAGGACAAAACAAATTCCTCGTTGTCGAACAACTCAGCAGCGGAAAATACGTTATCGTTGAAGAGATGCCGACAGAGGGCCCAAGCCGTGCGATTATCAAAGAAACCGATGAAAACGGCACCGTACATGAACGGGTCATGAGCGAAGCCGAGATGAAAGAACTCGCCGACCAAGAGTACAAAAAAATGGAGGAGGGAAAATCAGAGCTCAACGCCGAACCTCAAGGTGAAGGGATGGGACTCGCAGGAACTATCCTTGCCGCCGCGGGGGGAGCATTATTGGGTAACATGATCGGAAATGCGTTAATGAATAACAAAAATGTTCAAAGACACCAAGATGCCTCCAACCGATCTGCCTATCACCGTTCAGCTGCCGGCGGAGCTTCTACCGCCACATCAAATACACAGAAAAAAAGTTTCTTTGGTAATTCCGCGTCTAAAAGTACTGCTTCGAGCAGCAGTTTCGGAGGATGAGTATGGTCTCCCTCCAAAGCATCAAAGCGATAGATGACCGTACCTTAGAAGAATTCGGATTCGGATGGCATACGGATAGCGATACTACTAAATATATTGCCAACGAGCTGGTTGTACTCAGCGATGCTGAAGCCGAAGCGTACTACGAAGCGGTCAATGAACTCTACGATATGTATACCCGTGCTGCCCAGCACGTTATCGACAACAACCTCTTTTTCGATCTCGGCATCCCTTTCAATCTGATTGAACCGATTAAAAAAAGCTGGGAAAACGATGTACACTGGCATCTCTACGGACGATTCGACCTCGCCGGCGGAATCGGCGGAGCACCGATAAAACTGATCGAGTTTAATGCCGATACCCCGACGTCCCTTTTTGAAACTGCTATTTTACAGTGGGCACTGCTCAAACATAACGGCATGGATGAAGAGCGTCAGTTTAACAACGTCTATGAGGCTATCAGCGATAACTTCCGCCGACTTGTTACCCTTTTTGACGATCCCGAAGGATTCGAGAAGCACTACGATGGATGGAAAATTCTCTTTAGTTCCATCAGCGGCAATATCGAAGAGGAACAGACCGTTCGTTTGTTACAACAAATGGCCATCGATGCCGGATTTGAGACGGGATTCGAACCCCTCGGCGGTGTTAAATTTGACGATGAGGGGATTTATGACAGTGCGGAAGAGCCCTATGAATATTGGTTCAAACTCTACCCGTGGGAAGATATCGCCATCGAAGAGAGCGAACTTGCAACCCAGCTTACTACCATTATGCAAAATCAAAAAGCGATTATCCTCAATCCCGCCTACACACTCCTCTTTCAATCCAAAGGGATGATGAAAATTCTTTGCGACCTGTTTCCAGATTCCCCCTATCTGCTCAAAACGTCGTTCGAGCCTCTCAAAGGGACACAACAGGTAGAGAAACGTATGTTCGGACGCGAAGGGGCGAATGTACGGATTATGGATGTCTCAGGCTCTGTGATCGAAGCCAATGACGGGCCTTACGGTAACTTTAAACCCATTTACCAAGAGTACGTCGAATTTCCACGTGATCCTCAAGGAAACAGCTACCAAGCCGGAGTCTTTTTCGCCTACGAAGCATGCGGCTTAGGCTTCCGTCGCGGCGGTAAAATCCTCAATAATATGTCCAAATTCGTAGGGCATATACTGAGATGAAAGTATGCGCGTGTCAAAACATCATGTTTGATGAGATTATCGAAGCGATGAAAGAGGTCGGAAACGACGCCGAAGCGATCCGTAAACGGACCGACGCGGGGCGAGGATGCAGCGAGTGTATGGAGAGCGGATGTCCTGACGTCGATCTCCCCTTCCCCGATGCCCTCAAAGCGGCCGAATCCCTTTTGAAACAGGGTTAAAGCTTACCTTACCTCTTTTTGATTCATTTTTGTCTGTAGTGCATTGGAAATATTCATCAGCGCAAAAGTGACGATAAAGATCATGAGGCCGGGGAAGAAACTTACCCACCATGCAATATCGATCACCTCTTTACCGCCGCTGAGAATACTCCCCCAGCTCATCTGCGGTGCAACGATCCCCAAACCTAAAAATGAAAGCCCTGATTCAGCCAGAATCGCTCCCCCTACCCCGAAAGTAAAACTGACCAATACGATCGGAGCGAGAAGCGGAGCGTAGTATTTGAAAATAACTTTGAGCGGATGGACATTTGCAATGTCCAATATACGGATAAACGGTTTAGACGCAAGGGCAAAACTCTCGGAACGAATAAGCCGTGCCGTCCCCATCCATCCTGTAATGGAAATAATCAACACCAAAATCCAAATCGATGCATTGACATAACTCACAAGCGTCAAAAGTAAAAAGAGGGTCGGAAACGTTAAAAATAGATCCACAATAACGATAAAAAGTTTATCAAATCCTCCGCGCAATAATGCCGCACTCACACCGTACAGCAACCCGATCAAGGTAGAAATAAGAGCACTGGAAAATCCGATTAACAGCGACACCTGCCCCCCTTCCATCAACCGGGACAACAAATCGCGTCCCAATCTGTCGGTTCCGAACCAATGGTCCATCGACGGTGAAAGCAAAATAGCGTTAGCGTCCAACAACAAAGGATCGACCGTATAAAGCAACGGTCCGATAAAGGAGAAAAAGATTACCCCAACCAGCGCGGCAATACTAAATAGAGGCATTAGGCCTTAATACCTAACAAGGTTGTCATCATCTCATCAATCGTCGTAATAATTTTCGCGGCTGCCCCGTATGAAGTTTGATAACGGATCAAATTGGCCAATTCCTCATCCATACTGACTTTGCTCACCGAATCGTACTCTTGCTTGATTGCATTGTATTGTGCCGTAATCGACTCATTTCTCTGGATAGCTGAATTCGTTTGTGTCCCTACATTCGTCACCAATCGATCAAAATAGCCGTACAACGTATCTGAAGAGAGATTGGTCCCATTTTTAAATACCAGGGAAGAAAACTGGAGTTCTACCATATCTAAAGCCGCTTGATTATCTCCATCCTCCGGAGATTTATAGCCTCTTATTTGTGTCGGATCATTTTTAAAGTCGCTGTTAAGAGCAATATCTTTAGCATCATAACCATCAAGAAAACGATTCACTCCGGTCACACCGGCAAAATTTGTCCCCTGATCTTCGATTGCAAAAGTATACCCTTGTGATTCAAATCCCGGTTTCAAATCTATTTGAAAAACATTGGAGACAAAACTTGCATTTAAAATGTCATCAATATCATTAAGTGCATTGTTATCACTATTGTCATCCTTCGAGGCGGCGAATTGTTCAACAACCCCACCACTCGCACCGGAAATGACGGTCATATCATCGATGGTGATCGAACGTCTGCTAATCTCTTGGCCATCGATATCGTACACAACCACATCGAATGTACCGGTATTAAAATTCTCATCCGTATTCATCAACGGCTGGTTGGCCGAAAAACTCATTGGATTGGAACGCATCTGCGATGTGGCGCTTTGCGCATACAAATTGTTCGTTGATTCAATCATTCCACGGGCAAAAGTATCCAGGTTATTCACGGTTTCTTGTAAAAAACCATCTTCAAATTCACCGTTCTCACCGATAATAGAACCACGAAGCTCTAAAATTGCTCCTACTTTTCCCCCAGTAATATTACTCGCAAACGGAATTCTTACACCATCTTGCCGTTCATAATAAAGATCGTTATAACCATTTTTATTACTTAGATTATCGACACCGATCGGATGGAAACTGATTCCGTCAACGAGGTTAAATCCTCCGGCTTGGATCGTATAACTCCCCTCTTCGATAGCGATATTTCTATCAATATCATTTCGGCTTCCCACTCCCCCGACTAAAACTTTGGAACCGATGAGCTTTGAAAGTGTCATTTCCAGTTTGTTTCGCTGATCACGCAGGTCATTCGCATTATTGATACCGCCGGCTTCCGCTTCATTGATCGATTTGTTAAGTTCGGCAATCTGCTTTCCGATACTGTTGACTTCATTAATATTGACTTCCAGCTGATCGTTTAAAGAGCCTTGTAATTTGGTTATCTGAAAACGGGTTTCATTTATATGCTGCGTCAAAGTTTGTGTCTGCTGTGCCAATGCTACTTTCAAAGCACTGTTATTTGGATTATTTGCAAGTGACTGCCACATGTCAAAATAGTTTTGCATATCCTTTTTGATCCCGACATTATCGATTTCAGGAAAATAGGTGGAAAGCTCTTCGAGATTTTTTTTCAATGTATCGGAATACTCTTTATTTTGCGATGCGCTCATATAGCGATCGGAAACGAATTTATCAAAGATACGGGTAATTTCAGTGATTTGTACCCCGTTCCCCCGCTGTCCCGGATCGATACTGATGGGGGTGGCCGCAGCCGTCACCACACGCTGGCGGCTATACCCCTCGGTTTCAGCATTGGCAATATTATGTCCTGTCGTGTCGATAGCAACTTGAGCTGCGTTGAGAGCGCTGTATCCGATATGTAATGCGTTAAATATTGATGCCATAGTCTATACTCGTACTTCCAAAAAAGATGCTTCGGCAGAGACTATTTTTTGATAACCATTCATCTCTGTCGGAACGACTCTTTCTAAGAGTGTATTGTAGAATGAGCCGACACTTAAAACCATTTTGGCGTATTGCTGATTGACTTCCCGAAGCAGGGAAAGGTGTTCTTTGAGGGAATCGAGTTGTTGATGTTGTTCATTATCCAAAAGCTCAGAGAGAGGACGTGAGGGATGCTGTGTCATAAGTTTTGAAATTTCGCGGTCGATCATCGCTTTCTTATGTTCAAAATTTTTAATTTTCTCTTCTTTTATCGCCAAACGATCAAACTGAGAATTATGATTCGCCTCTTTGATATCATTGATATCTTCTTGTGACAAAGAGATGAGAGATTCAAGATCTTTGATAGCACTTTGCAATTGATAAGACAACATCATAAACTCCTCTGATTTTAAGTCAGCTCTTGCGCGATACGCTTGGCCAACGCTTCGATATCGACACGATATTCCCCTTTTTCGATAGAAGCTTTAAGCTCTTCGATCCGGCTTGTGTCACCTTGTTTTGTAATAGATTGCACGGATTTCTCCTGCTCTTTAATTTTTAATGATGGCTCTTGATATGCCCCTCGAATGAGTGAACCGTTCACACTTGAGATCATGGTGAATCCTTGTTATCCGTTTATGATGTATAACAACTATATCGGCCAAAGCCATTAAAAATTTAGTTTATTGCCCTGTTTTCACACCCTTTTGACTCAGGTGTTCAAATAGCATTTGAGAAAATCCGAATCCTCCGGCACTGGCATTGGACAACTCTTCACGATACATTGATTTGAAAATCTTATCTCCCGGATCGTTTGTATTAAAAAGGTTTTTTTCCTCTTTCATCGCTTCATCAAGCATCATTTTGACAATAATCGCTTCAAACTGATCGGTCTTCTCACGTAAAACCGCATCCCCATCTTTCGTCCCTATGGTAGGAACCGCTTTATGATACTGAACCGATGAAATATCCATTAGATCACTTCCAAATCAACCGAGATAGCTCCGGCACTTTTCATCGCTTGCAGTATTGAAATCATCTCTTTGGGGCTGGCACCCAATTTTTGAAGCGACCGGGCGATATTGGCAACCGTTGTCGTCCCTTTTTCAGTATAGACTTCATTTTCATTCAAACCGATAACAAGACTCTTATCCATTACAACACTTCCTGCCGGTTGAGCTACGGAATTTTGGGAAAGTATTTTGACGGTGATGTCCCCTTGGGTAATCACTACCGGTTTCACCTCAACATCGACACCCGCGACAATGGTCCCCGTACGCTCGTTGATAATGATTTTTTGATCTTGTTCATAATCAATGTTGAGACTTTGTACTTCCGCTAAAAATTCGACCATCGATTTGTTTTGAGGCAGCTGCAGCGTAATCGTTCTAGGATCGACGGCTGTCGCAACATTTGAACGGTATTTGGTATTTATTACTTTTTGGATGGCAACCGAATTAGCAAAATTAGACGATTTTAGAGATAAGGTTGCCGTTTGCTGATGCGCCATATCTTGGTTAATTTCACGCTCAACCAAACCGCCACCGTATACCATCCCGACGGTTGGATGCGATTCAGCACCGGAACCTCTTTCATTTTTACCGCCAATAGTGATCGGTCCTTGTGCAAGCGCGTAAATTTTTCCATCCACCCCTTTGAGAGGAGTCATCAACAATGTCCCCCCCTCCAGTGATTTTGCATCTCCGATAGAAGATACGGTGACGTCAAACGCATCACCCTGACGGGCAAAAGGGGCAAATTTAGCCGTAACCACGACGGCGGCAACGTTTTTGGATTTGATATCGACCGGATTCATATCGATGTTCATCGCTTTAAGCATATTCGCGATCGATTGGAGGGTAAATTTGGATGTCGTACCGTCACCCGTTTTTTTCAAACCGACAACAAGCGAATAACCGATAATTTGGTTGTCACGTACGCCGACGATATTAGCGACTTCGCTGATACGGGTCGCTTGAGAGAGGGTAAGTACGCAAAAAAGTAGTATAAAAATTCTCATGCCCATCCTTTATGATAAAAGGATTAAGCAAAGGCTATTCCAAAAATAGCTTACGCATAATAAGTAAGAGAGGTTTTCCCGAAACGTTTGGATTTAAGGCGGTTAAAGTGGCCGATTGAGTCAGGCAACTCCAATGTACTCATATGCTCGATAATGATCAATTTTGCCATTTCCAGAGGAAAAGATGCGATCATATCAATGGTTTTATCGTATATCTCTTCCATCCCCTCTCGGTAAGCGAACGGTGGATCGACATAAATAAAAGCACTCTCTCCGAGTGATGAGAGACGCTTTTTTACCTGAACGATATTGCTGAAACTGTCCCCTTCGACAATTTCACACGCTCTCGGATCCGTTTGGGCGATGTTTTCTCGAAGCGTTCGTATCGCATCGCGATCTTTTTCCATAAAGATGATCTTTTTGGCTCCGCGACTAAGAGCCTCGAGCCCGATCGAACCGCTTCCGGAAAAAACTTCCACCAGAACCGAATCGATAATATCAAACTGAAGCGTATTAAAAAAAGATTCTAAAACGATCCCCTTTGAACTTCGTGTCGTCTCTTTAGAGGGAAGCTTCAGTGTTTTCCCTTTGTATTTTCCCGCAATAATTTTTTTAGTGATGGTTGGATTACTTTTCATAAAATGCCCGTACTGCTTTGAGGATGTTTGCCTGGTATTCACGTGTTAATTTCTCGATATGGCGCTCCAGAATTTCGAAACTCACAACGTCTTCTTGAGGGACAATCTTCTCCTCTTCAGCCATCTCTGCGTTGTTCTTTTTGGAATCAAATTTTTGACTTAACGCGTGAAGCAGCTGTGCTTTGGAAAATGGTTTAATCAAATCGGAAGTTTCACCCACACCGACAACAAAGGTAGGGTGCTGTTCATCACGGATATCTTTGTCCCGAATCAAAATATCGCACTGGCGGAGTGAGCTTAAATGACCATCGAGAAAAAGTTCCAAGGAACGTTGCAACAATGGCGAATCACATTGTATAGCTACTTTCACAATGCTCTCCCTCCATGTATATTGTTCAATACATTAAAAATTAAATATTATCGGTATTTTAGCATAGATTATTTGACACTTATGATTTTAAAGTGTTCTGTGAAATTTCATCAATCGAAAACATATAGTAATGTTCTTGAGTATTTTGCTTGGCATAATACATCGCTTCATCAGCACATTTTAGCAATACGGATCGTTCAGTACCGTGGTCAGGATACATAGCGATACCGATACTGAGTGAAGGCTGAAGGGTATGTTCATCTATCTGGACAACTTGTTGTGCTTTCTCCATCAAATGACGGGCTATTTGAATCGCTTCATGGCTATTGGAAATCGAAGCAATAATCACAACAAACTCATCTCCCCCTAAGCGTGCCACCAAATCCTCAGATCGAACCCCATCTTTTAAAGCGTTAGCAACTGTTTGGAGCACGAAATCACCTATATCATGCCCCATCGTGTCGTTAATCTCTTTAAATCGGTCCAGATCAATGAAAAATAAGGCAAATTTTTGCTGCGTATACTGTGCACGAAGAAGTGTCTGATCAAATTTTTGTTCGAAATAGAGACGATTAGGAAGTCCTGTCAATGTATCGTTATGTGCGTGATCATAAAGCTGCTGTTCATATGCTTTTTGTATACTGATATCCGTAAGTACGGAGACATAACGGATCACTTTATTATTCTCATCATACACAGCGGAAATACTTTGTAACGAAGGATATATTGTGCCGTCTTTACGTCTATTCCATATTTCCCCATGCCATGTTCCGGTCGCATCAATCTCCAGAAATATTTTTTCGTAAAATGAAGAATCATGACGCCCCGATTTCAGGAAACTCGGAGATTTTCCCAACGCTTCTTCAATCGGAAAACCGGTTACAGCCGCAAATGCTTTGTTGGTCTTAATGATTATTTTCTTGCTATCGGTGATAAAAATAGCTTCCTGCAAATTTTCAAAAACGACAGATGAAAGCAACAGTTCTGCCTCCCGTTTTTTAAAATCACGTATATCCTCAATACTCAGCCAAAGATAGTGAGTATTTTTCATTGTCACCAATTCACCCGACAGCCTGATTGGAATCAACGCTCCATCACTGTTGATATAGTAGCTCTCACACGTGGAGAGCGACCCGGTCTGGATCAGTCCCGCTAAACGCTTTTTTTCTTCTTCAATATATTTTTCAGCAATCAGATCAAAATAGTTAAACGTCAAAATTTCTTCAAGAGTTCGTCCCACAATTTTTAGAAATGATTGGTTTGCATTCATTATTTGTCCGTCGCTTGTACACAATACTAATCCAATCGATGACTTAGAAATAAGCAAACAGTTAAATTGACGAGCGTCTTCAATCTCACTGACCAGCGGATTTACAAAAAACCAAAAAGCAATACTCCCGATAACGGCCAAAAGCAACGTAAAGAAGAATGCATAGCCTGCTGCTTTGATATATGGAGCTCGAATTTCATCAAGATCTATTTTTGCAACAAGCCCCCATCCAAGATTAGAAATCGGTTTGTAAGCGGCGAGAACAGGAACCCCACGATAGTCCAAATAAACACCGGCCCCTTTTTTCCCGCTTAATGCTCGGCGCATAGGTTCCCCAAAGCTTGATTTCCAGGGTATATCCATCTGATTTTTTTCATCGAAGTAGCGTTGTTTTAGAATATATCCGATGGAACCACCATTCCGTTGCCCCAAAGCAAATTCTCCGGTTCTTCCGATCCCCCCGTAAGCAGGGTATTTTGTATTGATCTGCCGAATAAATTTCGCCGCAATAGAACGCATAACGGTATTGGAAGAATGCATATTATGAGCTATAGTAGCTTGACTTGCAACGATATCAATCATCACACTCTGCGTCTCTACAAGATCGATAAGGCGGTTTTTTTGTCTCTCGAATCCAATATTGTAGAGTAATCCAATCGATACGCTTGCGACAATAAGCATGTTAATGGTGAACAGTACAATAAGATAATACGGAGTATATTCAATTTTATGACGCGCAAACGTTTCAATCAAACATGACTTAAGGCCTTTCATCAGAGATTCCGCCCTTCTTGAATACATCGGTAAACTTTACTGCCAATATTCTAACAGATAATGATCACAAAATAATATTAAAAATTATTTTTGTTAGAATATGAATCACAATCGATTTAAATAGTAGCCGATACTGTAACGCAAATCTTCATCCATATCCATCAAACTCTCACTCATCCACTTCAAATATCCAGGGTCTTTGAGAGCGATCTCTTCGATCCTTTTTTTAGCGTATTTTCCAAAGGGTAAACGTGATAACAAAACATGGCTTTTCGATATTTCTATGAGACGATCCATATCTGCCAAATCGAGCAAATAGTCCAAAATCATACGGGTATGCAAGGCATCACTGAGGGCATGATGCGCAATTATAGGTATTCCGGCCTCCGCAAAGACTCTAATTTCATCACGATACAATCGGAGTTCATAGCGCAAAAATTGCAGGCTGTACCCTTCCAAATCGTCCATGAGCGATTTGGAACATTTTAGGGTGTCAATAACGCTTCCTTGCCAGGTTATCCCCTCTTTTTCTAACATGGAGAGTTCAAACGGAGCATTATGGGATACGAGTATGTTTTCCGGTGTATTGAGGGATTTGAGTTGTTCAGCACTGATCGATTGAGAAAACGACGGAGCATCACTCACCATCTCATTCGTAATATGGTGAATAGCCGAGGCAGAAGGAGGGATTTTTTTACCGGGATTAATCAATTCAAAATGATTCATCTCTTCAGTAATCATTCCCAGGGCACATAGTCGGTCTTTGATCTCCAAACCCGTTGTTTCCGTATCGAGAAAAATCAGCATCACTACTCTGAAACGGAAGATTTTAGCGAAGCCATTAGATTATGATAATGTTCTAATGTACGGAAACTTTTTTCAAAACGCCATCCTAAAACAAAAGCGATAATCTCTTTTTTTTGTTCCGGGCTTAATTTTTCAACACGCCCGTAATACCCTAAAGAAACATTTTTATTTTTAACTTTTGCATTTTTATCGTAAATAATGGCAATAATTTGAGCGTATTTTCCCTCTTTAATAGCCCCTAAGTCCTCATCTGATAAAGATAACCCCGAGAGGTTGACCGCTTTATACTCAAACAAATCCTCAAAGTGTTCAACTTTCGAATCAATACCCAATTTAGCGTAAAGATCTTCGACTGCTTTGAGGTTGCTTTTGCGCTCTAACTCATAACTGGAGATTTGTGCCGTCAGGTTTTTCAGTCTATCCAGTGCCGAACTCACATTTTCTCCTTCAAATATCTCTCTATTTTGATAATTTTAACCACAACTAGCTTATAATATGAAACTTTTATTATTTGGGATATAAATGAACTATTTACGTATTCAAGGCCCTACAAAACTCAGCGGAACGGTTACCATTTCCGGCGCTAAAAATGCGGCATTGCCCCTTATTACCTTAACGTTGTTGGGACACAATCCTATCACTATGAGCAATACCCCTGAAGTCGCTGACATTAAAACACTCCTCAAGCTCCTCGGTAACCTCGGTGCAAGTTATACTTTGGAAGATCATATTCTAAAAATCGACACCTCAACCGTCAACCATACGATGGCAAATTATGATATCGTGAAAACGATGCGTGCTTCGATTCTCGTTCTCGGACCGCTCCTTGCCCGTTTCGGACATTGTGAAGTCTCCCTTCCAGGCGGATGTGCTATCGGTCAGCGCCCTATCGATTTACATCTAAAAGCGATGGAACAAATGGGGGCTACGATCACTATCCATGCCGGATACGTCCATGCCGTAGCACCCGAAGGGCTCAAAGGGGCTCATATCATCTTCGATAAAATCACTGTTACCGGAACAGCCAACGTTGTCATGGCAGCCGCATTGGCACACGGTAAAAGTGTCCTCGTAAATTGTGCCAAAGAACCCGAAGTGGTTCAACTGTGCGAAATCCTCCGTGACAGCGGTATCGACATCACCGGAATCGGAACCTCAGAACTCACCATTATCGGTACCGGTGGAAAAACAATTGATATGGTCGATTTTGAAGTCATCCCTGACCGTATCGAAGCAGGAACCTATATGTGTGCCGCAGCGATTACCGATTCTGTTGTTACATTAGAGCGTGTTCGCCCGGATCATCTTGATGCCGTTACGGCAAAGTTAGAGCAAATGGGATGCCGTGTAGAGTGTAGTGAAAATACCATGACGGTGTATCCCGCAGCTGAGCTCAAACACGTCGATATCGTGACCCAAGAGTATCCGGCATTCCCAACCGATATGCAAGCGCAGTTCTTAGCTCTTGCTACCCGTGCGAAAGGTGCCAGTACTATCGAAGAGCGTCTGTTTGAAAACCGTTTCATGCATGTCAGTGAATTGCAGCGTCTTGGAGCCGAAATCAAACTCAGCGGACACACCGCAACCGTTATCGGGCCGTGCGAACTCGTAGGTGCCGATGTTATGGCAACCGATCTAAGAGCGTCGAGTGCATTGGTTCTTGCAGCCATGGCGGCTGAGGGGACAACAAACGTCCACCGTATCTATCACCTCGATCGCGGATATGAAAATTTGGAGCAAAAACTACGTGCACTCGGTGCCTCTATCGAGCGCTTACAAGAATAACTTCCTTCCCCTTTTTGCGGGAAAACTCTCGCTCTCTTCTTTTTACTCTCCGCAACGATAGCTAAGGTTAGTAATATAGTATTCGCAATAGTTTTTCGGACGGATTCGAAATATTTTTCTGAGTAGCTTTTTCATACAGTACAGCATGCAAAAAGTGTTCCAAATTAGAAGAAAGAAAGTAGAATTTTTTCTGTCATTCCGTGCCACGACACGGAATCCATAAAGAATAAAAAGATACCGTATCAAGTACGGTATGACGAAGAATTACAGGTCACCTTCGATGACATTTTTGAAAGTATTGTAGTAAATATTTTGCATCTCAGGAAGTCTCATGGAGACATCATTAAGGGTAAAAGTATCGCCGCCAACTGTTCCGATTTTTTCACATCCCAAAGATCCAACCATCGCTTCAAACGGCTTGCAGTTTTCAGGTGCAACTTCAATGATTGCGCGTGACATACTCTCCGCAAAAATATCACGAGAATCCGTAACGGTAATAGAGGCATTCACCCCCTTATCGCTTACACACGCCATTTTAGCAAGTGCGATTGCCGCGCCGCCTGAGCTACAATCCTTTGCCGCTGCAAGGAGCCCTTTTTTATTCGCTTCGATAACGAGGTTCCAAAGAGCACGTTCTTTATTATAATCGATAGCCGGAATCGTTCCCGCTACAACATTGTAAAGCTCTTTCATATAGAGTGATCCGCCGAATTCCGAACGGCTTTCACCAACTATATAGAGTACATTCCCTTCTTTTTGGAAAGCAGACATCAATACTTTATTTTGATCCTCATTTACCCCAACCATCGCGATAGATGGAGTCGGGAATACCGATTTTCCGTTGGTTTCATTGTAGAGGGATACATTTCCACCGATAACCGGAGTATTCAACTCAGCACATGCCTCTTTGATTCCCAAACACCCTTGACCGAACTGCCACATCACTTCAGGGTTTTCAGGATTACCATAGTTAAGACAGTCGGTAATCGCTTTAGGGGTTGCACCGCTCATTGCAACGTTACGACCGCTCTCGATAACCGCTGCCGCCGCTCCGGCTTTCGGATCGATATAGCAGTAGCGAACGTTACAATCGGCACTCATCGCCAATGCTACGCCGTTTTCTTTGATGCGGATAACGGAGGCATCGAGCTCGCCCCCTTTTTTAACCGTATTGGTTTGTACCATTGAATCGTATTGCTCATAAATCCAATGCTTATCCACCACTTCCATAGAAGCAATCAATTTTTCAAACGCTTTTTGATTATCAACCGCTTCGAAATCGGAAAGTTTAACTTTTACAATCTCATCGAGATACGCAGGGCGGCTCATCGGACGATCCAACACCGGAGCTTCTTCACTCACCGGATCAACCGGAACCTCAGCACATTTTTCACCGTGCCAGAAAAGCTCCATATTTCCCGTCGCCGTTACTTCACCGATCACGGCGCAGTCCAGATCCCATTTTTCGAAAATATCGATGATCGCTTGTTCTGACCCTTTTTTCGCACAAATGAGCATACGCTCTTGGGATTCGGAGAGCATAAACTCATACGGCATCATCCCCTCTTCACGAGCAGGAACTTTGTCGAGATGCATAATCATACCGCTGCCTGAACGTCCCGCCATCTCAAACGAACTAGAGGTAAGCCCCGCAGCTCCCATATCCTGAATACCGACGACGTAATCGGTTTTGAAAAGTTCCAAACACGCTTCGAGAAGGAGTTTTTCAGTAAACGGATCACCCACTTGTACCGTAGGACGAAGCCCTTTAGACGCTTCGGTAAAGCTATCCGAACTCATAACCGCTCCGCCGAGACCATCTCGTCCTGTTTTAGATCCGACGTAGATAACCGGATTGCCGATCCCTTCCGCTTTTCCGTAGAAAATCTCATCGCTTTTTGCAAGCCCTAGTGTAAAGGCATTTACGAGGATATTCCCGTTGTAGCACTCATCGAAACTCGTCTCACCGCCGATCGTCGGGACTCCCATACAGTTACCGTATCCGCCGATACCCGATACGACACCGCGTACCAAATAGCGCTGATGGGCACTGATATCATCTTTGTTCAATACGTTTCCGAAACGGAGAGCATTGAGGTTGGCAATCGGGCGTGCACCCATCGTAAATACGTCACGCATAATCCCGCCGACACCGGTTGCAGCCCCTTGATACGGTTCGATAAAACTCGGATGGTTATGGCTCTCCATTTTGAAAACCGCCGCATATCCGCCGCCGATATCGATGACACCTGCGTTTTCACCCGGTCCTTGAATAACCCACGGCGCTTTAGTCGGAAAACCGCTCAAATGTTTTTTAGACGATTTATAACTGCAGTGTTCACTCCACATGGCCGAAAAAATCCCGATTTCTACGAGGTTCGGTTCGCGTCCGAGGATTTTTTTAATATGGGCATAATCGTCCATTGACAATTTATGCTGTTTTAGAACTTTTTCGATGTCTGGAAGGGGAGTGCTCACGGCAGTTTCCTTAGTAAAATAATAATAGTAACGCGATTATACCAAAGGCTAATCAAGCGCCCCCTTAATTTACCCTCTATTTACAAAATGAGTTTACATTTACACCCTAAAATTATTTCTTGGAGGTTCACCTATGACTTTCTCAAAATCTGTTTTAGTTCTAATGTGCGCTGTCCCTTTAGTAGCAACAGCGGCCGTATCCACTTCACAATCCAAATCGGAAAAACCGTGTGATGAACGGTGTGCATTTTGGAATATGGAGGATATGGAACGATTTTTCGAACGCCCTTATCCCCGCATGATTTCTCCCTACAGTTCCTCATCCATGAAAGAGAGTGATAAAGCGTACCTCATCAGTATTGATCTGCCGGGGATGGATAAAAAAGATATTTCCATCGAAACATCAGGAAATAGATTAATGATTTCGGGAGAACGCAAAGAGGAATCGGAGAATAAAGAGGGGTCGAAAAAATCGTATCGGCAATTCAATCAAAGTTTTTCGCTCCCTGAGGATGCTAATCTTGAAACAATTACCGCTGCATCAACCAACGGGGTTTTAAAAATAACCGTTCCCAAAACGGGGAAAAAAACCTCAAAAAAAATTGAGATCAAATAGGATCAATGAAAACTATACTCTTTTTCACTGCGCAGATTTTTCTTGAGTGAAAAGATATCAATATAGGTAATTGAACTCACTTCATAGCTCTTTCTTCCATTTGGGAGATAGACGCTAAATTCGTCCCCCTCCTCTTTTCCCAGCATTGCACGTGCGAGTGGTGAGTGAACCGAAATAAGTCCGTTTTCGGGTTCACTTTCCAATGTTCCGCAAATCGTATAGGTAAATTCCGCCTCCGTGTTCACATCCATAATCGTGATCGTTGCACCGAAATGGGCGCGGGAGTGATCGAGTAATGAGGGATCAATCATTTGGGCTTTTTGAATCATCGAATTGAGATAAAAAAGTCGTTTATCGATATGACGCAGTTTCTCTTTCGCCGCATGATACTCCGCATTTTCACTTCGATCCCCCAGCTCCGCCGCACGCTGTTTTTCGACATTTACACGAGGTTTTTCGACATCTTTTAGGAATTTAAACTCGCGCAGGAGTTCATCATACCCTCGCGGGGTCATGGGTTCATTTTGACTCATCTATTTGTCCTTTTTAGCATACCCAATTCTCCAACCGTAACCCCTCAACCCGTTCAAACTCTTTGGTGTTATTAGTGACCAATATCGCATCGCACCCTTTGGCATGGGCGGCAATAAACAGATCATTTGAACCGATGCTATTTCCGGTAGTTTCCAACTCTACCCGAATGGTAGCATACGACAATGCACTGTTTTTATCAAAATCCATGATCTGAAAATTCTCAATAAATGATAGGACGAGATCAAAGAGCTTTTCAGCCCCCTTTTTCTTTGCGCCATAGATCAGTTCAGACACGACGACCGTAGAAAGAGCTATCGTATGATCTTTTTCAACAGATTTGAGCTTTTCTTTGATGTTCTGGGGCTTATTGCGGATAATATAGCTGCAAATGTTGGTATCGAGCATATAGAGCATTAAAATATCTCTCTCGTTTGAAGAGGTAGTTGCTCTCGATCTTCCAGAAATCCCCCAGTATCAATATCCTCTAGAGCATCAAAAAACATGTCCCATTTCTTCTCTATTTTCGGTTTTATAATCAGTGTATCGCCTATTTTATCAATGCACACTTCATCCGTATCGACGCGGAACTCTTTTGGGATACGAATCGCCTGTGAACGACCGTTTTGAAACACTTTTGCCATAACTGTCATTTCAGATCCTTTCTGAAAGATATATATCATAAGTATATACCAAACAATAGCCTGTGTCAATAGATAGTGAATAGGCTTCTTGTATTACCTGCTTTTCCGTTCGTGGTGAGCCTGTCGAACCATGAACTTTTTTACCCTTCGACTGGCTCAGGGCGAACGGGATCATATCGTTCTTCTATGTTTTTCTAAGAGTACCGTAACGCAATTTTGACCCTTTGCATTCGTATGCTGAAGATACGAGATAGGGAAATAATTTTAAGAAAATCGGTGTAAAATGTTTAAAAATATGTTGGTATGTAAAAATTTGCTTGGATATTTCTGATAGTAGGGCATTTTGAATGTCTAGCAAAATGCTACATTTTGGGTATGAATAAATAGTTAGAAATACATTGAACAGGATGACATGAAATTAAATTCAAAATATTTAGAAACATATGACGAACAATACAATGGATTTCATAATGCTCTTGGGTTGTATGATTCTATGCAATTTGTATTGCGTTTAAGAACTGACATCCATACTAAAATTAAGTCACTCCCTAGTGGTATTGTATCAATGGATCAAGTTGATTTTGATGGTATACAAGCTTATTCAACTTATTTACATGAGACAATCCACTGGTGGCAACATATGGGTTCAACATCAGGACTTTTGTTGAGTTTAACTCATCCTATACAAATGCATACCAATAAAACGTTTTTAGATAGATTTTTACAAATAACTGGTGCGGTAAAATCAATTCAAAAATATAATGAACTAAATGCAAAAGAGTTTCAACCTATTGATGAAGAATTTCAAGTTATAAATCACATTATAAATAATTTTAGTGATATTGAGTTTTTTAAATACTTAGTGATATTTCCTAAAAAAGCTGAACAAGTTGTAAATGACCCTTTCTTTGAAAGTATTGGACACACTTTTCATATAACATATTCAGCATTTGTCCACCTACTTACTGAATGTTTTGACAAAGAACAAAAGTATTTTCCAAAAATTGAAAATTGGGATGAGAAATTCAGAAAATTGAATGAACATAAAGTAACTGGTTTTTATCACGGTTCCGATGTGTACATTTCTCCAATTGGTTTAAAGGCTATATACGAAGGACAAGCACGATTTATACAAATACAATATTTATATTTTGGAGTTGGAAAAAAATTAACTTGGAACGATTTTAATGATTTAGGAATGCTTTCTGGGGACTATATTGAAGCATTCAATTATTTCTTAACTTTAACAGATAGTCAATTTCCAGAAAGTATAAATGACCCACTAGTTGGATTATATTTATTGATTTGTGATATTGCAATCAATCCTATGGAAGGGTTTCCTTTTGAAATTGAGAATTTTGAAAACTTCATAAATATTACTGATCCAGGAATCAGATTTATAACTTTATGCAAACTTGTTAAAGAAAAGTTTCCTGAAGTAAAAAACAGCATACAAAAATATAGTTCGGAAGAATATTATGAAGTATCCAATAAACTTTGTAAAGCTGCAAATTACAAATCACCATTGGATGGAGCAAAGAAAATAGTTGACTGGAGTAAAAGCATTCCCTCATTTATAGATTTAGTTGAGGAAGAGAAAACTTTTGCTTTTAATTTAGAAAATTTCCCTATTAGGTTGATGTTCTCTAAATTTGTAAATTTTCAAAAGGATAAATACATCAATCCAGCTTTTTTTTGTTGGGCTGGTTATCACTTTACCGCAGAAAATATTTGCGAACAAACTTTTAACATGTTTGCTGAGCATGAAGCTTTATTTATTGATGATATTGATGGAGATATTTATCCTAGAAAACTTCCAAATAAAGCAGAAAAACAATTAACAGATGTAATGACTACATTTTATACTTGGATTAGTGCCTATGATTTGACAAGGCAATGGATCACAAAAGAAGGCAAGTTTGAGTATGACTATCTATGGCTAACTAGTAAATACACTCCAGAGGAAGTTAATAAATGGGCTAAACATGCATTTTCAACTATTTTTAAAGTTGATCCTGATGAGTTTAAAATCATTTAAATTTCTAACAAAAGCTAGAAATTGAGGTGTCAGGTGAGACCTATAACCTACTTTTCCGTTCGTGGTGAGCTCGTCGAACCATAAACGAAACACCCTTCGACAGGCTCAGGGCGAACGGGAACATATCTTTTACTTTTGAGTTATGCAAAAAGCGGGGCTAACGCCCCACTTCATTTACGCCGCAAATCCGAGAATATAATAGGTCGGTTTCCCCTCTACTTTTTGGAGATTCACTTTATACTTGTCCGCAAAATGGTTGATTTTCTCCATTGCGTCACCGGCACTGATCTCACTCGTCGCATCGATCTTGATTTTAAAATAGTCGTTACTGTTCGACATCGCCACATATGATTCATCGGTTTTAAGTGCTTCGTGCAAATCCAAAATATGTTTGATAATTTTTTCATACCCGCCAGTATTCTCTTCGATACGGCTAAGTTGGAGGCTTAATGCTTCATTAGGGGCATATCCGAGTTGGTTTAAAATCGCTTCATGTGTCATTAGTGTGTTCCTTTGTAAAATTAGAGGAGTTATTCTATCATAGAAGTATTTATTGACTATAATATCTCTCATGAAATCACTCCTAATTCGTCTTACCCATGGTCTTTATGACCAAGATATCGCACCCGAAGAGCGTGAGCACATTAATGAATGGCTTACACGAAAACTTCTAACTCATGAAGATAACAAATATCAGCTCGCGTCTCAATACCGCGCAGGTATCATCTCTTTGGCTTCTGAGAGCGGTGCCTATCTTCAGACATTGGGAGAGAGTATCCGCGACCACTTTATCGAAACCAATAACCTGATGGGGGCGAAAAGCGGCGATTTGGTCATCGCCCAACGGTTACTCGGAAAACGGGGCGGTCCTCAGGCGAAAGTCGTCGTCATCGCAGGGCGAAGCGAAACGTTCAGTGTCGCCGTTGTCACGATGAAAAACGGCTATTTGAGCCTCCAAGACATCCGCACCGATCACCCCGCAGGATTTGCCCTAAATGATCTTCCCGAAACAGCGGAAGGCTCACTCTATCAGATCAACAACCAAAGCGGAACGATAGCCGCCTATCTGGGCAACCTCAGTGATCCGAAAGTGGATGAGAAAATCGTCCTCGCCCTCTACAACAAACACGATGCGTTCGAAGATGATGTTTTGGCCATGGCACGAGAGTTTCCCAAAGAGGTCGATGCCTCGCTCTATCCCAACCGCCGTGATCTGCGCCATCTGCCGTTTTGCACCATCGACCCCGTCACCGCCAAAGATTTCGATGACGCCATCTGTTATATCCCCGAAACCTCCACCCTCTACGTCGCTATCGCCGATGTGAGCGAATACGTCCACCCTTTCGGTGCGATCGATGCCGAAGCGATTTACCGCAGTTTCTCTATCTATCTCCCCCACCGCTCCATCCCGATGCTCCCGAGAGAACTCAGCGAAACCCTCTGTTCGCTTCAGCCTCTCGTCGATCGTCTCGCCTACACCTTTGAGATACACATCGATCCCGTAACCTATGAAATGGACTCCTTTGAACTCTACGAATCTATCATCCACTCCCACCGCCGGTTCAGCTATGAGGAGATCGATGCCTTTTTAGAGGGAAATCTGGAAGCCAAAACCGAAAAAGAGGCGAAGGTATTAGCCTATATCCCTCTCCTCAATGTGCTCACCTACAAACTGCGCGAAGAGCGAATGAAAAAAGGGTACAACTTCCGCTCCAGCGAACTGGAAATGCGGATTGACGAGGAACAAAATATCCTCTCCACCGAGTTTGCCGTCGAGACACCGTCGCACGCACTGATCGAGGATTGTATGCTCCTAGCCAACAAAGCGGCGGCATCGATGTACGAGCGGGGAGTATTTCGTATCCACGAATCCCCTAGCCCGATGAAACTCCAAAGCCTCTACACTGAGTTGGCGAGTATCGGTATTTTCGTCGAATCGCAAGGCTCGATCAAAGAGACGATCATGGCGATCCAAGCCGAAGCGGAGCGACGCGATCTGATCAGCGAAGTCGATACCCTCATCATCCGCGCCCAGATGCAAGCACGCTATGCACCATATAACATGGGACATTTCGGGTTAGGATTTGATCGCTACACCCACTTCACCTCTCCGATCCGCCGCTACAGCGACCTGATCGTCCACCGCCTCCTCAAAGCAATTGCGGCAGGAGATACCGAAGAGGGATCGTATGTATTGCGCAATATCGAGTCTCTTTGTACCTCCATCAGTGAAAAAGAGCGTGAAGCAAGCGACATCGAAATCCGATTCCAAGAGCGTAAATTCGCTCGCTGGGCAGCCACCGTCATCGGTCAAGAGTTCAAAGCCCGTGTCATGCGCGCCGAAGAGCCGTTCATCGCCGAGATTCACGACACTATCACGGGGGCAAAAGTACAGATTTCCTCACAATTTGGTCTTATGCTCTTCGATGACATCATCGTTAAAATCGAAACCGCCAACCTCGCCACCGCAAAAATCACCGCCTCATTTGTAAGCCGTATTGAAAAAGAAGATGAAACTCATCCGAGCGGTCATATCGCAGGAAAATTATATGAATAGACAAGAGCTAGACCGCCATCTCCAAAACAACAGCGCACCGCGGGCCATGTCACTCTTTGGAGAGAGCCATTTTTTGATCGACCGATACGCTCACAGACTTTCTCAAATCGAGGGGGCCTCCGTACTCAGCCTCTATCATGACGAATACGATTTCAACGCCGCCAAAGCCCACCTATCTCAGGGATCCCTCTTCGGTGATCAAAACCTCCTGATCGTCAAACACGAAAAAAAGCTCCCCAAAGCCGAACTCGATACCCTCGTCGAACTCGTAGGAAAAAATCCTGACAATACCTTCATCTATTGCTACTACGGCGAGGATGTCAAAGGGACCGATACCGCGTTCAAAGGCTCCCATTCGGGATCGGTTCGTTTCTTTCATCCCTTTGCCAATGAAACACGTGCCATTGTCATGCAAGAAGCGCAAGCGCTAGGGGTGCAGCTCGATAATCAGGCGGCATTTCACCTCCTCGACATCCACAACAATGACCTTTCCCTCGCCTGCAACGAGCTCTCCAAACTCTCCATTTTAGGTAAACCGATCACGATAAAAGAGATCGACGAGCACGTTTTCGGTCTGAGCGAAATCAAACTCGACCACTTTATCGCCCGTGTCATCGAGAAAAAAGAGTTCCTCCCCTTCCTGCGCCATCTCCTCGAATCAGGGGAAAATGAGATCCAGCTCCTCACCGCTATCAGCGGATTTTTGACACAGCTCTATCTTTTTAACAGTGCTATCAAAATTCACGGTGTCGCCGATTCGGCACTCGTACTGGGGTACAAACTTCCGGGATTTGTCGAAAAAGAGCGTGCCGCCCTCTCGATCAAAATCTCGCCTGAAGGGTACAAACGGGGGATAAATCTCCTCCTCGATACCGAGCTGAAGATGAAATCAACCGGCTCACCGGATCAAGAATCACTCCTCCTATCCGCCCTGCTGAAACTGCAAAGCATACTTTAAAAATACGTCGCCGGAACAAAGTCCCCCCTACTACGCTAACGCTGTGTTCTCTTCGGCAGAGTGCCCGGACACAGCTGTGTCCGCTAATAACCAAAACTTAAATTAAGCGGATTTTTAGTATAATCCGCGCGTTCCTTGCTCTTTGCAACACGACTGTCGTGCTGTATAACAACCATAAGGGGCGAACACCATAAGGAGACATACGCTATGAGACATTACGAAAACCTAGTAATCGTAAAACCTACTCTTACAGAAGAAGAGATTAAAAACACCATCGCTCTCGTTGAAGAAGTTATCACTGCAAACGGCGGTGAGATCGTTGCTCGCGACGCAATGGGAATGAAAAAATTGGCTTACCCTATCGAGAAAAACGCTCGCGGTTATTTTTACGTTATGTATTACAAATCTGCACCTGCTGCGATTGCTGAAATTGAACGTCGTTTCCGTATCAACGAAGAGATTTTGCGTTTCGTAACAATGAAATACGATTCAAAACGTGAAATTGCTGCTTGGAACGGTATGGTTGAAAAAACCAAAAAACCTGCTCCAACTGCTGCTGTTGCTGAGAAAAAAGAAGAAGTAGCTTCTTAAGTCATTACAAGGAAAACCTATGTATAACAAAGTCATTTTGGTTGGAAATCTTACCCGAGATATCGAGCTTCGATATTCACAAAACGGTTCGGCAATCGCAAAAACCGCTATTGCAACCAGCCGTAAGTTTACGGTAAACGGCGAGAAAAAAGAGGAGACATGTTTTGTCGACATCACTTTTTTCGGCCGTTCAGGTGAAGTAGCCAACCAATACCTTCGCAAGGGGAGTAAAATCCTCGTCGAGGGACGACTTAGTTTTGAACAGTGGGTTGACCAGACAAACGGCCAAAAGCGCTCTAAACACTCCGTTATCGTTGAAACGATGCAAATGCTCGATTCACGTGGCGAGGGTGGTTCTCAGGGCGGTTATAACGAATACAGCGATGCTGGTAATAGCGGCTATGATGCTCCGGCACCTAAAGCGGCTTATACTCCGCCACCGTCGTATTCTAAACCCGCACCGGTAAGAATGCCGGAAAACAATCTCCCAGAGATTGATATCAACGAAGACGAAATTCCGTTTTAGAAAAAGCACAAGGATAGTACCATGTCAGAAAAAAGAAAATACAAAAAACGTTATTGCAAATACTGCGAGCAAAAAGTTGATTTCATTGACTACAAAGATGTAGCTTCATTGAAATATTCACTCTCTGAGCGTTTCAAAATCATGCCACGTCGTTTGACAGGTAACTGTAAACGTCACCAAGATATGGTTACGATCGCGATCAAACAATCACGCGCTGCTGCGTTGATTCCATACACAGTATCACGTAAAGTGATCGCGGGTGCTCCTTTCGAAAGTTAAGCCCAGCATGTCGGCACTTTGCCGGCATACTTTTTCCCTCCTTTTATATCGCACTTCAATCACTTTCATCACTTGCTATAATGTCGCATTTACATTATGAGGATACGTATGTTTTTTGAACCGGGTTTTTTAGGCACTAGAGCCTTAATGTACATGGATATTGTCACCCTCTATTTTGCGATACTCCCTTTTTTATTGGCTTTCTCCATCTATCAAGCGATCCGCGGCAATATCAAGCTCCATTACCAAAGTCAATTTATAATACTGGCGATTACGATCGTTATGGTACTTATTTTTGAAATCGGAGTACGTCTTACAGGGGGATTTGTCGAATACGCGAAACAAAGCCCTCTCTCGTATGATTTTCTCCTTCTCTTCCTTGTAGTTCATATTTTTATTGCACTTATGGCGGTTGGCGGTTGGATCTATCTGATCATTTCCACCTATAAATCGTATCAGAATGGTATATTAGAAAAGAGTGAAAAACATCGGAAAATGGGTAAATGGATATTTTCCGCATTGACACTGACATCGATTATGGGATGTTCTATTTATCTCTTTTTGTTTTAAAGAATACGCATGAAAATATTTTTCTTTATTGCAATTCTCCTTTGTAGTTTAGCAACCTCTGAGCCATTTAATGGGATATCAAAGCAGGTCAAAACCGTTCTCCCCTCCATTGTCAAAATCAAAGTGCAAAAAAGTGAACCAAGCGGTGATGAGAGCGAACTCACCGCGGCCGATTCAGGAGGCTCCGGATTTATTCTCGATGATAAGCACCATATCGTAACCAATGCCCATGTAATCGGCGATGCTAAAAAAATTGCTATCATCGATCATAACAACAATGAATATTCTGCCATTCTCATCGCAAAAGATAATAAAACGGATATAGCCGTTTTAGAAGCACCTACTTTTAATGGACCGACTCTCCTTGAGGGAAATATGAGCGTATCAGCTGGTGATGGAGTTTTTGCTATCGGAGCACCTTTTTCATTAGGTCATAGTGTTTCGTATGGAATCGTCGGTGCTGTTAATCGCTTCCTTCCTAACTATCCCTATATCCGTTTCATCCAAATCGATGCCGCAATTAATCCTGGAAACTCGGGTGGGCCGCTCTTTAACCAGCAAGGTGAATTGATCGGAATGACCTCGACTTATTTTTCAAAGCAGGGAAGTTATACTAATATCGCTTTTGCTCTCCCCATAGCCGATATTCATCGCGTTGCCTCGCATCTAATACATGAAAAAAGAATCGATCGGGGATATTTTGGGGCTGAGATCTTCGTATCCGAACGACTATCACGAAAACTTGGGTATAAGGCTTCAATATTTTTAAGTCGTATCGATCCGGATTCGCCAGCACACATAAGTGGATTAAAAAGCGGTGACATCATTATAGGTTACAATGATATCAACCTCGATGACGGAGGGGAACTTCACCGCTCTCTTGAGCAGTCCCGTCCTGGTGATACAATAACATTGACATTGATTCGAGATAAGCAGCGAAAAACACTGGAAGTAAAACTGGGATCAACTCCGATAGAAAAAAAAGAGACGACCAATGCAGGAACAGCCGATATCAGTGAAAAATCAGGATTGGTTTTACGTGAAAATACAACAGGGATTGAAGTGATAGTTAGCTACAGCATTGCAAAAACTGTCGGAATCGATCCAAATGACAGAATCCTTGAGATCAATGGCACCGCAGTTAAATCAATACAAGAGTTCAATACTCAGCTAAGTAAACTCAAAGAGGGTGAAATCGCATTACTCACCATTGGACGTAACGGCACTACCCATATACTTCCTATTGGATCTAAAACCGCATTCAAAGGATATATGAGTCGAAACTAATCCATCCAACGTCTTGGATCATATCCCTCACTAGGACGCGTTATTTCACCCCTATGCAATCGTTTTGTCATCGTGATAACATCAGAGCCATCAACAAAACTTTTCTCTGCACTGCCGTTATCGTAGCGAATAAACCCGTGACGTTCATAAAAGTCTATTGCATGAGAATCCCTCAGAACGCTGAGACTGATTTGTTCATGCAATGCCCCTGCTTCAATAAACAACTGCTCTAATATCGCAGAACCGATCCCTTTAGCCCTGAATTCAGGAAGTACGGCAATGTTTAAAATAGGTGTGTTGTCGTTGATATAGCCATTTGAGCCATGATCTTCATTTAAACGGCGTATCCATGCCGCACCGGCGATCTTGTTATCTACGAGTGCATATAAACCCAAATCTTTACTAGTAAAGCCGTAAAATTCTTCATAGATAGCGAGCTTGGGTATATCCGCTAGCTTCATATTAACTTCATCTAAGCGCATAGCATAATGAAGCATATCGGTGACAATTTTTTGTTCGGAGGATCTGAGAAAATAAAGTGTTGGTTTCATAAAAGAAAGTATACCGCATTGATGCTAAGATGTTAATTTTGAGTGATAATGAGGTTTTTTTTTTGATTGCTTGAATTGGGATTGTATTAAAAAGAGGAGAGTAAAAATCTGAGAGCCAGGCGGCGACCTACGTTTCCACACCTGAAAGATGCAGTATTATGAGCGATGAGGGTCTTAGCTTCCGGGTTCGGAATGGGGCCGGGCGTTTCCCCCTCTCTATAGCCA
>NZ_JBAVEF010000021.1:0-4066 GCF_049587615.1 Sulfuricurvum sp.
GCTATTTTACACTATTATTTTTAAAGACAAAAAAGTCCTAATAAGGAATATCCCATGAACGGAAAATTATATTTAATCGGTTGCGGACCCGGCGATGCCGATCTCCTCACCCTAAAAGCGCTTAAAACTATCGAAAAACTCGACATTGCCCTCATCGATCATCTCCTCACCCAAGAGATCATCGACCTCATCCCACCACATACCAAAGTGGTATTCGTCGGAAAAGAAAAAGGAAAGCACAGCTTCCCCCAAAGTGAGATCAATACAATGATTACCGACTATGCTCATCAGGGATACACCGTCGGACGACTCAAATGCGGTGATCCCTACATCTTCGGTCGTGGAACCGAAGAGGCGATTTATGCCTCGCAAAACGCTATTGTGACCGAAGTGATCCCCGGAATTTCTTCGGCTCTCTCAGGACCCCTCTCCGCCGGAATCGCTCCAACCGCGCGCGGTATCAGTACCGGAGTATCGGTCGTATCGGCACACCTCTCAGGAGATCGTGTCAATCTTTCATGGATTCCGATGCTCAGTGCCAGTGATCACACCACCGTTGTCCTTATGGGGCTTAGCCGAACCCGACAAATCGTCAAAGAGGCATTGGATCAGGGGGTGGATGCCGCATTGCCCGTCGCGATTATCTCCAATGCCACCACAGCACACCAAAGCTCTATTATTACAACATTAGGTGAGCTCATCACAGCCTCCAAAGGAGCTCCGAAACCGGCCATTTTGGTTTTCGGAAATGTCGTCAATTTAGCACAAGTTCTCCCAACGTATCGTTATGAACCCAAGGAGAATCGTTATGACATCGTTACAGCAAGCTAACGCCGAGCGGAGTATCAAACGACACAAAACCGAATCGATCAAGGATGCTTTTAGTGCACGAGATGCGTGGGAACGACTGATCGGGTATTCCAAAACAGGGTATGCTTCCATCACCGACGAAGATAAAGATTTCATCCTCAAAAGCTTCGGTGTGTTCGATCGCCCTGCTACCCCTGAGCGGTTTATGATTCGCGTTCGGATCGCCGGAGGAGCGTTGAGCATTAAGCAGGCCATGGCGGTAGCAGATGTTGCACAACGTTTCGGGCGTGACTACATCGATCTCACTACCCGTCAGCAGATCGAACTGCGCTATGTTAGTATCGAAGATCTCCCCGAAGCACTGAGTGCTTTAGAAAGTGTTGGACTCACCAGCTATCAAACGGGAGTCGATAATTTCCGAAATATCCTCCTCGACCCTCTCGATGGATTAGCGATGGACAACCTACTTTCCTGCCAAAGCATCCTCCAAGAGATCCAAGGGGTATTTTTAAAAAATGATGAGTGGATCACTACGCTGCCTCGTAAATTCAACATTGGCATCAACGGCTCACTCTCAAACCGCTGCAACATCTTCGGTCAAGACTTCGCCCTCGCCCTCGCTCAAAAAGAGGGGGAATACGGGTTTAATCTCTATCTGGGAGGGCGTGTCGGACATCTCGCCCAAAGTGCCGATATGTTTCTCCTCCCCGAGCAGGCAAAAACAGTATTTGTCGCCGTTGCATCACTCTTTAAAACCTACGGGTTTAGAGATAATCGCAACAAAAACCGTCTCAAATTCCTCATCGATGCGGTCGGTATGGAGGAGTTTCGCCATGCCATTATTGAATCACTGGGGCAAGATATGCCTCAAGCGGGGACGACCTTATGTGATGCCGAAGGGGGAGATCATTACGGCCGTGTCGCACTCAAAAACGGAACCTTTGCCCTCTATGCCGCTGTCCCCTCAGGTGTCTTTAGCGGAAGCGATTTGATGGAAGCCGCTCGAGTAGCCGAGTCCCACAACGGAGCCATTCGTCTTACGATCGAGCAGAACCTCATCCTAACGGGGATTCGTGATGAAATCACTACTCTGGCATCACCGCTCTTTCTCAAATATCCTAACCGTCCCTCACCCTATATGGCAAACCTCATCGCGTGTGCCGGAAGCGAACACTGCCCGTTTGGCGTAATTCCCGGAAAACCCGATGCGATCGCTATGAGCGAGTTTTTAAGCCGAGCCGTCCCGATTGACAATGCAAAAGTACGCCTTTACTGGTCAGCATGCATCAAAGGGTGCGGTATCCACGGTGCGGGAGATTTGGGATTTGTGGGGTGCAAAGTTCCTCTTGATGGGAAAACGACGCTTGGAGTCGATATCTTCCTCGGCGGCAGCCTCAGCCATAATGACGAAGAGGCGAAACTCTTTCTAAAAGGGATCACTCTCGAAGAAGCGCCTCACTACGTGGCGGAGTTGATGAAACTCTATCGAGATACTCGACGGGACGGCGAGAGTTTGGAGCAGTTTATCAAACGTCTTCGTTCCCACTATGAGATCAGCGAGATAGCCGAAATCGTACGTCATAACTTTGCGATGGCACATGAGTCTAGCCATGATTTTCAGAGCTTTGATCGGATGCCAAGATGAGTAATTCCATCGATACGGGGTGTCCATTTTGCGGAACGGGATGCGGCTTAAGCATCGAATGCACCGATAAAGGGTTCAAGGTCAAAGGAGATCAAACCAACCCCTCTACTCTCGGAGATTTATGTTTCAAACCGATTCAAATGGCGAAAGCACTCGACGCCAACCGCCTCACAACTCCGCTGTATCGTACTCACAAATCCGATCCTTTCCGCGAAATATCGTGGGAAGATGCGATAAAAATTCTAGCCGATCAGATCCGAACCCTTCCCAGAACATCCCTCTACTTTTACCTTTCAGGTCAGCTTTTAACCGAAGAGAGCTATCTCTTTACAAAACTGATCAAAGGGTACCTGGGAACTAATAACGTCGATGCCAACTCGCGCCTTTGTATGGCGAGTGCCGTCATCGCCCATAAAATGGCATTCGGAAGCGACGGGGCCATAGGAAATTACGCCGATATCGACGATGCCGAAGTCATCCTCATTAGCGGTTCCAACCCTGCATGGGCACATCCTATCATTCACCGCGGTATCATGGCACGTAAAAAATCCGATCCCGATACCAAAATCATCGTTATCGATCCGATCCGTACCGAAACCGCTGCAAAAGCCGATCTCTGGCTCGGACTTCACAGCGGAAGCGATACGATGCTCTACAACGCCCTTTTAGCACAAATACATGCACGTGGAGGGTGTGATAGCGATTTTATTTCCCGTTCCTGCGAAGGGTTTGAGCAGACACTCGATGCCGCACAAGCGATCCCGTATCTTGAAGCTGTTCAATCGTGCGGGTTGTCTATCGAAGATACTGATATTTTAGTGGACCTTTTTGCCTCGGATAAAAAAATCCTCGGGCTATGGTGTCAGGGATTGAATCAGGCCGTGGATGGCGTTATGCGTAATCTCGGATTCATCAACCTCTTTTTAGCTACGGGTCGAATCAATGCCCAAAAAGGACTCCCGTTCTCTCTCACAGGGCAGCCCAATGCCATGGGAGGGCGTGAAGTGGGCTATCTCTCCAATGGCCTCCCCGGTTACCGTGATGTCCGTAACCCTCATGATCGCCAATCATGTGAGCACCATTGGAATCTACCTCCGAATGCTATCTCTTCGGAAGTAGGAATCACCATCACCGATGCCATCGAGGCAATCGTGCGAGATGAAGTACAATTTCTATGGGTTGCCTGCACCAATCCGCTTCTCACCCTCCCTGATGTTTCTAAAACCCGTTCTGCGCTTTTGCAAAACGATCTTTTTTTAGTCGTTCAGGATTGTGTACTGAGCGAAACTGCCTCTCTTTCAAACCTCGTTCTCCCCAGCGCTGCATGGGGAGAAAAAGAGGGGAGCATGACCAATTCGGAACGCTTTATCAAACGAGTCAGAGCCTTTAAACCTGCCCCTAACAGTGCCAAAAGCGACTCCGAAATTGTCTGTTCCGTGGCACAGGCATTAGCGTTTTCAGGATTTGATTTTACCGATACGTCAGAGATTTACGATGAGTATAAAAAAATGACCGAGAAACGGTTATGCGACCAA
Organism: Sulfuricurvum sp.; assembly: GCF_049587615.1. GTDB lineage: Bacteria > Campylobacterota > Campylobacteria > Campylobacterales > Sulfurimonadaceae > Sulfuricurvum. Next base: position 3,991 of record NZ_JBAVEF010000021.1, read on the forward strand.
AGCATGCAAGAATATGAGACCCTCTCCTATCAATGGGGAGGCGAACGACTTTATTCGGATGAGTTCTTTTCAACAC
>NZ_JBAVEF010000022.1:0-64060 GCF_049587615.1 Sulfuricurvum sp.
AATTAGCAATGGTAATGGACCTGAACAAATGTATCGGGTGCCAAACATGTACCGTAGCATGTAAAACGCAATGGACGAACCGTAACGGTCGTGAATATATGTATTGGAATAACGTCGAGACCTATCCAGGTACCGGTTATCCTAAAAACTGGATGGAGCTTGGCGGCGGATTTGACGCTGCCGGTGATCTCCAACCAGGTGTTATCCCTAATCTTGAAGCCGATTACGGGGTACCTTGGGATTACAATTATGAATCATTGATGGGTGGACAAAGCGATAGCAACAGTTTCCATCCGCATGTCTCTCCGACATGGGGACCGAACTGGGATGAAGACGAGGGTGCCGGCGTGTTCCCTCAGGACAACTATTTCTTCTATTTGCCGCGTATTTGTAACCACTGTACCAATCCGGGTTGTTTGAGTGCGTGTCCTCGTGACGCGATTTTCAAACGTGAAGAAGACGGGGTTGTATTGGTTGACTTGGATCGTTGTCAAGGGTACCGCTATTGTATCGCGGGATGTCCTTACAAAAAAATCTATTTCAATCCGAAAATCTCTAAATCAGAGAAATGTATCCTTTGTTTCCCACGTATCGAACAGGGATTGCCGCCGGCGTGTGCGCAACAATGTGTCGGACGTATCCGTTTCGTTGGATTCTTGGATGATGAAGCGTCACAAGTCCATAAATTGGTACACAAATACAAAGTAGCATTGGGACTTCGTTCAGACTATGGTACCCAACCAAATGTTTACTACATCCCTCCGACCGAATCTCCTGCAAAATTTGACGCAGAAGGTAAAATCATCGAAGGTTCAACGCGCCTTCCGGTAGAAGAACTGGAAAAACTATTTGGACCTGCGGTTCATGATGCGATCAAAACGCTCAAAGCAGAGATGAAAAAACGTAAAGAGACGGGAGTCAGTGAATTGATGGATCTTTTGATTGCGTATCAACACTCTGATATGTTCCGTCTTGACAATAACTACTATCAGCAAGTGGCGAAAGAGAACAAACGTACTCCATTGGCACCTGTCGATACCCGTTATATCGCCGGTAAGTTTACAAAAGCTGGAGGACACCACTAATGAAAAAGCTATTAACCACCATTCTTTCATTGGGTCTTGCCGCTTCTGCGGCACTGGCGGCTAATCCTGCCATTACAGCGGTAAAAGTATCGGATAGTCTCGATACCATCAAAGCAGATTCTGCTGCATGGTCAAAAGCGAAATTTGAAACCGTTATCCTTTATCCTCAAACAGCGATTGAGTTTAATGATAAAAAAGCCAACGCATTGGTCGCAAATGCAAAAGGTAAAAAAGCACAAGTCGCTGCATTGCACGATGGAAAAAACATCGCAATTATGGTGAAATGGGCCGATAAAACCAAAGACGTTGAACAATGCATGAGCAGTGACGTTTACACAGACGGATTTGCGGTTCAGTTTGCCGGAGCAACCAAAAAAGCTCAGCCTCTCCCGTATATCGGTATGGGTTCAGAAGGTCGTCCGGTAGTGGTGCATTTGCAAAAAGCAACGGCAAAAGTATATGAGCCAAACGGAAACAAAGATGTTTCCACTCAAATCAATCGTCAGCAAACCGGTGTATTCGGCAAAGAGTTGGCTGATTTCGATGCAAAAGTAGCATCATTGGCAAATACCGATTACGAGCGTGTGTTTGTCGGTGAAGGATTCCGTTCATTGACCGAAGTCAAAGACAAATCGATCAAATCAAACGGTGCAATGGTCCATGGCCCTGCAGGCTGGAGCGGAACACTAAGCCGTCCTCTTAAAGACGAATATGTCAACCTAAACGGAACTGTTCCGGTTTCGATTGCGGTTTGGGACGGTTCAAGCATGGGGCGTAACGGTTTGAAAAACCTCAGTTCATGGGTTGCTATCAATCTTGAAGGGCAAAAAGCAAACAGTGCAATGGTTGGCGAATTGACAACCGATGCAAAAGGGGATGCGGCTAAAGGTAAAGAGGCCGCTGCAACAAACGGGTGTACCGGATGTCACCAAATGACTGCTGCGGATGCACCAAGTTTGCTTGGACCATCACTCAAAAACGTCGGAGGATACTCTACTGCTGAGTATTTACGTGAATCAATCTTAAAACCGTCTGCGGTTGTTGTGCCAGGTTACAATCGTAATGCGCACGCTAATACGCCGTGGTACAATATTGAAAAGGGTAAACGTGTCTCGACCATGACTGATTTCAGCTTTTTGGATAAAGCAACAGTCGATGATATCGTGGCATACCTCAAAACCCTGAAATCGGAGGTAGAATAATGAAAAAAGTAGCCTTGTTATGTGCAGCACTTGTTTTTAGTGCATTCGCCAACGAGCCTGAAGAGTTCGAAGGTTTATTGACAACTCCGGGATGTGCCGCTCAAGGCGCATTCGCTGATTGTTATTTGGAAAACTATGCATGTGGATCGGACGGATGTTTCAAAAAAACTGATGCCGGTGTGATTACGAAAGATGCAAAATATGCACTTTATCAACACAATACCGGTAAAGTTTATACGATCGATACCACAAAATTGAAACTTGCGGAAATGCGTGAAGGTATGAATAAAAACGGTGTTGTCGTTGTTGGTGTTCTTGATGAAGCAACTAATACGATTAAAGCGACCGAGTTTAAATCTCCTCCACCTCCGAAAAAATCATTCTTTAAAGGGTGTCTATAACACCAATCTAACCCCTTTTGGGGTTAGTGCCTTAATTGTATAAGCTTTGCTGTCTCAAAGTCTCCGTATGACACAATCCCTTACTTTTTTTCAGGAATCACTATGAATAACGAATATCGACTTTATATCTATGCTTTTTTATCCCGGGTTATGAGCGATACTCCTGACCGTCGTTTTATCAATGATCTCAAAAGTAATACGTCACTCTTAGAGATTATCGGTGAAGAGACTGCCACATGGATAGGTTCTACCGATACAGAGGAGATATACGATCAGCTCAATACCGATTATACCTCGATGTATATCCTCAATACGCAGCCGGTCGAGTCGTTTGTCCTCGATGCTAAAAATGAGACGTTGGTAGGGCTACAGAATCCGGTCATGGCGTTTTATTTTACCCATGGATTTGAAGTGAATATGGATCAGACACAGATTATGGCACCGGATCATCTGGGGATCGAGTTTGCCTTTATGCAAACTTTGGTGTACCGCCAAGAAGAGAAATCACAATTCGAATTTCTCGATCAGCATATTTTTCCATGGGTAGTTCCCTACATGATGGGAATGAAAAGTATGGCAGATACGCCGTTCTACCGCGACATGTGTGATTTCATTATTGAATTTTTAAGTGCTGATTATGAGTATTTGGTACAGGGATCACACAATGGGTAATATTAATTTCGTTCAAAAAAGCAATCTTTTTAGTTATACGGCAACCCGTTGTCTTCGAAATGAGTATTACCATAATGACTGCCGCATTTGTATCGATGTGTGTCCGAAGGGGGCTTTCCATATTGTCCGCAATAAGCTGACCCTTTTTGAAAACGAATGTGTCGGGTGTGCGGGGTGTATCGGCAGCTGTCCGACCGAAGCATTGGAAATCGAGAGCTTCGATCCTAACGGATACGCTGCATCGTACCAGCATCACGAAGAGGCACCAACGCTCACGTGTAAAGTAAGCACACCGTGTTTGGGCGTTTTTGATGTCGAACATTATACGGTGATGGCACTTCGCGGCGATAAAAGCGTAACGTGTGATTTAAGCCATTGTGCGGGATGTGTCCTCAATGAAAACGGAAAATTGGAAGAATCGATCCGTGCAAAGGTGGAAGGGGCAAACCAGTTTTTAGAGACGATTCAAAATCCTCACCGTATCGAAACCATTGAGGTAAAAGAAGAGCAGGCAGATCGACGTGCCCTCTTCCGCAAGGGATTTGAGAAAGTTAAAGAGTCGCTTGCCGAAGAGTCGGTTGCCCATGTCTCAATGACAACGGCCCATCATAAGCTTCCCGATATGAAGATGCCGCTGAAGCGGATATTGCTTAAAAACTCTCTCAAAGAGATTGTTGGGGGGATGGAGACAACAGCATTTGCGATAAGCAGTCCCTTGTTTTTTAACAAACAGATCAATTTTGAAACCTGTACCAATTGCGGTGATTGTACTCAGTTTTGTCCGACGGATGCACTGTTTCCTACCTCAGATAAGCAGGGGATCTATTTTAGCCAGGGCAAATGTATCGGATGCGGTATTTGTGAGGATATTTGTAAACCCAATGCGATTACTTCAAAAGAGGGGTTTGATTTGGTGAGTGTTGCGTATGAGCGTTCAGAACAGCTCGTCCATTATGAGATGGTGACCTGTCATGAATGCCGCTGTCCGTATCCGTACAAAGGGGGCGATCCGATATGTGACCGTTGTACGAGCTTTATGGCGAAACACGCCAATATGTTTACATTAGCACGGGATATGTAGCTACTGGTTTAAAACGCCAATCGAACAAAGTCCGATAAAGCCGACGGCGGGGTAAACCCTTCGCCTTTGGTTCCGAACCTACTGAAGTGAGGTTACTCACTTTAGATGACGCTTCTCATACTCACGCTGAGTGCTCTTCGGCAGAGAGCCCACGCACCCTTGTGTGCTTTTTGGCATATTAATTATTTTTTATCCATTGCGTCTTTTGCCCCTTTGATGGCACCTTCCATCGCCGATTTGGCAACACTCCATGCGCGTACCCCCATCGCTTTGGCTTCTTGGGCTGATTTGGATTTGAGGAGCTTGTTTCCTTGTTCCGTGACGCCGCGCGTAAGTTTCGAAAGACGGGTACGGAGAAGTTCTACCGTCTCCTTGGAGAGGTGTTTAATCTCTTCGGTATCGAAACGGATCTCATGGCTAACCGCTTCTAACCGCTCAATCAATACAGAGTCATTGCGATTGCTCAAAGAATGGATCACTTGGGCAAAGAGGGTATCGATATGATCGAGCTCTTCTTCGATGGTTTTGTATTCATCCCGATAAAGTGCTTTGACCTCTTCGGGGACGTAAAGGAGATATTGATGGAATTTTTCAATCGATTTATGGAGTGCGGATCGGATACCCAGCAAGGTACCTCTTAGAATCGTATCGGCCTGATTTGGGGTTGCTTCGGCAATATTCAGGGCACTTTGAAGGATGCTTGTCAAGATACGGCGGATGCGGATGGCATTGAGAACATTGGCATTGAGGGTTTCGTACGTAATCTCTTTGATGATCTCATGAAGTGTCTCCTCAACATCGGATCCTTTTTCAAGTGTCGTAATGATGGCACTCTCGACCATCTCTTCGAGTATATCGAGTAAATCGACCGACTGAATTTTGATTTGATGGAGTTTTTCGAGGGTTTGCTCTTCGGAGCCCATCATTTTTTCAAACGTATCAAAGAGGGTGTATTTGAGATGCTGCAGCTCATCGCTTTTACGAAGAATGAGACGTTCGATCCGCTCTTTTTGCGCGATTAACTCTTCGAGCTCATCATGCAGGGACAGGGTCTCTTCTTCGAGTATCGCGCCGGTAAAGGTTTTGAGCTCTTGCAGGGTGAGAAGGTCGGGTTTGAGTGAGAACTCGCTCTCCAATGCGTCGATAACATTGCCTACTTTTTCTTCAATAGCGGTGCTTTGAAGCGATTTGTATCGGATTCTGATGTCGCGTTTAAGAGTCTCTAAGTTCATTGACTGTCCTTTATAACACCATTTTAATGTGTTGATGCGCTTTGAGCGTTTCGTAAAAATAGGTCCGTTCGTCCTCATTATGCACTAACAGTTCTAAGTTCATGCTGATGTATTTTCCACTTTTACTGGTATTGGAAGGATTGAGTGAATAGGGACGTTCAGCGAAGATTTCCAGTGCCGCGATTTCGATCCCGGCTCGCTCAAATCCGACCACTTTGTAACACCAGTTGCAGGGATATTCCAGTTCAAGCTTCTGTGTTGTTTCGTTGATAATCACCACTTTTTCCTCCTGATTTGGTTTCGAGTTGGATCGGACCGATCACCATCCCTTTGTCAATCGCTTTGAGCATGTCATAGATGGTGAGCAAACCGATACTGGTTCCCGTCAATGCTTCCATCTCCACCCCCGTTTGACCGCTGAGTTTCGCGGTAACGGTGAGTTTGAAACCCGGTAATGCGGAAAGCTCTTCAATATCGCAATGAACGCCTGAAAGGTTGAGCGGATGGCACATCGGAATAAGGTCCGACGTTTTTTTTGTCCCCATAATTGCAGCGATAACGGCCGTTTGGAGAACGGGCCCTTTTTTGGCTGTTTGGTTGACGACGGCGTCATAGGCATCCTGGCTCATCGTAATCAGACCGCTGGCAACAGCAACCCGCGAGGTGGTGGTTTTATCGGAGACGTCGACCATTTTCGGCCGGTCTCGCTCATCGAGATGGGTTAAGTTCATTTTATTCTCTTCACTAATTCTTTTTATTATTATATCCAAGAGGGGTAAATCAGAGATTGATTAAAAAATAATCATCTTTGAGATAAAAATTGGGCTATAGTTTTGTCATGAGATTACGGTGGTGCTGCGGATAGCATGTAATTCCGTAATCCTCATAACCTCCTTCAAGATTCCTAAGAATTGTCCTGTTTTGGTGACTACAAATGCAGGGCAAGACTTTGATGTTACGCACTAAAACGAATACATCCGTTTTAGCGGCAAGGACTCAAGTCCTTTGCAATCCCCTAAAGCTACAAAAACTGCGTTTTTGAGAATTTTAGAGGTATTTGTGCGCTCTTTTTGTAAAAGTGCGTAAAGTTCAGTTTTTAATTAATCAATTAATCAAAAAAATAATACATTAGGGGAAAAAAATGCAAAATTTAGTGCGAAGTTACGCCGCGAATGCCCCGTTAATTGAAAAATTTATCCTTACATCTTTGGGGCGAGTCAGTTTAAAAACCTTTAACGTACAACTTGCGGAGAGACTTTATAAAACGTTTCCGAGCTTGGAATTGGTGTATAAATGCGATGAGGGGTTTGTCCAAAATTCGCCCAATATCTATGTTGATCGGGAAGAGGGGCACCATGCCGGAGTGGATCGGGCTTATTTGGTGGATGAAGTGGCTATACAAAAAGGGTACCATGTCAGCGAGCCCTATATTTCCACGGCAACGGGGCATTTGTGTATCACGGTCATATATGCCGTAGGGGACGGATATCTGTTTTTAGATTTTCGGGTACGGAGTCTGTTGGAGCGGTTTGATCTGATTGAGAAAAATGATTTTTTTAAGCGGATTAATCGAACGTCCTATGCGGTCATTGGCGGGGGGCTTCTCTTTTTCGGGATCTTTGTCGTCCTTTATGGATTTTATACGTTTATTGGCTATTTGGTTGGCAGTGAGCCGCTCAGCATGGATACCGTGTTCAAACCGATTATCGCCCTGACACTCGGATTGGCCGTGTATGATTTGGGAAAAACGATTTTCGAGCAGGAGGTATTGCCTCGAACGCAACATGTGAGCGAGGCGTTTAATGCGAAGACACTGCTCAATTTTTCGGTTTCAATCATTATCGCCCTGTTAATCGAAGCGCTGTTGGTGGTCTTTAAAATCGCACTGCATGATTACAAAGATCTTCCGTACGCTTCGACACTGATTGCGGCACTGGCATTTTTGCTGCTGGTGTTTGCGGTCTTTATTTATTTGGTACGCAAAAGCGAGAAAGATCCCGTAGTGATACGGGAAGAGGGTTGAGCTTTAGGACCATTGGATACAGGTGATTTCAGCCTGTGAGCCCAGCCGCATCGGAGGCCCCCAAAAGCCGATACCGCTGTTCACATAAATATGGCGGTTTGTTTCGAGCCTATGGAGCCCTTTGACATAAGGCTGTGCAAGGCTGACGAGATATCCAAACGGCCAGATCTGCCCCCCATGCGTGTGGCCGCTGAGGATCAACGCGGGGGTGAATCCTTCCAGATACTCTAGGTATTTGGGTTGATGGGCTAAGAGGAGGGTGGGGATATTCGGCGGAATATTTTGCATTGCCCGGGTAATGTCGGGGATATGGGTGCCGGCTCGGTATCCGAAGAGATCGTACACTCCGGCGATGTAAAAATCGTCGTTGATGGGGAGGGCGCTGTTTTCCAGTACATGAATCCCCAGGGTTTTAAGGTATGCGATTGTGGCGTCAATCGAGTGAAAATATTCATGGTTGCCGACCACATAGTAAGTACCGTAGCGGCTTTTGAGATGGCGCAGTTCGTCAATCGTTTCTTTCACCACATCAATATGGGCATCAGACAAATCGCCTGTTATGGCGATGAGGTCGGGTTTAAGTGCATTGATAGCGGCTACACTCTTGGCGACAAATTCCCGATCAATCAGCCCGCCGATATGCATATCGCTGATTTGGACGATCGTATAGGGCTTCCCGCCAAAGCGGTTTTGTTCGACTTCGATAAAGTTCACGACGGGATCTTTGGTCCCTTCACGTATCCCTGCTCCGATATACGCGCTTCCCAGTGCTAAAAAGCCAAGATCGCTGGTCCGTTTGAAAAAAGTTCGTTTCTCCTCATTAAAAGGGGCCAGCCGCTGGACGAGATGGAGCAGTTCGTACAGAATGGTTCCCATGAAAAGGACAAAGCCGATGCCGATACTGAGGGATAGGATAAAATAGAGCAGTTTGGGAGGGCTGAGAAAATAGCGGCTGGAGAGGTAGCCGATAATCCCCGCCATATTGAGAAATAACAGATATTTTAAAAAAGTCCGGGTACTTTGTTTGACATGCAAATGGCTGATTACACGTGTATAGCTGAGATAATGCACCATGGCAAAAAAGATCGTTACGATGAACGGAAATAAAATCGGGGTACTCATAGAATGATTGTAGCCAAAGCCTTATCGGTTTTCGCCGTAGCGTGCATATGCCTTGTGATATTCGTGAGGATGGTTCAGGTTGTCAAAAAAATCTTCATTCTCAAAGGGGACATAGCGGGTATTTGAGGAGGAGAGCAGTTTTCCCAGACGGTGATCCCCCTCGGCCAACATTCTTTCGAACTCTTCGAAAAGCGAACGATGATAAATACCGCACAGCGGATGCGTTCCGCTGGACGTACGGGCGATAACCGCATCCAAGCTCTCTTCATCCGCATCCAGAAGCGTTTGAAAAATACCCTCATCGATAAACGGGGTATCGACGCTCAGTACCATGATCCGCTCGTCGCTGAGGGCTCTAAATGCGCTCACAAACCCTGCGGTAGGGGCATAATCGACTTCTTGCGGATCCAGGATAAAAGGGGCGCTGAAATCAAACTTATCCGCTGTTTTGGTGGAAATGGCGACATGGGTAAAAAGTTTGGTGAGCCGGTCGAATTGAAACTGTGTGAGGGTAGGATATCCGCCGAAAGGGAGGAGCGATTTATCCTCCCCCATCCGGGAGCTTTTTCCTCCGGCGAAGAGGATGCATGGCAGAGCGAACATTATTGAGCAAACGCAGCAGAGAGAATTTTATCCATGCTCGGTGTCGCCCCGTTTTGGAGGTATTGAAGCACTAAGGGGGAGAATTTGTCGATCATTGACGGATCCATCCCTAAAAAAGAGAACTGTGATCCCAGACTTCCCAACCCGAGCATTCCGGCCGGTGCGGCAGCAAGGAGCGTCCCGGCCTGAGGAACCTGTTTGGTCAGAGCGGTAAAATCGGTCGGCTTCATATTCCCTTTGGCGTCATTGATAATGGCGGCTGTTCCCCCTATGGCCTGTGTCGGGGTTACTCCGAGGGTTGTGGTAATGTTTTTAATAAGGGGGTTGGAAATGAGTGCACTGTCAGCGAGGGGAGCTGCACTTTGTGCTACCGGGGCTACGGTTTGCATCAACGAACCGAAATCAAAGGCATTGGCGTTGGAAATCAACAGTAATGATGCCGCGAGAGTGAGTGAACGCATAGTCGTCTCCAGAAAAAAATTCCCATATTATAACGGACGGAAAGTATAATATGGAAGTTTTTCGAATAATGAAAGAGTGTATAGGGACAGCGATATGAAATGGGAAGATTTAAAGCGGAGCACGAATGTCGAGGATCTGCGTTCTCAAGGCTCCGGGGGCAGGTTCGGCGGCGGACGGGGGGTGAATCTTCTGATCCCGATCATCCGGATACTGATGGGGACAACGATCGGACGAATCATTTTGGCAGTGGGAGTTGTAGCGTATTTTATGGGATTTAATCCTCTCAGCCTGCTGGATCACGGGGGATCCTCTGCGGGAACAAGCCGTGCGGTCAATAGTGTAGAGGAGGATAGATCGGTACAGTTTGTTTCGGCGGTATTGGGTCAAACCGAAGAGGTTTGGAGCCGTATCTATGCCCAAAACGGGGAGACGTATCGCGAGCCGAAGTTGGTACTGTTTAGGGGAAGTGTCCGAAGCGGCTGCGGATATGCCGATGCCCAGGTAGGACCGTTTTACTGTCCTGCGGATCAAAAAGTGTATCTGGATCTGAGCTTTTTCGATGAACTCTCCCGCCGTCATAACGCACCCGGAGATTTTGCCCAGGCGTATGTAATCGCCCATGAGATCGGGCACCATGTCCAAAATCAGCTCGGGATATTGGATAAGGTGCACAGCGTTCAAGAGAGATCAAACAAGACCAAAGGGAATGCCGTACAGGTGAAAGTGGAACTACAAGCCGATTGCTACGCCGGAGTATGGGCATTCCACACCCAAAAAGAGAGAGCGGTACTCGAAGAGGGAGATATCGAAGAGGCACTCAACGCCGCCAGTCAGATCGGCGATGACACTCTCCAAAAACAATCACAGGGATATGTCGTCCCCGACGCGTTTACCCATGGAACGTCGGCTCAGCGGATGGAGTGGTTTAAAAGAGGATTTGATAAAGGGACGTTGGAAGCGTGTAATACTGGGGTTTAACCCCAGAGAGATTATTTGATCGTTGCTGGATCAGTGATATATCCGGTAATTACCGAAGCGGCGGCGACGGCGGAGTTGGCGAGGTAAACTATGGAAGAGCGTGAATCCATATCTTATTTATTATTTTCATTAATTGTAAATTCTACGCCTTGTTTTTTTAATAATTTAGCATTTTTTGGATCAATAAATATATCACCATCGGCTTCATGCCTGCTTTCACGATATGGAGTGATCCACACTTCTTGCATTCCATGCTCACTAAAAGCAATTAATATGCCTACCTAGTCAATGCCTAAATTTCTACCCATTTGTCTATGATTTTGATTCATTCAAATAGAAAATTATGTTAATTGAGAATAAGTATTTTAGTGTGTGATAGGAAGTGCTAAGAGGTTGTTCTCTTAGCTTATCGTCGCAGGATCGGTAATATAGCCCGTAATCGCCGAAGCGGCCGCAACGGCAGAATTCGCCAAATAGACTTTGGAGGAGCGTGAACCCATACGTCCTACGAAGTTACGGTTGGTTGTTGCAACGGCGACTTCGTTGTCCCCTAAAATCCCCATATATCCGCCCAAACATGCACCGCAGGTCGGGTTAGAGACAACACCGCCCGCATCGATGATGATATCCATGTAACCGAGTTTCGTCGCTTCGCGAGCGATACGCTGAGTCCCGGGAGTGACGATGAGACGAACATCCGGATGGACACGTTTGCCTTTTAGGATTTCAGCAGCGATTTTAAGGTCACTTAAGCGACCGTTCGTACAGCTTCCGATGAATGCTTGATCGACTTTGATTTGGTCACTGACCGCCTGAGTAAGGCTGTGTCCGTTGGATGGCAAGAACGGATAAGCGATGACCGGTTCGAGTGCAGCGACATCGATTTCGAGCACCTGAACGTAGGTTGCGTCTTCGTCGGAATAGTGAATTTTCGGTTCACGTGCGAGAGGTTTATCGGCTAGGAACTCTGCCGTGATCTCATCGTAGGCGACGATCCCACTTTTTGCCCCTGCTTCGATCGCCATGTTACACATTGAAAATCGATCATCCATCGTGAGGTAGGGAATAGTGCTTCCCGTGAATTCGAGGGTGCGGTAGAGCGCTCCATCAACCCCGATCATGCGGATGACTTCGAGGATGACATCTTTACCTGTCGTGTATTTGCCAGGTTTGCCACTTAAGATGACTTTGATCGACTCAGGGACTTTAAACCAGTTCCCTCCGGTTACCATCGCAAATGCCAAATCGGTTGAACCCATCCCCGTAGAGAAAGCTCCCAGTGCTCCGTGGGTACAGGTATGGGAGTCGGCACCGATGATGACGTCACCCGGAACAACCAACCCTTTTTCAGGGAGAAGAGCGTGTTCGATACCCATATCTTTTTCATCAAAAAAGTTTTTCATCTGATGTTTTTTAGCGAAATCACGGCTGATGCGCGCTTGGTTTGCCGAAGCAATATCTTTGGCGGGGATGAAGTGATCGAGGACGATGGAGAACCCATCAGGATTAGCGAGTGCAGTGGCACCCGAATCTTCGAACGCTTTGATCGAGATAGGGGTGGTGATGTCGTTTCCGATGACCATATCGATAGGTGATCGGACGATTTCACCTGCGTAAACGGGGTGTCCGACGTGTTCGGAGAAGATTTTTTCAGTAATGGTTTGGCGCATAATAATGACCTTTTAAGGTGTAAATAATGGCGCGATTATACCATAGTGAGTCTTAGCGTTTCGGGGTACTTTTGCGCTTTTTAGGATTCGTGAATATCTTTAAATGTTTCTCGAATCGTAAGGAATTCTGTGAGGTGATCAAAAAAGATATCGATGAGCTGAGGATCGAAATGTTTTCCCCTCTCTTCTTGGAATAGGGTGAAAATACGTTCATCCTCCCATGCTTTTTTATAGACACGATCGCTCCCCAATGCATCGAAAACATCGGCTAGTGCGGTGATGCGACCGTAAATGTGAATTTCCTCTTCTTTTAGCCCTCTGGGGTATCCGCTTCCGTTGTATTTTTCATGGTGCTCATAGGCAACAATCGCTGCAGCTTGAAGCAACGTGCGGTTGGAATGTTTTAGCATGTCGTACCCCAGTAGGGCATGGGTGTCCATGATGCGTCGCTCTTCTTCATCGAAACGTCCCGGTTTGTTGAGAACGGCATCCGGAATGGCTATTTTTCCGATATCGTGCATCGGGGAGGCTTGTTTGAGCATCTCGGCTTCCTCTTCATCCAATCCGTAGTACAACGCCAGCAGTTTCGAATATTCAGCGACCCTTTTGACATGATTTCCCGTCTCTTTTGAGCGACTTTCTCCGATAGAACCCATCGTGAAAACGACTTCTCTTTGGGTCTCTTCAATCTCTTGGTTGAGTCCGATTATTTCGTTGAGGGCCTCATCCATTCCGTTAATCATCGTATTAAACGCATGAGAGAGTTCTCCGACTTCATCGTCTCGCTGCAAGTGTACTTGTTGGGTGTAATCTTGAGTCCGGGTGATTTTTTTAGCGGTATTGGAGAGGGTAATGATGGGCTCAATCAAATGGGTGGCGATGTAATATGCGGCAAGTGCGATAAATATCCCGCCCCCGATTAATAAGAGGATAAACCATAGCTCGTACTTGTATAAGAGACGATAGGCAAACTCTTTTTGCTCTTCCAGAACGATGGTGAGATCCGGGGCATTTTTGAGCGTTTTAGAGACTTTGAGAGAATCATGAAATAAAGAGGGACGCAGTGCTGTTGACCCATCTGCATGACGGATATAATAGTGTCTTTGTTGGGTATTTGAAAAAAATCGTTTAAAGTTTTCCAATGGATAGGTGACGGCAAGTTTTCCGATCGCCTGAGTAGAAAAGGTTGAATATACGGGTACTTCTACAAAAGGTTTGGATCGGATGGTTTTTCCAATAACGGCAAAATCGCTTGAAGCGACAATGATTCCCGTCGGGGTCAGGAGATAAAAATCCCCCGCCATTTTCAAATCCGTTTTTTTTGCCAGAAGTGCGTTACTGATACGCCGATCCAAATCTTGGGTATAAACATCGTTCATAATATCCGATTTGGCAAGGAAGGTCATATCGCTTTGTAAGGTTTGAAGATGTTGATCGATCCGCTCAACGCTCAATCGAAGCTGGGTATGCATCTCTTGGGTAACAGCGTCATACAACTCTTGCCGAAAGGAATTCCCTACCAAAAACATGGTTAATGCATAGGGGATGAGACTAACGGCTAGAAAGAGGAGAATGGTTTTAAGCTTAAAACTCATAAATCACCTTTACACCGTTATCGACCATAGAAGAGGGGATGTAGCCGATGGCCCCTTCAACGTTTTGAACAAACATTTTGACGGAGTCATAAGAGGATTGGGTGATGGGCGGGGTGGTCCCTTGGAAATGTTGTTTGATCCAGTAGGTATTCAGGTGATCACGGTCCATTTTCAAAATTTCATTTTCAAAGGTGATCCGAGAGATATCTTGACCGAGCAGGTTGACCGGGATCACTTTTTGATTTCCTAGGGAATGGCGTTTCATTAAAAAGATATCGCGTATCTGTTGTGCTGTCACTGCCGAAATCATGGTTTTTTTAGAGATAACAACACTGTATTCAGATGCACTCAGCGCTATGCAGAGTAAACAAAGAAGTGCAATCTGTTTCATTAGAAAAGTACCGAAAAGGAGAATAAGGTGCGGTTCTCATTTTCTTGAGAATGCCACTGATACTCCCCTTTGATGGAGACAGGATAGATGGGGCGATAACTGTACCCTAAAACACCGATATGATCGGTGTAATCCAAATGGTGATCGTCATAGTATTCATAGCGTCCTACGACAGCGTGTTCATTGCTAATGTGATAAACACTTTGGAGATATCCGCTGAGGGTGTAGTCCGTTTGGGAGGTTTGATATTCGGTTCTAGATGCGATGGCTTCCGTCGTAATAAGTAAAGAACCGTTGTCGTATTTCATATTTCCTTGTACGAAGCGTGTCCGCTCGTTGGAAGACAACGTTATAAACTCTCCGATACTACCGCCCAAGCTCGTTTCAAATGAGAGTTCATGCTCTAAGGCTACTCCGTAAAAATGGGTATTGGGGATATTGATATACTCATCATCCATATCGTGCGTTGTTTGTCCAAAGAGGTGATAATGGGTTGAGCTGCTTTCTGGAAGATAGCCGTTTATATCCATCCCGGTTAAGAATTTCGGGAACAAGAGTTTGCTGTAAAGGGGGTTGGAGGTTGTATCTCTGAGGACATTGATCGGTTCAAGGTTCCAATATCCGATGGGGGTTATTTGTTTTCCGAAACGGAGGTTAAAGGTGTCGGATATCCAGATATCACCGTATAAGCGCTCAATGTGAAATTTTTGACTTCCCCCTTCATCTCCGTCGGTAACGTTTTTGTGATAAAAGCCAATCGCTTCGAGTTCCCCCAAATAGGAAAAGTTTGATCCGATGTTACCGTATGCCATAACGGCAACATCATCGATGGTAAAGGTGTCTGATCGTGTATTGGATTCAAATTCAGTGGATACGTATCCCCCTACGGTAAGTTGATCATAGAGGTTGAATCCATGACCGAATTCGTAGCTATCTGCATAGATAGATGAGGTTAAGGCTACGAAGTAAAGGGAGAAAAATCTGAGATACACGTACAATCCTCTTAATGACTGAATCTTGTTAAAATTGTTCTTATCGTAGCATAAAGTCAAATAAGGTTGGCTTTCCCATCAGCCATTGAGTTTAAACTCTAATGTAAGTTCAATCTCCATCGGCAGCGAGTCTGTGAGGTTTTTGGGTACATCGATCCCTGAAGCTGAAGCCACCGCGGTTTTGGCTGCATTATGGAAGATAGCATCTCCGCGTTGAACGGTTATCGCATCGATGGTCCCATCATTACCGAGGGTAAAGCGGACACCGACTTCCCCCTCCATCCCTCTGCGTCTTGCGGCGGTAGGGTAGCGAAGATGGTTTTGGATCGTTGAGCGTAAAGAGGCAAAGAACGATCTTTTTTCCGCCGCAAGATCGCTTGAGCGTTTAGGGGGTGTTTGGACGACTTCCGCTGAGGGGGCAGTAGGAATCCGATGTTGGACGAGCGGCGGCGCAGAAACAACGGGAACGGCTGAAGGTGCCGTGCTTGCTACCGCTTGAGTGGGAATGGCAGTTGGTTGCGGTTTCAGAGCTTGCGGGGGAAGTGTCTGCGGTGCGATGAGCGGCTTGATCGGTTTGGGCGGGTTCGACGGTGTAATGCGCGTCATTTCCTCAGCTATTTCCTGCTGCTTCGGAACGGGTGCAGGGTTCGATAATGAGACCAGCATCATGGACTGGATGGGAGTGTGCAGGAGCGTCGGCGGGGTATGCATCTGGGTTAGGACGAAAAAAGCCGATGTTCCCATAAGGGCATGGAAGATAAGGGAGAGGAGAAATGATTTTCGTGTACTGTTCATAGGTATATCCATCCGTTAAAAATTGCAATGCCGACACCCGCGAGAAGAAACGGTGCCGAGTGTTGGAGAGCCGTTCGATAGCGGGAGAGGTGAGTCAGGCTCTCTTTGAGTATGGCCGTGAGAATGACTGAAAAAAAGAGAAACCACAGGAGGGTTGCCCCTAAACCGAATACGGCACCATATGCGATAGCCCATCCCAAAGAGGGCGTTGTCGCACTCAGCGTCATCATGGTGATGACGGGGGCGCACAGGGACATGGACAAAAAAACACCTGTTAGAAAGAGGGAAATCTGTCCTTTGGGCGTATGGGGTGTTGAGCTGCAGCAGGATGCTGAGGTATGAAGAGAAAACCATAAGCGCACGGCGAGGATCAGGGTGACGCTCCCCAGCAGGTACCCCATCAGCGCTTTATCGCTGATAAGGGTTTTAAGAAGAGCAGCGCCCGCATAGGCGATGAGAGAGAGGGCAATATAGCCGGTGATACGTCCTATACTGATAGGAAGTAGGACGTGCAAACTTTGTCGGCGTGTCGCACTGTTGGCCAAAAGGATCGGAGAGAGCAACGGCATACAGGTGAGCATGCAGGCGGTTGCCCCGTACGAGAGGGCAATGAGAAATAGAGAGAGGAGCGTGAGGGCTTCCACGTTTTACCCTTTCCACCATTTATCGATTTTTGTCCGTTTTTTAAACGATTCTTTGGAGGAAGAGAGGATGGTGATGGGGCCATATTTGAAATTCATCACCCCATCATGAGGACAAAATTCGACACATCGGCCGCAGAGGGTGCAGTCGGCGTGGGTGATGTTTTTATTGTCTGCTTGGCTTTGAATTTCGTAAATATCCATCGGGCAGGCTTTAACACAGTTCGAACACGTATCGCAGTGGGAATCGCCGTTTTTGACCAGACGAAGCAAGCCGATTTTTTTGAAGAGTGTCTGCATCGGGAGGATCGGGCAGATACGGCAAAAGGGCTGACGGACGAAAAGGGCGAGGGCGATCATCAATCCGAACAGCAGATCGGCGATGAGGGAGAGGGCGAAGTATCCCCACCCCGCTTGGGAAATATAAATTTGATTCATATCCCCCGTCATTGCCGTCGTCATGATACGGCTGGGACAGATAGAGCAAAAGGGGGATCCCCACTCATGCCCCAGCAATCCGATCCCTGTCAACAGCGGGAAAATCAACACCAAAAAGAGAAAAATAAACCATTTAATCGGACGGATTTTAGTGACGGTCTCACGGGAAAGCGAGGTGAGCTGGGTGAGTCCCAGTTTGGTTCCGATCATCGTGATCGTCTCTTGGAAAAATCCGAGGGGACAAAGCCATCCGCAAAAGGCTTTGTTGAGGATTAAGATTAAAAGGGCAACGGTTCCAATGGTGATGAGTGTCCCCATCAACGCTTCCATGACTTTTGAGCCTTCGGTAAAGAGGGATGAAACACGGTGATCCATCTGATGCTGAAGCGGGATGAGGGCACAGTAATCCCCCCCCCTCTGATCATAAGCGCAGGAGAGGGCCGGGAGGGCTTGGGTCAGTTTATCATCGGTATAAAATGTGGTAAAAATCATCGCTCCGTAGACAAAAAAGAAAAAAGCGGTGAGTTGAATGACCCGTCGAAGAGCCGTAACGGTCAATAATTTATCCACGGGCAACTCCTTGTTTTTTGTGTCGGCGGTAGAGGAGTAATCCTCCTAAAAATCCGATAAAAATGGCACCGGTTCCCCAGCTTTGGGATTGCCAGAAATCGTTGGGATTAACGTAATAGGGCATTGAAAACGTGCTTGTATACTCTGTGAAATCCTTATTGTGATGCACGCAGAGGAGAAATTCGGAAGGTTTGTTTTCGCTTCGGCCGACACGGACATCGGTAAAATCATTGGGGAGCGTAATCGTAAAAGCCCCTGTTTCATCACTCATGTAGTTTTGGACCGGAGTCTTGTGGGTTTCCAAGGTGACGGTTGCATTTTTGAGTGGCTTGCCCTGAAAGTTGAGGATAAATCGGTACGATTTCGAGGCGGTATAACGGTCATGCTCTCGGTGCAGAGGATCGGGAACGATCTCTAGCGTTGTTTTGGAAAGGGCGGTGAGTGAAGTCGGTGAAACTTTCGCAGGACGACCGTGCAGCGAGAGATAGCGAACGGCACTTTGGACCCGGGTTGCGGTAGTAGCTTCGGCTACCATTGCGTAGTATCCCCCCATAGGAGGCTTTGGGAGGATGACGGTATTGTTTTTGAGGGGGAGTGATTTCTCGGAGAGGTTGGGAAGAATGAGGGTGGCAGACGTGTTTCCTTCATTATTCATCAGGGCGAACATAGCGCTTTCGTCTTTTCCGTGTCCGCCGTGTTTGGATGCAGACGCTTTCCCCTCATCGCACCCATGCGGAGTCCAGTACAGAACCCCTTCGCCATATCCCCAAAGTGATGCGCTGACAACGAGCGCAGATAGCAAGATTCGCATACCGACTCCTTAAAATTTGGCCGATAAGCCGGCGGTATAGACACGCCCCGGATTAACGGTGAGAGAGAGGTCTTCTTGGTTGTAGACGAAATTGTAGTCTCGATCCCCGCTGCTGCGGGCGGTGTTGAAATAGAATTTGTCAAAGACGTTATCGATACGGGCAAAAATATCAAAGGTAAAATCACCCCATTTCTCCGAATGGCGGGCGAGGAGGTTGACCACTTCGTAACCCGGCATTTTGAGCTGGTTAAGTTCGTCGGCGTAGTAGCTCGATTTGGCCGTCAGCTCCGCGGATAGGACGGTAGAGGGGGTAATGTTGTAATTACCGATTAGGTTGAGGGTATGGCGTGAAGTACGCGGGACGGTATTGCCCGTCAAGTCATACTGTACCTGCGTATAGGTTGACAAATAAGGGCTTCCGAGTCCGAGGTAGAAATTATCGTACTGGGTAAAGTAGGCATCCAGATAGGTGTAGGCTGCATCAAAAGAGAAGGTTTTTTTGGAATTGCTTTGGAGAGAGAGTTCAAATCCCTTGCTTCGCATTCCGCCGATGTTTTGGTATTGCTGCGGATTGGTCGTTGTGGCGGCCGTGTATTGACCGATGGAGGACATGATATAGTCTTTTCGATCAAGCCAAAAGAGGGTCGCTTCATATGTGAGGGTGTTATCCCATGCCGGAAAGTTTCCGCGAAGTCCGAGATCGTAGTTGACCGCTTGTTCGGGTTTGAGATCCGGGTTGTTGAGCACTTTCGAATCGAGGGTAATCGTTCCGTTAAAGAGCTGATCGATGGAGGGGGCACGAAAACCGGTTGAGCGGCTCAAAAATAAGGTTGCCGAGTCGTTTAGCGTATGGGTCATCCCGATACGGTGAGAGTAGACATCGAAATCTTTTTGAAGCGACAGGGCATGCAGCTGATCGTCATAATCGAGACGGATATTGTCGTAACGGCCGTTGAGGGTCAGGGTAGTTGCCTCACTGAGAGGAACTTTGACTTCGAGATAAGGGGCATAAACTTCTTCGACGGTTTTATTTTCTCCTGTGACAGTTCCGGCGGTATAGATTGTCGAAGAGTAAGCACTCGTTTTGAAATCGACGAGGTAAGAGGTTTTGTTTTCATAGATATTATTGCGGATATCGGCTCCGACCATATAGGCAAGGTTCTCTTTGCTGCTGCGGTACTCGCTTTTTAGTCCCCGTTGAACTTGGTGATAATCGTTAAGAGTGGTATAGGCATCCGGATCGGTTACGACTGTACCGGTAGAGCTGTATTTTTGGGGTGCACTGACGAATTGGGTATCATCTCCGTATTGATAGACGTTCACGAGGAGGTTGGAGTTGTTTCCAAAATCTTTACTGTAAGTCAAAAAGAGTTTGAGAAGATCAACATCGTACATTCGTGAGTAATCCCGTCCTGCAATACTGGTAGGATCGGTGAGTGCCTGCGTCATCCCCTCTACCGTACCGTGGGAGTCTTTTTCACGGTGAGACGCCTCAACTCCGAAGGTAAGATCGCTGGTATCGTCGATGTAGTACTGGAGCTTTCCATTGGCATAGCGGGAGAGATACTCTGAATCTTCCCAATAGCCGTCGCTTTTGCGTTCGCTGACTTGAATACGCCCGTTGAGAGAATCGTTGGCGAAAGAGGTTTCCGCGAGCAATTTTCGATAGCCGAAACTGCCGAATTCCGAGGCAACCATGGATTTATTAACGGCTCCTCTTTTGGTGGTGATAATGACGGCTCCGGCGAGGGCATCATCGCCAAAGAGGTATGAAGCTCCCCCTTTGATTACTTTGATCGAGGCAATGTTATCGAGATCAATATTGACGCTTCCCGTACGTTCAAAGACGGGAACGCCGTCGATAACAACGGCAACGCCGGGCTTCTCTCCCATATAGCGTTGATTTTCAACCCCTCGAATATGGATTTTTAGACTGTCACCGGATTTGATTTCGGTAGTGATCCCCGGTATGGTTTGTAATACCTGCTGAAGATTTTCAATATGGGCTTCATCCACTGTTTCTCCGTCAATGGTAGCGGTAGAAGAGACTTCGGTTTTGCCGGAGTGGAATCGATCATCGATCGTAGTGGAATCGATGCCGATAATGCCGAGGTCTTCCGTTGCGAAACATGAAGTGGCAAGGAGAGATGAGAGCAAGAGGCTGTGGGTGATTCGGCGGGTATTTACCATCGCACTTCCTTAAAATTTAGGATTAAAAAGTGCGATTATGAAGAATTAGTGTTACATTTGTGTTAAATAATAAAAATAAGAATTTATTAAATATTTGAAGCGATGTTGTCAAACTCACCACAGGCCGTGATCTGCTCAGGGGTGAAGTCGCGTGCGGCAAGATATAATAGCGCCAAAAAATGGAGTTACCGATGATAACGATCTGGCACAATCCGAAATGTTCAAAATCGCGTGAAGTGTTTAAGCTTTTAGAAGAAAAAGGGGAAGCATTCGAAGTATTCAAATATCTTGATACCCCTCCATCGCGAGAGGAGATTGTCGCACTTTTGGCTGTGCTGGAAATTTCAGCACGGGAACTGATGCGTACTAAAGAAGATTTATACAAAGAACTGGGATTGGCTAAGATCACCAATGAAGCACAGTTGATCGATGCGCTTGTAGAATATCCGAAACTGATTGAACGCCCGATTGTAATTGAAGGGAATCGTGCGGTAATCGGCCGTCCGGTAGAGAAGGTGGTCGAATTTTTAGCCTAAGAATAGATCAATTGAGTCCGAGATACAATCAAAAATGATCCGGATAAAAAGGGGTTACAGTGAAAAAATGGATTGTAATCGGCATGATACTGGGATGTGTCAGTACCCTAGGAGCCGATCAGCCCGGAGAGCAAGAGTGGTCGATGACGCAGGTTGGAATGATTTTTAAATTTAAAGAGGACCGGGAAACAATCCTGGAAAAGATTCGCAAAGCCGACGAGACGATTGTCAAAGCGAACAGTCTTATAGCCCGCGCGCAAAATGCCGGCAACAAAACAGCCGAAGGAGTTGCTCTGCAGGCGCTTCAAAAAGCGCAGGACAACAAGCGCCAAAACGAGCTCAAAAAACTTCAAATCGATAAAAACATCGCCTATATTGAGAACCGCATGGCGGAACATAGCGGGATCGATGCTAAAATCAGCGGGATGGTGACGAGCCACAGCGGCAGAGTCCGCGTCATATCGGGAAAACCCCCGTATGAAGCGGCAGCGATGGACAGTGAACATCCCGGATATTTCCATGAGGGGGATACCATCGAGACCTATGACAACAGCCGTGCGCAAATACAGTTCCTCGATGGCCGAGGGAGTATGACGATCGGAGAATTCAGCCGTGTAAAAATGGAGAAAAAAGATTCCCTCTCTGAAACCATTTCTCTGGCCAAAGGGACCATTCATACTGTAGTAGATAAAGCTGAAGCATTCAAAGAGTGGGCCGAAAAACAGGCGGCCATGGCAGCTGATGATCCGAATAAAATGTTGGCGTATGATCTCGGGGCCATCCGGGCATGGGCCAAAAGCAAAAGCAAAAAATTCGAAGTGCGCACCGGTTCGGGAACCGCTTCGGTCAGAGGTACAACGTTTGCGATGAGCGCCGACGAGGCGGGAGCGACTATAATCGAGCTGATAGAGGGAGAAATTGCCGTGACCAATGCTAAAACGTCCGCCGTGACGATACTGAAAGGGGGAGAAAAAATGACACTCTCTCCGGAAGGGACGGCGCATGTCGAGCCTTTGAAACTCTCTTTAAAACCGTGGTGGGAACGATGATGTATAAGGGAGTTTTCGTCCTTCTCCTGATATGGATACAGTTGCACGGCGGTGAATGCACTATCCGCCATTACGGACAGCCTCCGATCCCGGAAAGAGCCGTCGAACTTTATACGGCAAAAGGGGGACTGTTTTCGCTGATGCTTCCGCAAGGGTGGACGAAAAGCGAAGAGAAGTTCCCGTATGAGACGCCGGAAGCCAACGTTGCAGGGGTCCATCTCAAAGGGCCGCTGGACGATGCGTGGGTAGCGGCCGAAATATCGGTACATTATTACGAACACGGCGGGTTTTTCTCCGATTACCGCGATTACATCCGTCTAAAGCGTCAAAGTTTTGATCGGCAGGATGATAATAAGACCTCTTTGGCTGAGGTGAACGCCGGAGGTAAAAAGGGGGTGGCATTTTCGATCCGGACGGTTGAAGCTACTAGCTCCGCTCCCCTTTTTAAACCGGGGATCATGTATCGGCTCAA
This sequence comes from Sulfuricurvum sp., assembly GCF_049587615.1. Lineage (GTDB taxonomy): Bacteria > Campylobacterota > Campylobacteria > Campylobacterales > Sulfurimonadaceae > Sulfuricurvum. Next base: position 23,012 of record NZ_JBAVEF010000022.1, read on the forward strand.
CGGAGAGATGATGGCGAAAATGGTTCCTGTGCTCGAATCGTTTAGGGTGTTTCCTGCAAAGCGGGGTTTTTTCGTTTTTCATTACAAAGCTTCCGAATCGATGGCTGCTCAATGCCACGGAGTCTTTGAGAAGACGGTTCAATCGGTCCGTTTTATCAATCCTGAACCGTGGCAGGGGGCAAAATGAGGAGAATCGCCAAAGCAGCGGCTGTGATTGCGATAGCTGTTTTACCCAATTGGGCGTATGCGGGGGTAGAGGTTGCCGCCTGCTGCGATTCGCGCGGGTATTGCGGCTATGCCGTCGGAAGTTCCTGGAACGATTCCCTAAACGGTACCCGATATCTGTGTAAATGTACCTCCGGCGGCGGAACGTGCAGTCCCACAAGCTCGGGCGGCTCTTCGGGGGGCTCTTATGGCGGCTCCTCCGGAGGGGGCGGCGGCTCCAGTAAAGATCTGTGGAAATATCAGATGATGCAGGGAATTGTCAGCGGGCTGATGCAGGGGCTCATGCAAGGGCTGGAAAATCAGCAGCGTGAGGAGGCTCAAAGAGCCGAACAGCAGCGGCAGCAGCAAGAAGCGGCCCGTCTCGAAGCCGAGCTGCAGCGCCAAAAAACCGAAGCGGAGAAAAGAGCGGCCAAAGAGGCGTGGGAGAAAAAACGCAAAGAGGCGGCGAGGGCCGAACAACAGCGAAAAGAAGAGGAAGCGCGGGACGGTGCCAATCTCGCAGCGAAAATGGGAAGTACCGGAGGGGGGTTGCAGCTGGTGTCGCTGGGAGGGACCGGATTTTTCGGTTCGAAAACAGGAGTCGGGCAGCTGGATTTCAAGCCGATGGCAGCAGCAGAGAATGATGCCTCAAGCCTCTCGGCACTTCAGCGAGCGGTGTGCAGTAACCAGTTCTTGACCAAAGCAAATCGCAGCGGTAGTAACGAAGATGCACGATATTATAGCGACCAGGCCGAACGGGTCATGAGCGGCGGAAAGTATAGCGAAGCGTGCAATCTCTCCGAGGGACTGCCACAGGTTCCTGAAGCGCCGGTTCCGGAGCCTCTGTGGAGTCCTGAAGAGATGGCGTTTTTTAAAAAAGTCGAAGAGGCGAGGGTGCAGATGGAGGAAAAGGCGCTGCAGATTCAGGAAATTGAAGCTAAAGTCACCGAAAATAAAGAAAAAATCGACGATGCAAAAGCCAAAAAAGAGCAGGCAGATGCCATCTTGAAAGATCTCCAAAACAAAGCCGCATCGACCGACGACCCGGCTAAAAAAGCCGAGATCGATACCCTCCTCGCCGAAGCCAATGCCCTCCTAAGCGAAGCAGAGATGGATTCGCTAGCGACGCAGCAGGAGAATGAGAAGCTTCTGAGCGACAAACAAAAAATCGAGCAGAGCATGCAGGAAACGAAGAAAATGCTCGAAGCTCAGATACCCAAACCAAACACAGCGCAAGGAGCAGAGAATGAGAAACGTTAGAAGGATAGCCGTGTCGGCCATAACGGCAGTGTTTATCATGGGGTGCGCACAGCCGCAGGAAATCGGAAAATCCCATTATGCCGCGAAGAATTACCCGGCGGCAATCGAGGCATACAAACAGGCGAATGCGGAAGAACCCAACAAGGCGGTAAATGCCAAAGGGCTGGCCGATGCCTATTTCGCCAACCGTCAATACAATGAAGCGATCGAGTGGTATCTCAAGACAAAAAGCCTCAACCCAAGCGACACCTCCATTGCCTGCAATCTCGGAACGGCCTATTATTATACGGGACGCCACAACGAGGCTCTGGCGGTGCTTGAAGCGGCTAATATTGATCCCCTTTCGCAAAATTCCGCCGGCCGTGACGCGAGAATCCGCTCCCTTCGCACAACGGCGGCTCCCACCTCTGCGTGCGCCCAGACACTCGATACGCTGTATGAAAAAACGGGTCGCTACGATATTGCCATCGCCGCAATGAAACGAAAAATCGATGCCGATCCACGGCAGCCTGAACCGTTTATCAAACTCTCCTCTCTCTATTTTAAGAGCGGCCAGTATGATGATGCGATTGTCGCCGCCAAACGGGGGATCGATCTCTCCCCCGCCTCTGCCGATGCGCACCACAATTTGGGAGTCTCCTACTGGAAGAAAAAACAATACGTACAGGCTGTCGGTTCTTTGCGTCATGCACTTGCGTTGAACCCGAAAAATAGCGTTACGGCGGTATTTTTGGCCAAAAGTTACGAACAGGTCGGAGAAGAGGTTAAAGCGGTAGAGACACTCCGCCACAGCAGAACATCCGCCCCTTCTGTCGCGATTGATTTCGAACTGGCTCGTCTTTTGTATCGCTCCGGAAACTACGCCGAGAGTGCAGAACTTTTGAACGGGGTAGTGGAGAAAAATGCTATCACGGGGATAGGGATCGAATTTGAAGCCCTCGGGGGAAATCCGATTATCCTAAAGGTGGAAAAAAATTCGCCCTCAGAACGTGCCGGGCTTCGTGCCGGGGACCAGATAATGCAGGTAGATCAGCAAAACCTCATCGGGTTGTCGATCGAAGAGGTAGCGCAAAAACTTCGGGGCACGGTCAACACCCCGGTGACGCTTACGTACGTGCGCGGGGGTGAGACGTTCCAGAAACAGCTGATGCGTGAAACCTTTTTCACGGCTTCATCCGCACCGATGCTGGCACTTCGTGCATTGGTATACCGGAAAGTAGGGAATATCCAGAAAGCTCAGGAAGATGCCCGCAGGGCGTATGAACTGGATCCGAAAGAAGGAGCGCTGGCGATGGCGGCGGTTGCGTTTGAGCGGGAGGATATGGCGGGAACCTTGCGCTACGCTTCTCCCCTGAAAGGAGATGTTCATGCCCGAATTCTCGAAGCAGCCGTTTATGCGCTTGGGGGAAACAGCACCAAGGCGTTGGAACTTTTTCGGGATATAGCCGTGCAGGGGATGGAGGAACGGAACGTTCCGTTGCAGGAAGAGCGCCGAATACTTCTTAAAACGTTGTCCCCCATAGCGAAAGAGCGTTATGCGAAGGGATCGGAACTGGAAAGCTCCGGTCAAAACGGCGCTGCGTTGGATTCGTATACCGATGCGCTGCTGTTGGCCGAGGATGAAGCGCAAGGAGGAACACTCCGCTCAGCCATGTTCAAGCTCGCGAACGCTTCGAATGTCTCTCTTCCCGAAGAAGCGCACCGCCATATCGTGAGAGGGGAGTTCTTCGTCGGAGAGGGCAATTTTCAAGAGGCGTTGAGTGAATTTAGAAAAGCGCTCGTATCGGCTCCGTATGCTTCACGCCTTTATTTCAATCTGGCACTTGTCGAAGCGAAACTAGAGCTTTACGGCGACGCTTTACGCTCTATGGGGCTTTATCTCGAAGCATCCCCTGATGCACCCGATGCCCGTGCGGCGAAAGACGAAATGATCAAGTGGGAAATTCTTATGAACAAGCCACGGGAATATTCTTATTACGAAGGGAGTGGAGAAGGTGCCCTCTCAGATGCGGGAGTACTTCCGCCGCCGCCCGTCGGAGGACGGGGAAGCATGCCGGCACGCTGATATAGTTTATTCAAGTCCTTCGACCCTCACCTCTTTGGGATAGCTTACGCTAAAGTGCATCGGAAGAATTTTTTTGGCGTGGGGTTTCAGTTCGATATCCCACGTAATGATCCCTTCGGAGGAGATATCGGCCTCTCCCGTTTTCGGAGCCTCTCGAGTAACACGGATCTGTTCATTTCGGGAGATGGGGAAATGGTCTTCGACACGGATGCGGACCGGTTTGTTTTTACCGTTGGTGATCTCATGGGTATAGTCGTATTCGACATGGGTTTCGTGAGAAATGAGGCCGGTCTCTTTGGTGTATTTTTTGTTTTGTTTCCGCTCGATTTTAATGCTCTCATCCGCACCGAAAGAGAGCTGGATTTTCTCTTCGGGAAAGAGCGTTCCGGGGGTTTGATAGGTACCCACGACATGACCGTCGAGCAGGAGGGTCATCTCCCCCTCAAGCAGCGGAAATGAAAAGGGATTTAAGACCTCGCTGCTCATATAGGCATACGGCGAGAGTTTTGGGACGGCCCGGTAGTGAAAATCCCCCTTTACCGTAGCCGCGGCGACGAAGATTTTGTGCGGCTGATTGTCGGAAGGGATAGTGTGCCGTGCAGGAAGGAGAAAACTAAATGAGGTTGTCTCCTCGTTGACCGTAGGTGTTTCATACTCCGCCATCGGTGCCGACGCAGAACTGCGTATCATCGTATCCGCCTCAAACAGCAGCGCTTTGGCACGAGATGGAGGCGTCGGACGGTAGATGTCGATATACCATGCTTGTATCGGGTCAGGTGCTTGAGTGCCAAAAGGGTGAGCCGTCGAAATTTCTATCTCGGCAGAGCCCCACTCCTCGCCGCTGGATTGGGTGATCGAGACAAAACTGCTCCATTCGATTTTCCCCTCCGCCGAATCGGCCCGGAGGGTATACAGAGGAGTCCATCGGGCATTTTGGGTCAGATAGGAAATTTCGAGTTTTTGTTCTTTCAGATCGGCCGCGCAGGAGAGGGTCACCTGAACCGATTTGCTCAAATCGGGTGTTTTTAGGCGATTGAGCTCTTTTTCCAGCAGCGCTTTTTCCTCGCGAAGCTCTTTGAGGCGGGTGTCGAGTTTGGCGATACGGCCGTACCGCTCAAAGAGCGCTTTTTCCAGAAATTTCGTATGGGCTTCGAGTTCTGAGGGGAGTACTTTTTGGTTTTTGGGAAACGGGGAAATCCGCTTTAAAAAATCGATGCTGTTGGTGATGGCGGCGGTATCGTCCGTGCCGGCCTGGATCAATGCTTCCGTTTCAGCCAGTTTTGCACGTACTTTTTCGATATTTTCGTCCGATTGTTTTTGAAGGTAGGTTTGGTCGACTTTGACATCGGAAATTTTCACAGAGGAGGGATCGAGCATTTTTACCTGCACGGAGCCGTCGATCACAGATTGCGTCAGATCCCGGATGCGGATCGTGTTTTCCCCTTTTTTTAGGGATACATTCGCACTTTTTCGGATCAATGCAGTATCGGTGAAGACGGTGACCCGGTCGATTTTAGGAGAGATTCCGATCTCTTCGGAGGATGAGGCATGAGAAATGACGCTCAAAAAGAAGAGTAAGATCAAATATCTTCTTTTTAAATCTATTTTGTCCATTCGCAGCCCCTTGTGTCGATATGTGTAAAGAGTATCGTCTTTTCTGTGTAAAAGTACCCTTAATCCGAGAAATATAGGGTTCAGATTAGCATTTTACGGATTGACAATCTCGGTTGATTCGGAGTATTACGAAATATAAGGGCGAATATCAAAATCACTCAAAAAAGAGGGTTTTGCCCTTTTCGCTCTCGTTGTGATGCAGATTAACGGCGATTTCGGGAGTGGACACGGGTGCGGAGAAAGTCGAATGGTGCATTAAGTCCGGAATTTTTCAAGTTTTTGGTTGATATCGTCTGTGCTCTGATCGAGGCGCGACGCGACATCGGTGATCTCCCGGATACTGGTTGTATTGGATGAAGCGATGGTGTTGAGTGAATCGATTTTGGTCGCGATAAGTGTCATTCCTGCTATGAGATTGGCCATGCTTTCATTCGAATGGTGGACACTTCCGGCAGCTACCGAGATCAACGCAGAGGAGTCGTTGATGATCCGCTGGATGGCATCCGAATCTTTGGAGACGATTAAAACAGAGTCGGTTGATTTGTCCATTTTTTTGCTGCTTTCGGTAATCGCATTGACGATGGTATTGATCGTCCTATTGATTTGTGAAAGACTCTCCTGTGTGCGTTCGGCGAGTTTGCGCACTTCGTCGGCAACGACGGCAAATCCCCTCCCGTGTTCACCGGCGCGGGCCGCTTCGATGGCGGCGTTGAGGGCGAGAAGATTGGTTTGATCGGCAATATCGCCGATAATGTTAAGAACGCTCTTAACCGCTTGGGCTTGCGATGATAAGGTTTGCAGTTCACCGGAGAGATTTTGCTGGGTTTGCGCCACCATCTGGATGTCGCTGTTCATTCGGGAAATTTGATTATTTGCTTCGGTGAGATTGATGTTTGCTTTGTCGATTTTTTCGTTGGTATCCTGTGCCAAAGTCGTTGATGTGTGGACGATCGATTGGAGTGAGACGATTTGGGTATGGGTTTGTGAGATATCGGTGGTGCTCGTTTCAAGCCTTCGTTGGATGGTAGCGGCTACTTTATTGAGTTCTTGAGCCGAACTAATGCTCTCCCGCGACGTTGATTTGATATTGATGAGCATTTTTTGCAGCTCTTCCATGGAGCTGTTCATCTCTTTTGCGGCAACGGCAAGTTCGTCATTCCCGTAGGCATCAATCCGTTCGGTGAGATTTCCGGATTGGAGGTGGTGTGTGATGTGGGAAATATTGCCGATTTTTTTCAGTAAATCCCGTGTGATCAAACGCAAGGTGATAAAGATGGCGATCATGCCGATCGGTAAAAGGATGGCGATCAAAAGAAGGGTGTGTTTGAATTGTGTCTGCGCATCATTGTAGAGCGACTGGGTATTTTCGAGCTGAACCGTGATGAGTGTATCAAAAAGGTCGCCCAAGGGTACAAAACTGAACGGAAAATCGCTTTGAACCAAATCATGAATTTCCATGATGTCGTGATTACTGATTGCGGTTTCGAGTGCATTCATTGAGCGATTCGCCCGTTCAACTTGCTGTTTTGCCTCTTCCAGCTCGGTGAGTTCTTTGGCCGTTTTGGGAGCTTTGAGGTAGATTTCCCATTGCATAGTAAACTGTTTATGGGCCTCTTTAATCGCTTTGAGATCGGTCGTATAATCACCACTCCCTTCGGAAATTGCGACGGCTTTGGCTTGGATGATGTTGATCATGGCATGTTTGCATTGGCGTAATTGATTGAGAGGATGGAGACTTTGGTCGTTAATCCGGGTGAGAGACGCATTGGAGAGGGACATCCCGATGATGCCGATGGTGATCGCAATGATGGCGAAGACTTGCGTAGCGGTGACGATAAACGTGATTTTTTGCCGAATCGACATACGTCCGAACAATGACAATGGCGAGGAAGGGATCATACTCTGTACCTTGAAAAAAGTGTATGAGTTTAAAGAATGTTGGTTACAAAAACGAAACGAAATGGTTACGAAATCAATACAGCTCCCGATCGCTTTTCGCAAGCCAGCGCACAAAAAGGGTTTTACCCGCGTCGATATCGACGGGGCGCAGATCAAGAGCGCTGGAAGGGTTATGGATCATCGTGTAGAAGCGTGCATCGTCAAATCCCCCTTGTGCGGCATCTTCCATGGACGAACCGTAATAGAGGGTCGGTATCCGCGCCCAGAATATTGCCCCCATACACATCGGGCAGGGGTAGCAGGTGGTGTAGAGGGTGCAATCGGAGAGATCATACGTTGAGAGTTTTTGAGACGCTTCGCGAATGGCAACCATTTCGGCATGGGCCGTCGGATCGTTTGTTTTCAGCACTTCATTATGGGCTTGCGAAATGATTTTCCCGTCGCGGACGATGAGGGCACCGAAAGGTCCCCCCTCGTTGTTCTCCATCCCTTTTAGCGCTTCGTTATGGGCGATCTCCATCCACGGATTCATCGGTTATTTGGCTTTTTCCACGCACGATGGGGCGAGTAGTTCGGGACGGTACTCGAAGTGCATCGTGTCATAGTGATACCATCGCCCTCCCCAGATAAACCCGTGTTTCTCAAAGATGCGGACGATCGAGAGGGGCATGGTGTTTTTGTAGCCGATTTTGGCTGTTTCGGAAGAGGCTTCGTCTTTCCAATACTGGGTTGTGGAGGGGGCGAGGTCGATCGCGATCCCGAAACTGTGCATCGAGAGGCGATCTGTGTCTTTGATCACGCGGTAGGCATAGGTGGTTGCCCCTTCGGCCCAGATACGGTCATTTTTGGGGAGTTTTGAAATCTCCTGACCGATGGCATAGAGTTTTTTATCGACGCCGCCGACACGATTGACGGGGAGTTTGATCGACCCTCTCAGCGTCGGCCACGTTATGGTGACGAGATTTTTTTCGATCGCTTTTTTATCTTTGCCGTAGAGTGCTTGAAAAAAAGGCTGATAGCGGAGGCGTCCGGGATCAAAGAGATAGGGAGGGGGTGTTTCACTCCCCCCGGCATCGTAGCGTTGGACGAGTTGGGTAGCGAGATCGGCATGGTTAATCTTATCCTCCCATGAGGTTTTAAGGGTGTCGGTACGGTAGGGAAGCATTGTCCCGTCTTTGAGGACGAGGGAGGTTTCATCGGCCGAGGTGATGAGGCTGCCATACCCTTCACGGTAGCACTGTGGATTTCCCCATGAAAGGGAAGCAAAGAGGGCGGTAATCCCTAGAATGGTAAAAAATCGCATAAGGCACCTCCGGTATATGAAGCATATTTTAGCGAATTATGATCCTAAATGTCGTTTCTATTCACAGTTCCTTCACATTAGGATGCCATGATTACGACATCTAAACTCTAGGAGTTCCCTATGAAAACTATTCGTCCCCTAAGCGCTTTGGTAAGTGCGGTTCTAATTTTATCGGTTTCGGCGTACGCCGATGGGAGACATAATCGAGGAGGGTATGAATCCCCCCGACACGTTAAAATGTCGAGTTATAATCATTACAACCGCCACTCCGGCGGGAACTGGGTCGTTCCTCTCGTGATCGGGGGAGTGCTTGGATATGCCCTCTCAGAGCCTCGACGTGAGTCGGTGACCTATGTTTCCAGTGCTCCATCCCCTGTTGTTTATACTCCTCAGCCGGTCTATCAAGAGCAATGGGTCTATTTCAGTGATTGTGACTGTCAGCGTAAAGTACTGGTTCCGGTTCGATAGAAGCTGACTTTTTTTGTCCGTTTTTTTGTTTTTTTACCGTATACATCGAGGCGTCGGCTGCTTTGATCAACCCGTCGGGATCGGCAGCGTCTTCGGGATAAATCGCCATTCCGATACTGGCTTTGGCCGTGAGAGTGGTGGTTGAATCGATCACGATCGGTTCGTTGATCGCCGCTTGAATGGTGTGAAAAATCGTCTCCACATGCTCCTGATTTTTGATCTCTTCGATCATGACAACAAACTCATCTCCCCCAAAACGACTGATCGTATCGCTGTTACGCAGGCAAGCCCGAAGATTTTGGGCGACACCGGCCAGAAGTTTGTCTCCTGCCTCGTGTCCGTAATAGTCGTTTACGTATTTGAAATCATTCAAATCGATAAAGAAAAGGGCAATTTTGGTCTCATGGTTTCGTGCGTGGCCGATCGCCTGTATGAGACGGGTATCCATCGCGGCCCGGTTGGCAGCTCCGGTGAGGGGATCATGGTGTGCTTTGTGCGTGAGGGCATGGACGTGGGAACTGATTTCGGTAATGTCGTGAAGGTTGGCGATATAGCTGACCAGCCGGTTTCGGTTGTAGATCGCGGTGAGGACGACGCTAAAGACTTTGTCCCCCTCTTTGCAGGCTTTGATAATCGTCCCTTTCCAGGTATTGTTCGCATCAAATTGCGGAAGGATAGCATTCAAACCTGAAATGCTTCCAAAGAGAAATTCTCCGATATGCCGCATGATAATGGCATCTTTGTCAAGCGGAAAGAGGGCAAAGAAACTGCGGTTTGCAAATTCGATTAGCCCTTTGTGGTTGGTGTAGAAGATCGCTTCCCCCGCAGACTCCAGAGCACTGGAGCGTTTGTTCAGATCATCGAGCGCTTTTTGAGACGCGGTGATGTCTTGCGCCATACAGATAATCCCCTCTTTATGGGTCCTGTTTTGGGTCATACGGGTGTTGCGCCATTCGCAAAAAAGGTCTTCTTTGGATTTGGTGATATTGGAATTTTTGGAGTTGCTGCTTCCCTCTCGAAGGGCTTTAGCGAGAATGGAAACGACATGGATTCTGTCCGATGGGGGGACGATCAGGCTGACAATGTCTTTACCGCGCGCTTCGGATTCGCTAAAGCCGAACATCGTTTCCGCGGCTTGGTTCCATTCAAGGATACGGCGCTCGGGGGTGATAACCATCAAAGCGGCAGGCGAATCGTTAAAGAGGCCGAGGTAGCAATCTTGGGGCGGGGTGAGAGAGTGTTTACGATGACGCACATAGAGAAATGCCGCTGCCGCTGTCATGCTTAAGAGTGTGAGAATAACGGTTAGCATCGTAAAAAACAGGGGGTAAAAATAGTAGGTATTAAAAGGTGAAAATGCGGGATAGAAAACAGGCAAAAACGAAAATCCATCAATCAACACCTTTCTAAGAACTTCGTTCATTATATAGCGTTGTATATTATTTTAGGATTAAACGAGGGTGTATTTTTTGATATTTTTGTGATCCTCTTCAGGGTATAATAAAGTATTAGACATGAGGAGACAAAAGATGTTTTTTCCCACGCTTGGATTGATCGCGACAACGGATGTAATAACTGTAGATATTCATCAGACGATTCAAGATGCCCTCACCGCCATGCACATGTACAACCATCGCAGTATTATTGTGGTCAATAAAACGCTCCATTACATCATTTCGACGAAAGATATTATCCGTCTGAAACTGGAAGGGATAGCCTTTTCTACCCCACTGTCGCAAGTATCGCTTCGCCCTTTGCCGATGATCGATAAAGAGAGCAATATCATCAATGCCCTCAATCTCACCAATGATCGTGATGAATACATCTGTGTCTGTAACACGGATGGAAGTTTATACGGTTTGGTGACGAACAGCGATATCATCGCCAGTATCGATCCTCAGGTTATTTTGGATTCGCTTCAGATTTCGACTATTTTTGAGAAAAAATACGGGTATCAGAGCTTTGCACCCGATACTCTGATGGCGGAAATTTTGGAGTTTATGAAAGATTCTCTGAGTGACTGCGTGATTATCCAGAAAGCCGGCAATCCAGTAGGGATACTCACCTCCAAAGATATCTTGCATTTTATCGAAAAGGAGGCACAGGAGATGACCAAGGCTTCTGAAGTGATGTCTTCTCCGGTTGAAACCCTGAGCGATAAAGCGTCGATTAATGAAGGGCTTGAGTATCTTCGTCAGCGCCCTTTTAAACGGATTGTTGTGACGGATGACGAAGGGCATGTGATGGGAATCGTGACGCAGCAGGATTTGATTTCCCGTACTTATCTCAAATGGTCACAGCTGATGAAGGACCATTTTAAACAGTTCGAAGAGGTTACCCAGATTCTTCAGCAGCGCAATCACCATTTAACCCAGCTGGCGACGAAAGATCTCCTCACCGATATTCATAACCGTCATATGTTTGCCGAATTGTTTTCAAAAGAGCTCTCTTTGTTGAAACGACAGCCGGCCAAGCTCGCGTTGGTGATGATTGATTTGGATCATTTTAAACGGATCAACGATACCTATGGCCATAACATCGGTGATTATGTCCTCAAACAGTTTGCTACGCTGGTGAGCGCCTCGGTGCGTGAAGCGGATTTATTTGCCCGGTGGGGGGGAGAAGAGTTTGTTTTGCTGCTGCGTAATGCAGGATGCGAAGAGGGATACGGTGTCGGTGAGAAAATTCGCTCTCTTCTTGCCAATGAGGTATTTGATGAGGCGGGACACGTGACGTGCAGCATCGGGATAACCGAAGTGATGAAAGAGGATACCCTCCAAAGCGCGATTGAGCGGGCAGATAGTGCTATGTATGCGGCGAAAGAGGGGGGACGTAACCGGACGGTAGCCTGCGAGGCACGATCATGAAGCCCATGACGTTACAATCGATTATTTCGGAACGTCCACAAGCCCTGCGCGCTTCCCAAACGATTGCGAAGGCTCTGGAGCTGATGGCGAAGCTCTCCATCAGCTCGGTCATCATCGTGGATGAGGATAACCGTCCGATCGGGATATTTACCGAACATGATGCTCTGCGTGTCGTTGCCGATGCCGTTAATGTTGAGAATACTCTGGGCGAGGTCATGACAAAAGCCCCTTTTTGTGTTGAGGATACCTTATACCTGCATGATGCGTATCTCCTGATGGAAGAGAAAGAGTATCGCCATTTGGTCGTTGTGGATAATGAAGGGCAATTTTCGGGGGTTGTAAGCGAGGGGGATTTTCTTCGCCATATCGGATTAGAGCAGTTGGGAACGTTTAAAGCGGTTTCCGAAGCGATGAACGGCTCTTTGCTGATTGTCTCTCCTGGTACTCCGCTTTTTGAAGCGGCAGCGTCAATGCACGAGCGTAAATGCGATTATGCGGTGGTTTTGGAAGGGGGTAAACCGGTTGGGGTGATTACGGAGCGGGATATCGCGCGCTGGTATACTCATGAAAAAGAGCTGCAGGGTGTGACGCTCAGCAAGATGCTTCATCGCGATTTTCGGGTGGTCCAAACAGAGGCCTCTCTTCAAGATGCCGCCGCTTTAATGGAAGAGCATGGCGTTCATCAGCTCATCGTTGTGGATGGGGGAGGAAATCTTGTCGGTGTACTGAGCCGTCATGATGTACTGCATGCGGTTCATGGAGCCTATTTCGAGTTTCTGATCCGGGTCATCGATCAAAAAAATGAGATGATTACGAAGATAGGGGAGCGGAAAAAAGAGCTTAAAAGTGAAAAAGATTCAATCGAAAAAAATGCCCTTAAACTGCGAAAGCTGTTCGAAGCACTTCCGGACGGGGTCGTTCTGATCGATACGGTCACGAAAAAATCGGTCGAATTTAACCGTGTCGCGCATGAGCATTTGGGATACAGTGCCGAGGAATTTTCCCAAATGGGTATTGGTGATTACGAAGCAAAAGAATCGCCCGAAGAGACACAGCGCCGAACGGAAAAGATTATTCGAGACGGCTATGATACGTTTGAGACGATCCACCGAACGAAAACAGGCACGTTAATCAATGTATGGGTGAATGTTGTTTTGGTCATGATTTTGGATATTCCCTACGTTATGGCGGTGTTTCGTGACATTACCGAGCAAAAAAAAGGAGAACACGATTTGCGGGAGCGGCAGTCGGAATTGGCGAATCAAAGCGCTTTTTTACGGACCCTTTTGGACAACATCCCGGATCTGATTTTTTCTAAGGATTTGGATGGGGCGTATGTAGCCTGTAATACGATGTTCGAACGCTTTTTTGGAGCCAAAGAGTCTCAAATCATCGGTAAAACCGATTTTGATTTTGTGGATGCGGAATTGGCGCAGTTTTTTCGTCACAATGATCAAGCCGCGATTCAGGGGGGAAAACCGCGTAATAATGAAGAGTATCTGAGTTTTGCCGATAAAAGTTATGAAGGGTTGTTTGAAGTAACTAAAGTGCCGATGAAAGACGGTGAGGGGAACGTGACCGGATTGCTTGGAATCGCCCGTGATATTACGGAGCGTAAAAAGCATGAAGAGGAACTCAAACGCAAAGATGCCGATCTCAATGCGGCTCAATCCCTTGCCCATATCGGAAATTGGCGACTTGATATGAAGCAAAATCTCCTGGAATGGTCGGAAGAGACTTATCGGATTTTCGGGGTTGAGATCGGCACCCCCTTGAGCTATGAACTGTTTCTTTCCGCGATTCACCCGGATGATCGAATGAAAGTTGATCGGGCTTGGCAGGCAGCGCTCCGGGGGGCAGCGTATGAGATAGAGCATCGTATCCTCGTTAAAGGGGAACTCAAATGGGTTCGCGAACACGCACAGCTTGAAACAGACGATGAGGGGCATCTACTTGCCGGAGTGGGGAGCGTTCAGCTCATAACCGAGCGAAAACTCTATGAAGAGCGGCTCGAGATGTTGGCCAATTATGATCCTCTCACCGGTCTGGCCAATCGTGCCCTATTGCTCTCGCATCTGCAAAATACCCTTATCCAAGCCAAACGGCATAAAGATCAAATTGCACTGTTGATGTTTGATCTAGACCGTTTTAAAGATATCAATGACAGCTATGGACACGGTGCGGGAGACGAGTTGCTCCGTTCCGTGGCCGAGCGTTTCGGATCACGGCTGCGAGAAGGGGATCTGATCAGCCGTTTAGGGGGGGATGAATTTGCTGTGGTTCTTGAACATCTTGCCCATCCGGAAGATGCGGGGAGACTCGCCGAAGAGATGATTGCTTCATTGAGTTCGGAGTATAAACTGAGCAGCGGTGCCTCGATCCATATCGGAGCCAGTGCCGGGATCGTATTGTTCCCGGAGCATGGTGATGAAGCCTCAACGTTGTTGCAGCACGCGGATGCGGCACTTTACAAAGCGAAAGCGGAGGGGCGGGGAACTTATCGGTATTATACGGATGCGTTGACCGACTCGGCACGCAGACGCATTGAGTGTGAGACGCGGCTGCGTCGCGCCATCCTCAATAATGAGTTCGAGGTTTATTATCAGCCTCAGGTCCATATTCAAACGGGACGTATTGTCGGGGCTGAAGCGCTGATCCGATGGAACGACACGGAACGAGGGATTATCTCTCCGGGAGTATTTATCCCGATCGCCGAAGAGACGGGGTTGATCGGAGATATCGGCGAATGGGTGTTGAATGAGACGTGCCGCCAGGGTAAAATCTGGCTCGATCAAGGGTATCGGCTGACGCTGGCGGTGAATCTTTCCGCCCATCAGGTGCGCCACCAAAATATTCCCCTCATCGTGGAGGCGGCTCTCAAAAAAAGCGGTTATCCGGCCGATCGTCTGGAGCTCGAACTCACCGAGAGTGCGTTGATGCAGCGTGAAGAGGAGGCGGTAGAGATGCTTCACACCCTTCGGGCTCACGGTATCCGCTTGGCAATCGATGATTTTGGGACGGGGTATTCCTCCCTCAGTTATCTCAAACGGTTCCCGATCGATGTGCTGAAAATTGATAAAAGTTTTGTCGACGATATTCCGTTTGAGGCGGATGACATGGCGATTGTTACCGCGATTATCGCTATGGGGCAGGCTTTGGGTTTTCAGGTTCTCGCCGAGGGGACAGAACGGATAGAGCAGATCGATTTTTTGCGGGAAAAAGGGTGTACGATGTATCAAGGGTACTTTAAGAGCCCGCCGGTTCCGGCGGCAGAGTTTGAGAAACTCCTCGTTTGAGGATTATTTCACTGATGTTACGCACTTTCTGAGCAAAGCTCATAAAGTGGCAGGGACAAATGTCCCTACAACCCCCAAAACAAGCGAAGTGCTCCCGTAGGGATGTTTCCTGAAACGCTACCCGTATCGCTCACGATACGGGAGAAAAACTACCCTTTTCGCACTTGTTTAACTAAAGTGTGTAAGGTCAGTTATTTCAGAGTTTCGACGTAGGCCGATACGGCTTTGAGTTCGTCATCCTTGAGGGTTTTGAGTGACATTTGCATCGTCTCTTTTTGTCCATAGCCGTAGGTTCCGTTTTTATAGCCTAGCAGCTTTTCGAGAACGCCGGTTTCACCTCCGATCGATTTGGGAGAGACAGAGGTATCTTTGCCGTTATCTCCGTGACACTCAACGCAGTTTTTTCCATAGATTTTCATCCCTAAATTGGCTCCAAAGAGGAGTGGCGCCCCTATTGCTGCCAGTGTGATTACGATTGTTTTCATTGGTTTCCTTCTTTTATTCGACGCGGTTTCGCCCTAGCTCTTTGGCAAGATAGAGCTTTTCATCGACTTGTGCAATGTATCGGTCGATGGTATCTTGAGTGATAGGTAGGGTATGATCGACGAGAATCGCGAGTGTTCCGATACTCACTGTATACCGAATGGCTATCTCTTCAACAATGACTTCTCCCACGGCGGTTGCATCACACACCTTTTGAGCAAGGAAAAGAGCATCTTTTTTGTCCGTCGTGGGAAGCAAGATCATGAACTCCTCTCCGCCAAAGCGGAAAATATAATCTGACTTGCGAAGGTTTTGTTCCAATATACCGGAAAAATGTTTTAAGACGATATCTCCTACGGCATGGCCATAGGTATCGTTGATTGATTTGAAATGGTCCAAATCACACATCATCAGGGCAAACCCTCTCCCTGTCGCTTTAGAGATGTCCAGCGTATTCATCATGATTTTATTAAACAATCGGCGGGTCAGCAGGTGGGTGAGGGGATCTTTCGCACCCTCTTCGATCTCATTGAGAAAAGCAATTTCATTTCCGATTTCGAGCGAGTAGTAGTCGATTCGCTGCATCAGATGGATGAGCGTAGCCGGTCGAAATTCTTTATTTTTGCAGTAGTTGATGACGTTGGCCGCCAGATCGTGGAGGTTGACATGGAGCTTTTCGATCACGTTGAAATGGGATGTTGAGAGGAGATATGAGGTTGTTGTGCTGTTCATCCATCGGCCGAATTCACAGAGACTCGGATTGAGTTCCGGGTAGTTATCATCAAATTTGGTTTCTTGGATGTAGTGAATAAGATTAAGGATCCATTGAATATGGCTCTCATAGTGGATCATGAACTTTTTATCCGGCATAAGGGCGATATGGGAGAGGCGGAGTTCCCCTTTCAACTTCAGCTGATGTAAAAATTTCTGCAGATACAAAGCGGTGATCCGCTCCTCATGCGCCGCAAAATAGCGGTTGATTTCATCAATATGCTCCCAATGATGTGTTTCTGTCAAATGGCCCAGCAGTTTGCGGGCGACGGTAAGGAGTTCACTGTAGAGAAACAGATAGGGAATATCGTTTTCGATCGTATAGTGTACGAGCGCTTTGGTGTTTTTGTCGATATCTTCTTCCGAAGTAGAGAGGAGAAGGGCTAGAAGGAGCTTTTTATGTTCCGTTATCGCATGGGTATAGAGAAGATCGTTGGAGGGGTTGAAGTGAATGCTTTCAACATTGATACTAAAATTGTTGATACATCCCTGAATGTCGGGAAAATATTGAGAAATGATATCCATCTTAACCCCTTTCACTTATTCGTACATTGAAAAAGTATAACAAAAATTTTTATTTTCGACGTTAGCGGATAAATTCGATGAGCCCCATGACAATTTCCACACCGATGAGGAGGATGATGATCCATTCCAAAAATTCGCTTTTTTTGTGGTTGATGAGATCCATGACGAGCATCACATCCTCTTTAATTTGCGAAAGTTTGGAGAGGGCAATTTCGTGACGGTCATAGAGTTCGAGGACAAAAGCGAGGCGAGTGTACAGGATTTCCGCTTCTTCATTGTCCCATAAGATATTCGGCTTGTCGAGCAACAAGAGATTGCTCACCATATCATGGCGGGTGAGTGCGAGCCGTTTGGCAAACTGCATCAGATGCCTTCGCCGCATCATCGAAAAGGTATGGATCGACTCGACGATCCGTCGGCTTTGGGTAAACAGGGTATCGAGCCGTTTTTCGTACCGTTCCAATCCCACACTTTGCGAAATTGCGAGGGAAATGACGTTGAGGCTCAAGACGCTCCCTTCGCGCAGGGTGATCGCTTCATTGGTAACGCTAAAGGGTTGATTGTGTCGGGGATCGATATAAATCGGGTAATCTTGGGTAATCAGCTTTTGTTCATCGCTCATCGATATCCCCAATGCGGAGAGGGCATCAACAATCGTTTTTTTCTCATCCGCGATCAGGGTTAGAACCCCAAAAGGGGAGAGGACGACGTGCAGTGTCTGATTTCGGCCGTAATAGCCGTTTTCAACCCCTTTATTCATTTGCAGGTCCAGTGAATATTCAAGGGTTGTTTTACTGATGGGACGGTCGAGATACAGGGATAATAAATTCATCCTCTTCTCCTTTTATTACATCTGCTCGTAGAGATCAAATAAATCGACTCCGTCCGGAAGGCGGGGTTTTCCGTCGCGGAACGAGCGGGTGTGGGCAATGAGCCGCTTGAAATATTTACGCAGATGGTAGGCGTCGGGGACATTGGGACGGAACCAATCCCCTTTGGTACTGAAGAGCCAGTCTATGACCGCTTTGACATCGAGCAGGGTATATCCTCCCGTATCGGTGAGAAGACGAATCTGTGCCGCCCAGCTCATCACGTTAAACGGTTCTTCAAATTGCGGATCGATAGAGGCGAGATGGCGGATGAAATACTGCGCCATTTCGAACTCTTCGGTGGTCGGTTTGGCTTCGGCAAGTTCTTGGGCGGAGGCTATGACGGGGGCATTGGACGCGATCTCTTTGCGCACCCACCGTTCAAACTCGGCACACCAGTCGAAAGAGCGGCGATTCTGGCTTCGTTGATAAAGATTGAAGTCCTCGAAAATTTCCCGCCGCAATCCCTCGCGGGCGCAGAGTTCCAGGGCAAAAGCGTGGAGTTCCTCAAAGGCTTCGTTGGTGAGGTTGAGGTAATAGTTGCTGTCGCTGTATTCCGTAGAGGTGAGAGCCGCCGTTACAGAGGTGAGAACGGTGATCGGAGCAAAGGTGTAGTAGATCATCACCCCTTGATCCGTTTTGCGGCGGAGTGTTTTTAAAATCCCTTTTTTAACCATACCGTCGAGTGCTTCGATCACTTCACGCGGGCTATGGCGGAGGGTTTGGGCCAAAGTCGAAGCGTCGATGTCGCCCGGTTTGTCCCCCCACTGCTGGGTATGACGGGCGATGAGGGGGATGAGGGCGCGCTCCATGAGGCTCAGATCATCACGATCGATCAGTGTTTCGGGGAGGGTAATCATGTCCGTTTAACTCCCCGGAGGAGTTTGGCTTTCAGGGGGGCGGAGAGACTCTCGTTTTTATCCCGTTCCCGGCGGAGAATTTCGTTGCGGTATTCGTGTATCACGCGTGCTTCAAAAAGGGTTCGGTCGAGAGATACGTAGTCATAAATCCACCGTTTGGTCAGTGTTTTAACGACGTTGATATCGGTCTCATCGAGCAGGGGTATCTCTTCGCCTACGTGTTTGATGGAGGTAAAACGGATCTGTTCAAACCGCTCCAATGCACTTTTGTTCGGGTCACGTATCAGGCTCACCTCTCGGCGCACATCGTACATCAGGGTATAGAGCTTTTGGGCCCGTTCCTGGGCTTCCTGATCGATGGGAGTGAGGGCTTGGATCTCAAATTCTTCCGCAATGAGGGAAATTTTTTCAAAGCCGTTTTTATAGGGCATCGGACGTTCCGATAAGCGCCGAAAAAATTCACGATATTGGGAAGGATGGATGGCACGTACCAAATCGGCGACGTGCGCGCGGAGGTTGATGTCCTCCTCGATTTTGAAATACTCCATCAGCGAGGTGACGAATTGGGACCGGATCTGATCTTCAGTGTGTCGTTGCATGATGCAAGTATAGCATTTTGGAATTAAAAGGGTCTATGAAAGAGGTGGATGAAATGCATAATTAAAACATAAGCAAAGGAGATTACAATAGTGTGACGAATAAGTGAGTTTAGGAGAATGCATGCAAGGTGACATGCCGGCACAGACGCTTAAAATGCAGATCAAACAGCGTCTGCGCGAGAACGATCCTACGTTTCGTTATTATAAATCTTTATTTAATTTTACCTCCGATCTGATCGCCGTTACCGATGGCGATTCGATCATAGACGCCAACGCCGCGTTTAGTGAATTTTTCGCCGCTCAAGGGATGGATGTTTTTGATCCGGGTTTCTCCCTCTCCAACATTTTTCAAAAAATCGATAAATACGGATACGTTTATGACGGGTATGAAATGCGCCGGTGGTTTGATACGATCCTTCGCAAAGAGAAATACCATTATCGTGTCGCCGTAGAGGGGCGTGAGAGTCTGTTTCATTTTAATGTATCAGTTCAGCATTTGGAACCGGCAAACAATATTTTCGTGATAACGTTGACCGACATTACGGAGATGATGGGGTATAAATCCGCGCTAGAAGAGAGTTTCCGAACCAGTATCGAAGACAAAGAAGAGGCTCAGTATTTATTGCAGCAGTACGATCGGGCTATTGACGTCTCGAATCTCGTATCCAAGAGTAATTTGGACGGGACCTTGACTTATGTCAATGACGCTTTTTGCGAAGCGTTAAACTATACCCGTGATGAGCTTATCGGTGATAATATTCTCATTCTCTGTGCTCCGGATCAGGATGATTTACGTTATGAGTCTATCTGGGAGACCATCGTGAAAGGGAATATTTGGAAAGGGGTTCTCCAAAACGTCGATAAAGAGGGGGATGTTCACCATTTTGATACGACGGTTGTCCCGATTAAAGATCAGCGTGGAGAAGTTGTCGAGTATTTGTCGGTACGACGGGATATTACCGAAATGGTAAGGGCAAAAGAAGAAGCGATTCAAACTCTGGAGTCCAAAACCAAATTTTTTGATCAGGTATCGCATGAGCTCCGTACCCCTCTCAATGCGATTGTCAATTTTACCGATTTGGCGTTGGAAAATTTCGACGAAATTCTGGAGGATGAGGGGAATCGGGATTTGGTTCGGATGTACATGGAGAGAGTCTATAAAAACTCTCAAAATCTTTTGTCCTTGATTAACTCTCTGCTTGATATGGCCAAACTCAAATCAGGCAAAGAGACCTTTGCTATCGAGCCGTATAATGCGGCCTCTTTAGTACAGGAGGCGTATGAGAGTTGTTCAAGTTTAAACAAAAACAGCCATATAGACTACAGGTCTAAGATAAAAATAAATAATATATGGATACAGTGTGATCCCTTAAAATTTAAACAAATTTTGACGAATCTTATCTCCAATGCCTTTAAATTTACACCGGATGGATTTATCGAAGTTCGGGTGAGTGAAGAGGGTGATGTGTGCTGCATTGAGGTCGAAGACAGCGGGATCGGGATTCCGAGTGAAAAACTCTCCCGTATCTTTGAACCTTTTGAGCAAGTCAGATCCAATGATCACGGGACAGGGCTGGGACTGAGCATTGTAAAAGAGTATGCGCAGGCTATGGGATTTGCATTAAGTGTACGTTCAGAAAAGGGAAGCGGGAGCTGTTTTTCCCTTAAAACGAAAAAACTTGCCATGAAAGAGGAGTCGGAATGGGTAATATAAGATTACTGATCGTAGACGATGTCGAAGATAATCGGCTGGTTCTCAAAGCGATTTGCCGCAAAATAGAGGGATTTGAGATCGCAGAAGCCGAAGATGGGCTGGAAGCGGTTGCCAAAACGGCCTCCTGGTCCCCCCATATTATTTTAATGGATGTTATGATGCCTCAGATGGATGGGTTTGAGGCATCCAAAATCATTAAAAGCAATTATCCTGAAACCATTATCATGGCGGTAACCGCCGTGATGGATACGCAGATGGAAGAGAAAATGACCTCTATCGGCGTTGCGGCCTACATTCGCAAACCCATCGATAAAGATCTTATCCGATTTAAACTGGAAAATTTTGCCGCACTGCTTCGTGCAAAAAAGGGGAAATTTAAAAGACTCTCCAAAAAAGAAGCACTGAACCCTTTTTGTGCCGATATCCGCCATTTTAAAACGGTTTTTGATATTTGTGATTCGGATGCGATGATGGATTTCGGTATGTGGGTACTTGCCCGGTGCGAGGAGAAATGGGCGACATCGTGCACGAAAGTCGACGGCGTAATCGAACTTTATTATGAGCTGATGCGTCAGGGAAAACGCAACGCAGAACCGCTGAGTATTATTATCGAAGAGAGTTTTGAAGAGATATTTGTGACGATAAAATTTGAGAAAAGGGTTGAGCTGAAGCCCAAAGCAACCACTCTGATCCAAGAGTTGGGAGCAGACTGCATAGTGCAGGAAAATTTGGTGTGTGTCCGTCTGGGGATGAGTAAAGAGGTGGTAAATGCTCCACAAAAGAGGGCAGTTTTGGAAGCGAAAACCGCCCTTCCGGTCATCGAAACCCCGGCTCCTCCGAGCGCAATGGCGGTGCATGAGGTCATCAAAGAGCTAAAAGAGACGCGCATCGTTCATTCCGAAGAAAAAGAGATGCTGCGCCAAAGCTTCGTCCATAAAACGACGGCCATTGAGTACGTTCGTGATATCGGCGGGGATGTCCTCGATGAGATTCGTGATTTGGAGAGCCTCAATGAAGAGTGGGAAGAAAAACTTCGAATATTGGAGGAAGAGCATACCGTCCAAAACCTCCGCAATTTTGTAGATGGAGCATTGGGCGTTTATGTCCATGCGATCAATAATTTGGTGGAATTTACCGCACTCGGCTACGCCCTCTCCTCCCTGGGGGCATTTTTAAAAGAGAATGCGAAGGCAATCATCGATGATCCTGTCACGTTAAAAAAGACGGTCATGCTGATGGAACATCTGGGTTCGGATCTCGTGTCGTGGAGGGAACATATTTTCAATCTGCAAGATACCGCAGACATCCATTATCTGGACAGTTCGTTTTTCAGTTCCTGCATGCAGATCGAAGGGATTATCGGCAATAAGGAGCTAGAGGTAGAAGATGATAATGATATGGAATTTTTTTAAGATACTGATATGATACACCCAAATAAGCAAAGCTCATTTGGGTGGCAAGGACACGCGTGTCCTTTGCAATCCCCTAAAGTTTCCCGTATCTTTCGGATACGGGAGAAAAACTGCTATCAACGCACCTTTGAATACAATGTGTGTAAGATCAGTTAAAAACATATTAAAGGAGACAAATAATGGCAAAAAGAGTGATTATTGTGGATGATTCAAGGGCGGTTGTTGCAACGGCGGAGTTGGCACTCGATGAGATGATCGGAAGTGGTGTGATCGAATTTAAATCGTATTTGAACCCGTTGGAACTGTTGGGGGCGCTGCAAGCGGGAAATGAGAATTTTGACTTGCTGATCAGCGACGTCAATATGCCGGAAATGAACGGTCTTGATTTGGCACGTGCTATTAAAGCGGACGATCGATATAAAACGAAGCCGATCATCATCCTTACGACGGAGAGCTCTGAACAGATGAAAATGGCAGGCAAAGAGATCGGAGTGACGGGATGGATGGTTAAACCGTTCAGTGATGACAAGCTGGTTAAATCACTTAAAATGGTGTTGGGAGTCTAAATATGGAACAAAACACGACCCAATCCAGACGGGAACGCTACCTGACGTTCTTTTTGGGTGACGAACAATACGGTATAGCGATTGATCGGATCAAAGAGATTATTGCGATGATGAAGGTGACCCAGGTTCCTAAAACCCCCCACTATATGCGAGGGGTGATCAATCTGCGCGGCTCAATCATCCCGATCGTCGATACGCGGCTCCGTTTCGGAATGGAGATTCGAGAGCCCGATATGCACACGGCGATTATTATTGTCGAGGTGGAAAAAGTGAACGTCGGCTTTATCGTCGATCGGGTCGAAGAGGTGGCATCGATCGATTCGGCACACTTGAGCGAACCGCCGAAGTTCGGGAGTCATATCGATACCGATTTTATCTGCTCCATGGCGCAGATTGAGGAGAACGTGGTGATGATTTTGGATGTTTTGAAGCTTTTCGAAGCGGATGAACTTTTGAGTTTGGAACAAATACAGCAAAAACAGATAAGTGAGGGAGAGTAACGATGAATTGGTTGGAAAACATGGTATTGCAAAGCAAGTTGATTTTGTTGACCGCAGTTATGATGATCGCTTTAGGTGTTCTCGGGTATTTGGGATATGACTCGACCCAAAAATGGGAGCGTGGAATGAACGAAGTTGGGGGTGTGAGAGTCCCTTCGATTGTCGGAATCATGGATATGCGGGTTGGTATTAATCAGGTGGTTATCCAGCAAAATCGGGTTCGCGCCCTTAAAGACGATCCGAAAATGCACGATAAGCTTCAAGATGCTGTAGAGCGGATCAATAAAGGGTTCGAGCGGTATGAAAAAGGGTATAAGCTCTATGCACCTCTCCCTCAAACTCCTGAAGAGGCAATGGAGTGGAAAAAATATGAAGAACAAATGGGCAAATGGCAGGAGATGAGCAAACAGTTTTTAACCAACACCCTTATTCCTCTTTCAAACAATACCGATCCTGCAATGATAGAGGTCTATTTTGCTCAAATGACCCAGTTTGTTGAAGAAAGCCGTGCGCCTCGTTCAGCGGCGTTAGAGAGCATGGATAAAATTGCGCAGATCAACATCGATATTGCAAATCAAGAGGTGAAAAAAGCGACCGAAGAGTCTGCGGCGGCTGTCCAAATGACAATGACCATTGTGGCAATCGCTTTTGCTCTTGCCCTTATGTTGTCGATAGTGATTATCCGATCGATCACCCGGGCTATTACCGCGAGTGTCACTTCGATCCGTGACGGAGCGATGCAGATCACGTCGGCCTCTGACCAGGTAGCTGCATCCTCTTCATCATTGGCGCAAGGGGCGAGTGAGCAGGCAAGCAGCGTCGAAGAGGTGAGTGCGACCTTGGAAGAGTCCACTGCCATCAATACCCAAAACACCGATAACGCACGCCAAGCCGATATTTTGGCGAAAAATGCGAACGATGCGGCCCGTACCGGATACGAAAAGGGGGAACAGCTTTCCCATTCGATGCACGCGATCACCGAATCGGCGGCGAAAATTTCCGGGATCATTAAAACCATCGATCAAATCGCATTCCAAACGAATCTTTTGGCGTTGAATGCGGCGGTTGAAGCGGCGCGCGCGGGTGAACACGGTCTAGGCTTTGCCGTTGTTGCGGATGAGGTGCGTAATTTGGCACAGCGTGCCGCCTCTGCGGCCAAAGAGACCTCTGATATCATCGAAGAGGTTGTAGGACAGATCAAAGAGGGGAATCAAATTGCCCTCGCTACCCACACTTCGTTCCAAGAGATCGTCGAGCAATCGAAAAAAGTTTCCGATTTGATCGGTGAAATCGCTATTGCCGGAAAAGAGCAAGCCGAAGGGATGGCACAGATCAATCAGGCGATGGGTCAGGTCGATCAGGTAACGCAGCAAGTTGCCGCAAACTCCGAAGAAGCCGCGGCTGCCGCCGAAGAGCTAAACGCGCAAGCCACCTCGATGATGGAAACGGTCCGTGTTCTGGCAAAAATGGTCGGGATGGAAAATGATGCTCCCTCGGCGGTTGTAAAGAAAAAGCAGCTCCACTCTTTGGAAATCAAAGCGCCGCCGGCTCCTCGCAGAAGCGTTCCCGTCTCTCAGAGCAGAGGAACTCCGGCAAAAGCCAGCGAGATTTTTCCTCTGCATGAGGACGATTTGAAAGAGTTCTAAGATGGAATTCGACGGTGATGTCCTCACCATTGGGGCGGAATTATCGATGGAAGATATACGGGAGTTTGAGCAGTTTATTCGTCCCCGTCTGGAGTATATAGAAACCATCGCCATTGAAGCGGGGGGAATACTGCAAAGCAGTGCCCTTATAGCACTGTTGGTGAGTTTGAAACGGACGCGTCCGGAGTTGAATATCCCGTTTTTAGAACGGGGAATGACGACGTCCGGTGCGTATGGAACCCTGCATTGGATGTGTCATGACTAAACAAGAACAGGTCAAAGCGATTTTTATCGAAGAGGCGGGGGAGATTATCGAAAAACTCGATGTCGATATTCTCCGTTTTGAAGAGAATTCGGCCGATTTCAATCTGTTGAACGAAATCTTTCGGGGCGTGCATACCTTAAAAGGGAATGCTAACGCCTTCGGCTTTACCCGTTTGGGAGAGTTTGTTCACCATTTCGAAGACGTACTCGATCACTATCGCAGTACCCAGGAAGATATTGAAGAGCACCATCTCGAACTCTTCGTCGGAAGTGTCGACATTATTAAAGAGGTAATGACGTGCGAACTCGATGCCCTTCCGGAGCTTCCTTCGGAATACGGGGGGTGTTTGGATCGGATCAAAAAACTGATCGCTTCGAAAAAAAATCTGCCGATAGAGGATCTCCTAGAGGAGGCGTGCGGATCGTTGAATGATCTTGCGTCTGAGTTTGGGTTGAGCTGTACGGAACACTTTGAGAATAACGTGGTTAATACGCTTCAGCTCTATCAAGCCTCTCAGACCGAGGGATTGAGCCTTTACCGAATCGATTTAATGCTGGATGCCGACGCCTACAAACGGGGGTTCGATCATCTCCTTTTTCTCAAGCTCTTGGGGGAAAAAGCGGCATCGATGAAGAGCTTTTTCGATATGGAAGCGGTTCCGCCGCTGGGGCAATTTGCCTGCGATGAGAATGCGATTCGACGGGTCTCTACGATCGTATTAACCTCCCAAACGGAGGAAGAGGTTCGTGAAAATTTTGAGTTTTTATTTGATCATGAATATCGGGTTTCCCGGGTTGAGCCGGTTGCGGCTGCTGCAGTCCGGGAGAGCGCGAGTGATGTCGAAAAAACACAGGAGATTGTTAAAACAGCTTCCAAAGTATCCTCTGAGAATACATCGGCAAGTGCAAATTCGGCAAAATCGACGATCCGTATCGATACCTTTAAACTCGATGAACTGTTCGATTCGGTCGGTGAACTTGTCATTGCCCAAAACTTTATCGCCCAGAATGAAAAGATTCGCGCCATAGAAGACGAATCGATCAGCCGGACGATTGAGACCCTCTCAAAGATCACCAAACGGATTCAGGATCGGGTCATGAGTTTGCGAATGGTCGCAATCCGCGATACGTTTGATAAAATGAAACGGGTAGTTCGGGATACCTCGAAAAAAACGGGGAAAGAACTTCGCTTGAATATACAGGGGGAAGAGACGGAGATCGATAAAACGATGATCGACAGCCTCTCCGACCCGCTGATCCATATTATCCGCAATGCGATTGATCACGGTCTCGAAGCGGATGCGGAAGAGCGTGTGAACGCAGGAAAAAAGGTCGAGGGGACGATTACATTACGCGCCTACCACAAAAGCGGCAGCATCGTCATCAGCGTCAGCGATGACGGTCGCGGTATCAACAAAGAGAAAGTGTTCCGCAAAGCGATAGAGCGGGGGATCATCACGGGAGATGAAAATCTCACCGACAGCCAAATCTTCGGCCTCATCATGCAGCCGGGATTCTCAACCGCCGACACGATCAGCGATCTCTCGGGGCGCGGGGTAGGGCTCGATGTCGTGAAAACCTCGATCGAGAAACTGCGAGGGAAGATCGAGATCGAATCACGCGAAGGGGAGGGGACGACGTTTTCGATGGTCCTCCCTCTGACGTTGGCCATTATCGACGGGATGCTCGTACAAGCCTCAGGAGAGATCTATATCATCCCGACGCTGAGTGTCGTCGAATCGTTCCGCCCCGAGCGGGAAATTGTCCACGCCCTCAAAGAAAAAGGGGAATTTGTCAGCATGCGCGGACAGCATATCCCCGTGATTCGCCTGAGCGATGTGTTTGATCTTCCGGTTAGCGAGCGCCTGGAGCCGTGGGAAGGGATTCTCGTCTGTGTCGAAACGGAAGCGGGACGAATCGCCATCATGGTCGATGAACTGGTCGGGCGTCAGCAAGTGGTTATTAAACCTCTGGGCAAAGCACTTGCCCGTCTCAAAGAGATCACCGGGGGAGCGATCCTGGGGAGCGGCGATATTGCATTGATCCTCAACGTCGATGAGCTGCGCCCATTGATCGAGGCATCTCATGGTGGAAATTGAGCTTAAACCCGAAGAATTTGCCCTTTTCCGTCGGTATATCTATGAAAAAGTAGGCATTTCTCTTTCGGATCAGAAAAGCACCCTTGTCAAAGGGCGGCTGAATAAGCGGCTTAATCAATTGGGATTGGATTCTTTTCGGGCCTATTATGATTACCTTGTGCACGATATGAGCGGGGAAGAGCTCGCCTTGTTCGTCAGCGCCATCTCGACCAACGTCACCTCATTTTTTCGCGAGGGGGCGCAGTGGAAATGGCTGGAGAGCTATTTACCCGCACTTATCGCCTCAAAACGGGAGAAAAAGATCCGTATCTGGTCGGCAGGGTGCTCCAGCGGAGAAGAACCGTATACGATTTTGATGTTTTTACAACACCATTTGAGTGATTTCGAGAGCTGGGACATCAAGATCTTGGCAACCGATATCTCACCTAAGGTACTCTCCCATGCAATCGAGGGGAGTTATGAGGCTAAAAACGTCGAAGCGATGCCCAGAGAGATTATAGGGAAGTCATTTGAAAAAGTGCGTACCGAAAAGGGTATTCACTATCGGATTGCCTCTCATTTACGGGAAAAAGTGATGTTTCGACTCTATAACCTGGTGACCGATCCGTTTTTTTTCAAAAACCAATTCGATATGGTTTTTTGCCGCAACGTCATGATCTATTTCGACGATCCGACCCGTCATGAAGTGATTCGACGTTTTACGACGGTATTGCCCAAAGGTTCCCCCCTCTTTCTGGGGAGTTCGGAATCTTTGACCAGTCATCGCGATACGCTCAAGCTATTGGGCTCATCGATTTATCAACGATTATAAGGAATTGAGTGGAGAAGAATGAATACACCGTGACTTTGAAGGAAACTAAATTAAATAGCAATGAGCTTTTTTTCTCCATCACGAGCCACGACAGTACTATCCTCTCGGGGAATGACGTATTTGTCCGAATCAGCGGATATACGAAAGACGAACTGATCGGCAGTTTTCATAATATCGTTCGCCATCCGGATATGCCGAGAGTTATTTTTAAAACCTTATGGGATCATATAAAAGCCGGCAAACCGATTGTTGCCTACGTCAAAAATAAAACAAAAGAGGGGGGATATTACTGGGTTCTTGCTGCAGTTTTCCCTCTTAAAGAGCGATACGTTTCGATTCGGATCAAACCCGATACCAAAGTGTTTAGCGCTATCAGAGAACTCTACGTTAAACTTTTGATGGCTGAGAGCACAGGGGGGATGGACGAGAGCGAGAGGATAATGCCGGAGTTGTTGCGTGAAGTGGGATATGAAAGTTATGAGCACTTTATGGGGGATGCATTGCTATCTGAGCTTAAAGGGCGGCAAAACCTCAAATCACAATCGTGTATGAAAGCGGAAGATTTTGTCCTGGTACATCCGCAGTTGTCCCAGCTTAAATCGGCGCATACCCAGTGTGAAATATTACTGCAAGAGTATGATCGGTGGTTTGAAAAAATCGATTTTTTTGCCGACATAAAATCGATTTTCGAAGAGAAGGGGATGGCTCTGCGCTACCTCGCCCGTGATATCGTCAATTTATCGCTGAATACCTCGGTATCGTCGTATAAGGTAGCGAATGGAGGGGAGACGTTCGGTATTCTGGCGCGGGATATCCGCATCAATGCAAAAGAGAATGATGCCCTGATCCATCAGATCCACCAAACGATTGAAAAGCTCTCCAGTGCATTGAACGGGATAGTTTTTTTAGTCTCTGCTATTCGTTTGCAAATTGAGATGGTTACGTACGTGATCGATGAGGTATTGTGTAAGAACAGTGAAGTTCAGATGGTTGAAATGCGCGGGAATATTTGTGATCTGATTGCTTTGGTAATGGAGTATTCGGATAAAACAAAAGCATTGCAAGGGGAACTGAACGGGGAAATAAAAGAGGTTTTGGCCTATCTGGATCAGCTTGAAAAGCAGATGATGTATCTGGGATATGTTCAGGTATACGGGGTGATCGAGGCGGCGGGAAGTTCGGATGAGTCGGCACGGTTTGGAATTATATTTGCTCAGCTCAAAGCATTGATCGGTGAAACGGTTCAGGAGATCGCAACCATGCAGAAAATGGGGCAAAATTTTGACGGTGAAAATCGCTCACTGATGAAAAGGTCCGAGGAGAGTGTTGTGATTCTGGAACGTCTGCATGAGGAGATGGTGATGATCAAAGCAAGGGAAGAGAACCATGGAAAGTAAGCGTATGTATCACGAAGATGAGTGCGGTGAAAAATGTGAGGAAGTGGCTTTTTTAAGCCGTAAAATCCTCGATCTCAATAAGCAGCTCATCGAAAGCGAGAAAGCCAAATCACGATTTTTATCGCTGGTCGCCAGTGAACTGAATAACCCGATGACGGCACTTTTGGGATTGATCCCCCGTTTGGCGCCCCAAAACGATGAACGGCTGGAGGCGATACACTCTCTGGTGCATGAAGAGGCGTTGATCCTCGATTTTCGTATCCAAAATCTCGTTGCGGCCGCTGAGATCGAGAGCGGTGAGCGCAATATCACAAAAGCCCTGGTGGATCCCGTAGAGCTGGTCAATGAGGCAGCTGAGGCGTTAAAATACCCGTTGAAAGCGAAAAACATTCACCTCCTCATTGAGAACACGTTGGAGAAAAAAATCGTCACCGATCCCCAAAAACTCTATCTCATCCTCAAAAATATTTTGGCTAACGGCTGCTGTTACGGAAGAAGCGACGAAAAGCTCGAGGTGGGGATACACGAGAACGGCTTAACGGTTTGTATTACGGTCAAAAATCGCGGAGAAGGGCCGAATGTGGAGTACAAACCGCAGGTTTTTACCCGCTTTGCACACGGACCGGATGGGGGACACGGATTAGGAATAGGACTCAGTATCGTAAGAGAGCTGTGTGAACGGCTTGGCGGAAGCATCGACTATACGAGCGGGGATGATACCGTCACGTTCACCGTAACGCTTCCGTTCGAAACGCTCCTCTCCACTTCAGAAGCGTGCGGTTCAAATGAGTTTTTGTTTGAATCGTTTGATGACGCGATCGAACTCTGATGATTCAAGGGTGTTCCACGTTTATCCATGTGGGTCAGATTCACATCGACAGTGCACCGGGGGCGATTTCTACGGTTTTGGGATCGTGTGTCGCCGTCTGTTTGTATGATTCAAACCTGGGGATAGGAGGGATGAACCATTACCTCTTGCCGTTCTGGAACGGTAATGGTTTGCAATCCCCGAGGTTCGGGAACATAGCGATTCCAAAACTGATTGAAACGATGATGGCTAAGGGGTCGAGTTCTAAAACCCTTCAGGCCAAGATATTCGGCGGCGCGTCAATGAACATAAGCGGGTCGGAGGCGATGATGATCGGAGAGAAAAATATACTGGTGGCGCGGGAGATTCTAAAAGAGTACCGAATTTCGATTGTTGCCGAGGATATCGGGGGACAAAACGGCCGCAAGATTCAGTTTGATCTGGAACGGGGAAAAGTGCTCTTAAAATACGCGCAGCGCAGCGATATGATGAATGGGAGGTAAGGGATGGCGATACGGGTATTGATCGTTGATGACAGTGCTACGGCACGGGCTGTGCTCACGGAGATTCTTGCATCGGATCCGATGATCGAAGTAGTCGGGAGCGCATCGGATGCCTATATCGCCCGGGATAAAATCGTCGAATTACGTCCGGATGTGATTTGTTTGGATGTCGAAATGCCCCGGATGGACGGGATCACTTTTTTGAAGCGGCTGATGCATTATATGCCTATTCCCGTTATTATGGTTTCATCCTTGACCCAAAACGGCGCCAAAACAACCCTCGAAGCACTGGAAGCGGGAGCCGTCGATTTTGTCCCCAAGCCCCATTCGCATATTTATGACGGCAAAGAGGAGATGCGCGATGAACTCATCGCAAAAATCAAATCGGCGTCAAAAGCAAAAGTGCAACAACATGTACTGCGTGATTCCCTGCAGGCCAATACGACGTCACTCGCCGAAACAACCCATAAGATTCTCGCCATCGGAGCCTCGACGGGGGGAACCGAAGCGCTTAAAGATGTCCTGATGGGATTGCCCAGAAACGCTCCGGGAACCGTTATCGTTCAGCATATGCCCGCCAATTTTACGGCTCCCTTTGCCGAGCGGCTCAATTCGTTGTGTGCGATGGAGGTGCGTGAAGCCCGCAACGGCGATTCGATTACTCCGGGGGTTGTTTTGATTGCGCCGGGAGACTATCACATGGTGGTGCGCCGTTCGGGGGCACGCTATTACGTCGAGATCGGGAGCGGAGAGAAAGTTTCAGGACACAGACCCTCCGCCGATGTTTTACTCAACTCCGTCGCCAAAATTGCCGGGGCTAATGCGATCGGCGTTATCTTGACGGGGATGGGAGGAGACGGTGCCCGAGGTCTCTTATCGATGCGCAATGCGGGGGCACGAACCCTAGGGCAGGATGAAGCAAGCTGTGTCGTTTACGGCATGCCAAAAGTAGCGTATGACCTCGGTGCAGTCGAAAAACAACTGCCGTTACATAAAATAGCTGACGGAATTTTAGAACGCATCTAAATTATTGGCTAAAATAAAGTAAAATGGTAACGGGCATTTAGTAAAAATGTTCTAATCCCCCAAAAGAGGCTCCCATCCTAACATTCGACCATACCGTTATCCCTGAGGGCGATGCAGAACTCGGCGATAACCTTTTATATTACGACTATAACATTGATCATCTTCTCTCCCTGGAAGCGAAGGGATTGACAATGGAGGATGAAGGGTACATCAGTGCATTTCGCTCATTTGAGGGGGAAGTGTACGAGAACTATATCTACGAAAAACTCCTCCGTTATGCCGCCAATGAGCCCCGAATCAAAAGCTTTATCATCAAAGGGCCCCACAAACACCGAACCCGTGCGCAGAGCGATGCCCTCTCC
This sequence comes from Sulfuricurvum sp., assembly GCF_049587615.1. Lineage (GTDB taxonomy): Bacteria > Campylobacterota > Campylobacteria > Campylobacterales > Sulfurimonadaceae > Sulfuricurvum. Next base: position 55,203 of record NZ_JBAVEF010000022.1, read on the forward strand.
GTGAGCTGGAAAGGGCAGATTATATACCGTGCCCGCCACAAAGAGATCGGTGAATTCGATGGGCTCCTTTTTACCGACAAAGAGCTTTATTTTGTCGAAATGACCCTGGTAAAATCGGTGAGCAATCTCAAAAAACGGCTCCGTAAAAAACGGGCATTGCTTGAAGTCCTTTTCCCCCGCTATAGCGTCAAAGCACTGCTGGTGTTGAACGAAGGGGCAACGGGAACGTCGGATCTCCCCTCTTATGCTTCGGTTTGGCTGACGAAACCCTACAGTGCCCGCCATATTTTGGATCGTCTGAGCTCCAAGTCTCCGCGTGCTCCGATGATCCGTGTCGAAAGCGCTAAAATTGCCCATGCCGAAGAGCTGAAAATTGCGGCCTTTAAATATTACAGTACCCTCTCCTGGATGGTACGCTCATTGCGGGGAAAAAGTCCGATTGATGTCGATTTTTTCCGTCGGGCGGCGACGCAGCGGTATCACGATATTTATACGAAAGTCTATGTGGGGTATCTTTCCGTCGAGGATTTCAAAACCCTTGCCCCGGATCTTTCGTGGAGCGGCAGTAACGCTTCGCGCGTCGTGGTTGCCATCGAAAAAGATCATTCGGGTGGTTATTTCCTCACCTATTTTATCCGTCACAGCTCTAAAAAACTGGATAATGTCACCCTTGCTTCCGCGGGGAGCAAAGTGGCGAAAAAAGATCCTTTTGGAATCACCCTCACCGAGATGAATCATCTCGACAAGGTGATGGACGAGACTTTCGCACTCACCCTTCCTCAGCACGAGGAGCTTGGAGCGCTTTTAAGCAAACTGACCCATTAGGGTCGCTCCTCTGTACCGCATTTGCCTGCCGAAGATAAAAACCTCATTTTCATCAAAAATTCATCATCTACCGATATCCTTCGTAACACAATAGCCCGTTTACTCTTGATAGGTTACACTTTTGAAGGATTAAAAACTGACTTTATGCACTTAACTTGAAGAAGTGTGAAAAGAGAGTTTTTCTCCCATATCCGAAAGATATGGGTAGCTTGAGGGGGTTGTAGGGACAAATGTCCCTGCCACTTTGCAGGCTTTGCCAGCAAAGTGTGTAACATCAGATAAAAAAAGGAATTTTATGAAAAAAGTGATTGTTGCGTTGTTGGTTGCCGTGAGCGTTTGGGCGGCTCCGTATAATGTGGGGCAATCGGTCATGCCGCTGGATTTGAGTGATCAATTCGGCAAACGCGTTACCCTCACAACGATGCCAAAAACGTTGATTATGGCATTCGAAAAAAAGACGGCGGCTACGGTTAACGAGTATCTTGCTGCTCAGGATAGAGGGTATTTGGCTAAAAATAAAGCGGCTTTTGTCGCCGATATCAGCCAAATGCCGAAATTTATCGCCGAAACCTTTGCATTGCCGAAAATGCGTAACTATACTCATACGATTTTACTGATTCAGGATGAAGAGGAGGGGCTTAAGTTCCCGTATCAGGAAGAGAAGATCACCGTTATGAAATTTCGGGAGAATATTATTACCGCCATTGAGTTTATCTCGACAGCCGAAGACGTTAAAAAAGCGATTGAGCAGTGATTACACCGCTCAAAGCACTGCGTAAAAACCGGTTTAAAACCGCCCTTATCTTCATCAGCATGACCGTATCGATCGCCGCTATTTTTCTCATCAGCGCCATCTCAGGAGGAATTGTGAGCATGTACAGCACGATGCTCAAAACCGATGGGGACATTATTGTTACTCAAAAAGGGATTGCCGATACCTTTTTTAGTGACATTAACCGTTCTTTGAGCGCTTCGATTGAACATATCGACGGAGTGAAAGAGAGCAGTATCCTTATTTTAGGGGCTGCCCCCGTTGACCCGCTGCCGATTGTCGGCATTTACGGGGTGAGTGAGAACCGCTACAAAAGCTATACGCTGACAAAAGGCGGCTATCCGGTGTCGGGTGAAGTGATGCTGGGGTCTAAAATCTATGAGACGCTCAACCATCCCGAAAAAATTGTCCTCTCTAAAAAAACGTTTGCGGTGAGCGGAGTGTTTAAAAGCCGCATCGGATTTGAAGACGGCGGAGTAGTGATGAGCCTCTCGGATGCGGGGAACGTGTTTCACAAAAGTGCTTCGATCTTTTTGATCAGCCTGAGAGATTTGGGTAAAAGCGATGAGATCGTCGCAAAAATCAATCAATTGAGCTCTGACATCGAGGCAAAAACAACGGAGAGTTTTATCGACTCCTACAATCAGTTCAAGATTATCCAAACCAGTTCGGGCGTGATTGCCGCCTTGGCCTTTTTAATGGGGATATTGGGGATTGTGAGCATGATGAGTATGGTAGTAAACGACCGGAAAGGGGAGTTTGGGATTATGCGTTCCATCGGCCTCTCTTCGAGTACCATTATTTTGAAACTCCTGAGTGAGACGTTCATCATTGCGATTGCCGCCTATGCGGTTGCACTGGGGGGGTCGCTGGGGATATTGGAACTGATTGAGCATGCCGATAAATTCCAAGGCTACATCAACGGCGAGATAACGGCGACGTTGATGATCAATGTTTTTATCGTTTCGGTGACGATGGCCTTGATAGGGACATTCCTCCCCGCGATCTATGCCTCCCGCATCGATCCGATGAGTTTGATTCAGCGGGGCGGCGCATGAAAATCGAAGCCTTTGGTTTGGAACACTATTACGGGCATGAAAAAGTACTGGGCGGCATTGACCTCGTCATTGAACCCGGGAGCTTTACCGCCATTATCGGTGAGAGCGGGAGCGGAAAAACGACCCTTCTCTCCATACTCTCGACATTGTTGCAGCCCTCGAGCGGGAGTGTCCGCTATGAGGGCAAAACCTTTGGCGAGCTCGGAAATATCGATCGGTTTCGACGTCATCATATCGGGTTTGTCTTTCAGTTCCATTATTTGATCTCGTATCTGACGCTGAGGGAAAACGTCGCATTGGCGGCATTGGATTCGGCGTTGGTGGACCCGCTATTGGAGAATTTGGGGATTGGCCGTTTTGGGGGGCGTTACAGTGATGAGGTCTCCGGAGGGGAGCGTCAGCGTGCCGCCATCGCCCGTGCATTAATCAACCGTCCCTCGGTTGTCTTTGCCGATGAGCCGACGGGGAATCTGGACACGAAAAATGCTTTGGGGGTGTATGAACTTTTTAAGGAGTTCTCTCGTGAGGGGACCGGTTTTGTTGTGGCATCCCACGATAAAAAAATAGCCGATTATGCGGATAGCATCATTGAGATGGAGGATGGCATTGTTAAGCAGATTCATAAACGATGAGCTTCCTCTCGCACTGACATGGCTGATTATCGGACTCTTAGCCGGACTCGTATATGCGCTAGAAATAGTAGGATTGGATGGTTCACAGACACTTCTGTCTCCTGAACGTGCCCGCTCACTTCATATTTCCCAGATGCTGTACGGATTTTTCCCGTTGATCCTCTCCTTGTTGCCGTTTGCCCTGTTTCAAAAAGAGGGGGTATTGTCCGAAGTCGCGATAGGACATTTACGCCGCTATTTTGTCGTCTGGAACCTCTTTTTGCTCTTTATGTCTATGGCGCTCCTCTTCGGAAACATGCGGGGGTTGCCGTTTTACGATTTTCCCTATCAGCTCACTTTCCTCCTTGCTTTTAGCGGTCTTTTTTATCTTTTCGCCCTTGTCGATGCACTCCGCCGTTATGAGAAACGTCCCCTTTGGGTGAATGTATCGCTCCTCGTCGTCATCGCTGCCCCCATTGCCCTGATTATCCTGATGAACCCCGATTACGGCCAGGTCGAGCAAACTCTTGTCGGACCGCACGGGGACAACACGCTGGGGATGAGTTTTGCCTTGATTCCGATCTATTATCTCCTGATCAAACTGAGCGCGACGCGGGCATTCAAACCTGGCTGGCACGGGCTGTGGATTATCCCTCTTGCCGGCTATGCCGTGTCGCTCTTTATCCGCAATTTTTTTCATAGCCTCAGTTACGGTGAAGAGTGGTTTTTTCAGTATTTGACGTTGCTGTATCTGCCGTTATTGTGGGTGTGGCTGAGAGATGCTGGGGTCACGTTTAAAACTAACCCCTATCTGATCCTCTCGATTTGGGCGTTTGTGTTTGTCGATGTGCAGGGGAATTTTCTGTTTATCCCTGAAATCCGCGCATTGATCCACCGCAACGATTTGGTCGTGGGGCATGCCCATATCGCAATGGGGCTAGGGGTGGCGTTTATGGCCTTAGCGATTCTTCATCATCTTTTGCCGGAACGGTTTCGCCGCGTGTATGCGGTTATCTGGGCGGCGCTGATGGTTTTGATGGTGGTAGCCCTTAGCATAGCAGGGGTGATCGAAACGGGAGGATTCGGCGGAACGCCGGAGCCTTTCTTGATGATTCGTCCCTTTATCGGTGCTTTAATGCTTGGTATGGTTCTTTGGATGACCTACGAGCGGGTCCGTGTCCGTATCGACTCACCGTTGAAACTCTACCATTTGACCGGTTTGGTGAGCGATGCGGGGGGAGGGGTGATCCTCATCCTGGGAGGAGCCGCTCTTTTCGCGTTGTTGGGATTTGATTTTGGCGGGACGTATGAATACATCGTATTTGCTTTCATGATCGGAACGGGGCTGATGCACTGGTTTGGATTGCACCGTGATGCGGAGCGTTTTGCTGCTTTGAGTGCGACGGTGCGGGCACTATGCGCATCGGTATTCGCTGCTCTCTATATGGCGGGAACATTGGATGGAGTTGCCCTTTTGGTAGCCTTGTATGACGGAGCCTTTGCCCTTTGGTATTGGCTGGTGCTGCGAGGTAAAGAGTGAATTTTCTTGTCATTGTCCTCAGCTCACAGCTCCTTTATTACCTGCTCATTGCACAGACGGGGGTGGTCGGAGCGTTTGATTCGCATATTCACGATCTCTATACCCTTCCGATCGGAGGGATGATCGGGAGTTTGCTCAGTGCGTTTTGGCGTCATCAAAGGCTCAAGTTGGAGCTTTGTTTCGTATTCGGGATTCAGATGATGATCTCATGGTTTTACCCCAACTATTCGCTGGGGATGCTTCTGGTTCTGGGGTTTGTCGTAGGGTACACCACTCCGCTGCTTCTCTATATTTTCAGAACTCAGAGCACGTTGCAGCTCTCCCTCGGACTGGCGATATCGTATGCGGTAGGAACGGCCCTTTATACCTATCCGTTTGAAGAGCGCGGCATTATCGCCGTAATCCTTCCGCTGATTTCACTCACGGCTTTGCATTTTGCCCAGCTAAAAACGGCCCTTTCCCGTGAAAAGAAAACGTTTCACTGGCCGACATTGGGGGTGATGATGCTGTGGATCTTCACCGATTCGGCACTTTTTGAGACCCTTGCACGCTCAGGGGATAGGGATATTTGGAGTGAGTATACCCTCCTTATTATCACCTCTCATTTAGCGGGGGTCTACGCCGCGTTTCGTTACGGCGGTGAACTGATGAGCCAAAGCCGTCTTATTTGGATTCTGTTCGCTCTGAGCTACACCCTCTATTGGGTAAGGGAACCGATTCTGCTCGCGGTTGTCTATCCGATTGTCATCTCCTACTATAATGTTTTGGTATTTCACGCATTGATCCGTTTGGCGGACATACGGCTGATCGGATTGTCGATGGTGGGTGTCGGTTGGATTGCGGCATCTGCGGCTAACGCAATCGCATGGCAACATCAGCTTTGGATAGCTGCAGCAATTTTAGGACTTTCTGCCCTGGTGGTCCCATTTTATTTGAGGAGAATTACATGAAAAAAATAGTGAGTTTGGCAGCGGTTTTATTAGCTGCCTCTGCATTTGCGGGGAATTTGACCTTTGAATCGGGGAGCATTAGGGCGCATACCGAAGTATTCGGTGACAGCTCGATCGATCCGGTATTTAAAAAAGCGGTGTCGCATCTGAGTATGGAAGATTCTGTCACATCCCTGCGCGGGGTGATCGATGTCAATATCGTCGATTTTACCAGCGACAATAAAAAGCGAGACGCCAATATGTACGAGACGATGGAATCGGATAAATTTCCGAAAGCGTCGTTTGAAATCAAAGAAGTGCTCTCCAAAGGGGGAGAGAATGTTACCTTGAAAGGGATGATGAGCCTCCACGGAGTTACGAAAGCGATGAATTTTGAAGGGAGTGTGAGCGAAGAGGGGTCTAAGGTGCGTATTAAAGCCAAAAGCACGATGAAAATGTCCGATTTTGGAATCAACCCGCCGAAAATGGTATTTTTAACCGTACGCGATCAGGTTGATTTGAGTGTTGATATGGCGTTAAAACGGTAAATCTCTCCCACACGCAACGTCCGTGGATCAAACGGATAGGGTTTGGAACGGATGAGTTTTTCAAACCACTCGATCGGTTCATCGATCGGTTCGTCCGAGAGGGCAAACGTACCATAGTGGATCGGAATCACTGTTTTAGCCCCTAAATCGGTGGCAGCCCGAATCGCTTCGGGGGGGTTGAGGTGATTGTGTTTCATAATTTCTTCGGGACGATAAGCGCCGATCGGTAAAAAAGCTTCGTCAATGTCAAATTTTTTCCCGATTTCTTTAAAATGTTCTCCGTAGGCACTGTCTCCCGCATGGTAGAGGGTGTGAGCGCTGTTTTGGACGACATATCCTCCCCATAATACCTTATTGGTATCATAAGGGGTCCGTTTGCTCCAGTGTTTACTCGGGACCAGGGTGATGAAAAGCCCCCCTACCATGACCGATTCCCACCACTCCAGTTCAAAACACCGTTCCCGATCGATTTTCCCTTTGAGATAGCGCCAAAATCCTGCGGGTGCTACGATAATTATTTTCGGATTGTGTTGGAGAAGATACGTCACCGTGGCTTTGTCGTAGTGATCGTAATGGGCATGGGTGAGGAGGATAACATCGGCATTTAGCTCCTCTTTTGGGATAGGGAGGATACTGTGACGGCGGTAGAGGGGGATATCCCCCTCTACCGGATCGATGGCAACCGTTGTTTCGCCGAGTCGCAGCCAGAGGCTTGCATGCCCGAGCCAGAGCGTGTATTCGCCTTTCGGAAGTTTTTCGTGAAGTACGATAGGCAGAGCCGAAGACTCTGCACTACGTCGACGATAGACTTTGGAAAACTGCCATTTCAGTAGGGTCGTAAAGGATATTTTCGGGGAAGTATAGCGATGCATTGAACCTACTGTTGATGCGACCCGTCGCAGTAGGGTTTGCGACCTGAACGTCCGCAACGGCAGAGCCATTTATCGGTTTCTACTTCGACGGAAAATTTGATCGGCGTTTTGTCGGTTCCACTATGGCTTCCGTCACAAAACGGGAATGTTTTTGAAAGACCGCAGGTGCAGTACCAGTAGTCGGTATTGGCATCGAGGGATGCTTTCAGCGGTTCGTTGATGAACTTGGTCTCCATGATACACCTCCCTAGTGAGATTGCATAATTATGATTATAACGCTTTTAGAGAATTAAAAGGGGGTTCCGATTAGTATTCGGTTACAACAACGAAGGGTAAAGATGGAGCAGTTCGGTTTTATTATCGCTTTATTGATGCTGGGTGTTATGCTCCAACGGACCGATGCCCCTGCGGATATGGCGAAAAGTCTTAATTTTTTTGTCATCTATGTCTCGCTTCCGGCTACGGTGCTCCTTCAAGTCCCGAAAATTCATTTGGATCTCTCAGCTCTTGGGGTGATTCTTATTCCGTGGCTGTTGCTTCCGATTACGGCAGCCATTGTCCTCGCAATGACGAAAAATCATCCTCCCGAGGTTCGCGCGGCATTACTCCTCGTGATGCCGTTGGGGAATACCTCGTTTGTCGGGATTCCGATTGTTCAAACGCTGTTAGGTTCTAGCGCGATCCCTTATGTGTTGATGTACGATCAATTCGGGACGTTTTTGATCCTTTCTGTGTACGGCAGTGCCGTACTTGCACGTTATGAGACGGGACAGATCCATAAACGGCTGATTGTCAAAAAACTCTTTTTGTTTCCCCCTTTTTTGATGCTGTTAGTAGCCCTGGGATGGGGCGAAATGCCCTCGGGTATTACGCCGTATTTGCAGATACTCTCCTCAACCCTCGTTCCGGTTGCCTTGGTATCGGTAGGGTATTCTTTACGTTTCGGGGGAGATGTCGATTATCCGCTTTTCATAAAAGCATTGAGCCTCAAACTGATTGTGATGCCTTTTATCGCGTTTGGTATGTTATTCGCGATGGGAACCGATCCTTTGGCCCTTAAAACCGCCGTATTGGAATCGGGAATGCCTTCGATGATTACCGCCGGGGCTTTGGCCATTGCGTCGGGATTTGCCCCGGCACTCAGTGCGGCATTGGTGGGATACGGAATTCTTGTTGCGTTGGTGACGTTGCCGTTGATTGCGTATCTATTGGAGAGGGTTTATTAGGCGGGGAGATGGAATGTTCCCTCCGGGGTTATTCCAGCATCTCTTCCGATTCGCCCAGCTGCAATATCCCCTGTTCAGCCAATGCCTGAACCGCATCGACGATTTTTCGCTGGGCCCCTTCGACCTCTTTTACCTTTACCGCCCCTGCAAACTGCATCTCTTCGATAAAAGCATCTTTGGCCCGTTGAGACATGTTCGCATAGAATTTCTCTTTAAGCTCTTCAGGAGCACTTTTAAGCGCCAGCATAAGATCGTTTTTATCCACCGATTTGAGAATCTCGCGGATGCTGTTTCCATCCAGATTGACAATGTCTTCGAAGGTGAACATCATCTCTTTAATCGATGAGGCCAGTTCCTGATCCAACTGCTCGATTTGTGCCAGGGTTGTTTTGGATACTTTCGCACCCAAACGGTTAAAGACATCGGCAACCGATCTCGGTCCGCCCACTTCGACTTTATAACTGGCCAACGCTTCGA
>NZ_JBAVEF010000023.1:0-1857 GCF_049587615.1 Sulfuricurvum sp.
GCTCGAACCCTTCGAGTGCGGTGCCACGCCGATCGACCGGCTGAACGTGAAGGCGGTCCCGGCCAAGTACTACGCCGTGGCGATCGTCTTCATCCTGTTCGACCTCGAGACGGTGTTCCTGTTCATCTGGGCGCTCGGGGCGCAGCCGGTGACCACGTTCATGCTGGCCACGTTCACGATCTTCATGGTGCTGCTGGTGCTGATCGTGCTCTACGTCTACCGCGCGCGCCTGCTCGAGGCGGTCACCGAGTAGCGCCATGCACGACCGCGCCAGCACGATTCCGATCGTCCCGTCCTCGACGCGCAACCCGGCGCTCGAGTACATGACGACCAAGAAGGACGAGTTCGTCGGCTGGGCGCGCAAGTTCTCGCTGTTCCCGTACCCGTTCGTCACCGCCTGCTGCGCGATGGAGTTCATGGCGGTCTCCTCGACGCCCTACGACACCGACCGCTTCGGCGCCGCGCTGCCGCGGTTCTCGCCCCGCCAGTCGGACCTGCTGATGGTCGTCGGCACCGTGACCCACAAGCAGGCGCCGATCCTGCGCAAGGTCTACGAGCAGATGTGCGAGCCGAAGTGGGTGATGGCCTTCGGCGCGTGCGCCACCTCGGGCGGCTTCTACCAGAACTACGCCGCGGTGGCCGGCATCGACCGCATCGTGCCGGTGGACGTCTACGTTCCCGGCTGCCCGCCGCGGCCCGAGACGGTGATCGACGCGATCATGCAGCTGCAGGACCGCATTGCGCGGCAGAAGCACCCGATCCTGACGAGGAACTTCTGACTGTGGAGCCCGCGGTCTTCGCCGACCTTCGCGCACGCCTCCCGGCGGCCGCGGCCGCCGGCGTGTCGCACGGCGTGCTGGTGCTGGAGCTCGGCCGCGACCACGTCGTGCCGGTGATGCGCGCGCTGAAGGACGACTTCGCCTTCGACATGCTGCTGGACGTCACCGCCGTCGACTGGCTGCCGAGGACGCCCCGCTTCGAGGTGGTCTGGCACGTCTACTCGACGACGCACAAGGCGCGGGTGCGGGTGAAGACCCGCGTCGACGAGGGCGACGCCGCCGTCGACACGCTGGCCCCGCTCTACAACGCGGCGCGCTACGCGGAGCGCGAGTGCCACGACATGTACGGCATCCGCTTCCGCGGCAACGACGACCTGCGGGCGCTGCTGCTCTACGAGGGCTTCGTCGGCCACCCGCTGCGCAAGGACTATCCGAAGGACGGCGAGCAGCCGCTGATCCCGATGCGCGACCCGGCGAGGCCCGCGTGAACGCCCCCTACGACGCCCCGCTGCCGAACCCCGTCCGCCCGGCCTTCGACACGGCGGCCGAGGGGCGGATGATCGTCAACATCGGCCCTTCGCACCCGGCGACGCACGGCACGATCCAGATCATCGCCGAGCTCGACGGCGAGAAGGTGATCCGCGCCGACGTCCACTGCGGCTACCTGCACCGCGGCTTCGAGAAGGAGTGCGAGGACCACACCTGGCACAACCTGATCCCCTACGTCGACCGTCTGAACTATGTGTCGGCGCTGATCAACGACTTCGCCTACTGCGAAGGCGTCGAGACGCTGATGGGCGTGCAGATCACGCCGCGCTGCCGTTACCTGCGCACGCTGCTGTCGGAGTACTCGCGCCTGGTCGACCACCTCACCTGCCTGGCTGCCGGGCTGATGGAACTGGGCGCGATGACCGCGTTCCTGTACCTGGTGATGATCCGCGACTACATGTACGAGCACCTCGCCGCGCTCACCGGTGCCCGCGTGACCTACACCTATGGCCGCATCGGCGGCGTGGCGCGCGACCTGCCCGAGGGCTGGCTCAAGCGCATGGAAGAGATCCTCGTGCAGTACGAGGAG
>NZ_JBAVEF010000024.1:0-77655 GCF_049587615.1 Sulfuricurvum sp.
TTATGAGCCCGACGAGCTACCGGACTGCTCTATTCCGCGGTATTAAAAGTTGACAGTAGTGGATGGGGAGGAGGGATTCGAACCCCCGAATGACTGGACCAAAACCAGTTGCCTTACCGCTTGGCGACACCCCAATGTTCTCGTTAAGAGGCCGAAATTATAGACACTTTTATCAAATTTGTCAAGTGTTTCGCAAACATCGCCCTTAAAAAAGATCATTTTATGGATTGTGATAGATTTTTAATCCTTTTACCCTATAATTCTTTACTATATTAATAACAAAAGAGTATTGAATGTCAGCAGTGCAACGGGTATTGGATGCGATCGAAGAATTTAAAAAAGGGCGGATGGTCATCATGGTGGATGATGAGGATCGTGAAAATGAAGGGGATCTTGTTTACGCCTCTGTTTTCTCAACCCCTGAACATGTTAATTTTATGGCGACACATGCCAAAGGGCTTATTTGTGTTGCCATCAATCCTACGATTGCTAAACGATTGAATTTAGAACCGATGGTAAAATCCAATACCTCAATGCATGAAACGGCGTTTACCGTCTCTGTAGACGCTACAGCAGCAACAACGGGTATTTCGACAGCAGAGCGGGATATGACGATTAAAATTCTCGCGAATCCCTTATCTCAACCGACCGAATTGGTTGCGCCGGGTCATATCTTTCCCCTGATCGCAAAAGAAGGGGGAACGCTGGTACGCATCGGGCATACGGAAGGGTCAGTCGATTTGTGTCGTCTGTCGGGATTGGCCGAATCGGCGGTCATCTGTGAAATCATGAAAGAAGACGGAACGATGGCTCGTCGTGACGATTTGGATCTGTTTGCCGCTAAACATAATCTTAAAACCGTTTATATCTCTGATATTGTCGAATTTCGGTTGGCAAATGAAATGTTGGTAAAGGCGGTATCGGAAGAGGAAATCGAGTTTTTCGGTGTGCACGTCAAAAAATACGAGTTTGTGGATCATCAGGAGAACCGTCATACGGCATTGGTTTTCTACAAAGCGGGGGAAACGGCAAACGTGAAAGTCCATAACGTCGTCCCGGACATCGATTTGCTCTTAAACCAAAGCAAATACGGTCACTTGATCGATTCGATTCACTATCTTAAACACAACAGCGGTGTATTGCTCTTTATCAATAAACCGCATCATCAACACGTCAATATGAAAGAATATGGGATCGGTGCGCAGATCCTGAAATCCTTAGGGGTAAAACATATGCGTCTTATTGCCGAATCGAAAGTCTCTGATTTTGCCGGATTGAGCGGTTTCGGATTAGATGTTCTTGAAACACTCAATCCCACTGAATAACTGACCTTACGCACTTTTTTTCAAAAGAGCATGAAAGGTCAGTTTAGTCTTAAGGGGAGTTGGTTTACAATCAATCAAAGAATAAAAAAGGGGAAATGGGGATGGAATTCAAAACGATTGCAAAGTCACTTTTGATAGTGGGAATGTTCAGTATCGTCGCGATCCAGTTTACCGGATGCGGTGCTGCCCACACAGCGATAAAAAAACGCCATCTTGACGTACAGACAAAAATGTCTGAGACAATATTTTTGGAACCGACTACACCGGATAAAAAGATAATTTTTGTGGATATTCGGAATACGTCCGATATAGATATGAATGTTACCGAGACGATTTTATCTTCGCTTAAATTACGCGGTTACACGATCACCGCCAATCCGCAACAAGCCAATTTTATGCTTCAGGCTAATATTCTGCAAGTCGGAAAAAGTGATCTCCGTCAGGCACAAAGTGCTTTGGATGGAGGATTCGGAGGTGCTGTCTTAGGCGTCACAGCCGGTTATGCACTCAGCAGCGGCAACCGTGATGTAGCTGCCGCAGGTCTGATCGGAGCGGCAGTCGGTGTGGTAGCGGATGCTCTGGTGGATGATACTTACTACAGTATGGTTACCGACGTACAAATTCGTGAACGTCCCTTACTCGGCGAGGCGATTATTCAAAGCCAGACAGCGAATGTAAAGCAGGGGAGTGCAACCCATGTCAAACAAAACATCAACGGGGCGAAAGTCGAATGGAAAACCTATCGTACGCGTGTCGTAAGCACGGCCAATAAAGTCAACCTGAATTTTGAAGAGGCGCAGCCGGCATTGCAAGATGCATTGGGCAAATCCCTTTCCGGTCTTTTTTAAGAGACTCTTTTTCGCTCCCTGAGAGAGCGAAACATCTTCACTCCTGCTAATCCTGCAAGAATTCCGACACTGTCGGCAATGACATCTTCGATGGACGCAAACCGCGTCGGTAAAAAAGCCTGTACCAGTTCAATCAAAAGTCCATATCCGATCAGAGTAAGGGCAATGCGTCGGAAAGAATGGGAATAGGCAAGAGTGTAGAGGAAGCTCAGAAGGACAAATGCCGCTGCATGGTTCAGCAAATCACTTACCGATACGATAGGAGGCAGGGCATTATAATTCGGTAAGAGTGCTAGAATGGAGATCGAAAGAAGGGCACCCAAGAAAAGAAGACGATAAAAAAGGGTCAATTTTTCATAGCTTTAATAAAGGATTCGTAGATATTTTCAAGCTGCAAATCTTGCTCTAAAATCTCAGTATTGTCCTGCACCATATAGTGTTCCAGTACGGCGACCCGTCGGAGAAGATACTCGAACATCTCTTTGTTAATGTCGGGAAGTTTATTGTGGCTGAACGGATCTTTATCGCGTCCCTTTTGAATCACATGAGCCGGAATACCGATAGCGGTACTGTTATCGGGAACCTCTCGCACGACGACGGAGTTGGCTCCGATTTTGGAGTTTGCACCGATGGTGATATTCCCGAGAACTTTTGCTCCCGCACCGATAACCACACCGCTTTTGATCGTTGGATGGCGTTTTCCGGCCACCAGGCTGACCCCTCCGAGTGTTACCCCCTGGTAAATCAGGACATCGTCTTCAATGACGGCAGTTTGCCCGATAACGACGCCGAAGCCGTGATCAATAAAGACACGCCGTCCGATTGTCGCACCGGGATGGATATCGATATTGGTAACAATTTGGTTGATTCCCATCAAAGAGCGTGCAAGGGCACGGAAGCCGCTGCGATAGAGGCGGTTTGAGATGCGGTACCAAAAAATAGCCCAAACACCGGGATAGTTGAAGAGAAGTTCGATTCGTGAACTGATGGCGGGATCATTTTTATAAACGTTCGAAAAATCTTCGGCAATTTCAGAAAAAAGTCCCAAATTCAATCCTTATCGTGTGGTTCGCAGGTACCCGTTTTGGTAGAGGTACATTTCGAGTTTTTGTAGTGTATCACTTTTTTCTTCTTCTGTCCTAAACTCGCTTGAGGCAAGTTTATTTTTAAGGTTTGTCAGAAGTTTAGAGGCGTCATAGCCGATGTCTTCGAGGATATTTAGGACATTGTCGGACTCGGTAAAGTTTTCGATTTCATACCCTGTTTCGTTAATCAGAATGGTACACTCACTGGGGTGAGTGAAGAGATTGTGATTCATTCCCAATGTCTCTTGGTACGCACCGACGTTGAAAAAAGCGAGGAAATATTCCTCTTCATCCAAATCGATATCGTGCAGGTACAACGGTGTTTCGGGCTGAAATCGAATCTCACCGTCACTGTCGCAGGTGATGTCCCACAGACTTGCCGCACGGATTGCCGGAATATCGAGATGATCTAAGGGCATAATCGGAAATTGCTGCTGCAATCCCCAGTAATCCGGAATACTTTGGAAAATAGAGCTGTTGATCAAATAGCGCTCCTGGAGTTTTACCTGAAGCCGCTCGATCTCCGGCATCGGATTGTCCTGAGAGAGATAGAGTGATTTTTTGATAATCTGATGGACCAAAATCTCGGCGTTGGAACGGTCTTGGAGGTCGATATGTCCGAGATTGAACAAGGTGAGTAATGACTCCATATGATCCAGAGCATCATGCATGTATTCGATGCAGGTGCGCGGAGAAAGGAGGGAGTTCAGTTCACGCAGCTCCTCAATCAACGGCGGATTGTTATCTTTGAGTTTGAGCGATTTGGCTTGATAGTCATGGCTGAAAAGTTCTAAGACCGGTGCGATCAGTACTGAGTGGGAAGCAACGATAAAGCGGCCCGATTCCGTGAAAATATCGGGATGGGCTACCCCTTTGGCATTCATGATTTCACGAATCAGGAAAACAACGCTGTTGGAAAACTCCTCCAAGGTATAGTTACGCATCCGCGTCGAGGTATGTTGAGAATATTCCACCGCCAATCCCCCGCCGATATTGATAGCATGGAGATTGTCAGCGCCCATTTTTTTCAGTTCGGCGTAGATATTTCCCGCTTCGCGCAATACCCGTTTCAGGGTTGCGATCTCTTGCATTTGGCTTCCGACATGGAAATGGATCATATAAAAATGTTCCAGCATGTTGTTCTCTTGGAGCATCGACATCGCTTCAATAAGCTCAGTCGAGGTAAGGCCGAATTTGGCATTGAGTCCGCTGCTTTTTGCCCAAATACCGCTCCCCTCCGACTGTAATCGGACGCGGATACCGATTTTAGGGACTTTTAGACCGCACGATTGGGCAACGTCGATAATCCATTCGAGTTCACCCAACCCTTCAATCGTAATGGTGATATCATGACCCATCTGCGCTGCCATGAATCCCAAGGTGACCATCTCTTCGTCTTTAAACCCGTTGACGGTGATCGGAGAGCCGATAGGGGTCTTCGCCATTGCCAATGCGAGCTCCGCTTTTGAACCCGCTTCGAGTCCGTAGCTGTATCTTTCTCCGTGTTCGACAATCGCATCGACTGCTTCGGGGAACTGGTTGACTTTGAGAGGGAAAACGGCATGAAATTTTCCGGTGTAGTCGTTCTCGAATATGGCTCGGCGAAAGTTAGAATACAGTGCATCGATCTGCTTCCCGATCAGGTGGGGAAAACGGAGGATGAGCGGTCCGCGCAGGTTTGTTTTACGCACTTTTTGGGTGATTTCGAGCAAAGAGGGGGAGCTTTTATAATTAACTTTGATCTTCCCTTGGTCGATCATAAAGTTGTTTTCGCCCCAAATGTCTATTCCGTATGTTTTCACATCATCTCCCTTATACAAAAAAATCATTTAACGGGATCAAAGACTCGGTTTTTTCAACCAAATCTTTGACCCAGATACTGTTTTGCGCGAGTTCATTTTCACCGATGACGGCGCAATA
The DNA here is from genome assembly GCF_049587615.1 of Sulfuricurvum sp. Classification (GTDB taxonomy): domain Bacteria; phylum Campylobacterota; class Campylobacteria; order Campylobacterales; family Sulfurimonadaceae; genus Sulfuricurvum. Next base: position 5,179 of record NZ_JBAVEF010000024.1, read on the forward strand.
TCGGGCATTAATACGATCCGCCCCTTTGAGATGGGCCTTGAGACTGCGCGGTTCATACTCGACGACCGCTTTTCCGCTGCGGCGGATTTTTTCAGCCGCTAAAAGAACGGGGACAATCGCCTCGCTGTCCATTGCCCCGAGATAATACCCTTCTCGAACACTTTCCGGCATCACGATCAGTTCCATAAGCCGCTCGATTCCGAGGGCAAAACCGACCGCCGGAGTCGGCTTCCCGTCGAGAAATTCGATGAGGCGGTCGTAGCGTCCTCCTCCGGCGATCGCACTTTGGCTCCCGATGTCATCACTCACGAACTCAAACGCCGTTTTGGAATAATAATCCAACCCCCGTACGAGGTTGGTATCGATTTCATAGGCGATCGAGTGCTGATCGAGAATCGTTTTTAACGTTTCGAAATCGTTTTCGCACCCCTCACACAGGTGATTAATCAATTTTGGAGCGTCGCTATAGAGGTTTTGGCATTGGTCGTTTTTGCAATCCAATACACGTATCGGATTGGTCAACTTACGACGTTCACAGTCGCCGCATATTTTATCGCCGCAGCTTTCGATAAAGGTGATGAGCTTTTGGCGGTATGCGGGCATACAGTGCTGATCGCCCAGGGAGTTGAGTTTGAGTCGGTATCCGATTCCGAGTGCTTTGAGGATGTCGGCAATCATCATAATCATCAAACCGTCTTCATAAACCGAATCAACACCGAAGCTTTCTACACCGAACTGATGGAATTCGCGTAGGCGGCCCTTTTGGGGGCGCTCATAGCGAAACATCGGACCGTGATAGTAAAAGCGGTGGATCCCCCCTTTTTTATCGAGTTTGTGCTGGATAAACGCACGGACAACTCCGGCAGTCCCTTCGGGGCGGAGGCATACATCGTTTTCCCCTTTGTCGGTGAACTGATACATCTCTTTGCCGACGATATCGCTCGATTCGCCGACGGAGCGTTTGAACAGTGCTGTCTCTTCGAGTAGGGGAGTTTCGATGTAATGAAACCCGTACCGCTTGGCGATGGTGGATGCCGTGGCTAAAAAGTATTCGAAACGTTCATACTCTTCGGAAAGGATATCGTTCATTCCGCGCAAAGATTGGATCATAAGGCTCCTTTGATAAAGGTGGTAATTTCTTCTGTAATGGTATCGATGGATTGTGTCGCATCGATTACGACGGTTTGGATTCCCAGGGCATAGGCTGAGGCGATCAGGGCATCTTGGATCTGAAGCAGATAATCGATGCCGCGTGACTCGATGACATCGTGCTCTTTTTGGCTCAGGCGGCGGGAGAGCTCTTCGGATGTCAATTGGAGAATAAACACCGTATCAGGCAGGACACCGTTGGTGGCGAGACGATTCAACGATACTAGTGTCGATTCGTCGCAGAGGTTTTGGACACCTGCGTAGGCCATTCCCGATACAGCGGATCGGTCACTGATAATGAGTTTATTCATATTGGGCAATATAATTTCTTCGGTATGTTCGGCACGATCGGCTAAAAAGAGTAAAATCTCAGCCATTTTGCTTTTTAAATTCCCGAATAAAACCATATTTCGGATTTCAACACCTGCGGGGGTTCCACCCGGTTCTTTCGTGATGAGTGCATCGGGGAAGAGGGAACGAAGTGCTTCGATCTGGGTACTTTTTCCCGCGGTGTCTATCCCTTCTATCGCAACGTACATGATTTCATACTCCCGATAACATTTTGAACCGGTTCAGGAAGCAAATGAACCGTTTTGCCATTGAATTTGAGGAGATTGCGAACAATGGAGGAACTGATAAACGCGTGTTTGAGTTTGGGCATCAGATAGACCGTTTCGATATTGGGATCGAGGGAGTTGTTAAGATACCCCAGTTGAAGTTCAAATTCAAAATCACTCACCGCACGAAGTCCGCGAATAAGAACGGTAGCTCCGAGTGTGTTGGCGAGCTCGACCGTGAGATTGTCAAATCCGACAACCTGAACCCGTTCAAGGTCTCTAACTGCCAATTTAACCATATCAACCCGTTCTTGCAACGTGAACATCGGCTTTTTTTCATGAGAATCGGCGACGGCGATGATCACTTCGTCGAAGAGTTTGATCCCCCTCTCGATAATGTCAAAATGACCGTTGGTGATCGGATCGAAGGTTCCGGGGTAAAGGGCAATTTTATGCATAATAAGCCGTATTCATGTTATTTGTCATCCCATCGTTTGTAAAGATCATTTTTGATACCGAGAAGATCGAACCATTTGCCGATCATAAAGTTTTCCATAGACTCCAAATCCTCTTGATCCCCGTAGTAGGCAAGGACGGGAGGGGCAATGATGACCCCCATCATGGAAAGTTTGTGCATATTTTCCAATGCGATGGGGGAGAATGGGATTTCACGCGGTGCGAGCACTAAGGTGCGGCGTTCTTTGATCATAACGGCCGCGGCACGGGTGATGAGATTATCAGCAATTCCACACGCTATTTTGGCGAGGGTATTCATGCTGCACGGAGTGATGATCATCGTATCGGCACCGTACGATCCGGATGCAACGGAGGCCCAAATTTCGTTATTTTGGTGGACGGTGAGATTTTCTTCTTTCTCTAAGACGATTTGGGCATGCTCGGATAAAATGAGGTGCTTGTGTATCTCTGAGGGGAGGGCATGCAACAGCTTCAGGCCCAAATTGGCACCGCTGGCACCGCTGATCCCGACGACGATTTTCATTGCAATTCCACCCGATTTTCTCCGATCACTTTCGCTTTGGCCCGTTTGCCGTCGCTTTTTTGAATTGTAATAATATCATAGAGTAGCCCCTCTTGCGTTGCCGTAGCCACAAACTCCACTACAACGCTCTCATTTCGTACCTCGACAATCACTTTTTCATTTTTCAAAACGAGGGGAACGGTCTCGATATTTCGCAGGGTTAAGGGGTGGCCGGGTTTTAGATTTGAGCGAAATCGTGAAGGGTCATGGGGGAGGGCGGTGAGCGGTTTGTCTTTGAAGGATACAAATGGGATGGGTTTAAGCAGGGTATTAAAACCGTTGAGACGCTCACGACGGGTGATTTTTTGGGTTGTATGGAGAACACTGAGGGTTGCGCGAACGGAGTAATCAAGGTAACGTCTAAGCCCCTGGCCATCGACAATATAGAATGTTCCGGATGGATGCTGATAAAAACGATCGTCAAATACTCCCCGCACTTCTTTAGGCAAAGAGGAAAGATAGCCTCGGGGGATGATGGTAATCTCCTCGATACGGATCGAAGGGTAATATTCACGCAGCATGGTTTCCAACTGTGTTTTGAGCGGGGTAAAATCGACGGGGCTATGCTTCGTAAAATTGACATAGCGCGTTTTGGAGATATCGAGGGTTATGCCGTTTAATTCGAATGTTTTGGCAATAACCTGTGCATCAACACGGTAGTGCTCTTTATCGGAAGGAATTTTTAGAATTTCAAATTTTTGGGAGATCTCGGGAAATAAATCGGTGGAATGGACGAGCGTGTTTTTATACGAATAATTTTCAGCCAATTCATAGCCGTTTAGATTTACGAAAAAAGCAAGCGAGAACAAAAACTTATACATTGCAGAATTGTAACATAACAGAATTTGTTTTTCATCTCTCTTACGTTATTCTATGAACAATATTTTATAAATCAAGTAGATGTTGTATGACTTTTAAAAGAAACAAATTTTCATCGGAATTGGATAGTGCAGCGGCTGAACAGGTTCATACTGAACAGGTAGCTATAGCCTATCGTAACATGCGACTCTCTTCTATGGCCGTTTTATTAAATTCAACAATTCTGACCTATGTTTTTTGGAATGTGAGCAATCCGAATGTACTTCTGAGCTGGTTTCTCCTTCAGTTAAGCATCATCGGATTGAGATGGTATTTTTGTCGTGAATATCGATTAAATGCCCCTCATCGAACGGTTGATCAGTGGCAAATCATCTTTATGGCAGGAATGATTTTGTCGGCTATGGCGTGGGGTTTGGCCGCTATAGTGTTATTTCCGGTCGGCAGTCCCCTTTATTTGAGCTTTTTGGTCATCATTTTAGCCGGTATGAGTGCCGGAGCCGTTAGTTCGCTCACTTCATTGCGGTATGCCGCTCAGATTTATCTATCCATTCTTATTCTTCCTCTTGCCATCATGTTGCTCTTGCAAAGCGGGGGCATTTACTTCTATTTGGCAGTACTGATCCTTTTTTATGGCTTTGTACTCTTTGTCGTCGCTCATCGTATTCATGAAAATATTGCTACCGCATTGAAAACACGTATTTTACATGAGCAGGCACTATCTGAGCTCCAGATTACGGAAGAGCGCTTTGAGACGATTTTCAAAGATGCCCCCGCCGGTATTTTCTATTATAACACCGATTTGATCGTCGTTGAAACGAATAATGAGATGCTCCAAATTCTCAAAATCAGTCGTGAAGAAATGATCGGTTTGGATTTGAAAAATCTTGCGGATAGTTGTTTGTATGAGGCATTGAGTACTTCGATTCGTGGAGAAAAAGGGTTGTATGAAGGCCCTTACACCACCATGATTCAACAACTGAGTCTCTGGATCAATTTGCGAACCTCTCCTATTTACGATGCAAAGCGGCAGATTATCGGAGGGGTAGGAATCGTTTCGGATATCACAGAACGGGTCCTTGCGGAAGAGAAGATGAAGCATCAGGCTTTTTTTGATGCCCTGACCGATATTCCCAATCGTGTGCTGCTCAAAGACCGGATAGAACAATCTTTAGCCCATTACCGTCGTCATCGCAGTCTTATCGCCATTATGTTCTTGGATCTGGACCATTTCAAAAGTGTCAATGACTCGTTGGGACATTATGTCGGGGATGCCCTGCTTATTGAAACGGCGGTTCGTCTCAAATCGATTTGCCGGGAGGGGGATACCATTGCCCGTTTGGGTGGGGATGAGTTTGTCATTTTACTCAATGATCTCGGTAATGATCCCCATGTGGCGGCAACGCATGCGGAGATCGTAGCTGAAAAAATTCATGATCTACTTTCTCACCCTTTTCATGTGGGGCAGGCAGAGGCGATTATGACGAGTTCCAGTATCGGAATAGCCATTGTCAGCAGTGATGAACACACTGCCGATGATTTGCTCAAATTTGCCGATACCGCAATGTATCAAGCCAAAAAAGAGGGGAGAAACACGACCCGATTTTATCAAGAGCAAATGGACCAATGGATCAAAAAACGGCTGTTTATCGAAAATGCGCTGCGTCATGCGATCAAGAACGGTGAATTGGAACTTTATTATCAGCCCGTGATTGAGATTGAGACGAAAAAAATTGTGGGTGCAGAGGCATTGTTACGGTGGAATCATCCTGAAATGGGGTTGGTCATGCCCGATGAGATGATCGATGTCGCCGAAGAGAGCGGGCTGATCGTCGGAATCGGGGAATGGGTGTTACGAGAAGCGTGTACGCAGTTTGTAGCATGGAAAACACGCCACCCCAAAGGTTCTAAAATAGAACGGATTGCGATTAACGTCAGCGCACTGCAATTTCGACAGAAAGATTTTGTAGAGAAGGTGACGCAGATCGTTACCGAGTCCGGCATCGAACCTTCCATGGTTGAAATTGAACTGACGGAATCGATGATTATTGATAAAATGGATACCGTTATCGAGAAGATGATGCAGTTGCGAGAGTTTGGAATCGGTATTTCAATGGATGATTTCGGTACCGGGTATTCGTCGTTAGCCTATCTCAAGCGGCTCCCTTTTACAACGCTCAAAATTGATCGCAGTTTTGTACGGGACATTATGAGCGATGCGGATGATGCCGTGCTGGTCGAGACGATATTGACAATGGCATCGATTTTTAATCTGGACGTCATCGCCGAAGGGGTTGAGACGATTGAACAGTTTACCTTTTTAGAGCATCACAAATGCCGCTATTTTCAAGGGTATCTGTGCAGTAAACCGGTACAGGCAGCGACGTTTGAAGAGTTGCTCAGTTACGATATTCAGAGCTGCCGATCGCATTGATAAAGGCGAGGATGTCGTCGAGACTCAGATGCTCAGAGACGGAAATGATCTGATCATTGATGACGACCGAAGGGGTGCTTTTGATCCCATAAGAGAGCATTTGGTGAAGATCGGATCTCTTTTCAAACGTAATGTTGTAATCCACCATCCGCATGGCCGTTTCGATATTGTGGGCGATTTCGCGGCATGAATCGCATCCGGTGCCGAATAAAATAATCTTCATGACTCTTTTTCTCCGACAATTTCGTTGGCTCTTAGAATCGCTTTATCGATATGATCGACGATATTTTCAGCCCCGATAAGGATATCAATTCGGGAGAGGGTAATAAAACGATGGACTTCCGGGTTAACCCCTGAGAGGATGAGCTGTGTATGGTGGTGAGCGAGCCGTTCGTGTAAAACTTCCAGCGCATGCAGACCTGCCGCATCGATAAGGGGAACGTAACGCATACGCAAAATAAAGATCTTCGGCGGAGTTTCAAAGAGCATCAAAGTATCGACGAGTTTTTCGGCAACACCGAAAAAGAGGGGACCTTGAATTTCATACACTTCTACACCCTGCGGTATGATCTTGTTCGCTGTTGAATCCGGATCGTTCTCTTCACTCTCCACAGCCCGAATCTGGGTGGCTTTCATCATCTGATCAATAAACAAAATCGATGCGAGTGCAATACCTGCTTGAATCGCGAAATTGAGATCAACCAATACCGTCAGGAAAAAGGTCATAATAAGGACAATCCGGTCGGTTCTCGGCGCCTTCATGATCTCTTTCACATGTTTGATTTCCGACATATTCCACGCAACGACCATCAAAATTGCGGCCAAAGCCGCCAGCGGGACCTTGATAATGAGCGGAGAAAGGAGAAGCATAAAAAGAAAGAGCCAGACGGCGTGCATCATCCCCGCAATCGGTGTACGGGCTCCTGCTTTGATGTTCGTAGCGGTACGGGCGATGGCTCCGGTCGCGGGAAGACCGCCGAAAATACCGGATGCCACATTGGCAATCCCCTGTCCCAAAAGTTCAGCATTGGATTTATGGCGGGTTCCGGTCATCCCATCGGCGACTACGGCAGAGAGGAGCGATTCGATGGCGGCGAGGGTGGCAATGGTAATGGCATCGGGGAGGAGCAAGCGAAGTTTTTCGAAGGTGATTTCCGGCCACACGGGAGTAGGAAGCATGGACGGTATGGCACCGAAACGGCTTTCAATCGTCTCAACCGGCAAATTTAGAGCCCAAACGGCCAGGGCACTCAGTGTGACCACGATGATGGGACCGGGAATGCGGGGAATATGACGTTTAGCGAGGAGGATAACACCGATGGACGCTATAGCTAGGATAACCGCGATAAAGTTTGTTTCATGCAAATGGGCAAGATAAACGTAAAGTTTGTCAATAAAATCGGGGGGGACGGCAGTGATCGAGAGACCGAAGAAATCACGTATCTGTGAAAAGGCGATGAGCAGAGCAATCCCGGAGGTGAAACCGACGATGACGGGATAAGGGATAAATTTGATCAGTTCACCGGCTCGGACGAATGCCATAATCATTAAAATAATTCCTGCCATGATCGTAGCAAGAACCAGCCCCTCATAGCCATGCTTCATTGCGACGGTTGCCACCGTGACGATAAATGCCGCTGTCGGTCCTCCGATTTGATAGCGGCTGCCACCGTGGGCTGAAATCAGAAAACCTGCGACAATAGCCGTAAATAATCCCCGTTCTGGCGGGAGGTTGGAAGCGATTGCAATGGCCATGGCCAGAGGGAGGGCAACGATCGCGACAGCAAGTCCGGCAATAGCATCGGCCATAAAGTCGCTGCGCGAATATCCTTGGTGTTTAAATAGGGTGACAATTTTCGGTTCAAGCGAATCGTGTATTGAGCGGAACATAGGGACACTTTTATCAGATATTTATAGAGTGCGTTAGTGTAGCACTTTTAAATCCCGATAGGATAAGTTTTAGAGGAAAATTCGTCTGCTTTCAAGTTTTTACTATGGTTGTTTTCTCAAGATCGGGTCTAAACGGCGGCGCATGCCAAAAAGGGCAACCGCTAAAACCGATGCCGCCATTCCCGCCATCCCAAAAGGGGTAGTACTTCCGAACCGATCCCAGAGCCAGCCGGCCATGACGAGCGAACCGAGTGTCGAAATACCGACCGCGGTGTAATAGACCCCGTATGCCGTCGCTTTCAGTTCGGCCGGTGCGGTATCGGAGATAATCGCCTTGGCCAGTGCATTGAACCCTCCGGCAAAAAAGCCGTATATCCCAAAACCGATCCAAGCCCCCCATACCGAACCCGAAGCCATAGCCACGGCACCCAGAGCGAAAGCGAGATAGACGAAAGCGAGAAGCATGGGCTTGCCGAAGCGGTCGGCAAGGCGGCCGATCGGTATCGCAAAAAAAGCCTGTGTCAAATTGTAAAAGGCGTAGGCGAGAGGGATCATCGCCAGAGCCACTCCGTTGTCACCCGCTTTGAGAATCATAAACGAGTAGTTCATCGCAAAGAGGCTAAAGAGGGATTGGAAAAGGACGAGGATGTAAAATGGTTTCGGAAGCGCTTCGGGACGGAACCGCTTTGCCGGTGTGGGGGTAAATGGGGCGTCCGTGATGAGAAATATCAGAATCGCCATGGAGATGAGTCCCGGGATCAGACTCAGGGCGAAGATAAGGCGAAACGTCTCCTCGCTCTCGTCCAGTGCCCACAAAAGGGCAAACGTTGCCAAGGAGCCCGCCAACGCTCCCGCACCGTCCATCATCTTGTGAAAACCGAATACAAATCCGCTCGAGGCGTTGGGAGTAGAGGCACTGATGAGGGCATCTCGGGGAGCTACCCGTACCCCTTTGGCCAGACGGTCTCCGATACGGATCGTTGCGATCATCGTGGCGCTTTGGGCAAAAAAGGCGAGGGGCTTGATCAGATTGGAGAGGCCGTATCCGAAAACAACGATCCCTTTGCGCCGTCCGATACGATCCGAATAAAATCCCGAGAGGGCTATGAGCAGTGCGACGGAGAGTTCCGCAAACCCTTCGATTAGACCGATCTGCGTTTTGGTCGCATGCAAAAAGCGCTCGAGAAAAATAGGGAGGAGGGGAAGAATCATCTCCGTCGAAAAATCGGTGAAAAAACTGTTGGCTCCGAGGGCGACAATGTTTTTGTTAAGCGGCGAACCTTTCATCGTATCCCTTGGCACATGTCGTCACATTTTACCATGTTTCGGATGAGAGGTTTTTAAGGCGATCTCGTCTTGTGCCTGATGTTATAGCGTATCCAATACTTTTGTCTCTTTGACGAGGGTATTGATCTGGCGCTGAAGATACTCGGGAAGGGAGGGGATATGGAGATCTAAAAACCCCTCGATGATGAGTGATTTGGCCTTCTCTTCTTCGATTCCCGATGCCATCAGGTAGGCGAGTTCCTCTTTGGAGATCATCCCGACACTTGCTTCGTGGGAAAGTTCCAGATGGGGATTTTTTCCCACCAGCTCGGGGATGGCATGAATCATCCCCTTTTCGCTGAGCAAAAGGCCGTTGCAGGCCATCGTCCCCATTCCGCCCGATTTTTCCCCGATAATTTTCCCCCGGGTGAGGACATTACCGCCGTTTGACACGACGCGGCTGATCATTTGAGTTGAAGCCCCTTCGCCGTTTAACAACGCCGTCGAACCGACATCGAACGTCGAACCTTCCGGTGCGTAAATGACCGAGTAAAATTCTCCGAGACCTCCCTCTTCGATGATGGACAGAGGGTCCATTTGGACACTCTTGACACTCCCCAGAGTGACATAACTCGAGACAAATTTGCCGTTTTTGCCGATGTATGCGGCGGTACGGGGAAAAACGTCGACTTCTTTGCCCCAGCTGTGGACCATCGTAGAGGTGACGACGGCATTTTCACGGATAAAAAATTCGGTTACGCCGATATGGCGGCCCGATTCGACATGGACATTGCTGGTACAGCCGCTGATGAGGTGAAATTCGGATCCCTCTTCGGCAATGACGATATTATGCGTGCATTGGGTAAAGCGGCTGCTGTCAATCAGATAGCAGGTGTAGATCGGCAGGATCACTTTTTCTCCTGCTTTAACACGGATAAAATAGCCCAGATGGGCTTGATTTTCGGCGACCTCTTTGACATAGGGGTCTTTATCGGAGGGGACCAGCGTATAGCTGAGTTCCCGAAGCCATTCGTATTTTTCCAATGCGATGGAGAGGGGGAGGATTTCGATGGCAGTGTGCGTGGAAGAAGAATCGACTATCTGGGTGTCTCGGGCAAAAAATCCGGCAGATTTTTCTTCTCCGAGGGTGTAGGCGACGTTTTTTAATGCCTGCAGGGTACTCTCATCGTAGGTGTTCATTGGTTATCCTTTTTGTTTTCGAGACATGCTACACACCCTGCAAAACCGTATTTTTTGATATCATCCATGAGATCAAGAGGATTCCCGCTGCAGACAATTTTGCCGTCCATAAAGACATGTCCGACGTCGGCGTGGATTGTGTTCAGAATGTTTCCGGTATGGGTAATGATGAGTGCGGAGCGTTCACGTGAGGCCACCGGTGATTCTTTTTGGAGCATACCGTTGATTGCCTGAGAGATGACGGCGATGTTTTCGATATCGACACCCGATTCCGGTTCATCGATGAGGAGAAGGTCAGGGTTTTGAGCGTATAGTTTTAAAATCTCGGCTCTTTTGAGCTCCCCTCCTGAAAATCCGACATTGAGTTCCCTCTCAAGAAACGGTTCCATATGCAAGGAGGCAATGGGAAGGCTCAAATTCTTGTCGTGGCTGATGGTTTCCAGAAAACGGTTTAGCGTGACCCCTTTGATCCTCGGCGGATACTGAAACGACATGCCGACACCGAGATTAGCGATGGCATCGGTGGTCAGCCCAGCGGTATCGGTGCCGCGGACCCAAACACTTCCCGACCTCAGCGTGTACCCCGGTAATTGCATAATGGCACACAATAGGGTCGATTTTCCCGAGCCGTTCGGACCGAAGAGGACGTGAACTTCCCCTTTTTTGATGATCAGATCAACCCCTTTGATAATCTCTTTATCGCCAACGGTGACATGCAGGCCCCTGATATCCAGTACGTTTGTATCCATGACACTACTCCTCTCAAGCATAGCCTGTTCGCATTATACACCCAAAAATGAAACGTAAAAAAGAGGGGGATCAGGCTGATGATTGATTCTAAAAATAACGGATTAACGTAGAGAGGAGATTACAATTGTTCGTATTTCGGATTCTTTTTCATCTCTTGTAAAAGGTTTGTTGTACAATAGTATTTTTCATGTAAACAGTTTTAAAAAGTGAGGAAATGTCACTATGCATCAATCTACAACCATTACCGTCGACGGAAACGAAGCCGTTGCCCTTGTCGCCCATAAAATCAACGAAGTGATCGCTATCTACCCCATCACCCCCTCCTCAGCAATGGGGGAGTTTAGTGATCTATACAGTGCCAAGGGGCAAAAAAACATCTTCGGCACGGTCCCTGAAGTGTTTGAGATGCAAAGTGAAGGGGGAGCCAGCGGTACGGTACACGGCTCGCTTCAAAGCGGTGCATTGACGACAACCTTTACCGCATCACAAGGTTTATTGCTGATGATCCCGAATATGTACAAAATAGCCGGGGAACTCAATGCAACGGTATTCCACGTCGCTTCCCGCTCACTTGCCGCTCAGGGCCTCTCGATTTTCGGAGATCATCAGGACGTCATGGGAATTCGGCAGACAGGTTTTGCACTGCTTGCATCCAATTCTGTACAGGAAGCACACGATTTTGCCTTAATCTCCCAAGCGGCGACGCTGCGTTCACGCATACCGTTCGTACATTTTTTTGACGGTTTTAGAACGTCGCACGAGGTGAATCGAATTGAGAAGCTTAGCGATGATATTCTCATTGCAATGATGGATGCCGATCTGATCACCGCCCATCGGAATCGGGGATTAACCCCTGATCACCCTGTTTTACGGGGTACGTCGCAAAACCCCGATGTCTACTTTCAAGGACGTGAGAGCGTAAACCGTTACTATCAGCTTCTCCCTTCCATATTGCAAGGGGAAATGGACCATTTTGGACGCCTAAGCGGAAGAAATTACCGCCTTTTTGAGTATGTCGGTGCGGAAAATGCGGAGCGTGTGATTGTTTTGATGGGTTCAGGTGCCGAAGCGGTGGAAGAGAGTGTCCGGTATCTGAATGCACAGGGGAAAAGGGTAGGGGTTCTCAAAGTGCGTCTGGCATTGCCGTTTGCTAAAGAGTCTTTTGTTGCGGCACTTCCGGCATCGGTCAAAGCGATCGCGGTATTGGACCGCACCAAAGAGCCCGGCAGTTTGGGCGAACCGCTGTATCACGACGTGCTGACAACACTTTTCGAATATCGAAATGAACTTCCTTTTGAGATGCCCGGTGTCATCGGGGGCCGGTATGGCCTCTCTTCTAAAGAGTTCACTCCGGCGATGATCGCCGCGGTTTTTGAAGAACTCGGCAAAACCGCTCCGAAAAACCACTTTACGATCGGGATTGATGATGATGTGACGTTTACGTCACTGACCTACGACCATGATTTCGTTTTGGAAAACCCTAATCAGTTTCAAGCCGTCTTTTACGGGCTCGGCTCCGACGGTACGGTCGGAGCCAACAAAAATACGATCAAAATCATCGGGACCGAAACGGAGTATTATGCCCAAGGGTATTTTGTTTACGATTCGAAAAAATCAGGTTCGATGACGATATCGCATCTTCGATTCGGACGTGAACCGATAAAATCGAGCTACCTGATTCAAAAAGCCGATTTTGTCGCGGTGCATCAGGCTGTTTTTCTCGAAAAACTTGATTTACTAGAAATCGCCAAGCCCGGAGCGATCTTTTTACTCAACACCCCCTATCCGAAAGAAGAAGTATGGGATAGGCTCCCCAGAACGACGCAGGTGCAAATGATTGAGAAGAAAATAGAATTTTATGCCATCGATGCGTATCGCGTAGCTCAGGCTTCAAACATGGGACGTCGGATCAATACGGTGATGCAGACGTGCTTTTTCGCGATTAGCGGTATTCTGGACAAAGAGGAAGCCATAGAAAAAATCAAAGCCTCCATCCAGAAAACTTACGGTTCCAAGGGGGATGTGATTGTTCAGATGAACTATGCCGCCGTAGATGCGACGCTTGAACATCTTTATAAAATCGACGTGCCGGCAGCTGTAAACAGTGAGCGTGAGCTCGTGGCTAGCCTGAAAGGGGAGATGAATCCATTCGTGTCCGAGGTGATCGGAAAAATCGCCGCGTTCAAAGGGGATCAAATCCGGGTCTCACAAATGCCGGATGATGGTACCTGGCCGACGGGGACGACCCAATATGAGAAACGCAACATCGCCCATGAGGTTCCGCTTTGGGACCCGGACACCTGCATTCAGTGCAATAAATGTGTTGCAGCCTGCCCCCATTCGGTGATCCGTTCTACCATTTTTGATCTCTCCTATCTGCAAGGAGCCCCCGAAGGGTTCAGCTCCAAACCGGCAAAAGGGAAAAGTTTCGGTGATAACGACCACTTTGCCATTTCCGTTGCCGTTGAAGATTGTACGGGATGCGCCCTGTGCGTCGAGGTATGTCCTGCTAAAAACAAATCCCAAACCTCACTCAAAGCGATCAATATGATGCCGCAGCTTCCGCTTCGCGAGAGCGGGATGGCCCAGTGGGACTTTTTTCTCTCGCTTCCTAAAATGGACCGTAAGAGCCTGGAGCACGATAATCTCAAAGAGTCGCAATTTTTGGAACCGCTGTTTGAATTCAGCGGTGCGTGCCCCGGATGCGGAGAGACCCCTTATATCAAACTCGCTTCGCAGCTTTTTGGAGACCGGATGGTGATTGCCAATGCGACTGGGTGCAGCTCGATTTACGGCGGGAATCTCCCGACGACACCATGGCGTAAAAACGCAGAGGGGAGAGGACCTGCATGGTCGAATTCCCTGTTTGAGGACAATGCTGAATTCGGACTTGGATTTCGTCTTGCGATCGATGCGCATGAGATGCATGCCAAAGAGCTCCTTTCTACGTTGAAACACTCTCTCGATCCGCAATTGGTCGAAGAGATTATGACGGCAGATCAGCACGAAGAGGCGCAGATAGATGCACAGCGAGAAAGGGTTGAAAAACTCAAAGAAGCTTTGGGTAAATTGCCAAACAGCGAAGCAAAAACGTTGATTGAGGTGAGTGACTATCTGGTTAAAAAATCAGTATGGATTATCGGGGGGGACGGATGGGCCTACGATATCGGTTACGGCGGACTTGATCATGTACTCGCCAGCGGCAAAAATGTCAACATCCTCGTCCTCGACACGCAGGTTTATTCCAACACCGGAGGGCAGCAATCCAAGGCGACGTTTACCGGCGCGGTGGCGAAATTTGCTGCCGGAGGCAAAGCGGGGCTCCCTAAAGATCTCGCCGCGATGGCCATCAATTATGAAAATGTCTATGTTGCCAAAGTCTCGATGGGCGCCAACGATAACGCAACCCTCAAAGCATTTATGGAAGCTGAACGGTATGACGGCCCATCCATCATTATCGCTTATGCCCATTGTGTTGCACACGGCTATGATCTGCGTTATGGGTTTGATCAGCAAAAACGGGCTGTTGACAGTGGCTTGTGGCCGATATTTAGATTTAATCCTGATAAAATCAAAGCGGGGGAAAATCCGATGACCCTTGATTACAAGGGGCCTAAAATCGATGTGAAAGATTTTATGTACCGTGAAACGAGGTTCAAAATGGTCGAAAAAATGAATGCTGTTTCGGCGGAGAACTTTCTCAAGACAGCGGCGCATACGGCGGAGTCACTTTATGAACGCTATCAAAATCTGCATGCATACTATCAACCACATACGGAGGTTTAATAATGGATATTTCTACCGATTTTTTAGGTTTCAAACTCCAAAATCCCCTGATTGCCAGTGCTTCGCCGCTAACGGCTTCTTTGGACAGCATTAAAAAATTGGAGGATAACGGCATTTCTGCGGTCATCATGCACTCCCTTTTTGAAGAGGAAATTAACCACGAGATAGATCAAATAGACCATTTTTTGCATCTTCACAGCGATTCTAACGCCGAAGCAATCACCTATCTCCCGAGTGAAGTTGATTTTGGGAACCTGCAGGCTGATCATTACCTCGAAGAGATCCGCCGCGTGAAAGCGGCTGTCCAAATCCCGGTGATTGCCAGCCTCAACGGCGTTTCGGCCGGAGGATGGGTCAACTATGCGACCAAACTGCAAGAAGCCGGTGCCGATGCGCTGGAACTCAATATAACCTATATCCCTACCTCAATAGATATGAGAGGGGACGAGGTGGAGCGGATGTACATCGATACCGTTTCAATGGTGGCACAGCATATTTCCATACCGCTGAACATCAAAATGAATCCCTATTTCTCAAATCCTGCCAATATGGCGAAGCGATTCGTTGATGCGGGAGCAAAGGGATTGAGTATTTTTGACAATCCGACTCGGGTCGATATCGATCTGGAATTGCTAAGTCCCTTGCGCAAAGCCAATATTACGACCTCTGCAAACGTGAGTGAAACACTTCGGTGGTGCGCGATTCTCTACCGAAAACTCTCATGCTCGATTTGTGCCAATACCGGCATTCACAGCGGTACAGATGTCCTTAAGTGTGTGATGAGCGGAGCGGATGCGGCGGCATTGGCATCGGTATTGCTCATAAAGGGTGAAAGTGAAATCAAAAAGATATTAGTTAATATTAGAGAGTGGATGGAGAAGCATGAATACGAATCAATTCTCCAGATGAAAGGGAGCATCTCGCTTTCCCACACGGATAATCCCTCGGCGTATGAACGAAACTCTTACATGTACGCATTGCAGCATTATCATCGTTAACCTGATGTCGAAGGGGAGAAAGAGGCGAATCGTTTGAGATAGGAATCAATACTTTCTCCTTGCAAAGAAAGAGTAAGTCATAAGGATAATAAAATCGGTTTTATCGCTTTGCCTAAATCTTGTGTTTCGCTAAAAACCGTTTAAGACCCTCAGTGGTAAATCCGCCGATATGACGGTCGATCTCTTTACCGTTTTTATCGTACACGATCTGCGTCGGGATCATTTGGACTTTCATGGCTCTGGCGGCATCACGCTCTTCGCCGACGTTGACGAAATAGATTTTGCGTTTGGGGTTGATCTTCATCTCGGAATAGAGCAGTTCTCCCATCTCTTTGCACGCACTGCACATCGTCGAACCGGCTTCGACCATGACGACTTGACCTTTACCGATCTCTTGTTTGACAAGTGCATAAGGGCGCGGTTGTAATTCGGCGGAATAGAGTGATGCACACAGTGCAACCAAAGAAATAAATTTAAACATGCTGATCCTTTAGAGTTGTTGATACGCTAAGGTGAAAAAATAGAATCCGATGGCGATGAGGACAAAAGAAAAAAGTTTTGTCATCCATCCGGTGATAAATGCTATTTTTGAGCTGGAAGCAACCCTTTGGGCAAATCCGATCGATACCCCCGCCGCCAACAATAATAATGAATGTCCCAGCGCGAAGGTGAGGACAAGGGAAGCGGCATACCAATCAGGAGCATTGGCAGCAACGGTGATAATGGCTACCAAAGGAGCAGAGGCACACGGCGTGGAGACGAGCCCGAAGAGCATCCCGATCAGATATGCCCCCACATAGCGCAGCGTGATAAGCCGACTCATCCAGCGCGATTTATCGATCACTTCGGGTAAGTATCCCAATGAATACAGAGCGATTGCGATAGCGGCAATCCCCCCTGCGATATACGCTTCCAGCGGTGCAATCGAGAAAAAGTATCCCATTTTTGCCACCATATAAGCGAGGATGGAGAAACTCACCGCCACACCCAGCGCAAACAGCGAAGCGAAGATATAGGTAAAGTGTACCCGTTCACGGGGAGAGAGGTGCGAACTCATCCCCAGTGCGCTCCCCACCAACAAGGGAACGGAGACGATGGAACAGGGGGCGAGAGAGGTGAGTGCTCCGATACTAAACGCTCCGGTAAAGACCCATGCCCCATGCAATTCGAGCAACCCTAAAAGGAAGCTTTCCATCAGTGTGCTTTAATCAGCTCAACGATCTCATTAACACTGAGTAGTTTTCCGGTACTGACTACTTTCCCGTCGATGACAAGCCCAGGGGTACTCATGACATTGTATTCCATAATCTTCATAATGTCTTCCACTTTTTCGATCTGGGCAAATTGGCCACTCTGTGCCACCGCTTGTTTCGTTGCCTCTTCGAGGGCTTTGCATTTGGAACACCCTGTTCCTAAAATTTCAATTTTCATATTATCTCCAATGATATATTTCTGCCTCGGTAGAGGCAAGCTTCAGTGCCATAGCGGCCAGCGTAGCTGAGGGGGTTTTACTCCGTCAGCGTTCTCATAATAGTGCGTTAAACAGATACCCGACACCGATTATACCCAGTGTCACCGTACCGAAAAAGATGGCGATGAGTTTGAGGCTCATCACCCGCTTGAGAATCATCGCTTCGGGGAGGGAGAGTGCGGTGATCGCCATCATAAACGACAATGCCGTCCCCATCAGCATCCCTTTGGAAGTTAGCACTTCGATGAGCGGCATGACACCCGCCGCATTGGAGTACATCGGTATCCCCAGCAATGTCGCGACTGGGACGGCAAAAGGATTGTCCGCCCCCGCGACAGTGGTGATAAACTCAGTCGGCACGTAGCCGTGGATAAAGGCACCTGCACCGACACCGATCAAAACATAGAGCCAGATTTTACGGAGGATATCGAAGGTGTAATCCCATGCGTCACTCAGACGTGTTTTAAACGCTATCACCTGATTTTCGGCACGAATCTCCCCCTCAATCGGTTTGACTTCAATGAGGATCTCTTTTTCCAGTCCGAGCCGTCCGATGATGATTCCGCCGATAATAGCGACGAGAAGACCGAATCCGACATACAGCGCCGCCACTTTCCATCCGAACATGGACAGCAGCATCGCAATCGCAATCTCATTGTTCAGCGGTGCAGAGATGAGATAGCTAAACGTCACCCCAAGCGGTATCCGTGCCTGTAAAAAACCTAAAAAGAGGGGAATTGCCGAACACGAGCAAAACGGAGTGATAATTCCAAACAGTGCGGCGAGGACATTTCCCGTATATTCATGTCGACGACTGAGATATTCCCGTACTTTTTCGGTGGAGAAGTACGAACGCAGAAGCGTAACCGCGTAAATAATCGTGGTAAGGAGAAAGAGAATTTTTACTGTATCATAGATAAAAAAGTTGAGGGCATCCGAGAGTTTATCCCCTTCAGGCATTTTCAGCCACTCATAGACGAGGACGTTGACGCTCTCCTGCCACATGATCAGTCACACAATTCGGATTTGATGATCGGCAAAAGTGTTTCTTCGATAAGTGCCAATGTCTTAGCGTACTCTTCGACTTCTTTACCGCTCGGGTCTTCGAATGCCACATGGATCGTTTTCACCGCTTTTGGAAACATCGGGCAGGTCTCGTGAGCATGATCGCAGACGGTAACGACGAGGTCAAACGGGGTATCGATCACCGTGTCGATCACTTTAGAATGGTATTCTTCTCTCCAGTACCCTTTCTCTTCGAGAAGTGCTTGAGCATTCGGGTTTACTTTTCCGCTGGCTTTGACACCGGAGCTTTGCGCATACACGCAATCTCCCATTTTGGCATTAATAAGGGCTTCACCCATGATCGAGCGGCAGCTGTTGCCGGTACAGAGGATTAACACATTTTTCATATTTTACATTCTCCAGTTTGCGATGGTTTGATGAGTGGGGGAAGTTCAATTCCCAACATAGTGATTTCCATGAGGGCTTCACTTCGAAAACGATCCTGTGGGGAACGGATGGAATAATAGGCCCAGGTGCCCTGACGATCAACCCGTAAAAATCCGGCATCTTTGAGGATTTTCAGATGACGTGACAAACGCGACTGGATCATCCCGAAACTTTCCTGCAAATCACAGACGCACAGCGGTCCGTATTGATTCAAAAATGCCAAAAGCCTGATACGCGTTTCGTCATTCAGCGCGGATACGGTTTGTAAAAATATTTCCATAGATGACCTTAGTTACAGCTGCCGCCGGTTGACCATTTTCCGTTTTGTGAAAAACTTGGGGTACAGCATCCGACACCGCCGGTAAAACTGTCGCCGCCGAATACTTCGATTTGTTCCATGGTATGGTAGTTTTCCCAGATGATGTTTTGCGGATCTTCAACCCAGTATTTTTTGCTTGAAGCATAACAGCACTGCGCTACCTCTTGTTTCTCTCCCATGATATTGCCGGCAATAAGACGCTGTTCGATTGCTTCAAGCGCTTCATCGCTTTCAACTTGCAATCCTAAATGGTTCAGTCCGGTTGTTGCACGGCCTGTTGAGATGGCGAAATTGATATAGGGATCATCGAGGAGCCATTGGATGTAATCCTCTTTGACTTTTGTCGGTTCACTTCCAAACAATGTGGTGTAAAATTGACGGTTTTTTTCGAGGTCATTGACGCTGATATGAAGATGTAAACGTTTCATAAGGACTCCTTGGTTTTGTGAAAGTGTAGCAAAATAAAAATAATATATCAAGATATGTTGATATTATGATACAATGCTCATTACAAAATCGTCATTCCCGTGAAGGCGGGAATCCAGCTTTATTAATATATGGGGATGGATCCCCGGGTCAAGCCCGAGGATGACAGAAAAGGGAGACTATGCTTTTAGCTAGTGCAATTTTTTTAGTGACCTTGGTATTGATTATATGGCAGCCGCGAGGGTTGCAGATCGGGACGACGGCTGTCGTCGGTGCCATTACGGCAGTAGTGCTCGGTGTCGTCACACTCGCTGATGTATGGACGGTTACCTCAATCGTCTGGGATGCGACGTTAGCATTTATCGGGATCATTCTCCTCTCGATGGTTCTCGATGAGATCGGCTTTTTCGAGTGGTCGGCACTGAAAATGGTTCGACTCTCAGGCGGAAACGGCCATCTGATGTTTGTTTATATGATGATCCTCGGTGCATTGGTAGCGGCATTTTTCGCCAATGACGGGGCGGCGTTGATCCTCACCCCGATCATTTTGGCCAAGATGAAATATCTCAAGCTCAATCCCGTCGCGATGTTCGCGTTTTTAATGGCGGGGGGATTTATCGGCGATAGCGCCTCAAATCCGCTCGTCATCTCCAACCTTACCAACATCGTGACGGCGGGATACTTTCAAATAGGTTTTTGGGAATACGCACGGACGATGTTCCTCCCCAACCTTCTCAGCATTATCGCCTCCATCGTCGTATTGTGGTTGTTTTTTCGCAAAGATATTCCGACCCATATTGATGTCGAAAATTTAGCATCACCCGAATCGGCTATCAAAAACATGACGATGTTCCGCCTCAGCTGGTGGTTCTTGGGATTACTCATGGTTGGGTATTTTATCGGAGATGCGTACCATCTCCCCATCTCAGTATTTGCCCTCGGCGGTGCTTTGGTATTTCTCGCCATTGCGACTTATTTCAAAGCGACGAAACCGATCATGACGATCAAAGCGGCACCGTGGCAGGTGGTGTGGTTCAGTATCGGACTCTACGTCGTCGTCTACGGCCTTAAAAACGGCGGTCTTACGACCTATCTTGCAGGCATTATTAGTGAACTTCAGAGTATGGGAAATGTGTATGCCATCATCGGCACGGGTTTTCTCTCCGCCATCCTCAGCTCGGTGATGAACAACATGCCGACCATCATGGTGATGGATATCGCGATTGCCGAAGCGGGAAACAGTGCATTGGCGTACGCCAACATCATTGGATGTAATCTCGGGCCTAAAATGACTCCGATTGGATCGTTAGCGACCTTGCTATGGCTTCATGTTTTGGCGCAAAAAGGGGTCAATATCGGGTGGGGCGAATACATGAAAGTAGGGCTGGTGATTACGCCACCGGTGTTGTTGGTGGCGTTGGTAGGGTTACTTTAAAACCAGAATTTCAATCCGGCAGAGAGGGTCTTATTTTTCGTTTCGCTGTCGGGTTCGTACCATCCGTCAACTACGTTGGAAGCGCCGATATTCCAGTATTCATAGTTGTAGTGAAAAAAGAGGTTCAGTGAGTCGCTCAAGGCAACCTCAAGGGGAACCGTGATTTTGTATCCGTACACATTATTGAGCGCAAAGGTATCGCCGTGCAGGTTTTCGTACATTTGGGCATTGAAGGCTTGTTGATAGCTGGCATCGACCCCTAACATCGCAGTGGGTGAAATGGCAAAATGCAAACCGATGCCGATATCGACGTATCCCCAATCGTACGTTTCATTAACGCCTGAGACGTCATAGGTACCCAGAATGTTTCGTTGCCATTCACGATAGCCTAATCCCAGTTTAAACGGCATCTCTAACTCTCCGTATTGATCCAGGACGGTAATGGATTTGAACCCGGCACTGTAGTCAAGAATAGTGTTTTGGGTCGTTGTCCGAAATGAACCATAGGTGGGATCGACATCCGTTCCGCCGATGTAGTCTGTATTTCCGCTGCTGTAGCTTGTTGTGAGATAAAATCCTTGATAACCGGGCTCAAGAGAGAGGGTAAAACCGCCGATGTCGCCGAAATCATTCGTTTCGGTATCGAGTAATTGACCCAATTCGGTTTCGGCATAATCAAACTGTGTCGTATCCGCACTGATTGACAATGAGTAAGATGAGGCATAAACAGATGTCCCGATCGCCAGTGAAAGCGGGAAAGATAAAAGTGGATGAATACGCATTCTGTCTCCCTTTATTTTTTTATATTGTACACCATAAAATGTGTACGGAGGTATAGATGTAAGTTTCTCTATGATAAAACGTCATTATCCTAATTGAGGAAAAAATTTTGGAACATCACCATCATCATCACCATGATCATTCGATCAGCGGAGGAAAACTTCTCTTCAGCGTTATCCTCAACCTCATTATAACGGCCGCGCAGTTTATCGGGGGGCTTGTATCCGGATCTTTAGCATTGCTAAGTGATGCCCTCCATAACTTTAGCGATGTGATGAGTCTTATCATCAGCTATTACGCACACCGCCTTTCTCACCGTCCCCAAAATATCCGCCAAACCTTCGGATTTAAACGGGCTGAAATCCTTGCGGCCCTCTTTAACGCGTCGGTCTTGATCGCGGTTTCCGTGTATTTGATCCTGGAATCGCTCCAGCGTTTTATCACACCTCACGAGGTGGAATCAACATGGGTTATGGCGTTGGCGGGATTGGGTATCGTGGTAAACGGTCTCTCGGCATGGCTTCTGCACCGTGATGCGGATCATAATCTTAATATCCGCTCCGCGTATCTGCATCTGATGGGGGATCTGATGACGTCGTTTGCCGTATTGGCAGGCGGTGTGATGATCTACTTTTACGGATGGTACTGGATTGATCCGCTATTGTCGTTACTGATCTCCTTTTACCTTATCCGATCATCGTTCGGGATCGTTCGCGAATCTACCCGCATGCTGATGCAGTTTTCGCCGGCGCATATTTCGCTCGATGCCATTGTCGAAAAAGTGAAGGGTTTTGAGGCAATAGAGAGCATTCATCATATCCATTTATGGCAGTTGGACGACGAGACGGTATTTTTGGAAGCACGGCTCAACTTTTATGAGGATTTGACGTTGAGTGCGGCGAATACGGTACTCCATGATCTGACCCATGCCCTCGAAGAGATCGGTATCAATCATACGACCTTTCAGTGTGAGACGGGTAAAAACGGTCGGGAAAGAGTCTTAGAGAGATGTGAGCATCATTAAAAATCAGCGATCTCGAATCACGTCGAAATCTTCCGGGATGACCGGTTTGAATTTACCCGATTCAATCGGTTTGTTCTGCGTCGGATTGCTAAAGAGGATCGTCACACGGTTGTCAAATCCGTCGGTGTAGCCGATAGAGCTGAGGAGATCATTTTTAAAAGTGACGCTGTAGGTTTGTCCTTTTACCGTAGCACTGTATTTGTCATTGTCGATTTTTTTGGCTTTTTGGATAATCTGTAAAAAATCGATCTCATCATCAAGGCTGCGAAGAGTGACCTGTTCGATCACGGGCTCGATGACAGTGATTTTTTGTGCGCTGATGTAAACACTTTTTTGGACCGGTTTATAATAGACCCAGAGGGCATTTTGAGGCTTGGTTGCCCAAAGTTCGCCGGTATAAACGATTTTCTTTCCATTGTCGTCAATGATCGTCTGTACAAATTTGCTGTTGAAAGAGTTGATCTCTTTGGGGGAAGCCGCAAGGGTAAGCGTCAGGGCAAAAAGAAGTGGTAAAAAACGCACATAAAATCCTTGAATAGTGTGATTATGACATTGTACCCTATGCCTATTAATCCAAACAATAGATTTCGTATGCTAAAATCAGTGACTTTTTCAATACTGTTCATAATGAAGGTTTTTAATGCTCCAATCGCTTGTCGGGAAAATTTTCGGTACTAAAAACGATCGAGAAGTCAAAAAATATCGTAAAAATGTTGCGGCGATTAACGCCCGAGAATCTTATTTTAGCGCCATGAGCGATGAAGAGCTCCAAAGTGCGTTCCAAGGACTCAAAGAATCGGTCCTCAGCGGCAGTAAATCCTTGGATGATGTTTTGGTTGATTCGTTTGCTATTACGCGTGAGGCGAGTAAACGTGTTTTAGGAATGCGTCATTTTGACGTTCAGCTCATTGGAGGGATGGTTCTTCATGAGGGGCGCATCGCCGAGATGAAAACAGGGGAGGGGAAAACCCTCGTTGCGACATTGCCGGTCGTGTTGAATGCGATGTTGGGCCGCGGAGTACATGTCGTTACGGTCAATGACTACCTCGCAAGCCGTGACGGCACACAAATGTCCGAACTCTACGCATTTTTGGGATACAGCACGGGGATATTGGTTGAAAGCGGCTATAACCCGGCATCCAAGCGTGAACAATACGGCTGCGATATTACCTACGGTACGAACAATGAATTCGGATTTGATTACCTCCGTGACAATATGACCTACAGTAAAGAGCACATGGTTCAGCGCGGCCATTCGTACGTTATCGTCGATGAGGTCGACTCGATTTTGATCGATGAAGCTAGGACGCCGCTCATTATATCCGGGCCTACAAACCGCACGCTGGAAAACTATACCCGTGCCGATGCGGTAGCCAAAGCCCTCGTCAAAGAGGAACACTTTACAATCGATGAAAAAGACCGTCTCATCCTTATTACCGAAGAGGGGATCGAACGTGCGGAAGAGCTTTTCGGCGTTGGCAATATTTACAGCATCGAAAACTCGGCACTCTCTCACCACCTCGACCAAGCGTTGAAAGCGAACTATATTTTTGAAGCCGATGTCGATTACGTGATCCAAGAGGGACAAATCGTTATCGTTGACGAGTTTACCGGACGCCTCAGCGAGGGGCGCCGTTATTCTGAGGGACTCCACCAGGCATTGGAAGCCAAAGAGGGGGTCATTATCAAAGAAGAGACCCAAACCCTCGCCGACATCACCTACCAAAACTATTTTCGTATGTACGACAAAATCGGCGGTATGACCGGTACGGCACAAACCGAGGCGACCGAGTTTGCCCAGATTTACAATCTCGACGTTATTTCGATTCCGACCAATGTCCCGGTGATCCGTCAAGATTTGAATGACTTGATTTATAAAACTGAAGCGGAGAAATTCGCCGCCGTTATTATAAAAGTAAAAGAACTTCATGCCAAAGGTCAGCCGATCCTGATCGGTACCGCATCGATTGAAAAATCGGAAAAACTCCATCTTCTGATCAAAGCCGAAAAAATACCGCATACGGTTTTGAATGCGAAAAATCATACGCAAGAGTCTGAGATCATTAAAAACGCGGGTGAAAAAGGGGCGGTAACCATCGCAACCAACATGGCCGGGCGCGGGGTCGATATCAAAGTGAGCGATGAGATCAAAGCCCTCGGAGGTCTTTATATCCTCGGAACCGAGCGTCATGAAAACCGCCGTATCGATAACCAGCTTCGCGGCCGTGCGGGACGTCAGGGTGATCCGGGGACAAGCCAGTTTTACCTTTCACTCGAAGACAACCTTCTCCGTATTTTCGGCTCTGACAAGATTAAATCGATCATGGAGCGTCTGGGCGTAGAAGACGGCGAATACATCGAATCGGCGATGGTAACCCGTGCGGTCGAGAAAGCACAGAAAAAAGTAGAAAACATGCACTTCGAAGGGCGTAAACACATCGTTGAATACGATGATGTCGCCAACGAACAGCGTAAGATCGTATATAAATTCCGCGGCGAACTACTCGATCCTGAATTTCATATCGCCGATAAAATCGATCTTATCCGCAGTGACTATGTCGATCGTACGTTGGCATTCTGCGGTATTTTTGAGGGGATTCCCGAGGAAGAGATTGATCTTGAGCGTTTGGTATTGACTCTCCAAGAGGAGATGAATGCCGAGGTGGATCGTTCCATTTTCACCGATATGCATGTAGAATCTATCCGAACCTCTCTTCTGAATGCCCTTAAAGCTGAATATGACGAAAAAATGTCGGTAGTGGATGATAAACTCCGCAGCGAAATCGAGCGGGAGATTTATCTCAAAACACTTGATACTGCATGGAGAGAACACCTTTACCAAATGGACAGCATGAAAACAGGTATCCGTCTGCGTGCGTACAACCAAAAAGATCCTTTGGTCGAGTACAAAAAAGAGAGTTACAACCTCTTTAGCGAACTGGTCGAGACAATCAAATACGATACGATAAAAACCCTTCATGTGATCCGTTTCAAAGTCGAAAGTGCGGAAGAAGAAGCCGAAGCATTCGCCCGCCAAATGGAATTGGAGAAAAAACAGGAGGCTTTCCGTATGAGCCTGAATCATCAAGAGCATGAAGGTGAAGAGAAAAAAATTGCACGGAATGATGATTGTCCTTGTGGAAGCGGCCTCAAATACAAAAACTGCTGCGGCAAGTCAGGACCAAAAAAAGGGGTATTTGCCTCTTGAATATCGTCTCCTACCTTGTCAAACGATTTTTGCGCTTTGACAAAGAGCAGCCTTTTATCTTCCTCTCCGCACTCCTCGCATTCTCCGGAATCGCGCTGGGAGTGATGGTTCTTATCATCGCGATGGCCCTCATGAACGGTTTTGACAACGAGTTCAAGAAAAAGCTTACCGTGATGAATTATCCCCTCACCATTCAACCCAAATTTTTCGGTACGGTCGATACGACATTACTCGAAAATCTTCGCACCCGCTTCCCCGATCTCGCCTTCAGCCCTTACGTCACCTCGGCCGTATTGTCCCGCAGCGGGGATCAGATGGAGGGGGGATATCTCTTCGGTGTCGATTTTGCCCAAGAAGCAAAAGTGAACCGCATTGTGGCAGAAGGGCTGCAAGAGGGAACACCGGATAAATTTGAGGTTATGGTGGGACAAACGCTCAAAGAACAGTTCCTCCTCAAAGAGGGGGATAAACTTACCTATATTTTTACCCAAATGGAACCGGGGGGATTAGCCCTCACTCCGAAAATCAAACGCTTCGAAGTGGTTTCGACGTTCAACTCGGGGCTCAGTGCGTATGACAAAGGGTTCTCGTACACTTCGATCGCATCGCTTCAGCGTATTTTGGGAATTCCTGAAAATCTTTATGACGGCATCCATATCCACACCCCGAATCCCGAAGCCGATATCTCCCGTATCGCGGCCGTTTTGCCCAATACGGTATCGATCCGCGGATGGTGGGAAGACAACGGCAACTTTTTTGCCGCGTTGAAGATGGAGAAAATGTCGCTCTTTATCGTCCTGATGCTCATTATCCTCATTGCCGCTATCAATATCATCTCCTCACTGCTGATGACGGTGATGAACCGCCGCAGCGAAATCGCCCTCCTGATCTCTCTGGGAGCGTCGAAGCAAGAGGTTAAAAAAATCTTTTTGATCCTCGGAATTGTGATCGGTATTTTGGGGATTACGACGGGGGCGATATTGGGCTTTTTGGGGATGTGGGTCCTAGGAACCTTTGAGATCATCTCCCTCCCAGCCGACGTCTATCCCACCTCGACACTGCCGCTTGATCTGAGTGTGATCGATTTCTTCTCGATTATTATCGGAGCCTTTGTAATCGTATTGCTTTCCGCATGGTATCCGGCGAAAAAAGCCTCTGAAGTGGATGTACTGACTGTTTTACGGAACGAATAGCGATTATCTACCAGCTTGAATTACCATCTCTCGTTCCCACTTTTCAAGTGGGAACGGAGTCTGACACTATACACTCCCACTCAGGAGAGTGGGAGCTAGTTCGGTATCTACTTTTTTTTCTCATCCGGTATCATCCACAAAAACGGATAAACCAACGTTCGCTTGAGAATGTTGAAGGGTGCGGTAACGATCTCTTCTGCAATCGCTGTCTTTACTTTGGGGTCATCGATTTTACCGCTGAGGGTAAGGGTAGTGGAAATAGATCCGTCATCACCAAAGAGGATATATCCCACCATCGGTACTTTTCCGAGTGCTGAACCGAGATCGGTTTTGAGGGTGAGGGTACCCTCTAGAGTTTGTGATTTTAGATCGGCACGCCCCTCTCCGAGTATTTTGATTTCCGGTGAGTTTAGGGTGAAGTTATCGACGTTCACCAATCCTTTATTGTAAGAAAAATGAGCATAGCCTTCTTTGACCGGAAGTCCCTGGGTATTGTAATTTGGGAGTGAGAACGTCGCCAAAGAGGGGACGGTATTGACAAAGGCCAGGACGTTATTGAGAAATTTGTAGTCTTTGAGTATCGTATTTTCGACCCGCATGATCCCATCAAATGTATCGGCTTCCCCTTTGGCTTGAAAAGAAAACTTCCCTCCGCTGAAATCGCTCATGGCAAAGAGATGATCCATAAATTTGTCATTGAATCCGTTTCCGTCAATGAAAAAAAGGCCGTTGCGTATTTTGAGATCTGCTGATCCCCCCATGTGGTACAGCGAGGCATCCAAGTCGTAATCGTTCAAGGTCGCTTCCATACGATCAGCGACGATTTTCCGACCTTTCATCAGGTAAAGATAGGTGTTGAATATATGGATACGTATGGGATATCTATCCCTCTCCTCTTTTCCCGTGCTCTCTTTCGTCTCTTGATGCGCGGAGAGGAAGTGAAAGAGTTGGGGAACGTTGATACCGATATTTTTAGCATTGACGTCGATCTGATCATTGGAACGGTTGATGACGAGACGGTTGTTGACCCGAATATTGGAATGGCCTTCTTGGTAGGTGCCGCTAAAATGATAGTGGTTGATCGGCTTTTCATTGATCATCATCAGCGAATAAGGATATTCGATGACACCGCTGTAGGTATAGCGTCCGTTTTTCGGAGTATAGAAAAGATTGAGATTGCCGTTCTCCACATGGTATCGCCGCAGGATCGGAGAGTGTTTGGAGAGCAGAGCAATGTCATCCAGTGAAATTTTCCATCCGTCCGGAATGGTCGTAAAATGGGATTTGAGTACCGGGGCATCCAAAACAATTTCATCCTCGGAAGCATCGACTTTCAGCTGAAGTGACTCTTGGGCGTCGACAAGGGGCGATAGTTTCGGGCTAAGGGGAACCATATCATCGAGACGAATCGATCCTTTGAGCGTCTCCAGAGAAAAGTTTCCGGTGAGTTTAGCTTTGAGGAGATCTCCTAAAAGTGTTTCAATGTCCTCAAAGGTGATTTCATCACCTCGTAAGGTTGCACGAAAAGGGGAGAGGAGAAGGGGGAGCTGATGGATACTCCATGCTGAAGCGGTATTGCTCTGCAGCGTTGAACGGTTATTGTCGTAATGAATATCGATTGTAAACGGGGCATGAGTGAGCTGTAGTTCTCCCAATTTAAAATCTTTGAGTTCGATTTGAAGGTCGGTTTGTTGTTTGGCCCCGTTAAACACGGCATTGATCTTCCCGTGGATGGTTTCGGAGATGCTAAAGGGGACAGATGCCGCGGCGCTGGAGGCGTTGTGATAATCATAAGGAGCCTGAAATGCTTCAATGCGCAGTTTTTCACCCGATACATACCATTCAGACGGCATGACATTGAGTGTGTCCCCTTTGGGTGAAATGATATAGTTAACGCGGAGCGGTTCGCGCGAATCCACTAGTCTTAAATGCTTTTTGTTGGCCAAAGGGGTAACTTCATAGGCATTGATGGATACAAAACCGTGACCGGACGCGGCATCATATTCCCCTTGGACACGGGCATGGGCAATATTATTGTAATGGGCCGTAAAATGATCGAAACGGACGCGGGCATTATCGAGCGTAACGATTCCCCCTTCCGAACGCAGTGGAATTTTCTCAAGTAAAAGCTCTGATACGGAAGGTCGAAATACCCCTTTTGCTGTTGTATCCAAGGTATGCAGGTTAACGGTGAGATCCAGATTGACATCGCAGACTCCGGCCGTTTGTTTGATGGGAATCGTAATGTCATAAAAACGTAATAGGGACAAGATAGGATCATTGAGCATGGCGTGACGTGTTTGAATATGGATATCCAACAGGGTATGCGGCGTTGTAAAATCGATTGAGAGACGGCTTTGTTCGGTCGGAAGTTTATAAAAAGTTCCATTGATGGGGAGAATGTGGAGTTTTCCGCGGACAAAGGTGAGATCGACTTGAGGGGCAATGATGGGCATATATCCCTGTGCAAAGGTATACTCAGCGTTGGTGACGGTTGCATCGGCACGCAGGGCTGTGAGCAGCTCTTCGGGATTATCATAATGGAATTTCCCTTTTAAACGGTGAAGCGTGACGAAAGAGGCTTTTGCGTATTGGGTAATCCACGGTTGGACGTCGGAGTCAAGATCGAAAAATTCAACGATCGGCTGGATGGTGGTAAAAGGTCGGTCGGCATGGATATCAAAACTAAGAGTATCGGTATCCCCTGATGCTCGGATGAACAGGGTAGGGGTTTGGGGAAAATTCATTTGCGCATTGATAAACAAACGCTGTTGCGCAAGATGTACCGTTAATTTTCCGTTAAGAAGAGCATTCTTGATGGTACATTGCGGCAACGATAAGTCAAACGTCTCTTCATTAAGGGTAAAAGTACCGTTACAGGTCTCCGTTCCACTCCTCAGACGTATTTGTCCAGGGAGGTTTTCGCGATAGTGGAGAGAAGCGGTAATGTTATCATATTGAATAGTATTAATATCGATCTGCTTCACCCAGCGCTGCAGATTGCGTATAAAAGGGGGAAGCTTTCCTAAAGGTTTTAAGGTAACGGGAAGATTATCCGTTTTCAGGGCGCTTAAATCTATTTTTGAGGCTTTGATAAGGAATGAATTTTCCCATTTGAGATATAATTTCTCGATTATGACGCCCTTGAACGTCAAATGATCGATCTTAATACCTTCTAATAAAGCGATAAACGTGAAAAAACCTAGAAAAAAAGTAAAAATCAAACCAAAAAGAATGTATCTATGGGTTTTCGGGATAATATTGGTGATGAGTGTCTCTTTCATGACCTACCTATTTTCTACTGTCACATCCCCAAAAATCGTCTACATACCGCAAGGTTCCGTCTTTAAAAGTATAGCACACCTCCAAGAGGAGGGGGTAAATGTCCATACGATTGATGCTTTTATCCTACGCCTGCTCGGACAGCCTCAGCAAGGGTGGATCGATCTTAAAGAAGAGAAAATGAGCCGTATCGAGTATCTTTACAAACTGACGACGGCGAAAGCAGCAACACGCCAGATTACCCTGATTCCGGGAGAGACAACGGTTGTTTTTTTACGTCAGCTGAGTGATGAACTCTCACTTGATAGGAAAGCGCTTCAAGATGCCTATGCACAGCATGCTCCGTTTAAGGAGGGGAGTTTTGTCCCTGACACGTACAGTATTCCGAATAAAATCAGTGAAAAAGAATTGATCGTTCACCTTTTAAACGAATCGGATAAAAAGATGAGAAGCTGGGCCGATGAGTATAAGCAGCCGTTTAGTAAAGAGAAATGGTTACAAATTGTAACAAAAGCATCGGTTATTCAAAAAGAGGCTTCTTCGGTATCGGATATGCCGTTTGTCAGTTCCGTCATTGATAATCGGATCAAAAAAGGGATGCGTCTTCAGATGGATGGGACTTTGAATTACGGTGAATACTCCCATCAAAAAGTAACGGCCAAGAGAATCCGAACCGATAGAACCCCCTATAATACGTATAAAAACAAAGGTTTGCCGCTGTACCCCGTTTGTAATGTCTCCAAAGATGCAATAGAAGCCGCTATCCATCCGAAGCGTACCGATTACCTTTATTTCGTTCGAGGTAAAAATGGGGAGCATATTTACAGTAGTTACTTTTCTACACACCGCAAAAACATAGTAAATGCTACAAAATGAAACATATTGAGAACTTTTTATCCGCTTTAGGGAGCCAAATAACAAAAACGCCAAACTAAGTGTTATCATGCTTTCATAAAAAAAATAACAGGAGAACCTGATGGCAAAAATCATTTGGTCAGTAATTGATGAAGCTCCGGCATTAGCGACATACTCGCTACTTCCAATCGTAAATGCATTCACACAAGCAGCAGGCGTAGAAGTCGTAACAAGTGATATTTCACTTGCAGGTCGTGTTATTGCAACTTTCCCGGAAAGAATGACAGACGCTCAGCGTATTCCCGATAATCTTGCAGAATTGGGCGTTATCGCAACACAACCCGATGGTAACATCATTAAACTTCCAAATATCTCCGCTTCAATCCCACAGCTTAAAGCGTGTATTGAAGAGCTTCAAGGTCAAGGTTATGATCTTCCAAATTATCCGGAAGAGCCTAAAACAGATGAAGAAAAAGAGATTTTTGCACGTTACGCAACCTGTCTCGGTTCTGCGGTTAATCCGGTTCTTCGTGAAGGTAACTCGGATCGTCGTGCAGCGGTAGCCGTTAAAAACTTTGCAAAGAAAAATCCTCATAAACTTCGTGCATGGGATGAAGGTTCAAAAACCCGTGTAGCTCACATGAACAGCGGTGATTTCTTCGCTAATGAGCAATCTATCACTAAAAAAGGTGACGGTAAAGTAACAATCGCACTAAACGGGAACGTATTGAAAGAGATCAATGCGGTTGATAAAGAAGTTCTAGACGGTACTTTCATGAGCGCTAAAGCACTTCGTGCGTTCTTGGCGGAATCGATTGCCGAAGCAAAAGAGAAAAATATTCTTTGGTCGATCCACCTCAAAGCGACCATGATGAAAGTATCCGATCCTATTATGTTCGGTCACGCTGTTGGCGTATTCTTCAAAGACGTATTTGAAAAATATGCGGCAGATTTCAAAGAGATCGGTGTTAACCCGAATCTTGGTCTTGGTGATTTGTACAAAAAATTGGCAAAACTTCCTGCAGATAAAAAAGCGGAGATCGAAGCGGCTATTATGGCAGTGTATCCGACTCAACCGGCAATGGCTATGGTTGATTCCGATAAAGGGATCACTAACCTACACGCGTCAAATGACGTGATTATCGATGCATCATTGCCGGTTGTTGTACGTGACGGCGGTAAAATGTGGAATCCGGCAGGAAAAGTAGAGCAGTGTGTAGTGACGATTCCGGATCGCTGTTACGCTACTATGTACTCTGAAATCATCGAAGATTGTAAGAAAAACGGTCAATTCGATGTAACCACTATGGGCTCAGTCTCTAACGTCGGTTTGATGGCTCAAAAAGCCGAAGAGTACGGCTCTCACCCTACAACTTTTGAAATTGCTGAAGACGGTGTTGTTACGGTAACGGATGACAGCGGTGTATTGATGACTTTCAATGTTGAGAAAGGTGATATCTGGCGTATGTCTCGTGCGAAAGATATCCCGATCAAAGACTGGGTACGTCTTGCGGTTGAGCGTGCAGAGATCGAAAACGTTCCGGTAGTATTTTGGTTGGATGAAAACCGTGCACATGATGCTGAAATCATCAAAAAAGTGAACGAATATCTTCCTGAATTCAACAAAGCAGGAATTGAGTATCATATCTTGGCACCAGAAAAAGCGATGGCATTTTCTTTGAAACGTGTACGTGCGGGTCAAAACACCATCTCTGCAACGGGTAACGTTCTTCGTGACTACTTGACTGACTTGTTCCCAATCCTTGAGCTTGGAACGTCAGCTAAAATGCTCTCAATCGTTCCTCTTCTTGCAGGTGGGGGATTGTTTGAAACAGGTGCGGGCGGATCGGCTCCTAAGCACGTTGAGCAATTCGTAAACGAGGGTCACCTTCGTTGGGATTCATTGGGTGAGTTCTTGGCTCTTGCTGAGTCACTACGTCACATCAATAAAACGAAAAAAGACAACAAATTGAGCGCTCTTACAGCGGCTCTGGATGTTGCAAACGCGGCCTATTTGGATAACAACAAAGAGCCTTCACGTAAAGCGGGTGAGCCTGATAACAAAGCGAGCCACTTCTTTTTGGCACAATACTGGGCAAAAGCGCTTGCTGAGCAAACAGCTGATGCAGAGCTTGCAGCTCGTTTTGCTCCGGTTGCTGCGTCGCTTAGCGAAAATGAAGCTAAAATTATGGAAGAGCTTCTTGCTGTTGAAGGGAAACCTCAAGATATCGGTGGATACTTCCACCCGGACAATGCAAAAGCTACGGCGGCAATGCGTCCAAGTGCTACACTTAACGCGATTATCGCATCGATTTAATGATTAGAACGCCAAAGGAATAGATCCCTTTGGCTACGCTTGCCGCTATGGCACATGTAGCGAAGCGGAAAGCTTAGCAAAGCGCTAGCAAACGCTTGCCTCTTCGAGGCAGAGTTATAAAATTCGTTTTTTATCTGTAGAGTTGCTCTATAGATAAAAGACGATGACCTCGTCTTTTTATTGTCCTCTCAACGTGTATGCTTATAGATATTTTCAGTGGAAAATAGTAATGAGCATAGTGCAATCAAGAGGATGATAATGATATGACACCAGGAGTACGAAAATGGTAAAAGGAAAACGTGTCGGAATCGTAGGGGCAGGAAATGTCGGTTCGACTATTGCTTATTCACTCGCGATGCTTGGCTCATGCCATGAAATTATTTTACGCGACAACAAAATCGAAATTGCAAAAGGCAAAGCACTCGATATGTCCCAGGCCGCTGCTGCAGTGCGTTCTCACTCAACCGTTACGGTTGCTGAGACAATGGCGGATTTGACGGATTGTGATGTTGTCGTTATTACAGCGGGTAGCCCACGTTTGCCGGGCATGAGCCGTGATGATTTGCTGATGATCAATGCCAAGGTAACCCGTGAAGTAATCGAAGGGGTAGCCAAATATTCTCCGAATGCGATTGTTATCATGGTTTCAAATCCATTGGATGCCATGACCTATGTTGCACTCAAAGAGAGCGGATTTGACCGCAGCCGTGTTATTGGTATGGCCGGTGTTTTGGACAGCGCCCGTATGGCAGCGTTTATTCAGGAAAAACTCGGTTACGGCGGCGGGCAAATCCGTGCCTCTGTTATGGGCGGTCATGGAGATGACATGGTTCCACTTCCACGCTATTCGACCGTCGCCGGGGTTCCGCTCTCAGATGTTCTGAGTGCGGATGAGATCGATGAAATTGTTCAGCGTACCCGAAAAGGGGGAGCAGAAATCGTGGCACTCCTCCAAACAGGATCAGCCTATTACGCTCCGGCAAAAGCAACCGCTATTATGGTCGAAGCGATTTTAAGAGATACAAAACAGATTCATCCATGTGCTGTTTACCTCGAAGGTGAATACGGATTTCATGACGTCGTAAGCGGTGTTCCCGTTATGCTGGGTGCTAACGGTGCGGAAAAGATTATCGAAGTAACCCTTGATGAGAGTGAAAAAGAGATGTTTGCCCGTTCATGTGCATCGGTACAATCTCTTATTGACACACTTAATGCTAATAAATTTTTTGAAGGAGCCAAATAATGAGTTATCGCGTCGAAAAAGATACGATGGGTGAAGTTCGCGTACCGAACGATACCTACTGGGGGGCGCAAACACAGCGCTCTTTGGAAAACTTCCAAATCGGTGAAGAGAAAATGCCGTATGAAATTACACGAGCATTTTCCTACTTGAAAAAAGCGGTTGCATTGGTTAACTGCGATCTTGGGATGCTATCACGTGAGAAAGCCGATGCGATTGCACAGGCAGCGGATGAAATGTTGGCCGGAAAATTGGATGCACACTATCCGTTGGTCGTTTGGCAAACGGGTTCAGGTACACAGTCGAATATGAACAACAATGAAGTATTGGCTAGCCGTGCGACCGAAATCCTCGGCGGCGATTTCCGTACTCAAAAATTGGTTCATCCGAATGATGATGTTAATAAATCACAAAGTTCAAACGATACCTATCCGACCGCGTTGCACGTAGCATCAGTTATCGCGGTAGAAACGCGTTTGCTTCCGGCTATCGCACATTTGCGCAAAACATTGCAAGAAAAGTCGGAAAACTTTAACGACATCGTTAAAATCGGACGTACTCACTTGCAAGACGCAACCCCGTTAACCCTTGGTCAAGAGATCAGCGGATGGGTAGAGATGCTTAACAAATGTGAAAAAATGGCGAAAGATTCTCTTGAAGCGGTACGTGAGCTTGCCCTCGGCGGTACAGCGGTAGGGACTGGATTAAACGCTCATCCTGAATTGGGAACGCGTGTTGCGGCAAAATTGACCGAGCTTACCGGTCACCAGTTTGTGACTGCTCCGAACAAATTTCACGCATTAACAAGCCATGATGCGTTGGTATACGCTCACGGTGCTTTGAAAGCATTGGCTGCGGACATGATGAAAATCGCGAACGACGTACGTTGGTTGGCTTCAGGTCCACGTTGTGGAATCGGTGAGATTACTATCCCTGAAAATGAGCCGGGTTCTTCGATCATGCCGGGTAAAGTCAATCCGACACAAAGTGAAGCGGTTACAATGGTAGCATGCCAAGTTATGGGGAACGATGCAACTATTGGTTTTGCGGCAAGTCAGGGTAATTTCGAACTGAACGTATTTAAACCGGTCATCGCCTATAACTTTTTACAATCGGTCCGTTTATTGGCAGATTCAATTGTTTCGTTTAACGATAACTGTGCGGTGGGAATTGAGCCGGTACGCGATCAGATCGATGCCTATTTGAAAAATTCATTGATGCTGGTAACGGCATTGAATCCGTACATCGGATATGAAAATGCGGCAAAAATTGCGAAAACAGCACACAAAGAAAACTCCACTCTCAAAGCGACCGCGGTAAAACTCGGTTTGCTAAGCGAGGAAGAGTTCGATAAATATGTCATCCCTGAAGAGATGACAAGACCAATAGCGTAAACTTACAACAGGAGGAATGGATGAATATTCACGAATATCAAGCAAAAGAATTATTCAAAAAGTACAATGTACCGACACTGCGCGGGCACATTGCATTTACACCCGACGAGGCGGTTAAAGCGGCTCAAGAACTGGGCGGAAATATTTGGGTAGTAAAAGCTCAAATCCATGCCGGCGGACGTGGTTTAGGGGGCGGTGTTAAGCTTGCTAAATCAACTTCTGAAGTACGCGAAATGGCTAGCCAAATTTTGGGTATGCAATTGGTAACGCACCAGACAGGTCCTGAGGGAAAACTCGTTCAAAAGGTTTACATAGAAGAGGGTGCCGATATTAAAAAAGAGTACTATCTTGGACTCTTGCTTGACCGTGCACTTGAAATGCCGATCATGATGGCATCAACAGAGGGTGGTATGGCGATCGAAGAGGTTGCCCACAATACCCCTGAAAAAATCATCAAAGTCTCTATCGATCCGTTGACAGGATTCCAATCATTCCATGGCCGTAAATTGGCGTTTGGTTTGGGCCTTCCGGTTGAAGAGATCAATACCTTTATCAAATTTGCAGCTGCGCTTTACCGTGTTTACATGGATCACGATGCAGAGATGATTGAAATCAATCCGTTGGTTAAAACGGGTGACGCTAAATTCTTGGCACTGGATGCGAAAATGGGCTTTGACAACAACGCTCTTTATCGCCAAAACCAAGTCAACGAAATGCGTGACTTGAGCGAAGAAGAACCGACGGAAATCGAAGCGGATAAATACGGTCTTAGCTACATCAAACTCGATGGAAACGTTGGTTGTATGGTTAACGGTGCCGGTCTTGCTATGGGTACGATGGACACCATCAACTACGAAGGTGGAAAACCGGCAAACTTCCTCGATGTCGGCGGTTCTGCGAGTGCAGAAACAGTGGCAAAAGGGTTTGATATTATCCTCAAAGATCCAAATGTCAAAGCGATCTTCGTCAACATCTTCGGTGGAATTGTCCGTTGTGATCGTGTTGCTAACGGTATTATCGAAGCGACAAAAATCACCAATGTAAACGTACCGGTTATTGTACGTCTTGATGGTACCAACGCTATTGAAGCGGCAGAGATTTTAAAAAATGCCGGTATCGCTAATATCGTAGCGGCAACCGATCTTGCAGACGGTGCTCGTAAAGCCGTTGCAGCAGCTAAGGGAGAGTAATTAATGTCTATTTTGGTTAACAAAGATACAAAAGTTATCGTTCAAGGTTTCACAGGTAAAGAGGGGACATTCCATGCAGAGCAATGTATGGCGTACGGTACTCAGATCGTCGGTGGTGTTACACCGGGTAAAGGGGGGCAAGAGCATCTCGGTCAACCGGTATTCAACACAGTATCTGAAGCAGTCGCTGCAACGGGTGCTACGGTTTCTATGATCTTCGTTCCACCGGCTTTCGTGTCCGATGCCGTTATGGAAGCAGCAGATGCAGGGATTGATCTTGCGGTTATCATTACCGAAGGTGCTCCGGTCAAAGACATGATGTTCGCAAAAGCGTACGCTGTTAAGAAAAACATGAAAACCATCGGACCGAACTGTCCGGGTATTATTACTGCTGAAGAGTGTAAGATTGGTATCATGCCGGGTTTCATTTTCAAAAAAGGGCATGTCGGTCTTATCTCTAAATCAGGGACGTTGACGTATGAGTCTGCAAACCAAGTGGTTAAAGAGGGATTCGGTATTACTACAGCCGTCGGTATCGGCGGTGACCCGATCATCGGTTTGAGCTACAAGCAATTGTTGCCGATGTTTGAAGCCGATCCTGAAACGCATGCGATTGTCATGATCGGTGAGATCGGCGGTGATTTGGAGATCCAAGCAGCAGCTTACATCAAAGAACATATCACTAAACCGGTGGTTGCATTCATCGCGGGACAAACGGCTCCAGCGGGCAAACGTATGGGACATGCAGGGGCAATTATCTCAGGCGGTGCCGGTACAGCAGCTGAGAAAATGGCAGCTCTCGAAGCGGCTGGGGTAAAAGTTGTTGTTTCTCCGGCGGATATCGGTAAAGCACTTGCTGAAGTGATGAAAAAATAATGATCAGTGTCTTTGAGGTTGCTAATATTCGTTGTAGCGGGTGTGCCAATACGATTACTTCATCTCTCAAAGACGCTGGATTTGAACAGGTCAGTGTTGATCTGTCGTGCGAGCCTCGCAAAGTAACAGCAGAAATTGCCGATGAGGCGCAATTAGCACATTTTAAGGCTACATTAAGAAGCCTCGGATATCCTCTAGCCACTGATGAGAGAGGATTTAGCGAAGATACGATTCTAAAAGCTAAAAGCTTTGTTTCGTGTGCACTCGGTAAAATAAAATAGTTTAACTTAATCAAGGAGAAGGAATGTCAATAATTAAAGCGCCAGAAAACACTCCGGTGTGGGTTGATGAAGCAAGATGTAAAGCTTGTGATATCTGTGTATCAGTGTGTCCGGCAGGAGTCTTAGCGATGAGACTTGAGCCAACATCAACATTGGGAGCTATGATTGAAATTATTGCCCCTGAGTCTTGCATTGGCTGTAATGACTGTGAATTGAACTGTCCTGACTTTGCAATTTTTGTTTCTGATAAATCTGAATTCAAATTTGCAAAACTTTCAGATCAAGCTAAAGAGCGTCAAGTAGCAATCAAAAACAATAAATATATGAAACTTAGCGCTTAAAAGGAGCAAAATATGGAATTGAGAGAAATAATTTCAACCGGTAACGATTTGGCTGCAGAAGCGGCTGTCGATGCAGGATGTATGTTTTTTGGGGGGTATCCGATTACTCCATCATCTGAAGTTATGCATACCATTTCAGACCTTTTGCCTGAAGTGGGCGGAACATGTATTCAGATGGAAGATGAGATTGCAGGTATCGCTGCAGCAGTAGGTGCAGGTATGGCCGGTGTTCGTACCATGACCGCAACATCAGGCCCAGGGGTTTCACTTAAAGCTGAAAACCTAGGTCTTGCACAAATGGCAGAAGTTCCTTTGGTACTTGTAAACGTTATGCGTGGTGGTCCATCAACGGGTCTTCCAACACGTGTATCCCAAGGTGACGTGCGTCAAGCACGTAATCCATCACACGGTGACTATCGCTCTATCACCCTTTGTGCCGGAAACTTGGCGGAATGCTATACTGAAACCGTTCGCGCATTCAACCTAGCAGACCGTTTTATGCAGCCGGTTATCGTTTTATTGGACGAAACTATCGGTCACATGCACGGTAAAGCAATGATTCCAACGGTAGAAGAAGTTAAAAAAGGGATCGTTCCTCGTAAAACATTTACCGGAGCTCCTGAAGATTACCGCCCATACGGTGTCGGTGCTGATGAGCCAGCGGTACTTAATCCGATGTTCGAAGGGTATCGTTACCACTTTACCGGGCTTCACCATGATGCAAAAGGTTTCCCGACTGAAGAGATCGAAACCTGCCGTAAATTGATTCAACGTCTTGAAGACAAAGTTATGATGCACACCGATGAGCTTGAGTTAAACGAAGAGTATATGTGTGATGATTTGGAAGAAAACGATGTATTGATCATCGCGTACGGTTCAGTATCATTGGCGGCAAAAGAGTCGATTCGTCACCTTCGCGCAGCGGGAATCAAAGCGGGTCTTTTCCGTCCGATTACCCTTTGGCCGAGTCCGGCGACACGTATCAAACATTTCACGGATAAAGTGAAAAATGTCCTTTGTGTTGAACTGAATATCCGTCAATATACGGAAGAAGTTGAGCGTGTTTCAAGCCGTCTTGATATTCACGGCTTGTATAAAGTTAACGGGCGAGCTATCTCTCCGTACGAAATCGTTAACAAAGTGAAGGAGATAATCTAATGGCTTTCAATTATGACCAATATTTACGTTTAGAAAAAATGCCGACACTATGGTGTTGGGGATGTGGTGACGGTGTTATCTTGAAAGCCGTTATTCGTGCAATCGAGACATGCGGATGGGATCAAAATGAAGTATGTGTCGTCTCCGGTATCGGATGTTCTGGCCGTTTTTCATCATACGTTGATTTCAATACCGTTCACACGACGCATGGTCGTACAGTAGCATTTGCTACGGGTATCAAATTGGCATTCCCGGATAAAAAAGTTATCTGTGTTGCGGGTGACGGTGATGCATTGGCAATCGGTGGTAATCACACGATTCACGCATGTCGCCGTAACATCGACATCAAATTTATCGTTATTAATAACTTTATCTATGGATTGACAAACTCTCAGACCTCTCCAACTACTCCGCAGGGTATGTGGACGGTGAGCCAAAAATCGGGTAATATCGATCCAACGTTCGATGCGTGTAACCTTGCAATCGCTTCAGGTGCTTCATTCGTAGCGCGTGAAACGATGCTTGATCCGAAAAAACTCGAAAAAGTTTTGGTAAAAGGATTCCAACACAACGGATTTGCATTCTTTGATATTATGTCAAACTGTCATATCAACCTTGGCCGTAAAAATAAAATGGCGAGTGCGATGGAAAATCTTGAGTGGATCGACAGTATTACGACTCCATTGAAAAAATGGGAAGCGCTACCGGAAGAGGAGAAAATGAATAAATTCCCTACGGGAGTTTTGAAACACGACGAAAATGCTCGTGAATACTGCGATATGTACAAAGAGGTACAAGCATTCCACCAAGGTAAACGTAAAACGATTACCCAAGACGATTTCGAGAAGAAAATTTAAGGAGAACACGATGGCTAGAACATTAATGAGATTTACAGGTGTTGGCGGACAGGGTGTTCTTCTTGCGGGAGAAATTTTCGCTGCGGCAAAAATCAAAGAGGGTGGACACGGTCTTAAAACGGCTACCTATACATCACAAGTTCGTGGTGGACCGACCGTTGTTGATATCACTTTGGACGATGAAGAGATTTTCTATCCGTATGCAAATGACGGTGAAATCGATTTCATGCTCTCTGTTGCACAAGCGAGCTACAACCTTTTCAAAAATGGTGTATCTGAGGGTGGAACTATCGTTGTTGAGCCAAACTTGGTTCACCCGACGGATGAAGATCGAAAAAGATGGAATATCGTTGAGATTCCTATCATTACCATCGCAAAAGATGAAATCGGAAATGTTATTACCCAATCGGTTGTCGCTTTGGCGATTGCCAACACATTTATGAAAGCATTGGATGATGAATTGCTTCGTAGTGTTATGCTCTCAAAAGTACCGGCAAAAGTACACGATGTTAATAACAAAGCGTACGATCTCGGTAAAAAATACGCTCTCGAAGCTATGGCTTCTTAATTTTCCGCTTTGGCGGGAAATTCCCCCGATCCACTAATTTTTCCCTTTCTTAATAAAATTGTT
This sequence comes from Sulfuricurvum sp., assembly GCF_049587615.1. Taxonomy (GTDB): domain Bacteria; phylum Campylobacterota; class Campylobacteria; order Campylobacterales; family Sulfurimonadaceae; genus Sulfuricurvum. The sequence continues at coordinate 46,794 of NZ_JBAVEF010000024.1, forward strand.
TTAATCTCTAAAGAAAGCATCACACTTAATCAATAGTTTGATACGCTGTCACAACACAAAAGGAGTTCATTATGTCAAGATTTGAAGCACTATTCGAAGACGAAGACGATATTTTCAGCGGTTCACCGCAATCGAAGTATTGGGATATCGCAAAACAAGTGAGTGAAGATTTATATCAGTACGATTTTGATGAAATTATCACAAAAATCGCTGTGATGGAAAAGATGCTGATGCAGCAACACGATGAAGACGATCTCAATCGTATCGTGGAGAGTTATGCTTTGATGAACCAAGAGGAGATTGAAATCCATAAAAAAAGTCTCTATATGGAGTATGCAGGACGTTTGATTTATAAACTTTCTGATTAATTACAAAGTTTTTTGTTTTATATGCGGTTAAAACCGCATATCATTTTCCATCATCAATCAAAGTCTTTTCTAAACCTTTTCGTACGTCTCCTCAATTGTACTTTTTTCTAATCTTTGTGTTTTGAATTTTAGAAGGCAATAGTTATCCCAAAATGATACCATTTTATACATATTAAAAATTTATTATATATATAAATATAATATATGAATTGAATTTATTTATTCTGAAGTATACTATAAAAAATCTAAATATCTGTAAGGCTCTGATCGAGCAGATAATTACTAAAGGGTTCTGATGAAATTTGTTTCTATTGTGATGGGAAGTAAAAGCGATTATAGTGTGATGAAATCTTGTGCGGATACATTGGAGTCATTTGACGTTCCTTATGAGCTCATCATCTCTTCGGCACATCGTTCACCTGAACGAACCAAAAATTATATTCTAGAGGCAGAGCAAAAAGGGGCTCAAATTTTTATTGCAGCAGCCGGAATGGCAGCCCATTTAGCAGGTGTTTTAGCTTCTAAAACGACCAAACCTATTATCGGTGTTCCGATGAGTGCATCAGCACTAGGCGGAATTGATGCTCTCTTATCTACGGTTCAGATGCCGGCTGGAATGCCGGTGGCTACGGTCGCTATCGGTCAAGCCGGTGCTATAAACTCTGCATATTTGGCACTGCAAATTCTGGCACTTGATAATAAAGAATTGCATGAGAAGCTGCTTAAAGATAGAGTTTCCAAGGCTCAAAAAGTGGAGTCAGATTCATCAGAGATAGAAACACTTTTATAAAATTTCGTGAGAATAGCGTTAATATCCAAAAAATGAAAGGTCGAGAATGTTCAATAATTTTTCAGCTCCGGAAAATGATACGATCGATTCGATCGAGATTTTTTTGAAGTCCAATGCAAAAAATAGAATCAAACCAGCTCTATTAAGAGATGTAAAGACAGAAGCTTTGTTGGTCTTTGCCCGAACGGCGTTGGAAAGATATTTCTTACAAATGGAAGAATCCGGTTATAAACCGTCTATGGGTACGCCCCAAGATACTGCTTATGTTTATGGTACATTAACGGCATTACGGGATAAGCTTCAAGAGTGTGTTGTTAATGCGGATTATTTGATTGCCGTTGTCAAAAGTGCACAAAAATATCCAAGCTTTAGGCATGTAGCTAAATATGAAGCACCGTTGATCTGTTATTACAATGCCATGGCTCAAAAAGTGGCCAACCACTTTTATAATAAGTTTGCATCTTTACCCGAATTTTTAGTGATTTGTGTGCTGAGTCATTGGATATTAGAAGAAGAAAAATCTATCCATCTGTATCCTTTTTTGAAAGATATTGATTTTATGTCGTTGATTGATAAATTTGAAATGAATAGGGAAAGTTTTCAAAAAGACAATGAATGCATTATTTCAGATATACATGCCGTTGCTGTTGATATCGTTGAAAAACTCAAAGAGAAAAAATTTAAAGTGAGCAGTGATAGAATTTCGAAAACAAGAAAGAAAAAGTAGATAGCGTGCGATGCGCTATCTAACATACCATTCGAGGAATTTGAGAAGAGTGATGGTGGATTATGGGTCTTGATTTGGTGAGATCGAAAATATAACTGAATCTGGCTTCAAAATTCAGTAATTCTCCATCCACATCAAAGCGCCAATTGTAGATACCGCTCAATACCCAGACCTCATCTTTTATCTGTTGAACCTGCAAGGTTTTTTCATGCAAAGCGATACTGAGTTCCTCGCGAGTGCCGAGTTTTTCAAAATATTCTCGAAGTTTTTCAGGTGAGTTAATCTGCTTGTTTGAGAAAGTCGGTATGAGAACAGCATCTTTATCATAAAGAGCAAGCAGGCCTTCAACATCTCCATTGTTAACAGCATTCATCCATGCCGTCAGAATACTTTGCGGTGTTTTCATCTGATTGACCTTTTAACTAATATTTTGAAATTTAGAACACTGAATAAATTATGTTTTAATAATACAAATTATTAGCTAAATTAAAATTAAATGTATCAAAAACAGGAACTTTTTAAGTTTTTAAAGATAAATTTTTATACATACACAACGTACATAAAAAAGAGAAGGGAGAATTAATGAATCTTGTCATTTCAGATGGAACTTTGGGAAATGAATATTCCACAATCACAAAACCCATCCCAGAATTTTTCCAACAAGTGGGGGAAAAACGATTTCGTAAACTGGTGAATGATCATTACGAGTTGATTCGTCAGACGCCCATCGCTTTCATGTTCCCGATTGATTACGAAGAAGATTTTGAAAAGGTTAAAAAACATGCAGCTGATTTTTTGATTCAGATATGCGGAGGACCTGATTACTATGCAAAGACACGAGGAGATCCAAGGATGCTCGCTCGTCATGCTCGTTTTCGGATTGATGAAAAAGGACGTAGAATATGGCTGGAATGTTATGCCGCGTTATTACCTAAACTGGAATCTGAAGGGGTTTCAACAGAAAATATCGAATCGTTTTGGAACTACCTCGATACCTTTTCAAAAGTATTGGTGAACACAGAAAATTATCTTTAAACGTTTGTGAAAAATCTTCAGCCTGATCTTCTATTTAAAATACTTTCTATGGTTATTCTCAAGGTATAGGGGATTCAGGATATTTTTCACTGTAAGCGTTGCGTATAGCCATAAATTTATCCAGATGGTCGAAGAAGAGATCAATCAATAGGGGATCGAAATGTTTCCCTTTTTCTCCTCTTAGATGATTGAGTATACGTTCAATTTCCCACGCCTTTTTGTAGCATCGGTCGCTTCCCAGTGCATCGAAGACATCTGCAATAGCCGTAATACGCCCGAAAATATGTATATTTTCCCCTTTGAGCCCTCTGGGATAGCCTGAACCATCAAATTTTTCATGGTGCTCATGAGAGATGATCGACGCGGCTTTGAGGAGGGGGCGTTCCGAATCTCTGAAAAGGTCATAGCCGATTTTGCAGTGGGTCCGCATGATCTCCCATTCATCGGACGTTAATGCTCCGGGTTTGTTGAGGATATGATCAGGTATGCCCACTTTTCCGATATCATGCATCGGACTGGCATTGGCCAGTATCGAGCACTCTTCTTCGTTCAATCCGTATATTGTGGCCAGAAGTCGGGAATATTCAGCAACACGACGGACATGGTATCCGGTTTCACGGCTGCGTGTTTCACCGATTTCTCCGATCCGTGAGATCATCTCCTGCTGCGTCTGCTCAAGCTCTTCGTGCAGCTGGATGGTTTTGGTGATGTCGCTGCGGATGGCGATGAATTCTTCAATATTACCTTGGTGGTCGAGAATCGGATTGATCGTTACGTCAACCCAATAATGTGAACCGTTTTTGCTTTGATTCTTTACAACACCATGCCACGGGTTCCCCTGTAGGATCGTTTTCCACATCGTCTTGAATGTCTCTTTGGGCATCTCTTTGTGCCGGACGATATTATGAGTACTCCCTAGCAACTCTTCTCTCGTGTATCCTGAGATGGCGCAGAATTGATCGTTCGTATAGGTTATGCGCCCTTTTCGGTCAGTTTTGGAGACGATGCTGCTGCGATCTACGGCATTTTTGTATTCGTCCAAAAGTTTGATATGCCAGCGGATGCTTTCCGAAATTCGGTACCCCAGCCAAAAAATGATAGCGATGGTCAAAGAAAGGATCAAGGCTACGATAAGAAGATGTTCTTGAGCTTCGATAATCCGTTCATTGAGGGTATTTTCAATAATATCAAAATTGTGTTTTTCGACGAGTTGGAGTTTGTCGATCGTGATCGTGGAGAGTTCAAACCAGCTAGCTGCTCCCATCTTCAGCCAATTTTCATGACCTGATATAGCCGCATGAATGTTCTGATAGGCCGTATCCACTTCGGGGCCGTAGAACGTTCGGTGATAAAGGTTTTTGATCTCAGAGGAGGCGATAACTTCAAAACGTCCTAATGCCGTATCGTGTTCCCCTTTGGCAAGGATAAGCTGAATATAGAGTGCTTGATCCATCTCTTTCTGGGCAAAAGCTGCGTTCATATTCGCCTGCATTTGCCCCAGTGTCTCTTTGATTGCCATGAGGTTTGTGTAGGCCTGAAAATCGTTGCGAAGCGAGATGTCACTGACCGTTAGGACGATTGCGAGATAGTCGCTGCGCATTTGCCCGATAAGGCGGGTATAGTAAGTGAAGGAGTCGGTTGATTTGATGTGCATTCCGTCTATTTTTTTGCGTTGAATCTTTAGGGTGTCGAGTTCTTTTAAATGGGGAACATCAGCCGATAGGGCGTAAAGCTTTTCGAGTGCAGAATCGACTTTTTCCCTTTGAAGCGGAAGCAAGTCGTGGTAAATGGTTCCATTGCCGGCCAAAAATCCGCTGCTAAGTCCCCGTTCCTGCTGAAGTTCGTGGATCAATGCGGCGACATGCCGGATTTCTTTTACTTGATCGCTCAGGCTGTGAAGGGAACCCAGTTTGGTGTAAAGATGGTTTCCGTAATACAAAGAACCGAATAAAATGATCAGTATCGGAAAGGTGAGTAATAGGCGTAATCGGTTAATAATACTGATGGAGGTCATACGTCTGCTTTAGTGGCTCATTTTTTGTTGCAATTCTAGCGGATTATGTATTGTCGGAGTTGAAATGGTTTTATTAATCGACTAATTCGCTTCTAATCGATTTTCCTCTATAATTACAAAAGGTACAACGGGTGATGGCTTGGAACTAGTAATCCCAAGAGGAAAGTCCGGGCTGCCGTAGGACACGGTTCCATCTAACGGATGGCCATGGTAACATGAGGGACAGTGCAACAGAGAGGAAACCGCCAAAACGCAGGTTTTGGTAAGGGTGAAACGGCGGGGTAAGAGCCCACCAGTCTTCTAGGCAACTAGGAGAGCTATGTAAACCCAACCGCGCAGCAAGAAACAGATGGTTAGCGTCCTACATCGCTATTGTTTCGCTAGAGGCTTAGAGTGATCTAAGCAGTAGATTAATTATCACCGTCTACAGAACCCGGCTTACGTTGTACCTACTTCTCCTCACTATACACAAATCGGTTGTTTCGTTTACTATCTCTAAAATAGTCTAAAACTCAAACACATCGATATAAATATCAAGTTTGTGTTCTTTAAGCATCTTTTGAATTTTATATTTCAATTCTTTGATGTCTTGCTCGATTTCATATCCCAGCTTGTTATCTTTGACATTCATCGATATAACCAATAAAACTTCGTCTGACCCTATAAACATACTTCGTACTGAATTAATATGGACAAGTACATTCGACTCTTCTTTCAGCAGGTTTTTTATTTGTCTGATTGTCTCTCGATCCAAACTTTCACCAACGATCAGTTTCTTGAGTTCGACAAACAAAAGAGTAGAAAGGGATAGGAGTAAAATTCCGATCATGAGTGCCGCTATCCCATCAAAAACAGGGTGTACGTACAAAGAGAGTACAAGTCCGATTGCTAAAAAGAATAATCCGACCAATGCACCCGAATCTTCAATTAATACAACTAAAATATGAGAGGATGAACTTTTTTCAATTGTTTTAAATATATCTTTGAGTTTCGTACCGCTCTCTTTCAACGCAACCTTCAATGCGCCGCCTTCGAGGATAACGGCAAGAATAATAATCCCTACGATCAGCCACGGATTTTGAATTTCTTCGGGATGCATGATTTTTTGGATACCTTCGTAAACCGAAAATAATCCGCCAAGTGAAAACAGTACCACGGCTACAACAAACGACCAAAAAAAGTTGGCTTTTCCTTGACCAAAGGAGTGGGCTTCGGATTTACCTCGTGCAGCTTGTTTCTGACCTACTAAGACGAGAGCCTGATTGCCGCAATCAGCGGTACTGTGTATGGCTTCAGCCATCATTGATGCTGAACCTGTAAAAAAGGCTGCAACTCCTTTAGCCACAGCGATAATTCCATTGGCGAGCAAAGCCGCCTTGACACTTTTTGACATTAATAAGAACCATGGAATGATAGGAAGTTTGTGAAAGAAGCGTTGGTTGGAAAAGATATCCTGTCCATTGTTAATAACTCATTGAACCGGCATTGATCAGACCGATAGAGATGGATATAAAAGCCATAAAAGCACCCACAGAAAGATCACCGTTTTGAATGTGTTTTTCAACTGAAAATTTGCCGCCGAATCGGGTAAGGATAAAGGCTAAAATGAGTTGAACTGAGATGGCTACACCTGCCCACATGAGAAAATCGATATAAGAGACACAATGAACCAGCGCGCTATACAGAGGGATACTGAGTCCCAAAATAGCGCCGCCGAATCCAAAAGCCGCAGCCGTGTTATTTTCACCAAAGATCATCTGGTAATCATCATAGGGAGTTACTTTGGCGTACAAAAAGAGGAAAATTCCGAAAATAGCCATAGCACTCAGGAAAAAAAGACCGAACGAGAGAAAATATTCTAAAAACATAACACCCCTTTATTTGTGGCAATAGTATCCAAAAAATATTAATGGATAACCCGTAGGATCCATCTTACCGTATAAAATCGATGCACAAGATGTAAGGATTTTCCTCCATCTCTATTTTCCTCGCATACGTACAGCATAAATTTCCGGTTGCCAGTGAAACGTAGTTACCGGTCAGATGAAAACTGTTCATCGAATCGATTGTACGGGAATAGTACTCTTTGCGTGAGTGGTCGCAACCCTCACGCATAGGCTCGAAAAATGAGCGGGTTTTTCTCAGCAGGAGGGTAGGGCCAACCTGTCTGGCCGAAGAGTTGATCAGGTAGAGCGCTTCGATGTTGGATTCGTTCTCCAGCATCGGTTTTATCAATTTTTCCCAAGAGACAAGATCGTCCAAAGAGGTGATCTGTTCTCTGAACCGTGTACACACCGATTCGGCTTGATGACGCAGACCCTCATCATGAGTATGCAGTTCTGATTGCAAGGCATCGGAATGGGATTTGATGCGGTCTATTTTGTCTTTAAAGTTATCGCACACCGGATGGACTGTGGGTCTCGAAGTCCAAAATCCCTGAATCAGCGTCACGCCCAAATGCTGAGCATAGCCGGCTTCTTCAAGTCTCTCTATCCCTTCTGCGAGGGCAATGGCCCCGATATTGGTGCTCATACGGCAGATCGCACGGACGATTTCCTGATGAATGTAATGGGTATCGATGTCAGTGACCAAAGAGCGGTCGATCTTGATAATGTCGGGACGAACAACGCCGAGGCGGTCGAAGCTGGAACTTCCTATACCGAAGTCATCCAGCGCAATATTGAAGCCGAGGTTGCGGTAATGGGTGCAGAACTCTTGGAGTCGTTCCGTATCGTTTACTTCATCCTCTTTGATCTCCAGAACAATGTTGCTAAAGGGGATACCGTAATGGCTCAGGAGACCGTCGAAGAGGTAACGCCCCGGCTCAAAGGAATCGATCAGCTTCGATTCAAAATTGACGAAAAGAAGGAGTCTCTTATTTTGCTGCCACAACGGAAAAAAGGCTTCGATCGCAAGATGGCGGGCAAGCCGGTCGAGTTCGACGTTCAACCCTGCCTTAGTAGCTTCCTGAAAGAGCCAGCTCGGAGGTAAAATTGTATCGTCTGAGGCAATACCGCGTACCAGTGCTTCCACTCCGAAAAAAGTTCTTCCGCGCACCGAGAGGATCGGCTGAAAATGAATGACCAGCCGTTTATCCGCCAAAATCTCCTGAATGCGTTCCATCGTTCCCTTTCCGTATCTTTTTGAGAACGAGATGATATCGTTTTGTTTTTCCCATATGATTTTTGGAGTGATTAAAAAATAGACATTGCCAAAAGCTTCCTTTACAAGGGAATGATTCGATGAACGGTGAATATTCAACCTTTTTGGATACAATGGAGTGATCAATGGAAATCACGTCAGGTACGTGAAAAGGGATAGTTTATGGAGAACAAAAGAAGGATACAGCGGGTTCCCATTTTCTTGATTGTTCTTTCAGTTTTAGCCATGGCGGCATACCCGATCCCATCTTCCTCTATACCAGTTTCCAACCATTCCGGCACTTCAGTGGATGCAGAGATTTGCCGGTCATTGCAAGATACAGAAGCATCGTTTCAAATCGGTCCATTGTCGGAAACGACGTCAGCGGGTGAGGAACTGAAGCGGTTTTATGCAGATATTCAGTGCCATCCGGTTTGGAGCGACGACAAGGGTGTTGATTCTCGGGCACTTTTTGTGATCCGTGCGATCAAGCAGGCGGAAGAGGACGGTTTAGAGAGTTACGATCCGGCCTATAACCTCGAGGCTATTGTTGTATTAATGGATAGGATCTCATCCGATCCCTCTTTCAAGAAAAGTCCTGTTCTTTTGGCACAGCTGGATATTTTACTCACCGATGCCTATATGATGTTGGGAAAACATCTCTACGACGGTATTGTACCGCATACGGAGCGTTCATCCTTATGGAAAATGGCTCCTAAAAAAACAGTCGATATGCCCCTTAATCTCAGACAAGCACTCCGAAATAATACGCTCTTGGAATCACTGGGTCGGCTTGCCCCTTCCTATCCCGAATATAAGGTGCTAAAAACAATTTTAGTGAGATATCTACGAATACAAGAAAACGGCGGGTGGAAAACGATCGAATCTGCCTCAACAGATCCCAAAGAGATTGAGCGTGCTTTGGGAGAAGAGATCAAAGAACGGTTACGAACCGAAGGGGAGCTTGCTCCTGAAGATAATTCCATAGAGGGATACCGGGATGCTCTCAAAAATTTCCAAAAAAGACATGGAATTTATCCGGATGGAAAGGTAGGAAACACGACCCTCTCGAAACTGAACATTTCCGTGGAAGAGAAAATTTTAGCGATCCGGTTGAATCTGGAACGATGGCGTTGGATGCCAGAGAAGAGGGAAGAGACCTACATTGCGGTTAATATCCCTGATTTCTCCCTGAGTGTCGTTGAGGGCAATGCAAGACTCATGAAGATGAGAGCCATACTCGGAAAAGAGGAGCGGGAAACCCCGATTTTTAGTGCAGAGATGAGGTATTTCGTCGTCAATCCCTACTGGCATATCCCCTCAACGATTCTTTGGAAAGATATCCTTCCAAAAGTACGCGAAAATATCCGCTATCTCAAAAAAGAGAGGATTCGAATTTTTAAACAGGGGGATGAGAGCGGGAAAAAGGAGATCAAACCGGCGAGTATTAATTGGAAAAAAGCCAACGCAGCTGCTTTTCCCTATATTCTCAGACAGGATCCCGGTGCAAAAAATGTGTTGGGACGCCTCAAATTTATTTTTCCGAACCCCTACGATATTTATATCCATGATACCCCAAGCAAATATCTTTTTGAGAGAGAGGAGCGGAATTTCAGCTCCGGCTGCATTCGGATCGAGGAACCGGTTAAACTAGCAAACTATCTGTTGGAGAATGCCAGTAACACAGGGGATGATACCAATATTTCCGATATGATTGCCAGAGGGAAGAACAAAAAAATCCCCCTTTCCAAGCCTATGAAGGTGTATATCAATTATTGGACGGTTTTTACGGATGATGAAGGGAGGGAAAATTTTCGTGACGATGTTTACGGCTACGACGGGGAGTTGGCGGATATTTTGGGATGGTCTCCGGAGAGGCCGACACGGTAAAATGAATTGTATTTCCATATTTAAGGGCAAAATTAATATGGTTAGACAAGAAAAGTGTTTATTAAAGAACGGTATAATTGAATAATAATTATAAAAATAACGTTGAAAAAAGGGGAGAGATTGGATCGCAGAAATTTTTTAAAAATGGCGGGAATGGTATCGGCTGTCTCACTTTTTCCGAATCTTGGGTTGGCCAATACGACATTTCCCTACAAGAAATCGCTCTCTTTTTACAATACCCATACCGGCGAAAAACTGGATACGACCTTCTGGGCTGAAGGGGTGTATATTCCTGAAGGTTTGGCGGAGATCAACTATTTACTCAGAGATCATAGAAATAATGCCGTCACAGAGATGGATATCGAGCTTTTTGATCTGCTGCATTCCCTTCGTACCAAGCTGGATAGTCGCGAACCTTTTCATGTTATCTCAGGCTATCGTTCACCCGAAACAAACGCAAAGCTAAGAAGTAATTCTACGGGAGTGGCCAAAAAAAGCCTTCATATGGAAGGAAAAGCAATCGATATCAATCTACCCGGGCGCAATCTTTCCGATCTTAGAAAAGTTGCTATGGGGCTAGCTCAGGGGGGAGTCGGGTATTACCCCGCTTCCAACTTTGTACATGTCGATAGGGGACGCGTTCGAAGCTGGTAAACGAAACATGTGTTATTCCTCATCATAATTATTTGAATAATCAGGTATAGTAGTACGATCTATTTTTAGGAGTGGTTCCTATGGATACCGTTACCCTGACTGATAACCGTACCGGAAAAAGTTATACCTTCTCCATTTTGAACTCAACCGTCGGTCCTGATGTCATTGATGTACGGACTCTCTACAAAGAGAGCGGAATGTTTAGCTATGATCCCGGATTTACCTCAACGGCGAGTTGCACCTCTTCGATCACCTACATTGACGGGAATAAAGGAGAGTTACGGTATCGGGGGTACGATATCAGTGATTTGGCAACAAAAAAAAGTTATTTGGACGTCGCTTTTCTGTTGCTGATGGGGAAACTGCCGAATGAAAAAGAGCGTGCGGAGTTTGATATCGAGTTGCGTAAACGCTCTTTTGTCCATGAGGGGTTAAAACGGCTTTTTGATGCCTTTCCGGATAAAGCGCATCCAATGGCAATGATGTCATCTGCTGTTTCGGCACTTTCCACTTTTTATTTTGAACATTTGAATGTTAAGAACGATGAAGAAGCCCAAATAATGGCTCGGCGGATCATCGCTAAAATACCCACCTTGGCGGCATTTACGCATCGGCGTATGTTCGGTATCCCCTACATCTATCCCGATATTGAACGCCCCTTTACTGAAAATTTTCTCTACATGATGCGTGCTTATCCGGGGGAGAATCTTGAAATCCGCGATGTCGAGGTTAAAGCTCTCGACACGATTTTTACCCTTCATGCCGATCATGAACAAAATGCCTCAACAACGACGGTTCGTGCCGTTGCTTCAACGGGAGCGCATCCCTATGCGGCGTTGTCGGCTGGGATTAATGCGTTGTGGGGGAGGGCACATGGTGGAGCGAATGAATCGGTAATCGCTCAACTGGAATACATCGGGAATATCGAAAATGTCGATGCATTTATCGCGCGGGCAAAAGATCCGAATGACGAATTCAAACTGATGGGATTCGGCCATCGGGTGTATAAAAATTTCGATCCCCGCGCCAAGATACTTAAAAAACTCCTCGATCAGCTCAAAGATGATCTCGGAGTGGATAACGATCTTCTTAAAATTGCCGAAAAAATAGAGCGTATCGCATTGGAAGATGAGTATTTCATCCAACGTAAACTCTATCCGAATATCGATTTTTATTCAGGATTGATTTTAACCGCCCTTAAAATCCCAAAATCGATGTTTACGATCATTTTTGTAATAGGCCGCTGCGTTGGGTGGATTGCCCAATGGATCGAGCTTAAAAATGATCCTGAAACGAAGATTGCACGTCCGCGACAGCGTTACATCGGTGAAGTGAAAAAAGGTCTGTGAAGTTTTGGTATAATAAGAAACATTTACCTGTATAGGAGTCTTTAATGGAGTGCGAATTCCCCACTGTCAATGCATCAAATGATGAGATCAAAGCGATTTTATCGGATGTCAAAACCATAGCGATTCTGGGGCTTTCACCCGATCAGACCAAAGACAGTTATCGCGTAGCCGAATATTTGAAAAAGGCAGGATATACGATTATCCCGGTTTATCCCAAAGAAGAGACGATTTTAGGGGAGAAAGTTTACCGTTCACTCGCAGAGATCCCATGTGCCGTTGATATGGTCAATATCTTTCGCAAACCGGATGCATTGGATGCCATTGCCGATGCGTGTATCGCACGGGGCGATATTAAAGTCTTTTGGGCTCAAAAAGGGATTGTCAATAATGAAGCCGCAGAACGCGCCCGAAATGCAGGGATGCGAGTCGTACAAAATCATTGCTCGATGGTCGAACATCGTAACATTTTTGCCTAAAGGGAATCCTTGGTTGATTTAGAAACAATATATCAGGCGCATGAACGGATTAAGGGGACGGTGGTCGAGACACCGTTCGCCTATGCTCCGAGATTGAGTGAAGAGTGCGGAGCTGAAATTTATCTCAAAAAAGAGAACCTTCAAGTGACCGGTGCTTTTAAAATTCGGGGTGCCTACAATAAAATTGCGACTTTGTCGGAAGCGGAGCGTCAGTGCGGTGTTATTGCCGCAAGTGCGGGTAATCATGCGCAGGGCGTTGCCATGGCAGCGCAAATATTTGGAATCAAAGCGTTGATTGTGATGCCTGAATCGACACCATTGACCAAAATTAACGGTGTGCGCTATTACGGGGCAGAGGTTATTTTGGCCGGGACCAATTATGATGAAGCGTATGAGTATGCTTCGACGTACGGGAGTGAGCATGGCATGGTGTTCGTTCATCCGTTTGCCGATGCATCCGTTATGGCGGGGCAGGGAACCATTGCGATTGAGATGATCGAAGAAATGGACGATTTGGATGCGATCGTTATCCCCGTAGGCGGCGGAGGGTTGATTTCAGGGATGGCATCGGCAATCAAAGCGCTCTCTCCTAAAACCGAAGTGATCGGAGTAAGTGCGGTAGGCGCTCCTGCGATGAAAGAGTCTTTTGAGGCCAAACGGGCAATCGACAGCACTTCAGTACGAACGATCGCGGACGGCATTGCCGTGAGAGATACCTCTGAAATCACATTAGCACATATACTAGAATGCGTTGACCGTATCGTTAGTGTGGACGATGAAGAGATTGCCAATGCGATTTTGTTTTTATTGGAACGCCAAAAATTGGTTGTTGAGGGGGCAGGTGCTGTCGGAGTAGCTGCATTATTGCACCACAAACTGGAGTACTTGCAGGGGAAAAAAGTCGGCGTTGTTCTCAGCGGCGGCAATATGGATGTGACCCTTCTCTCCATCATCATTGAAAAAGGGCTTATCAAATCGGGACGGAAAATGAAACTTACCGTCACCTTGGTGGACAAACCGGGCGCCCTGATGAAACTGACCCAAATGCTCCAAGAACTCAATGCCAATATCGTCCATATCGACTACGACCGTACCTCAACGACATTAGCGTATGGGGATGCCAATGTAATGATCCATTTGGAAACAAAAGGTCAAGTACATCAAGAACAAATTCGTGCTTTACTCAAAGAGCACCGCTATCTCAGTAGCGAAGAACATTAAAGGGCAATAGGCAGTATGGAGGTTTTAAAATCATTTAATATTAAAAGTCCCATACTGTTGCTTAAACCTCTCGCCAATGGGAGACTTGGGGTTATTGACGCTCAAAATGCACTCCGCATTATTGATTTGGCAACCTATACCATTGTCGGCGGATTTAAAAGTAATATTACCCATGAACGTTTTGTCGGTTCTCATGTTGATGTAACACCGGATGGCACATTTTCCGTTTCGGTGATACCAGGAACGAACAAAGCGGCTCTTTTTAATGTGCCGAAAAAAGAGCTTTTGTATAAAATCGGTCGTCATCAAGGAGAGATTGAGAGTGTCGGGCTCGATCCTAACGGCCGTTATTGCGTTACGTGCGGACAAGACGGAAAAGCATTCGGATGGGTCCTCAAAACATCCCGCTTGGCATTTTCGATGCCGCCTCATGCCGATTTTATCACGACGGTTGCATTTCATGATGAGGGGCAATGGATCGCAACGGGAAGTTATGACCGATCGATTAATCTCCTCAATATGGCAACTATGAAACAGCCGATGAAACTGCGCGGACACGGCAGTGCCATTGTCAAAATCATTTTTTTACCGAAGGCGAAACTCCTCTCTATTGATAAAGAGGGAAACTTGATCATCTGGGATATGAACAACGGCAAGATCATCAAACGTTTGACGAAAATGAATGATGATATCACGACGATGACTGCAAGCAGTGATAAACGTTTTATTTTTGTCGCAACGAAACTCGGTTATGTCGGTTTATACGATTTACAGACGATGGAACAAGTCAAACAGCGCTACATCAAAGAAAATGAATCGATTACCTCGTTGGCCTTCGTGAATGACCCGTTTCGTTTAGCCATCGGTACAAAGGAGGGGAACCTTCGTATCTATTCGCTTTTCGGAAATGAAGAGATATACCTGCAGATGTTACGGGAAGGGCGCTATAAACCTTTTTATGATGCGCTTGAAGAGAATCCGATGCTCCTGTATTCTAAACTTTACGATGCAGCGGAACGGGTATGGTCCGATGTTCTTGAAAAAGCACGTTCCTATCTTGAACGAGGTGACCGCGCAAAAGCCAAAGAAGTTTTGGATATGTTTAGTGGAATTCCCAAAAAGAATGCGCTGATAACTCAGATGCTTCGTGATTATGAAAAGTATACGCAGTTTCAGGGATATGTCCAGGAGGGACGTTTTCCGTTGGCTTATTCAATGGCAAAACAGTACCGAGCCTTTCAAGATTCCGAACCGTATCGTAAAATGGAGCTGCGATGGAAAAAACTTTTTTTAAAAGCACAGGAACTTATTTTAGCGTCGGACGGAGAGAATCAGGCACGTGAACTGCTGGCACCTTATCGCGGAATATCGGAAAAGACGCAATTAATCCAACAGCTTTTCGCACAGCGCCGGATGTATGAATACATGAAAAAAGTGATTGCGCAGCGTGATTATGTCAAATTTTTTGATCTGATTAAAATACATTCGTTTCTGAAAGAGTTTCCCGAATACAGCGCCATTATGGATTACGCCAGCAAACTCTATATCAAAGCGCAAAAAAGTTATACGGAGGGGGATTATGCAATTGCGCGAAAAGCGTGTGAAATCTTGAAAGACTTTCCGGATTATACGGTAGAAGCGCAAGAAATGGATGAAACGATTCGGGTGAAGCACCTCTTTTATGATTCGATTGCCTCGAATAACCTCTCGAACGCTTTTGCCTATCTTAGCTCCTATCCGCTCCTTTATGAGACACCGGAAGCACAGGTTCTGGAACATCAGTGGAATGCCCTAGTCGATCAGGCACAGCGATTTGCGGCAAAAGGGCTTGCCCGGGAGACGCTCGCGGTATTTGAGCCGTATTTCGCCATACCGGCTAAATACAGAGCGATGGCAGGAGTTGTGGCACAAGCTTATTGTGTCCAGCTGGAACAAAAACTCCGTATTGCAGCGCCTCAAGACGTGATAGAGAACGGTATTCGCCAATACATAGGATTATTCGGAATCGATGATGGCATTATCAGCGTATTCGATTATTTTAAAAATCGGTATGAGACGAAACTCGATCTTGAAATGCTCAAACAAGGGACGGCTGATTCGTGGACACCCTCCATCCGAATCGACGACATTACCGTCTCATGATAGCAATCGATTTAGGTTCCAATACGATCCGTTTTATCGAATTTGACGGAGAAAAGTGGGGTAAAAGTTTCGAAAAAATCGTTAAAACAGCCGAAGCGCTCCATGAAACAGATGAAATCGGCGAAAAAGCGCTCAATCGGATTATCGATGCTATTATCGAAGCAAAAACGAAACTCGATTTTTCGCGTCATGACGTTATAGGGTACACCACAGCCGCAATGCGGCTGGCCGCAAACTCACACACTATTCTCGATACGATACACGCGGAAACGGGGATCCGATTTACGATTATTGATTCCCAAAAAGAAGCGTCTCTAACCCTCAATGCCGTTCGGTATCGACTTCAAAAATTAGGGATAGAACCGGAATCATTTCTATTGGCAGACATAGGGGGAGGCTCGACCGAATTGATTCATTACGCTGGCGGTGATGTTCACTCGGTGAGCTTAAATAGAGGGATTGTCACCCTCTCAGAGAGCGCCGATTCATCCGCTGCATTACATGAGAAGATTGGATCGTTTAGGGAGGAAGTACGGGATGCAATACGTATTTCCCCATCTTCTTGTCTGGTCCTTACCGCGGGGACACCGACAACGATAGCGGCCTATTTGCTGGGGATGGATTATGAGAGCTACAATCCCGAAAAAATAAACGGTTTTTCCTTGCGTCTAGAGGATTGTTTTCATGTGTATGACGAGCTTTTGAAGATGGATGGGGCAACACGTTCACGTTATGTCGGTGTCGGGAGGGAGAACCTTATTATTGCCGGTGTCTTGATGGTGACCTCCATTTATGAAGCGTTAGGTTGTGTCGAGGCAATCATCATCGATGACGGATTGCGAGAAGGGATTGCACTGGAATATTACCATCAGCCATAAAATTTTGTGCTGGATGTGAAGTTGGCTATAATTGATACCAAAAAAGAGGGGAAAGAGTTGAAATTAACTAATATTAAACGTGTCGGAATGATTCTCCGCCCTTCAACGCCCGAACTTAAAGAGATGTTTTTTGAAGCCAAACGGATTTTCGAGTCGTGTCAGATCGAAGTCATTATCGATAATATCAGCGGCGGAATGATTGATGTGATGGGACAGCCGTTTGATATGATGTGTCAAAACAGCGATTTTCTCGTCACCATCGGCGGCGATGGGACCCTTATCTCAGCCGTGCGCCGCTCGTATCACTACCAACTTCCCGTATTGGGGATTCATGCCGGCAAGCTTGGGTTTTTAGCCGATCTTGATTTTAGTGAACTTGAATCTTTTGTAGACAAACTGTTAGCAGGGGAATATCGGATCGATCAACGTGCTATTTTGCAAGCGACCATTGTCACCCAAAACGGGGAGAGTGAGATATTTGCTTTTAATGATATCGTACTGACACGTCCCTCTATCGCCAAAATGATCCATTTGGAGACCTTTGTTGATGGGCGCAATTTTAATACCTATTACGGTGACGGTGTCGTCGTCTCGACTCCGACCGGTTCCACCGCTTATAATCTTTCTGCCGGTGGGCCTGTTCTTTTCCCGCTTACTCAGGTATTTGCCCTTACCCCGATATGTCCTCACTCTCTTACCCAGCGCCCTGTAGTCCTTCCCGGCCATTTTGAGATTGAGATGAAAACACCGGACGCGAGTGCGTTGGTGATCATCGACGGTCAGGATTTGGTGGAAATCACCGATCGGGATACGGTCCACATCAAACTCGCATCCGGTGCGGCACATCTGATTCACCGTAAAGAGTTTAACTATTTTGAAGTCCTCAAAGAAAAACTGGGGTGGGGGAATTAATGATCGAACGCTTTTATTTAAAAGAGTTTTTGACCTTTAAAGAGGCAGATATGGAGTTTCATCCGGGGCTTGTCGTCTTTACCGGACCCAGCGGAAGCGGTAAATCGATTTTGATGCGCTCCATTTTGGCTTCGGTCGGGTTGGAGAGTGTTGAAGCGCAGATCTGTGAATCGAGTGTTACCTGGAATATTGATGAAGAGCGTTACGGCCTTCATAACGAACCGTTGAATGTATTCCGTCATGTTAAAAAAGAGAAAACCCGATATTTCGTCAACAATCAAAGTACTTCCAAATCTTCGATGGAGTCGATTAGCTCTACGTATCTTCGCCATTTAAGCCTTAAAGATTACAGCGATTTTGACCCATCGGCCCTTTTAAAAATGATCGATGAGCGGATCCGTGAACGTACACCTCAATACACGGAAATGCTGGAGGTTTATCATACCCGTTTTAGTGAATTCAAAACCCTTTCCGACCAGCTCAAAGCAATCGAAGAGAAAGAGAAACATCTCGCGGAGCTCAAAGAATTTGCCCTCTATGAGATTGGAAAAATTGATGCCATAAAACCGCGTATCGGGGAAGATGAAGAGCTGAATTCCATCAAAAAACAGCTCTCGAAAAAAGAAAAAATTGAAATTTCTATTCGACAGGCACAGGAGATCTTTTCGCATGAATCACAGGTTAGTGCCGCATTGGGAGTGTTGGAAGTAGAAAGTGCGTTTTTCGATGACGCTATGAACGAGCTGCGGAGTATTTTTGAGAGTTCATTGGAGCGGCTCGAAGAGTTGGAAGAAATTTCGGTTGAATCGGTACTTGACCGTATCGAGCAGATTGCTGAGCTAAAACGGCGATACGGGAGTGTCGAAGAGGCATTGGCCTATCGTGATCAAAAAGCATTGGATCTTGAGTCGTATGAGACGATCGAGCACTCCAAAAGCGATTTAATCAAGCAGATTAACGGATTAAAAACGATGCTCGATTTAGGTTCGCAGGAACTATCCGGCCATCGTCATGCCATTTTGGATGAGACCGTTAAGAAGCTCAACACTTATTTATCGATGCTCTATCTGCGCGAAGCGACGTTGGAACTGGAATCGTGTCCGTTAAATGCGACGGGGTGTGATAAAGCGGTTTTGGGATTGGCCGGAACGAAGCTTGATAAGCTCAGCTCGGGAGAGTTCAATCGTCTGCGCCTCGCACTGCTGGCCTTGGGGGTTGAGAGTATGCAAGGAAACGGGGGTGTCCTCATGCTAGATGAGATTGACGCCAATCTCAGCGGGGAAGAGTCGATGAGCGTAGCAAAAGTCTTACGCCACCTCTCGACACGCTACCAAATTTTTGTTATTTCGCATCAGCCGCAGCTCACTTCGATGGGTCAGCAGCATTTTTTGATTTTTAAAGACGATGAGAGCCGTGTCCGAGAGCTGAATGATGGGGAGCGGATCGAAGAAATTGCCCGTATTATCAGCGGTGAGAGTGTAAGCGATGAGGCGCGCGGATTTGCCCGAGATTTATTTGAACGTTCAAGAGGGATAGGATGATTATTGACACGCATGTCCATTTGGACGATGAACGGTACCATGATGATTTTGACGAGATGTTGGAACGTGCGCATGGAACGGGGGTTGAGGCATTTATAATACCCGGAGCCCATCCATCAACGCTGGAACGGGCAGTAGAATTGTGCGAACGGTATCATGATATTTATTTTGCCGTGGGGGTTCACCCTTATGACATGGAAACGATTGATTCGGTCGATTTTGACCATTATGCCTCTCATCCCAAGTGTGTAGCCATCGGAGAGTGCGGATTGGATTATTTTCGTCTGGAAGGATCAGACGAAGAGAAACATGATGAAAAGATGCGTCAAGAGGAAGTATTTCGCCGTCAAATCCGACTGGCAAAACGTTTTAAAAAACCGTTGATTGTCCATATCCGAGATGCGAGTCATGATGCAAAAAAGATACTGCTCGAAGAGGGTGCCGATGAAGTCGGGGGAGTTTTGCATTGCTACAATGCCGATGATGAACTGTTGTCTCTTGCAAAAGCAGGGTTTTATTTTGGGATAGGGGGGGTGGTAACCTTCCAAAATGCTAAAAAACTGGTCAATATTCTTCCTCGCATTCCTAGCGACAAGCTCCTCATCGAGACCGATGGCCCTTATCTCACTCCTCATCCTCATCGCGGAACGCGCAATGAGTCTGCCTATACCCGTTATGTTGCCGATAAAATGGGGGAACTTTTAGGAAAAAGTGTTGATGAAATCGAATCCCTGACAACAATGAATGCTAAAACTCTGTTTGGATTGGGATAGAGTTATGGAGTGGATATGAAGCATCTGCTGGTATGGATACTGTTGATCCCTTTATCTCTAAGCGCAGCGGGGTTTGATCCTCATGATCGAAAAAAGATCGAAGTCCTCAGCCATTTTAATATCCCCGCTTCTTATTTGAACGATCCTTATCTACACGACATATACGCTCAAAAAAAACGGGAATCTGCCCTTCAGGGGTTTGCCGATTCCTCTGAAAATACGGATCTTTTTATCCCTATTCTCTCCTCCCTCATTGCACAGTCTGATTTGCCGAGTGAGTTTTTATTTGTTGCCATGGTTGAATCACAGTTGCGGGGAGGGGCGACTTCGGCGCGCGGAGCGGCCGGACTGTGGCAATTTATGGAGAGTACGGGCAAATTGCACGGCTTGAAGGTGAATCAGTTTGTGGATGAACGGCGAGATCATGTCAAATCGACCCGTGCCGCTATCGCCTATCTGAGCAGCCTTAAGCAACAATTCGGAAAATGGTATTTGGCACTTATTGCCTACAATTGCGGGGATGGAAGGCTTAAACGTGCAATCGCGAAAGCGGGCACGACCGATATTCGAATACTCACCGATCCCAAGCAAGACTATATTCCTGCGGAGAGTAAGAACTATATTCGTAAAGTAGTCGCTTTGGCGTTGTTGGCAACGGATGAACTTTTTTTATCACAAATCCAGTACGATTCTCTTATCAACACAGATCAGGAAAACCCGCTCGCAACGGTCTATCTTCCTGCAGGGGAAAATATCGATCGGATCGCGGCAGTTTTGGAAATGCCAAAAAAGAATCTTGTTGTTCTGAATACCCATCTTAAAAAAGGGGTGACCCCTCCGAATGAGCAATCGTATCCCATCTATATCCCCAAAGAAAAATTGGATGATTTTCGTCAAAAATTCCGTACCAGAGATTTAAAAGGGTATTTTGTAATGCATCGGGTGAAATCGGGAGAGACTCTAGAACAGCTCTCCAAACGGTACGATGTCCCTAAAAGCTCCATCATAATGGAAAATATGATCGGAGAAAATGAGGAGCGTCAGCTCAATCGACGGGTGAAAATCCCCATCAATAAACCATTTTTGAAAAATAGCCGTATTCATACGGCTGTACCGGGTGAAACCCTCGTTTCAGTCGCACAATTGTATAATTTGACACTCGAACAAATTAAAATAAAAAATCCATTTGTAACGAATACACTGAAAGAAGGGGAGAAGATAAAAGTTGCTGACTAGAACTTTTTTGCTTATGGCTGTGATAGTGCTGGGCGGATGTACGACAAAAACCGGTTCTTATTCGTATAAATCGACAAAACCATCACAAAAATACCCCTCAGAACAACTTGCGATGAGCTCATCGGCTGTTTATAAAGCAAATGGAGAATTGCAAGCAACCATGCGTCCGTATACCGTCATGGGGAAAGAGTATTATCCTACTGTCGTGCGGGTAGGAGATACTTTTAGCGGTCGAGCGAGTTGGTATGGCAATGATTTTCACGGCAAATCGACCAGTAATGGCGAGGGATACGATATGTACGCGATGACGGCAGCGCACAAAACATTGCCGATGAATACCGTCGTCCGGGTCACCAATACGGAAAACAATGCCCAAACGATTGTTCGCATCAATGATCGAGGGCCGTTTGTTGAGAGCCGAATCATTGATCTCTCCTATGCAGCGGCTGATCAAATAGGGGTTGCGCGAAAAGGGACAGCTCCAGTTACTTTAGAGGTTTTAGGATTTGAGCCGAGCAGTATGCGCACCATTGATATGGCCCGTCTGGCTAAAGGGCCGCAACAATCGGTTTTGAGTGCTTTTTTTGTTCAAATCGGCTCATTTGAGCGGTTTGAGGGGGCGATGATTACCAAACAAAAATATGCATCTTACAATGGCTATTCGGCAATTATTAAAGATACAGAGTATAATAACAAACGACTATTTCGTGTATGGCTCGGTGGATTCAAAAGTGAAGCTGAAGCACGCGATTTCATTTCACGGGGCTATTTTGAAGGCTCCTTTATCATAAGGGAATAAGATGATCCAAAAAAAACGTCAAACCAAAGAGACCGATATCGATTTATCACTCCGTATTGCCGGAGAGGGCAAAAGTACGATTTCGACCAAAGTGGGCTTTTTGGATCATATGTTGGAGAGTTTTGCGAAACATGCCCAAATCGATTTGATGGTAACATGTGTCGGTGATGTCCATATCGACGATCACCACAGTGTAGAAGATATCGGGATCGTTTTGGGGCAAGCTCTGCGTGAAGCGATCTATCCGATCGAAAAAGTGGAGCGGTTCGGGAGTGCGGTCATCGTCATGGATGAAGCGGCGGTGCGCTGCGATTTGGATTTGAGCAATCGGCCGTTTCTTGTCTATGATGTTCCGGTATCCGGAAAGATCGGGGCATTTGACGCAGAACTGGCCGAAGAGTTTTTTCGGGCGGTGGTGTTTAATGCCGGTATTACGGCGCATATTATTATGGTGCGCGGTAAAAACAAGCACCATATCATAGAGGCGGCATTTAAATCGCTCGCGGTAGCATTGCGTCGTGCGTTAGCGCGTAATGATCGTGCGGGCGTTCCGAGTACCAAAGGGGTACTGTGATCCGTTTATTGATTCTGGACGTTGACGGATGTATGAGCGACGGGAAGATTATCTATACTGCAGACGGTCTGGAACTTAAAAATTTTAACGTCAAAGACGGCTTTGCGATCAAAGCATGGGTAAAAATGGGCCATACGGCAGCGATTATTACCGGGCGAAATTCGACCATTGTTGAACACCGTGCCCGTGAACTGGATATCCACCATTTGCATCAAGGGGTGAAAGATAAACGTGCCGTAGCCATTGCCATGTGCAGTGAACTTGGGATTGAGCCGCACGAAGTGGCGGTCATCGGCGATGATTTGAACGATTACAACCTTTTGCAATGGGCAGGGCAGGCTTACACTCCTCAAGACGGTTCTGAATACCTGAAAAGCGTCGCAGAGGTGTTGGAGCGGCGCGGCGGTGATGCGTGTGTTCGTGAAATGATCGAAAAAGTGATTCGTCGCAACGGTGAAGAAGAAAAATTTTTGGCGCTGTGGATCTAATGTCGATTAACGTTTTTTTCATCGTGTTACTGGGATTGTTATTGGGAATGTATAATTATTTTGCACCCCATTATAGCGCTACCCAAAAAGTCGGTGAAATCCCGCAGATAGAGCTCCTCTCTTTCACTTTGTATGAAATTTCCCATAAGGGGATCGATCATATTCTGGAAGGACAAGAGGGAAAAAAATTTGACGAACGTTATGCGGTAACATCAGCGAAATTTAGCGATAATACGAAATCTTTATTTCAGTCGGTACGATCCGATCATGTGGATTACAAGGGTGACATCATCATACTCAACGGAAATGTCCATTATGTGCGCGAAGACGGCTTGGAATTCCGCTCAAATGAAGGTAGATATGAGACCGATAGCTCTGTGATAGAGACGCAGGGATCGTTTGTGATTACCCAAAAGGGCAATCGTATCGATGGAGACAAACTGATTTACAATACCGAAGACGATACGGTGTCTGCCGATCGGGTACGGGGCAGCTACCAATTAAAATAGGAATACAACAATGATACGATTTTTAATACTATTCACCTCTTTTTTCTTTGTTTTTACTTCTGCTGAAGAGCTTAAAGTGATTTCGGATAATTTTAAAGGGGATCAAAAAAAAGGGGTTGCCATTTTTACGGGCAACGTCAAAGTGACCAAAGGCTCCGATGAACTCAATGCCTCAAAAGTAACGATTTACACCGATAAAGAGAATAAACCCACCAAATATTTGGCGGAGGGGGATGTCTCATTTTACATCGTTACCGAACAGAAAGAAAAATACCGCGGGAAATCGCAAACGGCGATTTTCCTTCCCAATGAAAGTGAATACCATTTTTATAAAAAAGTGGATTTGATCCGACTGGATGACTACCGTCGTGTCAGAGGGGATAAAGTAGTTGTCAATACGGTACAGGGAAATGCGGCTGCCGAAAGTGCTCAGGATGAGCCTGTCGTGATGACGTTTACGATTCAAGACAAAAATTCAAAATCGAAAAGTCCTCTCAAATGATTGAAATTATTGATTCCTCCTTTGTCACATCAGCTCCTAATATCCGAGTGACACCTGAAAACGAGTACCAAAACGAAGTGGCGTTTATGGCACGTTCAAATACCGGCAAAAGCTCATTGCTCAATACCCTTACCAAACGCAAATCACTGGCAAAAGTTTCAGCTACACCGGGTAAAACACGTTTGATCAACTATTTTGATGTGATCTTCGCCGATCGGGAGACCAATGAGCGGCTGAATGCAAAATTTGTCGATTTACCGGGATTCGGATACGCTAAAGTAGCCAAATCATTAAAAACCGATTGGGAGAGCAATCTTACAAATTTTATCTCCGAACGGAAACAGATTCGTATATTTGTCCACCTTATCGATTGCCGTCATCCCGATTTGGAAATTGACCGCTCCGTCGATGCCTATTTGAATGAAATTTGCACCCCGGATCAGTTCATTGTCACTATTTTTACGAAAATCGACAAACTCAACCAAAAAGAGCTCTCCGAGCTTAAAAAACGGTTTCCGGGGGCGATTATGGTCTCCAACTCCAAGCGGCGAGGGGTAGATGCCATT
This sequence comes from Sulfuricurvum sp., assembly GCF_049587615.1. Taxonomy (GTDB): domain Bacteria; phylum Campylobacterota; class Campylobacteria; order Campylobacterales; family Sulfurimonadaceae; genus Sulfuricurvum. Next base: position 71,379 of record NZ_JBAVEF010000024.1, read on the forward strand.
GTCGAGCATCTCTACCGATTGCTGAAAAGTGACATTTGATGAGTATTACCTATAAAAAGCCGACCTTGCATGATATCCCGGCAATGCAGAAACTGGTTGCTCCCGAAATTGAAACCGGTGTTATTTTGCCGCGCAGCAATGATGAGATCGCAACCAACATCCGCTCCTATTTTTTAGCGATGGAGGGTGAGAAATTGGTAGGTTTCGTTGCCCTACACATTCACTCTCCCTCATTGGCGGAGCTGCGGTCGATGATCATCGATACAGCGTATCGCGGACGCAATATCGGCAGCACTTTAGTCGAGAATGCGTGTGAAGAGGGACGCCGTTTAGGATTAAAAGAAGTGTTGGCGTTGACCTATGAGCAGCGCTTTTTTCAACGTTTGGGATTTGTAGAAATTCCTAAAGAGTCGATCCCAGAGCATAAAATCTGGGCTGATTGTATTAAATGTAAACATTTTCCGGTATGCAACGAAGTTTCCCTTATCAAAACGTTATAAGTCGATTTTTTTTAGTCGGCTTATTTATCGTTTACATCAGTCTAAGCAGCATCTATCTGTTATTGCCCCCTTTGGTTGCCATCCTTTTTTTTGCCTATTATAATGCTTTGTCCAAACATGATCTTTTCGGATTGATTATTGTGGCGTTGATGCTTTTGATTTTTGAAGCGGAAAAAGGGTTTTGGATTGGCAGTACTCTCCTTTTTTTTACGGTATTGTCGCGCTATCTTCTCCCGAAACTCGAACAGCTGATTCAATGCCGCATCTGTATGGGGGCGATTTTTGTCGCTTTGGCCTATCCGGGATATTGGATTTTTATGTGGATTGCAAACGGTGTTTTGTTACTTCCACCCCCTGCGATCGATTGGCATATAGGGTTATACATGATTATTGAATTCTTAATGATTACGGCTTTGGTATGAAGATACGTATTTTACTCACATTTTTCATTATTGTTTGGATTGGATTACTGGTACGGGTCTTTCATCTCTCGGTACAATCCAATGATTATTATGAAAATCTTTCCGAAAATAACAGTATCAAAACCGAACTTTCAGCGCCCGTGCGCGGTGAAATTCTTGATCGTACTTCTGAACCGATTGCGATCAATGAACTTGGATTTAAAATCGCGTTGGCTCCCCATCTGACCAAAGGGAAAGATACTACGTTGCTGGACAAAGAGATCGCGTATCTTCTCTCCATGATTCCGACATTGGACGCCAAAAAAATTGCCAAGACGTATAAACAGCATGATTCTTACTATAATCATACCTTTATCGATGTCGTGGACTTTATTCCGCACGAAACGGTTATTCCGCTCTATTCATTGATGAATTTGCGGGACACTATTAAAATTTCCCCCTCTCCGAAGCGGTTGTACCCTTATGGAGCCGTGGCTTCGCATGTGATTGGTTATGTGGCAAAAGCGAATCAAAAAGAGATTGATGCCGATCCCTCATTACAGCTTTTAGGGCATGTCGGTAAAAATGGGATCGAAAAATATTACAACCGCTATTTGCAAGGGGTTGCCGGAGAACGCCGGATCAAGGTAAACGCTCACAATGTCGAAATCGAAGAGATAGGAAGAAGCGCGACACAAGAGAATCATAATTTGGTTCTGAACATCGATATGCGACTTCAAAATTTTATCACCGAGGCATTTGGGAATCGGGTAGGGACAATCATCGTTATGGATACGCATGGTGCGATCTATGCGGCAGGAAGCTATCCTGAATACGATCTCAATACCTTTGTTTCCGGGATCAGTTCAAAAGAGTGGAACCGTTTGATGAACAGTGTCGATGCCCCGTTTACCAATAAAATTATCAACGGTCTCTATCCTCCGGGATCGACGATTAAGACAGGAATGGGACTGATCTATGTGACTTCCGGCATGTTACATGAAAACAGTACGGTGAAATGCAGTGGATCAATGAAACTGGGGAACCGGGCATTCCGATGTTGGAAAGGTACAGGGCACGGAACCACCGAAATTTCCAAAGCGATCACCCAAAGCTGCGATGATTATTTCTACAAAGGTGCGTTGCAAGTGGGAATAGAACGGATGAGTACCGGTTTGATACGTATGGGATTAGGGAAAAAAACGGGGATAGATTTGCCGAATGAGTTTATCGGCACCGTACCCAGCCGGGCATGGAAACGGGAAAAATACAACAAACCGTGGTATCAGGGGGAAACCCTGAATACCTCGATCGGGCAGGGGGATTTTCTCGTCACCCCGATGCAAATGGCACAATACACCGCTCTGATGGCAACCGGAAAACTGCCGATACCGCATGTGGCAAAATCTATCGGTAACAACCCCTATACCCCTAATGCCCTGGATGTATTGACTCCGAGTGAAAAGAGCAAACTTCCCATTATACAGCGTGCGATGCGCGGGGTATGTAACGATCCTGGAGGAACCGCGCGAGGATTCGTATCTACACGCTTCCCCATAGCCGGAAAAACCGGCACGGCGCAAACCACGGGGATCGCACAGGGGACGAAACAGCGTCAAAGTGAGCACTCTATGGATTATTTCAGCCGTTCACATGCCTGGTTTACGACCTATGGCCCGGCTGAGAACCCACAGTTTATCGTCACGGTATTAGTAGAGCACGGAGGACACGGCGGGGAAGCGACCGGAGGAATGGTATCCTCCATTTACAATAAACTGGATGATTTGGGGTATATTCAAAAATAGACTCCGAATAGGATAGAATCCAATAGACTTCTTGGATAACCTCAATTTTAATAAAAAGCTGGATTCCCACCTTCGCGGGAATGACGGACTTCGTCATCCTCGAGCTTGACCCGGGGATCCATCCCTAAGAGGGTTATGCAAGAAGTCTAATAGGTTTTTATTCCTCCAGAGTCCTTACAATCAGGCTTTTAGGAAGATTGAATTTTTCAATCATCTCCACCTCTTTGTCCCGCATCTCCCCGTTGTCGACTTCATGATCAAATCCGAGAAGATGAAGCATCCCGTGGATAAAGAGGAGGGCAAGTTCATCATTTTCGCTATGTCCGAGCTCTTTTGCGATACTCTCGACTTTGTCGACACTGATGACAATACTTCCAAGCGGCGCACCGGGAAAGGGGTCACTGGGAAAACTGAGTACATCGGTCGCTTTGTCGATTCCGCGAAATTCACGGTTGATTTGGGAAATTTCATCGTTATCGGTGAGGATCAGTTCGATCTCACGGTCGCTCAACGCATCAGAAATTTGCTCAACCAAAGCTAAATGGTAATTTTTTTCGGTTCGGTTATCTAGTTCTATCATGATGACATTGTAGCATAAGCACTGAATATTTATAAAAGTGCCCAAAATAGGGCTTTCATTTAACCTAAAATAGGCAAAAAGTCGGTCACTGACAAACCGAAAACGTATAAATATGGCAACGGTTGCCATGAAGGTTGCCACGAAAAAATCGATTGATCTTTTTCATCAAATTTGAACTCTGCAAAATTGACGATGACATTTTATGATATACGCCAGTAATAATAACGTTAGTGCGAAATACAAAGATAATACGAATCCCCTGAAGTAAATAAATTGCTACTAATACAATGATATAGATTGTCACTGCTAAATAAAATTTTCGTTTGTATAGGATACTTTTTTACATATTATTCATTTTTAATTGATTTTTGAAAGGATTGTATAGATACATGACTGAAATAAGTATATGGTGCGGATGAAAGAATGATTTTTATCTGCCTAAAAATAACTACAAAATTCCCCTAAAATTTGACTCTTCTGCGAATCTGTCAAATCCTAATTTTTTCTTTACTTTTTATGTGTCTTTGGTCACAGTTTAGACATTTTTGATTTATACAGAAAAATGCCATATTTCATATATTAAATATAGCTTTAATACTCTTATGAGGTATAATCATAAATAGTAATTTTTATGTATAAATATTAATTTTTTATAACTAAAGGGCTGAATTTGATTACTCTTACCTTGCCAACTAAATTTGAAAATATCTTAAAACAAAATGAAAATTTCAGAGGTGAAACAATAACATTAATTGGAAAATTTTCGGATTGGATCAAACATAATTATCTCGAATTTTTTCCAGAATACACTGACCATGGTATAGAACATATTCAAGATGTATTAGATACTTCTGCGCATATTATTAATGATGCTACGTTAGATATCTTAACTCCTGAAGATATTTATGTACTTATCGCTTCTATATTGCTTCATGATAGTGCAATGCATATCGACAAGTATGGGTTGTGGTCATTACTTAAAGACGATAGATTTAATGGTGTAGTTTTTAGTAAACGTAAAAATGGTACATGGCTTGATAAATGGCACGAATTTGAAAAAAAGGTAAAAAAATTCGAGGAGAATGAATGGTATAGTTTTTTTGGAGAGTTTGAAATTGTCGAACTACCTGAGATTTATCACAATAATTTGAATGATCGACAAAAAATATTAATAGGCGACTTTATTAGACAACATCATGCTGATATTGCTGAAACCATTGCTTCCTATGGTATCCCAACCAGAGGAACTCCATTTGAACTTTTTAGCAAGGACTTTATGACTTATAATCAATTAGCTGGTTTTATTGCTAAAAGCCATAATTATAATTTACGACAAATGGTTGATGAATTAGGTGATCATACTGCCAGAGAATACAGAAAGACACATCCAGCTTTTTTAATGGGTGTGTTGAGAATTGCTGATTATTTACAGTTTGAGAACAAGAGAACTCCCAAAGTATTGTTTCGAATCAAAGGAACTGGAATGTGTAGCCCAGTCTCTCTTTCGGAATGGAAAAAACATTTGTCCATTCTGAGCACGGGTCAGAATCACAGTGACGCTGAACTATTGTATGTTGATGCTATACCTGATGATGTTAAAACATTGGAATCAATCAAAAAACTCTTGATTACTTTTCAAAACGAATTAGATTCATTTTGGGCAGTAAACGGGGAAATATATAGTCGATTTGACAAGTTATCATCTTTAGGTTTAACGTTGCGTAGGGTCAAATCAAACCTTGATGATCCTTATTCTTATGTTGAGTCAAATCATAAAAGTTTTTATCCAGAAACATTACATATTAAGGCAGACAATCAAAAAATTTTTCCTATTCTCATTGGACCATTATACGGGGACATTCCACAAATCGGATTAAGAGAGTTGCTACAAAACTCAATTGATGCGTGTAATGAAAGATTTAGTATTGAAAAAAAAGAGGATATTCATATGAGTACTATCCCTTATAAAATTACAATAACAATTGATTTAGATAGTGACGAATTTATTATTCATGACAATGGCATTGGTATGGATATAGATGTCGTTAAAAATTATTTCCTTAAAGTGGGCGCTTCTTACCGTTTTTCAGAGGTATGGAAAGCTACTCATTTAAATGGACAAAAAGGATATGTTCCTCGGACTGGAAAGTTTGGTATTGGTATGCTCGCGGGCTTTTTGATTGGAGACACAATAACAGTAATATCAAAGAAAGAAGGTTTTTCGTCAGATGAGGCGATTAAATTTGAATATAAGTTAGATTCAATGGATATACAGGTTGACTTCATTGATGTCATTGAATCAGGAACAGTTATTAAAATTACTTCAAATAAAGAAAGATTGAACCAAATTGTTGAAGGATTCAAGAAGGAACATAATAGTTATCGTGAAGCTTTAAAGTGGTATTCGTATTGGTATTATTTAGATAGCCCCGTTATTGAGTTTTTTGTTGTAGAAAACGGAGAAAAACAACGTGTTCTTAATAAAGATATAATTAAAAAAGAAGATATTTTTACAAAATGGCAATCAGTTGAAGGGACTGTGCTTGATGGTTATTATTGGATTAAAAAAATATCTCCAAAGCTTTATTGTAATGGTATATTGATTAGGAACTATCTTACTCCTATTTTTTCTATTGATTTGATTTTAGATAAATATAAAATGCCAAATATTTCTATCGCTATTTTTGATAATATGGGTCAATTTCCATTGACTTTGACAAGGGATGGCTTGGTTATAAAAGAGTTTTTTGAAGAACATAAATTAAAGCATAGTATTCTGTTTTCATATTATCAAGAGATTGCTAAAAGAATTTCTTTATTAAAGTGGTCTCATGTAAGTATAAAAAACTTTATATTATTAGAATCTCATACGAATGGAGACAATAGCATGTTTCCTATGATTCTAATCAATAAAAAGTTTGTTCCCATTGGTAGTTTAGAGTTGAAAGATAAATATGTTGTGTTTGATTATTTGTTTGAAAATCAGGATCG
>NZ_JBAVEF010000025.1:0-180328 GCF_049587615.1 Sulfuricurvum sp.
GTGCCGGTGTGACAACGTTGAAAGGGGCGATGGCGGTTATGGATATTGCCGAGTCAGCGCAAAAATTGCTTAGCCGTATCCGTTCCGATTTAGGTTCGGTTCAGAGCCAGCTGGTTTCTACTGTCAACAATATTTCAGTAACGCAGGTTAACGTTAAAGCAGCGGAATCACAAATTCGTGATGTCGACTTTGCGGAAGAATCAGCAAACTTTAATAAATACAACATTCTTGCCCAATCGGGTTCATATGCGATGAGTCAGGCGAATGCTGTTCAGCAGAATGTTCTGAAGTTATTGCAATAATTTTTGATACTTCTTTAAAAATATCTCTTACATTGCCCTAGGTGGGCAATGTAAATTATATGCCTTCCACTTTCCACTTTAGGAAAACTTATTACTCTTTTGAATCAGACCCGCTCCCTCTAGCTACACACTCTTTTTTTATAGGCAAAACGATTCGTTGCTTAATCTCTGCAGGCCAGGTATCTACTGCACGTATAATAATTTCCCGTGCTGCATCGATTTGACCGGCAAAAGAAAAAAGCCAGTATCGATGGGCCATAACCCATTCAAGAAGTTTTGCTTTTTTACTCTCTTCATCAGTGATGGTTTTTGCTTGAATCATTGAGAAATCTATTTCAAAATGGAGAAGTGAAGATTGAAGAGCAGAAAAATACATTTGTTCAAATTGTGGGTCGTCCGTAAATCCCTTCACTTCGTCAATACTGTCTATCAATTCAAGCAGTTCATCCAATTTTATTTTTTCAAGCTCGTTTGCATCGTTATGTTTTACGAAACGTTCACATGCGTGTTGAACCTTCAAAAAAACTTTTTCAATAAGTTCTTGCTTTTCTACAGAATCAGAAAGCCAAAAATTTATTTTATCAACGATGATATCAAGATAGGTTTCGGTTTCTTCGGGCAATGTAGGATCAAGGTGAAAATGGTCTTTAGGGCGGGTTGTGTCGATAAGCGTTTCAATGACTTCGCTAAATGGCATCTCAATCGCACCCGGGATACGAGCACCCCCCTCGGTTGAATTAATGGTACGGGTATCCGGATCTTGCTGCGCTATGCTTTTTTCAAAGCTGTTCTTGAACATATTCCAATACTGTGTTGTCCGAATTTCGCCGTTTCCGCCATATTTTTCAGTATAGAAATCATGTTTACTGGCATCTTCTTCGTTAATACCAAAGGTATGATCATCGGCATGAGAGGTATCATCTTCACCAAAAGCCAAATCCTGGCCTATGAGGACAATATTTTTAAAGTTCAGAGCCAGTCCAAGTTCATGCGCCAGATTGGCAGCACTCATTCCTCCTCCTAGATAACCGTATTTATGCAGTCCGAAATATTGGGTATATCCGTGGGGGCGCATTTGCAACACTAATCTACCTCCTCTGATGGCATTAATAACGTCTTCGTGGGCGATGGAAACACATACGAACATAACATCATCTTGAAATTCTTTGGAATTATTTTTGAAAAAATTGGCTGTTTCCGGGATTCGTTCGAGTATGGTAACAAAGTCGGGTTTTATCCCATGCTTTTCAAGAATGGGAAAGCTGGCATCGACACTGATTATGGTGACATAATCTTGAATCTTTTTTAGTAATGGCAATTGCTTCGTCAAACTGGGCCCAGTCGAGACAACAATTGCGGTATCCGGATGTTTTTGACCGAGAAGATCAGTAATTTTCGGCCCTTTGACCATCGCCGGGAGATTTTTAATATGGTGCTCAATTCCCATAAGTGTATCAATCGAACAATTACCATACCCGATAATGGTTGATTCAAAGGCTTTGCTCATAATGGACACGACCTCTTTCATCTCATCAGCATAAAATTGTTCGTAATAGGGAGAAGTCGTTTCAAGTGCAAAAAGTTTGGCATAAAACTGCGACTGTGAATTATATAGATAATGGTGTGCCTGCGGATATGTAAAAAACTCGACACTCTCCAATACGAGTTTACCTGCGATGATAGATTCTGAAAAATCCATCATATGCATAAGAATATAATAGAGTTCAATATTAGGTTCGATAACAATGATTCTGGAAATTTGAGGATCTTTGAGAAGCATCTGGATTACGAGACCGTTTCCGATTCCAAAAAAATAGCGATACGGAAGCTGATAGTCTTTACGAAAATTTTCTACCATCGCTACAGCATCTTGAGTCGGATTTTCATAAAAAATGATCCCTTTTTCCATATCAACAAGATTGATATCAGCAGGATCTTTACCTTGGTATACTTCGAAGCGACTATTTTCCTCGATAACAAAAAGTCGGGCCGCGAGGCGGGAATTTGTATGAAAGAGAGCCTGTAAATTTTTTTCAAAAATAGGGTCAAGGCGTTTTGTATTATCGTTCATTTGGTATAAGTCCTTCTAATTTTGGTGTAATGGATATGGTTTTACGAATAATATTGATTTTTTCGAGTAATGATGCAAACTCTAGAAGTGTTTTGTCGTGATATTTCCGGGCGATCAGATTGATCCCAATCGGTAGTCCATTGGAACCTTGCAATGCGGGTACCGTGATGATTGGGAGCCCCAAATAGGTCCAAATGAGATTGGAATCGGGAATATCGGGGGTTGTAAGTCCTATCGGAGCTTCATCGGCGGTGGCAAGGGTGATTAAAAGATCATAAGAATCCATCCATGTGTCAAATTCGCGTGTTTCACGGGACTGTTTTTCGAGAGCTTCTTGGTATTGCTCTTTTGAAATAGTAAGCCCTTCCTGGATAATATTGTAAAAAATGGGGCTCATAAGTTCATGGTTGGCGTATTCGTCTTTGAAATAGTAGGCGAGTGATTTGTCATAGATGCATTGATGGGTTGCATGAATGGTATCACAAAACGGGGGGAGTGTGACCTCTTCGAACTTTAGTCTCGGATCTTTTATCCTTTCGCACCATTGTGCAAATTGCTCTTTAGCGTATGGAGATGCCTCCTCCCAACGCGGGTGTTTGACAATCCCGATACGATAGATTTTATCCGGGTTGGGGGAATAATGATCAATATATCGGTGGACAAATTCATAGTTTTCACCATGTACACGGGAAGCTTCGAACATCAAACTCAAATCCTCAACGCTGCGGCTGAAAAATCCGAGGGTATCGAGGGAATCGGTTGTTTTGAGAACTCCGATACGGGGCAGCACTCCGAAAGTCGGTTTGAATCCGTAGATACCGCAATAGCTGGCAGGTCGGCCGATCGATCCGGCGGTTTGCGACCCTAGAGCTAGCGGAACCATTCCGGTCGCGACGGCAACGGCTGAACCGCTCGAAGAGGTTCCGGGAGAGCGGGCAAGATCATGGGGGTTACGGGTTTTGTCCTGATAGTGGACGGCAAACTCTGCGGTAACGGTTTTGCCCAGCATAATGGCACCTGAGCGACGGAGATAGTGGATAAGACGTGCGTCATTGCCGGGGGTGAAATCGCGCCACAGGGGTGAGCCCATTTGTGTCGGCATGTCGAATGTATTATAGATGTCTTTGACCCCGATAGGGATACCGTAAAGGGGATAATCTTCTTGGGCGTAGCCACCGATTTTTGTGAGTTGTGCTTCTATTGCCTCTTCGTCGAAATATTCCCAGGCATTGACTTGGGGATCGATTTCTCGGATTCTTTGGATGCAGCTTTGCGCGATCTCTTTGGGGGTGATCGCTTTTGATCTGAGTTGTTCTAATAATTCGGTCGCGGTGTAATCGGTTAGGTTCATCGGCTCTCTCTAAATTTTCCCTGACGCATCGCTTTGAGGACATTGGTGTACTCCTCTTCGGTGATGTTGGCCATATCTAAAAATTCGTCCAGATAGGCGGGACGTTGCTGGTCGTATTTTTTGGCGATCTCAAACCCCTCTTCACGGGTAAGCAATCCGGCACGTACATCGGCGCTCGCCTGATCGGTTCCCCGCCCGAATCCCCGTTTGACATATTTCATATGATCGTGGAGGGTTTCAAATTTGCATTCGTTTCCTTTGAACCCTTTGTAGTGTCCCGGACGGTGCTCTTCACGCCAATCATACTCTTTTTTGATGAACTCCATCTGACGCTCATCATCCCAAAAGAGGTAATCGCCCAGATGCAGGCCGACGACACCGACACGTTCGATATCCTCAAAACTCGGGAGCTCAAACGGTTTGAGGTCTTTGCGGGTGATCTCCTCATCGATCATCTGTTCAGGGTAGAGTTTTGCCGAGACTTTAGTGAAATAGTCACGGTCGAATTTTTGGACGTTATCCCGAAAATCGGCACGACCGCTGCTTTCACATACCGATTCCCCCCAGATGAGGAGGGGAATGTTGAATTTGACGGCGATTTGAAGCGGGAATGCCCCCACCCCCGCATGACAATGCCAGCAGGAGTCACCGATCTTGTAAAACGATTTGACAAACAGTTTTTTGACCAAAGCTTTGTTGGGGGTGAACATGATGTGATCGATTTCGAGTTTTTCTAATGCGTTATCGAGATTGTATTTACCCGTTTCGGAGTACCAGTTATGGTTGAAAGTGACGGCGAGGGGTTTCATTCCGTACACTTTTTTGAGGACATGGAGCTGAAAAACGCTGTCTTTACCTCCGCTGATCGGGATAATACAGTCGTAGTTATCCCCCGCTTTTTCTTTATAGCTCTCGAGTGTCTCCCGTAAAACGGCTTCGCTTTTTTTCCAGTTAATTCGCATTTTTTGCTCTTGAGCACGGCAGGCTAAGCATATTCCGAGCTCATCGAACTGCATTCCCTCATTTGAGCTGGGCATACAGCAGCGGGTGCAATATTGAAGATAATCTTTGTAAAGAGGTTCGCCATAGCTGGTTGAGGGGGTATCGGTAAAAGTTGTTTGTTTGGTCATTCTGGCTCCTTTTTAGAGATTGTAGTGAGTAAACCGTATTCCACTACATCGGCAAATTTTCCATTTTTAAAAACGGCTTCACGCCGCCGTCCTTCTTCGCTCATCCCAAGCTTCAATGCCAAGTGTTGCATGGCAATATTTTCGATGTGGGTTCCGCAATAAATCCGATGAAGCTTCAATGTATGAAAAGCATGATCAAGGAGAAGTTTCCCTGCCTCATATCCGATCCCTTTTCCGTAAGCGGAAGGCTCGCCGATCAAAATGGCGAACTCGGCACTTTGGTTTTTCGATGAGATTTGCTGAAGGGCTATATTGCCGACATGGCGGTTGTCTTTTCGCAAACAGATGGCAAAAACAGCGTAGGCTGGATTGTCGGTCACGCTGGAAATATAGGCTTGAGCCATTTCCCGTGTATACGTGATATCACCGTGCGAATTGTATCGGCATACGTCAGGATCGTTGAGCCAATGAGGATAATTTCCTCTCGCATCCCTCTCTTCAATCGGCCGTAAATATAGGTGTTCTCCCTCTAATCTCATAAAAGCTCCGCTTTGTTGTCCCACACTTTTTGAAAGGCGCTCACGACATCGTCCATATCGCTTTTGGTCATCCCCGGGCGCATAAACTCATGGGTGACGAGGCGATGATAGTGCATCTCTTCGGTTATCGGACAGAGCCCTTGGGGGTAGGTGACGTTACTGAGGCTAAACGGATAGCCGTCGCGTCCGAAAGCGATCCGTTCTTGATAGAGCGGCTGTAAATAGAGCGGTTTGACATAGCCGTAACTGAGCAGTACCGTCGATTCTTCCCGCAGAAGGGTGGGCGGGAGTTCAGCTTTGATGGCATCGATGAAACGGTTGCGGTGCATTCCGGCGATCTCGGCGTCGAATTGGAGCGGATGGACGTAAAAGGCGTGTTTCGCTCCCTCTCTGATTTTAGTGGGCAGAATACAGGGGATTTGCGCCAGTTGTTCATTGAGGTAGGCGGTATTTTCTAAACGCTGCTCCAGTAACGTAGGGAGTTTTTTGAGCTGGCATCGGGCAATGGCCGCTTCGATTTCGGTCATTCGGTAGTTGAAACCGACCATGTTGATGAGTTCGCTTCTATCCTGAATTCCTTTAGCGGAGAGGACCGCTTCGGCGTGGTTGCGGATGAGACGGAGTTTTTCAGCGAGGGTATCGTCATCGGTAACGATGATCCCCCCCTCTCCGGTATGGATATGTTTGTGGTAATTGAGTGAATAGATCCCGATATCTCCGAGGGTTCCCGCGTATTTATCGCCTAACATCGCACCGGGAGCCTGAGCGGTGTCTTCGATCACGTACAGATTATGTTTCTTGGCAATGGCATTGATCGCATCGCGATCATACGGCTGACCGAAAATATCGACGATGATGATCGCTTTGGTGCGGGGGGTGATTTTGGCTTCAATGCTTTTAGGATCGAGGCAGTAGTACTCCTCTTCGATATCGGCAAAAATCGGAATCGCACCGTAGACGAGGGCGGCGGTTGCGGAAGCGCTCATCGTGTAGGCGGAGACGATGATCTCATCCCCCGGACTGATCCCGCAGGCTCCGACGGCGGCATAGAGTCCTGATGTTGCGGAGTTGACACTGATCGCATGTTTGACGCCGAAATAGGCCGCCCATTCCGATTCAAGGGCACGTACTTCCGGCCCGCCGTAAAAATCAGCGTGCCATGTTCCCAGATAGGTGGAGAGTTTACCGCTGCGCAGTACCCGAAGGGCGGCTTCTTCTTCTTCGGTTCCGATTGTATTGTAGGCGGGGAAAGGGGTCGTGCGGAGTTTGGCTCCGCCGTTAATGGCTAGTTTCATGCAAGGTTCTCTTTGTTGAAAGTTTTAAAAATCATTTTGTGCAGGTGCAGGTGCTCTTTGAGAATAGCCCTGCACACGTTATCGCTTTCTCGCAGTAAAAATTCGAGAGAATGGAGAGCATAACGGGATAAATCGGTTTGGATAGTTTCGGTGAGCTCAAGGGTAAAATACCCCTCATAGTGGGGTGAGGGAATTTTCGACAAAATTTCGATTCGTTGTCCCCCGTCGATGATTTTAATCACACTGTTTTCATACCATAGGGTCAGTTCAAAAAATGAGTATCCCGGATCGTTGAGTACGTTCACCACTCCGTGTACCCGATCGAAACCAACCGCAAAGTCTCCACACAGATCCCCATCCACGCGTTGGGCGTAAATCGGAGTAAGCGCCGTGATCTTTCCGAAAAAATGGGTTAAAACTCCGAGGAGATGGGAGCCGTTATGGAGAAGCCCCTTGGTACAGGTTCCGCTAAAGCCTAGGATGTGTCCGAATTCTCCTGCACGCAGCCGATCGGAGAGGGCAATAAAAGAAGGGTTATAGCGGCGCATCAGATGAATCAGTATTTTTTTAGGGGTCTGTTTAAGCACTTTTTTGAGCAGCCGAAATTCTTTGGCGGTAGCGACCAGCGGTTTTTCACAAAGGATAGAGAAGCAATCAGGACGTTCCAGCAGCGTTAACAGATGTTCAGCGTGTTGTGCGGTCGATGAAGCGATGGAAGCGATCTCAAAGGTAGAATCCTCGGGTACATGTTCAAGAGAAGTGTAACATGTGATCTTTCCCCATTTTTTTTGAAACAGAAGGACATTCGTCTCGTACGGTTCGCAAATGGCGATGAGTTTTGTGTCCGGAGACACAGCATACGCGTGCGCGTGGCTGCTGATCGCTTCGGAATCGGGAGAATCGATCAACCCCCCGATACTGCCGGCGCCGATAATAAGTGCGTTAAGGGGTGTCGTTCCCATTTAATCAGCCTTCGTAACAATCTGTAGGAAGGAAGCAAAATCCATACCGAATTCATCCATAGGAAGAGGGCAAGGCATCAGCAGTTCCGGGCGGAAATCGTTTAAATCCTTTAATTGTCTCTCGGAAGGCAAAGGGAGGAGAAAATCACGTGTTGCGGAAGGGAGGTAGGAGATAACCGGTTTTTCCAAAAGCGCCGCGATATAAAGCGCCATCGTGTCAAATCCGATAATCATTCTAGCCCTCATGAGCTCGTCTATCAGATCTTCGGAGTGGGCGTCGTGGATCTGAACAAGGATATGAGGATAGCGTTGGCAAAGGGATTCATAGTTCGAAGAGGTCTCGCTGGGGTGGAGACGGATAATGAGGGTTTGACATGCAAACTGCTCAAAGCGTTCCAAAATTTCCTGGAGTGCAGTGTATTGGGTAAATCCCCAGTACAGCGGATCGCCGTAGGTCCGCTCGGCAACGGCATCGGTCGGTTCGCTTAAAAACAAAAGATGATTCGATGCACTCACGGGATGTTTTAGGGCATCTTGGATGAGGTTTTGAAGATAGTAATTGGGCAGTTTTAGGAGATTTGGGAGAGCAAGCGATGCCGCAATCGTATACGCTTTTTCATCATGTACCGCGGTAAAGTCCCCCAGATTTCTTTCCCATCCCTGCTGCGGATATCCAAACCGTTCCCGATAGTTTGTCCAGTGATCCAGAAAGGCGACGGTAGGGATGCTGTGAACTCGGCAGTAGTCTACATAGGGGCGTTCACATGTATCCTGCCATCCGGTGCCGAAGAGGAGAAGATCAAGATGGAGCGCTTCGAGCTGTTCGTGCACATTTCCGATGGGGGAAAAGGTTAAAGCATGGCGTTCGCAAATCGTTGCCATAGGACTGGGAACCTTTGCAAAAATATGCCATGAGACGTGCTCTTGATACTCTTTTACCAGTGCACACAGCAGTTCAGAACTTCCGGCATCGTGAGAAACGACGGCAATCCTCATCGAATATGATCCCAAGCAAGAGGTGTCCCTTTCGGGGTATCGGAAACGAAGTGTTTTCCCAAAACAGCAGGGAGGTTTTTGGGTGCCATTCCAAATCCTGGGCGGACGGAGCGGACATTGCGCTCGGTGACGATCTCTCCGGCTTTGACATCTTCGGCCACAAAGAGGCTGCGGGAAAATTCGCGCGATTTGAGGCTTTTAGCGGAGAGTTCATACGTCACTTTCCCCATCAATTTTTCGGTATCGCGCACGGCATCTACCATCGCCCGAAATTCGGCAGGCTCCAAACTAAACGCACTGTCGGCTCCCCCCATGCCGCGATCCAAAATAAAATGTTTCTCGATGACCCGCGCTCCGAGGGCAACGGCGGCTACGGGTGCGCTCAGGCTCATCGTATGATCCGAAAGTCCCACAGTAACGTCGAAACGCTCCCGCATATCGGCGATCGTGAGGAGATTCATCTCCTCGAGGGCCGCCGGATAGGCTGAGGTGCATTTGAGGAGGGTAATTTGATCGTTCCGGGAGCGGCGGCATGCTTCCAGTGCCTCTTCGATGTCGCTAAGGGTCGCAATGCCCGTTGAAATAATAATCGGTTTACCTTTTGCGGCAGTGTATTCGATCAGAGGAATATCGGTGATCTCAAAACTGGCGATTTTATACGCCGGAACCTCGAGCTTGGAGAGAAAATCGACGGCACTGGGGTCAAAAGGGGATGAAAATGCCTCCATCCCCAAATTTTTGGCGTGGTTGAAGAGTTGCTCATGCCACTCCCACGGGGTCATTGCCTCTGCGTACAAGTCGTGAAATTTTCGTTTATCCCACAAGGTCCCCTGAGAAATGGTAAACATCTCGGTATCACAATCGAGGGTGATGGTACCGGGGGTATACGTTTGGAGTTTGATTGCGTCGGCACCCGCTTCTTTCATGGCGGTAATCGTTTTGAGTGCCGTTTCGAGCGAGCCGTTATGGTTGGCGGAGAGTTCGGCGATGATAAAAACTTTTTCGTTTAGGTTGTGGTTACCGATAGTCATAGGGTACGCTCCAGGGTGATCATTTCTCTACCGTTATAGGCGGTTCGACGGATTTCTACAAAATCGAATTTTTGGTACAAATCTTTAGCTTTCTCATTATCTGCAAAAACATTGGCGATAAGATGGGTCAGTTTGAGTGTCTCGTGTGCGTAATCGATCAAAGCAGACATCAATAGTTTGCCGACACCGTGAAGATCGGGATTGGCGTAGATCCCTAGCTCCGCTCCCGTCGCTGTAATATCCGTTAAATCGACCACACCGAGGTAATCCTGAGATCTTTGGAGTAAAAAATAGCGTTTATCGGATCGCTTTTTGAGAGATTGGACCAAACAGAGGTGTTCTTCCATGGAAATTTCATTGTCTCGGAGCATCCATTTACGAATATTTGGGTGATTGCGCCATGATAACACCAATGTTAGCTGCCCAGTATCAAGCGTTGTAAAATCGAGTAACTGCATCGGCATCCCATTCCTCCAAAACGACATAATTCTCTTTTTGTAAATAGTCAAACATATCTTTTTGATTAGACGCTGTTTGGACGGTGATACAGGGGACTCCCATAAAAAGGACTTCATGAACCATGACACTCGGGGGGATAATGGCTAAGCGGCTTTGATGGAGCAGTTGTGCCATACGTTTTGAATTTACCTCTAACGTTATGTTTATTTTTTCTTGAACAAAGGTTTTCAGTTCGCTCAGATGGGGGTTTCCCGAAGTAGTAACGACGCATATTCGGTAAGCATCGCTCAAGGTTTTTAGAATACGAAGTGTCGCATTGGTCGGGTCTGTCCCTCCCATGGAGAGGAAAATATCATAAATCTTTTCTCTTTTTCTCTGCTTTTCGGATCGAAACTCATCCCGTATCAGAGTATATTCGCCGCCGCATCGAAGAATGCAATGGGGAGGAACCAATCCTACATAACGGCTTTTATCGGCTGAGATATTATGGTTGAGGAGAATATCGCAATGATGTTTTTCGTACGTATCGTCCAAACACAGGATATTAACCCCTGTTTTCTCCTTGATTTTTCGCTCAAAAGCTTCATTGATACCGTAATGATCGATGATAAGGAGATCGATTTTATAAGCACGGATGAGAGGAATAAGTTCTTCGGGATCGTTTGATTTTAGGATGTGAACAGGATAGGGGATTTGATCGATGATATTTCCACTTAAATTTTGACAGGCAAAGAGGATTGCGGCATCGGGATACTGCTGTGCGAGAACGAGATCGCGCATAATATGCCCCAGCCCGATCGTACTCGAAGAATCGGCGCGAATAAGGAGATTCATACGGGAAAAAGGACTTGGTACATGAGCTCGGCGCGGATCCAATCTTCAGGTGTATCGATATCTTGAACCAAATGGCGAGGCAATACAATCGTTGTTGCCGCATCCGAGAAGATCGGTATTCCGCCGAGCCATGCTTCGGGCTTGCCCCAGTAAAACTGCCCGACATCATGGTAAGCTTCCGGCAGATCCTGGCTTCGGGTTGCAAAATGTTCCGGCCAGAACATTTCGATATTTCCCTCAACATCGCGCTTCACCCCTCGAAAAATAGGAAAAGGAAAGGTGGTGACGGGAAAGGCATAGCTTTTTTGATGATGGATTAGCGCTTCGTAGGCATGTTTAATGTCTTCAGCGCGGACAAACGGTGCGGTCGCATAGATACAACAGGCGGCATCGATTTGAGATCCCTCTTTTTGGAGTGTTTGAATCGCATGGGCGATAACAGGGATGGTAGCCGTATGATCATCACTGAGCTCTTTTGGACGGATAAACGGCACTTCCGCCCCGTAAGTACGGGCAACCTCTGCGATCTCTTCATCATCAGTGGTGACGATGATCCGATCGAACAGACCCGATTCTTGCGCCGCCTTGATACTGTGTGCCATAATCGGCAACCCGGCAAAGGGTTTGATGTTTTTGCGCGGTATCCGTTTACTACCGCCTCGGGCTGGAATGATAGCCACACGCATTGATTCTCCTTTAAAAACTACATCCGCGATGGGAATATTTTTCAATCACTTCCAGCACGGTATCGGCGACATAGAGCGCATCTTCCATGCTCATTTTTTGATGGCAGGGGATAGAGAGTTCACTTTTATAAAAGAGCTCACTACTAGGTAATCTAATCTCTCCAAAACGCTCTTTATAAAAACTGTTTTGGTATATGGGTTTATAGTGAACTTGTACCCCAACTCCTCTGTTTTGCAATTCCGTAAAAATTTCCTCTTTGAGACAATGCAGTTCAGGGTTTAGTAAAAGAGGGTAGAGATGGCGTGCACTTTGTTCGGTAGAATCGATGAGAATCGTAAAAAAGAGTTTGTGTCCTTGAAAGCGCTCATCGTAATACCGGGCAATATGGTTGCGGGTATTGATAAAGCGGTCCAATTTATGCAGCTGCGAGAGCCCCAGCGCGGCGGCAAATTCAGTCAGGCGAAAGTTATATCCCAAACTCACCATATCCGAATTCCAGAGTTGTTTCTTTATCACTCCGTGAGAACGAAACAGACGGAGTGCCCGGGCGAATTCTTCGTTATCGGTAACAACGGCGCCTCCCTCTCCGGTAGTGATCGGTTTTATGGCGTGGAAGCTGAAAATCGTCATATCGGCGAATGAGCCGATTTTTTGTCCGTTGAGATCACTTCCGAATGCATGGGATGAATCTTCAATCAGAACAAGAGAATGTTTTTTCGCAAGGGCTCCGATCGTCTGGATGGCAACGGGTTTTCCGGCAAAATCGACGGGGACGATCGCTTTTGTGCGTGGAGTGATGAGGGGCTCGATCAGGGTTTCGTCGATGTTTCCGTCCATTTTTATATCGCAAAATATCGGTTTTGCACCCAGTGCGACGGCCATATTGGAGGTTGCTACAAAACTGATCGGTGTGGTAATGATCTCATCTCCCTCCCCGATACCGCAGGCATCGTAGGCTGCATGCAAAGCCGAAGTAGCTGAATTAAAAGTGACGCAGTAACGTGCCCCGACATAACGGGCGATTGCCTCTTCGAACTCTTCGACTTTAGCACCCTGTGTGAGGTGAGAACCTTTTAGAATTTCCACAACGGCAGCAATGTCATCCTCTTCAATGAGCTGAGTCGAATACGGAAGCACGATTATTTCCTTTTATACGCCATCGGAATGCAATTCCGATGGACTACGTTAACACTATGTTCACTTCGGCAGTAAACCCAAGCAGAGAAATCTGTTTTCATTTCTCTTCACTTTGAGTGAGAGCAATTTTTTCTAATAACTCTTCAGGAGTGAGCCACTGGGTGTTTGTTTCAGAGCTGTATTTAAATCCATATTCGACAAGATGGCCTGTCTCTCCGCAGTTGTTTTTCGAAAAATCGGCATTTTCAGTAAATTGTATGGAAGGTTTAATGACATAGTGATCGTGAAATTCGAGAGTGAGATGAGAATCATCGCGTGGGCACATCACCTCATGCATTTTTTCTCCCGGTCGAATACCTACAATTTTATGGGGAAGATGCGGTGCTATTGCGCTGGCTACATCGATGACTTTCATCGAAGGGATTTTAGGAATAAATATCTCACCGCCGTGCATACGCTCAAAATTCTTGAGGACGAAGTCAACCCCCTCTTGCAGCGTAATCCAAAAACGGGTCATCCGTTCATCCGTTATCGGAAGTTCCATAGCCCCTTCGTTAATCAGTTTTTGAAAAAAGGGGACAACAGAACCGCGTGAACCTAAAACATTGCCGTAACGAACGACGGAAAAACGGATATCTTTTCCTCCCCGGATATTATTGGCGGCTACAAAGAGCTTATCACTAGCGAGTTTTGTGGCACCATAGAGGTTGATAGGGCTGGCGGCTTTATCGGTGGATAGGGCGATAACACGGCTAACACCGCAATGCAATGCGGCATCGATGACATTTTGAGCCCCGTTGATGTTGGTTTTGATACATTCCATGGGATTGTATTCAGCGATAGGAACGTGTTTAAGGGCCGCAGCGTGGACGACATAGTCAACGCCGTTCATCGCATTTTCCAAACGCTTTAAATCCCGCACATCTCCGATAAAATAGCGCATACACGGATCATTGAAACGTTGAGCCATTTCATATTGTTTGAGCTCGTCACGGGAATAAATAATGATTTTATTGGGTTGGTAGTGTTTTAAAATAGTTTTGACAAATTGTTTGCCAAAACTGCCGGTACCACCGGTAATAAGGATATTTTTTTCATTGAGCATTAGATGTCCTATCAGCCTAGATACTAGAGATAAGCAAGATTAATACCAATATTAGTTATTTGTTCCGTTGACCGCCATACTGATTTGCTGTTGGAGGGAACTGAACTGATTGTTTAAACGACTGATTAAGGAGTCATATCGGGCAAACCGGGCAGACATCACCTCGTATCG
Organism: Sulfuricurvum sp.; assembly: GCF_049587615.1. GTDB lineage: Bacteria > Campylobacterota > Campylobacteria > Campylobacterales > Sulfurimonadaceae > Sulfuricurvum. The sequence continues at coordinate 14,071 of NZ_JBAVEF010000025.1, forward strand.
TGAATTCAACATAGCTTGGGCACTCTTTTTATTTTCATTAAGTGTTTTAAGTTCATTGGATGAGCTGGTAGTTAATGTCTCGATCATCCCTTTTACGCCGGTATAACGATCCAATAGAGAAGTCATAGAAGTGAATAAGCCATCGACACGCGTTGTACTTCCATTTGCATTGACAGTTGTCATACCGCTGAAAAAATTTTCTGCAAGCGTTGCATTTTCATTAAATTTGGAAGTAAATGTCGAACTGTTGAAACTCATTGTCCCTTCTTGACTGAGGTCGATGCCGAATTGTGCCAGAGATAGCCCCTTGCTATCAACCGATGTAACCAGCTGGTTGATTTCGCGGGTAATCAAATTGATAGAGCTGTCCCCGTTGAAAATACCCACTTTTCCAGCTTCTACATCGGTAGTGGTCATGCTGGTAAGTTGAGAGGTTAATGAGTTGTAATTTTGGACAAATGAACTCATCGCATCCGCAATGGCTTGTGTGTCTTGCACAATAGCAATATTGGTACTCCCGTTATCTCCAAGCAGATTGATCGTGACCCCGGGGGTAATATCGGAAATAACATTGCTGCTTCGTGTGAGCGTAATTCCGTTGTATTTAAAAGAGGCGTCCCGCGCCGCCTGAATCTCTTCCATTCCTGTTGGATTGGTCGCCGCATCATAGGCCAGCAACTTGGTATCGAGGGAACCCCCCACTGAATCGGTGAGGCTGATAGTTTGATTTACACCTGTTTGCACTGATGTCAAAACGAGACGATAATCATTGGTGCCTACCTGCAGTGTTGATGCTTTCACGCTGCTACCGGCAACACTGTTAATTGCATCTTTCAACTCACTTAATGTCGTTGCTGCTGTATAGTTGATATCGTACGTTGTACCGTTTATTGTCAACCCCATTGTTCCGGATCCAGTGGCAACGGTGCTGGTAAGTGCACTAAAAGTTCCTGATTCTTTGACATTGGCTAACGCCATTTGTGTATTCGAAATTGAAAACGATTGTGTTGCGACCCCTGAGTTTACCGTGACGCTGACGCTGGAATTATTCCCTGTGACACTTCTTTGTTGATAAAGACTACTGTCTCCCATTGCATCGACACTGCTCTTGAATGTTGTCATAAGACTGCCCAAAAGACTTAATGCGGCATCTTTTTGCTTTTGTAATGTTATTTTGCCGTCAATCGGCGTAATAAGTGACGCTGTATCAGCAGCTTTTAACTTATCAATAACGTCCGATGTCAAAACTCCAGATCCAAGTCCGAGTGAATTAATAGTACCAGCCATCACAAGCCCTTTTACATTATCATAATGGAATCTATATCGACCAAATGAGATAAATTTTTAATGACTAAAGCAAAAAAGGTTCCGTTACCGTTTCTTTGTAATCCCGAACCGCTGTGGGCGAATGGTAAGCTCGGTGATACTGAGCCCTTGACGCATCGAGAGGAGATTATGGACCGCTTCGGCGATATCCGAAGCAAACAGTTTCACCTCGTCACTTTCTCCCACTCCGAAGCGGAGATCCTCAAAAAACGGTGTTTCAGTCATATCGGGATTGATCGTCACAACGCTGACGCCGCTGTTACGCACTTCTTCGAACAGGGTGTGCCCGAAAGCATGCAAACCTGATTTGGTAGCGGTATAGAGAGCCGAAAATTTGGCATGGCGGGTTGCTTCGATACTGGTAATGTTGATAATGATCCCTTTCAACGCTTTGAGGGGGCGTAGCAACAGATTGGTGAGGAGTAGGGGTGCGGTGAGATTGACCGCGATCATCTCCGTGATGGTTTGTGGACTCAACTCTTCATGCGGTTCAAATCGACCGAATCCGGCACAGTTTATCAGTAGTTTTAAATCCTTGATGGCTAACAACTCTGTTTTGATCGTTTCGATCGCATCCGCTTTGCTCAAATCGCATTGGATATGTCGAAAAGCAGGATGTTCAATCTCACCCGATCGGCGGCTGAGTCCGATGACGTTATACCCTTCTTCGAGCAGCATCCGGCTAATGGCTTCCCCTATCCCGCTGCTGCTTCCTGTTACGATTGCCGTTGCCATGTTCGTATCCTTTCCATCGGTAGATAGTTTGTCGCTTTGGCCAAAAGGGTTTCTAAAATTTGCGTTTCAATCTTTTCAGGATAGGTCGCCATCTCATTATGTACCGTATAGGGATAAAATGCGACATCGCTGCGGCGAAGTTTTTTTAAAGAGCGGAGGTGGCTTTGCGACATCCGAAAACTTCCGAGGGTAAGCTGTTCAATCGTATCGGGATCAAGGGTAGCAAAAATCGTCTCTATCAGATTGGGGTAGAGGGTGTCAAATTGGTCGGTATAGATAACGGGATCGATGCACAGGCGCACCTTCCATCCTAATGCTATCGCTTCTCTCGCGGCACCTAAGCGTTTTTCGAGGGAGGGGGTAGCATGTTCGTACCGCTCGATGATCTCTTGGGGGGAGAGGGTCCACGCAAGGGTGACCCGCTCATTGGGAGAGATGTTTTTGAGTGCTCTGATATTGGCGCTTTTGGTACGGATTTCGAGATGGAGATGGTTCTGTTGTGCAGCAAATTCGAGCCACATCAACGTTTGGTGTGTTAGCGATTCAATGGCAAGGGTATCGGTGTCGTATGAGGTCGCTACGAGGGTATCGGATCCGAGGTAGGGGAGCAGCTGTGCAAAGGCATCTTCGAGGTTAACGAATAACACAGTGTTAGCCGATGGATAAAGTCCCTGCAAATAGCAGTAATCGCAGTCATACAGGCATCCCATGACACTTGAAGCGTAGAAAAACTGCTTATGGCCGAATCCGTCACTGTACTGGCTCCCCTCGTGGAGGAATTTCCCCTCTTTGCGGGCGAGGATCAGTTTTTTGGCACTGCTTTGAGCACCGAAGCTTTGGTTTGAACGGTTAAAAACTTCTTTGTAATGGTCGATTACAATGATGTGCGAAGCATCGAATTTCTCGATGAGCGTACGGGTATGAGGATGGTCCAGTACCCCTTTTTCAATGTAAAGATGGGAAAAGAGCTTAGGCGGTGAGGGTGGTGATGAGATCTTCAAGGAGTGCAGACCTTTCGCGTTTGGAATCGGGTATCGGCGTATTGGTCAGAGGGAGTGCATGGCTCGGATTTTTGAGCCGGGCGTAGCAGAGCGCATCTTCGAGAAGATTTCCCTGGCTTTTGGTAAAATGGGTTTTAAAGGCTTCGATTTCACCCTTTTCATCGTGTGTAAAGAGAGAATTTACAGTGTGGGCGGCACTGAGATTCCGGCACAAAGTATCGAGCGTGGAGAGATGGGAACGGATGAGATGAATCACCCCCTCTTTGGTAACCGTATCCGGAGTAAAATGATCGGAGACGATTTTCAGGTATCCCATTTGATGGAGTTTAAAAAATCGTGATGCTGCTTGAAAGACTCCGGAACTTTCCATATCGACAGGATAATGCGCTTCATCGGATTGAGGGGTATCGATACACAGCAGAGGGCTCTCGCGGAGAGGATGGGTATAGAGAATATCGGGATAATAGCGTCGGTTTCCCTCAATAATTTGGTGGATTACCAGCGCTTCACCTACGCGATAGGTGGAGGGTGCGCCGCAAATTCCGATATTGATCAAAATATCTTCCGGTTGAGGGATCCGCCATCCCAAAAGCGCGCTTACCGCCATAGCGGCGTTACTTTTACCCATTCCGGTGACGAGAAGCAAAACGCCATCTCCCGTATATAGGGTGTATGGGAGCACGCCATTGCGTTTGAGACGGTAGTGATCGCACAAAGCTCTGGCTTCGGCATCGAGGGCGGTGATGAGGTAAATCATGGAGTTATTATACCACCATCTTGCATTTACAGCTTCAAATGGCTATAATTCGACCAACTCTTCTAGACCTGTGCAAGGGTATGGACGGACAACGTGTCAGGGTAGGAATACAGCAGCACACCCGTTCATGTTTTGTGCCGCAGGTATCTGGAAGAGCCACTTCCCTTTTTTACAATTAATCATCCGAATTATTTTTCTTCTTCTCTGTATTGTCCGGCTTTACAACCTCCCGGCGCACTTGGCGGATTATCCCGTAAATAACATAAATCTTCATACGTTTGTTTCAGTACTTTGCTTTCCCGTAACAACGGCAGCATTTTCTCGTCTTTTTCAGTGAGTGAAAGGGATTGATTGTACAGCAATGCTTTAACTTCGGCATCGATCGCGGCCAGTGCCGCTTCAATATGGGTCAGTGATACCATAAACTCTCTTTTTTACGATTATTATAGCGATGAGGTTCTAAAACAAAGTTGGCTGCAGCGATTTAAGTTTAAACGTTTTGCGATGGATTTCACATTGCCCGTAGAGACGCAATGCTTCGATATGGGACGCGGTACCGTATCCTTTATGTCCATCAAATCCGTATTGAGGATACTGAAGTGCGAGCTCTTGCATTTCCCGGTCACGCGTTACTTTCGCTAAGATTGAAGCGGCACTTACTTCAGGAACCGTTGCATCGGCTTTTACCATCGTTCGTATACCGCTGACGCCGAATTTAGAATTACCGTCATACAGATAATCCGCTTCACCCAATACGCTCATGATCTCACGCAATCCTGCGGCCAAACATACGGAGAGTCCGAGTTCATCGATTTGCGCCACACTGAATCGTGCGATATGATAAACAGAGTTTCGAGTGATAATATCAAAGAGTTCTTCCCGTTTCTTCTCAGTCAGCTTTTTGGAGTCGTTGAGCCCTTCAATCGTCTGATGCAAGATGACTCCTGCGATGGTAAGTGGTCCGGCTAAAGGACCCCGTCCCGCCTCATCGATACCGCATAAGGGCATTTCTCTCCCTTTTTTAGATAGAATACTACCATATTATATTTAGAGGAGAAATGATGAACAAAGTATTTTTAGCTCTTTGTGTCGGAAGTGCTTTGGCTTCTGCGTCAACGCTGGCCGGGTTTGGGATTGAAGCTGATTATTATATGCCTGAAGCGAAAGGGGATTTTAGATACACCGAGAATGGGGTCACGTCGAATACCCATGTGAACAACGACAGCGATTCACAGTACCAAGTAGGGTTGTATTTGGAACACCCCGTTCCGGTTCTCCCCAATCTTAGAGCTGACTTTACACCGGACACAACCTTCAGCGGATCGGATGGTTTGGGCGGGACCAATACCCTCAAACTTTCTCAAATGGATGCGACATTGTATTACGAGATTCTCGATAACGTCGTTGATCTTGACATCGGATTGACGGGAAAAATCATCAATGGTGAAGTGACCGGTACCATTAATCAAAATTTTGACGTGGTTATCCCGATGGGTTATATTGCAGCCGCAGTTAGCATTCCTACCTTACCGGTTCGGTTGGATGCCGATATTAAATACGTCGCGTACAGCGGAAATTCGATCAGCGATATGCGTATCAAAGCTGCATGGGAAGTCTTTGCCGGTCTGGAAGCGGTTGCGGGCTACCGTTATGAATCGCTTGAATTGGATGAAAATGACATCTATTCAACCCTCAAAATTCAAGGGCCGTTTATCGGCGTCGGCTACCGTTTCTAAGTATCGTCTCCCAATGCCCATCTCTCAAACGGAATCATCTCGATCCGAGAGATCGGATGGGAGAGGGTACTCTCCAAATTCATCGTTACGGCAATAACCTCTCGTACCCGATTCGATACAATAAATCCCTCTAACGCTTCCACCTTTTTAAAGAGCGCATGTTCGTTGGCAAACGGTGAAGCCAAAATGATCACCCCTCGCTGTGGAAGATAAAAATCGATCCCTTCGTCATAATAGCACTCCACGTGGTGCTTATCGAGTTCTGAGAAAACAAGATTTTCAAAAACCCGTCCGAAATGTTTTTGAAGCGCCAAAGCGTGTTTGATCGCGATGTCACAGAGATAAAGTTTTTTGACGGCACTGGGATGGTTAAATTTACTCAACTGCTTAAGATAGCCCCGTTCAAACATCGATTGCAGATGGAGGTAGAGTTTGTCTTTGGAAATTTTACGTTCCCCTTTAAGACGTTCGTAGAGATTGAAAGCCGATACTTTTTGGGTTACCATTTTGGAAGCTTGAGAAAGGATTGAAAATTCGATAGGTTCCAATGCACGGCTTAAAACACGTTGGAGATAGAGAACACGATCTTCGCTGGCGATGCGATGCATGGCCGGAAATCCCCCGAGTTGAAAAAAGTTGCTCAGGGATGTACCGTCAAATTTCGTTTCAAACGCTAAAAACTCTTCATAATCAAGTAACTCAAGATGTATTGTACGATAGGGCAATTCAAGCGGGGTTTCGGATGAGAGGATAATCTGGTTCATTTCGAACAGATGAATCGTATCATTGTAGTTATCCAGAGCGAGGATGGAGATTTTGTTGTCACGGCAAAATTGACTCAGGGAGCGATTGAGCTCATCAACGTCAAGACGGATGTCACGGCAGTCGAGATAGAGATAGGTCGACTTTTTGTGGCCTAAGAGGTAGCTTTTGATGAGAGCGGTTTTCCCTGACTGGGCTATTCCGTAAACGAGGGTGCTTTCATCGTTAAGGGCATGTTTGCGTTCGATAAAGCCGACGTTATGCAAATCGTATCGATAGTACTCATCCAATAATGTATTCATACTGCAAATCATACCCTAAAAAACATAGCTTCCTTGTAAAAAGGAAGTAAATTTTATGTTTTAAGCATTTTTTACCCCTAAAATCCTTGACCCTGAGGGGGTATGTCGATATAATTTCGCTGCCTTATATAGTCAGAGAAGATCTGACGAGTTCTTTTATCTAAGGAAAACATTATGGAAAAAATTCGTTTAAAACTTAGAGCGTACGATCATCGTGTACTTGATCGTTCAGTTGCCTCTATTGTTGAAGCTGTAAAGCGAACGGGTGCGGAAATTCGCGGCCCAATCCCTTTGCCAACCAAGATTCGTAAATATACGGTTCTTAAATCTCCGCATGTCAATAAAGACGCTCGTGAGCAATTTGAGATTCGTATGCACGCACGTTTGATCGACATCGTGTCGGCTACGCCAGATACAGTTGATTCGTTGATGAAGCTTGACTTGGCTCCGGAAGTGGACGTAGAAGTTCGCTCTATGGACAAGTAAGGAGTAGGGTGTGGAATACATTGTAGAAAAAATCGGCATGAGCCGAACTATCGGTGCTGCTAGCAAAGTAGTAACTCTTTTAAAAGTAAAAGAGATGAAAGTTTGTGAAGTGAACGACGGCGTTGCGCTTGTAGCGTATAGCCAAGGCAAATCGACAAACAAACCGGTTGAAGGTCAACAAAAGAAATATAATCTTTCTGCTGAATTCAACAAATTCGCTACATTGGAAGTTGCAAACACCGAAGCCGGTGATTTGGATATGGCTCCTTTAGCGGATGCAAAAACGGTTAAATCGTCTTTCAACACAAAAGGTCGCGGTTTTACCGGTGTTATGAAACGTTGGAACTTTGCCGGCGGACCTGGCGCACACGGTCACCGTTTTCACCGTACGGGTGGATCTATCGGTAACCGCGAATGGCCTGGTAAAGTCCAAAAAGGGCGTAAAATGTCAGGTCAATACGGTAACGAGCAAGTTACTGTTAAAAATGAAGTAATGTCATACGACGCAGAAAACGGTGTATTGGTTGTTGTGGGTTCAATCCCAGGCGCAAACGGTGCACTAGGTCGAGTAAAGGTAGTGAAATAATGAGCGCGATTGTACTGAACGAAAAATTCGAAAAAGCCTCTGAATTGGCATTGCCTGAGAGCTTTAGCGGTATCAACACCCATAACCTCTACTTGTACGTTAAATCGTATCAAGCGAGTCTCCGTGCAGACACTGCATCGGCAAAAACTCGCTCGACAATTAGCGGTGGTGGTAAAAAACCATGGGCTCAAAAAGGTAAAGGTGGCGCACGTGCCGGTTCACGCCGTTCACCAATCTTTGTTGGTGGTGCGATTGCACACGGGCCAAACACAGGTCGTAACTACGATCAAAAGATCAATAAAAAGCAAAAGAAACTAGCGCTTAAATGTGCGTTGGATGCTTTGGCAACCGCTGGGAAATTATTCATCGTTGATTCGATTGATGTTCCAACGGGTAAAACAAAAGACGCATTGGCGTTGTTCAATGCATTGAATGTTCGTGATGCGTTGTTGGTGAAAAAGATTCTCGATGAGAATACCTATCTTGCATTCCGTAACATTGCTTCTACTTATGTGGTAGAAGAGAATGAACTCAACGCCTTTTTGGCTGCGACATACCGTTCGGTGGTTATCGAAAAAGCGGTATGGGAAAATCTGACTAAAGAGAGCTAAGATGGCAGATATTACTGATATCAAATCGATCCTGTATACAGAGAAGACTCTTGGTCTTCAAGAAGAGGGTGTAATCGTTGTTCAAACGTCTCCACGTATGACAAAGAACGCTCTTAAAGAGGTGTTTAGAGAGTATTTCGGAATCGTTCCGGCTCGCGTTAACTCACTAAACCAAGACGGAAAAGTAAAACGTTTCCGTGGTCTTGCTGGTAAACAAAACGACTTTAAAAAGTTCTATGTGAAATTGCCAGAAGGCGCACAAATCGATAGTTTGGCGGTGTAATATGGCGATCAAAACGTATAAACCTACAACCCCGAGCCGACGTTTCTATACCAACGTTGATAACTCGGATATCACGGCAAAAGCGTCTGTTCGCTCATTGTTGATTAAACTTCCAGCAGCTGCAGGACGTAACAACAACGGTCGTATCACATCACGTCATAAAGAAGCGGGAGCTAAAAAGCTTTATCGTATTATTGATTTCAAACGTAACAAATTCGGTGTTGCCGGAACTGTTGCAGCAATCGAATACGATCCGTACCGTAACTGTCGTATCGCTCTTGTTAACTACGTAGATGGTGACAAACGTTACATCCTCCAGCCTAAAGGTTTGGTAGTCGGTGATGTTATCGCTGCTGCTGAGAGCGGTTTGGACATTAAAGCGGGTAACGCGATGAAATTGATGAATATCCCTGTGGGGACAACCGTTCACAACATCGAACTTAAACCGGGTAAAGGTGGACAAATCGTCCGTTCAGCCGGAACATCTGCACAAATCATGGGTCGTGAGGGGAAATACGTTTCTCTTCGTCTTCCGTCAAGTGAAATGCGTTATGTTTTGGGTGAATGTATGGCGACTGTCGGTACTGTCGGTAACGAAGAGTACATCAACATCGTTCTTGGTAAAGCGGGTCGTACACGTCATATGGGTATCCGTCCTCAAACGCGTGGTTCTGCGATGAACCCTATCGATCACCCGCATGGTGGTGGTGAAGGTAAAACGAATTCAGGACGTCACCCGGTTACTCCATGGGGTAAACCGACTAAAGGTGCTAAAACACGTAAGAAGAAAGCAAGTGATAAATTGATTATTACTCGCCGTAAATCAAATCCGAAGAGGTAGATAATGGCTAGATCAGTAAAAAAAGGACCATTTGTTGATGGACACCTTATGAAAAAAGTGATTGCTGCCAAAGAGACGAAAAGCAACAAACCTATCAAAACTTGGTCACGCCGTAGCGTGATCTTGCCAGATATGATCGGTTTGACTTTTACCGTTCACAATGGCCGTCAGTTTGTACCGGTTTTCGTAACGGAAAACCACATCGGTTACAAACTTGGTGAATTCGCACCAACACGTACGTTTAAGGGCCACAAAGGTTCTGTACAAAAGAAAATCGGGAAATAAGGAAGAGATATGGCAAGAGCACTATTAAAATTCGTTCGCGTATCTCCGACTAAATCTCGTTTGATCGCTCGCGAAGTTCAAGGAATGAATGCAGAGCAAGCAATGGCTGCCTTGGAGTTTACTCCAAACAAAGCGGCAAAAATCATCGCTAAAGTGGTTGCGTCAGCAGTAGCTAACAGCGGTATCGATGCGCAAGATTGTATTGTTAAATCATGCCGTGTTGATAACGGTCCGGTACTTAAACGTTTCACTCAACGTGCACGTGGTACCGCTTCTGGAATCCGTAAGCCGACAGCACACATTTTGGTAGAAGTAGAGGGTAAATAATTATGGGTCATAAAGTTAATCCTATCGGACTTCGTCTTGGTATTAACCGCAACTGGGAATCTCGTTGGTTCCCTAACTTTAAAACAGCTGCGGTTTCTTTGGGCGAAGATCACAAAATCCGTACCTATTTGAAAAAAGAACTCTACTACGCAGGTGTGAGCAACATCGTGATCGAGCGTACTGCGAAACGTCTTCGCGTTACGATCATCGCGGCTCGCCCTGGTATCATCATCGGTAAGAAAGGTTCTGACATTGAAAAAATCAAAGAATCTCTTCAAACCCTTATCGGTAAACCGGTAGCCGTTAACATCAAAGAAGAGAAAAAAGCACAAGCTTCTGCACAACTCGTTGCAGAAAACGTTGCGACTCAACTTGAAAAACGTGTTGCTTTCCGCCGTGCGATGAAAAAAGTTATGCAAAATGCACAACGTGCAGGCGCTAAAGGTATTAAAGTTTCAGTTGCCGGTCGTCTTGGCGGTGCTGAGATCGCTCGTACTGAGTGGTACCTTGAAGGTCGCGTACCGTTGCATACACTTCGTGCAAAAATCGATTACGGTTTTGCTGAAGCGCACACCACGTATGGTGTAATCGGTATTAAAGTTTGGATTTTCAAAGGTGAGGTTCTCACTAAAGGTATCCAACCAGAAGCTAAAGAAACTAAAGAAGAGCGTGGCGAAGATCAACAACGTCGTCCACGACGAAAGGCTAACTAATCATGTTGATGCCTAAGCGTACTAAATATCGTAAAATGATGAAAGGGCGTAACCGTGGTTACGCTACTAACGCCAATAAACTTGATTTCGGTTCTATCGGATTCAAGGCAACGGAATCGGGACGTATTAACTCACGTCAAATTGAAGCGGCTCGTATCGCGGCAAACCGTCACATCAAACGTCAAGGTAAAATCTGGATCCGTGTGTTCCCAGCAAAACCTTTGACTGCCAAACCACTTGAAGTGCGTATGGGTAAAGGTAAAGGTGCCGTGGACCAATGGGTTATGAACATCAAACCAGGCCGTATCATTTTTGAAATGGGTGGTGTTGAAGAGGGTCTTGCGCGTGAAGCGTTAGCACTTGCAATGCAAAAACTTCCGTTCAAAACTAAAATTGTAACTGCGGAGATGAGCAATGAAATATACTGATTTGAACGGCAAAACAGCTGCTGAACTTCAAGGGATGCTCAAAGAGAAAAAAATTGAGCTTTTCACTTTGAAAATTAAGCAAAAAATGATGCAATTGACTAACACGAGCGAACTTCGCACGGCGAAAAAAGACATTGCACGCATTAACACTGCTATGAACGCAGTGAAGTAAGGGCAGAGCTATGACACATAAACGTGAAATTCAAGGTATCGTAGTGACTAAAGCAGGCGAAAAAACAGCAACTATCGTTGTTGAGCGCCGTGTTATGCACCCACGTTACCACAAAACGGTAAAACGTTTCAAAAAATACATGATTCATGATGAGAACAACCAACTAAACATTGGTGATGAAGTGATCGCGATCGAGTGTCGTCCACTTTCAAAAAGCAAATCGTTCCGTCTTAAAACTCTGGTTAAAGGAGTGAACGTATGATTCAAAGTTTTACTCGTCTAGCAGTAGCGGATAACACAGGGGCTAAAGAGATCATGTGTATCAAGGTTCTTGGCGGTTCAAAACGTCGTTATGCAACTGTAGGTGATGTTATTATCGCTTCAGTTAAAAAAGCGGCTCCGACCGGTAAGATCAAAAAAGGTCAAGTAGTAACAGCTGTCGTTGTTCGTACGAAAAAAGAAGTACACCGTGAAAACGGTTCTTTGATCCGTTTCGACGAAAATGCAGCAGTTATCCTTGATAAAAAACGTGAGCCGATCGGTACACGTATTTTCGGACCTGTAAGCCGTGAAGTTCGTTACGCAGGTTTCATGAAAATCGTATCCCTTGCTCCGGAGGTTGTATGATGGCAAAATTTAATTTCAAAAAAGGCGACATTGTTGAAGTGATCGCTGGTGATGACAAAGGTACTAAAGCAGAATTGCTTCAAGTTATGCCTAAGAAAAACAAAGTAATCGTGAAGGGTGTTCGTGTTGCGAAAAAAGCGATCAAACCTAGCGAACAAAATCCACAAGGCGGATTCTTGAACAAAGAGATGCCTGTTGATGCATCTAATGTCCGTAAAGTTGAGGCGTAATCATGGCACGACTAAAAGATAAATATTTGGCACTTAAGCCAGAGCTTCAATCAGCACTCGGAATTGCAAACGTAATGCAAGTTCCGGCGTTGGAAAAAGTAATCATCTCTGTCGGTTGTGGTTTTGCCATGAAAGACAACAAATTGATCCAAAGTATCCAAGATACGATCAGCAATATCGCTGGACAACGTGCATCTGTTGTTGTTGCACGTAAATCGGTTGCAGGATTTAAAGTACGTGAAGGGATGCCGGTTGGTGTTAAAGTTACACTACGCGGTGCTCAAATGTACGATTTCATGGATAAATTGATCAACATTTCACTTCCACGTGTTAAAGACTTCCGTGGTATTCCACGTAACGGTTTTGACGGTCGCGGTAACTACAACTTCGGTTTGACTGAGCAGTTGATTTTCCCGGAAGTTGATTATGATTCAATTATGCAAATCCACGGGATGAACATCACCGTGGTAACAAGTGCTACTGCAGACAAAGATGCTTTCAAGCTTCTTGAAATGATCGGTATGCCGTTTGCTAAAGGGAGAGAATAATGGCTAAGAAGTCAATGATCGCTAAAGCGGCGCGCACACCTAAGTTCGCGGTTCGTGCCTATACTCGTTGTCAGATCTGTGGTCGTCCACACTCTGTCATCAGTGATTTTGGAATTTGTCGCGTTTGCTTCCGTAAAATGGCAAACGAAGGGTTAATCCCAGGCGTTAGAAAGTCTAGTTGGTAATTAAAACGGCGGATGAGCTAAGCCCATCCACCGTTTTATCAACGGAAACTACTTACGACTAAGATAAGGAAATATAAATGATTAATGATTTGATCGCGGATTCGTTGACTCGTATCCGTAACGCGGCTATGCGTAGATTAGATGTAACAACATTGGTTCACTCTAAAGTAGTAGAAGCAGTTGTTGCGATTTTGGCTGATAAAGGCTACATCGAAAGCTTTAACGTTGTTGAAGACGGCGTTAAAAAAACGATCAATGTAGTATTAAAATACGACGAAAACGGTCGTACGGTTATTAATGAAGTAAAACGTGTCTCTAAACCGGGACGTCGTATTTACAAAGGTAAAGATGAACTTAAACGTTTCAAAAACGGTTACGGTACCATCATCGTCAGTAGTTCTAAAGGGGTTCTTCCTAACGACAAAGCATTCGAGCTTGGCGTTGGCGGTGAAGTCCTTTGTACGATTTGGTAAGGAGATAAGATGTCACGTATTGGAAAACTTCCTATTTCTATCCCTAGCGATGTAAATGTAACTCTTGATGGATCAGTAATCACATTTGTGAAAGGTTCTACAACACAAGTACTTGATACTCGTGGAAACTGTGGTGTGACATTCGAAGATAACACTTTGACGTTCAGCACAAACTCTGATCAACGTACTGATCGCGCATTCTGGGGCACTTACCGTGCATTGGCTGCAAATATCATTACCGGTTTGACTACAGGTTTTGAGAAAAAACTTGAGATCAACGGGGTTGGTTATCGTGCTGCGGTTCAAGGCGATGTTTTGAATCTTCAACTCGGCTACAGCCATGATATCAATTTTGATATTCCAGCAGGCGTTACCATCGCAGTAGAGAAAAACGTTATCAGCATCAAAGGTGTCGATAAGCAACAAATTGGACAAATTGCAGCTGTAATCCGTTCATTCCGTCCACCTGAGCCGTACAAAGGTAAAGGTGTTAAATACTCTGATGAGACTATCCTGCGTAAAGCCGGTAAGACATCTAAGAAATAAGGAGCGATGATATGACAGGTAAAACACTTAAAATTAAAGCGGCTAAACGTATTCAACGTAAACGCCGTATTCGCTCTAAAATTTCAGGGTGCGCGACATTGCCACGTGTCTCTATTTTTCGTTCAAACCGCTACATCAGCGCGCAAGCGATCAATGATGAAGCAGCGGTAACGTTAGCGGCAGTACACTCAAAAACTTTGGGTCTTAAAGCGAACAAAGCGGATGCTGAAAAAGCAGCGGCTGTATTCGCAAAAACCCTCAAAGACGCCGGGATTAATGAAGTTACGTTCGATCGTAACGGATTTTTGTATCACGGTGTCGTAAAAGCGTTTGCCGAAGCACTTCGTGCAAATGAAATCAAGTTTTAAGGGCTGATCGATGAATCCGATTAATAGAGAAGAATTTGCAGAAGCGATTGTAAACATCGGTCGTGTAACCAAAGTTGTAAAGGGTGGTCGACGTTTCCGTTTTACCGCTCTTGTAGTTGTAGGAAATAAAAAAGGAACCGTAGGTTACGGTGTCGGTAAAGCCAAAGAGGTTCCCGATGCAATCCGTAAAGCGGTCGACGAAGCGTTCAAAAATTTGACAAATGTGAAGATCAAAGGTACTACCATTGCTCACGATATCGAAGTTAAATATAACGCAAGCCGTATCTTGCTAAAACCTGCATCTGAAGGTACAGGGGTTATCGCCGGTGGCGCTACCCGTCCAGTACTTGAGCTTGCGGGAATCCAAGACATCTTGACGAAGTCTTTGGGTTCTAACAATCCAAACACCGTGGTACGTGCAACAATCGATGCACTATCACGTATCAAAGGATAAGTTATGGCATTAGAAAACCTTACTCCTGCTGAGGGTTCAACCCACAGCAAAAAACGTCTTGGCCGTGGCCAAGGAAGTGGCCAAGGTAAAACAGCCGGTAAAGGTCACAAAGGACAAAAAGCGCGTAAAGGTTACAATGAAAAACGTAACTTTGAGGGTGGACAACAACCACTTGCTCGCCGTTTGCCAAAAATCGGATTTACATCACGTGTTGTAAAACCGACAATAATCAATGTTGAAAAAGTAAAAGAGATTGCAACTCTCGCTGAAATCACAATGGAAACTATCCGTGGTGTACATCGATTGGCTAAATCGGTTACAAGTGTTAAACTTGTCGGCGCAAGCGCTAAAGATTTAGCATCTAAAATCAAAGACGAAAACGTTACAACAACTGGTAACTAATGAACCAACAACTTGTAAACAAGATCTTAATTACGATCGGTTTTCTTTTTATTTTCCGACTACTGGCATACGTGCCGGTACCGGGAGTTGACACAGCTGTCATCGCTTCGTTCTTTGATGAACATTCAGCGGATGCATTGGGTCTCTTCAATATGTTTAGCGGTAACGCCGTAGAACGCCTCTCCATTATCTCTCTTGGTATTATGCCTTACATCACCGCATCCATTATTATGGAACTTTTAGCAGCCACTTTTCCAAACTTAGCGCAAATGAAAAAAGAGCGTGACGGTATGGTCAAATACATGCAAATTATCCGTTATGCAACCATCGTAATTACCATAGTGCAAGCGATCGGCGTGAGTATCGGTTTGCAAGGTATGACGGGAAAAGACGGAAGCAGTGCCATTTTAGTTGATCACAGTACCTTTGTAACCTTGGCTGTCGTATCCATGCTGGCAGGGACTATGCTGTTGATGTGGATCGGTGAGCAGATTACCCAAAGCGGTATTGGCAATGGTGTATCGTTGATCATTTTTGCCGGTATTGTTTCGGCGATTCCGAGTGCGATTTCTCAAGCGGTAACTATGGTAAATACCGGAGCTATGGGCTTTTTGTCTTTGCTTGGCATTGTTGCCCTTATTATTGCAACGATTTTGGTCATTATCTATGTTGAGCTGGGTGAACGCCGTATACCGGTAACCTACGCAAAAAAGACGATGCTTCAAAATCAAAATAAACGGGTTATGAACTACATTCCGGTCAAAGTAAATCTTTCAGGGGTTATCCCGGTTATTTTTGCTTCGGCTATTTTGATGTTCCCGATGACGGTTATGTCTTCGAGTACCAATCCCTATGTCCAATCGATAGCGGATGTGTTAAATCCGAATCACTATTTCTTTAACTTTTTGACGTTTGTATTCGTTGTATTCTTTGCATTTTTCTATGCGTCTATCGTATTTAATGCTAAAGATATTTCCGATAACCTCAAACGTCAAGGTGGATTTATTCCGGGTGTTCGTCCGGGCGAATCGACCAAGGAGTTTTTGAATGACACGGCAGGGCGTTTGACTATTACCGGTGCGATTTATCTCGGTCTTGTGGCGACACTTCCGTGGGTAATTGTTAAAGCAATGGGAGTGCCGTTCTTCTTCGGAGGGACGGCAGTTCTGATCGTGGTTCAAGTAGCATTGGATACAATGCGTCGAATCGAAGCACAGGTTTATATGTCCAAATATCAAACCCTTAGTGCGGTTGGCCTGTAACAATGGCGATTGCGCTACGCAAAAATGATGAAATAGCTAAACTTCGTACTGCGAATCAAATCGTTGGTGCGACGTTGGAGCTGTTAGCTTCCCACACTAAGCCTGGGATGACATTAAAAGAACTTGATGCAATGGGTGAGGAATATATCCGAAGCCAGGGTGCCAAGCCCTCTTTTAAAGGTCTCTACGGTTTCCCAAGTGCAGTTTGTACCTCGGTAAACGATGTAATCATTCATGGCATTCCAAGCGATTATGCACTCCAAGCGGGTGATATCGTCGGATTTGATGTCGGTACACAAAAAAACGGGTATTTTGGAGATGCGGCGATTACGGTCGGTGTCGGAACAATTAGCTCCGAAGACGAAGCATTGATCGCCTGTGCGAAAGATACCCTCTATTTTGCAATCGATATCATTAAAGACGGTATGCGCTTCAAAGAGCTCTCATACGAGATGGAACGCTTTATCCTTGCACGAGGATTTGTCCCCTTGCGAGGATTTTGCGGTCACGGGATCGGTAAAAAACCGCATGAAGAACCTGAAATCCCCAATTATTTGGATGGACCGAATGCTAAGGCGGGTCCGAAGATTAAAAACGGAATGGTTTTTTGTCTGGAACCGATGATTTGTCAAAAAGAGGGAACTTCCAAAATTTTGGCAAATGGTTGGGATGTGGTGAGCACGGATGGGCTGAAAGGCTCTCATTACGAGCATACGGTTGCAATTATCAACGGTAGAGCTGAAATATTATCAATCGCGTAAAGGAATAATATGGCAAAAGATGATGTCATTGAAGTAGACGGAAAGATTATTGAGGCACTACCGAATGCAACGTTTCGTGTTGAGTTGCCGAATGGTCATGTTATTTTGTGTCATATCGCAGGTAAAATGCGTATGCACTACATCAAAATTCTCCCGGGTGATACGGTGAAAATCGAACTTACTCCCTACAGTCTGGATAAAGGGCGAATTACCTATCGCTATAAATAAATCTTCCCCCTAGCGGGAAG
Organism: Sulfuricurvum sp.; assembly: GCF_049587615.1. Taxonomy (GTDB): domain Bacteria; phylum Campylobacterota; class Campylobacteria; order Campylobacterales; family Sulfurimonadaceae; genus Sulfuricurvum. The sequence goes on from NZ_JBAVEF010000025.1 coordinate 31,526, forward strand.
CCTATAACTATTTTTTGATAAGGGGATTTCATTTATGAAAAAACAGTTATATATTTTCTTCTTTTTTTGCTCCTCTCTTTTTGCTTTTGATGCATCACAATCATTTTGGGAAACGTATACAGCTGCCCTGCGTGGTAATAAAGTGGCGCAGTTTCAAACCGGCGTGATTTATGAGCGGGGGATAGGGGTAGAGCAAAATCAAACCAAAGCGGCGCTGTGGTATGAAAAATCTGCAGAGCAGGGATACCTCGATGCTCAGTATAATCTCGCATTGATGAACGTTTCGGGGCGTGGAGTGGATAAAAACCTGGATCGCGCTGTGATGTGGCTTACAAAAGCGGCCGAGCAGGGGGATCAAGATGCCCGCACTCTTTTATCGGAGATCATGGGTGGAAAATTGGACAACGATAAAAGGGGTGGAGGAGATAAACCACTCTATGTCAACGGGGTAGAGGAAATAGAGCCGGTTCGGCTGAAAATCAAAGAGGGGGGGACTGTATGTACCCTGGCCGGCGAGTGTCTGGCGTATAAAGAAAATACGGTTATAACCTCACATACCAAACGTGGATCATGGTATAAAATAAGCGGTATAGTAACGCTCAAAGGATGGCAAGCGTATCCAAAAGAGGGGTGGATTCGTGAGAAGGATGTTGATACCCAAAGATGATGAAGTATATCCGTCATTCCCACGAAGGCGGGCATTGTGCCCTCTGCAGGTAAATCCAGCTTTTAATTTTGGGAATGGATGCCCGGATCATACCCTATAGGGCACGTGAGTCCGAGGATGACAAGAAAGGGATTATTTTACAAAGCTGCAGCAGTAATCACTGATGGTTTTGACTTTAAGGTGAAATGCACTGTTGGCAGGGACGTCGAAGCTTTCTGGTCCTGTAATAGTGACCCATGCATCAGAACCTGGAAGCTGAACCTCCATCTCTCCGCTCATAATCTCCATAATCTCTTTATCGCCGGTGTTAAACGTGTATTCACCCGGTAACATGATTCCCAGAGTTTTGATACTGCCATCTCCGAAATGGAGTGTTCGGCTGGTAACTTTGCCATCAAAATAGATATTTGCTTTTTTATCAGCGGTGACGTTGGTGAATTGAGACATTCGGATCCTTTTAAAAATAGTGGTGAAATTATAGCGGATTGAGCTCTTGCTTGATCTTTTTCGGTAAGTGGGCAAAGGGAAAATCGGTCACAATTTTTGTCTCCCTGCCATCATTGATATGAACTTCTAGGAGCATCGATTCACGATTAAAACTGATTAAGGTAAAGGTCTGATCATTTTCCGTGTAACTTAGATTGCGCGCTTTTAAATGGCTAAAAGGGCTCTTGCGTGGTCTATATCCCATAAATTCCGCTCTCTTTAATAGTAATTTTACCGCTCTCGCTGAGTTGTGTGAGCGCGCTTTTGAAATTTTTCTTGCTTAGGCCGAAGGTGCGCTGGATTAAATCCGGATCACTTTTGTAATTATACGGAAGCATTCCGCCGTTGGCTTGTATCATCGAGAGTATTTTATTCGCACCGCTGGAAGCTTTTGCTTTTCCGACCATTTGAAGTGAAAGGTCGAGTTTGCCATCGGGACGTAGAACTTTTACAAACCCGTTTTTGATTTGCCCGACACGGACATCTTCAAAAATTTCGTTGGCGTAAATCATCCCCTCGTATTTGTGATCGACGATTGCTTTATACCCCAGCGGAGTTTTTGCAATAATCATAAAACTCACGGGGGTGTTAGGATAAAAGCTTTTCGGAGGAGTCTCTAATGCTCCGCTGATTTTCTCCGTTCCGACGAGGCGGTTGGTCTGTTCATCCAAGATAACGCGTATGAGCCGTTTTTCTCCGACAGCAAAGGGACGTTTTTGCAATGTTTTTGGAACGAAAAGGTCTTTCGGTAATCCCCAGTTGACGAAGGCTCCGATAGGGGTGGTATCCACAACCTCTACAAAGGCGATTTCATTTGCCATTGCTTTGGGTTTTACGGTTGTGGCAACGGGACGGTCCTCGCTGTCAGTGTAGACAAAGACATCAATGGTATCGCCGATATGCATTGCATCGGTGACGTACTGATTCGGTAGTAATATGTCGCTCTCATCCAGTGCACGTAGAAATAGTCCCGGCACGGTAGAGCGGTCGATAACGAGGGTGTTAATCTCCCCGATCATTAGTGTTTCATTCATGGGTATAATTATATCGACTATTTGCTTGCGGGAGAAAAAGGATGAGGATAGTAATCACAGGTGCAAGCAGCGGTTTAGGGGAAGCGTTGGCTCTCTATTATGCGTCGAATGAAAATCAGCTCGTATTAATCGCACGCAGAGAAGAACGGTTAGCCGATGTAGCCGCTCGATGCCGAAAAAAAGGTGCTGAGGTCGAGACGATTCTAGCCGATGTCAACGATTTTGGGCGAATGCAAGAGATTGGAAGAGGGGTGAGTGAAAAGGGGGTTGACCGTATTATCCTCAATGCCGGTGTTTCGGTCGGTCATTCGGGCGGTGTAACGCCGTTTGAAGATTTTGAACGCCTTTTTAAAACCAATTTTCTAAGTGTACATGCCCTCCTGGAACCGATCATTCCGAAACTGATGGAGAAAAAATCGGGGGAGATTGTCTTTATCTCTTCGCTTGCCTCCCTTTTGACGATGCCGACCTCGATCGCCTACAGCAGTTCGAAGCGCGCCCTCAATGCCTATGCGGAAGGATTGCATTATCAGCTAAAGGCTTACGGAATATCGGTAATGACGATCATGCCGGGCTTTATTGATTCGGAGATGACGCAGAAGAATCGCTTTAAGATGCCCTTTTTCATGACGACAGAGGTGGGAATACGGCGAATAACGGATGCAATAAAACGAAAAAAAATCCGTTATGCTTTTCCTTTTAGATTTGCCTTAATGATTCGAATTGTCTCGACGCTTCCGCAGTCCTTAAGAGACAAAATTGTACACTTCACCAATTTTAAAAAGGGCGATTAGCCTGAAGCTAGAGGAAATATCTCTATGGTCATCGACAGCGTTTGTACCTATTGCGGTGTGGGATGTGATATTTCCGCTGAGGTGGAAGATAACAAAATCCAAAAAATCTTCGCAAAAGAAGAGGGTGTCGTTTCTCAAGGACGACTGTGTATCAAAGGAAAACAGGGGTGGGATTTTGTAAACCATCCCAAACGGCTTCGAAATGCCCGTGTCCGCAAATCGTTTCTTGCCAAAAATAGTGCTTTGTTCGCTGATTTGGATATGGATTATTTAGAACCGGTCGATCACGATTTTTACGAAATCAGCTATGACAGTGCGTATGAACTTGCCGCTCGTAAACTCAAAGCGATTACGGATGAATTCGGATCTCACAGTTTTGCTGCGATCGGCGGTGCACGTACGAGTTGTGAAAGTTCGTATCTGTTTCAGCACTTTACCCGCCATGTCGTCGGTTCTCCGCATGTCGACAATTGTGCCCGCGTGTGCCACTCCCCTTCGCTTAAAGGGATGCGCACGACGATCGGTGAGGGGGCGGCGACCAATCCGTTTGATGATATTTACGAAACGGAATTTATGGTAGTCATGGGGTCTAACACGACCGAAGGGCACCCGATCGTCGCCAATCGAATGCTCGATGTGATCAAACAAAAAAATATTGAGCTTGCCGTGTTGGATGTCCGCCGTATTCAGCTCTCAAAATCCTCAACGCACCATTTGAGTATCCCGTATGAAGCAAACCTAATGATCTTGAATATGATGGCCTATGTCATATTGAGTGAAGATTTAGTCAATAAAGCATTTATCGACACACGGACAAAAGGGTATGAAGAGTACAGAAACTCTATTTTAAACGACCCGTATGCCAATCCGGAATACCTTCTGCAAATACCGGGATATGAATCACTGGTCGAAGAGGTTCGGAGTGTTTCGCGTAAATATGCTACCCGGCGCAGCCTCTTTTTCTGGGGTCTAGGGATTACGGAACATTTGGACGGATCGTATGCGGTGATGGCGATTACCCATTTGGCGATGTTGACCGGAAATATCGGTAAGCGCGGAGCAGGGCTGATGCCGCTTCGAGGGCAGAACAATGTCCAGGGAACCTGTGATGTGGGGATGCTCCCTTATTATGCCCCTGATTATCAACCCCCAAAAGAGGTGGGGATGATGACCCCGGATCTGATCAACGCGATGATTGAAGGAAAAATCAAAGCATTGTTTAACATCAGTGAAGATATCGCGCACATTCATCCGAATCAAAACAAAATACATGCGGCACTCGGGAACCTCGATCTGTTGATTGTGAACGAGTTGTTTGATAACGAGATCACCAAATTTGCCGACATTATTTTTGGGGTAAAAAGTGCGTATGAGAAAACGGGGGTCTACGTTAATGCGGAGCGCCGTCTCCATCTCTCTCAACCGCTCATTAATGTCACCATGCCCGATGATTGGGAGGTGATCGCCGAAATTTCAAAACGTTACGGTACCGATTTGGGAGTAAAAACGTCTCGTGATGTTTGGGAAAAAGTACGAATCGATGCACCCAACCGTTTTGGCGGTGCGAGCTATGAAAAACTGGAAGCTGCGCGCTTGCGCGGCTTGCAATGGCCGGTGAAGGAAGAAGATACCCCGGTTTTGCATTTGAGTGATTTCCGCACCAAAGATGGGCTCGGTTCATTTCGATACCATCAGTATTCTCCACGCGGGCAAGTGGAAGAATTGAGAGAACACGGAGAGCATGAGGGGTATTATCTGACCACAGGGCGCGTCTTGGTTCATTACAACAATGCGGCGCAGACCAACGCGTGTGACAAACTCCACCGTTCGCACAGTGAAGATACTTTGTTGGTGAGTGTGGAGGATGAAGAATTTTTTGAGTTTAAAGACTTTGTTGTTCTTAAAAGCGAATACGGACAAAGTGCCCCTTTGCGGGTCAAAGTGAGCTCAACGGTGAAAAAAGGGACCCTGTTCACGACTTTTCACCATGCCAAAAGCAACATCAACTTTCTCTTTGGGGATGAAGCGGATGAGTTGATAAAAACGGCCCGTTTTAAATCGGTTAAAGTCGAGGTGATCAAACCCGACTACTTGGAGTAAAAATCGTGCACACACGTGCCAAAGGGAGTATTGCCGAAGAGCGCGGGTGTGAGTTTTTACGAAAAAAAAAGTTGAGAATCATTGACCGAAATGTGTATAACCGTTTCGGGGAAATCGATATTATTGCTTTGGACCCGGATAATGTTCTTCATTTTGTCGAGGTCAAGAGTGCCGTGACGTATGAGCAGGCCGTCAACAATATCACCCCTTCAAAGCTTCAGAAATTACATCGCACTATCCAAACCTATCTCCAGCAAAAACGGCTCAATCTTGATTACTGTATCGATGCCCTTATCCTTTCCGATGAGGGGCTGGAGTGGATTGAGAACATTACATTATAAGTGCCTCTCCTGAGAAAAAATGTGAGAGTTGTGTAATAAGTCATTTTAAAGATTGAGGCGTTATAATAGCTCATAAACAAACATTCGCAATCAAGGAAGTACAATGGGTAAATATGTTGAATTGACAGTATCAAATTTTGATGAAGTCACCAAAGAGGGTGTTTCATTGGTCGATTTTTGGGCTCCGTGGTGTGGGCCTTGCCGTATGATCGCTCCGGTTATCGAAGAGTTGGCAGCGGAATATGAGGGAAAAGCAAATATCTGTAAAGTAAACACAGATGAAGAGCAAGATATCGCGGTTAAATACGGTATTCGTTCTATCCCTACAATTCTTTTCTTCAAAAACGGTGAAGTCGTTGAACAAATGGTCGGTGCTGCTTCTAAGCAAGCATTTGCTGACAAAATTAACGCGTTACTCTAATTTTAAACGACGAGGGGATAAAATCCCCTCATCTACACTTGCCGCTATGGCACTGAAGCTTGACCCTTTCGGGTCAGAATCATCCTTCTGACTTTTATTCTAAAAAATTATTTTAATTATAAATAAAACCTTAATATTTTTACCCCTAATCCCTTAACAGTACCTCTTTATTTATTACACTGTATGATGTTTTGATAATAAGTTTTTTTAAAAACAGGAGTTTTGGATGTTGGATTGCGCAATTATTGGCGGAGGACCTGCAGGTTTGACAGCGGGCTTATATACGACACGCGGCGGTTTGGATAATGTTACGATGTTTGAAAAAGGGATGCCCGGCGGACAGATTACAATGAGTTCGGAGATTGAAAACTATCCCGGCGTCACCGGTCATATAACAGGTATGGATTTGATGATTCCATGGCCTGAGCAATGTCAACGTTTCGGACTCAAACATGAGATGTCTGAAGTTACCCGTGTAAGCCGCCGTGAAGATGGCATATTTAGAATTCAAAAATCAGACGGAACGGAAGATGAAGCTAAAAGTGTTATCGTCTGTACCGGATCCACGCCAAAGCGTGCGGGATTTGTCGGTGAGGATACTTTTTTTGGGAGAGGTGTAAGTACGTGTGCAACGTGTGACGGATTTTTCTACAAAAATAAAGAGGTAGCGGTTATCGGGGGCGGGGATACTGCGCTCGAAGAAGCACTTTACTTAGCGAAAATTTGTTCTAAAGTTTATTTAATCCATCGTCGTGATACGTTTCGTTCCGCTCCGAATACGATAGCGAGAGTTAAAGATACGGCAAATATCGAGCTTGTTTTAAATGCAATCCCGGAAGAGGTATTCGGAGATGCGATGGGCGTTAATGGAATTCATGTGAAACTGCAAGACGGTTCGATGCGTCAAATCGATGTTCCGGGGGTATTTGTATTCGTCGGGAACAATGTAAATAATCAAGTGCTTATCCAAGAAGACGGCACTTTCTTATGTGATATGACCCAATGGGGTGAAGTCAAAGTCGATTTGAGTATGAAAACCTCCGTTCCGGGTCTTTATGCGGCGGGAGATATGCGTGCGGAAGCTCCGAAACAAGTCGTTTGTGCTGCCGGCGACGGTGCCGTAGCAGCGCTGCAGGCAATTGCGTATGTGGATGGGCATCATTAACGGTTTTTAATAAATCTATTTACGCCTTTTTAAACACTATGACGCTAAAATGCCGAAGAATAATGCAGAATAGGGATTGATCAGAATGATAAGAGCAGGTGTATTTGGCGCCGGTGGGCGTGTCGGAAAGCTTTTGATTGAAGATTTGCGCCATGAGAGCGAGATTTCATTAGGGGCGGTGTATGTCCGTAATGAACTCAATTTTTCAATCGATCCGTCGGTCTTGGTAACGAACGATATGGCGACGTTGCTTAAAGGTTCCGATGTTATTATCGATTTTTCATTGCCTGAAGCGACGCAGGTTTTACTCGAACAAGCGATAGAACACCCTAAACCTTTGGTTATCGGAACGACGGGATTGGATACCCATCAGATGAATCTTCTCAAAACGGCGAGCGAATCTATGCCGATTTTGTATGCGACCAATATGTCCCTAGGTGTCGCCCTTCTCAATCAGCTCGTCCATATGGCATCCAAAACACTGGACGGATTTGATATTGAGATTGTCGAGCAGCATCATCGTCATAAAAAAGATGCCCCAAGCGGTACGGCGTTGACCTTGGCTCATTCAGCGGCAGCGGGTCGCAATCTCGATCTGGATGCCGTGCGTGTCAGCGGACGTAACGGTAATATCGGTGAACGGACCAAAGATGAAATCGCCGTAATGGCATTGCGCGGCGGAGATATCGTGGGCCGTCATACGGTCGGATTTTACAACGATGGCGAATTTATTGAACTTCACCATACCGCAACAACCCGCAACACCTTTTCAAAAGGTGCCATACGTGCCGCAAAATGGCTGGCCGGAAAACCAAACGGTCTCTACAGTATTCAAGACTGTTTAGAACTTGCATAAGGAAACACAGTGCGTAGCTTAAATGAAAAATGTGCAGTAGTCGGTATTTTCGACCATCCTGAGGCCTCAAAATTAGCCTATTTCTCGCTTCATGCTCTTCAGCACCGCGGTCAGGAAGCTGCCGGTATCAGTACGGGTGATGGTGAAAAGCTCTATACGATCAAAGACAGAGGTTTGGTGACACAGGTATTTGATACCCAAAAGCTTAATACTCTCAAAGGGCATATGGCGATCGGGCACACCCGTTATTCGACGGCAGGGGATGACTCGATTCTCGATGCTCAGCCGGTATTTGCCCGCTATGATCTGGGGGAGATGTCGATCGTTCACAACGGTAACTTGACGAACGCCAAAGAGGTGCGGGATGCATTGATTAAAAAAGGGGCGATTTTCCAAACGTTCATGGATACCGAAAATCTGATCCATTTGATTGCAAAAAGCGACCAGCACCATTTGACTGATCGTATTATCGATGCTGTTAAAAAGATCGAAGGTGCCTATTCTCTCGTCTTCCTGAGCCGTTCGAAAATGTTTGCGATGCGCGATCCTCACGGTTTTCGCCCTCTTAGCCTCGGGCGTGTCGGGGATGGATACGTTGTCGCTTCAGAGACGTGTGCCTTTGATCTGATCGGTGCGGAGTATATCCGTGATGTCGAACCGGGTGAACTGTTGATTTTCGAAAAAGGGAAAGCCCCCCAATCGATCAAAGTATTCGAACCGACTCCGAAGCATTGTATTTTTGAATATGTCTATTTTGCCCGGCCTGATTCGAATGTCTATACCCAAAACGTATATGAGATGCGTAAAGCAATGGGAAAAGCACTTGCACGCGAACAACCGGTTGAGGCTGATATGGTCGTTCCTGTTCCCGATGGCGGAGTTCCTGCCGCGATTGGATATGCACAGCAAAGCGGCATCCCTTTTGAGATGGCTATTATGCGTAACCACTACATCGGACGTACGTTCATTGAGCCGACGCAAGAGATGCGTGATTTGAAAGTAAAGATGAAACTTTCTCCTATTGAGCGTTTGATCAAAGGGAAGAAGCTTATCGTTATCGATGACTCGATCGTTCGCGGAACAACCAGCCGCCAAATCGTCCGTATGCTCAAAGCGGCAGGGGCGGCAGAAGTGCATATGCGAATATCGAGTCCTCCGACAACCGACCCGTGCTATTACGGAGTCGATACCCCGGACAAAGAGAAACTGATCGCCGCGAATATGACCAATGAAGAGATTTGTGCTTTTATTGAAGCGGATTCATTGGGATATTTGAGCAATGAGGCATTGCTCAGCAGTGTCAACGGAAAAGAAGAGAATTACTGTACTGCCTGTTTTACCGGCAAATACATTATCTAATGCTACACATTAAAACGAACTCGTCCGTTTTAATGGCAGGGACGCCTAGTCGGTACTTCGTACATCGGCATAGGTTCCAAAGCTACAAAAGCCAAGCAGTTGGCTTTTTAAACGCTTTTCACCCTTGCATCCCCCTAAAGCTACAAAAAACTTTGTTTTTTGAGAAATATAAAACAGTGAGTGTTTAATGCGGGAGCAGATTTTTACATATGGGCAATATCTGCACCGCAAATTTGGGGCCAAAATTTCTAAAGTCCCTGTCTCCATCTCCGGATTTACCTGCCCCAATATTGATGGCACTGTTGCCAAGGGGGGATGTACGTTTTGTGAAAACGACTCCTTCAGCCCAAGTTTGGATCGTGCCCGTGAGCTCAAAGGCTTTTTTCTAAACCTCACCTCTACCGCCAATCCCCATCTCGAGAAACAGCTTCAACAATTAGAGTGGCAGTTTGAAGCCCTCTCGAAACGTTTGAGAGATGAGAATGGATCTGAGCGCTACCTTGTCTATTTCCAAAGTTTTACCAACACGTACGCGCCGCTTGAGACACTCAAATCATTGTATGAAAAAGCACTTAGTTTTGAGAATGTCGTGGGACTCAGTATCGGGACCCGTTCGGACAGCATCAGTGATGAGACCTTTGCCTATCTGGCGGAACTCTCACAAAAAACGGAGATTTGGATTGAGTTTGGAATTCAGTCGATTTATGATGAGACATTGAAACGGGTAAATCGCGGACACGACAGCGCCAATGTCCAAGAAGCGATCTTAAAAGCAAAAGATTATGGACTGAACGTGTGCGGACACCTTATTTTCGGTCTTCCGGGAGAGACAAAAGAGATGATGCTTGAGACCGCGAAACGGGCGTATGAACTGGGGATTGACTCGGTTAAATACCATCCGCTCTACGTTGTCAAGCGGACCGCATTGGCCAATGAATATGCCCGAGGAGAGTTTGAACCGATCAGCGAAGAACTCTATTGTGACGTATTGAGTGAAGCTTTACTCCTCAAGCCTCCGCATGTCAGTGTGCAGAGGATCAGTGCGGGGATTGATGATGAGAGCTTAATCGCTCCGGCATGGTGCCAAGATAAAAAGAGTCAGTTTCGTACGATTAATAAGGCACTTAAAAAGGTTGGACTCAAGTATTAATCTGCCTCGGCGGTAACATCGAAAGAGGTGTTTTTAAAATAGGGGGGATAATCCATCAAAATTCTAAATGTTTTAGAACTTCCCGGATTGATATAATCGGCAATAACTTGTTGCTCAACAATGTTTTGCCGTTTGTAGTCGGGATTATCCCCTTCAAATAATTCGGCAAATACCGTGGGTTGAGCGAATTGTGTCGCTTTTTGCTCTTTTGATCCGCGTATATTGACCATTTTTACCGTGGCGACAACGTTTGCGACCGGGTACTTCCCGACATTTCGAACCACTCCTCTAATCAAAATTTGCTCTGTTTGGTACATCCGTTCATCCTCCAACTGGAAGACTTCGACTTTGTAAACGGTTTCATTAATAAGATACCATAAGAATGTCCCTAAGAATATCAGTATCAGAGTGATGGTGATAAAAACCGAAAATTTCGAACGGCTGCGCAATGCCAAAATGGTTCCCAACAGAAATAGAATCGCTAAATTTGCAATGAGGATATAATGCCATGGGGTTAACGGACTCATCTGCATTCTGCCTTTACAGTGACATTGTATTTTTTAGTATAGCGAAAGGGCTCAACAAATAATTTAAACGACACCGATTCACCCGTAGAAATCGGTTGGTGAAGCGTCATAGAACTTTTTTTAAAAGGGATAAAGTGATAAAGCTGAGTGAGATAGGGGTTAGGGGTCACTTTAGATACACCGGTATAAAGGGTACACTCTTTGAAGGGGCGCTTCGACGTATTGTTAATATCCCCTTTGATCAGGAGCGCTTCGGTGAATTCAAGGGCTTTAATCTCATGAAGGGTAATTTTATTTTTAAAGAGCTGATGGTGCATTGCCAAATAGCCGGCAACAGGGGCGACCGTCAATACCCCAAATGCCGTCAATACAATAAATATAGCAAGACCTAACTTATGGCGTAATACGATTGCAAGGGTAAGTAAAAGGATAAAGAGGACGATAATCCCTCCGAAGAGGAAGTAATCATAAGGAATCAAATTCTGAATAAAATCTTGAATGCGTGCTTTCATTGTTTCCTAGCGTTTTTCTCCGCAATCCCACTCATCCCAAATCTTCGGGCGAGCTCTTGTTTAACACGATCGGGAGAGATATTTTTGTGCCCCAGTGCGACGAGGACGTGATACACTAAATCGGCACATTCGTAAATAATTTCATCTTCTTTGCCGTCTTTGATCGCAAAACTAAATTCTCCTGCCTCTTCGACCACTTTTTTGAGGATGGTATTATCCCCTTTGCTTAAAAGTTTTGCCGTCCATGAGGTTTCAGGATCGGCATTCTTTCGGCTTAGGATCGTATGATAGAGCTCATCGATGATCCCATAAGCAGCTGTTGTATCGATTTGCGGTTCACTAATATTTTCACCCGACTCAATATCGGTAAAGAAACACGATTTACGTCCCGTGTGACAGGCAACCCCCTCTTGTCGGACGACAATGAGGAGGGTATCGTTATCGCAGTCGAGTAAAAAGCGTTCGACATGCTGTAGATGACCGCTGCTTTCTCCCTTTTTCCAAAGACGCTGTTTAGAGCGAGAATAATAGTGAGCAATTTTCGTGGATAAGGAGAGTTCCAACGCTTCACGATTCATGTATGCCATCATCAGCACTTCAAGTGTGGTGGAGTCTTGGACGATAACAGGGAGAAGATCGGATTTTGCCCAGTCAATGTGATCGAGATTCATGGATAATGCCTTTCGTCATTCCCGCTAAGGGTGTAAAATGTAAAAAACAATAACTGCTTATTGTTTTTAGTTTGGAACGGGGCATCGATGTGCTTTAGCACCGATGTCACTGAATCCAGCTTAAAAAATGTTAGTGGGTAGAAGAGATTTTTTGTGAATCACCTGTTTTGGTATCAAGCCAGATATTCGGTGTTGAACCTCCCGGTGTGAGAAAAATCTTAGCATCTTTATTCTCTTTGAGTGCTTCGTTAAACTTCCCTTGAACTTGGATTTGCTCCAATTTTAACAATCCCGGAGTCAAAGAAGCACCGATGAGATGGTTGGCTTTGGCTTGCGCTTGAGCTTGGATGGTAATGGCGTTAGCGGTACCCTGCGCTTCGGTCTCTTTTTTGAATGCCTCTTGTTTTGCCCGTTCAACGTCTTGTTGAGCACGCTCTACCTCTTGTTTTGCGACTTGAACCCGTTCGATTTGATCTTTGACTTTTTGAGGAAGACCGATTTCACGGAGCTGAATGGATTCAAGTTGAGCCGGAGCATTTTTCTGACCTTCAACATTTTTACGAATCCCTGCTTCGATTTGCGTCGCAATAGCATTACGCATGATCGGGAGATTTTCCGCTTCGTATTGACCGACAACATTACGGACGACGTCGCGGGCTACCGGATCGATAATTTTATCTTCCCAGCTAAAGCCCCAATTTGAGATCGTTTGCGCTGCCAACTGAGCATTTAGGCGATATTGGACGGTAATATCGATAGAGACAGGAAGTCCCCGTTTATCCAAAACAGTAATCGCCGGTTTAAGGACAATTCCATCACCTGCGGTTGAAGCACGGTCGATTTTATCGGCATAGTTGATAATACGTACTTTGGTATCGACGACGTACACTTTTTGGATTAACGGTATGAGGAAATGGAGCCCAGGCATTAATGCCTGATCTTCATATTTACCGTTGGTGGAGAGGATACCGCGTTCCCCTTCGGTGATAATAATGAACGGTTTGGCTAAAACGAGGAGCAAAATAAATCCGCCGATAACCCATAACATACCTGCTTTTTGAGAGTTCATGTTAAAATCGAACTTTGGCGGTTTTGGGGATTGAAATCCACCCCCTCGTTGCTCTTCTTTTTTCTTTTTATTAAAATAATCGTTCATATCACTTGCCATGCAAATAATCCTTAATTGATATAGGTTAGGTAGTGATCGTAATCAGGGTTTCGCCCACATACAATGTCGAAATAAGCGGCTTGGATTTTTTCGGTCAACGGTCCGCGTCCGCCTGCACCTAGTACACGTGCATCCACTTCACGAATAGGAGTAATTTCAGCCGCAGTTCCTGTGAGGAACGCTTCATCTGCGACGTAAATCTCTTCACGGGTGATTTTTCTGCGTGTTACTTTGATCCCCATGTTTTCCGCCATTTCGATAACGGTTCTTTGGGTAATCGATACGAGCGAGTTGTCATTCGGTGGGGTGATAAGCTCACCGTCTTTGATGAGAAAAAATGATGCACCGCTCGCCTCAGCAACGTATCCCTCATCATCGAGGAGGAGTGCTTCATCATATCCCGCTTCAACCGCTTCGAATTTTGCCATTTGTGAGTTGAGGTAGTTTCCAACCGCTTTGGCTTTACCCATATTCGATTTGTTATTCGGACGACTGAACGATGATATTTTGAGGCGGATTCCCCGTTTCATCCCCTCTTCGCCGAGGTATGCACCCCATTCCCATGCAGCTACCGATACTTCAACCGGTGCTTCTTTATGGTAAACACCCATAACGCCGTATCCGAGATAAACGATAGGGCGGAGATAGACGTTTTCGCCGGTAAACTCGTTGGCACGCAAAAGTTCGATTTGCGCCGCATTGAGTTCTTCCACCGTATAAGGGACGGTAATAAGGGTCATTTTCGCCGATTCGATCAAGCGTTTCGTATGGTCGTTAAGACGGAAAATAGCGTACCCTTTCGGCGTTTTATACGCTTTAGTCCCTTCGATAGCACCGTTACCGTAGTGCAGTGTGTGGGAGAGGACGTGAATTTTTGCCTCACTCCATGGGAGTAGTTTGCCGTTCATCCAAATAAATTTGGCTTCGTTCATGAGAAGATCTCCAAAAGAAAAATTGGGAGATTTTAGCGTAGTTGGTATTTAAGGTTTATTAAGGGGTTGATTTTTCCCGCGTTTGCGGGAAAAATTAATGTGACGGAGTGTTGATCATCCAGATCGAAAATACATCGAGATAATCCCAAAACGATTGGATGTATTCAGGACTTACCCCTTCCTCTTCAAGTTTTGGAAGTAATACGGCGTAAAATTCAAGCCATCGGCGGCGAGCCGTCTCATCGATACGAAACGGTGCATGACGGCCTACCATACGAGGTTCACCTCGGCTTTGGGCGAAATAGTCCGGTCCTCCGCAGATTTGGATCAGAAAATCGGCCGCGTGTTTTTTTGCATTGGCAAAATCTTCTTCGTCATTGACAGGAAACAAAAAGGAGATATCACTGTTTCGGATCATTTCGTAATGATCATCTACCAGCTTGCGAAAACGTTCTTCTCCAACTTGGAAATAGAATCCCGGATGGGGTTTGGTGACCGGAGGGCGTACCCCTAAAACACCGTTGGTAATTTTAAGTTCAAGCATTATGATCCTCTGCGTATTTTTGAGACACATTCTAAGAGCTTCTTAAAAAGAAACTCCTTAAATTTTTTATTTCCCCCTCCTTTTAGGTGATGATTTGTATAATTGAAACAACATTAACTTCAAAGAGGGTTTTATGGATGCACACGTTTGGATGGGATCACGTCAGGTAGTTGCTCTAAGCTATAATGAGCGTCTTAGTCCGTATGACGGTCGTGTCGTTTCACGCGCGGCAGAGTGCAGTGCTGAGGATGCATTTCAGGCACTTAAGATTGCCCATAACGCTTCTAAAATCGCTAAAAAAACTCCATTACATCAACGATGTGCGTGGTTATTGGATGTTGCTTCCAAACTCCGTGAACAGCGAGAAGAGTTCGCTAAAGTTCTATGTGATGAGGTGGGTAAACCGATCACCTATGCACGGATGGAAGTGGATCGTTGTATTGAGACAATCACCCTGAGCGCTGAGACGATGCGTACCATGCACGGTGAGACGATCAATACCGATGCCACTTCGAGCGGACGTAAAGCGCATGCCTATTGGCGTAGAGAGGCGGTTGGAGTTGTTGTCGCTATTACTCCGTTTAATTTTCCTCTCAACCTTGTTGCCCATAAACTCGCACCTGCGTTGGTAGCGGGGAATGCGGTTGTCCTCAAACCGACCCCGGAAGCGCCGTTATGTGCTTATAAACTGGCACAGCTTTTTATCGAAAGCTCCTTTGCCACTCCCGATGCTCTGAGTGTCGTGTACGGTGATGCGGAAGTGGGGAGTGCATTGGTTAGCAGTGATATTCCCCGCGTGATTAGTTTTACCGGATCGGTCGGAGTCGGCAATATCATTACGAAAAGTGCCGGGATTAAAAAAGTTTCTTTGGAACTTGGCGGTAATGCGGCGACGTATATCGATACCAGTGCCGATCTGGAGTATGCAGCGTCTCGCTGTGCCATCGGCGCATTTGTGAATTCAGGGCAGGTGTGTATTTCGTTGCAACGTATTTATGTGGATAGTAGCATTTACGACACGTTTGCCGCTAAAATGGCAGATGCTACTGCAAAACTGATTGTCGGTTCACCGTACAATGACGATACATTTTTGGGACCGTTGATCAACGATGAAGCTGCGGAGAGGGCGATGAGCTGGATAGAGAGTGCGATGGAAGAGGGGGCTCGTCCCCTGACACCTCCGCACCGTAAAGGGCGAATCTTTTATCCGTGCGTTATGGCCGATGTCACCGAATCGATGAAAATTGTGTGCGAAGAGGTATTTGCCCCCATCGTGAGTCTGGTGCGGGTGGATGGAATCGATGATGCAATCGAACGTATGAACAATTCGCCGTACGGATTGCAGTTTTCCATTTTTACGAACAACCTTTCCCATGCGACCCAAGCGATTGATGAACTCGATGCAGGCGGTGTCGTGATTAACGATATGCCGACACTCCGTTTCGACATTCAGCCCTACGGCGGTGTAAAACTGAGCGGTGTCGGGCGCGAAGGGCCGCGGTTTGCGATCGAAGAGTTTACGGAAATCAAATCGGTAGTCATTTTATAGTCTTTCGTCATTCCCGCGAAGGCGGGAATCCAGCTTTGCATTCATGGGGATGGATCCCCGGGTCAAGCCCGAGGATGACGAGATAAATTTAAAAAAGGAATTAATGATGTTAGAAGTAGGAAGTATATCTCCCGATTTTTGTTTGAGTAACCAAGATGACGTAGAGATCTGTTCACGCGATTTGCGCGGTAAATGGATCGTGCTCTATTTTTACCCGAAAGATTCAACGCCGGGATGTACGACGGAAGCGTGCGAGTTTACGGCAGCGATGGATGATTATGATGATATGGGTGCAATTATCCTCGGGGTAAGTGCTGATAGTACCAAGGCGCACCGCAACTTTATCGAGAAACAAAATCTCGGCATTACCCTCCTTAGTGATCCGACGACGCAGATGATGCAAGATTACGGTGTATGGGCAATGAAGAAAAATTACGGAAAAGAGTACATGGGGATCGTTCGCTCGACCTATATTATCGATCCAAAAGGGATTGTACGAGCGGCGTGGACGAATGTGAAAGTCAAAGATCATGTTGCGAAAGTGAAAGAGGAATTGGCGAAATTGGTAGGGTAAGTGTTGTCATACCCTATAGTCACAAGTACCTTTTTGAGGTCCCCGCGAAGGCGGGGATCCAGCTAGGTTTACCCGGAAGGGGCACAATGCCCGCCTTCGCGGGAATGTCGAGAGGTTTAAAATTTATAGCGGATATAGGCTCGGATATCTTGAGCTTTATCGACAATACTTCCTGCAATATCTCCCATTCCTGGGACAATCATAGAACTTGAAATAGCCATAGGTGTTCCTGTCATGCTTCCAAAGAAATTGTTGCTGCCGCTGTAATCGTAATCGATATAGGTATAACGGAGCTGGAAGGTGAGAATATCATCGACGAGCGGTTCGGTAAAATAGAGTTCATATGCATCACCACGAGCGGCTATTTTGGAACCGATCATTGTATCTTCACCATAAGTGATCGGACGCCAGTATTGGCTGCCGTGATTGAATTCAACTCCCCATCTTCCATCATCAGTTAGAAGTGATGGAAATTGGGTTCCGATCCAGTAGCTGTAACCGGTTTTACTTTCAAATGAACCGAGCATACCTTGTTTGTCTGCTCCCTCATATGGATCGGTTTTTGACATCGCTCCGCTGACGAAGATCATCGAATCATCCAAAAAGTCGCTGATACCGTCACCGATACCGTTTACCATTGCAAAAGCTGTTGCTGTGTGGAGCCCACCTACTGTTTCCATATAAGACATAGTGGGATCTAAATCGATCAAATTATTGGCATAGGTATATTGAAATCCTGTACTGTATTGTTTGTCATCATAAGGGACGACGATGATTCCAATCATATCGACATTACTTGTTGCGTTTTCTTGGTCACTGTATGGTGCAGAGCTAAATCGAGGTTCAGCGTTGCTCATCCCGCGACCGGCACAGAGTTTGAAATACGACCCGTCCAGACCGATCAGGTCTTCCGTTCCAAATTTTGCACTGGCTCCGTCAAATTCAACATTGACGGTATGGGCAAGCGGTGATGAAGCGCCTACATCGTCGCGGAAGTTGATGAGGTGACCTTCAGTTGAAGGGCGACGACCGATACTGATCGTCCAGGGAACATCCGTACCGAAAAATTCATCATCACTATAGAAGAAGTAAGCTGAGCGAACTCGTAGTTCATCATTGTAGGCTGATTCGTTACTTACCCAGTCAAATCCTTCAAAAGCACTATTGGCGGTCGATGTCATTGAACGTTCACCGAAAGTTTTATTATAAGCGAGTTGCCCTACGAAACTAAGCTCTTTGGTCGCAGCATAACTCATATTGAGCCAAAGACGGTTACTAAGAAGGGCATCATTTTTGTATTTGTCACCGTTAGCCATTGTGTAGTGGATGTTATCCAGGCTGGTACGGAAATCAACTCCAAATTTGAGGTTGTTTCCATTCGTTTTTTTGTTCATATCACTGATTTGATCTTGCATCTCTTCGAGTGTTTCATTGATTTTCGCAGTAGATGCGATCTCTTTTTTAGATTCCGCAGGTGCCGGAGTCGAGAGCTGAGTGCTCAGTCTAGTGTTTTCGGCTTTGATGGCACCGAGTTCGGCTTTGAGTGCCGCCATCTCACGTTCCATTTTTTCGAACCGTTGCATCATTGCATCATCGGCAAAAGCGCCGGTGGCGATGAAGGTTGCAGCCACTACAGAACTCATAATCCGTTGTTTCATCATTTCTCCTTATTTTAATGCCCATGCATTGTTACGGATGATATTAACAAAAATTATATAAAAGTAATTTGAATATAATTTTTTTGTGTGATAAAAAGGTGACGTACATTGATAGTATTAAATACAGATAAATTTAAGTCATATTTCAGTATAATCCGCACGATTTTCTCTCCTTCCATTGACTTAAATCTTCTGCTTAAATGCAGAAAGCTTTAGGGGATTGCAAAGGACATCCATGTCCTTGCCACCCAAGACGGGCTTTGCCCGTTTGGGTGTTCAATGTAAATTATGAAAAAATATCGCAAGCGAATCGTGCTGTTCTCGTGCAACCGATGGCTCATCGGCTCTGTTAGCGCTCGCCCAAGAAAACGAAGAACACAAATATTTCTCTAATCAGGAGTCCCTTATGGTCACAATGAAAGACCTTCTCGAATGTGGTGTACACTTCGGTCACCAAACACGTCGTTGGAATCCGAAAATGAAAAAATACATTTTCGGTGTTCGTAAAAACATTTATATTATCGATCTTCAAAAAACATTGCGTTTTTTCCGTGCTGCGTATCAGCAAGTCGTTGATGCTGCGGCTGAAGGTAAAACGGTTCTTTTCGTAGGAACAAAAAAACAAGCGCGCGTAGCGATCCGTGATGCAGCTGAAAAATGCGGTATGCCATACGTTGACAACCGCTGGTTGGGTGGAATGTTGACTAACTTCCCGACTATCCAAAAATCAATCCGTAAACTTGATATCATCGAAGAGATGCAAGCAAACGGACAAATCAACCTTTTGACTAAAAAAGAAGCGTTGATGATGAATCGTCAAAAAGAAAAATTGATTGCGTATCTTGGCGGTATTCGTCACATGAAAACATTGCCAGATTTGATGTTTGTTATCGATGCGGTAAAAGAACACATCGCGGTTCAAGAAGCGCGTAACCTCGGAATCCGTGTTGTTGCTCCATTGGATACCAACTGTGATCCTGACGTTATCGATATCCCCATCCCTGGAAATGACGATGCGATTCGTTCAATCCAACTTTTCTGTAAAGAAATGGCTGAAGCAATCAACGAAGGTAAAGCTCTTCGCAGCGGCGGAAACGACGAAGCGGTAGCAGACGAAGAAGTTGCAGCTGAAGTTGCAGTAGAAGCGGCTTCTGAAGAAGTTGTAGCAGAGGAAGCGTAATCATGGCAGAAATCACAGCAGCAATGGTCAAAGACCTCCGCACGGCGACAGATGCGCCGATGATGGATTGTAAAAAAGCCCTCACTGAATGTGATGGTGACATGGAAAAAGCAAAAGAATTTTTGCGTGACCGTGGTATGGCTCAAACGGCTAAAAAAGCGGATCGCGTAGCAGCTGAGGGACTTTTGGGTCTTAAAGTTTCTGAAACATTCACTTCCGCTTCTCTTGTAGAAGTGAACTCTGAAACCGATTTCGTTGCGAAAAATGACGGTTTCATTAATCTCGTCGGAAACACAGCAGCACACGTATTTACTACGGGTGTCAGCAGTGTTGAAGAGTTGAACGAAACCTCATACGAAACGTCTACTTTCTCAGAGTACTTTACGTCTCAAGTAGCCCGTATCGGTGAAAAAATCGTAGTACGCCGTTTTGTAACGCTTAACGCAGCTGCAAACGGATGTGTTAACGGTTACGTTCACTCAAACGGCCGTGTCGGTGTTCTCGTAGCGGCAACCTGTTCGGATGCTAAAGTAGCCGAAGCACTTGCTCCAATGTTGAAAAACGTTGCAATGCACGCTGCAGCGATGAAACCTACGACATTGACTTCGAAAGATTTCGATCCTGCATTCGTAGAAGCGGAAACTATCGGTCGTATCGAAGCGATCAAAACAGAGAACGAAGAGTTAGCGCGTTTGAAAAAACCGTTGAAAAACGTTCCACAATACATCTCAGCATCCCAGTTGACTCCTGAAGTTATGGCTGCTGCTGAAGAAGCGATCAAAGCAAAATTACTCGCAGATGGTAAACCGGAAAAAATCTGGCCGAACATCATCCCTGGTCAATTGGCTCGCTTCGTAGCGGACAACACGACTTTGGATAAAGAGCTTGCACTTTTGGATCAAAACTACGTTATGGATGATTCTATGACGGTAGCTGAAGCGATTACAAAAGAGGCTGCTAAACACGGCGGTACTGCTGAAATCGTCGAATTCGTTAAATACGAAGTCGGAGAAGGTCTAGAGAAAAAAGTTGACAACTTCGCAGAAGAAGTTGCGGCGCAAATGGCGTAAGCCAAACCTTTTTTATCTATTCCCGCTTTTGCGGGAATATTCCTTTTTTTACTCCCCTTAAACATTTTTTCCCTATAATCTCTTTATGACACTTTTAAAAGCAACCTCTTTATCACACCATTTTGATTACCCTCTTTTTGAGGATGTCAATCTTACTCTCAATGCCGGAGAATCGATGGCGATTGTTGGGGTGAGCGGCAGCGGAAAATCGACTTTACTCCATATTCTCTCCTCACTGTTGCGACCCAACTCCGGTAAAGTAGAGTTATTCGGGAATGATATTTATTCTATGAGTGATTCCGCATCGGTACAATTACGCCGTGATGATTTGGGGCTTATATACCAAAGTCATTATCTTTTTAAAGGGTTCAGTGCCTATGAGAATCTCGAAGTAGCCGCCATTTTGGCACGTCAAACAATCGATGATCACTTACTGAAACGTTTGGGGATCGATAAGGTGATACACCAAAAAGTGACCGAACTCTCAGGCGGACAGCAGCAGCGTGTCTCCATCGCCCGTGTCCTCTCAAAAAAGCCCCGTTTGATTTTTGCCGATGAGCCGACGGGGAATCTTGATCATGCAACGGCATTTGAAGTGATGGATATTTTTGAGAATTATTTGCAAGAGCACAGGGCCGGAATGGTATTGGTAACCCATGATGAATCGTTGGCAGCACGGTGCAATCATATCTATCGTATGCAAAACGGTAGTTTGAAAGAGAATTAAATAATGGAGTTTGCTGAGATATTTAGTGAAGGTCGAACGATCGCTTTCATTTTGCTCTTTACCCGTTTTACGGCCCTTTTTATGGCAGTACCTATCTTTTCTCACGCGAATATTCCGATCTCTATTAAAGCGGCAATGGCCTTTTTCTTTACGGTATTTTTTTTCGGTGCTGTTCCGCCGCTGAACATTCCCACTGATGCTCTAAGCTTGACGGTTGCGATTTTGGGAGAAATGCTTTTTGGCCTTGCCGTGGGGATCGTTTTACAATTAGCCTATCATGTTATCACGTTTGCAGGGGGGCAGATTTCGTTTATGATGGGATTTTCACTCGCCTCGGCGATCGATCCGCAATCAGGTGTTTCTATGCCGATTATCAGCCAGTTTTTAGCGCTGTTGGCGTTGATGATACTGCTCGTCTTTGATCTGCACCATTGGATCCTTTTGTACGCTTCGGCTTCGATTGCTGCGGTTCCTCTTGGGGGTTTTATGATGACCCCTGCCTTGTTCCAATATATTATGCATGCAATGGCAAATATGTTTATTGTCGGGTTTATGATTGCGTTTCCGATCACCGCTTTGTCTATGCTTGCCGACGTTATCTTCGGGATGTTAATGAAAACCATGCCACAATTTAACCTTCTAGTTATCGGAATGCCGATCAAAATTGCGATATCTTTGGTGGTCTTGATGGTAACGTTGGGAGCGACATTGATGATCGTTATGGCTCAAACCCAAGATGCGTACAATTTTCTTGAAAAATTATTCTAAATAACTTCTGGAATGTTTCATAACCGGAAGTATCGAATAACGGATAGCTTTAATTTTGCCGGAATCATCACTGCATCGGATGGGTGAATGTTTAGAGGCAAACTCTTTTTCATGGATAGCGCCTTCAACGGTGCACACGAGGGTATCATCGACAAGAAAAACACTTTGTTCTACCACTATAGGAACGGTATAGAGATTGATCCGCTCATATTGAACCATTGAGAGGGAAACACCCCGTGGATCGTGAACCATAAGGGTTACATCAGAGCCCCGTTTCGCAGCATTCAAAATCTCTTTTTCTAATAGAGAATGGTTAAAGGATGGGGTGATGATGAGGATACGCGAGGCATCTTTAATCGCTTTGTTCAATTGATGGATAAAAAGGGAATGATGATTGGGTAGAGGAAAGAGAGTTTCTCCGCCATAAAGGGTCACAAAGGTTAAAAGAAGCCCAAGAAGTTTTATCATTTAATTTTTTTTTAGTTACAATGATACCACGAAGCTTTTGATAGAACAAGAGCATATAAAGAGGGGTCGTACCGATCATGAACATTTTGCTTTTTAACGATAATCCGGTCGTCCGAAAACTGGTAGCTCTCAGTGCACAAAAAACGAAAGACGATTTGAGTGTTATTTGGTCGGTGGATGAGATCCAGGAGAGTGGTTTCGATTTACTGATTATTGATGATGCACTTTACAGTGATGAGCTGTTTGAATCGATCAAAGAGCTGGTGACGTTTAAAAGCACTTTACTGATGGCAACCAGGGGCAAAGCGGTTCCGGCCGGATTTGAGAATGTTATCAATAAGCCGTTTCTTCCTACCGATCTGGTCGATATGTTTATTCAAATTGAGAAAAAAATATCTTCTATTCCTCCTGCAACACAGAGTATGAAGAGTGAAGAGAATTTTACGGAAGCACCTCTATATGCTATTAATTTGGATGAGACACTCACGAAAACGGAAAGTTTTGGGGATGAATTTGATTCTTTTGATTTAGGTGATTTGGACGAAGAATTTGATTTGGACGATGAACTGGATGAAATTATTCCAGGGTCAAAAGCGGGAAATGATGACTTTGATTCTTTTGAGTTGGGTGATTTGAATCTCGACGATGAAGAGGACGAAGAGATCCTTCCCACCGCTATTCTGGATCAAGAAGAGGTTCAAGAAGTTCAAAACCTCTTGGATGATACGGAAAGTGATGACTGGAATGTTGAAGATGACATTATGATCAAAGGGATTGATGAGTTGGACGAATTGGACGAACTTGATCTTCCCAAAGAGGAGAGCGGTGATTTCGGTTCATTAGACGATGAATTACTGTTGGAGGAAGACGATTTTGGCGATTTGGAGCTTCAGATCCAAGATGCGGTGAGCGGATTGGACACGGAAGCGCTCGATAAAGAGTTAGAACTCGATGATTTTGAATTGGATTTTGATGATGCGTTGATGGAAAAGCTTGATCTGAGCGATAAAGAGATTGTTGATAGCGAGGATATGGAAGGGTTTGATGAATTCGATATGCTGGATGAACGGGAGCTTAAGCTGGCAATCGGCGAAGAGGTAGAAGAAGAACCTGTAGCGGGTATTGACGAAGAAGATCTTTTCTTAGAGACGGAAGAACTGGATGAAGAGATGAAGGATACGGATCTCAATGAAGAGGTAGCGCAAGTGGCTTCGAGCACAGTCTCTACTGCTCATACAGAGGGGGTTGAAGCTCTTCAGGCTCTTCTAAAAGCACTTTCCAATGAAGATGTAGCCAAATCGCTTAAAGGGCTTAATATCAGTATTAATATTAATTTTGGGAACGATGCATGAACCGACGCAGTGGAGCTATACTTGTTTTATCCGGGCCTAGTGGTGCCGGAAAAAGTTCGTTGATCGGTAAAATAACCGATCAGATCGGACCTACCTATTTTTCAATTTCAACAACGACGCGCCCTATGAGAGAGGGAGAAAAAGATGGTGTTCATTACCATTTTGTAAGCATTGAGGAATTCAAACATGAGATCGAGCAGGAGATGTTCTTGGAATATGCGGTCGTACACGGCAACTATTACGGAACGTCACTGGGACCGGTCAAAAAAGCGCTGAACGAGGGAAAGCTTGTTATTTTCGATATCGATGTTCAGGGACATGATGCGGTTCAAAATCGCCTCCACGATATTACGACATCCGTTTTTATTACTACTCCAACACTTGCAGAGTTAGAAAAAAGGCTCCATAGCCGTTCGACCGACAGTGAAGAGGTGATTGCAAAACGTCTTGAGATGGCTAAGCGGGAAATTCAGCGTATCAGTGAATACGATTTTTTAATCGTGAATGACAATTTGGATGAGGCATCGGAGATTTTGGTTTCGATCGCTAAAGCGGCACGGATGAAAATACCGACCTTGCAAATCAACGAGTTTGTTCAAACATGGGAAGCCACGTAATAAAAACTTTGGTGTATTAGTCGAAATACGTTATACTTCCCCACCTAATTTTCTAGATAAGGAACTCTACCTATGAGTATGCCAAGCGGAACTGAATTATTATTGATTTTCGGAATTGTTATTTTGTTGTTCGGTGCGAAAAAAATTCCTGACCTTGCAAAAGGTATTGGACAAGGGATCCGTAATTTCAAAAAAGAGATGAAAGACGAAGATGCTGCACCAACTGCATCTACAACGCCTGAAGCTCCAAAACAGGTTGATACCACTGCATCTACAACGGTAGAAGCTCCTAAAACTACTACGCAAGCGTAAGCCTTGAAACAGCGAGTGAGTGCGCTGTTGCGCGATAAATTCAATTGTGATGTAATCCTCGAAAAGCCGAAAGATCGCTCTTTTGGTCATTTCTCTACCCCTATTGCTTTTTCTCTTGCAAAAGAACTCCGAAAATCGCCGATGGCGATTGCGGAAGAAATTGCCACCTCATTTAATGAAACCGAGATGTTCGGTGCCGTTGAATCGGTTAAAGGGTATATCAATTTTCGTCTCTCCGAAGGCTTTATGGATGAATATGCCTCATGGGCATTGAGCCATGGTGACCAATTTGGAAGCAATGACAAAAAAGGCTCCATTCTCCTCGAATTCGTCAGTGCGAATCCTACCGGACCGCTTCATATCGGTCATGCACGTGGTGCGGTGTATGGTGATACAATGCTCCGTCTCGGACGCCACCTTGGGTATGATATCACGGCAGAATATTACGTCAACGATGCGGGTAACCAAATCGATTTACTTGGGGTATCGCTTCAGCTTGAAGGGCGTAGCAGCCTGTTAGGCGAAAGTGTCGAGTGGCCGGAGAAATATTATCGCGGCGAGTATCTTAGTGACCTGGCACGCGAAGTTGTAGCGCTATTTGGCGAAGATGCACTTCGTGATGAGAGCCGTCAAAAAGAGTTGGCACTTTGGGCAAAAGATAAGATTTTAGCCCTCATTGTCGACGATTTAAAAGCAATCAACATTCATTTTGATACCTTTGTCGGTGAGGCGTCGCTCTATAATGAGTGGGATCGTGTTATGGCCAAAATGGGTGAAGGAGTTTACCAAAACGAAGGTAAAACATTCATCCGTTCTTCAGAATTCGGTGATGACCATGACCGTGTTGTCGTTCGTGAAGACGGCCGGCCGACCTATCTTGCCGGAGATATCATCTACCATAACCAAAAGTTTGAGCGCGGGTATGATGATTATATCAATATCTGGGGGGCGGATCACCACGGTTACATCGCCCGTGTGAAAGCGGCAGTAACCTTTTTGGGATATGATTCCAATAAGCTTGAAGTGCTCCTCTCTCAGATGGTGAGTCTCCTCAAAGACGGTGAACCTTTCAAGATGTCCAAGCGTGCCGGAACCGTTATTTTGATGAGTGACGTTGTTGAAGAGATCGGTGCGGAAGCATTACGCTTTATGTTTGCTTCTAAAAAGTGTGACACGGCACTCGAATTTGATATCGAAGAACTCAAACGTCAAGACAGTTCCAATCCGATTTATTATATCCAATATGCCCATGCCCGTATTCAGACGTTGATTGCTAAAAGCGAAAAAACAATGGATGAGATCATGGGATCCCATTTGCACGGTTTAAGTGCGGATGCGGACGGATTGTTGTTCGAAGCATTGTTGTTGCCGGAGATTATCGATGACGCATTCGAATCGCGCCAAGCGCAAAAGCTTCCCGATTATCTAAAAGTTCTTGCGGGACGTTTGCATAAATTTTACTATGATACCCGTATCATCGGCACCGAAGATGAAGCGAAACTGCTTAAACTTCTCCTCGTCGTTGCCCTCTCCATCAAAACAGGCCTCTCGCTTCTCGGGATCCAAGCCAAAGACCGAATGTAAATTCGGTCTCGTAATCTTCTTCACGGTATAATTTAAAAAATATATCCAAGGTATTTCCTATGATTAAAGTTGCAGCAATACAGATGCAAATGGGCAGTGACAAATCACTCAATGTTGCCAAAGCGGAATCAATGGTACTAGAGGCGGCCCGTAACGGAGCGAATATCATTTTGATCCCTGAACTGTTTGAGGGGTATTACTTTTGCAAAGATATGGATACAAAATATTTTGAATGGGCTCAACCTCTCGAAAATAACCCTTTGATCGCACAGTTTAGTGCCGTTGCCAAAGAACTGGGTGTCGTTTTGCCAATCAGCTATTTTGAATGTGACGGGGAGCGTTATTTTAACTCCCTCGTGATGATCGATGCGGACGGAACGGTGATGGATAATTACCGTAAAACGCACATTCCCGATGGCCCCGGCTATGAGGAAAAATTTTATTTTGAACCGGGGGATACGGGCTTTAAAGTATGGAAAACCCGTTTTGGAAATGTCGGGGTCGGGATCTGCTGGGATCAGTGGTTTCCCGAAACAGCGCGCAGTCTCACCCTCATGGGAGCGGATATGATTTTCTATCCTACAGCGATTGGCAGTGAACCGGAGATCGGTGTCGATTCGGCGTCGCATTGGCAGCGGGTACAGATGGGGCACAGTGCGGCGAACATCATCCCCGTTATCGCCGCCAACCGTATCGGCGAAGAGGTGGGGGAGAGCTGTACCCTGACGTTTTACGGCTCATCGTTTATCACCGACCATACGGGGCAAAAAGTTGCCGAAGCATCGCGTGACAAAGAGGAGATTCTCTACAGTGAGTTCGATCCTGTATCCATTCGCGAACACCGCCACTACTGGGGATTGATCCGCGACCGGCGACCGGAGTGTTATGGGGAGATTGTTAAAAAATAGCTTTGTGGAACTTCTTTTGCTTTAGTGAGGGTAAGAATCACTAACGGGGGTTGCCGTGAAAGTTGTTTTACGCAATAACGCTATCTTTGTTCAAGGGAGCTCTAATACGCTTGAAGAGGCGTGGATGGAGGAGTTTTTTGACCATCACATCCATAACACACTGTTTTTGGATAACGGCGTATTAGTCCTCAATAACGAAAATTCCTCCAACCAAAAAGAGGAGTTTTTGGAAACACTAAGTGAGCGTTTTACAAAAGCCAATGAACTCACCGGTTCGTTTTACAGCCGATCGCTCAAACGGTGTCGCACTGCCGCTGTCCGTATCGAAGTCCCTTTCCGTGAGAGTGAAAAAGTGGATATCGAAGTATATGCTTACAATTCGGGATGTGTGCAATTTACCCTTTTGACGCCGAATCGCTGGGTGATGCGCTATCTCAAACAGCAGCTTTCCAACCTCGTAACCAGCTTCAGCGAAGAGGATATCTTTATCGATGCCAGTAGCGCTGCGGCAAAATCATGTCTCGAAAAAACATTGAACCGTCGAGAAGTACTCCATTTTACAATTAACTACCAATACGATGATGAATTTATGAGTCGGCTTTACGGAAATTACAAAGGGTGGGGATTCGGAAACGACGCAATTGATAAAATGATTCGCTACCATGCGATTTTCGAAATACCGATGGGTTCATCCCCGGAAGATTTGAAAAAACGGTACCGCATGCTGGCGAAACGGTATCATCCGGACCGAGTACAGAGCAAAAATCCTAAAATCATCAATAAATACACCGAAAAATTCCAGCTCCTTCAAGAGGCGTACGGTGCATTAAGAGCGGTTAGTTAAAACACTTAAATCTTCCGCGATAAAGCGGTAGAGCCGTTTGTCTTTCATATCATTCAGTTCGTTCGAAAATCCCCGTTTGGTGAAGAGAAAGATTTTGTCCGGGGCAATCGAGAGCTTGGCACATTTTTCTTCGAGTTTGTGAAATTCTTTTTTGTTCACCTTGTGGTTTGTCCATTTGCACTCTCCGACCCATGTCTCCCCCTCCATCGTTTCGCTCAGTAGATCGATTTCCACTTCGCGATTCCAATAACTTCCCGAATCGAGGAGGTCGCTTTGAAATTTGGGTGCTAAAACATCACGAATATACAGATCGCACAGCTCTTCAAAGGTAAAGCCGACAAAGGCGTTGAAGTGGGTATGAAAATGGTTTAAAAAGGGGAGGGTGTTTCCCTCTCGGATTGATCGGCTAAACGGTTCGACAAATGCGAACCAAAACCGTAAAAAGGGGGAGGTAAATCGAAATTTGTGCGAAATACGGTGGTGCTCGATCTCTTTTTTAAAGCGTTGTTTCGGATGAGCCCTCAGCAGCGGCATTTCGCGTGAACGTTCCAGGGTCAGATAACCGCTGTAGCGTAAAAAATCAAAAGCTTCCCTCCCCCTCTCTTTACCGATACGAGCCCGCCGATAGGCTGATCCTTGACGCCGATCTCCTACAGCGATGGCATGGAGCAAGTTGAGGTAGAGAGGGTCGTCTTGGAGCGGTGAGAGGAACTCTTCTCGATGGGACTCAAAGGATTCGATAATGTGATGGAGAATAAGCGATTCGATCGGTTTATCCGTGTCAATTGCTTCGTCATATCCTCCGAAAATGGCGAACAATTCAATGCACTGTTCCATGTCCCGAGGAAGATTACGGTGAAAAAAATCGCTAAAGAGTACTCTATTCATTGAATAGATTATAGCTCATTGCGCATGGTTTACAAAGAGGCGAGTACTGTTGATATTTTGTTTAGAATTTCAGATACTTTTGCTGAGAAGGCACTCAGACGTTCTTCGTAAGCAGTTGTAACGGGATTTCCTGCTGCAAGTTCTTCAAGAGGTGTGAGTATCGCGTATAAAAAATCGCGATGTTCGGCACATTGATGACAGACGGTTGTGTTGGCGCACATCCCCTCGTTCATTGTAACATAGGCTTTTTGGGTGGCTTCATTCACGCGTGTAAAGTAGTCGCTGTTTCGAATGAGATCGCTTTCGAGCAGGGTGTGGATTTCTTGAAATTCTCTCTGTGCCTCACGAAGAATATCGAGCATGGTGGTCTCCCGTTTAAATTTTATGACCTTAATTGTAGCTCAAAAAAAGGTAGAATAGCATTACAAAATTATTCTTATGAAAAAGAGAGTGTATGCACTATCGTTATATTGGGCGCAGCGGTTTACGGGTTTCGCCGATTTGTTTGGGGACGATGACATTTGGAAGCCAGTGCGATGAGAAAACAGCGTTTACCATCATGGACAAAGCGTATGAAGCTGGGGTTAATTTCTTCGATACGGCCGAACTCTATCCGGTCCCTCCGGAAGCAAAACTTGCCGGACTTACTGAAGAGATGGTAGGGCGTTGGCTCAAAACAAAATCCAGAGAGAGTCTGATTCTCGCGACCAAAGTCGCAGGTGCAGCATCCGGATGGTTTGTCCCTCCCATCCGTCACGGTTACACGGCGATTGACCGCTTCCATATCGAGCGGGCGGTAGAGGGGTCATTGAAACGGCTGGGGACCGACTATATCGATCTCTATCAGATGCATTGGCCCGATACCGTTGTTCCCATCGATGAGTCGATGCGGGCATTCGATGCACTCGTGCAAAGCGGGAAAGTGCGTTATATCGGAACCTCCAACGACACGGCGCGGGGGACGATGAAGTCACTGATGGTGAGCAAATACGAAAAACTGGCCCGTTTTGAGTCGATTCAAAATAACTTTTCGCTTCTGAACCGTCGTGATTTGACCGAGATCGGCGCATTGTGCCGTGAAGAGAAAATTTCACTGCTCCCCTATTCGCCTTTGGGCGGTGGGGTGCTGAGCGGCAAATACAATCAGGATATCAATGCGCACGGACGATTCAGCGATTACGTCAAATCCACCAATAAACGTCAGCGTTTGATGGCGGCACGATTTATGAACGATAAAACCTTGGCTTCGACGCAGGAGTATCTTCGTATCGCAGCCGAAGCGGGTTTGCATCCGGTGACAATGGCAATTGCGTGGAGCAAGCAGTTTGATTTTGTCGCCTCGACGATTGTCGGCGTCACAACACCGGAGCAGCTGGATGCGAGTTTAGCAGCCATGAATCTCGAACTAAACTCCGAAATACTTCAAAAACTGGATGAGGTACATGCAAAAATTCTTTATCCTATGGGGTAGTCTCCTCGCTCTTATTATCGGGGGATGCAGCACGAAGCATTATCGTGTGAGTGAGCCAAAAATCATCACCCTCAAAACCCCGAAAATCAAATTTTCCGATACGGGATATATCCGGCATGAGGGGGAATCGGTCGAAGTGGAGCTTTTTACGGCTGGTGTGGCGGTAGAGAAAATTTCGATTGATGCGTTGGTATGTGTCACTGCCGGGTGCATGAGTGAAGAGGCGTTTGTGAAAGAGTATCTCTATCCCGATTACCCGCGTGATACGATGCGGCGTATTGTTTTAGGGCAGGACATATTTGGAGGTCGAGGGAAAGAGGAGATGTGCGACGGTCGCCTTTTCCAGTTTATCCGAAACGATGAGATGGATATTATCTATCGCAGAGGCAAAGGGGAGATCTATTTTAAAGATCGACTCAATAGCCTCATCATTAAAATTGAAGATTTCAAGGAGAACAATGCAACTGAGTGAACGAAGTTCCCATATAGAGCAATCTCATATCCGCTCGATGACACGGGCGTGTAATGCGATGAACGGAATTAATATGGCGCAGGGGGTCTGCGATCTCGAAGTCCCCAGCGTTGTGATCGAGGGGGCGTATGCGGCAATGAATGAGGGAATTAATATTTATACCCCAACCGAGGGATTGCCCCGATTACGTTCTGCAATAGCCGCTAAAATGAAACGGTTTTATGAGGTAGAAATTACACCTGAACAGGTACTGGTCTCTGATGGGGCGACAGGGGCATTTTATACGGCGTGTATGGCGTTGCTCAATCCGGGTGATGAGGTGATTTTATTTGAGCCGTATTATGGTTATCACCGTTCCACCCTCACTTCGCTGGGTGCTGTGCCAACGTATATCCGCCTCGAAGCACCGGAGTGGAAACTAAATATGGAGGCACTCGAAGCGGTGGTGACTCCGAGAACCCGTGCGATGGTGATCTGTAATCCCGCCAATCCAAGCGGAAAAGTCTATACCCGTAACGAGTTGGAAGCGATAGGAGCTTTTGCGGAGAAACACGATCTGATCGTTTTTGCCGATGAGATGTACGAACACTTTTTGTACGGCGATGCAATCCATATTACGGCGCTCAGTATTCCGAGTTTGAGGGATCGATGCGTTGTCCTCTCAGGATTTTCCAAAGTATTCAGTATCACGGGCTGGCGGTTGGGATACGCTATAGCTCCCGTGGGTGTTATCGAAGCGATGGCACAGCTCAACGATCTCATCTACGTTTGCGCCCCCGCACCGCTTCAAATCGGCGCAGCGGTGGGGTTGGAGAGTTTGGGAGATGATTATTATACTGAACTTGCCCGCATTCATGAACATAAACGCGACCTCTTTTGTGATGCACTCCGCGACGCGGGATTGAACCCGAGTGTTCCAAACGGAGCGTATTACGTTATGACCGATGTCAGCAGTGTGAACGGTAATAATGATTTTGAAAAAGCGATGGAAATATTAGAGAGAACGGGAGTTGCCTCCGTTCCGGGTCGGGCATTTTATCATGACGATGCGGGACGAAATATGGTTCGCTTTTGCTACTCTAAACCGTTAGATGTACTCGAAGAGGCGGCGGAGAGAATTCGACGTTTATGATATAATAGTGAGAATTATGATAGAAGGAGGGATCAATGTTAAGTGTGCAAATTAACAATCCTGAGGTCGAAAATTTCTTTCACCATTCATCAGAGTCTATCGTGCAGTTCCTCGAAAAAGCAGTTGCTCATTTAGAAAAGAATCCTTCGTTTATCGTATCATCGATGGATGAAGCGCGTGCACGAGTAGAAAGCGCGCGAAAGTCCGATGATACTCTTTCCGAAGAGGAATACAAAAGCGATATGGAAGCCTTTTGGAAAACCGTGTAATTCTGATTATTCGCAACCGAAAATTTACTATCCAGCTTCAAAATATTCTCCGTTTTATTGCTCTTGATAAACGTTCCGCCGCAATCGATTTTCAACACGATCTTGACGCGAAATTCCAGCTTTTAAAAACTCAGCCAATGATGGGAAGAATGTCTCAATATGCGGATGATGAGAATGTGCGTGATCTTATCCATAACGGGTATACCATCGTTTATGAAATCAAAGATGAACAAACGATCCGGATTTTGGAAGTCTTTAAATGGCAAGATAAATAAGTAGGGGATTGAACTCGATGAAGATGCAGTATGTGCAAAAATTGCACATACTGCCAAGGATCAGAGAAATCAAAAAAACTTTTAAAAAATACACAAGGAATTTAATCATGTCAAATAAGTTTGTCGGAGCACACGTCTCCGCTTCGGGCGGTGTTTTTAACGCTCCCCTAAACGCGATGAAAATCGGTGCCAAAGCGTTTGCCCTTTTTACCAAAAATCAAAAACAGTGGGCGGCAAAGCCTCTCGATGATGAGACGATAGCTCTATTTAAAGCCAATCTTGCCAAAAGCGGGATTCTTCCAAAACACATTCTTCCTCACGATTCGTATCTGATCAATCTCGGTCATCCCGAAGAGGAGAAACGGCAAAAATCGCTCGAAGCGTTTATCGATGAAGCACGCCGATGTGAACAACTCGGACTCGATCGGCTGAATTTCCACCCCGGAAGTCACCTCAAGCAGATCAGCGAAGAGGAGTGCATCGATCGTATCGCGAGTTCGATGAATGAAACGCTGAGTGTTACGAATGGTGTCACTTTGGTCATCGAAAATACAGCGGGTCAGGGGAGCAATCTGGGGTGGAAATTTGAGCACTTAAGTGCCATTATTGAACGTATTGAGGACAAATCCCGTATCGGTGTCTGTATCGATACGTGCCATATGTTTACCGCCGGTTACGATATCCGTACCCGAGAAGCGTATGATGCAACATGGGCAGAGTTTGATAAAATAGTGGGATTTAAGTACCTCAAAGGGATGCACATCAACGATTCCAAACCTGATCTCGGGAGCCACGTCGACCGACATGACTCTCTGGGCAAAGGGAAAATCGGTCTTGATGCGTTTGGATTTATCATGAACGATCCTCGCATGGATGATATTCCGCTGGTGCTTGAGACAATCGATGAGACGATTTGGGCTCAGGAGATTGAACTTCTGTACGGAATGGAGCAAAAATGAGAATTTTGACACTATCAATTATTGCATCGGCGAGTGTGATGGCGGGGGGATACAAAATCCCTGAGAGTTCGATCAATGCGACGGCACTGAGTGCGGCGTATGTGGCAAATGCTCACGGAGCAGATGCGGCGTATTACAACCCTGCGGCAATGGTCTATAACGAGGATGCGGGTCTGCTCGAAGTGGATGCGACCTATATTGGATTAAGTGCTATCCATTACGCGTCAACCAGCGGAACGATAAATATAGATTCCAAAAGTGAATCATTTTTAGTGCCTACTCTCCATTATGCTTCTAAAAAATTGGGAGATAACGGTGTCCGTTTTGGATTTAGTATTGTGGCTCCGGCAGGATTGTCGAAACGGTGGTCGAGTGCTCCTGCACTCTATAGTGCGGAAGAGTTTACCCTTAAAACAATTGAATTTAACCCATCGATAGCGATTCCCCTCAGTGATACGGTCAGTATAGGAGCAGGATTTCGGGTGATTTCGAGTAACGGTGTCGTTAAAAGTACTTACCTTGTTTCTCGAGAAATGGAGGGGAGTTCGATTGATTACGGCTACAATTTGGCATTGATGTACAAGCCTTCAGCGCAATTGAGTTTAGCCGCAACGTATCGTTCGAATATCGATTTGTCGGTCGAAGGGAATGCAAAGCTCTATTCCGGTTCTACACTAGCCTATAACGGGGATGTCAGTGTTAGCGTTCCTGCTCCTGCAGCGCTCAATCTCGCGGCAGCCTATACTTTCGGTCAAGGTACAACACTAGAAGCAGTATATGAACGCACCATGTGGTCGGCTTACGATTATTTAGATTTTAATTATCCGGTATCAATAGGAGGATTGACCCCTTATTTTGATACCGCCATACCTAAAAACTGGGAAAATACTAACAGTTATCGTCTGGGACTTACCCAAAAATACAACCAATGGATGGCGATGGCAGGCTTGGCGTATGATGAAACGCCTGTGCCGGAATCGACGCTCGGATACGAACTTCCCGATTCGGATGCATGGATCGCCTCTCTGGGCGGACGCTATCAGCTAGATTCGAACTGGAATGTTGGATTAGCCGGATTGGTCGATATGAAAAAATCACGTGAAGTTCACAATGCATCCATCAATGGCGAATTTAGCAATGCGCGTGCCTATCTGGTCACGGCCGGAATTGAGTATCGTTTTTGATCGCTTACCCGTATGAGAATTTTTACGCGATGCTCTCCCGTGTCGCACAGGAAAACCCTTCCAAAAAGGTGATTTTCATTGATGATACGAGTTTTACTTACAGAAGCTTTTTAGAGAGTGTCGATCGGCTTGCCCGTGCGCTTGAACTTATTTGTGTCGGAAGAGGGGATCGCATCGCTCTGATTTGTCCCAATGGGATTGAATTTGTCCAAAGTGTTTTTGCTATCAGCAAGCTCGGTGCGGTTTCGGTGCCGATCAACACAATGCTCAAAAATGAGGAGTATCGCTATATTCTAAAGGATTGCGGTGCAAAAATTTTGATCACCTCGCATAAATTTGCCAAAGAGGTCGATGATCTGTATGAAAGTGTTGCATCGATCGAGCATACCCTCTGGATTGATCAATCTCTAATTCAGAACGGGCAGAACTTGGTTCTGGATGAGATTATGTCTGATCATTTGCAGCCTCATGCCCCACCTCCCGCAAAGCTGGATGATACGGCTGTCATTTTCTATACCTCCGGGACGACGGGACATCCCAAAGGGGCGATGATCAGCAATCGAAATCTTTTTTCCAATCTCATCGGCGCAAAAGAGCGGTTTGATTTGAATGAACGGGACCGTTTTATTGTCTATTTGCCGATGTTTCACTCCTTTACGTTTGCGATTATGGTGATCCTCCCCTTTTTTATGC
Source organism: Sulfuricurvum sp. (assembly GCF_049587615.1). Classification (GTDB taxonomy): domain Bacteria; phylum Campylobacterota; class Campylobacteria; order Campylobacterales; family Sulfurimonadaceae; genus Sulfuricurvum. Next base: position 67,207 of record NZ_JBAVEF010000025.1, read on the forward strand.
GCGCATCGTTCGTCATCATCCCCTCGATTTTGCCGTTTAGCAATATTATTAAGCAGACGCTTCTGAAGCGGGTCACGGTTTTTATGGGGGTTCCCGATATATATAATGCTCTGATTCGTGCCAAATTGCCGTGGTATTTTCTATGGTTTAACTCCATCCGCTGTTTTATCTCGGGCGGATCCGCTTTGAATGAAGATACCCTAAAGCGATTTCGATCGATCTTTAAACGCTCGGTAATGCTTGAGGGGTACGGGCTGAGTGAATGTTCTCCTGCTGTGACGATCAACCCGATTGAGAAACAAAAACATCTTTCGGTAGGGCTGCCGCTTAGCGGGTATGAAGTAAAAATTGTCAATGAGGAGATGATGGAGCTTCCCATCGGCGAAGCAGGGGAGCTGATCGTCCGAGGGGATTGTGTGATGCAGGGGTATTTGAACAATCCGGCCGCTACCGCGGAAACCATCCAAAACGGATGGCTTCGTACCGGAGATATCGCAAAAGTCGATGAAGAAGGGTATGTCTACATCGTCGATCGGATCAAAGATTTGATCATCTCAAAAGGGATCAACATCTATCCCCGTCAAATCGAAGAGCAGATGATGCTTCTGCCGCAGGTTAAATCGGCAGCCGTAATTGCGCAGAGCGATCCCCATAGCGGCGAAGTTCCAATCGCCTTTGTCGAGTTGGAAGAGGGGTATGAACATACCACTTCTGCTGACATAAAATCGCAACTGAAAGAACATTTGGCAGCGTTTAAAATCCCTAAAACCATTACCGTGGTAGAATCATTGCCGAAAACCGCCACAGGCAAAGTACTCAAAAGGGTACTAAAACAAGGAATCCATTGAAATATTTGATCGACTTTTTAGAAAATAAAACCATTGAAAAAACCCATGTTTTTTCACAGCTTAAATGTACGGTACCGGAAGCAAAAATTTTGCAGCTTCTGACCCGTAAATTTTTACAATCGCAAGAAGACGTGATTGTCGCCGAACTCCTCCAAGAACTTTACGGAGCGGATGATTATTCGTATCTTGGGCATTTCGGTGAGGTGAAAACGTTGCTGGAATTGGGATGGATCACCCATCACTCCTTTACCCCTATCAAAATCAGTGAACTTTCCCATTTGGAACTTTACAATATCCCCGTTGCCGTAACATCGGTATTTATGAAGCTCCTGGAAGAGGGTTCATTGGAGATGACGTTACCCGACATCAAACCTTATGCGGATCATTTGGAGTATCTGCAAGATCAGTTTTTTCGCATCGAGCTCTACCAGAAGATGTCGGTTATTCGTCACAATGGCAATGAACACTCTCTTGGGATCAACCGTATCCAAAACAAACTCGATCTTCTCGAAAAACGGATCGATGAGAGGATTGCCCAAACCTCACTCGACGTTGTCCTCGATCGCTTTTTCAAACAAAAGAAACTGGAACCCAAAGAGCAGGTTATTTTCTTAGCCCTACTCAAAGAGGAGTACAGTGCGACAGAGGGGAATCTACGAGAGATGAATACCCTTATTGATCTTATCAGTTTCGATGATTACGAGCGGATTAAAAACCGTGCCCTCCTCGAAGACGGAGCACGTTTGATCAATGAAGAGGTGATCGATTATGAGGAGATGCTCAATCCGTTCGGTGGTATCAGTCGAGCTTTTTACATCGTCGATGAGGTGCTTCAGTCGATCATGCATCCGCAGAAAAAGAAAAAAGTGCGCAAGCTTAAACTCGATATGCTGATCAAAGAGCAGGAGATTTTTGAGTTGATCGAACCGACAACATCACTGGAGAACGTCGTTTTGAACCCATCTACGGAGCAGACCCTCCAAAATCTTATGCGTCAGCTCGATCGCGAAGTGATCGCACGGCTTCATGAATGGGGAGTCAAAGATAAAAAAGCGGGGATCGATGCACGGATCATTTTCTACGGCCCTCCGGGAACGGGGAAAACCCTTACAGCCCATTCGCTTTCACGCTCATTAAAACGGCAGGTTTTGAGTTTTGACTGTTCCAAAATCCTCTCCATGTATGTCGGGGAGTCGGAAAAAAATGTCCGTAAGATTTTTGATACCTATGCGGATCTCACGAAGCAGACGAAAACAGAGCCGATTTTATTGCTGAACGAAGCGGACCAGTTTCTCTCGTCAAGATCGCAAGGTGCGGGGACATCGGCCGATCAGATGCATAACCAGATGCAAAATATCTTTTTAGAGCAGATCGAGAAATTTCAGGGGATTTTGATCGCGACGACGAACCTTCTCGAAAATATCGATCAGGCGTTTTCCCGCCGATTTAACTACAAAATCGAGTTTAAAAAACCGGATCAAAAACAGCGTCTTACCCTGTGGAAAATGATGCTTCCCAAAAATGCGCCGTATGAGGAAGGGTTTGACGTAGATAAACTGGCATCGTATCCTTTGACGGGGGGGCAGATCAATCTGATTGTGAAGAATACCGCCTATCAGGTTGCGGCGAGAAAAGAGGGGGCATTTAGACTCGAAGATTTCATAGGCGAAATCCAAAAAGAGCGCTCCGGAAGTTTTGAAGGGGAAAAATCGATGGGATTCATCAACCGTTGAAGCCAAAAAAAATAAATTGCTTCGATTAGTAGCACATTAAGTGCTGCGGAGGACGTTGACCTTTTGCTGTTAGTGCCTAAAATTGTTCCGATTTGATACGAAATAAGAACAATCCCTTCAAAGTGTTACGTTATTTAACATTTATCTCCAAAACCCAATATACGAATGTTTCTTATTGTAGCAGACCCATGAAAATATCGAATCGATAAGGGTTTGTTTAATTCTCTTTTTGTTATAGTGCAATAACTGTTTTTATAAAAACCGTATATCGTGGCGGAGTGTTCCTCTGCTGCGGGATATGCCATCAACCACAAGAAGGTCGGAACTATGGAGCATTACAACGTAGCAAATCCCTATTTTGGGGTATTTGTACTGTTTGTGTTAACGTTTGGTGCATTTTATGCCACAACAGTCATCGCACGCTTAGCGAGCCGCGCATTAGCGGCCAAAGATACTGAAAAGATTAAACTGACGGTTTACGAATGCGGACCGGAAGTGACAAAGCAGCCGAACCGTATTTCGACGCAGTTTTACCTGTTTGCGTTGTTGTTTTTATTGTTTGATGTCGAAATCGTTTTCATGTTCCCATGGGCGATCGATTTCAAATTGCTTGGCTGGTTCGGGTTTGTTGAGATGATGATGTTCATCTTGTTACTCGCTATTGGATTTGTTTATGCGTGGAAGAAAGGGGCTCTCGAATGGCACAACATCAAGTAAATTATCTCAAAGACGGCGGACTTCCCGTCGCCTTGACGACAATCGACAAAGTAGTCAACTGGGGTCGATCGAACTCGCTGTGGGCATTAACCTACGGTTTGGCCTGTTGTGGTATCGAAATGATGGCTTCAGGGGCATCACGGTATGACTTCGACCGTTTCGGTACGATTTTCCGTGCTTCTCCGCGTCAGGCGGAATTAATGGTTGTCGCCGGAACATTGACAAAAAAACATGCGGAGTTCATTCGCCGTTTGTACGACCAAATGACCGAGCCTAAATGGGTAATTTCTATGGGCTCATGTGCCAATACCGGCGGTATGTTCAATACCTATGCAACGGTACAAGGGGTGGATCGTGTTATCCCTGTTGACTTGTATCTCCCTGGCTGTGCTCCGCGCCCTGAGACGCTCCAGTATGCTGTCTTGCTGTTGCAGCAAAAAATCCGTAAAGAGAGTGCATCCCGCGCTCAAAAACCAAAAAGGTTGATGTAATGAGAGCTTACACCCCTAAAGACGACGTACAGAAAAAACCCTATTACACCGATCGCTATTGGGTTGCCCCGCAGGTAGCAAAAAGTGACGTTTCTGAAGATGCGGTATTCGCAAGCGATCTTGAAGCGATCAAAGCAAAATTCGACGTAGTTGATGCGTATATCCAAGTCAAACAGATGGTTGTTGTGATCAATGCGGCGGACAACTTCGGTGTTATTGAACTGCTTAAAAATGAGCTTGATTATAATCAGCTCTCTGAACTTAGTGCGATTGATTGGTTGGCCGGGGAGGGAAAATTTGAGATTTTCTACCAAATGCTCAGCATGTCTAAACGCAAACGTATCCGCGTGAAATGCAAAATCAGTGAAAAAGAGTCGATCCAAAGCGTTGAAAAACTGTTCCGTTCAGCGGATTGGTCTGAGCGTGAGATGTACGATATGTTCGGTGTGGTAGTGAACAACCATCCGTTTATGAAACGTATTTTGATGCCGGATGACTGGGAAGGATTCCCGCTTCGTAAAACCTATCCGCTCCAAGGGGATGAGTTCGCCCAATGGTATGAAGTGGATAAAATTTTCGGTAAAGAAGCGCGTGAAATTATCGGCCCTGAAAACCGTGATTCTGCCCGAGTGGATCGTTACGACACCGAACGTTTTGCCCGTTTGGGTCACGAAGTACCACGCGGTGCCGACATCAGCCAAGGTGAACCGGATACTCCTCTGGTCTACCAAGAAGAGGGTGGAGTATTCCTCATCCAAAAATTTGACGCAGAAAAAAGCGTCGTGATCTCTGATCGCGATCGTTAAGGAATTACAGTATGCAACAACCGAATAGATTACGACCTTTTTTTGAAAACATTACGTTTGACCGTGCCGACAATGAACTGATCCTTAACTTCGGGCCTCAGCACCCCTCTGCACACGGACAGCTCCGATTGATGCTTCATTTGCAACAAGAGCAAATCACCAAAGCCCACCCGGATATCGGATACCTCCACCGCGGTATGGAAAAAATGGCAGAGAACATGATCTACAATGAGTTCATGCCGACGACGGATCGTATGGACTATATCGCATCGAGTTCAAACAACTATGGGTTTGCATTGGCGGTAGAAGAGCTTATCGGGCTTGACGTTCCTCGCCGTGCAAAAGTGATCCGTATGATGCTTTTGGAGACAAACCGACTGATGTCCCACCTTTTCTGGTTGGCCACGACAGCACTCGATATCGGTGCGATGACGGTCTTCTTGTTTGCGTTTCGTGAACGTGAGTATTTGATGGACTTGATCGAAGATTACTGTGGTGCCCGTTTGACCCATGCGGCTATCCGTATCGGCGGGGTACCGCTCGATTTACCGGATAATTTTATTGCTGATTTGCGTAAATTCCTCGATAAATTGCCGGAAAACATCAAAGACTACGAAGACCTTCTCGATACCAACCGTATTTGGTTGATGCGTATGGAAAATGTCGGTGTGATCTCTAAAGAGATGGCGCTTAGCTGGGGATGTTCAGGTGTAATGCTTCGTGCATCGGGTGTCGAATGGGATATCCGTAAAGAGGAGCCATATGAGCTTTATGATGAAGTAGATTTTAACGTTCCGGTCTCCGACAAAGGGGATAACTACGCACGTTACAAACTCTACATGGCGGAGATGCGTGAATCGGCGAAAATCTTGTACCAAGTGATCGATATGTATGAGGGGACTGGTCCGGAGCTTATGGCTCATGCACCTCAATACATCTCTGCACCGAAAATCGACATCATGACTCAAAACTACTCGTTGATGCAGCATTTCGTCCTCGTGACTCAAGGTATGCGTCCTCCGGTAGGAGAAGTGTATGTGGCGACCGAATCACCTAAAGGGGAGCTTGGATATTACATCAACTCTCAAGGCGGAGCTTATCCGTACCGTCTAAAACTTCGTGCGCCGTCATTTTGGCACACCGGGATTTTGACCGACCTATTGCCGGGCCATTACATCCCGGACGTTGTATCTATCATCGGGACGACCAACATCGTCTTCGGTGAAGTAGACCGCTAAAAGGAGCATGCAGTGAAACGTTACGATTTACGTCATTTAAAAGAGAACTTTGCAGGCCGCATGTCCGAAATTATCAAAAACGAAGCCGTCAATGGTGAAGTGTTGATTTTCTTGTTTGAAATCGGTGATTTTACTTCCGTGCAGCAATCGGCTGATTTGGTAAAAGAACTTGGGTGTGAACTCATGAACTCGTTGAAATTCAACGAAGCTGACTGGACCATTGTGGTCAAGAAATAAGGAACCGTTGTGAGTAAAGTCTATTTCTCCACGTGGCGGGGCGAGCAAATCAACAACATCGGCAAAAGTGACGATGCTTGGGAAAACTCAGCTTATAACCTCCCGTTGGAATATAACGAACATGCCCATTCCAAAGCGTTTATCGGTTGGGATGGTGTAGCACTGTTTAACCCTGATGTTGACGTGGTTCGTTTGGCGACGGAGTATGCGGCGCAATATCAGGTTTATTCCGAAGCGTGCGGACGCTGCGCTCCTGGACGATGGGGCGGACGTATTTTGTACGATCTTCTCGATAAAATCGCTCGGGGTGAGGGATCAGTATCCGATATGGAACACCTCAAAGAGGTCTCTAAAACGATGCAGGAAACCTCTAAATGTGAGATCGGTAAAACGGTTCCGAATCCACTGCTCGATCTTATGACTCATTTCGAGTCTGAGTTCATGGCGTGTATTGAGAATCAAAAACCGTCGAAACATTATCACATGGAAGATACCAATTACATCGCGAAAATCACTGCACCGTGTATGGACGCCTGTCCTGCGCATGTCGATATACCGGCATACATCGAGGGTGTTCGGGATTTGCGTTTTGACGATTCCCTGATGGCGACACGTCAAACGATGCCTTTGGCTCATACCTGCGGACGTGTGTGTCCTCACCCATGTGAGACGGAATGCCGACGAACGAATCTTGATGAACCGATCTCTATTATGGAACTCAAGCGTTTGGGTGCCGATTACGAGACCGATCACGGTTTCGGATTTTTCCATCCGAGTGAGAAAAAACCGAGCATAGGCAAAAAAGTGGCCGTTATCGGTGCGGGTCCTGCGGGACTTACGGGAGCGTACTATTTGGCATTGGATGGTGTTGATGTGGATGTGTACGAAGAGCTTCCGGTTCTCGGCGGTGAAGTTGCTGTCGGGGTTCCGGAGTACCGTATGCCGATCGATAAATACAACCAAGATATCGAAGCGGTCAGAAGTCTAGGGGTAAATTTTATCACGAATTCCAAAGTAACCGCCGATATGATGCGTCAGTTCGAGAATGAGTATGATGCGACGTTGGTCGCTACAGGAACCCGCATTTCAAAAAAAGTCTATTGTGACAATGAGCGTCCTGAAATCCAAGGGTACTGGGGTGCTATCGACTTTTTGGATAAGGTCAATCTCCAAGTCAAATACGACATTATGGTTCCCGAAGCTGATCAGAAGCGTCATATGCTTCCTGCCGATTTTGTCGATTTGACCGGGAAAACGCTCGTGTGCGTTGGGGGCGGATTTACCTCGATGGACGTCGTCCGTTGTGCGATCCGCGCGAATGCCAAAAAAGTGGTCATGCTCTATCGTCGTGATGAGAAAACGATCATTAAAAATACAACCTATGAAGAGTATCACGAAGCGGTCGAAGAGGGTGTTGAGTTTATTTTCCACTCTGCAGTTGCTAAAATGAACGATGAAAATGATGTACTTAAATCGTTGATTGTCGATCGTTATGAGCTGGTTCCCGATCCAAACGGCGGACGGCCGAATCTGGAAAAAATTGAAGGGGCTAGTTTTGAGATGGAGTGTGATTATCTCATCCCCGCCGTTTCTCAAAGTGCCGATTTGAAGCTTCTTCCGGAAGAGTGGGAGATCGAGCGTACCTCATGGGCGACGATCAAAACCAACGGGAAAGACTATATGACTTCACGTAAAGGGATCTTTGCCGCAGGTGACTGTGAATACGGTCCGATGACGATCGTAAACGCCGTGGGTCAGGCGAAACGTGCCGCATCGGTGATGTCACGCTATGTGCAAACAGGTGAAATCACCCTAACCGATGATGAGATTATGGAAGATCACCTCCGTAAACTCAAAGTCTATGATAAAAAAGAGAAGATTCAAGGATGGCTTCCTGGGTTGCCTCGACAACACAGTGAAGTACTCACGGTTGATGAGCGCAAAGATAATAACCGCGAAGTCAAATACGGCTTTACACAAGAAGAGGCACTCGCAGAGGCGGAGCGCTGTATGCGCTGTTATTACATTGCGATGGTAGCACACTAAGGAGGGATGGATGATCAATTTTACGATTAACGGCCAGCCCGTCATAGCAAATAAAGGGGAAACGATTCTTCAAGCGGCACGTAAAGCGGGGTTTTATATCCCGACAATGTGTTATTTGGAGAAAACGACTCCGTGTGCATCATGCCGATTATGTGTAGTCGAAACCGATAAAACCGATGGTTTGATTCTCAGCTGCCAAACTCCGCCGACGGAAGGGTTAGGTGTAATGATTAATTCAGAGCGCCTTGAGCAAGAACGAACGAATATTATGCGTCTTTATGATGTCAATCATCCATTAGAATGCGGTGTGTGTGACAAATCGGGAGCGTGTGATCTTCAAAACAAAACCTTGGAATTCGGGGTTTCGGCTCAGCACTTTAGCGCTAAAGATCAGCACCGCACAATCGAGCATTGGGGTCTGATCAATTATGATCCATCACTTTGTATCTTATGCGAAAAATGTGTTCACGTTTGTAATGAGATTATCGGTGACGATGCGATTACCCTTCAGTTTGGAGGGTATAAGTCAGCCGTTATTCCAAAGAACAGCGATGCACTTGATTGTACGTTCTGCGGTGAATGTATCGCGGTGTGCCCGGTCGGTGCCTTGGTGAGTTCAGAATTCCAATACAGTGCCAATGCGTGGGAACTGGCGCAAGTACCGGCTACGTGTGCCCATTGTTCCGCAGGATGTTCACTGATGTATGAAGTAAAACATACATCGACATCGAATGCTAATGATCGTATCTATCGGGTAACGAACGATTTTGAACATACAACCCTTTGCGGTGCGGGACGTTTTGGATTTGATTTTAATCACCAAAGTGAAAAAGATTCAGCAGAATTTTCAAAAGCAGTTACGGCTATTCAAAAAGCCGATGCGATCCGATTCAATTCATTGATTACCAATGAAGAGGCAATGATTCTTCAACGTCTCAAAGAAAAGCTGGGAGTTAAACTCTACAACGAAGAGGCGCGGGCTTATCAGAATTTTATGAGTGCTTATAGCTCTATCAGCGGAAAAACGGGATTCGGCGGAAGCCTGGACGCGATTTCTCAGAGTGATGCGATTATTGTGATGGGGGGACGTATTTCGACCGACAATCCGGCGGTTCGTTATGCAATGACCACTGCAGCACGCCATAACGGTGCAAAAGTTGTATACATGCATCCCCTTGAAGATGAGCTGCTTCAAAACGTTGTAACGCAGTTTGTTAAATACGAAGTAGGAACGGAAGAGGGCGTCGTAGCTATGTTGGCTAAAACGCTTCTCAGCCATGAGGATATCAGCGAGGAGGTTCGTGCGTATTTCGACGGACTCGATGAAGGGTATTTGTGTGCAGAGAGCAATGTCGGCGATGAAGAATATGCCCGTCTTGCCAAATCGATCGTCCGTTCAAAACGCAAAACCCTTGTTCTCGGAAGCGATTTGTTGCATCATAACCGCGCAATGAATATTGCACGGTTGTGTGCGATGATCGAAACCTATACAGAATTTTCGGTTGTCGTCGTTGCTCCGAGCGTCAATACGGTCGGGGTATCTTTGATCTGTGCTTTGGATCTTGATAACGGCGGTGATCGTGTTGTCGGTTACAATGCAGCAGGGGATTACACCATGGGCTCCATCGGTGAAACGATGCTTAAACTCCCGGCGCTTAATTCGCAAGAGGGGACATTTGTCAATATCAATTATCAGGTATTACCAACCAATGTAGCGGTTGCATTTCGCGGATATACCCTTAACGATCTTGCGAATGAGCTTGGGGTGATTGCACAGCACACGGTTGATTATACGGCTGCGCTTCCGATTACTAAAGGTTTTAATGGCTCATCTTTCGATGATCTGGGGAATTTTTACACTCCATTGGGTGAAGATACTCGAGGATACCTTCTTGAAAATAGTGATGTTGAAGCCAGCGGCATACTCGAAGAGATTGAAGATCTACCGGAGTTTAACGGCACGGTGGTTTACCGCTGCAACCCGGTGAATCAGTTCAACGGCTATACCGCTCGTACGAGGCAGCTTGAAAAAGAGGCAACATTGCGTGGTTCAGCCCAATTTGCCGCTGCCGCAAAAATCGGTGATGGTGATAAAATCCACATTGAGTTTTCCGGGGAGAGACAAGAAAGGGTCTTTAAGCTTGATTCTGGACTTAAAGGGACAATCGCATTGATCCCGGCATACGATGTTGCATACGGGACATTGAATGAACAATACCGCTTTGAAAAGGTGAAAATTATGAAAATGGGGAGTGAATCATGAATGAAATCACGGTAACCATAGACGGTAGGGCGATTCAGACGCAAGAGGGCGAGTATATCCTGAATGCGGCACGTGCAAACGGGATCTTTATTCCGGCTATTTGTTATCTGACACGATGTTCGCCGACGTTGGCATGTCGTATTTGTCTGGTAGAAGCAGACGGCAAACAAGTGTATGCGTGTAATGCAAAAGCCAAAGAGGGGATGAATATTACGACGACAACTCCGAACATCGAAGCGGAACGCCGCGCGATCATGGAGGTTTACGACGTTAATCACCCACTTGAATGCGGTGTGTGCGATCAATCCGGGGAGTGTGAACTGCAAAACTACACCCTTGAAATCGGTGTCGATTCACAAAGCTATTCGATTAAAGACACACATAAACCGGCACAAGACTGGGGATTGATCCATTATGATCCGGCATTGTGTATTATGTGTGAGCGTTGTATTACCGTGTGTAAAGATATGATCGGGGATGCGGCACTTTCTACCGTTGCACGCGGTTCAGAACCAATCGAAGCGGCGTTTAAAGAGTCGATGCCAAAAGACGCCTATGCGATGTGGAACAAACTCAATAAATCGCTTATCGCTCCGAATGCGGGAGATACCCTTGATTGTACAAATTGCGGTGAGTGTACCGCAGTATGTCCGGTCGGGGCATTGGTAAGCAGTGATTATCAGTACACGTCAAATGCATGGGAGCATAAACAAATCCCGGCAACGTGTGCCCATTGTTCGGCAGGGTGTCAGCTTAGCTACGATATCAAACACACCTCTATTGAAAACCCGGAAAATAAAATCTACCGTGTTAAAAATGAGTGGAACTACGTATCTTTGTGCGGTGCGGGACGCTACGGGTATGACTTTGAAAATCGCAATGTGACCAAAGATGCCGCAGCATTCGAAGCGGCTATCGCTGCATTCAAAAAAGCCGATGGGATCGCGTTTACTTCGACCATCACTAACGAAGAAGCATTGATTTTACAACGGCTTAAAGAGAAATACGGCTATCGCCTTATTAACGAAGAGGCTCGTGCATTCAAAAATTTCTTGAACGCTTACAGTACGGTAAGTGCAAAATCTCTTTACGGCGGAGATTTGGGTGAAGTACATGCTTCGGATTTTGTTGTTTCCATCGGAAGTGCATTGAAAACCGATAATCCGAATGCCCGTTTTGCCATGAATAATGCGTTGTCGATGAACAAAGGGGCGGGATTGTATTTCCACCCGATCAACGACCCGATCATCGCAGATATGTCCAAAAACGTCACACAGTTCAACCATGCGCCGATGATGGAAGAGGCGGCACTGTATCTGATGCTCGATCTTTTCGGAGATAAAGCCGCTATGCCATCAGAGGTGACAGAATATTTAGCAACTTTTCATTCGACGAAAACAGTAACCGTCGAAGAGACAGTCGATGAAAAGGTGACCGAAACCGTTGTTAAAAAAGTCCTCAATGAGGAAACGGGTGTTGAAGAAGAGGTAAGCGAAGAGGTTACCAAAACGATCAAGAAAAAAGTCTCTAAAGAGGTTGACGTCGATGTCAATGCTTTCTACGAGCTTTTGAATGCTCCGGCAGGGTTTAGCGATACTTTGACTAAATATTTGGCGAAAAAAGAGCGTTTTTCATTGATGGTTGGACCGGATCTTTATTCCCATCCTAACGCTGAAAATTGTGCCCGTCTTGTTGCCTTGATTGAAAAATACACGGCGTTTAGTGTTACGATGATCCCAAATCTTGCCAATACCCTCGGTGTGGCAATGATATGTGATTTGGACGCTGAGGGTGGAAGTTACACAATCGGTTACAACAGAGCGGGTGATTTCACCCTTAGCGCTCTTGGGAACGGTGATTTGGATATGCCGGCCCTTAACCAGCAGGAAGGGACACTCACCGGTATCGACAAGCGCGTCAATCCGACCAATGCGGCACTTGGCTACGGCGGATATGTGCTCAATGATATTGCCAACGCATTGGGGATCACTGCGGAGTTTACCGTTGATTACACGGCACAGCTTCCGGCTGCTGCGGGATTTAAAAATATAGAATTCGATACCCTTCCAAATCACTACACCAACAGCGGTGAAGAGGTTCGCGGTTACCGTCTCGATGTTCAGAGCGTTACTGTGAGCGGCAATGAGAGTGTTATTCCGTTTGATGCCAATGCAGCGATAAAAGAGAAAGTTGTTTACATGGCGAATCCGGTTCTCCAATTTTCACCGTTTACGGCGCGTGCTCATCAACTTCAAGAAAATGGAGGTCTTTATGTCTCTAAATCGTGTATGGAATCTAACGGTTGGAACGAAGGGGACCGTGTCTCTGTCAAAACAGCGCGCGGTGAGCTAAGCGTATCAATTATCAAAGATGGTAAAATTGAGGGAGATATTGTCTATCTTCCGACATTTGATACCGCTATCAATTCTGAGGCACTGTTTGACGGTTACCGTTTTACGTGCGTATCAATTCAAAAGGTGTAAAGCATGGATGTAGCATTTATCATCGAAACGATTGTAAAAATCGTCGTAATCTTGTTAATCTTCTCAGCGCTCGCAGGTCTTGGTACCTATTTTGAGCGTAAAGTGCTGGCGTTCATGCAACGCCGTTTGGGGCCGATGCACGTCGGGCCGTTCGGTTTGCTCCAGGTTGCGGCGGATGGGATTAAACTCTTCACCAAAGAGGATATTATCCCGCAAAACGTCGTTAAGCCGATTTTTAAAATCGCTCCTGTGATTACGGCGGCAACAGCATTTATGGCTTCTGCGGCGATTCCATTTTGGCCTCAGTTTACCGTTATGGGATATACCGTCCATCCGATCGTTGCTGATATCAATGTCGGTATCCTCTATGTTTTAGGGGTTATGGCAATTGGATTGTACGGACCGCTCCTTGGGGGTATGGCATCCGCGAATAAATGGTCGTTGATCTCAGCGGCTCGTAGTGCGGCGATTTTTATTTCCTATGAGGTCATTACGGGACTCTCTTTGTTGGCACCGTTGATGATGGTGGGTTCATTGTCATTGATTGACATTAATAACTACCAAGCCGGCGGAATCAGCCACTGGATCGTATGGTCACAACCGGTAGCATTTATCCTTTTCTGGATTGCCGCATTCGCTGAAACAGGTCGTACACCGTTTCACTTGGTGGCGAACGACCATGAAATCATCGACGGTTTCGGTACGGAATATTCGGGTATGCGCTGGGGTCTTTTCTTTATCGGTGAGTACGCGAATATGTTCTTTATCTCGTTTGTAATCGCAATTATCTTCTTGGGTGGTTTTGGTGACGGTACTATTGCTGGAGCGATTCAGCTCTTGTTGAAAGTAGCGTTTTTCTTTTTCTTTTTCCTCTGGACTCGTGCTGCATGGCCGGATGTTCGACCTGACCAATTGATGTGGTTGTGTTGGAAAGTATTAATGCCGATTGCGGTGATCAACATTGTTGTCACCGGTATCGTGATGATGTTCTAAGGAGGTTGGGTTATGCATCATGAAGAACCATTTACGAATCGTAATGTGAGCGAGTCATCTGCTTACTATTACGTCGATATCGAAACCTATCCGACTGCAGGATGGGATAAGTTTAAGCAAGTTATGAAGCGGACATTTAACGGAGAACTCTTTGTAGGACTTTGGGTAGTATTGCGTGAGATGATCAAATTTGACATCCATACAGTTCAATATCCCCTTGAAAAACTTCCTATTGGTCCTCGTTACCGTGCGGTGCATAAACTGCTCCGTTTGTGGGAGTCAGGGTATGAGCGCTGTATCGGATGCGGATTGTGCGAAAAAATCTGTATTTCTGATTGTATCCGTATGGACACGCGTATCGATGAGAACAGCCGCAAAGAGGTTACCGAGTACAGCATCAATCTGGGTCGCTGTATTTTTTGCGGATACTGCGCCGAAGTGTGTCCGGAACTTGCGATTGTTCACGGACAACGTTACGAAAACGGTTCCGAACAACGTGCCCATTTCGTGATCAAAGACGATATGCTAACCCCTCTTGATCTGCTTAAAGCGGGCGAGCAGGCAGAATACCCAGGCTTCGGAGCCATCATCCCAGGAAGCGACGCGTCGGTCAAAAAGACCCCGTTGGCGTATTAAGGAGTCAAAGTATGTTTGAAGCAATCGCTTTTTATCTGTTTGCGGCGCTCACAATCGTGATGTTTACCATTACCGTTATGACGAGCCAAGCGCTTTATGCGATTACCGCAATGGCGGCAGGGATGATTTTCATCTCGGCATTTTTCTTTATTTTGGGTGCCGACTTTTTGGGTGCGATCCAAATTATCGTTTATACAGGCGCGGTTATGGCATTGTACGCGTTTGGTATGATGTTTTTTGATACAACCCGTAATGTGGTTGAAAAACGGACCAATCCTCAAATCGTATTTGTTCTTGGGGTGTTGGCAGCGGTCATGGTTGTAGCCATTTTTGTTGCTCCAATCGTGTCCAATAATATTCAAGCTCTTTATCCGATTCAAGAAGGGATCGGAAACTCCCAAGCGGTGGGTATGGTTCTCTTTACGAAATACCTTGTCCCTTTTGAACTTGCAGCGGTTATGTTGTTGGTTGCGATGATCGGGGGAATTGTTCTGGCCGGTAAGAAAATGGACCGCTCATTGACCTTGATGGCTGAAGAAGAGATCGGATTGATGGACGAAAGTTATGAACCAAAAGCAGGGGGACACTGATGGAAGTTACACTCACCCATTATCTTGTTTTGTCGACGATTTTATTCGCGATCGGTTTGATCGGGGTTATGCGTCGTAAAAATCTCTTGATGCTCTTTTTTGCAACCGAGATTTTACTCAACGCAACCAATATCGCATTCGCGGCGATCTCTCACTATATCGGTGATTTGAGCGGCCAAATGTTTGCGTTTTTTATTATCGCAATTGCGGCATCTGAAGTGGCGATCGGGCTGGGTCTGCTCATCGTATGGTACAAACGTACCGGTAAGATCGACCTAGATCAAATGAATTCAATGCGAGGATAGGCTATGGAACTCTATTTATATATTGCACTCTTTGCTCCGCTGGTAGGGTCGCTTTACGCTGCTCTTTTCAGTGGATCACCTAAATCGCAGCATGTCGGTATTGTGGCATCGGGATTACTTTTTACCTCATTTGTGAGCAGTGCTATTTTACTCACTTATGTCATGAGCGGGCATACGGTTCATGTTGAACTGATGACATGGATGGCAACAGGTGATCTGTATATTCCGTTTGGGTTTGTCGTCGACCAAGTCAGTGTCGTCATGATGATGGTGGTTACCGTTGTTTCCACGGTTGTCCATATCTACTCTATCGGTTACATGGATCACGATAAAGGATTCAACCGTTTCTTTTCATGGCTCTCCGCCTTCGTTTTCTCGATGATGGTACTTGTCATGAGTGACAACTTTGCCGGTCTTTTCATCGGATGGGAAGGGGTCGGTCTTTGTTCATGGGGACTCATCGGCTTTTGGTATCACAAAGAGTCAGCTACGTGGGCGGCAAACGAAGCGTTTATTATGAACCGTATCGCTGACCTTGGGATGTTGATCGGTATCTTCTTGATTTATTGGAATGTCGGTTCGCTTCAATACGATGTCGTATTTGCCGAAATCGGAAATCTTCCGATGGTGATCATTACGTGGATCGGTATTTTTCTCTTTATCGGTGCGATGGGTAAATCGGCGCAGTTTCCGTTGCATACATGGCTTGCCGATGCGATGGAAGGTCCGACTCCGGTTTCTGCATTGATCCACGCCGCGACGATGGTTACGGCAGGGGTATATTTGGTTGTCCGTGCTAACCCGATTTATGATTTGATCCCGAATGTCGGTATTTTCATCGCCAGCCTCGGTGCATTTGTGGCTCTTTTTGCCGCTTCGATGGCACTCGTAAATCGTGACATGAAACGTATCATTGCCTATTCTACTCTCTCTCAGTTGGGCTATATGTTCGTAGCGGCCGGTTTGGGTGCGTATTGGGTAGCCTTGTTCCATCTTATGGCGCACGCATTCTTTAAAGCATTGTTGTTCCTCGGTGCTGGTAACGTAATGCACGCGATGCACGATGAGCTTGATCCGTTTAAAATGGGTGGATTGCGCAAAGTGATGAAAGGGACATTTATTATGATGACCCTCGCTTCGGTTGCATTAGCGGGTATCTATCCGTTTGCCGGATTCTTTTCAAAAGATTTGATTTTGGAAGTCGGATTCGTTGAACACCATTATGTTATTTATACTGTATTGTTGTTGACTGCCGGTTTGACCGCTTTTTATTCTTTCCGTTTGGTTGCCTTGATTTTCCATGGTGAAGAGCGTTATAAACTTTTCGGAATTCATCCGCACGAAGCGTATAAATTTATGTTGGTGGCAATGTCTCCATTGTTAGTATTGGCTATTATTGCCGGTTCATTCAAAATGACCTACTACCAATTGGTAACCCATTTGCTCCCATCGACACAATATCATGTCCACAGCGAAATGACGTACTGGATAATGACGATCGGGACACAACTTTTTGTCATGCTTGCCATTGCGTTGGCGTACAAAAAATACAGTAATTGGAGCGGTGTGCCGGACGGTACCTCTAAAATGGAGAACCGTTTTTGCTACAAATTGCTATGGAACCAATATTACATTCCAAAATTTTACGATGAAGTTTTCTCGAAACCGTATTTAGAACTTTCAAAAATCGCGTGGAAACAGATTGATCTCAAAATCGTTGATGCAACGGTGGATGGAATTGCGAATGCAATCTACAAAACGGGTGAAAATACACGTGACATCCAAAACGGGAATCTCTCAACGATGCTTCGTTGGATGGTTGTCGGTTTGGTCGTTTTAGTGACGCTTGCCGTTGCCTTTACCGTTGGATACAACGCGGTCGGCGCTTAAGGAGTAATGATGATAGATCACATTTTAACGCTTTTAATTTTCTTCCCTGCATTGGCTGCAATGCTCGGGTTTGTCGTCGCCAAAGACAGTATGAGAGTCTACGGTATTGCCGTAGCATTCATTGAATTTGTCCTCTCTTTGTGGCTGTGGTATGCGTATGATCCGATGATTTCGGGGATGCAGTTTATGGAATCACTACCGTTGATTCCCGCTTTTGGTATCAATTACTTACTTGGTGTGGACGGAATTTCACTCTTTATTATTATCCTTTCGACGTTTTTTACCTTGATCGGTATTGCGTCGTTGACTGAAACACGCCGTTTGAAAGATTTGATTATTACGTTGTTGTTCCTTGAAATGACGATGGTGGGTGTATTCGCTGCGTTGGATGCCATCGTGTTTTATGTTTTCTGGGAACTTTCACTGGTTCCGATGCTTTATATCATCGGTGCATGGGGCGGACCATTGCGTATTTACGCGTCGATCAAGTTTTTCCTTTACACCTTTACGGGTTCATTGGTGATGTTGGTCGGTATGTTGTTTATGGCGTACTTCTATTACCAAGCGACAGGGCAATGGAGTTTCTCAATCCTTGAGTGGTATCGTTTGATTTTGCCGGAAAATTTCCAGTTGTGGTTGTTTGCCGCATTTTTCCTCGGTTTTGCTATTAAAGTTCCGATGTTTCCATTCCATACCTGGCTTCCGTACGCTCACGGTCAGGCACCGACCATCGGTTCGGTTATCTTGGCGGCCATTTTGCTTAAAATGGGAACCTATGCATTTGTCCGTTTTTCCTTGCCGTTGTTTCCGGACGCATCGGTGTTTTTCATGTTTCCGATTGCGATCATTGCGATCATTATGATCATCTACACGGCGATGGTGGCCTATGCGCAAGAGGATATAAAACAAGTCGTTGCCTACAGTTCGGTTTCGCATATGGGGGTTATTATCCTCGGTACGTTTGCATTGAACGTTGAAGGGGTAAGCGGATCGGTCTTTTTGATGCTGGCGCATGGGGTCGTCTCAGGGGCGCTGTTCTTGCTCGTCGGTGTCATTTATGATCGTCGTCATACGAAGATGATGTCGGAATTCGGCGGCCTTGCATCGGTTATGCCGCGTTATGCGACGATTTTCGGAATCATGATGATGGCATCGGTAGGTCTGCCGTTGACGATTAACTTTGTTGGGGAATTTTTGAGTCTCCTAGGTTTTTACAAACAGTCTCATATGTTGACTCTGACTGCCGGTGTCGCGATTATCGTCGGAGCAATCTATATGCTGGCAGCATACAAAAAAATGTTCTTTGGTAACGTTACGAACGAAGAGAACCGACATCTAAAAGATATTAACAAAACTGAATTGGTAGGACTTGTCCCTCTGGTTATCGTTGCCATTTGGTTGGGTGTTTATCCTAAACCGGTTTTGGAGCCGATCAACAACAGCGTCGAGTCGGTCATTCAACTGATGCATGATAAAGCGCAAAGTCCAGAAGCAAAAGCGCGTATTCCGAATCTTTCAGGTTCGAACGGGACCATTTCTATGCAGGAGGCGCACTAATGTTAGAGCCGATTAATATTTCGTTAGCGTCGCTTAATTTAGCGACTTTAGCTCCGATGCTCATTGCCATCGTCGGTGCGTTGGCAATTTTGGTGATCGATATGATGAAGGGTGGGCTGCACAAATCGTTGTACGTTATGATCAGCCTTTTGTTTTTACTCCTTGATTTGGGTGCGTTGGTCGATTTCGCAGGTGTTTTTCTCAAAAACGGAACCGTTTTGGGGTTCTTTGATGTGATGCTGATGGATGGGATTGCGATCCTTTCACAGATTATCATTGTTGTGGGGTCGATGCTTTTCATCCCCCTGGCATTGACGTCCAAACGTTTTCATGAGTACAACTATCCGGAGTACTTTGCTCTGTTCTTATTTATGATCGCGGGCTTCCAGTTTATGGTGGCAACGGACAACTTGATTCTGATTTTCGTCGGTCTTGAGACGGCATCGTTGGCTCTTTACACCCTTATCGCATTGCATAACCGTTCCAAATCATTTGAAGCGGCCGTGAAATATTTCACAATGGGTGCTTTGGCAGCGGGTTTCTATGCGTTTGGTTCGATGATCCTTTATGCGATCAGCGGTTCGGTTGAAATCAACCAAATTGCAACGGTATTGGCGGAAGATCATTACAGCAACATCGGTTACGTTCTCGTTTCCATGGCGTTTATGATTGCCGCATTCGGGTTTAAACTCTCGATGGTGCCGTTTCATACGTGGACACCGGACGTCTATGAGGGGTCATCCGCTGCATTGGCCGGGTACATGTCCATCGTCCCTAAAATCGCTGCATTTGTCGTGGCAATGCGTTTGTTCGAATTTTTAGTTCACAGCGGTGTCGTATGGCTTCAGGTGATCCTCTATATCGGGGTTGTCGTAACCATGACCGCTTCGAACATCTGGGCATTGGTACAAACCGATGTTAAGCGTATGTTAGCATACAGTTCGATATCTCATGCTGGCTTTGTTATGGCGGCGATTTTAATCGGTACGACTCAGGCCAATACGGGGCTCTTTTTATACTGGGCACTTTTTAGTTTTACCAACCTCGGTGCCTTTACGATGTTGTGGGTTAACCGTCAAAAAGATCTCCTTCCGGGGCAAAGTTCAGATCATCCGTATGAAAAATTCTCCGGTATGATTAAAACCATGCCGATGGGTGCGGTGATGATGGCGTTGTTTATGCTTTCATTGGCGGGAATCCCGCCGTTTGGTTTGTTCTGGGGGAAAATGTACATGATCGGTTCAGCCGTAAGTGCAGGATACACCGTATTGGCACTTATCATGGCCCTTAACTCGGCCATTGCGGGGTATTATTATCTCAAACTGATTGTCTTTATGTTTATGAAAGAGCCAAAAGTGGGGTACGAAAAGCTCTATTTTATGAATGCTTCACTGTCACTCAAAACGATTATCGGGATTGCGGTCGTCGGAACGATTTTTGCGGTGTTTGCAGTGAATCCTCTCTTGGAAGTTATTACGCTATTCGTGTATAATAGCGGCTATTAAAAGGGAAACAAAAGGGGGAAGGATTGAGATACTGGATAGCTCTTTGCTGCCTCTGGTTACCCCTGTGCGCATTGGAGCTTTCCGTCCAAAGCGGCAAAGAGGAGGGGGAGAAGTTTAGTATTCTCCATCTCCGCCACACCGTACCCTTTACCTGTCAAGCCACACAGGATGAATTTGGTGAGACAAAACGGATTGACTGCCGCTTTCCTACCCCTCCAAAACAGAATTTTTCTCCAATCGATAATCCCCTTTTACGGGTGAGTGCTGCTTCCTCATCGGAAGGGTACACGATCACGGTCCTTCCCAAATCAAAAATGAAATTGATACCGGTTGTTTTTGATCTCTCGAAAGAGTCGCAAACCTATCAATCTACTGTGAAAAAGGCAACACACTGGAGTGTCGTCGGATACCTTAAAACGCTTCCGCTGTTAAATCTCACCCCCCCCTCCTCTTCTGCGATTAATTTCCCGGTCAAAGTAAACAAAAATATCCATCCTTTTGTAGGGGGACTTGATCTTAAGGGAAATCCTATCAAAATTAAACGTGTTCAAGATGTAACGGAATACATGAATATGAAAAAAGCGTATGAAGCTAAAGATTACAACAAAGTCCGTGAACTGTCTGAATATGCCCTCAAAAATTATCCCAAGAGCGTCTTTAAAAATGAACTGATGCTCTATCAGATTCGTGCATTGCATCACGAAGATGAGCCTGAAAAGCTTATCGAAACCGGCAAAAAGTTTTTGAAGGATTATTCTTCGGATCCTAATGTTGCCGAGGTACTTGCCTATATGGCCAATGCTTATGGAAAAATCGGTCAGAATACCGATGCAGACTACTTTTTCGACCGCCTTTTTGATGAGCAATCAGAGAGCTCGTTTGCATCTTTGGGGATGATATATAAAGCAGAACAGCTTGAAAATTCGGGCAGTTCTACAAAAGCGGTACAGTTTTATCAACGAGCACTTAATACCAGCCGTGATAAAGCGATCGCTTCTAAAGCGGCATTTCGTCTCACGCAAATAGAGCTAAACAAAGGAGATACGAAAAAAGCAGCGCACTACATCGATAAAATCGTATCCGGAAATCCTGATTATTTGATAGAAGTGCGTGAAGATGCCATGATTATGGCAGAGACCTTTTTCAATCGAAATGATCCAAAAACCGCGATACGGATGACGGAAACTCTGTTGAAAAATACCGATAAAACTTCGTCGGATCATCCGAAACTGCTTAAAAATCTTGGGCTGCAGTTAGCTAAAGCCTCCAAGCGGAACGAAGCTCTTAAACGGTTTAATGAGTACCTTGATACGTACAAATACGGCGAATATGTCGAAGAGGTGCGGCGGGCCAAAGACGGCCTCTTTTTTGAAGAGGGGGACGAAAATACGACGGCACAGATCAAGAAGTACAATGATCTCATCGAGCGCTACGGCGACGACAGTGTCGGAAGAAAAGCACTCTATAAAAAAGCGCAGCTTCTGTTGAAAGAGAAAAAATATCAAGAGATATTGGATATGGAGAGTCCCCTTTATCGTTTGGATTCTACGGAATACCCTGATACGAATGCCCTTATTTCCAAAAGTGCCATTGGTTTGGAAAAATCATTGCTGAAAGAGGGAAAATGCAGTGAAGCACTTAGCCTGCAAAAAATGTATAAAATCAAGCTTCTTCCCGAATGGGATGAATCTCTTTTTAACTGCGCATTGAAAACAACGCAATACACAGCAGCTAAAAAAATTGCCCAAAGACATCTCAAATCCAAATCGATTCCGGAACGTCAGATATGGCTTTCGCGTATGGTGAAAACTCAGTTTGGGCTGGGTGAATACAAAGCTGCGATGAAGGGTGGGAAAGAACTTATTACCCTATTGGAGATAGAAAAAAATCCTCCGCTCAATGATATTTATCGGACAATGTATGATGCGGCACAGCGCGTGGATGATGCGGAAGGGATGATTCGACATATTAAATCAATCGAAAATGCCTATCCGAATAGTTTCAAGGACATTGAACGCTATACCCAAATGGTAAGTCTGGGACTCAAACGTAAAGATGAAGCAATGACACAGGCTTATGCCCGTAAAGTTGTTGCATTGCAAGAGCGGACGAAAACGTATACCCAAAGTCCTTACATCGAATTTACATTGGCACAGTCGTACCAGAATTTGGGGAAAGATGCCGACGCGTTGAAAATCTTAAAAACGCTGAATGCCCGAAAAATGACGAATGAAAAACGTTCGCGCCAGCACTATCTGATGGGTGCGATTGAGCAAAAATTAGGGCATAAACGTGAATCCCGTGATGCATTCAACGCCAGTATCAAGGCAGACAAAAACTCTGCATGGGGAAAACTAGCGAAAGACGCGCTAGGATTACTTTAAGAAAATTGCTTCTGCACAGGCAGAGAGTACTTCACTGCTTCCGCTTGCGGTCAACGTAAACTGATGGGCATTAAACGTCTGTTGCCGCTTTGCTAACTGTGCGGTATGCGTTGCAATGAGACGTATCAGCTCCTCTTTCATGATCTTACCATCCAAATATTCCAAAGTTTCGATTATTCCGATGGCTTTCATGCTGTTGGGGGCTCTTCCGTAGACCCGTTCCAGCTCGGCAACTTCATCGATCAATCCCTCCGCAACCATTTTGTGTGTCCGTAGGGCAATCCGTTCTCGCAAAAGCTCACGGTTTATTTGGAGATTTAATACGGAGCAGTCACGAATAATAGGTTTGGGAGGATGGGCACGAAACCATTCGGAGGGAGGCGTCTGTGTTTGTAAATAGATGAGGAGCATTTTTTCGATCCGGTAAGCATCGTTCTGGGTAATTTTTTGCATCGACAAAGGGTCGATTTCGCTCAGTAATTTGTAGCATTCCGACAAATCAGTCACCATAAGCTTGGTCTTTTGCAGGGTTTCAGGGGAGAAATCGGGGATTTCGGAAAGCCCTTCAATCATACTTTTGAGATAAAAACTGCTTCCACCGACGATGATGATATTTTTCTCTTCAGCTAATGCTTTTTCACGAATCCGGGAGTATTCACTGATAAAGGTAATTACGCTGGCATTTTCATCAGGGGTGAGGTGATTGATTCCGAAATGCTCGATGGTGGATAACTCTGATTTAGAGGGTTTTGCAGAGGCAATATCGATCTCTTTATAAATACTGAGCGAGTCGATTGAGAGGATCAGCGCATTATGGCGTTGCGCGAGATCCAATGCCAAATCACTTTTTCCGGATGCGGTGGAGCCGATTATTGCCAACTGTTTCATTAACAGTATTATACCCTGAAGTGTTTTTAGGATAAAATAAATAAAAACGTCATTCCCGCGTAAGCGGGAATCCAGCTAATCTTCAAGATGGATCCCCGGGTCAAGCCCGAGGATGACGAGGATTTCAAAGGGAATGTGTGAAACGATTGGCGAAAAAACTGCAAAATTTTAATGAGCTGGTGATGTTTCAGCACAGCGTCTTTTCACTCCCTTTTATCTTTATCGCAATGATTGTCGCTGCAAATGGGTGGTTTGGAATAAAGCTACTTATTTTGGGGGCACTGGCGGCGATCAGCGCACGTAATGCGGCGATGGGATTTAACCGCTATGTCGATCGTACTTTTGATGTTCGTAATCCCCGTACGGCCGGGCGTCCAAGTGTCGACGGGCGATTGGACGGACCTTCCATCGCCATTTTTACCGTTGTCAATGCACTTGTATTTATGGCGGTGGCTTATTTTATTAATGACCTCGCTTTTTATCTCAGTCTCCCCGTTTTGATCGTTTTACTCAGTTATTCCTATTTTAAGCGTTTTAGTTCGATGGCTCATCTTGTATTGGGCATTTCGCTCGGGCTGGCACCGATGGCCGGAGCGATTGCGGTAATGGGGAGTGTTCCGTTGTGGTCAATGTGGCTGAGTATCGGAGTGGTATTTTGGGTTGCGGGATTCGATCTGCTCTATTCGTTGCAGGATATGGAGTTTGACAAAACGAACGGATTGCATTCGATCCCATCACGATTTGGCAGCAGCGCGACACTCAAAATTTCGGCAGGATTTCATATCCTAACGGTCCTTTTTTGGGGGTTGTTTGTGAGTGCGGCGGAACTCGGAATATTCGGCAGTGCCGCGATTGTCTTTTCAGCAGTGATGCTTGCGTATGAACACGCACTGGTTCGTCGTGATTTTACACAGATTGATCGGGCATTTTTTACGGTAAACGGCTATTTGGGCTTTGTGTTTATCGGATTCATTATTTTAGACAAGGTAATAGCATGAGCGACGTGAGACTAGTCCCAACAAGTATGGATATCGTCTATGAGGAAGTAGGCGATAACATCGATAAATTTGAACGCGAATTTGATCAAATCAGCGAAAACGAAGAGAATTCTGTCGGACAGTTGATTAAACATGCCAAAATGCGTGGTGAAACAGATGAAAGTACTGTTTTAATGCTCAATGTCATGGCAGAGCTGTATCGAAAGATGGAAAAAATCGAACAACTGCTGAGTAACGGCGCATCAAAATATCTTCAACTCTCCTCCGAAGCACTTATCAAACATATCGGGCTGGAACATTTTAAGTTAAGTGCAGAGTGTTTGGAAGCCGGGAAAGATTATTACGGCCGACTTGAGATAGGGACATTCCCAAAACGGGAGATAGCGTTCTTTTTTGAAGCGGTAGAACCATCCTTGGCCAAAATAAAAAATATTCATCTACGGGATAGGGAAGCGTGGGAATATTATATGATGGCTTGTGAGCGGGCAATGATCCGCCAGATGAAAGGGCTTGAATGAATCATACAATCGAGATAGCACTGGTCGCCCTTGCCGTTTTGGTCGTGGGGATCATTTATTATGTGGTCACAAAAGAGAGTGAGGTTTCATCCCAAATTCGCTCGATTGCCAAAGCGGTTGAAGATTTGCATCGAGAGCTTTTTATGATGGATAAACGGTTGAAGCAGGAGTTGGAGATTATCACCTCGCTCCAAGAGAGTGTTCCGGTGTCTCAGCACTCGCTTCACGCTGAGCTTGGGCGTGAGGTCAATGAGATATCGGTTCCGATCTTGGAGTCATTGGGACAAATCGAAGGGAGCCTCAGCGCGTACAAAGAAAAGACGGAAAACCGTTTGCGTTATCTGGAAGAGCGAATCCGCAATCTTTCTTTGCCGACATCGATCAGCGGGTTGGATGACGAAAAAGTGATCAGCCGCTACAATCAGGGAATCGAAGTGGATGCAATCGCCAAAGAGTTGCGATTATCAAAAGCGGAAGTAGAATTTGTTCTGAAAATCAACCAGCTTCGCTAAAACTCAGGTTAATTGTTATTTAAGCTTATTGCGCTATAATTTCGTTCTCTTTAAAAAGATGCGTCCGTAGCTCAGCTGGATAGAGCACCGGTTTGCGGTACCGGCGGTCAGGGATTCGAATTCCTTCGGGCGCACCACTTACAAACACCGTAATCAAACTTTAAGCTACCCAAAATCAAACACACAAATTGCTTAAGAATCTACTCCCTCCCACTTTTACGCCTATTTTTCTTTTGTCATTCCTGCGAAGGCGGGAATCCAGCTTTATCTTATGGGATGGATCCCCGGGTCAAGCCCGAGGATGACAGGAATAAATTGACTGTGTAAGGTCAGTTAGCATGTTTTTTGAGGCAAAAGACTTTATTATTACTGCTTGTTTTTGCGTGCGGTAATTTCAGCCAAAAAGCTTTCCAAGTCGTATTTGACCCGGTATTGCGGCGTGAGGATGTGGATGAGGATGTCTCCCAAATCGATAGCCACCCAGTCGCCGCTCTCGTCAACATATAAAAATTGTTCCTCCGGTTTGAGCCCTTTTTTAAGGTGGTCAAGCAGAGCAAGCGTGTGGCGCTCACCCAATGATGATGCGAGGACAACGTAATCGGCGAAATAATCGCTACCTTGGAGGTCGAATACTTCAATCGCTTCGGCTTTATTTTGATCGAGAATAGCACTGATCTTTTCAATTCGTGGGTTCACTGGTGTTCCTTGTAATATGTAATAATCTTTTTTTCGATCTCCGGCTCCAATCCCAAAGGGCAAATGCAGGAACGAAAATCGGTTGAGCTGATCGGGACGTCGATGTTGAGCCGAATCATGTTTTCGGGAATAGGGATATCGCTTCGTGAAGCTACGACCCACTTCACCCTTGTATTCAGTTCATCATACCGGTGCCAACTCGAAAGCTTTTCGAGATTGTCGGCTCCGATGATGAGATAAAACTGATCGCACATCTTTGCGTAGTGTTTGAGCGTTTCGATGGTATAAACACTCCGCTCTTGAGAAATCTCAAAATCGCTGACGAAGACTTTTTCATCGTGTTTAAAAATTTCTTTTAACCACTCATAGCGTACCGCTCCGCTGGCGATGACAGAAGGTTTGAACGGATTGCGCCACGCGGGAACAATAATGAGCTTGTCGATCGGTAAAATCTCCAGCGCTCTTCTCACGATAGCAACATGTCCGGCATGAGGCGGGTCGAAACTTCCGCCATAGAGTGCAAGCTTCATAAGCCTTAACTTCTTTTAATCGAAATTATAACTGATTTTTGGTAAAATAACCCCTATTTTGTGTTTAGGATAAGGTGATGGGGCTGAAGATTGCTATTAACGGATTTGGCCGTATCGGTCGCTGTGTGACCCGTCTCATTGCTGCGCGGTGTGATGTGGAACTTGTTGCGATCAATGACATGGCTTCCATCGATATGATTCTCTATCTATTGCAAAATGATTCAGTGCATGGCTCTTTTGGTGTTGAGGCAGCAAAAGCGGAGGAAGGATACCTGCAAATCGGGAAAAACAGGGTTCGTATACTGTGCGAAAAAAATCCTGAAAACCTCGATTTGGGAGCATTGGGGGCGGAGGTTGTTTTTGAGTGCAGCGGTCTGTTTTTGACCGGAGCGCTTACAAAGCACCATTTGGAAAAAGGGGTCAAAAAAGTCATTTTGTCGGCTCCGACACAAGACAGTGCAATCCCTACCTTTGTATTGGGGGTTAACGAGCATTTGTATGCGGGAGAGAGTATTATCTCGAACGCTTCGTGCACGACGAATTGTTTGGGGCCGATTGCCAAAATTATTGATGAGGCATTCGGAATCGAAAAAGGGCTTATGACAACGATTCATGCTTATACCAACGGCCAAGCAATTATCGATTCGGCTCATGGGAGTGATATGCGGCGTTCGCGTGCGGCGGCGCTCAATATGATTCCTACCACTACCGGTGCGGCCAAAGCGATCAGTTTGGTACTCCCCTCTTTGGAAGGGAAACTGCATGGGCAAAGTGTCCGTGTTCCTACCCCTGATGTGTCGATGGTGGATTTGAATGTTGTGGTAGAACGTCGTACGAGCAAAGAGGAGATCAGCGCTCTTTTTAAAGCGTATGCCAAGAATCAGATGCAGGGGATTTTGGAAGTGGATGAGCGTTATCGTGTTTCGCAGGATTTTGTCGGTTCTTGTTTTAGTGCCACAGTGGCGGATGATTTGATACAAGTGATCGACGGGAATTTGATTAAAGTAATGGCATGGTACGATAACGAATGGGGCTATTCCAACCGTCTTATCGAAATGGCGTTGTTTATCAGTAAAAAATAAATTTTAATCTTACAGTAAGAGGAAATTATGGAGTTATTTAACATCAAAGAGTGCGATATCAAGGGAAAGAAAGTATTTATCCGATGTGATTTTAATGTTCCGATGGATGAATATGGCAATATCACCGACGATCGCCGTATCCGTTCGGCACTTTCAACGATCAGCTATTGTCTGGATCAGGGGTGTGCGATTATTTTAGCCTCCCATTTTGGTCGTCCTAAAGGTGAACCGGATGATAAATACACCCTTGCTCCGATTGCCCGAAGACTGCATCAACTTCTGAAAATTGAGGTTCAGATGGCGGAGGATGTTGTCGGGGAAAGTGCACAAAAGCTTGCCTCTGAACTTAAAGGGGGAGAAGTCTTGTTGCTGGAAAATTTGCGTTTTGAAAAAGGGGAGACTAAAAACGACCCTGAACTGAGTGCTGCACTGGCATCAATGGCCGAGGTGTATGTTAATGATGCATTTGGGGTAAGTCACCGTGCCCATGCCTCGGTAGAGGGGATAACCCAGTATTTTGATGACACACACAAAGCGGCCGGTTTTTTACTCCAAAAAGAGATACAGTTTTTCGGTACCCTTTTGGACCGTCCGGTGAGACCCTTCGCGGCGATTGTCGGCGGGTCTAAAGTTTCCGGTAAACTCGAAGCGCTCATTAATCTATTGCCGAAAGTGGATAAAGTTCTGATTGGCGGCGGTATGGCGTTTACCTTTCTCAAAGCACTCGGACATGATGTCGGAAATTCATTGGTTGAAGATGATTTGCTGGATGAGGCGATCAATATTATGGACGAAGCGAAACGTCTCGGTGTGAAATTTTATCTTCCGGTCGATGTAGTCGCCGCCGAGAAATTTGCTCCCGATGCTATGAGCCGGCTTTGCAGTGTTCAAGAGATCCCGCATGGGTGGATGGGTCTGGATATCGGGCCTGCTACGGTTAGACTCTATCGTCAAGTCCTCGCCGATGTTCAAACGATTTTGTGGAACGGGCCGATGGGGGTTTATGAGATGGACCGCTTTGCACGCGGATCGAACAAAATCGCTCATTTTGTGGCGGATTCGTATGCAACCACAGTCGTAGGGGGCGGTGACACGGCCGATTTGGTCCAGCGCGTGGGTTTGGACGAGGAGATCACTTTTATCTCTACGGGCGGCGGAGCGTCATTGGAGTTGTTGGAAGGTAAGATTCTTCCGGGCGTTAAACCGTTGTTGAAATAATAATACTCGTCACCCCCGCGAAGGCGGGGGTCCAGCTGGATTCCCGCCTTCGCGGGAATGACAATACTGAAAGAAAGGAATTGTCATGATTTTATGTGCCAACTTCAAAGCGAATAAAACACGTCAAGATACACGCGCCTATATGGCAGTGGTTGAGTCGTTTGTGAGTGCAAATGATATCACTGATACGATTATCGTATTTCCCCCTTTCACGGCGCTTGAACATGAGCCGCGTAATGTTTTAATCGGAGTGCAAAACGGCTATCCGGTCCGTAACGGGGCTTATACAGGTGAGATTGCACTCGAACAACTCGAAGAATTTGGCATAAAAACAATTCTTATCGGACACTCCGAACGTCGGCATGTTATCGGTGAGACGCAAGAACAGATCGCTGCAAAATTTCGCTTCTTTGCCGAGGAGGGGTTTGCTATTGTTTATTGTGTCGGCGAGCCTCTGGAAATTCGCGAAGAGGGGAATGACGCCTTGATGGCCTACATCGAACATCAGTTCGAAGGGATCGACCTGTCGTACCCGGATCTGATTTTAGCCTATGAGCCGGTATGGGCAATCGGAACGGGACTCACTCCATCGAACCGCGATATCGAACGGGTGCATGGAGCATTAAAAGCCAAAACGGATGCCCCATTGCTCTATGGCGGAAGTGTGAAAGTGGAAAATGTCGGTGAGATCATGAGACTCGAAAATGTGGACGGAGTTCTCGTCGGATCAGCAGCGCTCAGCGCAAACGATTTTTGCGAGATGATTGCACAGGCGGCAGAATTAAATACAGAAAGAGGAGAATAATTGATGTTAATGCAAGGTAAAAAAGGTCTCATTGTAGGTTTAGCCAACGATAAATCGATTGCATACGGAATCGCGCAGGCACTTCACGCTCAAGGGGCGCAAATGGCGTTTACCTATCTCAACGAAGCGTTACAAAAACGGGTTGAGCCGATTGCGGCAGGCTTTAACAACTCTCCTGTCTATAAACTTGATGTATCGGATGAGTCCGATATGGAAGCAATTGCGGCAAAAGTGGCGGCCGATTTCGGACAAATCGACTTTTTGGTTCACTCAGTTGCATTCGCTCCCAAAGAGGCTCTTACCGAAGGGTTTATGAAAACCTCTAAAAGTGCTTTTCAAATTGCAATGGATGTCTCAGTGTATTCATTGATCGATTTGACGAATCGTTTAGAATCGGTATTAGCTCCGGGTGCATCGATCATTACTCTCAGCTATCTCGGCGGACCGAAATATATCCCTAACTATAATGTTATGGGGGTTGCAAAGGCAGCGCTTGAATCGGCGGTACGCTATATGGCGGTAGAACTGGGTGCACTCAAAGGGCAACGTGTCAATGCAATCAGTGCAGGACCTATCCGTACCCTCGCCGCCAGCGGTATCGGTGATTTCAAACAAATCCTCAATTGGAATGAATCAAACGCACCGCTTCGTAAAAATGTCACCATCGAAGAGGTCGGAAACTCAGCAATGTATCTCCTCAGTGATCTCTCCAGCGGTGTCAGCGGTGAAGTTCATTATGTCGATGCGGGCTATAACATCATGGGTATGGCTGCGGTAGAGAAAAATGACGAAGGTAAAAGTGTTTTTGTTTGGGATGAGAGAGAGTAATCTCCTCGTCATTCCCGCGCAGGCGGGAATCCAGCTCTAAAAAAGGATATCTTCGTATAAATCTTTCCATTCAGGATTAAACTCCTCAATCATCCTAAGTTTCTAATTGCGGTTCCATTTTTTAATTGCTTTTTCTCTACTGATAGCTGATTCCATAGAATCGTGTAATTCATACCATACCAGCACATTGACATCATACTTATCTGTAAAACCATAAGCTAAATGCTGTTTGTGCTCAGAAATTCGTTTAGAAAGATTGGAAGTAACACCTATATAGAGTGTTCCATTAGGTTGAGAAGCGAGTAAGTAAACAGCTGGTTGTTTCATAAATACCTTATTAGCTGGATTCCCGCCTTCGCGGGAATGACGAGAAAAATGTTACGAAACGTTACTTGCCAACTACCGGAAGCGATTGCATCATCTCGATATGAGAAGCCTCTTTCGGTTTCCCTTCCTTCATTTTTTCTTTGTTTTCATGATAAGTTTTCCATTTATCCGCGTATTTTTGGAGGGTCAAAGGGGTGTTGTCCTCTGGTTGTGCAGTGACTGTGCCTGATGGCTCAGAAACGTTTGATACAGCCGTTGCGGAAGTCGCATTTGCGCCGTTCGCAGGGGTAGTGAGCGGTGTCCACTCTTCTTTGAGCCATGCATCCAAAGAGCGCTGCATTGACCCCCCCTCACTTGTTGCGGTAGTACTTGGAGAGACAGCATTAAGCGAGCTGTTTTGAGACGGTGCGACCCCCTCATGGTTGGCACAACCAACTAACAGCAATGCGCTTACAGCGGCAGTTATCATAAGAGTTGCTTTCATTTTTAGTTTCCTTTGAATTATTTGATAATTTGATACTAAGTTATACTATACCATAAAGGGGCTCAGATTTATGATGATTATTCATTTTAAAAATCATACAAAAATGTCATTCTCCATAAAATAGGCGTTTTGCATGGGTAAACGGCAGGTAAACGAAATATTTTTTTCACAGCATTGTTTAAGAATAGCATAGTTACAATTAACCTTGACGAAACAAACACATAAGGTCAAGCTTAACTTAAGGAGAATCAATGAAGTTAGTTAAAATGAGTCTTGCAGCAGCAGTATTGCTCGGAGCAAGCGCATTCGCAATCGATAATGTAAAAGTAAGTGGTGACGCTAAACTTTTCTACAACACAAATGACACAGGTACATTAAGTCTTTTTGACAAAGACAATAGCTATGCTGATACAGCTCTTCGTCTTGGTGTAACCGGTGATTTGCTCAAAGGTGTATCATTCGGTGTAACTGGATATGCAATCAGTACACTTGGCTTGGAAAACAATCTTGTTAGCCATGTTTGGGAAGGAACAGGAGCAGATCAGTCTAAAATCGGTGAAGCATGGTTAGCAGGTACAATGGGCAAAACCACTGTAAAAGTTGGTCGTATGGAACTTGATACTCCATTAGCGTTCTCTGAAAAATGGTCAATCATTCCTAATACATTTGATGCAGCGGTATTGATTAACCAAGATCTTCCGGATACGACTTTGGTGGGTGCATGGGTTGGAAAAAGCAACGGTTCAGCGACAACTGGTGATGAGTATGTTGTTATGGCTCCAAGTTTAGCTTTTAGCAGTTTTTATCAAGGTGCTTATGCTGCAGCTGTCGTAAATAACTCTTTTAAACCTCTTACTGCCCAAGCATGGTACTACGATGTTCAGCATGTTGCTAATGCATATTGGTTGCAAGCGGATTGGGATTGCCAATTGGTTAAAGGTGTAAAAATCGGTGCACAATATGCGGATATCGATTTGAAAAACAGTAGTGCTGATTCTTCTGCGTATGCGCTCAAAGTTGCTTATGCAGGTGTAGAGAATCTAACTCTTTCAGCGGCTTATTCAGATACAGATAAAGATGGCGCTTTGAATGTTGCCAATATTGCAACAACAAATACAACTAGCCAATCTAAATTGTACACAGAAGCATGGTGGAACTACGGATACGTAGGTACTGCAGGTGCTGAATCTTTTAACGTAACAGCTGAATACAATGCAGGATTCGCAAAAGTTGGTGCATATTACACAGATGTTAGCAATGATATTGCTACAAGTACGCATGAAATGACAGAACTAACCGTTACTGCTTCTAAATCATTCGGACCTTTGGATACAACTTTGGCATACGTATCAACCGATGCGGATGATCAAAATAACGGTAGCCAGTACAACTCTGTACAAGCATACCTTACTCTTAATTTCTAAGAGTTTTTCTTCTCACCCCTTTTTGGGGTGAACCTCCACTTCTTCGCATATCTTTTTTTCTTAGCAGCACAAAAAAACAATTATAAAAACTCTTTTGGAAACTGATTAAAATTTAATCAGCAGTATGCACTCTCCCTCTCCAAAAATCCTCTATAATTTTCCCATGTAGAAAAAGCGGAGAGAAGATTTCTTTCTACCATTGTTCAAACAGGATACTAGGGTTCCGGCAGAAATGCGCTGGTCCGAGAGTATCCGGCCTCGCAAGCGGCTACACGGAGGGACAAAAGCCCGGGAGAGAGATAGTTTCTCCCCGCTTTTTCTCGACAAACCGCTCAGGAGGATTTTCATGACACATTTAACCACTCAGTGCACATCTGCTGCAGGCTCCAAGCTCACATCACCGACATTGTCCAAGCGTTTTTCGCTCGCTGTTTTGGCATTGGCTGTTGCGTCAACGACTATGTTTGCCGCTCCGAAAACCCATTTTAAAGTGGCATGGACTATCTATGCCGGATGGATGCCGTGGGATTACGGTGCTCGTAAAGGGATCGTTAAAAAATGGGGTGACAAATACGGCATTAAAATCGATGTTGTTCAGCTCAATGACTATGTTGAATCGATCAACCAATACACGGCGGGATCGTTTGACGGATGCGTTATGACCAATATGGATGCCCTGACAATTCCTGCTGCCGGCGGAATCGATTCAACGGCATTGATTATCGGAGACTATTCCAACGGAAATGACGGTATTGTTGCCAAGGGAGCTAAAAGCCTCAAAGAGTTGAAAGGTCAGAAAGTCAATCTTGTTGAGTACTCCGTTTCTCACTATCTGTTGGAACGGGGCCTCGCTTCTGCAGGGATGAGTGCCAAAGATGTGAAAACCGTCAATACCTCGGATGCGGATATGGTTTCTGCGTTTAATTCCTCTTCGGTCAAAAATGTGGTGACCTGGAACCCTCAGCTCGGTGAAGTGAAAAAAGTTCCTAAAGCGTCACTGTTGTTTGATTCGAGCAAAATTCCCGGTGAGATTATCGACATGATGGTGGTCAATACCCAAACGCTCAAAGAGAATCCGAAACTCGGGAAAGCACTGACCGGGGCATGGTTCGAAATTATGGGAATTATGTCAAAAAATGATCCTAAAGGGGTTGAAGCACGTACGTTGATGGCGAAAGCGTCCGGTACATCGCTCAAAGAGTATCAGTCACAGCTCTCTACAACCAAAATGTTCTATACCGCGGCTGAAGCCCAAAAGTTTACCGAAGATCCAAAACTTATCACGACGATGGGAGAAGTGAGCAAGTTTTCATATGCTCATGGATTGTTAGGGAACAAAGCAAAAAATGCGAATTTTATCGGGATGACGTTTCCGGCTAATAAAATGGTTGGAAATCCTAAGAATATCAAACTCCGATTTAACTCAGAGTACATGAAACAAGCAGCAGAAGGGAAATTGTAATCCATGCGTCTGATCAATCTGGATGCTGGACGGTTTTCCCCGCTTTTAAAAATCCTGCCGTTTGTGATCCTTGGATTGGTCTACTGGATTGCCGCGGATGCACGCCACGCACTAAATCCGGAAGATAAGCTTCTTCCGACATTTGAGGCGATCGGGGATGCGGTAAAGATAATGGTAATGGAGCCGGATGAGTTAACGGGTGAGGCGATTTTGTATACCGATACGGTTGCCAGTTTGTCTCGGATTGTGCAGGGGCTTGGTATTGCTGCTGTAATCGGGTTGGTTTTGGGGATTATTCAAGGGACGTTACCGCTGTTTCGAACCCTATTGTCACCGTTTTCGGCGGCAGTTTCCCTGATCCCTCCGATTGCGATCTTGCCCATATTATTGGTGATATTGGGGATGGAAGAATCGGCAAAAGTGGCTCTGATCGCGATCGGGGTTGCTCCGTTTTTGGTTCGTGATACCCAGCAGCGCTCGATGGAGCTTTCCGAAGAGCTGCTGATTAAGGTACAAACGCTTGGGGCATCGACATGGCAGATTATTCTGCGGGTAGTGTTGCCACATGTAATGCCGCGGCTTTTGGATGCGTTGCGTCTCTCTTTGGGAGCTGCATGGCTTTTCTTGATCACGGCAGAGGCGATTGCATCGTCGGAAGGTTTGGGATACCGTATTTTTTTAATGCGCCGTTACATGGAAATGGATGTAATCTTGCCCTATGTCGCATGGATTACGCTGTTGGCATTTTTGATGGACTGGATGTTGGCCGTGATTATCCGTAAAGCGTTTCCATGGTACCGAAAGGAGAAAAAATGAGTTATCTGCAAATACGCAATGTGTGGAAAACATACGGCGACAATGTTATTTTGGAAAAACTCAATTTCACCATCGAAAAAGGGGAATTTTGTACCCTTATCGGACCTTCCGGATGCGGTAAGAGTACCTTTTTACGGATGCTTTTGGGGCAGGATACCCCCTCAAAGGGGACCATTCTTCTCGAAGGGGAACCCCTCGCCTCCGAGCCGGGGAGCGACCGGGGGGTTGTATTTCAAAAATATACCCTTTTCCCGCATCTTAAAGCGTTGGAAAACGTGATGCTGGGGCTGGAGATGGAACGCTCCCCCTTTTTGGGCAAAGTGCTTGGTTCCGCACGACGGAAGATCAAGGAAGAGGCAATGGAAATGCTGGAATCGGTAGGGCTTGAGCAATCGGCACTAAAATACCCTTCCGAACTTTCAGGAGGGATGCAGCAGCGTCTTTCCATCGCGCAGGCGTTGGTGAAAAAGCCAAAAATCCTTTTGCTGGATGAACCGTTCGGGGCACTTGATCCCGGCAGCCGCGCGGATATGCAGGAACTGGTCCGTGGATTGTGGCAGAGGTACGGACTGACCGCCTTTATGGTGACGCACGACGTAAAAGAGGCGTTTGAATTGGGGACGCGATTACTCGTTTTTGATAAGGTACGCCATGATCCTCAAGCGCCGAATGCCTACGGGGCTACGTTGGTCAATGATATAAAACTCGATAAAAATAAACGAAAAAATAAAGGAGAAGAGCATGTCAACATTAATGAAACCACTATTGCCTGAGACGGTCCTCTTTGATGAGGTTCTTCCCGGCGGGGGACGCTGGAGCAAAATCGTCCGTAAAGGGCAAGTTCTTCGGATTGTGAATACGGAAGGGACAAGCGGTCTTTCGGCTCTTTTCTATAATGTCCATGAACGGACTGAGCGGTACAACGCTGCCGATACGGTCAAAATCCAATACAACGCCTATCTCAAACGAGGCAATGCGCTCTATTCGGATATGGGACGGATTTTGATGTCGATTGTGGCGGACAGCTGCGAAACGCACGATACGGTGTGCGGCTATACGATGGCTTCGGATATCGAAGCGCACTGCGGGCTTGGAAACTATCAGACCAAACGCAACTGCTATTACAAAAACGATTTTGATAATTTTCTTGTGGAACTGGGAAAA
This sequence comes from Sulfuricurvum sp., assembly GCF_049587615.1. Classification (GTDB taxonomy): domain Bacteria; phylum Campylobacterota; class Campylobacteria; order Campylobacterales; family Sulfurimonadaceae; genus Sulfuricurvum. The sequence goes on from NZ_JBAVEF010000025.1 coordinate 103,681, forward strand.
TACGGGATGGGACGCCGCGATATCATGCCGTGTTTAAACCTTTTTGCCGATGCAAAAATCGGTGAGAGCGGAGAACTGATCTTTCGTGAGGAGAGCGTACCTGCAGGAAGCTTTATCGAGCTGCGTGCAGAGATGGATGTGTTGGTGATTCTCTCCAATACGGTGCACGTTTTAAGCACGGATACCACGTATGATGTAAAACCTGTTGCCTTGATCGTCTATCAAGGAGATGAGGTTACGTCCGATGATCCGTGTGTGATCGATTCGGAGCGTAGCGAGCGGGCGTTTGTAAATACCCGAAATTATATGAAGCAGTTTGCGCAAGGAGGGGGAAATGTCTGAAATGATTACGGTTAATCTAACGTTGAATGACCCGATTTACGATGAAACGATCCCCGCCGGAGAGCCATGGTACAAAGTGGTGAAAGCCGGAGAGGTATTGCGAATCGTCGATTTGGAAGGGTGCCAGGCGGTGGATACCCTCTTTTACAATGCCAATGATGTCACGGAGCGCTACAGTGCCCCTCAAACGATCGTTCGCCAAAAAAATATTTTTGTCGAGACGGGAACCGAGCTGGTTTCAAATTTGGGAAATACGATGATGAAAGTGATCAGTGACACGTGCGGGCGTCATGACACCCTTGGCGGTGCGTGCAGTGCTGAGAGTAATACCGTTCGCTATGCATTGGACAAACTCGATATGCATTCGTGCCGGGATAATTACCTGTTGGCACTGGGGCAAATGGGAATGGACAAACGTGATTTGGTCAGCAATATCAATTTTTTCATGAATGTGCCGGTTGAAGCGGACGGAAAGCTGGCAATCGTTGATGGAATATCGGCTCCAGGAAGTACAATCGAGCTGTTTGCCGTGATGGATACGCTGGTCTTGATATCCAACTGCCCTCAGCTCAATAATCCGTGCAATGCGTTTAACCCTAGTCCTGTCCGACTGAGTATCTATAAACCTGTTTAATAACTGATGTTACGTACTGTATTGATTTAAATTCTTGAAAGTCGTATTTTACTTTTGTCATTCCCGCGAAGGCGGGAATCCAGCTTTGCTTTATGGGGATGGATCCCCGGGTCAAGCCCGAGGATGACGGGAAAAAGATTTTTCAGGGTAAGGTCAGTTAATAATTTATCAATTTTGATGTGAGGAAATAAAATGTTTGCCAAAGTACTGATTGCTAACCGTGGGGAGATTGCGTGCCGTATTATCCGTACCCTCAAAAAAATGAAGATCGGATCGGTTGCGGTCTATTCGCATGCCGATGCGGGATCGCTTCACGTGATGATGGCCGATCAATCGGTATGTCTGGGCGAGCCGCCCGCCAAAGAGAGCTATTTGGATGCTGAAAAAATCATTCAGGCGGCAAAAGAGACGGGAGCGCAGGCGATTCATCCCGGATACGGATTTTTGAGCGAAAATGCAGCATTCGCCCGCCGATGTGCCGAAGAGGGGATCGTTTTTATCGGTCCGATGCCGCAGCACATGGAAGAATTTGGTCTCAAACATACCGCACGCTCTATGGCAAAAGCACATGGAGTTCCATTATTACCGGGAACAGAACTTCTCGAAAGTGTTGAAGAAGCACTGAGTGCTGCTGCAGAGATTGGGTATCCGGTGATGCTCAAAAGTACCGCAGGCGGTGGCGGAATCGGAATGCAGTTGTGCACCAGTGCCGAAGAGCTGCAAAACGGGTATGAATCGGTTGGACGTCTCAGTAAGAGCAATTTTAGCCAAGGCGGCATTTACCTCGAAAAATTTGTCGCCTCCGCCCGTCATATCGAAGTACAGATCTTCGGTGATGGACAAGGGGAGGTGATCGCATTGGGCGAGCGGGACTGTTCGCTTCAGCGTCGTAATCAAAAGGTGATCGAAGAGACACCGGCACCGGGGTTATCAGAAGAGATCCGGGAACAGCTGCGCAGTGCCGCGACCAATTTGGCTCGCGCTGCCTCGTATAAATCGGCAGGAACGGTAGAGTTTGTCTACGATACGCAGGAAGGGAAATTCTATTTTCTGGAAGTGAATACACGGTTGCAAGTCGAGCATGGCGTAACGGAAGAGATCTACGGAGTAGATTTGGTTGAGTGGATGATTCTCGAAGCCTCCGGCGACCTAGGTGATACCCTGAGCCGTTCGTATTCGGCCAACGGCCACGCGATTCAAGTACGTGTTTACGCCGAAGATCCGCTGAAAAATTTCCAACCCAGTTCGGGAATATTGAGTGAGGTGATTTGGCCTGATGAGGTACGGTGCGAGACATGGATTGAACGTGGGAGTGTGATCTCTCCTTATTACGATCCGATGATTGCCAAGATCATTGTCCATGCATCAACGCGCGATGATGCTATCAAGGCAATGTTGAGTGCACTCAAAGAAACAACGCTGTATGGGATCGTGACGAATCTCGGGTATTTGCAGTATGTCTTAGGAGAAGAAGTTTTTGCAAAAGGTGAGCAGACCACCAAATATTTGGGGACTTTAGCCTATGCACCCTCAATTGTCGAAGTAATCAAACCGGGAACTCATACCACGATACAATCAGCACCCGGACGAATCGGCTACTGGGATATCGGTGTTCCCCCTTCCGGTCCTATGGATTCACTCTCGTTTCGATTGGGTAACCGTCTTTTAGGCAATGATGCAAAAGCTCCGGGATTGGAAATGACGGTTACGGGCTCGACACTGAAATTTCATTTTCCGACTCGGATCGTATTGACCGGGGCGCAGATGAAAGCCCAGCTTAACGGCATCGATCTTTCTTTCTGGGAGACGATAGAGGTGGTGTCCGGGGATGTTCTCAAAATGGGGATTATCGAAGGCTCAGGGGCACGTACCTATTTGCTGATTGATGGCGGATTTAAGGTACCGGAATATCTGGGTTCTACGGCAACCTTTACCCTCGGAGAATTCGGCGGACACGGGGGACGAATCCTTCAGATAGGCGATCAGTTGACGACCCTTCCCGCGACATCCGGAAAATCTGCGGCCGTATTGAATGGCTCATTGCGTCCGCAGATGTCAAAACAGTGGGAGATTGGTGTAATTTATGGCCCGCATGGAGCTCCGGATTTTTTCAAAGAGGAATACATCGATACTTTTTTTGCCACTGATTGGGAGGTTCACTACAACTCCAACCGTACGGGTATCCGGCTCATCGGTCCTAAACCACTTTGGGCTCGAGAAGACGGGGGAGAGGCAGGATTGCACCCCTCCAATCTGCATGACAACGCTTACGCGATCGGGACGGTCGATTTTACGGGAGACATGCCGGTTATTTTAGGCCCCGACGGGCCGAGTCTGGGAGGATTTGTCTGTCCGGTCACGATTATCGGTGCGGAATTGTGGAAGATGGGGCAGTTGGGTCCAAAAGACAGAGTCCGATTTATTCCGGTAACGTATGACGATGCTGTTGCAATGGAGCGGGAACTTGAGGAGAAAATTGCATCACTTGAAGGGAGTTTGCCGACACTTCCGGCTTCAACCGTTACGAATCCGGTTGTAGATGAGATTTCTGCCAATGAGCGCCATGATGCCGTGAAGGTACGTTTGTCGGGGGATCATTATGTGTTGATCGAATTTGGTCCTATGGAGCTTGATCTGACGTTACGTTTTCAGGTGCATGAATTGATGCGCCGTCTCAAAGTCTCAGGTGATTCGCGCCTGATTGACCTGACGCCGGGGATCCGATCGTTGCAGATTCATTATGAGAGCCAAACATTGCCTTTGAGCGAACTGCTGGCGACCATCAAGAGCGAACTCTCTCACATGCCTGCGACACGTGACATCATTGTCCCTAGCCGAACGGTCTATCTTCCGTTGTCCTGGGATGATTCTGCAACGAAACTGGCGATTGAAAAATACATGCAGTCGGTTCGCAACGATGCGCCGTGGTGCCCGAGCAACATCGAATTTATCCGACGTATGAACGGCTTGGAGAACCTTGAGGAGGTACAAAATATCCTTTTTGAGGCGGAATATCTTGTCATGGGGCTGGGCGATGTTTATTTAGGGGCTCCGGTTGCGGTTCCTGTCGATCCGCGCCATCGTCTTGTCACGACGAAGTACAATCCGGCACGTACCTGGACACCGGAAAATGCCGTTGGGATCGGCGGAACCTACATGTGTGTCTACGGAATGGAAGGACCCGGAGGGTATCAGTTCGTCGGTCGGACGGTACAGATGTGGAATCGCTATAAGTCCACGCACGATTTTAAAGCGGGTAAACCGTGGCTTTTGGAATTTTTCGACCGGATCCGTTTTTATCCTGTATCTCACGATGAATTGCTTCAGATGCGAAAAGATTTTATCAACGGAACTTTTTCGGTGCGAATAGAAGAGGGAGAATTTTCGTTGGCCGAATATCTTGGGTTTCTTGAGACAAATAGTGAAGGGATATCGGCATTTAAAAAGGTTCAGCAAGAAGCATTTAAAGAAGAACGCGAGCGGTGGGAGGCATCCGGAGTCTCCGCGTATGTGAGTGAAACGCTTGAAACACAAGAGGAGAGCGATTTTGCCGAAATTCCGGCCGGATGCGAAGCGATTGCCAGTTTTCTCTCCGGGAATGTTTGGGAAGTTTCAGTCAAGGCGGGGGATCGTGTCGCCGAAGGGGACACCCTCGTCGTGATCGAAGCGATGAAATCGGAAGTTTTCATCGAATCTCCTGCGGCAGGTGAAGTGGTAGAGGTGCTGTGTGTACAAGGAGATACCGTTCATACCGGACATACCCTTGTTATTCTCAAAACGGAAGGTGCATGATGAACAGTTGGGTTTTATTGGGACTGGCGATATTGCTGGAGGTTGCCGGGACGACATCGATGAAACTTTCCGATGGGATGCAAAAGGTTTTCCCGACGGTTATGATTTTTGTCTTTTATGCAATGGCTTTTACCCTTATGCCCTTTATAATGAAAAAAATTGAGATGAGCACCGTTTATGCGATTTGGACGGGGGCAGGAACGGTTATGGTGACATTCATAGGGATTGTCTATTTCAGTGAATCTTCGAATCTGTTGAAGCTTGGCAGTATCGCCCTCATCGGCTTTGGGGTAATCGGGCTTCACATGGCTGAACGGGCTACACACGGAGGTATCGGATGAAAACATTAAAAACGATCAAAGATTATGCAGAGAGCTATTTGCTAGAGGGGCATTCGGTCCGGGACGTCATCAATCATTGTATGGTTGTGTCAGAGCGGTTTGATGAAAACAATATCTGGATCGCAAAAGCCGATGACGCGTTTTTGGAGCCCTATTTTCTTAGATTGGAAAAATGCGATCCCGCTTCTTTGCCGTTGTACGGTGTCCCTTTCGCGGTAAAAGACAATATCGATGTGGCAGGGTTGCCGACAACGGCCGGATGTGCCGAATTTTCCTACATCCCGACCGAGCATGCTTTTGTCGTTGAACAGTTGATCAATGCCGGTGCGATTCCGATCGGAAAGAGCAACATGGATCAGTTCGCTTCAGGGCTTGTAGGGACACGAAGCCCCTATGGCGAGGGGATCAATCTCTTTGATCCGGAATACATTTCGGGGGGGTCGAGTTCCGGTTCGGCATTGGCCGTTACGGCCGGAATCGTCCCTTTTTCGTTGGGTACCGATACGGCCGGATCGGGACGTGTTCCCGCAGCGTTCGGCAACATTGTGGGATTGAAACCGACGCGGGGATCGCTGAGTATCCGGGGCGTCGTTCCCGCATGTAAAAGTCTCGATTGCGTTGCTGTTTTTGCACGATCTTGTGAAGATGCCCAGCGTGTTTATGAGATATGTGCTGTTTTTGATGCGGATGATTCGTATTCTCGTCCACACAGTTGTGTCCATCCTTTTGGAGGGACGTTTCGCTTCGGAGTCCCCCGTAGGGAGCAGTTGGAATTTTTTGGAAACAGCGCGTATGAGACTCTTTTTTGGGAGAGTGTTGAGAAACTTGAATCCTTAGGGGGGGTGCGGCACGAAATTGATTTTACCCCTTTTATGGAAACGGCACGATTGCTGTACCACGGTCCGTGGATTGCGGAACGCTATTGCGGGATTAAAGAGTTTGCCGCTACGCAAAGCGATGCGATGCTGGAGGTGACGCGGGGGATTGTCCTCTCCGGTGCCAAACCGACAGCAATGGATGCTTTCGATGGGTTTTATCGTCTTTCGGAGCTGAAACGTCGGAGTGATGAGATCCTCGAAACGATCGATCTCATGGTGACTCCGACGGCGGGAACGATCTATACCCGGGATGCGGTTCGCAACGATCCGCTTGCATTGAATACCAATCTCGGATACTACACCAATTTTATGAATTTGCTGGATCTCAGCGCGTGCGCCGTCCCCGCCGGATTTACTCCCGAGGGGCTCCCCTTCGGCGTAACCCTGGCTGCCCCTGCATGGAGTGAACATTCCCTCTTGAGTGTCGGTGCAAAGCTGCACTCAGCGTCGGGATATCCCAGTGGGCTTGTTGAAACCGGTCACCACGAAACCGTCTTGTTAGCCGTCTGCGGTGCGCACATGTCCGGACTTCCGCTGAACCATGAATTGACGAGCAGGGGAGCGGTGATGGTGCATAAATCTTCCACAGCACCTTCGTACCGATTTTATGCGCTGGAAAGTTTTGCGCCGCCCCGTCCCGGTCTTGTTCATGTGAATGAGGGGGGAGGAGAGATCGATGTTGAGATTTGGGAGATACCTGCACAGCAGTTCGGGTCATTTTTTAACGGAGTCCCCGCACCTTTGGCATTGGGGAGTTTAACTTTGGGCGATGGAAAGGTTGTCAAGGGATTTTTGTGTGAAAGTTATGTCCTTGTGGGGGCTAAAGAGATCACGGCAATGAAAAGTTGGCGAACCTACCTCCAATCCAATCGGTAAATCGGTTCTGATTCTCATCCCTTAGGGGATGAATCCCCTTTTTGATTTTCGCTATAATCTCCCCATGAAATATTTTTTCCGATCTTTGTCGTATACGGCATTAATGCTCTTTTTGATTTCCCTGATCTCTTTCGGGGCGATTCACATGGCACCGAACAGTTTTATGGGAGGGGAGCTTAACCCGAACATGACCCCCGAATCGATAGCGCAATTGCGTGCCATCTACGGGTTGGATAAACCGCTGTTTCAACAGTACATCGATTGGGTTGTCAATCTCTTTACCCTTAATTTCGGCATATCATTCGTCAGCGGTGCTCAGGTATCCGAAGTGGTTGCCGATAGGCTGCCGGTAACCTTGTGGATGAACATCATCGCCATGATGATGACCTTTGTTCTTTCGTTATGGATGGGGATCAAAGCAGCACTGGCCCATGGAAAAAAAACCGATACGTTCCTGAGCCAGTTTGCACTGCTGAGTTTCGCAATGCCTTCCTACTATCTGGCATTGGTGGCGATGATGGTGCTCAGCGTAACGCTGGGATGGTTTCCGATTGCGGGGATGCATTCATTGGAGCCGCCTGAGGGGATAGGGTATTATCTCGATATGGCATGGCATTTGAGCTTGCCGATTTTGGTGATGGTGTTTGTCGGGGTAGGGAGTTTGGTTCTTTATATCCGATCTTTAACCCTCGAAATCCTCAAAAGTGACTATATCTATTTTGCCCGTTCGCGGGGGATAGAGGAGGCTATGATTATTCGCCGCTATATTCTCCCCAATCTCCTCCCCCCCATTGTGACGATGATGGGGCTCTCTCTCCCCGGACTGATCGGCGGATCGGTGATATTGGAATCGATTTTCGGGATTGAGGGGATGGGACAGCTCTTTTATCTCAGTGCTATGAGTCGGGATTATCCGGTGATTATGGGGATTTTGATGATGAGTGCGTTTTTAACGCTGATCGGGAATCAGATTGCGGATGCAATCTTGTTAAAACTCAATCCATTTGTGAAACGGTAGTGTTCTTTTCTTTTTAAAAAGAAAAGTACGCAAAAGAAAAGCGTCCCAAAAACAGAACGCTGGCGGTACGCTTTTGCCTTGCGGCAAGCGACCTTGCTCTAGGTGTGTTTTTGGGACAGAATTTATTTGATTTTTTTCGCTTTGGCGAAAATAGATAGCAATGTATCTCTTAAGCATCCGCTAAAGCCGCATGCGGAGGCAGCAGTGCCGGGAGCATGCGAGCGCTTTGCTTGAGAGATGAGGTTTTTTGTCTACTTTTTTGCCGGAACAAAAAAGTAGGTATAGTTATTAGTTCCCGAAAAGCGCTTCGAGTGAACTAAGTCCCTCTTTCTTCTCTTCCTGAGCTTTTTCACCCATTTGAGCCGTTCCGCCCACTTCATTGAGCTCGATGGTATACCCTGTCAACATCGATGCAAGACGGATGTTGATACCGCTTTTCCCGATCGCTTTGGATTTTTGGTCGCTCGGGAGGGTGACGATCGCTTTTTTCTCATCGCCCTCTTCAGAAACTACAACGGCACTGATGATCGCCGGTGACATGGCACGGGAGATAAACAGTTCGGGAGAGGCGCTGTATTCGACACAGTCGATGTTTTCGCCGCAAAGCTCTTCGCTGACCGCATTGATACGGACGCCGCGTACCCCGACGGTTGCACCGATCGGATCGATCTGAGGGCGGTTGGTGTAGAGGGCGATTTTCGCACGCTCACCCGGGATACGGGCACATTTTTCAATGACCACGATCCCGTCTTTGATCTCCGGAACTTCGAGAGCAAGAAGCTCTTCGAGGAATTTGGGAGCCGTACGGGAAAGTTCCATGGTAATGCCGTTAGCTTTGTCCACATGGACACGGCGAACGATGGCGCTGACCATATCACCCACTTTGAATTTTTCACCTTTGATACGGCTTTTCATCGGGAGAATCGCCCGGATCTCATCGATTTCGATCGTCGTGTTTTGATCGCTGTCTACGCGTGTAACACGGCCGGAGACAATTTGGTTGATTTTACTTTTGTATTTGTCGAAAAGAAGATTTTCAACCAGGCGCTGGATATGAAATTCGATTTCGCGGTGCAAGGCGGCAAATGCGCTCCGTCCGTAGCTTTCGATGTCATGTTCCATTTGGAGCTGATCGCCGATTTCGGCTTCGTCATCAATCTCCAAAGCATTCGTGATACCCATATAGGCACCCGCTTCTTCCCCTTCGAGTTCGGGGGCATCGTCGGCGACGACGGTAATGATTTGGCGCAGTTTGACCTGTTTGGTCCGGTCATCGATATCGGCTTCGAATGCGAAGGTCGGATTGATGATCCGCTTGGCAGTTTGGATAAATGAGGTTTTGATCGCCTCTTGGACGTTTTCTCGGCTAAGCCCTTTTTCATTGGCAATTGAATCAATAATATCTAAAATATTTTCCATAGAAATATCCTCTTGAGCGTTTGGTAAATCATAAAAAATCGGGTTGGTTGGGAAAGCTTTTTTTATGAAGAGAAGGTATTATACATAAATTTCTCTTAATAGGATATTTATCATATCACCGCTATAATCCCCCTAATATCACCGATGTTACCCACTTTTCGGGCAAAGCCCGCAAAGTGGCAGGGACAAATGTCCCTACAACCCCCTAAAGCTTCCCGCATCTTTCGGATGCGAGAGAAAAATAATATCAGATACAGAAGGACATATTCATGGAACTCAAAATCGCACGCAGCGAACACGACGCCAAACCAAAAAAAATCGACCTCAAAAAAATTACCGAAATGGTTGAAAAAAGCAATTCACTGATCCTCTATTTTGATCGTGAAAACTCCCATAAAGATCTCCTTGCGCTCCAAGACCATTTTGAAGGCGAAGGAAAAAGTTTTTACATGCGCGAAGTCCGTTACGGCCTTTCTGCGAATGAATATATGTACGAGGTTCACATTTTATAATGTCTAAAAAACTCTTTATCGAGACGCTCGGATGCGCCATGAATGTGCGTGATTCCGAACACATGATCGCCGAACTTAACGCGCACGAGGGGTATGAACTCACCGATGATGCCACATCGGCCGATTTAATCCTCATCAACACCTGTTCGGTCCGTGAAAAGCCGGTCCATAAACTCTTCTCCGAGCTGGGTGTCTTTAACAAGCTCAAAAAAGCGGATGCCAAAATCGGCGTGTGCGGATGTACCGCATCGCATTTGGGCAAAGAGATCATCAAGCGCGCGCCGTATGTCAACTTCGTCCTCGGTGCCCGAAATGTCTCTAAAATAGCCGATGTGCTGCATCGTGATAAAGCGGTTGAGATCGAAATTGATTACGATGAATCGCAGTTTGCCTTTAAAGATTTTCGTAGCAGCCCTTATAAAGCCTACATCAATATCTCTATCGGATGTGATAAGCAGTGTACGTTTTGTATCGTCCCGAAAACGCGGGGAGACGAGATCTCTATCCCTGCCGATCTGATTGTTGCCGAAGCGCGTAAAGCGGTAGAAAACGGAGCACGTGAGGTTTTCTTGCTCGGTCAAAACGTCAACAACTACGGTCGCCGATTTTCGGGTGAGAATGAAAAAATGAACTTTACTGAGCTTCTTCGCCGTGTGAGTGCAGTCGAGGGGCTGGAGCGTATCCGATTTACCTCTCCCCATCCGCTTCACATGGATGATGAGTTTATCGAAGAGTTCGCCCGCAACCCTAAAATCTGTAAATCGATGCACATGCCGCTTCAAAGCGGATCGACTGAGATCCTCAAAGCGATGAAGCGCGGGTATACCAAAGAGTGGTTTTTGAATCGCGCGCGCAAACTGCGCGAACTCGTTCCCGATGTGAGCATCAGTACCGATATCATTGTTGCTTTTCCGGGTGAGAGCGATGAAGATTTCGAAGATACGATGGATGTTTTGAATCAGGTTCGTTTCGAGCAGCTGTTTAGCTTTAAATACTCTCCACGTCCGTTGACCGAGGCTGAAAAGCTCGAAGAGATCGATTCCGAGGTAGGTTCAGAACGGTTGAATCGACTACAGGCACGACATGATGAGATCCTCGATGAGATGAAGTCGGTCAATTTAGGCAAGATTGTAGAGGTTTATTTCGAAGAGTTGCGCGAGAGCGGGCATATCGCGGGTCGCAGTGATAATAATCTCTCTATTAAAGTCAAGGGGAGCGAGGAGTGGCTGGGTAAAATCGCCCGGGTAAAAATCACGGAGGTTTCGCGTAACGTCCAGTATGGAGAGATTATTGCGTAAAAAGCTCCTTCGCAAACTTGCGTTGTGGTTTATCCCCCCTATCGGAACCTTGCTTATCCGCCTTATTTACCTTACAAACACTAAGCGGTTCCATCTTCCCAAAGTTATCCCCACCGAACCGGTCATTTTTGCCTTTTGGCATGGGGATCTGTTGATGCAGCCCTATCTCTACTATCAATTCCGCAAACATCCTAAAGCCAATGTTTTGATTTCCGATCATTTTGACGGGCAGATTATCGCCCGGATTATGCGCTATTTTAACCTCGGAACGATTCACGGCTCTACGACACGCGGCGGGGCAAAAGTCCTTATTCAAGGGCTTAAATCACTCAGCGAGGGGTATGATATCGGCATCACCCCTGATGGACCCAAAGGGCCGCGCCATGAGATGAGCGACGGGGTGGTGATTATGGCGCAAAAACGGCATGCGAAGGTCATCGTCTACAGCTGTGTCCCCTCAAAGTTCTGGCAATTGCCGAGCTGGGACCGCTTTAGTGTCCCCAAACCGTTCGGAACACTCAATTTTTACGCCTCAGAGCCGATTGATCTGGAAGGGCTGGAGATGGAAGCAGCAAAAACGGTGATTAAAGCGAAACTGATGGAGCATGCTCTCTAAAGTGCTGCGACGATGAATGAACTCTATCGCAGCAAAGAAGCATTTTTAAAATATCTTGACGCTATCCGGGGGTATTCGCCTCTGACGATACGAAGTTATCACGATGCCATCGATGAGATGCTTCGCTATGCGGAAATCAGCAATGAGGCGGATGAAATCGCCATCAATCTGATGCCGCTGCGTCTTCGGATCGCTTCGTTAAAATCCAAAACGATTGCGGCGAAGCTCAGCGCTGTTCGTAGTTATGTCAAGTATCTTCGAAGTGAGGGACAATCGGTAGAACTGCGGGGGGATGAGAGTGTGAAAATCCCCAAAACCCTCCCTAAACCGATTAGCCATGACCATATTCTTCATGCCCTTCAATACGCGGAACCGACAGCAAAATTGGCGATCACCTTGCTCTATACCCTGGGGCTTCGTATCTCTGAACTTACCCATCTGCGTCTTAGCGATATGGGCGACAGGTGGTGCCGTATTCGGGGAAAAGGGGATAAGGAACGGGATATTCCGATGTTGGAGCATATTGCCCTCATGGTAGAGGCGTATCAACGTATCCACCCCTCGAAAGAGTATGTTTTTGAGGCTTTGGGTGAAAAATTAAGCGAAAATAGTCTAAGATATACCATTATCAAGGCATTTGCAAAGGTTGGACTCAAAGTGACCCCTCATCAATTGCGTCATACGTATGCGACCGAACTGTTAAACAACGGGGCGCGGATTGCCGATGTTAGCGAATTATTAGGCCATGCAAGTATGGCTACTACTCAGATTTATACTAAATTGGGAAACGCTCTGAAAATGGATCATTACCGTCAATCACATCCGTTATGTCGTAGAGATGAGGCATCTGAGTGATAGCGTGGTTGTTCCAAAAAATATTTATCGCCATTATTCCCGATGGGGGAGCGCTTGATGTTCGGGTTGTTGCTCTTAAACAAAAAAAACTGCTGTATAAAAAGAGTCATCGTTTCGAAGGGGAATCCGCCCATCGGGAGATGAGTACTTACCTCCAACAATTTATCGAAGAGTCTCCCTACCATTATATTGCTGTTTTAAATCCGGACACGAACCAAGGGACTGTATTGGGGTGTTCATCGGATGAGGCAGGGGAGACTTTAAACGGTGTAAAATCCGTTTGCCGAAAGGGAAAATGGCTTCTGTATACCTCGATCAAAGAACTCGATTCTCTCAAAAAAACGTATGCTACCGTAGGGCTTGATTTTGTATTTTCACCTTTTTCGGTGATCGAACATTTTTTCGAAGATAAAATCGGTACGGGCTTTGCGTTGTATGCATTGGCACAGAAAGATTCGTTCAGTGTCGCGTTTTTTGATGAAGGAAAGCTTGAGTATTCGCACCATTATCTGATGCACCAACACGAAGAGAGAGTGGGTGAAGAAGAGGGATCTGCGGGTGGATTTTCAGTTGGTACCGAAGAGGCAGAAGAGGTTGAAAAAGGGATCAGTCTCGATGATATTGAAAGCTTGGATGATTTGGATATTATTGATGCGTTGGACGATTTGAGCGATATTGAGGATCTTGACGCACTCGAAGATATTATGGAGTTTAGCGAAGATGAGCCGACCCAGGAAGAAAAACGCTTCGTTGCTCCACAGGCAAATGAGATAAAGCTGGATATGGACCGTTTCAATGACGATTATGCCCGATTTGAATTTATACAAAAAATATTATCCCATTTTTACACGACGGAAGAGTGCAATAACCGCTTTGTTGAGACGGTTTATATTGCCGATGCCTATGGAAGCGGAACCGAGCTTAAGCGCTATCTTGAAGAGGAACTTTTTTTAAACGTTTTGATCCGTCGTATTGATTTGGGTGATGAGGTTATTTCCCTCGCAATCAGTGAAGAGGAGGGGCGGTGAAGCACAGTTTTATTGCCCCAAGACCCAAACGGATCATTAGCGGAGAATTGCGCCTTGTCCTCTTCTTTTTTATCGTCACCATCTTGATGCTGGTGGGAACCTACCTCTTTTTGGGGTACAAAACATTTCAGTTTTCCCATGAACGAAAATCGATCGCGCACAAAGAGATATCCTTGAGAGACTCTATCGTTCACATGGAAGAGCAGATCAAGACGATTGACGCTGAAGTCAAAATAGCCGAAAAGATAACGACAGACAACACCGTGATGAAAGAGAGTATCCGAAATCTATTCGATTTGGTTCCGGATGAAATTACCCTGGACCGAGCGGAATTAGAGGTTTCCTCCCTTATTCTCTACGGTACAACCCCCAATAAGGATACCTACGAATATATGCTTCATGCGCCGCTCAGGTCGATTTTTCACCGTACGTACACCAGTTTTTACCCTGTGGAAAACGGATGGTATCGTTTTGTATCGTCGAATTATTTGGATAATGAAAACAGTGAGGAGATGGAATGAATCGTCAAACACTTTTTATGATCATCCTCTCACTCCTCCTTTTAATCGGTGTGGTCGCTTTCTCCTTTTTCTTCCTGATCCCTAAAGGAAAAGAGTACCGTGCTCTGCGGCTTGAGAGCAAAAAAGAGTTTCAGAAGCTCGACCTTGCACAGCGTGAATACGATTTTACACTGAACCGTCTCAAGGAGCTGGAAGGGCAAAATAAACATACGATTACCGCTTTTAATACGCCGTTTAATCCGGACCGTTTTGAGAAGCTTTACAAAAAAGAGTTTTCTGATCTTTATTTGACCGAAGTGACCACGTTTGAAACTAACGGAACGTTTAAAATCTATGAAGTCAATGCGACATCAAAAATCAGATCACCGGAAAGTTTTTACAATTTTATTGACGGGGTGAACAAAAGCAAGTGGATTATCGGCGTTAATTTCCCTATCCATTTTGAGAGGGACGGTGAGAAGATCCGTGCATCGTTTACGATGAAGGTGCATAACAGTGAGGAGAAAAAAGAGGAGAAATAATATTATTTCATCCCTTTAGCCCGTTCGTGCGCAGCACGTATCGCTTCCATACACCCATCACGCACTTTCCCTTTTTCCATAGCCCCATACCCTGCAGCCGTGGTTCCGCCCGGACTCATCACATTGTCTTTTAAGAGGGCAGGATGGAGCGTTTGGATGAGTTTTCCGAACCCATCAAAAAGTCCCCGCATCAAAATCATTGCATCATCCCGCTTGAGCCCTTCGCGTACCGCTCCGTCTGTGAGTGCTTCAGCGATGAGGGCCAGATAAGCGGGTCCACTTCCCGCCAGTGCTGTGGCAATATCGAGCTCTTTTTCACTGCTCAGCCACAAGGTTGTTCCGATGGTTCCAAACAAGGCTATGGCTTGGAGTGAAATATCGCTATCTCCGACCAGGGAAGTCATCGAGGCACCTGCTTCAGCGGCAAGATTGGGCATAGCGCGGCAGTAGGCACGTGCAGGGATAATCGTAAGGGCAGCTAACGGGGTCCCTGCCAAAACCGAGTAGAGTGTTTGTGCGCTCCCTTGCAGATAGGGGGCTACTTCCTCCAGATTGGAAGGTTTTACGCAGAGAATAACGGTTTTATTTGTGATGTCGGCATCCGCATAGAGGGTTTTTTTGAGGGGAACCTTCAACGACTGCTCAAAACGCTCCATTGCGGCCATGCTTCGGCCGATCACCTCAATCGCATGCGTTTCGCACAGCCCTTTGGCAAGGGCCAGAGCCATTTTACCATTCCCGACGAAGGTGATCGATTTAGTCATTCTCACTCTCTTTGAGGTATTTTTTGATTGGTTCGGCAATCCCGAAATCAGCACGGTTATCGACGATGATTTGGGCCATTGTTTGGTTATCGGTATTGAAAATCAGGGGTGCGACAAAATTGATGGTTGAATGCTCGATCGGTGTTTGCAAAATCATAATATTGTAGATGAGCAGATTGCTCTCAGGGACAATGCCCAAGAGTGCTTGTAGCGAGGAGGGGATATCGAATGCATACTCACGCAATACGAAAGGGTTGACCAACGTAAAGGAGGGCCCCTCCCCAACACTTTCAAGGCGTAAAAAAATATCATCGATTTTGTGAAGTTCCATTTTCGAAACGGTTTCAAAACCGAGGATCGGAAGTTTTAAATCAAACTGCATAACAACCTTCTTGTATCATATGTAATCTGATTTTAACACATCAAACTAAAAAGTTTCAACGGTTTGCAGGGGTGTTTAATCTCTTTACGGTAAAATAGCCGATAATTTCAAAATAGCGTAGGTTTTATCAATGATTAGAACATGGTTCATCGCAATGACGGCCCTCATCCTATTGACCGGATGCGGCAGCAAAGAACTCGAAGAGTTTAATAAACCCGCAGAATATTGGTATGAAAAAATGGTTACTGCCGTTTCCAATGGTAATCTGGAAAAAGCGGACAGCTATTTTAGTTCTCTTCAAAGCGAACACATCAGCTCTCCTTTTTTGGCAGAGGCAACGATGATCATGGCGCAAGCGCACATGGCCCATGATGAATATTTACTCTCAGAGCATTTTCTGAATGAATACATACGTCGGTATGCTACCCCTGCGGGGCGCGAATATGCCGAATTTTTGAAAATTAAAGCAAAATTTTTGGCATTACCGAATCCGGGACGGGATCAAGGACTGATTGATGATACGTTAAAAGGGGTAGAAACGTTTAAACTAAACTATCCCTCTTCCACCTATCTTCCGATTGTCAATACGATGGAAACACAATTGCAACTCGCAAAGGGTGGGTTGAATGAGCGGATCGCTCAGCTTTATGAACGTTTGGGAAAACCCAAAGGGGCAGAATTTTATCGTGCGATGGCTCCGGTGACGTGGGTTAAATCAGAGGAAGTGGTGAATGCAAATGTCCCTTGGTATCGTGAAATTTTCGAAGGTGACGGCAGCAGCAGTTGGTACGATTTTCTCATTCCGCAAACACGCAATGTTGTTTCGATGGATGACAATGAAAGTAAATAGACCATTTGGTTTTGAACGCCAAAGGGATAAAATCCCTTTGGCTACGCTCGCCGCTAAGGCACTGAAGCCAGCCTCACTTGAGGCAGAATTTTAAGAAGGATTTTTGTCGATGCAACTTAGTAATTACAGCTCTTTTCCAACTACTTTACCGGTTATTTCGGAGGATGAACTTTTCCTCTATCCGTTTATGATTTCCCCCCTCTTTTTGAATGATGAAAGAAACATTTCGGCGGCAGCGGAAGCAATCGAGAACAATTCTCTTGTCATCGTCTGCCCTGTTAAACCTGAGCACGAAGGGGAACGGGAAGGAGATGCGGTCTATGATGCCGGAGTCATCGGTTCGATTATGCGTAAGGTTGTCCTCCCTGATGGCCGGATCAAAGTCCTGTTTCAAGGATTGGCCCGCGGACATGTTATCGATTTTATCCCGGGAGATCCTTTGCGGGCCCATGTCGATTTGATCCAGTCGACGAGCGTCAACGAGCTCAAAATGGACGCTATTTTGGAGGTACTCCGTGAGAAAGTGCGTGCCCTCTCGCAGGTAAGCAACTATTTTCCTCCCGATCTGCTCCGTACGATTGAGGAAAACCACGAGTACAACCGGATTGTCGATCTCATCTGCAGCTCGATCAAAATCAAAAAAGAGAATGCCTACAAACTCTTTATCGAGCGCGATCCCGAAAAACGGTTTTTGATGCTGATCGATGAATTGATCGAAGAGACCGAAGCCAACAAACTCCAAAAAGAGATCCGCTCGAAAGTGCACACCCGTATCGAGAAAGTGAACAAAGAGTATTTTCTCAAAGAGCAGCTCAAACAGATTCAAAAAGAGTTGGGAACCGATACCCACCGTGAAGAAGAGATCGAAGAGTTTAGAAAAAAGCTCGAGGCTAAAAAAGAGAAAATGCACCCCGATGCCTACAAAGAGATCAATAAACAGCTGGAACGTTTCGCACGGATGCATCCCGACAGTGCTGATGCGGGGATGATCCAAACCTATCTTGAATGGGTACTCGAAATACCGTACGGCGAAGAGGCGAAAAAAGCACTCAATATCCACGATGTCGAAAATCAGCTCAACAAAGACCACTTCTCCCTCAAAAAGCCGAAAGAACGGATTTTAGAGTATTTTTCGGTTAAAGAGCTTCTCGAATTGCGCGGTATCGCGGATAAAGAGGGGCGCGGTGCAATACTCTGTTTCGCGGGCCCTCCGGGGGTCGGTAAAACCTCATTGGCCAACTCCATTGCTACGGCACTCAAACGTCCATTGGTACGGATCGCGCTGGGCGGTTTGGAAGATGTGAACGAACTGCGCGGACACCGCCGTACCTATATCGGTGCGATGCCCGGACGTATCGTGCAGGGGGTCATCGAAGCGAAAAAGATGAATCCCGTCATCGTCCTCGATGAGATCGACAAGGTGGCCAAATCGCACCGCGGTGATCCGACGGCGGTACTTTTAGAGATTCTTGATCCCGAACAAAATACCCATTTTAGAGATTATTATCTCAATTTCAACCTCGACCTCTCCAAAGCGATTTTTATCGCAACGGCGAATGATGTAGGGCAGATTCCAGGGCCGTTGCGCGATCGTATGGAGTTTATCTCGGTAAGCAGTTATACGCCGCAGGAGAAGTTTCAGATTGCCAAACAGTATTTGATCCCTCAAGAGTTGAAGAAACACGGTTTGAAAACTTCTGAACTCTCGATCTCAAAAACGGCATTGGCTGAAGTGATCGAAAAACATACCCGTGAAGCAGGTGTCCGTAACCTCCGCCGCCGTGTTGCTGATATTGTCCGCAAAGCGGCGAAGAAAATTCTCGAAGAGCCGAGCACCCAAAAAGTGTCTGTGAGTCTTAAAAATCTCAAAGACTTTTTGGAAAAAACGATTTTTGAAATCGACCGTACCGATCATATCGACCGGATCGGAGTGGTCAACGGTTTGGCGTGGACGGCAGTCGGCGGAGATGTTCTGAAAATCGAAGCGATTCGGATTAACGGAAAAGGGGTTCTTCAACTCACCGGAAGTTTGGGGGATGTGATGAAAGAGTCGGCCCGTATCGCCCTTTCTGTGGTGAAAACATTGATAGACGAGGGAAAAATCAGTGTCGATCATTCGATCATTCCCCTCAGCCCGAGTGAACGTGAGAGCGATATCCCTGTGGATGCGAGCGAAGTATATAAGCGCTTTGATTTGCATATCCATGTTCCGGACGGTGCAACGCCCAAAGACGGACCGAGTGCGGGGATCGCCATGTCGACCGTTATCGCCTCAATTTTGACCAACAAAAAAGTGCGTGCCGATATCGCAATGACGGGTGAAGTATCACTCACCGGGAATGTTCTCCCCATCGGCGGACTCAAAGAAAAGCTGATCGCCGCACACCGTGCGGGGATGAAACTGGCCCTCATCCCGCAGAAAAATTTTGACCGTGATCTCACCGATATCCCCGATGAGGTGAAAGCGGCGATCGAGATCGTCGGTGTCAGTCGAATCGAAGAGGTGTTGGAACGTCTTTTAATTGACGGATAACACCCATGGCTTCGGGTGAACCGTAAAGGTATCCCCGAAGTTTAGCCCCCATTTTTAGTTTTCTGCACTCTTCCCTGAACCCTTTATCCATGATAACGTTACGCTCATACGGAGCAATAAACGTATAATTCCCTTCGATCGATACAACGGTATGACGGGCAATAATATGTTCACCGCCACGCTTTAACGTTTCTTTGTCATGTTGGCTGAGTAAATATCCCCTATTTTTGAAAAAGGTGTCGATCCCAACCACTAACGAGCGGATATTTCTAGGATTTTGAGCGTAGGCAAACGTATTGATGGTAGTAAAATCCATCGGTTCAATCAGTGAGCCATTATCCTCTTCGAGGTAACGAAAGCTACGGCGAATGGCATCGCGGTATTCGCGCATCATGGGTGTACTGTAGCGATGCCTAAAAGCATTTCGGGTATACCGTTCATCCGTATTGGACTCGTCAATATGGTGAGGGATGTTATGAGTGTGTAAATACGCTTCGATTGATTCGCGATCCCATTCTAACAGAGGGCGGAGTATTTCAACCCCCTCACGTCTGTCATGGGAGCGGATTCCGAGCATCTCGGGTAAACCTGATCCGCGACACATCTGCATCATCAGCCACTCCAAACGATCATTCAGCTGATGGGCGGTGAGAAGATAGGTATATCCGTATTTTTTCATCAGATACCCGAAAAACCGGTAGCGCTCTTCGCGGGCACGATGTTCGAAATTGGCTCCTCCTAAACGGCAGGAGTGGGTATGGCATTGGAGGTTGTATTGTGTGGCGAGGGCCATCGCACTCTCTTCTTCGGCATTGCTGGATACGCGGGTATGGTAGTTGACGTGGGCAATGTCAAAGGCGATATTATCCTCGAGCAAGAGGTGAAAGAGAGCCGTTGAATCGACCCCTCCCGAGAAGGCGAGGAGAACTTTCCCCTCTTTTAAAAGCTCAAGATGGAGAAGCTTAGACATTTCCCGTTACGGTAGCCAGAGGCCGTTTTTCTGCGAGTTCCGTGATACGGGCACGGTAGATTTTTCCGAAGCTGAGTTCCCCTTCAATTTCGTGGTCATTGACGTAAATTTCACCGTCCACCTCGGGTGCCCAGTTCAGGGCACGGGCACTGAGGAGAAATTCGTGCTCGTCACTCTCCCCGTCGATGACGAGGGGAATCTCTTGACCTACCATTTTTGCTAAGCTTTTTTCTTCAACGGCGGAAGCAATTTTTCCCAGTTTTTTGGCACGGGCGTTGATCGTTTTGGAAGGGATTTTCTCCTCCATCGTATAGGCACTCGTCCCCTCTTCATCGGAGTAGCTGAAAACGTTGAGGCGATCAAACCCGAAACGGCCTGCGAACTCTGCCATCTCTTCGAACATGGCTTCGCTTTCTTGCGGATGACCGACAATAAAGCTGGTCCGGATAAACGCATTCGGCAACGCTTTCATCGCGTTAAGGAGCTCGAGGGTTTTTTCTTTTCCGAACCCCCGTTTCATAATGCGAAGCATCTCGTCATTGATGTGCTGAATCGGCATATCGAAATAGTTGTGGAATACCTTTGAATCACCGATGGTTTTGATGAGTTTCAGGGTTGTTGTGGAAGGGTAGAGATAAAGGATGCGGGCACTTTTCACCCCGTCAATCAGTTCGATCCGTTTGATGAGGTGGATGAGTCCGTCACTGATGTTTTGATCGCGCAGATACGAGCTTGAGTCTTGGGAGACGAAACTGAAATCATAATATCCTTTGGCCACCAATCCTTCGACCTCGCGTGCGATACTCTCCAAATCGCGTGAATGAAGCTTCCCTTTGAACGAGGGGATGGCGCAGAAACTGCACACTTGGTTACACCCCTCTGAGAGTTTGATATAGGCATGATAGGTCGAACCCGTCACGACTCGCTCTGCTCCGTCGATCAGATAGACTTCGGGGGTAAAACGGCTTTGTTTCGCGGCGAGAAGTTCGTCGATTTTATCGTAATCGCCCACCCCGGTGAAGATATCGACCTCGCTCAGTTCTTTTGAGAGCTCTTCTTTGTACCGCTCTGAGAGACACCCCGCCATGACGAGAACGGAGTCTTTTTTACGCCCTGCATCGAGATTAAGGACCGTGTTGAGCGATTCTTGTTTTGCCGCGTCGATGAATCCGCAGGTGTTGACGATAATAACATCCGCTTCAGTGCTCGCATCGGTCATCTCATAATTTTTGAGCCGTCCAAGCATTACCTCGGTATCGACGAGATTTTTGGTACAGCCGAGGGAAACGATATGAAGTTTTTTGGACATGATTTTCCTTATTTTGTCATTCCCGCGAAGGCGGGCATTGTGCCCCCCGCGGGTAAATCCAGCTGGATCCCCGGGTCAAGCCCGAGGATGACGATGTGTCATACGGGCAGAGGGTAATGTTAATTAAATGCAATTATATCCAAGAGAGATTTCGATACACTTTCAACATGAAATATATAATTGTCTTTTTATCTTTAATCCCAATGATGGCAATGGGGATTTTCTTTTTCTACGGAATCGGAATTGAGTGGTTTGATGAACTGGTTGTATGGGGTGAGAATACTTTTTCGTTTAGCCTTCCCGTGGTACAAAACAAACTCTATTTTCTCTCAAAAATGGCGGGGATCTCTGCTCTATGGCTACTCATCTTCGCATTTTGGGTTAATCCGCTTCGTACCTATGTACGATTCGATCTGGTCGAGTTCAAAAAACTGTTGGGTGCTTTTGCGATCGTTTACGTCCTGTTGCATCTGTTATTGTTTATCGCGGCGCACGGTTTTTCTCTCCCGATAATGGGGAGATTGTTTGTTACCCACCTCTTTTTAACGGTAGGATTGGCGGCTTTGCTGGTACTTTCCATCGCACCTCAGGTGAAGGCATGGTACAAACTCCTCTACATCGGGGTGGTGTTGGTCATTATCCATCTCCTGCTCGGATACCGTACATTAGAAACGACCCATATTATCGCGATTTCACTGTTGAGCTTGGGTCTTGCTCTTCGACTTATCAAGCGTTAAATGAAACATTACGATGTGATTATCCTCGGCGGCGGTGCAAGCGGACTGATGTGCGCCGCACAGCTGCGTCAAAACACCTCCCTTTCTATCGCTATTATTGAGGGAAACAACCGGCCGGCATTGAAGCTCAAAGCCAGCGGCGGGGGCAAGTGCAACTTAACGAATGTTGAGGTGGATGAGACCCATTTTTTAGGCTCTGAGGCGTTAGTCAAACAGGCTTTAAAAACATTTGGGCAAAAAGCTCTTCTGGACTATTTTCGAGACGGCGGATTACGTCCGGTAATCCGAAAAGAGCGCTATTATTTCTGCCCCAAAAGTTCCGATGAGGTGATTTCGATTTTGATGGGACGCTCCGGCGGATGCGATCTTGTTTTGGGGCATAAAATCCTCTCCGTTGAGGGGGAAACACCCTTTGTGATTGCGACGGATAAGGGAAAGTTCAGTGCGGATAAAGTCGTTATAGCCACCGGCGGAGCAAGCTATAAAGAGCTCGGAGCAACCGATATCGGCCTCAAAATAGCGCACCATTACGCCATTAAAACGGTTCCGTTTGCCCCCGCATTGGTCGGGTTGACCTTGCAGCCCAAAGAATTTTGGATGAAAGAACTCAGCGGAATCAGTTTTCCCGCTCGCATTCATGTAGCCGGGAAGAGACTGGATGAGGATCTCCTTTTTGCCCACAAAGGGATCAGCGGTCTTGTTGTCCTCTCGGCATCGTTGTATTGGCATAAGGGGGAAATAGTCATTGATTTTCTTCCCGATTTTGATCTGAAAAAGATTCAAAAAGAGAAAAAACTGCTCAGTACCGCATTGCCGCTGCCGAAACGGTTTATCAAAGCGTTTTTGGATGCGGTGGTGTTGGAAGACAAACCTTGCAACCGTTTACAGGATGACGAATGGGAAAAACTTTTATCCATCCGCCACTATGCGATGGCACCGTCCGGGACGTTTGGTCTCAGCAAAGCTGAGGCGTGCCGAGGGGGGATCGAGTGTGAAGAGATAGATGCGCAAACCATGGAGAGTATAAAAGTGCGCGGACTTTACTTTATTGGAGAGACGGTCGATGTGACGGGGGAACTGGGGGGATACAACTTCCAGTGGGCGTTTAGTTCGGCAGTCGTTGCCGCCAACGCGATTGGCTCAATGTCCTTTAAACGAAAATGAGTACAATATGACTAATAACTTATAGGAGCGTTTATGATCCTTCTTGCCGGACCGTGTGTCATCGAGAGCGAAGAGTCGATTTTTAAAATTGCTGCATCGCTCGAGCGTTACCAAAATGACCCGCGATTTGATTTCTATTTCAAATCGAGTTTTGATAAAGCCAACCGTACCTCGCTTGATAGCTATCGCGGCCCGGGGATCGAAGAGGGGCTTCGGATCTTGCAAAAGGTAAAAGAGGATTTCGGTTATAAAATCGTTACCGATGTGCATGAGAGCTATCAGGTTCCTATTGCGGCTGAAGTCGTTGATATGTTACAGATTCCCGCTTTTTTATGCCGTCAGACTGATTTGCTCGTTGCGGCAGCCAAAACGGATAAAATCGTCAACATCAAAAAAGGGCAGTTCATGACCCCCGCGGACATGCGCTTTTCGGTTGGAAAAGTATTGAAAACCCGCGGATGTGATGAGGTAAGCTATGAAGCTTCTCAAAAGCACGGTGTTTTACTGTGTGAACGGGGGTCTTCGTTCGGATATGGCAATCTTGTGGTCGATATGCGCTCCCTCGTCATTATGCGTGAATACGCTCCGGTGATCTTTGATGCGACCCACTCGGTTCAGATGCCGGGAACCGGAACGGGAAAAACCGGAGGGGACAGTTCGATGGTTCCCCACCTAGCACGTGCTGCGGCAGCAGTCGGCGTGGACGGATTTTTCTTCGAAACCCATTTCGATCCGATCTGTGCACTCAGCGACGGACCAAATATGCTAAAATTAGAACAATTAGAAGTTTTGAGCGAGCAGTTATTACGCCTAAACGAAATCAAATAACTTGTCATTCCCGCGAAGGCGGGAATCTAGCTGGATCCCCGCCTTCGCGGGGATGACGAAATTTAAAGAAAAGGATTTTTATGAATTTGATTGAAGGAAAACTACGCGTTATCCCCGGCAAGAAAGTGGCGATTGTTAGTACACGTTGGAACCATTTTATTGTGGATAGATTGGTTGAAGGGGCAAAAGACGCTTACGCACGACACGGCGGACAAGAAGAAGATGTTACCCACGTTTTGGCACCGGGTGCATTTGAGCTTCCGATGGTGATTGACCAACTTTTAAATACGGGAAAATACGATGCGATCTGTGCACTCGGTGCGGTTATCCGCGGTTCAACCCCTCATTTTGATTATGTTTCCGCAGAAGCGACCAAAGGGATTGCAACGGTGAGTTTGAAACACAAAAAACCGGTCTCTTTCGGGCTTTTGACCACCGATACGATTGAACAGGCGATTGAGCGTGCAGGGACAAAAGCGGGGAATAAAGGTTTTGAAGCAATGACCGTTGTGATTGAGTTGCTTGATCTTTATGAGGCAATCAACTAATGGCAACACGTCATCAAGCCCGCATGGCAGTAGTAAGTTTATTGTACGCATACGATTTGGGAAACCAGACGATCGCCGATTTTAGTGATGAGATTCTCGAAGAGAAAAAAATTCGTAACAAACAACGTGATTTCGCCCTTGACTTGTTCAAAGGGGTGACGGAGCATTTGGCACAGGTGGACGAGGCAATCGTTAAACATCTCAAAGACTGGGATTTTGACCGTTTGGGTTCCATTGAACGTGCGACACTCCGTTTGGGTGCGTATGAGATTATGTTCGGTGAGCTTGATTCTGCCGTTATTATCAACGAAGCGATCGAAGTGGCGAAAGCGTTCGGAAGCGAGCAGTCGCCAAAATTTATTAACGGTGTTCTTGACGCGATTTCAAGAGATAAATAAAACGATATGCGCCTTACTAAAGAACAAGCACTTGAACTGATTCGCCACGGTGATCTCAAAGAACTCGGCCGTATGGCGACGGCTCGTAAACGTGAGCTGCATCCTGAAGGGATTACGACTTTTGTCGTCGATCGCAACATCAACTATACCAACGTCTGCTGGGTCGATTGCAAATTTTGCGCTTTCTACCGACACGGAAAAGACGAAGATGCGTATGTTCTCACCTTTGATGAGATCGACCAAAAAATCGAAGAGCTTCTTGAAATCGGCGGAACGCAGATTTTGTTTCAGGGAGGTGTTCATCCCAAGCTCAAAATTGAGTGGTATGAAGATCTTGTCGAACACATTCATACGAAATATCCGCAAATTACGATTCATGGATTTTCTTCGATTGAACTCGATTACATTGCCAAAGTATCGCGAATCACGATCCAGGAGTGTCTATCACGTCTAAAAGCCAAAGGGCTTTCATCCATCCCCGGAGCAGGGGCTGAGATTTTGAGCGATCGTGTCCGCGATATTATCGCTCCGAAAAAAATGGATTCGTTAGAGTGGGTGGATGTTCATCGTCAAGCCCACAAACTCGGAATAAAATCGACGGCAACGATGATGTACGGGACCGTGGAAACCGATGAAGAGATTATCGAGCATTGGAACCTGATCCGCGATCTTCAAGACGAGACGGGGGGATTTCGGGCGTTTATTATGTGGTCGTTTCAGGGAATGAATACCCAGTTGATGGAAGAGCATCCCGAGATTGAGAAACAATCTTCGAACCGCTACCTCAGGCTTCTCGCAGTATCCCGTCTTTTTTTGGATAACTTCCCCAATATCCAAAGCTCATGGGTAACCCAGGGACCTTATATCGGTCAGATGGCACTTTTGTTCGGCGCAAACGATTTGGGGTCTACGATGATGGAAGAGAATGTGGTACGCAGTGCCGGGGCCGGATTTCGGATGGCGAAAGACGAGATGATCCGTCTTATCCGCGATGTTGGCGAAACCCCCGCAATTCGTAACACCGCGTATGAGATACTAGAAAAATTCGCATGAAAAAAGGAGTACCTAAAGCATTTTTTATCTTTCGCATTGATGCGAAAAGCTTTAGGGGGGTGCAGGGGACAAAGGTGTCCCCGCTATCCAAAACGGCTTTGCCGGTTTGGATACGTAATATTGTGGTAGCGATTTTATTATTAGGGCAAGCACTTATGGCAAGCACATTGGATTTTATAGAGGTTCAGGGGGTTAAAATCCCATTTATATTCGAAGAAGACAAACGCCTTCCGATTGTCTCGATGCAGTTGGTATTTACCGGCAGCGGAAGCATCGATGAGGGAAAAGTCGCAGGTTTGGCCCGTTTGAGTGCCAAAATGTTAAACGAAGGGTCACGCAAACGGGGTTCCGTCGGTTTTGCCGATGCCTTGGAGGCCCGCGCGATTCAGTTGAGTGCCCATGCAGGAAATGAGACGTTCGTCGTAGAACTCGGAAGTTTGAAAGAGGAGTTTGATACGGGACTTTCACTATTGAGTGAACAGTTGCGTGAACCTAACTTCACTGATAAAACGCTGGAAAAAATCAAAACAATAACCCTCAGCGAAATAGCGCGAAAAGAGGCTGATTTTGATACGGTAGCTTCCGATGAGCTCAAATCGGTACTGTTTGAGGGGACTCCTATGGCGGTACCTAATATCGGGACAAAAGCAAGTATCAAACAGATCAAACTCGAAAGTGTCAAATCGTTTGTCTCTTCCCATCTTGTCCTCTCGAATGCCCTGATTGTGATCGGCGGGGATATCTCCGATGCAGTAGCCAAAGAGAAAGTTATCAAACTTCTAAGTGGCTTGGAAATCGGAAAAACGGGAAGCCCACGCTATTATGAACCGCGAAAAACTCCCAAAGAGTCGATTCTAAAACGTCCTCAGACGGAGCAGGCGTATCTGTATTTCGGTTCCCCTTTTGAAATGCGTGAGGGTGATCCTGAGTTTTACAAAGCGCGTGTCGCCATGTTTATTCTCGGTTCCAGCGGATTTGGCAGTCGGTTGCTGGAAGAGATCCGTGTGAAACGGGGGCTGGCGTATTCTGCATATTCGCGTCTGAGCGTTGCGAAAACCAATACCTACTTCAGCGGATATCTCCAAACCAAGCTGGAATCGGGTGAAGAAGCAAAAAAAACGGTGGTAGAGGTTATCGATACCTTTGTCCGTGACGGGGTAACCCAGAGTGAGCTTGATCAGGCCCGCAAGTTTCTCCTCGGTTCCGAACCGCTTCGGGTCGAAACCCTCTCTCAGCGTTTGGGTCGAACCTTTAGCGAGTATTATCAAGGCAAACCGTTGGGATATTCCCTCCAAGAGCTGGAGTTTATCCGTAATTTGACGTTGGAAGATTTGAACGATTTTATCAAACGCCACAGTGAAATTAATAATCTCAGCTATGCGATTGTGACAAAATAACGTCATTGCGAGAAATGCAATGACGAAGCAATCTCAATTACCGCCCGAAGATATCGATAAATTTCATCGTTTGGGAGTCGGAAGTCTTACGGCACTCTCCCTCATTGCCCCCGCGTCATTCGAAGATCGCCGTTTAAGTATCGAAATCGTCCACAATGCTTCGTGTGTCATTGATGCAACAGTGGAACACGTAGTCCGCACCCCGAAATCTCTTAAAATCACTTTTTTTGCCCACAATCTCGATAGTGTAATAGAGGGGATAATCTTCCATCCCAAACCGTATATGATCCATCAGTTTTCACGGGGAGAAAGGGGGTTTTTCAGCGGAAAAGCGGTGCTGGAGCAGGGGAGATGGCAGCTCATTCATCCTCTCAAAATCTCCGCCGTCGGTTCTCTCGTTCCCATGTATAAAACCCCTCTGCGCGTCGATGTGATGCGCCGATTGGTTCAGAAAAACATCACTGTAGCAGGATTGATTTCAGAGGGGTTACCGGAAAAAATAGCCCGTGAACTTTTTTCCGTCCATTTTCCCGAGTTTCCCGGACCCCTCAGTGAACCGCAACTGTATGCCCTTAAGTTTGCCGAACTCTTTGAGTACATGCGCCGTCTTCGTCTCAAACGCCGCTATCATACGACACGCTACCGTGCCTCAGGAGATATTAGCGGTTGGATACAGAGCCTCCCGTTTGAACTGACGGAGGATCAAAAAAATGCGATTGGAGAGATCCGGCGCGATCTCTCGGGAAATTATGCGTCGCGACGGATGATCGTTGGTGATGTCGGATCGGGGAAAACGATGGTGATTTTAGCTTCGGTCGTCCTGATGCGTCCTTATCGATCCATTCTGATGGCACCGACGACGATCCTTGCCGCTCAATTGTACGAGGAGGCTCAAAAATTCCTCCCCGCTTTGCGCATTGCCCTTGTGACAAATGCAACAAAAAAAGGGTCATTGGAGGGGTATGATTTTATTATCGGTACTCACGCACTGCTTCATCGCGATCTTCCCGAAGCAGGGTTGGTGATGGTAGACGAACAGCACCGTTTCGGTACGGCGCAGCGCCATTCCCTCACCCGCCTCACCGATAACGAGACTTCACCCCATTATCTCCAGTTCTCGGCCACTCCGATCCCCCGTACGCAGGCGATGATTGATTCGGCTCATATCGATGTGAGCCTGATCGTCCAAACTCCGTTTACGAAAAACATTGCGACACGTGTGATCGGTAAAAGCGATTTCCCCCCCCTGCTGGAACATATCCGTTCCGAAATCGCGCTGCAGCATCAGGTCCTTATCGTCTATCCGCTGGTGGAACAAAGC
Organism: Sulfuricurvum sp.; assembly: GCF_049587615.1. Taxonomy (GTDB): domain Bacteria; phylum Campylobacterota; class Campylobacteria; order Campylobacterales; family Sulfurimonadaceae; genus Sulfuricurvum. The sequence continues at coordinate 132,586 of NZ_JBAVEF010000025.1, forward strand.
GAGAGTATTAACTACCAAAGTATCGATGAAGCACGGGGATACTGGGAGAAAAATTTTGAGAATGTTTATGTCACCCACGGCAAAGACAAAGAAAAAGAGGCGGTATTAATGGCATTTCGTTCTCACGGATCCATTCTTCTCGCCACTACAGTCGTAGAGGTGGGTATTTCGCTTCCGAACCTCTCCACGGTCGTCATCGTCGGAGCCGAACGGTTGGGGCTCTCGACACTTCATCAGCTGCGCGGCCGGGTGAGCCGGACGGGGTTACAGGGATATTGTTATCTCTATACGAACAAAAGCGGTAAAAATGAGAGACTCGAAGCGTTTAGCAGCTGCACGAGCGGGTTTGAGATTGCGGCACTCGATCTTAAATTCCGATCAAGCGGCGATTTGCTGGAAGGGAGTATCCAAAGCGGTAGAGCGTTTCGGTGGGCGGATATCGCTGAAGATGAGGAAATCGTTCAAGAAGTAAAAAAGTGGTTAGATAATAATCTTGCCCTCACATCTCACCAAGAGCAAGGTCGCTTGCCGTAGGGCAAAAGCGTACCGCCGGCGTTTTGGTGTGAGGGCGATTTTCTTTTGTCTATTTTTCTTTCTAAAAAGAAAAGTAGGAATAGTTATTAATACAGCCCGAATTTACCGTCAGTGCGTTTATACATAACCCGCATTTTTCCGTCGTTATCGTAAAATACTTCAAAAACTTTGGTGCTCTCTTTGAGTTTCTCCAACACTTCGGCGACCTCTTGAGGTTTGTAGAGGACTAACTCTGTCGGAACGATCTCATCTTCTAACGCTTCATTCGCTGCATGCAGATCGATCGTCTGGGCAGCGGCAAGTTTTGCTTCGTTCATCCCCTCGTTTTTATGATCCGAGATTCGGTCGTGCAAACGGCGGAGCGCTTTTTGGGCACGATCGATCGCGATATCGATCGCGGCGTAAAGATCATCGTCTCGCTGGGTGATCACAATGGTATTTTTTCCGGCAACGTTGATCGTAAATTCGATCGTAACCCCTTTTTTACGTTCATTTGCGCTTGCAACCGCGTTGACACTGATAAGGTCGAGATGGTACTTGGATAATGTATCGATAGAGTGCATCAGATGATCTTTTATTGCATCGCTGAGCTCGATGTGGCGTCCGACGAGAGAGATATTCATAATTTGACCCACCTTGTAATGATATTGATGTGATTTCGATTATAACACACAAAAAACAAACGTCAAGTGTTTTTTTCTCTTAATCCCTCTTTAATCTACATAGCACTACAATCAAAAAATGGCGTCTCCTCTTATAATGTTTTAGAAAAGAGGGACAATGGTCGATACTAACCGATTAGGAAAAACGGGTCAGAGTGTAAATGCTACCGAGCCCTGAGTGTGTGTGCCGTAAAATCCCGAGGAGGATCAGATGAAAACCATAATGTTAGAAATAGAAGACAGTAAGTTTGAGCAATTTATGGCGATGATAGATTTACTCAAAAGTGATGTGGTAAAAAATTTTCAAGTACAAAAAACAGATGATGAATTTAAAATCGACGAAAAGCATTGTTTAGAAGTATTAGAGAAAATAAATCGTGGTGATTACAGCGGTATTGAGCCGATAGGTGATATCGATGATCATATTGCGGAATTGAAAAATGCGATTAGATAAAGAGAAAAGCTATCTCAAAAGAGAAGTCAAGTTCTTTAAAAAGCATCCGGATTTGCTTGACAAATATGGAACCCTTCTCAAAAAACTCCAAAACGATCCGTTTGAGCCTTCACTAAAACTGCACAAACTCCAAGGCAGTTTAGAGAAGTTTCATGCGGTTCGTTTGACCTACGAATACCGGATCATATTGATTTTAATGATCGTCGATGAGCAAATTATTCTTATCGATATCGGAACACACGATGAAGTGTATTAAAAATCCCTAGGAGGATCAGATGAAAACATTGACATTAAAAATTGAAGATTCAGCGGTAGAAAAGGTGATGTGGTTTTTGGAACAACTCAAAGATGTTGTCACGGTAGAGCCGCTTAAAACCGAAGAACACCTCCAGAAGGTTGATCTCGAAAACGATCCTTTTGCACAGGAGCTTAAAAGGCGAATCCAGGAGATCGATGATGGGACGATGCCATTGACTCCGTTCAAAGAGGGAATGGATGGAATGATGGAGAGAATAAGGCTCAAATATGCAAGTGCATAAAACGGATCGGTTCTTTGCGGAGTTAGAGGTGATTATTGACTTTATCGCCCAAGATTCTTTTAAAAGAGCTGAGAAATTTAACAGTGATTTGAGTGATCAAATTATAAATTTACCTCATTTTCCCTACAAATGCCGACAATCGTCCAGATCAAAAGATAAAGATCTCAGAGAGTTGGTTTTCAACGGATATGTGATTCCTTATCGGATCAATACGGCTAAAGATCGGATTGAGATACTCGGTATTTTTAGTGAAAATGAGTGGATGTTATGATAACAAGTAAATCAATCCCCAGGAGGATCAGATGAAAACCGTAAAAACTCCCGTCATTGCGAGCGTAGCGTGGCAATCCAATCTCTACAAAACGTTTTCGCGGATGTTTGCCGCTTTTGGTATGGTGATGATGTTTGCCGTGTCGGGATGGGGTGCAGATCAATGTAGTAATACAACCGATCATACTTTTACAGAATCTGGAGTAAATGCGACATTTTCAGATTCCTATTCAGGCAATCAATTTGATAGTGGTGATACAGAATTTTATTATTTTAATATCCCTTCAGCTGGGACATTAAACTTTACACGTGTCGCAGATGCTGACGTAGTCTATAAATATGATTTATCGAATTGTCCATCAGATGGGACAGGTACTATTATTAATAATGGAGGGAGTATAACGTTTAGCGGTGCTGCGGATTTTAACCTACGAATTAAAAGCAGTGCAAATAATCAAAGATACGATTTTACATTCAACTTTGTTTCATCGCTACCAAGCATATCGATTTCTCCGACAACCCTCAGCACGACCGAAGGGAATAGTGGAACAACCAATGCGATTTATACGGTAACGCTCAGTTCGTCATCGACAAGCACGGTAACGGTTAATTACACAACTGCTGATGGGACGGCGACAGCGGGAAGCGATTTTACAATAGCATCAGGGAGCCTTTCCTTTGCCCCCGGTGAAACAACGAAAACCATCGGCGTGCCCATTGTTGGGGATACAAATGGGGAACCAAGCGAAACCTATACACTGACTCTCTCTTCCCCTGTCAATGCGACGATTGTCACAGCGACAGCAACAGGGACAATCACAAATGATGACCCACCCTCGCTTTCGATCGGTGATATGAGCGTCACGGAGGGGAATAGCGGTACGAAAACAATGACATTCACGGTAGCTCTCAGTTCATCTCCCTCATCGGCTGTCGAATTTGATTGGGCCACAGCCAATGGAACGGCTACTACCGCAAATAACGATTACACTGCAGCAAACGGCCATATCCGTTTCAACCCGAACACAAGCACCTTGCAGCAAACGTTCAGCGTGACGGTACGTGGGGATGCTACCGCGGAACTGGATGAAACGTTTTACATCAATTTGACGAATATAACAGGGGTGAGCGTATTTGATTCGCAAGCGGTGGGTACGATTCTAGATGATGACATGAATTATGGAAGTAACAATCCACGTAGCTTTGAAATTATCCATCAATCAAATATTAAAGGGGACATTAAAATCATCGGTAACTCGATTCTCTGTAAGAATGACGGTACAAATCATTGTGCAGCAACTGTAGATGCTACACTTACAAATAATGAGTTAGATACGCTGTTTTATAAATTATCGAGTGATGAGAGTAATGCAAGTATAAAAAACTCTACGAGCTATACGTTTGCATTTCCGACTGGTGTTACAAAAAATGATGTAGTATGGGCAGGATTGTATTGGCAAGCTGGTATTAAAGGTACTCCTTCTACTACTCAAATTACAAATGCGAAAAAAGTTTTGTTAAAAGCGCAAGGAGATAGTACTTATCGGCAAATCGATGCTGAAACAACAAATAATCGTTTTAACTGGATGATCAGCCCGTCGTCTGGTGGTACTTTTGAGCTAGCTTGGTATTACCAGGGGATAAAAGATATCACTTCAATTGTACAAACAAAAGGTGCTGGAACGTATCAAGTAGCAAATATTGAAGCAACTTCTGGCGGTGCATATACACCAGGTCATTTTGGCGGATGGGCGATGGTCGTTGTTTACAAAGATACCAATACGACTTTGAAAAATATAACCGTGTATGATGGATTTAATGCTGTTAATAATAGTAATCCTACATCTGCAACTTTGACAGGATTTCTAACTCCGAGTGGTGGAACTGTTGATTCAAAATTCCTCTATTTCGGGAGCGAGGGTGATAGAAAAAATTCCTCACCTTATAATGGAGATAAAATCTCACTTACACAGTCATCTGCAACTGGAACGCCATATTATTTAAAAGCAGATGGAACTGCAACAACAACTAGTGGTCCTTATAACCCTATGAATTCTTCCATAACATCGATTTCAGGTGATACGAGAGTTCCGAATTACGATAATGTAATTGGAATTGATATCGATACATATAATGTTGGGACGAGTAACGGAGGATCAGGAATTATTACCAATAATCAAACAGGTACAAAAATCACGCTTTCAACAGCTGATGATGTTTTCAATCCTGGCGTTTTTGCTTTTTCGACGCAAATATATGCCCCAAGTATCGACATTACTAAAACACCCAGTACGAGTTCAAGCGGAGCATTAAGCGCAGGTCAGCAGATCGATTATACGGCATCGTTTACGAATGGCGGACGGGAAACGGCGAAAGAGATTACGATTTATGATGATTTCACCCAAAATCTCCTTAAGCGTACCGATGGAAATGATACCGATCCTGCGATTTATCTGAGCGATATGCTCGAACGCAATGCGACCAAGATCAAACAGTCGATCCGACTATCGAGTGTAGATTCGACTACAACTTGGCATTGTGCACAGGGGCTTTCTGGCGTACCGGGATGTACGGTATACGATGCCAACTGTAGTGTTGATTTTACGGGTGATGCGGGTACGACAGCGACCAAAGCATGGTGTTATGTTCCGACGATCGCTGTAGGTTCTACCTACACGATGAAATTCAGTGTAAACGTCGCCGCGGACCCGGATACTCAGGGTCAAAGTGTTTTGGTTGAAAACCAGATGTTCGCCAGCTACAAAGACAACGTAACCGGTATCTCCATGCCCAATGCTTCGTCGAATATTGCCAATGCCGGATCATATAACTATGCTCAAAATATTGCGGCGGTTGGTTTCGATGCCCGTGAAACATCCATACCGCTAGCCGATAACAATCGTTCCATTATGACAAAAGTCGCCAATAAACCGAGTTCACTCAGTGTGGTTTCATTGAATCCGAGTGGTCAATTGGCTCCTTATACGGGAATTGATAACAATCGTGTCTATTTATTTGTGGTGGACAGTACAACCTGTGCATTGCCGGAAACAGAGAGACTGGCAGCTATAGCGACTAAATCCAGAAATACGTATGTAACCTTTTTGCAGAATGATATGAACCATACAACTCCTACGTTTTCAGAAACTGCTGCGGGCAAAGATAAAAAAATCATGATGAATTTTATCAATTGGAATCAAGAGTTTATGGATGCCGCTTTTAATTGTTCAAACAGTAATACGCAAGCCGTTTTAAACGGTGTTCCTCAATGTTTGAATTCCGATTCGAAACTTGCGCAGGTTTTTCCAAATTTAGTGACAGAATGTTTATTAAGTGGGGCGAGACCTGCCTGTCAATCAAGTAGCTACGCAGCCAGCGGAGTTCCAAGCGCTCCATACGATAACGAATTTGGATGTTATCAATGTTTGGCGGGGGGAGCGGGAGCCGCTGTCTGTTCGACCGATAACTTTGCCATCCGTCCGGAAAAACTCGAAATCGTTTCGACCCATTATGACTGGTCTAATATTCTCCGATCGGGTGAAGAGTATAATACGACGATTAATGCGTATAACTTTAATTCGACGACGAATACTCCGGACTATAACGTGACGGATGCAAATTCGACGTATGTATTGACAACGACAAAATACATGAAAAACAACGAGGCCAATGCTTCGATGGCGGGGACAGCAGCCTTTGCAGCCGGTGGTTTTGATATGCAAAACGGGATATCGGCTAAAGCCGGTGTTACCGGTGAAATTGCCGGATTGTCTTTTAATGATGTGGGTAAAATCAACATTAATATCCAAGATCAAAATTGGTCAGCTGTGGATAACGATGATACTCCGATGAACTGTGATGCCAACGGAACGTATGTCTGCGGTGATGTAAACGTCACTTTTATCCCCCATCATTTCAACTTCAGTGCGCTGGGAATTACCAATAACAACGGTAATACAGATTCTTTTACCTACCTTGCGAATGAAGTAGCGCTAATGGCGGGACGGATCAATGCGCAGATGCAAGCACGGAACAAAGCGGGTGCAATCACGAGTAATTTCTCTGCTTCCCCTTTATGGGAAAATCCTGTAACCGTTGTCCCGGTGGTAACAAAATCGACCTATCTCTATCCTGATGCCAATGAAACGAACATTTCCAATCAATCGGTCGGATTTTCTTTTGGGGCAAAAACGATTGCATGGGATGAAGACAATGCTTCCCAGTATCTGCGGTTCAACTTCCGCCGGGATATTAATCTGATGCAAAATCCGTTTGATGTGAACGGAAGCAACCTTAATATCTCTATGACCTCTCGCTATACGGATGGGGTCAAGGTTGCCGATATTAACGGTTCTCGTTTAAGCAGCGGTACAAATGCCCTTCCTTATACGGTGGTTTCTCCTGCTGATGGAAATTCTACCTTTGTCTATGGCCGCATTATCCCCCGCGATATTCGTGTATTTGGAACCGTTCCGTTTAGCGCTAACGCGTGGTATGAAGTTTTCAATGCACCGCGTATCGGAACCACATCGTTGGCTTCAAGCCGAAATGAGAGTTCGTGGTTTATCAACGGTTTACATGATGACGCGGCGGATGGGGATGGTACGGTGACGTTTGTTAACAGCGGGGCAGTGAATATAGGGGGAACAGCAGTAGGGGGCGTCGAAACATACGGTTTCGCCGCGCAAACCCCTCCGTACAGCGCGAAAGCCCATATCAATACCGATCCATGGTTGTGGTATGGTGTGAGTGCATTGCCTTACAGTGATCCATCGGCACTCAATCTTGAGTGCATGACCCATCCGTGTTTCAACATCAATGTGGCTCCCGCAGTGGGTGCGACCGGAAGTGCAAAAAGCGGTTCAGAAGAGAACAAAGCAAGTAAATCATCAACCAGCGAAGGAACAGGATGGCACAGTACGACCGATTATGCTCCGGCGATCCGATGAGAAAACCGATGCGTCCTGCGATGGCGATGATTGAGCTGATTTTCGCTATCGTGATTATTGCCATCAGTGTTGTAACCATACCCAGCATGATGAGTGTGGCAAACAATGCGTCTAAGGTAATGGCGATCGATGAGGATGTCATGTCCCGTTTAAGCGGATGGACGATTGATAAATTTCAGGCGCGGTGGGATGGGAATTACAGCGCCTCCGGTTCCGGACCGCTCATGATCACTTCAATGGCGGATCTGAACTGTTCACGGGCGGGAGGGTACCGTATCGGTTCGGAGGAAAACGTCTCCTCTATGCAGTGTAACACCGATGCATGGAATGCGGCGATACCAACTCCCAGCACCGACGGTAATCTCACATTTGGGATTGAGCAGCTTAACGGCGGAGAGGAGAGCATAACCATTTCCCCCACCTCCGGACCCTCTTATTCCGTCACAGCGACGTATGAAGTGGATTATGTTTCATCAACGGTAGATCCACTAAGCGGGAGTAATACCCAAACAGCGACATGGACGCTGGGATCATCCGATACGATGAACAGTGGAGCTACGGGAACGACAAGCCATCTGAAACGGGTGGTAACACGGTTTAATGATCCAGATTCGGATGTGGATATTACACTGACCTTTTTCAAATCCAACAAAGGGAATTAGATGAGACGCGGTGCAAAGCGTAAAGCCTTTACGATGGTCGAACTTCTTTTTGTGATTGTCATTCTGGGGATAGTCGGGGGGATCGCCCTCGAAGCGGTACGCCAGTATTATGAGGGGATTTACCGTACCGGAGAGTACAGCAAGCGGGTAGCCGAGGCCGACCATATACTCGAACAGCTCTCCAAATATTTTGAAAATGCGATCAGCAGCTCCATCGTGAATCTTGAAGCAAGCGGCGGTGCACACTGTTACGGTCCTCCAACAGAGGGAGACACAAACGATTATACGGTGGCTTTTATCGGGGTGGATCACGACAGTATACGCGGGAACGGTGGTAACCGTCCGGGATGGAGTGAAGAGACCCTTTTAGGGGCTAATAATGTGATTACCGCAGCGGATGCAGATTATACGATGGCAGACGATATTATTACCGCCTTCGGCTCCACCTTAGCAAATTCGGCCATTTATGACGCCGACAGTGTTGACATAGAGGCCTGTGCTCGATTTCGATGGAGCGGTGCCGGTACGGCAGGATACCATACGATTGCCAATACGACCGCAACGTCTCTCACCCTCGGTACCGAGAACAATGCCACGAATGGCAAACGCAAATATCTCTTGCGTACCGGGTATGCTTTTCGGGTCAATGATGACGGTGAGTTTATTATGTACAGCGGCTTTCGACCATGGTTGGGGGAATATTATACGGCAGCAGCAAATCATAATGCGCTGGGTCGTAACGTTGCCCATTTTTATGCCGATTATGATGCCAGTGATTTTATGGCCAATCCCGGAGTGAGTGATCGAGGTTTGGTATGGAGGCTTAAGGTATGTATGAGAGGTATTGATGCTAATCTCAGCGTGAGTGAAAGTGAAAGCGAAGCGATTTGTCGTGAAAGGAGAGTTCATGTACGGTACTAAACGATCCGCTTTTGCGATGATATTGGCGATCTTTATCGTGGTTCTTGTAGCTCTTGGTGGGGTAATGCTCCTGAGCAATGCATCGACGGGGGCCAAATCGATCGGGGATAATTATCTCCGTGCGCAAGCGGAACTTTTGGCGATGAGTGCAACCGAGTTTGCGGTTATGCGTGCACAGGGGTTTGATATTTCTGCAGGCAACTGTCTTGAAAATCTAAATATTACGGTGAATGATGCAGCCGGTGCACCGGCGTATGATGTGAGTGTATCTTTGGCATATTCTTTTCGTGGAGCAGCGCCTTCTAACTGTACTGCTGCTCATGTCTTAGCATCGGGTACAGGCAAAGATACGATGATATTGATGGATGTGAGTGTTGAGGACCATAATCTCAGTACCGAGTCGATTCGGGTACATAAACGTTCCTGGCAGAAACTGTAAAAGAGAAAATGGATCCCCGGTCGAGCCCGAGGATGACGAATTGAATTGGTTGTTAAAGTGCGAGTTGGGAGATTTTAGCGAGGACGTCTTTTTCACGGACCGGTTTCATGAGAAAACCGTTTGCCCCACACTCTAATGCTTCCCCTTTTTTGGTTTCATCGGTTGTGAGAACGATGACCGGCAGTTGTCGAAGCGACTCATCGGCACGAATGACTTTGAGCATTTCTATCCCCCCCATGACCGGCATAATGATATCGAGCAGGATGATATCGATATCATCCTGACTTTTCAAAACACCGATAGCGTCAGCACCGTTTTTAGCTTCAACAACCTGAGAGACATTTGGGGTCTTCATCAACATGGTTTTGAGCAACTTGAGGTTGATCATATCATCATCAACTGCAAGTACTTTTAGTTTTTTCTCACCCATTTAGAGTTTCCCCAATCTTTAGATAAATTTTTCAAAAACAAGGCGGAGCAAGTCTTTGTTAATGATATTTTTGATGATCTCATGAACGTACATTGCATCATTCTCATCTTCCTTACTGTTTGGATCGATGAGCATCACAAGAGACGTATCACTAGTATTGGAACGGATTATATCATACAGATCCTTGAGATTTAGCTGGCTAAGCGTTTTGTCAAATAATGCAAGCTTATAGCGGCGCTCTTTGATCTCTTCCATTAGTTCTTCTGAGGTATTGACACTTTTATAGGTATACCCTAAATCATCGAGAATACGACTAAAGAGTTTCATCTCCAACGTGTTTTGTTTGGCAATCAAAATATCAGCATCATAGGCTGAACGGTGCTCTGGCTGGACAGCTTCAGGGATAACCGGAACACTCTCTTCTTCCGGTGCGGTGAATTCGCTCTCACTGACCGGTTCATTAACGGCTTCCTCCTCTACCACCGCGAGAGGCTCCTCGAGTGTTTGCGGCACCTCTTCGAATCTCTCTACACTGCTCTGCTTAGCCGCTTCATCGAGTGGAACGGTTGATTCTTCGGAAGGTGCTTCGATATCATGGATCGATTTCGGAACGACTTTAATATCGATAATCTTGTGCGATAAGAAATTATTGAGCAAGGAGATGATTTCTGCGCGAACCAGTGGTTTCGTCGTATATTCATCCATGCCGGCTGCCAAGAAACGTTCTCGGTCACCTTTGAGCGCATTTGCGGTGAGTGCAATGATCGGAATATGGTGCTGATTATAATCTTCTTCGAAATCGAGTATCTCCTGCGTTGCTTCGATACCGTCGAGTACCGGCATTTGAATATCCATAAAGATAACATCAAAATTGCCGTTTTTACGTTTTTCAAATGCTTCAAGTCCATTGTTGGCAAGGGTTATCTCAAGCCCGAGATCTTCGAGTGTTCGTCGGATCAGTTTTTGGTTGATGATATTGTCTTCCGCAACGAGGGCCGTAGCCGCGAAGCGGGAATTTTTCTCATCGAATTTTTTACGACGCGTCACTTTTTGTTTGCGGTTGCTAAATGCTTCGGCATCATAAGCATCCAACATGGAACGTATTTTTGAACTGTTCAACGGCTCGTAAAGGACTTTGAAAATATCGATTCCCATCGAGTCGATTTTTTTCATATAGTACGATTTGGTGATCAGGACAAGCTGCTCTTGAGCGGACGCATAGGCAATGATATCACTGTCATTGGTATAGTCGTTATCAATGAATAAGAGGTCATAATTGACCTGGCGCTCCAACATCTTAAGTTCATCGAGTTCATGGAAAGTGGTATAGCTGACACCGAAGTAATCCAAATACTCTTTAAGATAAGTATTTTGAAGTTTTTTCTTCGTCGTGCTCTCTAAAATAAGGGCATTGATATTTGAAAATGATCCTTTTACCGGTTCATTAAGGGTTTCAATCTCTTCAAATTCTATTGTGAAGAAGAAGGTCGTGCCGTTGCCCGGTTCACTCTCAATATCGAGTTTGGACCCCATAAGCTCAACAAAGCGGCTTGAAATCGTGAGACCAAGACCGGTACCGCCGTATTTACGGGTAATGGAAGTATCGGCTTGGGAAAACGCTTCGAAAATACGTGATTTTTGTTCACTGGTAACCCCGATACCGTTATCTTTGACCTCGAAACGGACACGTGCACGGTTAGGAGTTTCGCACTCTACGCGGCGAATATCGACACTGATGGCACCGCCGCTGTTGGTAAATTTAACCGCATTGCTGAGGAGATTGATAATAACCTCTTTGATTTTGGTCGGATCCCCTTTGAGAGGACGCTCAAGGCTTGGATCGACGTAACAGGCAAGGTCAATGTGTTTTTCGGAAGCACGAACGCCGTAGACTTCAACGGCACTTTCAAACTCATCCATCGGATTAAAGACGATCTCTTCGATTTCGAGTTTATTGCTTTCAATTTTAGAAAGGTCAAGAATATTATTGATAATTTCAAGGAGGTTTTCAGAACTTTTTTCGATGATGTCGATAAATTCACGCTGTTCATCATGCAGTTCGGTATCTTTGAGCAATTCGGTAAATCCGACAATACCGTTGAGGGGTGTACGGATCTCATGGGACATATTGGCCAGGAACATCGATTTGGCTTCGGATGCTTCCATCGCGAATTGTTTATCATTGAGGGTTTGTTCAATGATACGCTCCAAGAGTGCATACGCTTGAGCTGTTCCAGCCGTTGTATCGAGATTGATGGTATGGCTTAAAGCCTCAGCTTCGTTGTCGTGTGTATCTTCGGCAACCCGTTTTAAAACGGATTCGAGGTTTTTGATGTTGGTGGTGATCTCAGCAGAGAAGAGGTAGCCCAAAATGGCGACCAAGAGTCCTAAAATCCAAACAGCGATAGCAATAATAAGGATTTGAACGGCTTGGCTTTGAACCACATCGGCACGTTTGTCCATTGCTTCGATCAAAATCTGTTCAGCGGCATTGATAGCATCGATTTTTTCAGAAATCATCGCAAACCAAATACCTGATTGGGTTTCATAAGCACCGCTTGTGGCAGCTTGTAAAATGCCGGTTCGCTCCGTTGTAATATCGAGATAGAGCTCTGTATTGTCTTCACTGAACAAAGAGGTTTGCAGCGTTGTTTGGATCCCCTTGTTATTAATCCCTTCAAGATTAAAGGTATCGGCTTTTGCAATGAGGGAGATCCATTGGTTCAGTTCCTCTTCGGCAAGCGGAGTCGCACGAGAGAGAACGTAGGTGATATAGTCACGTTCAATACTGCTGTACTCATTCGCTCTGACCAAAGAGAGATAGCTTGAGGAGAGTGAATTGACCTCTTCATCAAAATGAAGCGTCGCAAGACCGGCAAGCTCATTGATCAATTTCTCTTCAGATTTTCCGTACAGATCGGTAAAAATTTTATTGAAATCAGCCGTTCCGTCATCGACCAGCGGTCGAGATTTAACGATCTCTTTTTGGAGATTGGCAATCAATTGGGATAATGAGTCCGCTTTTGAAGCCTCTTCAGCGTTTGCATGCGCAAGTTCAGCCAGATGTTTTTGGTAGCCGGCAACTTTTTGATCAACAATGGCCCGTTGCGCATGGAGTGATTTGAGGGTAGCTGCTGACGCATTACCCATATACATTACGGTCATACCCCGTTCGCGGGAGAGATTATTGATCAAATCATTAAGCTGTTTATTCCCTTCAAGACGTACTTGAAGCTGTTGAGCCCCTCTGTAGCTGTTGTACGCATTGTAAACGTAGTAACTCGCAAGGATAAAAAGAATCAGAATTGGTAAAAGACTGATCAGGCGAAGTCGATTTCTAAGTCCTAGTTGCATGGTATCTCCTCTATTCCCTTATTTCTATAGTTGTTCAAGAAAGTTATTGAGTCGTTTAGAAGCTTTGTTGGCTTCTTGGGCATCATTTGTCTGAGACAAGATCGCCAGTTCGTCGGAAATTTCGCTCAAGCGCAAATTGTCGCTGATTCCTTTGAGCTGACCGGCTGTCTTTTTCCATGCGTGAGTATCAAACGCACCAATGGCTGCCGTGATCTCTTGTCCGGCAACAAGGGCATCACGTTTGTACTCATCAATCAGTTCATCAAAAAAGTCGTGCTCAATCCCAAGCTGCCCTGCAATAAAGAGTTTATCATAATGCAGAGGTTGGACCGGTGGCTCCGGTGCAATGGCCGTTTCAACGGTTGACTTTAGACGCTCTTCGATCGATTCTAAATGCATTGGTTCGATTGCAGGCTCATTTTCCGCTGAATCAACCGATAAAGGTGTTTCGTCCCAAACCGTTAACGGCTCGCTTTCTTTCAAAGCGAAGGCATAAATGTCATCTTCTTCGATGGGAACCGTTTTTACCGGAATCTCTGTCTCGCGTACCTCAGGTTTGAAGAACATCGGAGCTTCGACCTCTACGGCTGCTTCCGCTTCTTTCCCTTCCAATTTGGTGACAATGGTATAAAAATATTTGAGATTCGCTTCAATTTCTATCGGATCGTCAGACGTATTGATCACACTGAGGGTTTCAAAAGCATCTTCGATCCGGAGATTGGCCGCAACCCCTTTGAGTTTGTGGGAAAGAATTTTTATATTATTGGTATCCCCTTTGAGGACCGCTTCAAAAAGTTCGGATTTGAACTCGTAGGCCTGCTGGATGAAATCACCGATGAACTCTTCAATCAAATCGACCGGAAGCCCCAGCTCATGGGCGGCGACATTCGGATCAAATCGGTACGACTTATCGACATGCAGATTTTCCAAAAACCCTTTTTCCGCACTGCTGTAACGGGTGTCTCCCAGCATCGGGCGTTCAATGCGCTCTTCGACAGGCGCGGTTGCTTGCGGAAGTTCAGGATAAAGTTCTTCATGAGTGAGAGGGAGGGTAAGTTTGGCGTAGAGATCCTCTGCAGGTTCTGCGGGTATTTCGATATCGGCTGCGGGGTAGGAAGGGATATCCAGTGTCCCCGGTTCACTCAGTGCCGTAGGGGTAAGATGCGCATAATCGGGAAGTATATCGGGGGTGGATACAGGAGGCGGCGTCGCTTTGCTCACCGTCGGTTTGACTGCCGGCTGCACTTTTGGGGTGATGGTATGGGGTTTGATTTCTTCGCCGCTAATGGTTTGGATATGGGTCATATCGACCATATAGCCGTTCAGCTCGGGTTCCGCGCACAAATAGAGGTTATGGAGACTCAATGTGCACGAAAAGGTCCGACCGTTTGCGTGAACGATAGCCGAGCGGGCATCGGAATCGGCATGGAGTATAAAATCGATCCAGGAGAAACTTTTAAAGTTATGGATGTATCCCGGCTCATTGGCAAAAAGGTCGGCTACATCTGCACATACTCCTAATAAATCGTCTAAAGAGGCGTAATTTAAAAGCTTAAGACCATCTTCATCGATTCCTATAAACTCGTGTTTATGATTATAAAATAACACTCATCTCCCCTTATTCTTGTTCAAGCATTTTTTTGTACAACGCCGCCGTTTCTTCGATATTCTTTCGTGATGCCGGTTTACGTGCGGCCATATACCCTTTGAGCTTCCCGTTTTCATCATACGTAGGGGTCACTTCGGTATCAACCCAATAGTAGCGTCCGTCTTTGCGGAGATTTTTGACTAATCCGTGCCACAAGGTACCTGCCTGAATCGTTTTCCACATTTGAGCGAATGCCGCTTTTGGCATATCCGGATGGCGGATAATATTGTGGGGCTTGCCAATGAGCTCATCGACACTGTACCCGGAAATCTCGCAAAATTTCCGGTTTGCAAAGGTTATAACCCCGTGTATATCAGTTTCGCTGACAATAGCGCGTCCGTCAAAAAGATACTCTTCATTTACTGGAATAGGTTTTTCCATTATTCGACCCCTTAACTAAAAAACTGCTGAAAACACAATGGATGGAATATGGCATAAAGTCCATAAAAGATTACTTAGAGTTGTATCCGCTGTAACAATTTTGGATATTTTTTGCATCTTTTTCACCGATAAGTTCACAAAGTGTCTCAAAATCACTTTTCCCGATGGCTTCGAAGGTTCCAAAATATTCGATTAACTTATGAATTTTTCCTTGAGATATCCCATGCACCATCAGAAGTTTGGAGTTTTGATCCTGTTTTAGCTTGGTTTTTTTGTGAAAGGTAATAGCACTTCGATGAGCTTCATCCCGGAGCATTTGGACAAACTGGAGACGTTTGTCGGAACTTTCCAGCCGCAAGGTCTCTTCATTGGTGTGGAGTATATCGCGTGCTGAACCTTTGGCTCTGTGAGAGGCACCGCCGATTTTCTCTTTGCTGATTGCGATAACATCGAGATGGATTCCATACGAATTCAGTAAATCGATTGCCAAGGCTCTTAGGGTGGCACCTCCATCCAGTATCCACAGATCGGGAGGAGGGTTGTCTGCAAATCCTTCGATTCGACGACGGAGCATTTCGGACATTTGGCCGTATTCATCGCGTGCATTCAGATGATAGGTGCGATACCCTTTTTTATCAAAATGGCCATCGTCATAAACGATCATCGCACCGACGGTGGCAGCACCGGCATGATGAGAATTGTCAAATACTTCGATCCGCCCGGGGAGGGTGTCGAGATGACAAAGGGTTTGAAGCTGTACTAAAAGCGTTTCATTGGTAGGCTGCGGAGTCCGAAGGAGCTCATGGGCATTAGTCATGGCAAGATCGATAAGCTCTTTTTTCCCGCCTCTGTGCGGTGTTTCTAGATGGGCTTTTTTCCCAAAAAGGGTTGTAAGATGCTCCGCTACCCACTCCCTGGATTCAAACGGGTGTGCGGTTAAAACAGGGGCAACAATCGGGGGCTTTTCACTGCCGTAAAATCCGATTAATGTCCGCTCGTACGCTTCATCAAGCGAAAAATAAGGGGTAATGGGGAGGAAGTCGTGGGTTGTGGAAGCGACTTTCCCCTCGCGTATGAAAAGGCGGAGGATACACGCACGGGTTTCGCTCAGTGCAATCGCGAATACATCGTAGTTTTCGGTAGAGGCCAGATCGATTTGGGAGGTCAGCTCACTCTTGGTGATCCGCTCGATCCTATCGCGCAGTACCAGTGCCTCCTCAAAACGGAGCGATTCCGCATAAAATTCCATTTTCGCTTCGAGTTGTTTGATGAGACGGTGTTTGTTTTGGATCCATTCGATCCCCTGCATTACTAGCGGAAGGTAGTTCTCACGGGGAATGGGAAATTCGCAGGGGGCGAGACACTGATCCATTTGATAAAAAAGACACCCTTTTTTCCCCTTAAGACAGCTTTTTTTCTGAACCAGCTTGAGCAGTTCGTAGAGTGAATCGAGAATATCACGTGCTCCTACTGAAAAAGGGCCGAAATAGCGGACCGATTTGCCTTTGATGATTTTGCGGGTGAGCTCAAAACGGGGGTAGGGCTCTTCGAGGTCGACATAGAGATACGGGTAAGTTTTATCATCACGAAGGAGAATGTTGTATTTGGGTTTGAGCTGTTTGATCAGGGAGTTTTCCAAAATCAGGGCATCGTGTTCGTTGACAACGATAATGTAATGAAGTCCCACGGTTTCGGAGAGCATTTTTTGAATCCGTAACGACAATGTTGTTTTTGGGGAGAGTTCCGGGGTGAGATTGAAATAGCTTTTAACCCGTTTGGAAAGATTTTTGGCTTTTCCGATGTAGAGGATTCTCCCCTTTTCATCAAGATACTGATAAATCCCTGCTTGGTGAGGCAGAGCACGAATCTGATTGACCATCACAACTCTTAATGAATAATTTATTGAAGCTATTATACCATCCAATAATAAGAACTTCGACCAGGGGATAAGATGGCAAAACAATGGATAATGATCTGCAGTGCGGCCTTTTTGATGGGGCTTATCAGCGGATGCGGCTATAAAGCTCCCCCCTATTATGAAAAACCTTTAGCGAAAGCAGGCTTTTGCGTTGCGCTATGATGTCGTCATAATAGGTTCCGGTGTGGCCGGTCTGTACACCGCAATCGCTTTGCCAAAGACGTTAAATGTTTTAATCATTAACAAATCGTATCCGTGGGAATGTAATACGTATTACGCGCAAGGTGGAGTAACGACGGCATATGATGATGACGATATCGCGCTTCATATCCAAGACACGCTCGACGCGGGTGCGGGAATGTGTGACCGAGAAGCGGTTAGTGTAATGAGTCAGAATTCTCAAGGGGTCATTCATGACCTGATCGATCGGGGATTTTTATTCGATAAAGATGACGAAGGGCATTTGCTTTATACAAAAGAGGCTGCTCACTCGCGCAGCCGGATCCTCCATGCTGGAGGAGATGCGACGGGGAGGCATCTGCATTTCTTTTTGTTGAACCAAAATCCTCATCTCATGCTGAGCGATGCGACGGTGGTTGATTTGCTGATCGAAAACAATCAGTGCTGCGGTGTGGAAGTATTCGTCGAGGGGAGCCGAAAAATTATTTTGGCCGATAATGTCGTTATCGCCAGCGGCGGAGTGGGGTCCTTGTATGAATACCATACGAATGCCTCGACCATCAGCGGCGACATTCACGGTATTTGTATCGAGAAGGGGATTTCACTCGAATCGATGGAGATGATGCAGTTTCATCCTACGGTTTTTGTTGCGAACAACTGGGCGCGTAAGCTTCTGCTGACCGAAGCACTGCGGGGAGAAGGGGCGCATGTCGTGGATGAGAACGGCTACCGCTTTTTATTCGAATACGATCCGAGGGGGGAGTTGGCACCGCGTGATATCGTCAGCCGCGCTATTTTTGACTACAAGCAGCGCACCGGAAAACAGGTTTATCTCTCCTGCGAGGATTTTGAGCCTGAGTATTTTAAAGAGCGTTTTCCCAACATTTATAAATCGCTGCATGATTTAGGATTCCAGTTGCCTAAAGAACGGGTTCCGATCTCTCCGGCTTTCCACTACGCAGTCGGGGGGATTAAAACCGAGCTCAATGGCCATGTTCCGGGGATCAAAGGGCTATATGCTGTGGGTGAAGCGGCCTCGACAGGAGTACACGGAGCCAACCGGCTGGCCAGCAATTCCTTGCTTGAGGGGTTGGTATTTTCCAAAAAAGCGGCCGAATCGATTTTGTTTCATCCGTTAAAAGGTTGCAGTGAACCTTTTCAGGCAGGGGATGAGCCGCTCGAAAGGGAGGGTGACAAAGAGAAAAAAGATCAGCTTCGCCGAATTATGTGGGACAATGTTTCGATTGTCCGTACCCCTGCAGGGCTGCAGATTGCACATGAAGCGATAGACAGGATGTTATCGGACGGCGTCGGAAGATTGTTGCGCTTGCGTTTGCTGACTGCGCTGAGTATCGTTGAATCCGCCCAGAAGCGCTCTGAATCGATCGGTGTTCATTACATGACAAAGAATTGAAGAGTGACAGCTTCAGCTGCACCTGTGAAGTGCCCTTTGGATTTGTATTAAGTTCATATTCAAAATTAAACTACAATAGGGTACCCTTTCATTAACGCAAAGGGTATTCATTCCCTTACCCGATTATCTCCAAGTAAAGGCTCTCCTTTGAAAGACGTCAATATTATCGTTCTTGATTTCGGTTCACAGTACACTCAGTTGATCGCTCGCCGTTTGCGCGAAGATAAAGTTTATTGTGAAGTACTTCCGTACCACACTAAAATTGATGCTATAAAAGCCAAAAATCCTAAAGGTATCATCCTCAGCGGCGGACCTTCATCGGTTTATAATAAAGATGCCTATGAGGTCGATCAGGGTGTATATGCCCTAGGAATTCCTGTTTTGGGTATTTGTTACGGTATGCAGCGTATTGCAGTCGATTTCGGCGGTTCAGTCATCCGAAGCGATCATCATGAATACGGTAAAGCAGAACTGACCATCGACATGACGCAGCACTCTGTCCTTTTTGAGGGGTGTGAAGATGAGCGCGCGGTATGGATGAGCCACTCGGATAAAGTAGATGTGTTGCCGGAAGGTTTTGTCCCGATCGCGTATTCGCCGAACTCTCCGTATGCAGCGATTGCCGATGAATCCAGAGGGGTGTATGCAATGCAGTATCACCCTGAAGTGAATCACTCGGAAGAGGGGTATTTGATGCTCCGAAATTTTGCCCGTAAAATCTGCGGGATTACCGAAAAATGGGATATGGGCCATTTCTTAAAAGAGCAAATTGTCAAAATCCGTGCTCAAGTGGGTGAGGGGAAAGTGCTTTGTGCCCTCAGCGGCGGAGTTGACTCTTCGGTTGTTGCGGCATTGTTGTATGAAGCGATCGGGGATCAGTTGATTCCGGTATTTGTCGACAACGGATTGCTTCGTAAAGGGGAGCGTGAATCGGTTGAAAATATTTTCAAAGTTCACTTGAAAGTTCCTCTTGTTGTCGCGGACGCATCGGAAGATTTCCTCGGTAAACTCGCAGGAGTTACCGATCCGGAAACCAAACGTAAAATTATCGGCCATACGTTTATCGAAGTATTCGAAGCGGAAGCAAAAAAACATGACGGGATCAAATTTTTGGCGCAGGGGACATTGTACCCGGATGTCATCGAATCGGTTTCGGTTAACGGTCCATCGGTAACCATTAAATCGCACCATAACGTCGGGGGTCTTCCTGACTGGATGGATTTCGAGTTGATTGAGCCGTTACGCGATTTGTTTAAAGATGAAGTACGCAAACTTGGCCTTGAGCTTGGGCTTCCTGATTCTCTTGTAAATCGCCATCCGTTCCCGGGACCGGGTCTTGGAATCCGCATTATGGGCGAAGTCAATAAAGCGGATTTGGATCTCCTTCGTGATGCCGATGCGATTTTACTCGATGAGCTGAAAGCAAGTGGCTATTATATGAAAACATGGCAAGCATTTGCGGTATTGCTTAATGTGAAAAGTGTTGGAGTCATGGGGGATAACCGTACCTATGACAATACCGTATGTGTACGTGTCGTCGAAGCGGTGGACGGTATGACGGCAACGTTTGCCCATTTGCCTCATACGTTACTTGAGCGTATCAGCCGCCGGATTATTAACGAAGTCGACGGGATTAACCGCGTTGTCTACGATATCAGCTCCAAACCCCCTGCAACGATCGAGTGGGAATAAGGCGCACTCTTTTGCGTCCTGTCTATCTCATCTCTAAAACTCCTTATCCGGGAGTGATCCATATTCCTATCCTTTCCATCCGTTTTTTAACCCCAAAAATTGATTTTTCTGCCTACGAAGGGGTCATTATCACCTCAAAGCAAACGGTTTTGGCATTGCAAAACTATCCTGTCGATTGGAACAGACTCAAATGTATCTGTGTATCCGAACCTACGGCACAATGTGCCCGTGAAGCAGGTGCCGTTGAGATCGAAGTAGCGGATGGATACGGAATGTCGATTCCGAATATTTTGGGTAATCAAAAGCGGAAGGGGAAATGGCTTTATCTGCGTCCGAAAGTAATTGCTTCTGATTGGGTTGCAACAGCCCGAAATGAGGGGCTTGAGATTGATGAAGCAGTGGTGTATGAGACGATGTGTAATGAAGAAGCGAGAGACGTTGCGATAGAAAAAGATGCCGTTTTGGTTTTTACGTCTCCCTCCTCCATCGAATGTTATTGTAGATTTTACCAAATCCTCCCAACCCACTCTGTGGTTGCGATCGGAAAAACGACCCGAGATGCGTTTAAAAATGCAAAAGAGGTACATATCAGTCCTGAAACGAGTATCGCTTCGGCTGTCGATTTAGCACGAAAAATCGCTCGATAAACATCTGCGTTTTAAGCATTTTGAGGATATAATTACCTTCTCTGGGCGCAGCGACTAATCGCACTATGAGGGTTCTACATATACAACTAGTCACATCTGTAGACGTTTCGGTGTGTCGGTGGTCTTGTTTGAGCGCATTGCGTGAGAGATTGCCGCCGGAAGAGACGCTCGATGTGGCGCAATTACAGCTTTGAAGAACCAAAGCTACTGCGAAACGCCCGCCTGGGCTTATTATATATGATTTGACGATTGAGGAATAAAATCCCTCCATCTACGTTAGCCAGTTGGGCTATATGCAGCGAAGCGAAAAGCTTAGCAGAAGGCGACAGCAAGCGAAGCAGGATTGTTTTTTTTGAGAAACGTTAGCGGGTTTCAAATAAGATAATTTTTTTTCAAGGTGATCTATGCGAGTAATGGTAATCGGCAGCGGCGGGCGTGAATTTTCAATCGGGCGGGTATTAAAACAAGACCCAGCGGTATCAGCACTCTATTTTGCTCCCGGTAACGGTGCGACTCCCATGTTGGGAACCAACGTTGATATCAAAGATTACGAAGAACTTGCCCAGTTCGCACTGGATAACGCTATCGATTTGACGATTGTAGGGCCTGAAGGTCCGCTCAGCGACGGTGTGGTCGATGTGTTTAAAGCCAAAGGATTGGTGATTTTCGGACCGAGTAGAGCCGCAGCACAGCTCGAGGGGTCAAAAGTCTATATGAAAAACTTTTTGGCTAAATATAACATCCCGACGGCTCGTTACATCGAAACCGATCATATCGGAGATGCGTTTAAATTTATCGATAGCCTTACCGCTCCGATCGTTGTTAAAGCGGATGGTTTGTGTGCGGGCAAGGGTGTCATTATCGCCGCTAGCCACGAGGAAGCAAAAGTTGCCGTCTCTGAGATGCTTAGCGGAAAATCGTTCGGAGATGCAGGTAAACGGGTTGTTGTCGAGGAGTTTTTAGACGGGTATGAACTCTCGATGTTTGCCCTATGTGACGGCAAAGATTTTATCCTCCTTCAAGCCGCGCAAGATCATAAACGACTTCTCGATAATGATGAGGGTCCCAACACCGGCGGGATGGGGGCCTACGCTCCGACACCACTCGTCGATGATGTGATTTACGAAAAAGTAAAAGATCGAATCGTCCGCCCGACTCTCACAGGGATGCAAGAAGAGGGAGCACCGTTTGAAGGTGTCCTTTTTATCGGATTGATGATCGTTAACGGCGAGCCGATTACGTTGGAGTTCAATGTCCGTTTCGGGGACCCTGAGTGCGAAATTTTGATGCCGCTTCTGAAAACTCCGGCCAGTGAGCTTTTTTACAAAGCGGCGACGAAGCAGCTCGATACGCTGAATGTTGAATTTCATAACCAATATGCAGTCGGAGTGGTAATGGCAAGCCGAAACTATCCGTATGACAACTCGGAGCCTGCAGAGATTCTTGTGGATGAAATCCATCACGATGAGATTGCTGCAAATACCCATATTGCGTATGCCGGCGTGAGTATGGAAGAGGGAAAACTCTATGCGACCGGAGGGCGCGTGTTGGTATGTGTCGGGGTCGGAGAGAGTATTCGCGAAGCACGTGATCGTGCCTATATGCTCTGTGGGCAAGTCCACTATGCAGGGAAAAAACTCCGTACCGATATTGCGTATCAGGCCCTTCGATAATGGATGAACAACTCGATTCGCTCATCCAGCGTGAGCGGCTCACCCTCTCGTCGGTACGCCAAAGAGCAGCTGCTTTCGGTATCGATGAACTGCTCTTGTCCGTCCTTATGGTTGTTATTCTTTGGGACTCGATTGCCCAGGCCAATACGATCGAGGCAATGATTGCCGTGACGAACAGTTTTTTACTGGAATATATGGCCATTAAGATTATTTATCACACTTTTTTTACGATGCAATACGGTGCCAGTATCGGAAAAATCGTTATGAAAATCCGTGTTATTGAAGTCTCTACCCTCTCCAACCCCAGTTTTCTAAGTGCATTTAACCGAAGTGTTTTTCGGGTAGTCAGTGAACTTCTTTTTTATCTTGGATTTGTCTGGGCAATGCTCGATCCGTATCGGCGGAGTTGGCATGACCGAACTGCTCGGACATTGGTAATCAATGCATAAGTTCTACTGGATCAGTTTGATCACATCCGCCCTATTGTTAGGGGATGAACGTGTAGAACTGTTGGGCACGGTTGTCGATGTGAACGGCTCGGTTATTACGGCTACAGGCAATCCGGTTGTATTGTATCAAGATCAGATTCTCAGTGCCGACGAACTCAGCTATGACCGTAATACAAGCGTTATAGAAGCGAAAGGTGCGATCAATGTATTTAAGGGACAACAATACCATGTGATCAGTGATTATACACGTGTCGATCTTCTGAATGAAACCCGCTATACCAGACCGTACTATATGTTCGATCAGGACTCCAGTGTATGGATGAGTACGGATGAAGCGCAATCGTGCAAAAATGAGATTGATTTGTCCAATGGGACTGTTTCGGGGTGTGACTCTCATGACCCATTGTGGAAAATACGTTTTAGCAGTGCCGATTATAACACCGAAAAGATGTGGGTTAATCTTTACAATGCGCGATTAGTTGTAGAGGACATCCCTGTGTTTTATCTCCCCTATTTTGGGTATCCGACCGACCGAAGCCGCCGAAGCGGGCTGTTGATTCCCTCTTTCGGAGTCTCAAATACAGAAGGATTTTATTATCAACAACCGGTCTATTTTGCACCGCAAAACTGGTGGGATGCGGAACTCCGTCCTCAAATTCGTACTTCACGCGGTTCGGGCATGTACGCCGATTTTCGCTTTGTGGATACCCCTTCCTCCCAAGGGTCGATTAAAATGGGATATTTCAAAGAGCAGGCTCAGTATGCGGCCGATTACGATTTAGCCAACAACAACCATTACGGGTATGATGTCAACTATCGTCACGCTGCCCCTTTACGCGAATGGTTCGATCTCGATCTGGACGGTGAATCAGGGCTTTATGTTGATGGATCCTGGATGAATGACGTTGATTATCTCAATCTTCAGCACACGGATCAAACACAAAATGTAACCTCAAATCAGATACTCTCCCGTATAAATTTCTTCTATAACAGTGAAGATAACTATTTTGGGACCTATTTAAAGCATTATCAGTATTTGGACCGCCCCAGCAATGAGCAGACCATTCAAACATTGCCCAGTTTGCATTATCATCGTTATTTAGAAAGTTTTTTCAGAGATCACATCATGATCAGTGCCGATGCAATGGTGACCAATTTTTACCGACCGGATGGTGAACGGGCTGTAAAAGGGGATTTTACGATTCCGTTGACCTTTCAAACACCCTTGGTGGATGAATATTTGGATTTGAGTTATACCGCTACTGCTTTTTCCAACGTGATTGGTTTTTACGGGAATCCGCAATCGGGAGACCCAACAGATTACCAAGAAGGGGTTTATGCGCATCTTGACCACACCCTTTCACTCTCATCGACATTAGTCCGCCCCTATGAATCGCTAACGCATGTGATTAACCCTTCTATCAGTTACACAGCAGCAGGTACTCGACTCTATAACGGATATTATGAAAATTATCATGATGTGTGTGCAGAGGATCCGACCAATATTTCATGCCAATATTATTCTCTCAATGAACCGAGCGATACCTTATCGTTGGGATTAAATAACTATCTTTTCGAAAGTGGAAAGCAATTTTTCGTTGATCGTCTTTCTCAAAATTTCCGCTATGACGATCAGAGGAATTATTACGGAGAGCTGCAAAATGAGCTGGAATGGGAGATTAGCAGTGCCGTTTCCTATTACAACCAAACCGCTTATAATCATGATCGCAACCGTATCACCAAAGAACAAAACACACTGCGCTATAATGATGGAATCGTAACCGCGGGTGTAAGCCATTATTATACCGACGAACTCAAGTATGACACTACGCAATTACGGGATGTTCCTGTTTATGCCAGTTATTGGACAGCTGATGCTGCCTATCAGTATAATCGACAGTATCGTTTTTTTGGCCTTCTAGCGTACGATTACCGCGAAGATTTGTGGAAACGGAGTGAAATCGGATTTTTACATTCGCAGAGATGTCTCGATTTTGGGATCCGGTACGTTCAAAACCGACGTCCTATGCTGACCAATCTAAATACGAGTAACTCCGTGGATGATTCGTACATTTTTATTACCATTATTCTCAAACCGCTCGGCGGTTCTGAGTTTAATTACAAACTGAACAATTAAAGAGGGTAGCACATGAAACTGGAAGCGAAAATCGGTCTCTTTGTCGTGATGGCATTGGGCGCTTTATTGTTGCTCTCTACTCAGGTAACCTCGCTGGGAAAATGGGGGAGTGAGGGGTACAAAGTTCAAGCCTATGTTGATGATGCCTCAGGTATCGAAAAGCATTCCCATGTCCTAATGAACGGTGTTACCGTCGGCGATGTAGATGAGATTACGATCGACGGGAAGCGTGTTAGGTTGAGCCTGATGATCGACAAAGGGGTTAAAATCCCCAAAGATTCATCGGTGAGCGTTGCACAAGAGTCCCTTTTGGGATCGAAAGTCCTCAATATCATCGTCGGGGATTCGGCAGAGCCGCTTCGGGCTGAAGGGGTTCTTTTACAATCCAGACGCTACGCCTCATTCGATCAAACGAGTGATTCGGTGAATGCCGCTGCGAAAGAGTTGGAGTTGCTTCTGAAAGATTTTCGCTCTACCCTGGATGATGAACATCGAGCGGCGATTCAAGACGCCATTATTGCTTTTCGCAATGTCGGTGTGAATCTCGATGGCGTCATTGTCGAAAATCGCGATGATTTGCACGCGGCCATTGCCAATTTCAGAACGATGAGTGCCGGGTTTAATCAAACCGCCGATACGGTAAACAAAGATCTCCCGGCGATTATGGCACGTATCAATTCACTGACCGCGCGGATGGACAATATCAGCGGTTCATTGGAACATAATCTCCCCGAAGCGGTCGATAAATTTGTCAAGATTGAAGATAATGTGACCGCTATTCTCACTGAAAATCGCTCTTCATTGAAGGAGACGGTCTCGGATGCAGGTTCATTTTTCAAAAGGGGTGAGGAAGCATTCGGGAAAATTGATTCGATGCTCTCCAATTTTACGGTTAGCGAGTTGCAGGTGGCAATGCATACGGATTATATGATCCGTGACGGATACGGCAAAGTGTATCTGGGAGTTAACTATCTCCCGAATCCTGAGACTTATTATATGTTTGATTTGATCAGTACGGATGATTATTCAAAATATCCAGAGGTAAAACCTGGGGTGAACAAAGAGGGTGAAACCTATTATTCCGCACAATACGGTAAACGATTTGACAATGCCTTGCTCCGATTTGGAGCGATTGAATCAACCGGAGGGGTTGGGGTCGATTATTTTATGAATCATGATCGCGTCAAATTCAGTGCCGAAGCATTTGATTTCAATGCCGTCAATGATGTTCGTGGAACCCGTGCCCATTTAAAAGCACAGGTGCGTTATCAAATGCTGAAACACCTCGAACTTTACGGCGGATGGGATAATTTCCTAAATCCACAATCGCAGAATATTTTCTTAGGGTTGGGACTTCGATTTATCGACAACGATCTCAAATACATGACGGGTGCCGCTTCGATGGCGCGATAGGTACTCAGATGAGATTGCAACGCTATTTGTTTAAAGATCGTTCTGAAGCTGCTGCAGCGCTTAAAGAACTCCTTCCTCTGGATAGGATGAAGAGCGAATCGTGGAATCTGATCGCTGTTTCTTCGGGAGGCTTGGTGATTGCATCACAGATCAATACCCGCCTGAAACTTCCGATCGATTTTATTTTTTCCGCCAGCATCACCGCACCCCAAAATCACGAATGTGAGCTGGCGCGAGTGAGTGAGACGGAAGAGATTGTTATCCATCAGGCACTTGTTGATGCGTTTGAGATTCAAGCCGATTTCATCTACGGTGAGGCGACCCGTAAGCATGAGGAAAAAATTCTTAGCGCCGTTTATCAATACCGTAAGGGAGAACATTTTAAATCGATGAAGGGAAAGACTATACTCCTCATCGACGAGGGGAGCGAAACGGGTTTGAAGCTCATGTGTGCAATCAAAACCGCATTCGCTCAAAAAGCGAAAGCGGTTTACGTCGCAGCCCCGATCATCCCCTCCAGTGTCGTTGAGACACTGGACCCGATCGTGGATGGTCTGTTTTGCATTCATGAGATCGATGACTACATCGATACGGGGCATTACTACCATGAGTTTGAAACAGTAGATGAAGAAACCATAGAGACTATTTTGGAGAAAAGAGATGAATTACAACGTTGAATTAGCATTAAAAAATAAAACCGAAGCCTACGCTTTTGGTCAAGTAGCGGCGCAAGCCAACGGGTGCGCGTGGCTTAAATGCGGAAATACCGTTATTTTGGCCACCGTCGTTGTCGATGAGACAGATTTTGTGGATGAGGATTTTCTACCCCTTACGGTCCAATATATTGAAAAAAGTTACGCTGCCGGGAAATTTCCGGGAGGGTTTATCAAGCGGGAAACCAAACCGAGTGATTTTGAAACCCTCACGTCACGGATTGTGGACCGATCATTGCGCCCGCTTTTTCCAAAAGGATTTGCCAACCCGATCCAAATTACCGTTATGGTTTTGAGTGCGGACAGTGAAGCCGATTTACAAGTTTTGGCACTGAACGCCGCATCTGCAGCGCTTTATATTTCGGATATCGATATTTTTAATTCGGTGAGTGCCGTTCGCGTCGGTAAAATTGACGGCGAGATCGTTTTCAACCCGACGCGGAGCCAACTGGATAAAAGCACCCTTGATTTGTATTTAGCGGGAAGCAAAGAAGATATGCTGATGATCGAGATGCAGACTCTCGGAAGCGATGAGATGGAAATACTCGACATGGGGATGATTGATCCTATGGTGGATCCTGCAATGAGCATACCGGCAATCCCGGTACGTGTTTCCAATGCAATGAACGAAGATGAACTGATCAATGTTCTCGCCGCAGCACAAGAAGCCTTGTTTGAGGCGAACAGTGCGTATGAAAGTGCATTTAAACCTTACGCATCCGCACCGTTTGAACTGCAGTATGTGATCAGTGAAATAAACAAAGAGATGATGGAGTATGTTCGTATCAATCACACGGAAGATCTTAAACGCGGGATCAGTCAAATGGCAAAAACAGAGCGAAGCACGGCCCTCCGTACCATTCGTAAAACCATTATGGGTGAAAAACCGGAGTGGAATGAACATGAGCTGAAAAAAGCGATCGAGACGGTAAAACGATCGATGGTGCGTACGCAGATCTTGGATGATAAAGTACGTGCGGACGGCCGTGCTTTAAACGAGGTGCGTCCGATTCGCATCGAGACGAATGTATTGCCAAATGCGCACGCTTCCGCACTCTTTACCCGCGGTCAAACACAAGCTTTGGTTGTTTTGACGCTGGGAGGGATGAAAGATGCGCAGATGTTCGAAAACCTCACCGACAGTGGTACCCAAAACGAAGGGTTTATGGTCCATTACAACTTTCCGGGATTCAGTGTCGGTGAACCTTCTCCGATCGGGGCGCCTCGCCGTCGTGAACTGGGACACGGTAACCTGGCAAAGCGGGCGTTGGAAGGGGGGTGCGTCCGTAACGGCCAAACCATCCGTTTGGTGTCTGAGATTCTTGAATCCAACGGATCCTCTTCGATGGCGACGGTATGCGGCGGCTATATGGCATTGCGCGCCGGCGATATCGAGATGGCGGATCCGATTGCCGGTGTGGCGATGGGGATGGTACAAGAAGGTGACCGTCACGCGATTTTGACCGATATTATGGGCTTGGAAGATCATGACGGCGATTTGGATTTCAAAGTAGCGGGCTCAAAAGAGGGGATTACCGCGATGCAGATGGATATCAAACTCGGCGGTATCCATTTGGATGTTCTCAAAGAGGCCCTCTATCAAGCGGCGGAGGCACGGGCGCATATCATCGACATTATGCTCAGCAGTGAAGATAAGATCGAATTGAACGAAGGGACCCTCCCAAGTACCGACCTTTTCCACATCGATCCGAGTTTCATCGGCGATATCA
Organism: Sulfuricurvum sp.; assembly: GCF_049587615.1. Taxonomy (GTDB): domain Bacteria; phylum Campylobacterota; class Campylobacteria; order Campylobacterales; family Sulfurimonadaceae; genus Sulfuricurvum. Next base: position 161,795 of record NZ_JBAVEF010000025.1, read on the forward strand.
TCGGACAAGCCGGAAAAACCATTCGTGAGATTATCGAGCGTTTCGACGTAACGATCGATATCGATAAGAAAAAAGGGTCTGTCAAACTGACCGGTAAAAACCGTGACGGATTACGCGGTGCACGCGATCATATCGAAGGGATAGTGAACGGATCGACTCCGGTTGAGAAAGTGGAATACAAAGTAGGCGACGTGGTCAAAGGGAAAGTGAAAAAAATCGTCGATTTTGGGGCATTTATCGAACTTCCCGGCGGAATTGACGGATTGATCCATATCTCAAAACTCTCGGACGGGCATATCAGCCGTGTGAGCGATGTGATCAGCGAAGGGGATGAATTGATGGTCGAGATTGTTGAATTCAAAGGCAATAAGATCGGGTTGGGGCGAGCTAAGTAATCTTTTAGCTCTCTATAACTATAATTCCACCCACAAAGTGATAAGTAGGGACACTATCCGAACGGACTTTGATTTAAACACGGAGATTACTCATGAAAAAAGTATTTTTTCTTATGCTTGCACTTGTTGCTTCAGTATTCGGTGCTGAAGAAGCAGTAGCAGCTGTTGAAACTGCAGTTGACGCTGCACCTGCTGTAGCTGCTGCTTCTGCAGACGTTGCTAACCAAACATTGAAAGCGTATTCTATGATCGCTGCGGGTGTTGGTCTTGGTTTGGCTGCTCTTGGTGGAGCAATCGGTATGGGTAGCACTGCTGCTGCAACTATCGCTGGTACAGCTCGTAACCCAGGTCTTGGCGGTAAATTGATGACAACTATGTTCATCGCTCTTGCTATGATCGAAGCACAAGTTATTTATACACTTGTTATCGCTCTTATCGCTCTTTACGCTAACCCATATTTGGCTGCGTAAGGCACGACTTTTCTTCCTCTCAAGCTTTAGCTTGAGAACTTTCTTTTTACGCGGACGTGGTGGAACGGTAGACACACTACCTTGAGGTGGTAGCGCATTACGTGTGTGGGGGTTCAAATCCCCCCGTCCGCACCATTTTTATCTTTCAATCTTCAAACACTCCAATTGCCATTCATCTAATCTTTTCTTTTCGTCCTCTTTATTGTCTTTGTCAATCATTCTTTGAATGGTGTATAATCATCTTAATTTAGTTTAGGACGAAGTGATGTTACTCAGTGACCTTGTTAGCTATAAAAATGATTGCATCTCTTCCGAAGCAACCTTATACGAAGCAATCGACAAAATGGGCTCAGAGGGGATTAATCACATAATATTGGTTGCCCATGATGCAGCGATCGGGGTATTGACCCTGAAAAATATTATTGAACTTTATCGCAATGGGATTGACGGAACGAAAAAGGCGAGTGAGTATGCGAACTACCCCGTAATATCGATTCATCTTGATCGGCCTGTTGAGATGGCGGTTGAGCTGATGATTGATTATGAAATACGTAGACTTGTTTTAATCGATGAGAATGAAAAATACATCTCTACCCTTACCCAAAGCGATATCCTCTCCTACTATGAAACTCAGACCCACAACCACGATGAAGTACACCAATATTTGAATCGCCGCAATCGTGCCGTAACGCTCCAGCAGGATGCAAGTGTATATGAGGTCATTACCCTCCTCCAAAATGAGAATCGGGATGTGTTGATCGTTTGCGATCAAGAAAATCCGGTCGGGATCGTGACGGAGCAGGATATTTTGGATTTGGCGTATCGCAATATCCCTAGCAGCGAATGTATTGCAGGTTATATGCATTCTCCGATTATTTCGGTCGGGATGAATGAGAAAATCGATCATGCCATAGAGATGATGAAAACGAAGGGGGTCCACCATCTAATGGTGAGAGGGGTCGATGAAGAGTTGTACCTTTTGAGTGAAAAAAATGTGGTGCTCAATTACAATACGGCGTTGGAAGTGAAACTCGAATCGAAATTACGGGATACCAAAGCAACTTATAATTTATTGGGACTTGCGTTTTGTGAAATCGTTGATATCGGTGACGACCAGATTATTAAATGGCTCAATGCCGAAGCGATGATGACGTTTCAGGTTCGGATTGATGAATCCGTATCGAAAATATTTCCATCCGGCATCTGGAACACTCTGATGCGCCGATTGCGGTTGCGTGGCGGTGTGGATAAAGAGCGGATCGAGATTGCTCATCGTGTTTATGAGGTGACGTTGATAGAAGCAGAGGTAAACGATCAGCCGATTATGAAGCTTTTTTTAAACGATATCAGTGAATTGATCCGGTTGGGTGAAGAGCTGCGTAAAACGTTGGAACATACGATCGAACTGGAACAAGAGAAAAGCAAACTCTATCTGGATGTCGCTTCCGTCATGTGTTTGGCACTCGACAATGAGGGGCGCATCGATCTGATCAATCCCAAAGGATGCCAAGTCCTGGGGATCCAACAGGAAGAGGCCGTCGGGGCGGATTGGTTTGAGACTTTTGTTGTCAAGGAACAGTTGGCAGAAGCAAAAGCGATTTTCCATGAGATCATCAGCGGTAAGCGGGAGATGATTGAGTATTTTGAAAATAAAATACGGACCAAAAACGGGGAAGAGCGGATTATTGCCTGGCATAATGCATTGATCAAAGACCGTGACGGTAAGGCGACGGGGACATTTTCATCAGGAGAAGACATTACCCGTATCCAGGAGTCGGAGCGTGAAATTGAACGGATGACCCACTATGACTTGCTCACCAATCTTCCCAATCGCTTATTGCTCAATGCCCGACTTAAGCATTCGATTGAACGTGCAGAACGAGAAAAGAAAAAATTGGCGGTTTTGTATCTTGACATCGACAATTTTAAAGACATTAATGAGTCATTCGGCTATATCGTCGGAGACACGGTTATCCGTGAACTCGCTTCGAAAATGGTACACATTATCCGCCGTGAAGATACTATCGGCCGGATCGGCGGGGATGAATTTATTATTGTGTTGGAGTCGCTTCAGGATTTGCATGAATGTGATCGTATACTTAAAGAGATTGTGCAGGTATTTGAAGAGAATATATCTACGGAAGAGGATGATTTTCAGCTCACTGCAAGTATCGGGATAACGATTTATCCGGATGATGGGGAAGATGCACAGTCGTTGCTCAAAAATGCGGATATTGCATTGCGACGTGCTAAAGAAGCGGGGCGCAGTAATTATTGTTATTTTGCCCAGGAGATGAGTGCTCAGCTGTTTGAGCGTGTCTTAATGGAAAGAGAGCTGCGCCGTGCGGTGGAGGGACGCGAATTTGTGGTTTATTATCAGCCGCAAATCGATCTTGCGTCGGGCAGGGTTATCGGTGCGGAGGCATTGGTACGATGGCAACACCCCTCACTGGGTATTATACGTCCCGATATGTTTGTTCCCTTGGCGGAGTCCAATCATCTGATTATCCCTATCGGAGAACAGGTGCTGGCTCAAGCGTGTGTCTTGACAAAGCGTTTGATCGAGGAGGGGATCTTTTCGGGGCGGATATCGGTGAATGTATCGGGAAAACAGTTTGAGCGTCCCGATGTGGTAGAGACAATCAACCGAATTATCAATGAGAGCGGCGTGGGACATCAGTATGTTGAATTGGAAATTACGGAGAGCGTCTTGATGAGCAATCCTAAAGTCTTGGGTGAAAAGCTCATTGCCCTGAAAGGATTGGGGATTGAAGTCGCCATTGATGATTTTGGGACGGGATATTCGAGTTTGAGCTATTTAAAAACGTTTCCGATCGATAAACTGAAAATCGATCAATCGTTTGTCCGCGGGATAGAGGAGGATGAACAGGATCGTGCGATTGTTAAAGCGATTATCGCAATGGCGGATGCTTTGGGGATTAAAACCATCGCTGAGGGGATCGAAGAAACAGCTCAGGCATTGTTATTAAAAGAGTACGGTTGTCAGCAGGGGCAGGGATATATGTACGCAAGACCGCTCAGTGAAGAAAAATTTGTCGAATTTTTGAAGTATAATGAGATATCTAAATCATAAAGGATGAAAAATGGCCTATATTACACAACTAAAACATTTGATTCAAAACGAATTGATTCCCGATGTCGAAGAACATATCGACGATATTTTTGAAGCGATCGCCTCTCAAAAAGATGCATCGCCGCAAGAACGTGCACAGCTTGAAGATATGCAAGCGCTGCGTGATGAGTACAAAGAACTTCTCGGTGAGCTCAATAGCGGTGATATCGACGAAGAAGAGGCGGAACAACTCTATACGGAACTTACCTCAATGCGAGAGGGCGGAGATGAAGACGAAGACGATCTTTATTACGATGAAGAAGATGATGAAGATGAAGATGACTATGATGAGTTCGATATCGATGCTGAAGATGATCAGTATTAATGGCTAAATTCGTACTTCTCGATACCGAGACGACGGGGGCAGGGGAGAGTGACCGGATTATCCAATTGGGATATATGGTTTTAGACGGTAAAAAGGTCGACGTCTATAACGATCTGTGTACCGCCGAAGTTCCTATCGGCTTCGGGGCGATGGAAGTGCACGGTATTACTCCCGACATGATCGAGGGGAAACCGGCGTGTACCCAAACCAGTGCTTTTCAAACCCTGTGTGAGCTTAATACTCCCGATAATGTCCTCATTATTCACAATGCCCCATTTGATTTAGGGATGCTGGCCAAAGAGAGTTTCACTTCCCAAATGCGACTGATCGACACCTTGCGTTGTGCGCGTCATCTCTTTGAGGATGAGGAAGCCCATCGGTTGCAGTATTTTCGCTACCGTTTGGGGTTATATAAAATCGAACAAGCCGAAGCCGATGCGCTGGGGATCGTTGTTAAAGCGCACGATGCGATCGGGGATGTTTTGGTCCTCAAACTTTTTCTCACTGAGCTTCGGAAACGGTTACAAGAGCGGTTTGAGGGGGTAAACCCGATCGATAAAATGGTCGAGTTGACCCAAACACCGGTATTTTATACCCGCCCTTTGAAGTTTGGCAAGTACAAAGGGAAAACCCTCACCGAGATTGCTGAAGCAGATCGTGGCTATTTGACGTGGATGTTGGGTAACATGGATACCCTCGATGAGGATATGCGTTACAGTATCAGACGGGTATTGGAATAAATCTGCCTCGTAGAGGCAAGCGTTTGCCTGCACTTTGCTAGGCTTTTCGCTTCGCTGCATGTGCCATAGCGGCTAGCATCACCAAAGGGATTTGATTCCTTTGGTGTTCAAAATAAAATAGCTTAAAACGTCGTTTTGGTTGACGTAGCGATTTCGCTGAGGCGATAAGCGGCGTCGACGTGGCCGTTTCGCATCGCTTTTTTCCACCACTCCATCGCTTTATCGACATCTTTGTCCACACCCTCTCCGTAGAAATAAAGCATTCCCATGTGAAATTGTGCTTCAGGATCACGTTTGTAAGCGGCCAGCGGGTAAAGAATCTCATGCGCTTTTATAAAATCTCCCGCATCGTAGGCGGCAATACCTTCGTAGAGTTCTTCCATCGAATATCCTTTTTTTTCTGCCCCAAAAGAGGCAAGCTTTAGTGCCATAGCGGCAAACGATAGGTGAAGGGATTTTATTCCTTTACCGTTATATAAAAATAATACTGACATTATAGCGTTGCGTGATTTTTTTAGGCTGATGGATTATAATGCGCGGTATGAACTATGAAGAACTTTGCGGAAAATCGATTTTATTGTTGGGAAAAACCCGTGCATTGAACATGGAAGAGTTTGATACCCTTTTGAAATTGCATAAAATCGTGCGTCTCAGCAGTTATACGGATGATGTTTCTCTCATTATCGAGGGGCGGATGATGAATCCCTATGAGCAAGGTGAATCGGCACGTCTGTATGAAACACAAACTGTCCCCATCGTCGAACTTTCCAGCGTCGAGAAGTGGTTATGCCGCTCCATCGAACCCAATCGATTGCTGATGAGTCTGAAGCTTTCCCGTAATCAAGAACGTCTGGTCGATTTTCTCCAAAATCCCTATATCACCGATGAACTTTTTTTCAAACTTTTGAAACTGTATGATTGGCAGAACGAGGGACTCTTTGACAATGACTCCAATCGTGATGTGACTGCGGCGATTATCGGTCGGTTTTACATCGATTTGGATCGTAACCACAACGTTCAGTATGCGATGAGTGGATTAGCCCATTTGATCGAGCGGTATGGAAACAGAGAACTGATTAATGCCATTGTGGAACTCTCCCCTATCGCAAATGAAATCAAAAATCCCAAAGATCGCTCTTTAAACGGGGTGTTGGATGCGATTGCACTTCACCCCGATACGGACGAGGCTATTTTGCGTCTGCTATTACAGGAAAGAGCGGTATTGTTAGCTCATCGGGAACCGTTGTCATTAGAGAGCGAATTATTGGGATTGAATCGTGATGATGTCAACGAAATTCTCGCACAAAATCATTCCCTCTCACCCTATGGGGTTGTTCAGTTGGAATCAGCCTATCCCCATTTGATTGCTTCGAAAACGCTATTGGATGAGGATCGGTTTGCTCGATTGAAAGAACAGTATGCCCCGGATTTGGGATCAAATCCAAGCCTCTCTTCCGTGATGCAAGAAAAACTTTTTGCTCTAGGGGAAGATACGGTTTTAAAAGCGCTCGCTTCCAATCCAGTGACAAAAAAAGAAATTTTAGATCGCCTCTTCGAGAGCGGACAATTTTCTGCTTCTCTCGCTTCCAACCCCTCACTCTCTGGCGATAAACTCGGATCGCTTGCCGCTATCTCGGATGCAGAGGTATTATCGGCTCTTGCGGCCAATACTTCCACGCCAATCGAGACTCTGTATCAACTCTCATTGGATCGACGGTTTGAGAGGGCGGTAAAAACAAACCCGACTTTCGGAAAACACATACAAACTCATAACATAGGATGGTTCTGATGCGCAGCTCACAGGCGAAAATAACGATTGAATCGTTGATCGAATCGCAGATTCCGACCTTTCTCTGGGGGGCACCTGGGATCGGAAAATCCTCCATTATCAAACAGATTGCCAAAGAGAAAAACCTCGAATGCATCGATTTGCGCCTCTCCTTGCTCGATCCTACCGATCTTAAAGGGATTCCGTTTTACGAGAAAGATTCCCATACGGCACTCTGGGCACCGCCCTCTTTTTTGCCGCGTGAGGGGAGAGGAATCTTATTTCTTGACGAGCTTAACTCCGCCGCTCCGGCCGTACAGGCTTCGGCCTATCAGCTGATCCTCGACCGTAAAGTGGGGGAATATACCCTTCCTGAGGGGTGGGCGATTGTTGCCGCCGGAAATCGGGAGGGGGACCGGGGGGTTGTTTACCGTCTCCCATCACCTCTCGCGAACCGTTTTGTCCATATTGAGATGGAGGTCAATGTGAGCGATTGGCGCGATTGGGGGATAAAATCGCGGATCGATTCGCGTATCCTCGCCTATATCGGGTTTAAAAATAGCGCATTGTTTGGTTTTGACCCTCTAAAAAATGAGCGGAGTTTCGCGACACCGCGCAGTTGGGAAGCGGTTCATAAAATCCTCCAAAGCCCGCTGCCAAGCAATCTCCTTCTCGAAGCGATTAGCGGCGCAGTGGGGGAAGATGCGGCTGTCGATTTTTTAGGGTATTGCAAAATCATGGATCATCTTCCCAATATTGATGCAATTTTACGCGGTGATGAGGTGGAAGCACCGAGCGAACTCTCCACCCTTTATGCCCTCTCCAATGTTCTCGTCTCCCGTATTCTCAGTGCTCACAATGAAGAGGCTCTCTCGAACGTTTTGCGTTATACGCTGAAACTGAAAAACGAGTTTGCCGTCCTCATCGTCCAAGACCTTCAGCGTCAGGGGGTTGTGATGGAGCATTTGGATGCCTTCGGCGAATGGGTAGAGGCCTACGCGTATCTGCTATGATCGATTTTTCTCCCCTCAAAGCCAAATTACTTCTCGATTATCCGTTTTTTGGCACGATTGCGAGCGGTATGGAGAACGTTGTAAACGATAACATCGAGAGTTTTGCTATCCGTGAGGGGCGGTTTGAATATCGTGAGGGGTATATGGAGTCTCTTGGTGAAGCGGAGCGGATGTTTACTCTGTGTAATGGGGCTTTACATGAGGCGTTGAGCCATACCCAAAGACGTGGAAATCGGAGTCCATGGTTATGGAATATGGCGTGCGATTACGCGATTAATACGTTGCTGATCGAGAGCGGTTTTACCCCTCCCCCCTCTATCACCTACGATAAACGGTTCGGTAATCTGAGTGCCGAAGAGATTTATCATGAGCTTTCACTAGAGTTTTTAGATCAGGAACAAAATGACCGAGACAGTGATGAAGGGCGTGATGAACCGGGGCTGGATGAAAAGCTCTCTCGTGCACAGCGTGAAAAGCGCTCAGAGGAGGCATTGGAGAAATCAGATCCCCTCAGTGAAGTGATCCATCATCTGATCCAACCGCATAAAAAGTCTCTCATCGATTGGCGAAGTGAACTGCGCGAGAGGGTTGGGGGGTATTATGTCAGCGATTACACCCTCATTCCTCCAAGTAAAAAGCTCCTCTATGCTGGTGTCTATCTTCCAGGGGTACATTCTCGCCATTTGGAGCTGGCCATCGCGATTGACAGTTCGGGATCGGTCGATGAGGTGCTATTGGCACAATTTATTGCCGAGGTAGAATCGATCACCGAACTGTTTGGCTCGTATACGATTGATCTGATTGTCTGCGATGATAAAATCCGCTCCTATGAGAAATTTGAGCGGGGAGAGTCTATCACCTATACTCTCAACGGTGGAGCGGGGACCGATTTTAGGCCTGTATTCGAGCTGATCGGGTCGTGGATGCACCGACCGAAAGTACTGTTGTATTTTACCGATTTGGATGGTAAGTTCCCTCTGTATGAACCGCCGTATGAGGTGCTTTGGATTGCACCTATCGAGGTAGAAGTTCCGTTTGGGCGGGTGATCGAGTTAAAGGATAAGAATGGTTGAAACCGCGTTAAAGATGTTAGAACATTCGAACCTTTTTATTACGGGCGGTGCAGGGTCGGGTAAAACAACATTGACTCGTGCTTTGATCGACGATGCACTGCAAAAGGGCAAATCGGTTGCCCGCCTCGCCTCGACGGGGATGGCGGCAACACTGATCGGGGGGCAGACGCTCCACAGTTTTTTCGATCTGGGGATTGCCAACTCCCAAGAGGAGTTGGAGCGCAACGGCAAACTCGAACCGTCTAAAAAAATTATTAAACTGATCCGCTCTATGCAGATGATCGTCATCGATGAGATTTCGATGGTGGGGGCGCAACTCCTCGATATGATCCGCCTTCGACTCCTTCAAGCCGAATTTAGCGGACGGGTCATCGTAGTTGGAGATTTTTTACAGCTCCCACCCGTAACGCGGGGGAATGAACCGATCTATTTCGCCTTTGAATCGCCATCATGGGAGCGGCTTGGATTTGAGACGCTCCATTTAGAAGGATCATACCGTACCCACGAAGCGGAGTTTTTATCTCTTTTAGAGAAAGTACGTCATGCCCGTCTCGATGAAGAAGCGCATTATGCCCTCGAAGCATTGGTAAAACCGTTGAACGAGGACATGTCTACGATGACACTGCTGTTTGGTAAAAACATCAGCGCACAGAATCATAACCGCTCACAGTTGGAACACATAAACGGTGAGATTATCGAGATTGAAACCTATGTAACGATCCATGATAAAAAGATGCAAGAGCGGGATGTCGAGCGGTTTATGATCGAGAGCCGTATCGAGCCGATACTAGCTCTTAAAGTCGGTGCGCCGGTTCTCTTTACCCGTAATGCATGGAATTATTATAACGGCGAGCGTGGGATGATTACTTCTATCGAAGAAGAGGTGATATGGGTCAAAAAAGCGGACGGGGTCAGTGTCAAAGTAGAGCGGGTCGATACGATCAAAACGAGATGGGTCGAAAAAGGGAATACGGCAAGTGAAGAGAAGCTCATCACCCTAAGCCAGTTTCCCCTAACCCTTGCATTTGCTATTACGATCCATAAATCGCAGGGGATGAGCTTGGCGGATTATGTGATCGAGACGAATGAAATTTTCGCCCCCTCACAGTTTTACGTTGCACTTTCCCGCTCCGTATCGGCACATCGGGTGACATTGATCAAACCACATAGAGGGTGGGAGAAACTCTGTTTTGTCCATCCTAAGGCGAAACGATTTAGCGAGGATTTGTAAAGGCCGCGCCGATAATCATCCGATAGGAGAACATCGTACTAAATACGGCTGCAAGTAGAGCAACAGCAACCATCATATACATGACGGCGAGCTGATAGGAGACTGCTCGAAGCGGATCGGCTCCGGCGAGGAGCATCCCCGTCGTGATGCCGGGGATATGGATGATCCCCACCGTCTGGAGCATATTGAGTGTCGGGATCATCGAGGCTTTGACGGAGGCTTTTGAGGCAAAAGAGAGTGCCTCTTTGAGCGGTGCACCCAGAGCCACCATCCCCTCGATAATCTCAATCGTATTTTTGACCTCTGAGCGGAACCGCTCGGTGCTTTGGGTATAGACGTTGAGCGCATTGCCGATGATCATCCCCCCGATGGGGATCATCTCATGCGGCACCATATGGATCACCCCGAACGCCATCATAGAGAGAAAGACGATCCCTGACGACGCGCCGAGGGTAAAAAAAGCGATTTTAAAACTGTGCTCACCCAACGGAGAGCGTTTTTTTGCTGTATAAGCACCGAAGGTTACCATCCCCAGTAATACAAAAAACAGTAACGAGGGGTACTCGATTTTAAAGAGATAAACGAGTGCGTAGCCGAGGAGTCCGAGCTGAACCATCGCCAAAATTGAGTTCGTCAGTATGGTTTTTTCGAGACCGAAGTGTTCACGGCGTGAGTACCATAGGGCAAAAATGATGAGAAGGTATGAGGCTAAAAAAGAGTATTGCATAAATTATTATACTGGATTCTAGACGACGGTAATCTCTATTTTTTTATTAAAGGCATTGGCGAGCTTTTGTAAAAAATCGATCCCTACATTGACCGAGCCGTTTTCGATACGGCTAATGACCGTTTGTGTTGTCCCCAGCTTTTTAGCCAACTCGCCTTGGGTGAGTTTGTATTGCAACCGTAGGGAGAGCAAAATATCGATAATTTTAAATCGTAACTCTTTTTGCTCATATGCTGTTTTAAAATCTTCGTTTTGGAGTGATTCGTTTAGATGTTGTTGGAAATCATCCATTTTGTACCTCTTTTAGCCGTTTGATGGCAATGTCAAGCTCTCTTCTTGGAGTCGCTTGTGTTTTTTTCTGAAAGCCGTGCAGCATGACAAATGTTTTATCGGTGTGGGCGAAATACAACACCCGATATATACCGGATTTATCTTTTGCTCGAACTTCGTAAACTTTTTGTTCTAATGGTCTGACGAAGGGAAGCCCTAATTCTATGCCATACTTTTGTAAAAGAGTGAATATCCTGAAAATTTCAGCTTTCGGTTCATTGGCAAGTTCATCTAACCACTCTTTTACAGGTAATTTGCCGTTTTGGTTTTGATAATAATTTATTTTCCACTGCATAGTTATTATATCTTATTAGATATATTTTTGTCAATCAAGTTATTAAAATTGAGTGTATTCATCGTGGAGCCTCTTGTGTTGATCATAACAGTATAAGAGTGATTTTTTAGGTGAGAATTAAAAATGACAAATTGCAATATTGAAGTAAAAAATTGGGTTTCCCCGAAAGGGGAAAAGGAGAAATTAAAGTGTTTCTGCGTGTTCTGCAAGGTACTCAGCAACACCCTCAGTGCTAGCTTTCATACCTGCATCACCTTTTGCCCAGCCTGCCGGACAAACTTCACCGTGCTCGTTCGTGAACAACATTGCATCGATCATACGGAGCATTTCATCGATGTTACGTCCGAGTGGAAGGTCGTTGATAACCGCGTGGCGAACCGTTCCGTCTTTGTCGAGCAAGAATGATCCGCGAAGTGCTACAGAATCACCGAGCAATACATCGTAATCGCGTGAAATTTGTTTGTTCAAATCGGCTACGAGAGGGTAACGAACTTGTCCGATACCGCCTTGGTTTACCGGAGTATTTTTCCATGCAAAGTGGCTGAATTGTGAGTCAACGGATACACCGATTACGTTGATTCCACGTTCTGTGAATGCATCAAGGCGGTGATCAAACGCGATCAATTCAGACGGACAAACGAAGGTAAAGTCCAACGGATAGAAAAATAATACGGCACCTTTTTCGCCGAGGTTTTCGTACAAGTTGAAGTTATCAACGATTTGGTTGTTTCCAAGAACAGTTGTAGCGGTAAAGTCAGGAGCTTTTTTAGTAACGAGCATGTGATTTCCTTATAGGGTTTTCGAGTAATATGGGGAAATTGTAACACACAAAGATTAATTGAACTGAGATGGTTCAAGTTAACCCAAAAATATAAAGGATAATTTTTATTATTTAGAACAGGAGTTGCAGTATTCTCTTTAGCAGATTGGATATAATCGTATTATGTTTACTTTTAAATCCCTTTTTTTGATGATGCGCGATTACAAGCCGGAGTTGCTTCGTGGTAACCTGATCGCGATTGTTGCGACCTTGGTCAGTATCCCCATCCCTTTGCTGATCCCTTTGCTCGTCGATGAGGTATTGCTTCATAAAGGTGGGTGGATCACCGATTTCATTGATAAATTCACTCCGCTGCACGAGCCACTCCTTTATATCGGGATTGTATTGCTTGTAACCGTCTCGCTTCGATTTTTGTTTTTTATCCTCAGTGTCCTTTCCCAGCGTTATTTCATCACCCTCTCCCAAGAGATGAGTTTTAAAATCCGTGCTCAAGCGCTCGAGCATCTTAAAAATGTCTCCATGAGCGCGTATGAGCGGCTTGGAAGCGGAAAAGTTGTTACCCATCTGGTGACCGATATTGATACGATTGAGCAGTTTTTGGGAAGCGCACTTTCCAAACTGATCGTCTCGGTAGCCACCCTCATTGGTGTAGCGGTTGTACTCATTTGGATTAATCCTCTGTTCGGGATTTTGATCCTGATTTTTCAGCCCCTTATCATGATTGTAACACGCAAGATTTCGGGTCGTGTCGGGAAACTGAAAAAAGAGCAAAACCGTACCATCGGCGAGCTTTCCGATACCCTGACTCAGATGTGTGATCTTTTCGGACAGATCCGAGCGAGCAATAAAGAAGAGCGTTTTATCAAACGTAGTATTGTTCAGGCGCAGCGTCTTAAAGAGAGTGCAGGACGCTACGGTATTCAAGCATTACGGGGCGAGCGGTTTTCGTATACCCTCTTTTTGAGCGGATTTGAGATCTTTCGTGCGTTGGGACTGGTCATGGTACTGTATTCGGATCTCTCTATCGGACTTATGTTCGGAATTTTCGGCTACTTGTGGTTTATGATGACTCCGGTACAGGAGCTGTTATCACTCCAATACAGTTTTGCCAATGCTAAAAATGCCCTTGCCCGTCTCAACGAACTCCTCTCCCTTCCCAAAGAGCCCTCCTATACGATCTCCTCAGATCCGTTTGCCGAAGCTAAAGGAATCTGTATTGAAACCTCTGCATTGGTGTTTGGTTATGATCCCTCCGAGCCGGTATTGAAAAATCTTACTCTCTCCATTGGAGCCGGGAAAAAAGTGGCGATTATCGGTGCCAGCGGGAGTGGAAAGAGTACACTTTCTCAGCTCCTCGTCGGATTTTATCCCCCCACATCAGGAGATATCCGTTATAACGGGATAAGTGTCGATCATATTGGATTTTCCCGTATCCGGGATGAAATCTTTGTTGTGCTGCAACAGCCGTTAATGTTTAACGATACTCTCCGATTTAATCTTACGATGGGGGATGAGGTAGCGGATGAAGCTATTTTCGAAGCATTAGGTATTGCGCAGCTCTCTCATTTTGTCCGTACTTTACCGCAGGGATTGGAAACTCAGGTGGGTAAACTTGGAATTCGACTCTCCGGAGGGCAGCGTCAGCGTCTTAGTATTGCGCGGATGGTACTCGCGAATCCGAAGGTAGTCATTTTTGACGAGTCGACTTCCGCACTGGATGTCCATACTGAGTCTGCCCTGTTTGAAGCGTTAGAAAAATTTCTAGAAGGGAAAACAGTGATCATCATCGCCCACCGTCTCAGTACGATTACGAAAGCCGATTATATCTACGTTCTCGAAAACGGTTCTGTTTTGGAAGAGGGAACACGTGAAATGTTAGAGCATCTGGATGGAAGTTTTAAAAGCTTCGTTCACCATCAATACTAAAGGGTAGCAATGGAAAACAAGATATTTGTCCGTTTTATGATTTTTTTGGCCTTGGGGCTCGTCATATGGTTATTTTCCCCTTTTTTAAAAAGCTTTTTTGTTGCTTTTTTATTGGCGGTCGTCATTTTCCCGTTGTACCGTATCGTTGAAAGCAAACTGCGGTGTATCCCCATGCTAAGCTCTGGAGCGTCACTTTTTTCGGCGGGTATTGTGACACTGGGACTCTCTTTGATCCTTTTTGTCCCCATTGCGACGTTCTTGTACTACCTGTTCAATCAGCCCGCCAGCAGTATTGAGATGATCCGTTCTTTAGGAGATAGGATTGATACCCTCACAACGACTCTTCCGGCATATTTAGGGTGGCTGAAAGAGCCATTGGACCATCTGATCGAAATGGCTAAAATGCACCGAGATGAGATTACTACCACATTGGCCGCATGGTTGGGGAGCGGATTGAAAACTTTTTTCTCTATGCTGGGAGAGATGGTCATGGTCGTTATCTTTTTCTTTTTCCTAAGCTGGTACGGACGAAGTATTATGCTTTTTCTTCTTCCCATTGTCCCCCTCTCACGAACGGTCAAAAGGGCAGTTTTTACCGATATGCTGAGTACGACGGCAGTGGTGTTTTATACGCTTGGGGGTGTGATGATTACCCAAGGGCTGGCATTTGGGATTTTTATCGCTTTTTTCGAAGGCTACAACCCCTTTTTACTCGGATTTATGACCGGGATTGCGGCTATCATCCCGGTTGTAGGGACCGCACTGGTATGGATTCCCGTAGCGCTGAATGAATATTTTGAGGGGAATATTATGAATGCCGTGATCATTTCGATCTATTCGTGGGCGATGATGGCATTTTTTATTGATAACATCGTTAAATTGCTCATTTTGAATTTTGTTAACCGTGCATTAAATGATGAAAAACGGAAGATGAATGAGTTTTTGATTTTTTTCGCGCTGGTAGGAGGATTGGCAACATTCGGGTTCTGGGGATTTATATTTGGTCCTGCCATTGTCGCTTTTGCCCTAACGACGCTTCGGATGCTCCGTAAAACAAACCGGAGTCCGTTGCACTGATTTATTTCTGCCTCAAAGAGGCAGAGGTTCCCGTGCTATAACGGCTTGTAAAACCAAGGGGATTTATTCCTTTGGTACAACGACTAGGATGCTTGGAGTGCTTTAACCTCTTCACGTAATCGAGAGAGTTCCGCCATAATTTCGGTGATTTCGTCGGTCGTTTTAGCTTCACTGCCGTGGGTGTAGCGCTCGATGGTTGATTGGACATTTTGGGTCAACGTGTCGAGTTTACTTTTCGCTTTATCGATAAGGGTATTATGATCGATATTGAGATTTCCTTCCAGCTCATGGATTTTATCGACGATTTCGTCTTGATGTTTAAACAGATAATATCCGGCAATGGTACCGAGTGCGGCACCGACGATAAAGGTGAGTGTATTGTTGTGGTCCATATTTTTCTCCTAGGGGTTATTTTTTTTCTTTAAAATTTGGGACAATGCTCCGATCAAGAGGGAGCCGATCGTTACTTTCGCGATGCCGTTCGACGCTTTGAGGGCGAGGGTTTTGGTTTCATCATGGAGAAACGAGATTAAATTGTGCAATTCGATTAGCGAGAGTTTCGATTTATCGCTGAGAGAGCGGGTCTCTTCTTTGAGATGACCGAGGAGTTCGTTTACCTCATGCAGTGTGAGTACCGCTTTGGTTGAGAGGAAACTGAGCTCGTTTTGGACATGAGCGGTAAATTCACTAAGCTGTTGCATCGTTTTGAGCGTATAGATACCGATCATAATAATAACGACCGTTACAAATACGCTGCACAGGGCGATAATGCCGACGAAAATTGTGAGCCAGTCTATTTCCATCGAAACCTCCTTCTTGGATGAGCTTTGGTTAGATGATAACGAAAGATTTCTTAAGGTTGAGGGCGCTTTATTTTTGAGCGGATCGTGAATTTTATGTAGGGTCTCTTTTAAGGGTATAAAATATATACTTTAAATATTCTATTCATATCGAAGGTATATAAATGATCCTCACTCTCTCGCATCAAAAAGGGGGCGTCGGCAAATCCACCGTTGCGTGGAATCTCGCCGTCAGCTTCTCCAAGATTATGGATACCCGCATCATTGATCTGGACACGCAGCGTTCCCTCACCGTGACGAATGCTCTGCGCCGTGAACACAGCCTCTCACCGATACCGATGCTCCATTTCAACACTGCCGAAGAGTTGGCGGAGTATGCGGCAGCCGATTCGGACGATGTTCTCACGATTATCGATTCGGGGGGATTTGACAGTGCTTTTAACCGTGTCGCCATCATCGCTTCGGATCTGCTCATTACCCCCGTAAGCGACAAGCCCTTTGATCTGATGGGATTGCAAAAATACGAAGAGATCCTCAAAAGCCTCTCCGAGATTCAGGGCGAAACGATCAAAACCCATATCCTCTTTAATAACATCAATCCTGCGATGAAACGGTTCGGTGATTTGATCGACTTTGTCTGTACCTCCGAACACTTCGAACTTCTCGTCTCGATTCTCCGTCAACGTGTCGATATCGCTAACTCTGTCGGAGAGGGAAAAAGCATCAAAGAGTACCGGATTTTCAGCCGTGCTGACCAGGAGATGGATGATTTGTTTGAGGAAGTTAAATCTATTTTGAATATAAAATAGATATTAAAAATATATATAAAGGATATCGAATGGCCAAAAAAAGTTTTTTGCAGAATATCGAAAAGGTGAAAAGTTCCGCCGCCATGAGCGAGCGTGAAGAGAGTCATAAAAATGACAAAGAGAAGAAAAAAAAGCTCATTACCATCCCCACGGCATGGGAAGATAAAATTCGTGAGTTTCACGGCGGAACCGTCAGTGCCTATATCCTGATCGCACTGCAGGAACGGATGCAGCGTGACGGGCTGATTTAGCAAGTGAGATAGTCTAATGGATACAATAGTGATACATAATGAAACATATTTTCATGATTATTGATATGTAGGAAAATATCTTCAAAATAAACATAACAAAACAATTGAAATGATATAAGATTAATATTGTAGAGTTTTTTATTGGAGGCAGAATTATGAAATCACATGTGACAGCGCAGTCGGTGCAGGTTAAAGAGGTATTGGAGATTGTAGGGGACAAAGGGACCGTACAAAATCTAAAAACAGGTGAAGCGAATCTAATAAAAGTAAAAGCCGGTGAAAAATACCGGATTGTTAAAAAACTGGGTGGTAAAGAGGAGATCGTTGATGATGTTGTCGCCATAAAATCAGATGAGACGCTTCAGCTCCAATATGCCGACGGAACGCATGTCATATTCGAAGGATTTTATCAAGAAAACAGTTCCTCAGTAGAACTGGCCGCAAATGAGGGGGGAATCCACACCATTACATCGATGGGCGATATGGGCTCGACAGATGGCAATACATTTGTGTATGCACACGGGAATCATGACCGGTTGATGGGGATGACTCAGGGGAACGAGCAATTACAGGTAGCCGTTGCGAAACAAACGGGCGTATCGAATTTGCCTCATTACGCTGCAGCAGCTACGGGAGCTGTTACGGATGCTGCCGGAGGTGGTGCTGGAGGAGTCGGAACTGCCGGCGGTGCAGGGGGGTTCATGGGGCTTTCTAACGGTGCGCTGCTAGGGTTGGGAGCACTTACGGTCGGAGGTGTTGCTGTTGCTATAGGAAGCGGTGGGGGTGAAGATAGCACTCCTGATACAACGGCACCGGTCATTACATCAGGAACTACCGCGACAGCGATTGATGAGAACAGTGGAGCGGCTCAAGTGGTTTACACAGCGACTGCAACCGATACTTCTGCAATTACCTATACACTAAAAGCTGCAACCGGTGATGTTGCACTATTTACCATTAATCCAACAACCGGAGCAGTAACGCTAACAGCTGATCCGAACTTTGAAGCCAAATCAAGCTACAGCTTTACGGTGGTTGCGACCGATGCATCAAACAATGCAAGCGAACAAGCGGTAACCTTGGCGATTAACAATGTGAACGAGGCACCTGTAATTACATCAGCTGCGACAGCGACGGCGATTGATGAGAACAGCGGAGCGGGGCAAGTAGTTTACACAGCTATTGCAACCGATGAAGACACGGCGGATACAATTACCTACAGCCTGGGCGGTACCGATGCAGGATTGTTCAGCATTAACGGTACGACAGGTGCGGTAACACTAACGGCGGATCCAAATTTTGAAACCAAATCCAGCTATTCATTCAACGTCATTGCAACCGATAACGGTACCGGCGCACTCTCAGATACGCAAGCCGTGACATTGGCGAT
>NZ_JBAVEF010000026.1:0-64317 GCF_049587615.1 Sulfuricurvum sp.
GAGCATATGGGCAAACTGTTCCAGCCGCTGTTCACTACCAAAGCGCGCGGTATCGGACTGGGGCTGGTGGTCGTGAAAAACCTGATCGAGGCCAATGGGGGAACGGTCAAGGTGGAGAGCGAAGTGGATCAAGGGACTCAGTTTACTGTCATCCTCCCCTCAGCGGATAAAATAAAAGGAGTATTATGAGTTTTTTGGATCAACTATTGAAACAGATCGTTCGCCGGCTTCTGAAAGTAAGCCCACTCCGATTTGCTGTACTGTTTTTGATAGCGGCGGTGATCGTCTCAGTCATGATTGTCTTGGCAATCGATTTTCTGTGGGATGGGCATTACAATACCGAGCTTGAGTTTGCCGGTGTCCTCACCCCCTTCCTGGACGGCTTGTTTCTCGTTGTTTTTATTACGGCGATGTTCAAAGAGATACGGGAAGAAGTGAAACGGCGCGAGATGGCGGAAGAGCAGATCCGCGAGCTGAACGAAGAACTCGATGCTAAGGTGAAGGAGCGGACACAACAGTTGCTCGAAGCGCAGAACGAACTCGTGCGCAAAGAGTCTCTGGCCGTGCTGGGAAAAATCGCCGACAATGTGGGACACGAATTGCGCAACCCGCTGGGGGTAATGAACAACGCCGTCTATTTCCTCCAATCTGTCCTCCCTGACGCCGATGAAAGTGTCAAGGAGTACCTGGATATTATCCACGATGAAATCGCCTCAGCCGATCACATCCTCTCTGACTTGCTGGATGCGGTGCGTACCAAGCCGCCGCGACCTGAGAGTGTGGAGATCAGGGAGTTATTCGCACAGCTTCTAGAGGCCTCTCCCATTCCCCCATCAATCACCGTGCAGCTGGATATACCCGAACCATCCCCCCTCCTTTTGGTTGATCCGTTACAGATACAGCAGGTGTTTCGCAACCTGATCACCAATGCGATGGAGGCGATGCCGGAGGGGGGTATACTGCAAATCCGAGCGAGTGCAGAGGCGGACGCAAATGCACTCACCATCAGCGTGCGCGACAGCGGTATCGGCATGACGCCGGAGATACTTCCCAAATTGTTTCAGCCGCTCTTTACCACCAAAATACGGCGCATCGGGTTAGGGCTGGCCGTGGTCAAAAAACTGACCGAGGCCAATGGCGGCAGTGTGGCAGTGCAAAGCACCCCCGGCAAAGGGAGTACGTTTTTTGTTACCTTGCCCGACAATAATTTAGTAAAGGAGTGATAATGAAAATTCTAGTAGTGGACGACGACCGGCGTATCGTTAAAACGACATGCGATATTCTAAAAATCAAAGGATACGAACCCATTGCCGCCTACACCGGCGAGGAAGGGGTGGAAAAAGTCAAATTAGACCCTCCCGATTGTGTCCTGATGGATATGAAAATGCCCGGTATCAACGGTGTCGAGGCAATGAAACAGATGCAGGAAATCATCCCGGACCTCCCTGTGGTTCTGATCAGTGCCTATGCTACCAATGAACTGCTGAATGAAGCAAAGCACTCCGGTGCGTACGCCGTCTTGAACAAACCGATGAACTTTCAAGTCATTCTCTCCTTCCTTTCCCTGCTGCGCAAGGAAGAGAGCATTTTAATCGTGGATGATGATCCCGTTTTCTCCAAAACCCTAAAGGATTTATTGACCCTTAGAGGCTACCAAGTCGAAACAGAAAGCACCCCGGAGAGCGTCATGGAAGATTTGGCAAAGGGCTATAAGCTCGTCGTCGTCCTCGATCTTAAGCTGGGAGATGTGAACGGATTGGAAGTGCTGCAGAAAATACGGGCAAAATACCCCTCCAAGCCGGTGGTACTGGTGACCGGATATCGCCATGAAATGGGAGAATCTCTTGAAAAAGGGCTCAACATTGGTGCGTATACCAGCTTGTACAAGCCGTTCGAAACCGATGATTTGCTGAACATGATCGAGGAAATCCGACTCAAGAAATTACAGAACATGCTGGTGACACCATGAAAGCGGTAAGGGTATGACATGAAACAAGCACCCACTATTTTAGTCGTCGACGATGACCAAAATCTCAGAAAAACCCTTGGTGACATTCTACGGATCAAGGGTTATCAGCCTATCCTCGCCGGCAACGGAGCCGAAGCCATTGCCGCTATGGCACAGCCGGCAACGATCAGCCTGGCATTGATCGATCTGATGCTGCCGGATATGAACGGCCTTGAGATCATGGCACGGATCAAGGAAATCTCGCCGTTGACAGAGGCGATCATTCTGACCGGTCACGCATCCATGGAGACCGCCATCAACGCTACCAAGCAGGGGGCATTTTCCTATTTGCTCAAACCCTATCAGATGGATGATTTGCTTCTGAATATCAAACATGGGATTGAGCGCCAACAGGCGCAGGAGGAAATTCTCCGCCTGGCATCCTATCCCAGACTGAATCCCAATCCGGTGATCGAGATCGGTTCCTCAGCAGAACTTACCTACATCAATCCGGCAGCTGAAAAAGCGTTTCCGGACTTGAGCACCGCCGGACAGTTGCATCCGCAATTGCAGGGGATAACGGAGATTTCCGCTACGCTGCGGCAACACGACCAACAAGAGAGCATTCGCGAAATCAGACTGGGAAATGCCGTCTACGAACAACATATTTCTTATATCAAAGAAGCGGATCTGATCCGTATCTATGTACTGGATATTACCTCGCGTAAACATGCGGAAGAGGCGCTGGTAATCAGAGAGCGAGAACAGGCTGCAGTCGCCGAACTCGGCTCTTTTGCCTTGTCCGGAAAAGAGTTAAGCGCGGTATTCGAACATGCGGTAGAGCTGGTTACCCAAACGTTGGAAGTGAAATTCTCCCTGATCCTCGAAGCACAGCCAAAGAGCGAAACACTGTTATTTCGGGCCGGCACCGGATGGGATACGGTAGCGAAGGATCAATTTCTAAACAATGCGGACTTTGCCCTCTCATCGTGCTTAACCCAGCCATCCGAACAACCGCTCATCTTGGGCGATCCATCCAACGAACCCCATCTGGCATGTCACACCTTCTTGCTAAAGCAGTTGGGTGTGGTTAGCGGAGTCACATTGCAGATTGGTTCACACACCAATTTATTTGGGGTAATTGGCGTATTTTCGGCATACCCGCGTGATTTCAGCAAGGATGACATGAACTTTTTGCAAGCGGTGGCCAATGTCCTCTCTTCAGCCGTGCAGCGCAAACGTTCCGAGGAGGAGATCAATCTGCTGGCTACGACCGATACGCTCACCGGTATCGCCAACCGGAGAGAATTCAGCATGCAGCTCGAAAAAGAGATCGAACGGGCCAAAAGATACGGTACGCCACTCTCCCTCGTCATGTACGATATCGATTATTTCAAACGGGTGAATGACACATTTGGTCATGATGCAGGCGACTCTGTTCTGCAGACTCTCACTGAAGTGGTGAAGAGCAATATTCGCTCGGTCGATATCGTTGCGCGGTGGGGCGGCGAAGAGTTCATGATTTTGATGCCCCAATCGGACGGGGCAGCCGCCGGCGGTGCGGCTGAGAAACTGCGGCAAGAGATCGTTCAGCACCCTTTTGAGCGGGTTGGCAACCTGACCGTCAGTTTCGGAGTTACCGCATTCGCACCGCAGGATGATTCGAACGCATTTTTGAAAAGAGTGGACGATGCCCTTTATCAGGCAAAGGAAAATGGGCGAAACCGCGTCGAAGTCCTGGTTGGCTAGGCGCTCTCCCCTAAGAAATAAAGGGGTAGGCTACGTCAAAGAAAAAACGGAATAATGGTACAATTTCGCATCTTAATCCTCAGGATTTTACTCCATGTTTAAATCTCTCCTTTTATCCACTCTGCTATTTGCTTCGTTGGGAGCACAAGAACCTGCGCAGTGGGGAGAGAACGTCACCGGAGTCGTTACCCGGTTTCAGACCGGAACCAAAGAGATCGCATTGACCTTGGATGCCTGCGGAGGGAGCCCTCGCAGCTCTCAATATGACGCCGAACTGATCGATTTTCTGATCCAAAACCGTATCCCCGCAACACTCTTTATCAATGCCCGCTGGATCGATACGAATCCTGAGATTTTTGCGCGTCTCGCCACCAACCCTCTTTTCGAGATCGGCAACCACGGAACGGAGCATCGTCCTCTCTCTGTCAACGGCAAAAGCGTCTACAACATCGCCGGTACCGCATCAGCTGAAGAGGTAACCAAAGAGATCGAAGGGAACAGCAAAAAAATCGAAAAGTTGACCGGCAAACGTCCCGCTTTTTTCCGATCCGGCACCGCTTATTATGATGAAATCGCAGTGGATATCGCTCACAAAACAGGTGTAGAGATCGGAGGATTTGCCATCATCGCTGATGCAGGGGCGACACTCCCGAGCGATGAAGTTTCACACCGTATCAAAAATGCCCGCAGCGGCGACATCATCATCGCCCACATGAACCACCCCGAGAGCGGAACCCGAGAGGGGATTATCGATGCCCTCACCGCATTGCGCAAAGAGGGGTTTAGTTTCGTCCGTCTCAGTGATGTAAAACAGCGTCTCAAACGCGTTGAATAATGCCTGGCTAATGCATTATGCAGATTTTAATGACGACGTAAAAATTATCATCCAAACCCACCCTAAAACGAGCTCAAATCCTAAAAATGCCCCTATTTTTAGGTAAGCAAAAATTTCCACCCCCTGCGCAATGGCGATCGGGCTTGTTTGATCCACTAAAAACAAGACAAAAAGGGTATGGCTTAAGCGCACTTTATCAACATTTTCCTTGGTCTGCACGAATGCCAAAAAATGGAGTGTGGCCATGAGGACAATGGAGATAAATAAAAGATGGGGGATGAGGGTTTCTATCAATCCATGGAAGGATTTGATGCGATAATACTCCATCACATCCTGAGCAGAAAATCCGATGAGAAGATAAAACAACAGTGCACCGATAAAAAGCTGCACAAAGATCAAAGAACCAAACGCGACTGCTGCAAATCGTACGAATCGTGCAGGCATTAAATTCTCTTTCGAATCAGTCCGACAATGAGGACCATACTGGCGATTAACATCAAAAGATGAAATGCGATAAAACCAAAAGCGCCGGCAGCCACGGATGCTTCCCCGAACCACGTAACACTGAGCCAGCCCAATGGGTAGAGGAGCAAACCTGCAAGGGCCGAGCCCAACACCAATGCTTTGAGCCGATGGGAGACCGGGCTGCGTCCCAAGACCGATGCAATCATGACAAAAATCATAATAAGAGCAAAGAGATCGGTATGAACCTGCAACACCAAATCACTCAGAGGAAGCGGATCGATGAATTCGGCTTCGTTACCCATGATGACGCTTTTCCACTCCCCCAGACTGGTTCCATAATCGATTGATTTGGCCACCAGATTCAAGACAAGAACACCTGCTACCACTATAAACATCCAAATAAGGATGATCCGCATCACCGGGGTATCGGAGAGTTTTTTAGAGACGATAAACTTCATGGCTTCACGATATCCAGAAGGGCTAATGCCGCTCGGGCACCGTCGCTAATTGCCCGAGCCGATAAGGTGGCACCGGTAGTGGTCGGAATGTCTTGATTCAGTTTAAGGGTACTTGCACTGTTTTTATTGTCAAAGACATCCAACCATTTTTTTGTTGGAAGATATTCAAGAGGTTCGTTAAAGGCGACGATTTCAATCGATTTGATTTTACCGTCCACACCGATCAGATAGAGGGCGATTGCCGTTTTTGTACGTACTTTTTTATTCACTAAAACACCATATCCCAGCGTCTGTGTACCGTTCTTCGCACTGTATATACGGTAGAGTCTCGTGTCTATTTTTTGGGTGGAAGCTTTTGAGAGCTGTGCGACTTGCAGATCATTGAGAATGATATTTTGGGTTTCTACACTTTTAGCGGCAAAAGCACGTTGAGTCAGAACCATAGGATCGCCCAATACTTGGGCGAAACTCGATGTGATGGCGAAGAGTAAAAAGAAAACGGTTTTCATCAAAATATAAATCCTAATCCAAACGAATAGATCCCTTCGCTCACATGGAAATCCACACTGTTACGGTTATGACGAAGCATATATTCCCCTTTGAGCACCACTTGCTCATGCGGAAAATAGTTCAAACCGTAGGTAAAACTCTGCGTATCTCCAAACGATGAACCATCGACTCTCTCACTCGCAAGATTGTAGTTTTCGTATTGGAAAAAGATCGGAAGGCGATCAGACGTTTGTGTAAAAAATGGTAGGACATTATACTCTAAGTTCACATAACCGCCATGGGCTTTTTCAGGCATTGAGAGGCTATACGCATCGGCATGGGTTAAATAGCTTTGCGTATAAAGGGCACGTACTTTGAACCCTTCAAGCTGATAGAGAGCATGCAGATCGGCCATAAACATATCCCCCTCTTCTTTCTCCGCAATTTTTGCGTTTCCCGCTTTTGCCGCATAAGCACTTGCCCCGATTTGAAGGCCATTGATACCGTTGTAATCGAGCCGTGCTACAACCGCCGTATTATCCATCCCTTTGTCACTTTCATTCCCGATACGTGCTTTGCGAATCCAATCTTTATCCGTTAGCGGAGTTCCGATCGCTCCATTATTCATATCCAAAGCCGTAAATACTCCCGCCTGATACTCAAAACTATCCGT
This sequence comes from Sulfuricurvum sp., assembly GCF_049587615.1. Lineage (GTDB taxonomy): Bacteria > Campylobacterota > Campylobacteria > Campylobacterales > Sulfurimonadaceae > Sulfuricurvum. Next base: position 6,618 of record NZ_JBAVEF010000026.1, read on the forward strand.
TTTCCCATACACACTCAGACCAAGTTCATGCCAGGTAGAGGGAATAAGTTGTTTCTCAACATCGGGGCGCTGTACCGTATTAAACAGTGTCGGTTCGTGATAAAGATTGACATACCCCATCGGAACGAGCTGATGCCCGACACGCACGGTTGCCAGCGGATCAAGGATAAAATCGACATAAAGCTGCTCAATCGCCACTTCATTACCGTGTTCAAATTCGATTTCGGAATTAAGGATGATGGTATCGCTGAATTTGTAGCCGATATAAGGGATAAATCGGTACGTATCCCCGTAACCGTCTTTAGTATCCCCATTCCCTACACTGTCATTGTATTTCGAGTAATACAATTCACCATAACCACCGATGGAGAGGGGATTTTTCGAATAATACACTTTCGATGCCGCGGTACCGAGTCCTTGAACATCTTGAGTAGTGTCGAGAGAGGTAAATGAGGTAGCGTTTTGAACATTGATCAACTCCTCTGTCAAAGCCTGAGTTTGTTCAGTCTGCTTTTTATGACTGCTTTCAATCGTCTCCAAACGTTCCGTAATCGCTTTCAGCTGTGCTTTGAGATCGCTGATCTCATCGGCCGAAAGATTGGTAGAAAGAGCCAGTACGGCAGCAGTGCTCAGGAAAAGTGTTTTCATAGGTTATCCTTTTATGATACTGATTATTAATAACGAAAGTATAGGGGAACAATCTGAAAACAATATTAATATTGAAATTAACTATCATTTACTTAAACTCATCTCTATCATGTTACACTTCGGTTATGAAATGGATTGTCACATTAATGGTATTGGGAGTATTGGGCTGGTCGCAGGAAAGGACGCAAGTGCATATGGGAACATTGATTAGCGTCAGTGTCGCCGAGAATACACTGAGTGACCAAGTGTTCAACCTGTTCGCCGATCTCGATCATCGGCTTTCAACCTATAAAGCCGATTCAGAAATTTCGCTCCTAAACCAAACCCATCACGCAACGCTATCGCCAGTGACGCGACGCGTACTGGAACGCTCTATGGAAATGAATAGGTTAAGCGATGGGGCATTCGATATAACCATCGGTTCCCTAAGCCATGGTGCTTATGGTTTTGGAACCGACAAAGAACACCTCCCCTCCAAGAAAGAAATTACTACGATGGGCCAATATGTCGGAAACAACAAAATAACCTTAGAAGGTGATTCGGTAAAGATTCAGCCCGGCACCATCATTGATTTAGGTGGCATCGGCAAAGGATACGCCGTTGATCTTGCTCTGGAACTGTTGACACAGCATCAACAGACCCAAGCGATTGTAGCCGCATCCGGAGATATCGGATGTTTAGGGATGTGTACCATAGCGGTACAAGATCCGTTCACTCCCGAAGGAGAAATCGCCACTATGGTATCGACATTACCGCGTGTGGCCGTGAGCACAAGCGGCAATTATGAGCGTTATATCAAAACGAAAGCCCATAACCATCTCCTTAATCCAAAAACATTGAAACCCCAGCAATGGTTTGCCTCCGTCACTTTGATCGATACCGACGATAATACCCGTCTTGATGCCCTCGCGACCGCCGTATCGGTCATGGAGGAGTCGAAGGCTGTTTCTCTGTTACACTCTTTATCGATTGCCTATCTCCTCATCCGTAACGATGGTACACGCATCATGAGTCCTATGCCTACCGGGGTCACGCTTCGTACACACCCTTAAACCTCTATTCGCTATAATTCGCCACTTTTTTTATTGGATATTCTTATGGAAATGCTGCTCCTCCTCGCTGTTGCGTTAGCAATGGACTCCGTCGCCGTCTCCATCGCCATCGGTTCAAAATACAAAGAGCTGTTGTTCTCTAAAATTTTAGTTATAGCCGCGGTATTTGGGTTGTCCCAAGGGGCAATGCCGCTTGCGGGATATCTTATCGGAATCAGTTTTTCGGGGTACGTCCAAGCGTATGATCACTGGATCGCATTTGTTCTGCTCACGGGATTGGGAGGGAAAATGCTCTATGAAGCGTACCAAGACGAGTTTGACGAAGAGGTAACCGACCTCTCTACAAAAACCCTCATCACGTTAGCCGTCGCCACCAGTATCGATGCGATGGCGGTAGGGGTGACGTTTGCCTTTTTGCAAACCGATATCTATTTCGCTTCGGCTATAATCGCACTCGTAACGTTTGCCCTGTGTTTCGGTGCCGTCACTATCGGGAAAAAGCTCGGTTCTCTTCTCGAATCCAAAGCCGAAATACTCGGAGGAGTCATCCTTATCGGATTGGGATGTAAAATTCTTCTTGAACATACGGGATGGCTTTAAGGGTTACCATCCGTCTGTAGCATGATGATCGTGTTTTGACTTTTTATAGCGGCGGGCATTAATCCGTTTCTCGAGCTGATTTTGGGCGTAAAAAAGCTCCTCTTTGATTGTCTCAATATCGGTATCCGAGGCGCGAAAATCGAGAATCTTCTGTCCCAAGGCTTCGAGTTCGGTATATTCATCCTTATAGAGCTTTACCGCTTCATTTTTTTCCAAAAATCGGAAATTCATATCCACTTTTTGATCATACTGCTCTTTGGTCGGATTTTCACTTTTTGCCAAATAGGAAATGATCCCGCTGATAAACCGCCCAAGCAAACGGATATACCGAAGCCGTTTTGAATTTTCTTCTTTAGATACGTTCATATACCCTCACGTTAGCAATTCATCGATACAATGTCACCATTATACCTATTAGGAGCCAATATGCGCTTAGCCCTTTTATCTCTTTTACTCGCCATCACAACACTTACCGCCGATTATATCCGCCAACCGATCGATCAAAAGCTCATCGACTCCAAAATCAAAATCATCGATATCCGCACCCCCGGAGAGTGGAAAACAACAGGCATCGTCAAAGGTTCATACCCCATCATGTTTTTTGATGAACAGGGGAATTACAATATCGAAGCCTTTTTAGGGAAGTTAAACAAAGTGGTCAAAAAAGGGGAAAAATTCGCCCTTATCTGCAACAGTGGAAGCCGTACCCAGACAGTCGGTACTTTTCTAGGCAAACAGCAGAGCTATGACGTTATCGATTTACAGGGGGGAATTCAGTACGCAATCGGTAAAAAAATGCCCCTAGAACCCTATAAGCCTTAAAAAAATTTAAAAAGTGTGTTGAAGCGTCACGCCAATATACTTTCCTTCGCTCGACGAGTTTTGTATGACGGGTGATAACAAATATTGATCGGTTACAAACGCTCCCAATGCTGAACCTGTTACATGGTAAGCGACATCGAGTAACTGTCCGTGGACATCTCCGTTCAAAGCAACCGTTACACTTTCAAACGCGATAATTGCAGCACTACTGAGTCCAAAACCGACCCATCCTCGATCTTCCCGATACTCTGGATAATAGCGATCTACCACAGCAGTGATCCCCCCTGCCATAACCGCTCCGCCTATAAGATGGCTGATTTCACTGTTCAAACTATCATTGGCATTCACGGCAGATACGACGAAAAGCGTGCTCATCAAAAAATGTTTCATTGGTTTTATTCTCACTTTTGTCTCCTTTATTTTTATTGTAAAAATGCGAGCAGATCGATATACTCTTTTTCAATCACACCCAAATTCTCCAACATCCGCATCTCATCAATCCCCGGGTTCTCACTCAGGAACTCTCTACGCCATTGAATATTGTCTTGCAATTCCGTAAGTCCCGTCGAAAGATATTCGATCATCGACTCAATATCGCTACCCCGAATGACCCCTTCCGTATCGGCTTTGTAAAACAACAGCGCATAATCACCCGTTTCATGGGAAAAACGGAAATCTTCGGCAATGTTATGAACAATCGCTTTGATCCGTTCATCTTTAATAATTCGTTTTGCCATTATCTGCCTCCCCTTTAAAATATATCATTGTAATGGCTTTTGGTATAGGAGTTGCTTAGGTTATCTATCCAAATAGAAAAGATTAATACAAACCGTGGAATCACTCAAACTTAAATCCAAACTTCTCTATTTATTGCTGATTGTAGGGTTTGGTTTGGGTGTCGTCGGACTCATCGGTTATATTAATATCCAAAATATCAAACGGAACATGGACACCCTCTATTTTGGTTCCCTGCTCCCTCTTAGCGAGCTGAATTCGATTACCGAGACGTACCACAACACTCTGGCATCCCCCATTTACCGATGGAACAACCAACTCATCAGTGATGAGCAAGCAGTCGAAGAGATCTCCCTGGGACTGGATCGGATTGACCAACTGTGGGCTGAGTATCTCTCTCATCAAAAACAACCTGAAGAGATGGCGTATATCGATTATACCGCATCCCAAATAGAGCGTTTAGAACACTATTTTATACAAGTACGATCCTTGATAACCGATCCGGGACAAGCCCATCCCTTGTCGTTAAGTACACTGGATCATAATATCCGTTTTATACACACGATCATTCATCAACTGATTGCGTATGAAAATGCTTCAGCACGCTATGAACATGCTCTGCTGCTCGCACAGTATGAAAATGCGCTCATGCAGCTCATTCTCTTTTTGGGGACGACTTTAGCGCTCGTAATGGGATTGGCGTGGAAAATTTTTGCCCGTATCGAGCTGCAGCAGCACCAACTTATGGCATCAACCGAAACGCTTCAGCATCTCAATTTCAAACTTGAGCAAGCTTCCTATACCGATTCTCTTACCGCGATGTACAACCGGCGTTATTTTAATATCATTTACGAACGAGAGTTCAAACGCGCCCTCCGTTCCCAGAAGCCTTTCATTTTCATGATGCTCGATATCGATTTTTTCAAACAATACAATGACACCTACGGTCACTTGCAAGGAGATCTTGCCCTCCAAGCTGTCGCCAAAGTGCTTAAAAATACCCTGCAGCGCCCGGGGGACTATCCGTTTCGTTTGGGGGGAGAAGAGTTTGGGATTATACTCACCGATACCGATTGCAAAAATGGTCAACTCATGGGGGAAAAAGTACGTTCAACGATTGAAAGTTTAAAAATAGAGCATAAAGGGTCAAAGATCTTGCCGATTCTGAGCGTCTCGATAGGGGGCATTTGTATCATCCCTACCGCCCAAATGGGAGACGATGAGCTGATCCATGCTGCGGATACGAACCTCTATGCGGCGAAAGAGCGGGGAAGGAATCAAGTCGTATTCAGTAATACACTATAAATACGTCATCGTAATAAAATCCCGATTCACTACGCTAACGCTGTGTTTTACCCGCAGGGCATAATGCGCTCGGCGCGAAGCCCACGCACAGCAAGCCGTGCTTTGGTACCTATTTTTTGAATTTGAATCCCAATTTTTCGAGGTGCTCACGCACTTTAGGAGAAATATCCCCTTGAAACTCCATCCACCCCTCTTTATAAGCCCCGCCGCAGGCGAGCGACTTTTTTAAGACAGAAAGAGTTTTTTGGGCTTCTTCTTCGGTAAGGCTAAAAGGGCCGACAAGGGTGACGATTTTCCCTTTGCGTTTCTCTTTTTGGAAAACAAGGCGATGAGCGGAGGGATCAAGGAGGGTAAATGTTTTAGAACTCTTCTCCTCTTCCACACTCCACCCCTCACCCCAAGAGGCTCCCAAATCGAGAGAGAGTTTTGTCCCTCGGCTCATTTGCTTTCACCGCAAAAGGTAAAACGTTTCGTCCCATTGGGAAGGGTTTCGTCAAACATTTCCAGCGGACGTACCCATAGCCCCTGTTCGCCGTAGAGCGGACGGTAAACAACAAGGTTCTCACCGGTTTCGGAATGTTTTGCCACCCCGATTACTTCGTAATATTTCCCTTTATAATGACGATACAGTCCTTTTTCAAGCACGTTGTACCTTTTGGACCAGAGCACTGATTCCCTCCGCCTCAAAAGCGTTACGATTGGCCATCGAAAGGATCGGATTGGTACAGTACTTTGTATTGTCGTACACGACAACGATGACCTCATCCCCCTCTTGGAGAAAATTAGTCTCACCAAAATGGGTGTAGCGGGTAGCACCGATACTGATAATGGCCTGTTTCGGACACCCTGCTGCGCGGAGATACTCCCCGATCGATTCCAGCGGACCAAAATCAACTTGGGTATTCATCTGCTTTTTCATCCACTCCAGCAATTTAGCATAAAAAAAACTGTATCCCTGCAATTCGACATCTTCACCGTAGCGCATCAGCATGCCATCGCGACGTAAAAATGAGGCGATGCGATAGCTGTCCATCACCCCCCCTTCCTCAAACCTATCGATAGGGATCAAAGTAGATGACAACCCTTTGGAGGCTTCGCCCCAATTTTTTTTGTGGCTGATTTTTGCAGCTCCTTCTTTACGAAGGGAGCAATCGTTATAGGCACCAAAAAATTTGGGAATAATATGTATTACTTTTCCCTCCGAGCTGTATTCGAGATCACAGATCAACGCCACTTCCGGTTCGGGCTGAACGTTGCATTCCTCCTTCGGAAGGATGATAGTGTCTGAACTAATCGGATAGATACCGAGCTGCCCCTCACGTCCGGGGATATAGAAAGGGAATATCCCTTTCGGACCATTCGGATCTTCGGTTAGAATGTCTTTAAAATCGGCACTCTCGCCCGCTTGTTCGAGGTGGAGGGCGAAATTGCCCGCAACACCGAGTCCAACGAAGTTCTTGTAATCATTCATGTTTTTACCTCTCCGTACTTCCGTTCGTGGTGAGCCTGTCGAACCATGAACGTTACACCCTTCGACAGGCTCAGGGCGAACGAATATTTACTTACAGTGATCCGCTCGCTTTCGCTTCGGCAAACTCTTCGTATGTCCCTTTGAAATCAACATAGGTTCCATCGAGGTGCAATTCGATAATACGTCCGGCAAATGCATCGAGCAACTCACGGTCATGGCTCACGCAGATAACGTTTCCGTCAAACTCGTATAATGCTTCACCGAGTGCAACGATTGCTTCGAGGTCAAGGTGATTGGTCGGTTCATCGAGAACGAGGAAGTTCCCCCCCTCCAACATCATCTTAGAGAGCATCATACGGTGTTTTTCTCCCCCGCTGATTTTCTCCACACTTTTTTCCTGCTGTTCACCGTTGAAAAGCATACGTCCCAAACAGTTGCGGATCTCGGAAATCTCCCGTTTCGGATCAAACGCACGGAGCCAATCGTACAACGTACCGTCACCTTTGATCTTATCGGTCGTATCTTGCGGGAAATAACTCGGCTCGATCGTAGCCCCCCATTTGACACTTCCGCTGGTCGGTTTGATCTCTTCCATAAGTACTTTAAGGAGCGTTGTTTTACCGGCACCATTGGCACCGATAACGGCGATTTTTTCTCCCGGAGCGATTTTCAGATCGATATTATGCAATACGTTCAAATCACCATAACTGTGTGAGACATTCACTACTTCAAGTGCTTCATCTCCCATCTGGCGTTTCGCTTTAAAGACGATACTCGGATCACGTCGAGACGATGGTTTAATATCCTCGATGGTCAATTTATCCAATTGTTTCTGACGAGAGGTAGCCTGTTTCGCTTTAGAGGCATTTGCGGAGAAGCGGCGTACGAACGCTTCGAGCTGTTCTTTCTCTTTTACTTTTTTATCACGATCGAGCTGCGCTTGGTTCGCCATAACGGTCGATGCAAGATACCAGTCATCATACGTTCCGGTAAACTCACGGATTTTTTGGAAATCGACGTCGAGAATGTTGGTCACAACGGCGTTAATAAAGTGACGGTCATGCGAAATGATAACCAATGTCCCCTCATGGCGCTGAAGCTCACGCTCCAACCATCCGATCGTATCGATATCGAGGTTATTCGTCGGCTCATCGAGGAACAAAACGTCCGGTTTCGGATAGAGGACCTGCGCCAGCAAAACTTTGAATTTTTCCGATGAGGGGAGGCTCGACATCAAATCGTTATGATGCTCTGCCGCAATCCCGACGTTTTCCAAAATCTTTGCGATTTGAACATCGTACTCATAGGTCGGATCTTCTTCAACCGAAATCATCTCCAATTCGGCAAGGCGGTCATTGGTTTTCTCATCTTCAAAATCACCGTTGGCGTACAAATACTCTTTCTCTTTGATCGCATCGTAGAGACGTTTGTTCCCCCACAATACCGCATCAGCAATCGTGAAATCTTCAAACGCGAACTGATTTTGTCCCAAAATACCTACTTTAAGACCCGGTTCGATAGAGACATCCCCCTCGTACTCTTTGATCTCGCCGCTGAGGATTTTCAAAAATGTCGTTTTTCCCGCACCGTTCGCACCGATAAGACCGTAACGTTTATTACGATCCAGTTTGAGGTTAATCCCCTCAAATAAAATTCGGCTGCCGAAGCGCATTGTTAATTTTGTGACTTGTACCATTGCAAAACTCTTTACATAACTAAAATTTCGCGATTATATCCAAATTATGGTTACACTCTCCTAACCTTAAAAAAAGGAAGTTTTAAACAATAAAAAAATATAATATCACAAAACTATCACTTTTTTAGGATTCAATGGAAAACGAAATCCCCTTTTATGATGTCCTAAACTATCTTCCTGAGGGAATCATCATCGTCGATGAACGGGGAGTCATTCTTTTCGCCAATGATGCTTTTTCTGAAATGCTGGGATATGAAAGTGCCCTTTTGCTGGGACTTAACATTCTGAGTATTTTGGCCGACATTGACGTGTTTCACGAATGTATTTCGCATGTGATGCGTGAGGGGAAATCCCTCGATTCCACTACCGATTTTATTCATAGTAACGGAACTATTGTCCAGAGCATTAAAAGTGTACGGATGATTCAACATAATGAACACGTCCGCTTTTTTGTCAACGTCCGTAATCTCTCCGATCTTAACCGCCTTAACAGAGAACTCCGAGAATCAAAAGAGATGATCGAGCTTCAAGCCCGTGAGCTTGCTGCTCTCCTCAACTCTAAAAACCAGGAACTCGAAGAGATTTTGAGCAGCATTAATGAAATCATTTGGTATATCGATAATCACAGCCTCTCTTTACGCTATGTCAACCATGCCGTAGAAAAAGTTTTCGGATTTAGCCGAGAAAACTTTTTATCCGATCATACCCTCTGGCAACAGCAGATTCATCTCGAGGATCGTGCCTTGGTACAGATGTTTTTTGAGACCCTCCTTCCCGGACAAGCGCAAGAAATCCGTTTTCGAATTCTCCATCATAATGGAGAAACACGATGGTTAAACAGCCGTATTTACCATCACCCGAAACTGAATCTTTTTATCGGTATTACCAGCGATATCACTGCCCCCAAAGCCCAAAGTGAAGAGATTGCCTTTCTCGCCTATCACGATCCGCTTACCATGCTCCCAAACCGTGCCAAACTTAAACTGCAGCTCGAAAGCCGTTTCGAACATTCGGTTTCCACCCCATTTGCCCTCATGTTTTTGGATTTGGATAATTTTAAAAATATTAACGATACGATGGGGCATAAAATCGGTGATTCCATTCTGATTGAAGTCAGCGATCGGCTCCGGGAGAGTGTCGGTAAATACGATTTTTGTGCCCGTTTCGGCGGCGATGAGTTTGTTATTTTACTCCAAGACGCCGATAGCCAAAGCGTTAGTGCAATGGCTGAACGTTTGATCCAGACGTTCAAAGAACCTTTCAGAATCAATAAAATGGATTTTTTCCTCTCCTCATCTATCGGCATTGTCCTCTATCCTCTAGACGCGTCAAGTGCAGAAGATTTAATCAAACACGCCGATACGGCGATGTACGAGGCGAAAAATAAAGGGAAAAACCAGTTCGTCTATTATCACACCTCCATGCAGCGGGCCCTCCACGACTTTTTATATATTGAGTCATTGATACGCGACGGCCTCTCTCACAATCTTTTTGAACTCTATTTTCAACCGTTGATTGATGCCAAAACATTACGACTGGAAGGGTATGAAGCACTGCTGCGTCTTCCGCATCCTGAAGCAGGGTTCGTGGCTCCCGATATCTTTATCTCGGTTGCAGAAACCAACGGGGATATTCTCCTCATCGGGAAAGAGGTACTGATTCAAGCGTGCGATTTTATCGATACGGCACGCACTTTGCGTGATGAGCCGTTTTTTGTTGCCGTCAACATTTCGGCAAAACAGCTCCATCAGGAAGCCTTTGCCCAAGAACTGCTCAGTTATCTAGACCAACGCTCTATCCCCCCCTCTTACTTAAAAGTGGAACTTACCGAGAGTGCCGTAATGGAAAATATTGAGATTGCAGGCCGTCAGCTCCGTCAATTGAAAGCGGGGGGGATCCGAATCTCATTAGATGATTTCGGTACCGGATATTCCTCTTTTGCTTATTTAGCACAGCTGCCGATTGATACCCTTAAAATCGACAAATCCTTTATTCTTCCCCTCTTTGAGGGGAATTCCAACCGCCATATCGTCGAAGCCATCTCCAATCTCGCTCACGTACTCGGGATGAATGTCACCGCAGAAGGGGTTGAAGAGAGTTCCCATTATGATTTTCTCATCGAAAACCAAATCGATACCCTCCAGGGCTATCATCTTTGCCGCCCTCTCCCGCGCGATCAAATTCTCCAAAAATTACGCGATGAAGCCCCCTACTTTACACCTGCTTCCTCGTTAGGGTATACTATCTGACAAATTGCATTGCCCGTATACGGGCATGTTTATGTTACATCCCGTGAGGAAATACCGATGGTCGAGTCTGAGCTTTACCCACTGTTACTGGAATCAGGATTTCACGTTCCTCCGTTTCGCCGCTTTGCCCTTGATGAGCCTTTTGAGATTGACTTTTATCCGATAGCGCTCAAAGTCGAATCGCCAAAAATCGTTCATAAAAGTGATGTCGGCGGTGTTGCACTCTCCCTAACGAATGGGCACGATGCAGCCGCAGCACGGGACAAAATGATCTCCTCTATTCGCGAACACGGCATTCCCCTGAATTCCGATGACGGATTTATCGCAACCGCCATGATTCAGGGTGAAGAACTGTTCGCCGGAGTCGTCAATGATCCGATTTTCGGGCAGATCATCCTCTTTGGCAAAGGGGGCGTCTTACTGGAACTCTACCGTGACGTATGCTACATCGATACCAACGCCGATGAAGAGGAAATCCTTCGTTCCATCCGCACCACAAAAATCAGCAAACTCTTTGAGGGGTTTCGGGGCGCATTACCAATGATGGATTCCATCGTTGCTTTTATCCAAACCCTTCAACGTTTTATTCGGACACACCCGACAATTCGCGAATGCGATCTCAATCCTGTCATTTTCAACCCTCAGGGGCTGCACGTCGTAGATGCGCGTATCGACTATCATAGTACCCCCACTCTCTCGGAACACCCTCCACGCATTCGACATAATTTTTTCGACAACCATACCGTTGCACTCATCGGTGCTTCGAATGATCCCAACAAAGTCGGTTACGCCATCGCACGCAATGCCCTCGCCTTTAGCGGCAAACTCTATTTAGTCAACACCAAGGGGGGGAATTTTGAGGGAACCCCCCTCTACCGATCCCTTTGTGAAATCAACGATACGATCGACACGGCTGTTATCACTATCCCCTCCTGCCATGTTATTGAAACGATCAAAGAGCTCATTCCCAAGGGGGTGAAAAATATCATTATCGTCTCGGCCGGGTTTAAAGAGGTCGGAGATACCCAAAGCGAAGAGCGGTTGAATGCCCTGGCGCAAAAGCATAACCTTAACATCATCGGGCCCAACTGTCTGGGATACTACGAATCGACCCGAAATCTCAATCTCACCTTCGGCTCTCCCACCATTCATAAAGGCTCCCTTGCCCTCATCGCCCAATCGGGTGCCGTCCTCTCTTCTTTGATGGACAAAGCTGCTCAGGAGGGGATCGGGTTTTCCCATATCCTCTCTGCGGGAAACATGGCCGATATGAATTTCGCCGATATCATTACCATGCTCTCAGCCGCCCCCGAATGCGACGCTATCTCCCTCTATGCCGAAGGGATACAGGAAGGAAAAGCATTTTTAGAGGCACTGCGCCGCTGTTCAAAACCGGTTCGGATTTATAAAGCCGGAAAATCCCCACAAGCACGAAAAGCGGCATTTTCACATACCGGTAATCTAAGCGGGGATTATCCTATGTTTCGAGGCCTTTTAGAGAGTGTCGGAGTCAAAATCGTTGACTCCATTGAAGCACTGCTCTACACCCGAAGTTTCGATAACATTGCCATCATCACCAATGCCGGAGGTCCGGGGACCATCCTCACCGATACCATCATCGAACGCGGTGCCGGACTCTATACCCTCAATGAAAACGACATTGAAGCACTCGATGGCGTTTTGCCCTCCAACTGGTCTCGCAACAACCCCATCGATATTATCGGAGATGCACGCAGTGACCGTTTTAACGCGGCACTCCGTTGTGTCGATGCAATGGAGGGGGTTGATATGATTTATCTGCTCATAACCCCCCAACTGATGACCGATACCTTAGATATTGTCCGGTTGCTGGATAGTCAATGGAACAAACCCATTTTTCCGATCCTTTTAGGAGGAGCTATGATGAGCAAAGCGCTCCTCTATTTACGGGAACGCTCTAAGCCGTGTTTTACGACTTTACAAGACGCCGGGGGGTTTTTGTAAACTTTTCACAAGGCGATCAGAGTAATCACAAAAATACAATTATTTTTAACATTCCCATAAGATTGTAAAGGCTAAAATGTGTCAAGGATTATGCTGGTTATAGTTCGATTTTTTCACGGAGTACAATGTGACACAAATTTATGTCGGGAACATTCCCTACGGCAAAGACGAAAACGATCTTAAAGATCTTTTCGGACAATATGGTGAAGTTAGTTCAGTTAAATTCGTAAACGACAAAGAGACAGGCCGTTTCCGCGGTTTCGGTTTCGTTGAAATGGCGAACCAAGACGAAGCTAACAAAGCGATCACTGCTCTTGAAGGTAACGATTTCGGCGGACGTACACTTCGTGTAAACGAAGCTCGTCCTCGTGCTCCACGCCCTCCACGCGACCGCTGGTAATCGCATTCATGAAGCCCTGAGGGGCTTTCATGCCACTTTTGTTTTTCCCCTTTATCTGCCGCTTATAATTTTTATTTTAAAGAACCATAATGACCTATTCTCTCACAGAACCCTATATCGAACTCCATAAACTCATCAAACTTTTAGACCTCGTCGATACCGGAGGGCAAGCCAAAATACTGATTGAAAACGCTCAGGTTTTCCGTAACGGTGAAGTCGAAACCCGTAAACGGGCGAAAATCACCAAAGGGGAGAAGATTACGATCGGTGATGTGACGATCGAAGTGATCTGAGTCCATTGTTATTTAATGGAGTTTTCACTATAATTACCGATCTTATTAACGGCTCTACACGAGGTTCAAAAAACGCATGAAAAACACAAAAATGATGGTCGCCGGTTTTATCAGTGCCGTAGCGGTGAGTGTTGCCCTCTCCACGTCGCTGTTGGCAAAAAGCAACGTTGCCGAGCCTTCCGAACCCTCTGTAGAAGCTTCACGACTTCAGTCGCTCGCCAAATTTACCAAAGTTTTAAGCATTGTTGAACAGTACAACGTGGATGGCCTCACGATCGATCAGCTGATCGATAAATCGCTTCAGGGCCTTCTCTCCAATCTCGATGCCCACTCCAGCTATATGGACAAAAAAAGCTACGACAATTTAAAAACCCAAACGGAAGGCGAATTCGGTGGATTGGGCATAACGGTCGGTATGCGCGATAACGCGCTCACCGTCATTGCCCCGATCGAGGGGACCCCTGCAGACAAAGCAGGGATCAAAGCCGGGGACATTATCCTAAAAATCAATGATAAGTCAACACTCAGCATGACCATTGATGATGCCGTTGCCTTAATGCGCGGAACCCCTAAAACTCCGATAGACCTTACGATTGTCCGAAAAGGTTCTGCCGATCCGTTGAAGTTTCATATTATCCGCGAAATCATTACCGTTGAATCGGTTTATACCCGTATGATCAGTGGAAACATCCTCTATATCCGTGTTACAAGCTTCGATAAAAAAGTCGCCAGCGATGTCAAAACGGCGATCAAAAAACATGCAGGGAAAAGCAAAGGGATTATCCTAGACCTGCGCAATAATCCGGGCGGACTGCTGGATCAAGCGGTTGAACTCACCGACCTGTTCGTGAATGAAGGGGTTATCGTCTCCCAAAAAGGGCGCAATAAAGCGGATGACATCTCTTACAGTGCAACAAAAAGTGCTACGGTTACCGATTTGCCTCTGGTCGTCCTGGTCAATGAAGGTTCCGCCAGCGCTTCCGAAATCGTCAGCGGTGCCCTTCAGGATCTTAAACGTGCGGTAATCGTCGGAGAAAAAACCTTCGGCAAAGGTTCCGTCCAAGTAGTTATGCCGATCACCGAGAATGAGGCGATCAAACTCACCGTCGCCCGCTACTATCTCCCAAGCGGAAGAACCATCCAAGCCGTCGGTGTCGCTCCTGATATCGAAGTAATTGCGGGTGAGATCAAAAATCACGACAAAGCATTCAATATCAAAGAAGCCGATTTGAAAAAGCATCTCGAATCTGAACTCGAAAAAAATGACGGAATGATCGATGTCACCGAAGCCAATGCGACCAACAAAACCATCATCACCCCGGAACAGTTGAACAAAGATATTCAGCTCAAAGAGGGTGTCGATATCATTAAAGCCCTAATCATAGTCAAAGGAAAATAACCATGGAAAAACGCGATCTCATCTACGAAGGAAAGGCAAAACGCCTCTTTAACACCGACGATGCCAATTTGGTCATTGCGGAATTTAAGGATGATCTGACCGCTTTTAACGGCGCTAAAAAAGACAATGAAGCGGGAAAAGGGGCGTTGAACAACAAAATTTCAACGGAACTTTTTAAAATGCTCGCTTCTCGCGGAGTGGAGTCTCATTTCGTAGAGATGCTTGATGATAACAATATGCTTTGCAAAAAAGTGGACATTATCCTTATCGAAGTGATCGTCCGCAACATCGCAACGGGAAGCCTCAGCAAAAACCTCGGCATCCCTGATGGAACTGTCCTACCGTTCACCCTCGTCGAATTTGATTACAAAAACGATGCCCTCGGCGATCCGAAACTCAACGATCAACATTGTTTGATTCTCAACCTCGTTAAAAACGAAGCAGAACTCGACCAACTCCGTGCAATGGCACGTGAAGTGAATGATATTTTACGCCCCTATTTCCATGAAAAAGGGCTTAATCTCGTCGATTTCAAACTCGAATTCGGTCGCGACGCAAACGGAAAAATTATTCTCGCCGATGAGATCAGCCCGGATAACTGCCGTTTTTGGGATTTAGCAACAGGTGAAAAAATGGATAAAGACCGTTTTCGTCAAGGGCTCGGCGGCCTCAAAGTCGCTTACGAAGAAGTTCTAAACCGAATCTTGAACTGATAATACGACACACCAAAGGAATAAGATGAAAGCAATTATTAACATATTTTTGAAAAATGGAGTTTTGGACTCTCAAGGCAAAGCAGTACAGCACGCACTAAGCGGTCACGGTTTTGAAAGTGTTCGTGATGTCCGTGTCGGTAAACAAATCATCATTGAGATGGATGAAAGCGATAGTGTAGCGGCAAAAGAAAAAGTAGCCCATATGTGTGAAGAGCTTCTTGCCAACACCGTCATCGAAGATTACGAGATCGAGATTCAAGCATGAAAGCAAAGGTTAAAGTAGGTATCGTCCAATTTCCGGGAACAAACTGTGAGTACGATACCCAACATGCGTTCACCGCATTAGGGTGTGAAACACAAATTCTTTGGCACAAAGAAGATACGATCCCAGCAGGTACCGATCTCGTTGTCGTAGCAGGGGGATTCAGCTATGGGGATTATCTCCGCAGCGGCGCGATCGCAAAAATGTCTCCGATTATGAAAGCGCTCAAAATTTACGCGGAAAATGGAGGAAAAGTTTTAGGAATCTGTAACGGATTTCAGGTCCTCACGGAAACCGGACTCCTTCCGGGTGCCCTTAAACGCAACGAGGGACTCCATTTTATCTCTCGTCACCACCATCTCAAAGTAATAAGCAATGAGAACGATTTTCTCCGTCATTGTAAGGTAGATCAAGTCGTCAATATTCCTATCGCACACCATGATGGCAATTTCTACATCGATGATGCAGGACTAGAAGAACTTTATGCGAACAATCAAGTCTTGCTTAAATATACCGACGGTTCCGGTAATATCGATAATCCTAATGGATCCGTTGACAGCATCGCCGGAATTTGCAATATATCTAAGAATGTATTTGGTCTCATGCCCCACCCGGAGCGAGCGATGGAAACACTTTTAGGCTCCAATGACGGAAAACAGATGCTCGAAGGGTTTATAAACGCTTGAAAACACTGGCACTCTTTTTTCTCGTTTTACTACAAATTCTTTCGGCAGAACCTTCTGTTTTAACCGATCCTACCCCTGCAGTTGCAGAAGAACAGCAAGTAGAAACACCCGCAACAACAGAACCGGAAGCATCATCAGAAATCGACACCCTCTTCTCAGGGGTATCCTCTGGTTTAACCCTTCAAGTAACCGATCTTCCAACCCGTCCTTATGTCGGTGAGATCATCGCGATCAGCGTGAAACTCACACCGGTCGATTTGGCATCAGGGAATATCGAATACACCCTTCAAAATGAAGAAGGTATACGGATTTTTAGTGATACCCCTCGGCGTAACGTAAAAGAAGATGCGGTCTATGATACCTTTTATTTTCTGGTTCAATCCTCCAATATCCGTCTTCCGGACATTACAGCAACGTTAACCTCCACCGGCGGTACATCGGAAACACTCAGCGGAACCACCCTCACCGCTACGACCCTGAGTCCGCCATCGAGCTTTGCAAATGTTCTAGCCGATAAATTCGAAATCATCAATTACAAGACTACCGTTTATAACAGTGAAAGCAATGTCGTTATTTTCACGGTGAAAGCTTTACGCTGTAATATCAGTAACTTTTCTATTCCAAACGCCATTAAGCAGGGATTTGAATCGAAACTTTCCAACGTCGGCGAATCGCAAATGACCTATTATGCGATCATCCCCAACACGGAGCAAAACCTCAATTTCTCCTATTTCAATCTCAAAAAGCAACGGTATGAGTCGTTGGTAATCCCGATCATTGTGGATGATGATACCGTATCTACCCAAAGTGACCTCTCGCCGACCGATGCACGCCATACGGAGCTCAAAGTCGGTGCGGCCATCGTTGTTGTCCTTTTCCTCTTTGTTCTCTTTTATTGGAGACGTGAAAAATGGTATTTGTACGCTTCGGTGCTTCCGATGTTTTACATTGTTTACAGCTTACTCCCCAACCAGAATATTTGTGTAAAAAAAGATGCTCCGATTTATTTGCTTCCGATTAAAAATGGAACGATCTTTGAAATGACCCTTCAAGAAGAACATTTGGAAGCAGAAAAAGAGGTCGGTGAATTTGTCAAAGTACACTTGAGCAATGAGAAAGTCGGATGGGTTAACAAACGTGATCTTTGCTCGAATTAAATGGTTGTATGCCATAATCGTCATCTTTACGGGGATGACGCTTATGATTGCAATTTTTTATCTTGTCCCCAAACCTTATGCCCAAAAAATCAGTGCGTGGTTTATTCGCCTTCTCGTCCTTCTCCCCGTGCGTGTCAAAGGGACTCCCGATCCCGAAGCTCAGATGTTTTTGCTCAATCACCAAAGCGACATTGACATCGGGATCATGGAGACAATCACCTCAAAAGATTTGGCATGGGTCGCCAAAAAAGAGCTTTTTGACATCCCTTTTTTTGGTCTTGTACTCAAACTTCCCAAAGATATCGCGCTGGAACGGGAAAGCAAAACCGCCCTTGTTAAACTCATCAAAGAGTGCAAAGAGCGCATCGATCAGGGACGTGTCATCACGATTTTCCCCGAGGGCACCCGTACCGAGACAGGAAAAATGAAACCGTTTAAGCCAGGTGCGAAGATCGTAGCGGACAAATTTGCCCTTAAAGTCCAACCCGTTGTCCTCATAGCAACGGCATGGCATTTCAGCAACAAACGCAAGCACTTCCGTTCCGGATCGGTCACAGCCGTCTATCTTGATTCGTTTGTTGCCGATAAAAATGATCCCGAGTGGCTGAATAACCTTCATACCACCATGCAAAAGGTTTATGATGATGAGTTGGCAAACACTCCTCGCTATCGGTAGCGGCGCTTTTTTAGGAGCGGTACTTCGTGCTTATATGAACGGTGTTGTCAACCACCATTTTCCTCATACCCTCCCTTTTGGGACATTGTCAGTCAATCTGCTGGGTAGTTTTATCATCGGTGCACTGCTCGCCTATTTCAGCTATACTACCCTCTTTAGCGTTCATGCAAAATCATTTCTCACCACCGGATTTTTAGGGGGGCTTACCACCTATTCGACCTTTGCAATGGAGACATTCTTGCTACTCAGCGGGGGACATCTCTTGATGGCGGCAGCCAATATGGCACTCAATACTTTCGGTACTGTGCTGATGGCCGCTTCAGGATATTATCTATTTCGTAATTGGTTGAGTTAAAACAATAACTTCATCAGCGCACCATCGCGCCAAATCGCCGTCATGGGTAATCAACAATACCCCCATCCCTTCAATATTTTTAACAATAAGTTTCATAATATCCAGCTGATTAAGATTGTCGAGTGCCGAAGTCGGCTCATCAAGAAGAAGGAGTTTCGGCTTCATCAGCAATGCACGCAAAATCGAGCACCTCTGCAGCTGACCGCCGGAGAGTTTATGAGGAAGGGTATCCAAATGAGCTTCTTCAAGCCCCATCTGTTCCAGAAGAACCTGATATCCCTCCATCGTTGTCACTTCCATGATTTGCTCACGTACCCTATAGGTAGGATGAAATGAGCTGTAAGGGTCTTGAAAAACCTGTGAAAGGGATAATGAACGGATGGTTCCATTCATGGGTTTACGGTAGCCTAAAATCAGTTCAAACAGCGTCGATTTCCCTACTCCGCTGGGTCCGACAATGGCTTTTATCTCCCCTTCGGAAAGGGTCAGTGAAAAATTCTCAAATATTGATATATCTTTACTATATCCAAAAGATATATTTTCAATATCTAAAACAGACTTCAACGGATCTGCCCTTTACCGTACACTTTGTATTTATAGGTCGTCAATCCCTCCACCCCCATCGGGCCTCGGGCATGAAGTTTGTTTGTACTGATTCCCACTTCGGCACCGAATCCGAACGCCCCTCCATCGGTAAACCGGGTAGAAGCATTGACATAAACGCACGCTGCATCAATCGCATCCATAAAGCGTTCCGCAGTAGTAATACATTCGGTGATAATGGCCTCAGAGTGGCCTGATCCGAAACGGACGATGTGGCTGATTGCCCCTTC
This sequence comes from Sulfuricurvum sp., assembly GCF_049587615.1. Lineage (GTDB taxonomy): Bacteria > Campylobacterota > Campylobacteria > Campylobacterales > Sulfurimonadaceae > Sulfuricurvum. The sequence continues at coordinate 25,956 of NZ_JBAVEF010000026.1, forward strand.
AACTCCGTCTACGACACGTATATTGAGAATATTGGCGAGATATTCGGTATTAAAATCCTCTTCGCTCGCCTCCTCTACCTCAATCCATTCCCGTGTCAAATCACACCCTTTCATCTCCGTGTGGGCTTGATCAAATACCTCTTTAAGCATCGGTAGTATCTCAGCGGCAATCGCTTCATCGACCAGCAGTGTCTCCATCGCATTGCACACCCCAGGACGCTGAACTTTGGCGTTCAGAGCGATGGCTATCGCATTCTCGATATTGGCATCTTTATCGATGTAGGTGTGGCATAGCCCCTTATCGTGTTTGACGACAGGGACACTCGCATTTTGACTCACATACCGGATCAGCCCTTCTCCACCCCGTGGTACGATCAAATCGACGTAGCGATCCATTTTGATCAATTTGGCCACCCCTTCGCGCGATGAATCAGGAAGAAGGGCGATCAATTCTTTAGGCAGATCATTACGGATCAGAACCCCTTGCAGTACTTCCGCGATAATTGCATTAGACGCTTCTGCCTCCTTTCCCCCCTTGAGAACACACCCGTTAGAACTTTTAAAACAGAGCGCCGCTGTATCGGAGGTGACATTTGGACGCGATTCGTAGATGATGCCTATAACGCCGATCGGAATACTCACTTTCTCGATTTTCAGCCCCGCTTCGGTCATCCACCCTTCGATTACACGGCCGATCGGGTCTTTGAGTGCGGCGATCTCTTCGATTGCCACCGCCATCGCCTCGATCCGTTTTTCATCAAGTAATAGACGCTCTTTCATAGACGCCGCCAGATTGCTCTCATCCGCATTTCTCATATCAATCGCATTGGCTTCGATGATGTTCATCGTGTTGGCACGAAGCGCTTGGGCCATCTCATGAAGGATTCGGTTACGCTCGCTTCCGCTCATCGTCGCCAAAACACGGCTGGCCGATTTTGCTTTTTCTAAAAAATGTTCCATAGTGATTCCCTTTTTTCTTAGAGATATTATAACAAATGCGGTTTAATGAAGACTCATACCGCTCTATTCATCACAGATACCCTCTGATCTCCTGCATCAATCTCTCCAGCTGAACTTTGTACCGGTCATATAGACTAAAATAACTCTTCTCATGGGTATCACTAAGTGAGAGCTTTAGATGCGAAGCAATATCACCAAGAGAATGTGCCCCAATATTTTCCGCTACACCGGTAATATCAAGGAGCAAAGCATCAGCGGCTTGCATATCATGCGCGCGTAAAAGATCTCCCAATCTATCCGCCGAATCACCATAGTCACTCATAAACTCTGATAAAATCTCGCGGTAAAAATTCTCATCTCCTCCGCATATTTGAACCCCTTCATCGGCATCCAAAATATTCGTCACAGCTGTTGCTGGTTGGGTTTCTTGAGTAGAATAGGCATAGAAGATTTTATAGAGTGACTCCATTCTCAGAGGTTTTTCGAGTTGTTCAGCCATCCCTGCATTCTTCATTTTTTGGATATCATCGGCTCCGACGTCTCCGCTAAGGGCTACGACCAAGATGTGATCATACTGCGGATTTGCACGAATGATACGCGTCGCCTCAAACCCATCGACCCTTGGCATATGGGCATCCATTAATATCATTAAGAAGTTTGTCTCTTTTTCAAGTATATCCAGAGCCTCCTGCCCATCGTTGGCCAAAACCACATCGATACCGCTTCCGGCTAAAAGACCCACAATAACTTTTTGGTTGATCGGGTTATCTTCTGCAACCAATATTCTCTCACCGGCAAATTCAGAAAAACTTTGTTTTGTGATTTTTCCATGTTCTGGAACAGGTCGTTTTTGGATTGTCGTGTCACTTTTTCGTCTATCCGTTAACGCTTTATCTTCAGGAGTCGGAGTTATTACAAACTCTCCTTCTTCTGTTCCAAATAAGGGAATTTCTGAGAGTGGCTCGATTTCTGGCTCTTCTTTTTTCTCTGGAACTACGTTTACCTTCTCTTGGATAGTATCTTTGGGTATATCGTTTTTTTCGGGTGCAGTGCTATGAGGTTGTGGGGCTGTACTTCTTTTGAAAATAAAGTAAACAACTATAATGGCTAGCACGATGGCTACAGTGATTACAATCACTTGTAAAAATTCATTAGACATTAGATACTCTTTTTTTCTTTAAATCATACACCAATAATACAAATTTTTACAAGAAATACTTATGAATACCAATTTTCGACTTTTAACCCTTTTACTTTTCCGAACTCTCTTTGGTTTCGGGTCACTAAAGTATAATTATGCGCCAACGCACACCCCGCAATCAATGTGTCAATCGGTCCGATCGGTTCACCGAGTGCTTCTAATGAGGCTCGAATTTTTGCCGAAACACGCGCTTCTTCATTCCCAAACGGTATCACAATCACATTCTCTAATAACATTTTGAGCTGTTGTTCACGTTTTTTCGGTGAGGAAGATTTGGCGATTCCCACTTCGAGTTCATAGACAACCAGAGACGGAATAGCGATTTGAGAGGGGGAGTGCTCGAACATCCTAGCCGCAACATTTCCCTCCCCTTTAAAAAAATAGATGAGGGTATTGGTATCGAGCAGATACATTTAAAACGATTCCCGCGCACAATCGTGCGCTTCGGAGTGTCGAAGAGTATCAGCATCAGGAAAATCATCCCATGCGCCTGCGAGCTGATGGATAGCGGGAGACCACTCTTCGTGCAACTCTTTACGGATCAATCCTGAAACAAACTGGCTCAGAGATATTCCCATCGCGGCAACGTTTTGTTTGACTTTGGATTCGAGTTCATTATCGAGATAAATGGTCATTTGTGCCATGATACACCTCCAATACATATAAGTGCAAGTATAAGTGTGGTGAGCTTAGGGGGAAATTACATTTTAATGTTAAAATAATGTTGTTTTAACGTTACAGTAATAGCATGCAGTGTAAAATTCGGACACGAAATTCTCTATTAAATAGAGAATGCAATTTGCTTATCCCAGAGCATTTTAACATCTATGATTTTAGAAAGGTACATAATGAATAATTCTATTATAGCTATTGACCTTTTTTGCGGTGTCGGCGGGGTAACACGCGGGTTACTCGATGCCGGAATCGATGTTGTCGGCGGTTTTGATATAGAGCCTGCGGCGAAAAAAGCATACGAAGAGAATAATAAGCGACCGAACGGAGAAAATGCCAAATACTTTCTCCAGAGTGTAACGGAGCTTAAAAAGAAACAGATTTTTGATCTCGTCGGTACTAAATCACAACGAAAAAAAGAAGGCAAAAAGTTCCTGCTCGCAGGATGCGCACCGTGTCAACCGTTTTCCATGAAGAACAAAAAACGCGGAGATAAAGAGGACAAACGCCGCACGCTCATCACCTACTTCGCCAACCTCATTCGAGATACCGAACCCGATTTCGTATTTATGGAAAATGTTGCCGGACTCGAAAAATTCGAACCCGATAACTTCAAATACTTCACCGATATTTTGGATGAAAAAGGTTATAGTTGGGATAAAAAGATCGTCAATGCCTTGCATTACGGCGTACCGCAAAACCGCAAGCGGTTTGTTCTTCTCGCGGCTAAAAAGGGAGAAGTAACTATCCCTGACGGTGAATATGACGGAGTGAGCAAATCGTATAAAACAGTAGGCGATGTCATCCGAAATCTCGATCCTATTGAAGCGGGAGAATCACATCCGGTGATTCCAAATCATCGCGCGTCAAATCTCTCTCCGACCAACAAAGAACGTCTCAAATACAAAAACCGGCTCGAATGGCCGGAAGAACTATGGCTTGAATGTCACAAAAAAATGGCAGACACGCAAGGGCATACCGATTCGTACGGACGGATAGAATGGGGTAATCCAGCACCTACTCTGACAACCAAGTTTTTCAGTATTTCTAACGGTCGTTATGCACATCCGGAACAATCACGGGGACTTTCTCTCAGAGAGGGAGCATTATTACAGTCATTTCCGAAAGATTATGAGTTTTTTGATGAAAGTATGCAAAAAGTGGCACGCCAAATAGGGAATGCCGTTCCGCCTAAGATGGCGGAAGCTTTTGGGAAGTATTTTTTACACTCGGTTTAAAGTTTCCCGGCTAATGTTCTAGGACTGTTTCTTCTAATATACTCTGATTCATTTAATCCGATTCTAGAAATATAAGCACTAAATTCATTTGCGATACGTTGTGCATGCGATTTTTTTAACGTTGTAATATATTTAAATTCTTTAGTTTCTTGTATATTTTTAAAATCGCTGAACATTACTTTGTTATTTTCATTTGGAGTAAAACTGAAATATTGTCTATTTTTCAATCCATATTGTAATTTAAACTTTGAGCCATCATTCAGAATAACATCAAAAATATTTTCATCTGGGGTAAGCTTTACAAATATAAATTCTGTTTTCCTTTTTAACCTAACGCTATCACATCTAGGTTGCAAACACAAATATTTATTATTTTCAAATTCAACAATTACGCCTAGCGTCAAATGACTTGGCTTGCCGTAGTTACTAATTTGACTTGAAATAACGGCATAATCCGTTTCAGATTTATTTGATAATTCTACGTTATCAAACCACTTACTTGTAAAACACTCTTTTACATCGGCAGCTAAATCAGCTTTTTTTTGTGTTGTATTTTTTCCTTTAATATACTCTTTTTCAGTACCATTTTCGATGCACTTTTTAAAATCTTTTGATCTATATGTTTTATTTTGAAGGATATTTGCATGCTGAATAATTTCAAATTTTGCATTTTCTCCTACTTTATTTGTTTTTAAAATTGAATCAATTTCATCTATAATAATTTCTTCTAGATGTTCTTCAGCTTCATCTGGTGTTTCAAGTAAACTTCGATGACTCAGATAAGCAGGGTCTAATGATTGATTTAATTTTCCTAAAAATTTATGCGTATTCTTACGTACTTCCGCAATAGCCGCCATCGCAACATTAGGTACGATTCCATGGAAGGTTTCTGTGAATTCATCAATACACTTATCTACAATTTCGGTAAAGTTCGCTTTCCTATCACTTGATATAATAGATGAATTTTTATTCCATAAACTGATTGCCGTATATCGCTTATTATGTGAAAGATAGTCTTCGAAAGTTAATCCTTCTGTTTCGAACCGTGCTTTCACGGTTTCTAAATCATTGGCAGTATAAACGACTATCGAACGTAACTCATGAAGTTGTTCGTCAGCACTCATTAAATCTTTGATAATTCCAACAATTTTTTCTCCGCCGTCACTAAATAAATCCCAATCTAAGACAATAATATCGGCTTTTTTCATAAGTTTGAGGTAATTGCTTCTTTGCGCGTCAAATGTAGATTCTTCACATTTTATTACCGAGCAAACGATGCCTTTTTGCATAAATGTATCAATGATTGTTTTTGCATTTAAATCATGTTCATTTTGTTCACTTACTTGCGGAGTAGGAATAGTAGTAATTTCACCTGTAACCGGATCTTCAATTTCTGTTGTCGACGAAAAAGCTATTCCATTCGTACCATTTTCATTAGGGAAAAAAGCTCTATCATCCAAAAATACAGCCGTCTGTAAAAAATCTTCAACAATACCTTTTGAAATCTCTAAAAATCGACTCATCATTTACCTCTTGGCTTGATAATTCTAAATGAAACGTTGAACCCTTCTTTGGGATCGATTACTTCGAGAACCATTCCCTGCTCTTTTAAAACATCATTAGAAATATGTAATCCTAATCCTCTGCCGCCCGGCTTTCTCGTAAAGCCCATTTCAAAAATAGCTTCACGATCACGTTCTGAAATAGGAGCACCGTTATTCGATATTATGAAGCCGTAATCATCTACATCCAAATCGATAATGCCGTGTTCGGAACGCCCTTTAATCCAGTAGGTAGCATTATCGATGATATTGACAAAAACGGGATAAATCGAAGACGGAATAGTATTGAGTATCGTTTGTCTAAACTCTTTTGAACTTTTTAGTTGAATATCATGCCGTTTGAAACGCTCTCCGAAAAGCTTTAAAATAAACTCTTCGATCTCATGACCGCGTATATCGGTTGCTTTGCGATACATACGACGATTTAACGGCGTAAAAAGTGTTAGATAGCTATCTAAATGGTCAAAACTATCTTTGATCCCTGAATATATACCGCTGAGCCCCTGATTCACATCCGCCCATGCTTTGAGTCGCCGCAAATTATCCCGAACCATTCTAATGCTTGCATCGAACTCATGGTTGATGACGTGAATTGCCATCCCAAGCTGTGCCAAATCTGAATCCAACTGTGCCTTTTCTACTAACTCGTTTAATTTGGAGTCACTTGCTTCCATTACATCGATATAGGAGGCAAAATTACCTTCGTCATCTTTTTCCCATTTGACGTTATCCAACAAAGCTTTGATCGTCTCAAGCTCTTTTTTCTCTGTTTCCATGACTGAAACAATCTGATTTTCAATATTCATACGCCATGCAAAAATATCGTTTTCATCCATATTTTGAAAGTCCGTTTGACCCAATGAAAAATAGGTATCACGAATTACTTTTTCGACACTTTTTAAACTCTCTTTGGTACTTTTCTCAACATTCTCTTTCACATCTAAAAGTGTTTCATCGGTATTTTTGACTTGTTGTTGTATCTGTTTTTTCGCATCTTTTGAAAGTCTGACCAAACTCTCTTCAATGCGTCGACGTCTATCAAGTTCTAATTGAGCATTACGGCTTTTTTCCCCGATCAAAGATTCGATTTCTTTATAGGTTTCTCTAAATGTACTCTCGTCAATGTCACCCATCTTGTTTTTATAAAATTGATAATCTTGTTCCACTTTTTTGCTCATCGCAACACCGCGAGGTTTAGATAGAGAAAAATTGTTTTTAATCCGATACAACTCATCGAACGCTTTTCTTTCAGCTTCAATCAATTTCAAAGCAGCCGATTCTTTATCATCTATTGTATCGACTTCTGCCAATGTGTGATTAAGCTGATCGATTATATCCTCACATGAAGTTTCATGTTTTTTAGCCTCAATAGCATCCAAAACAGCATAAAGTTCTTTTGAAAATTGATCTTTTTTTGCTTTCTTTTTCTTTTCTTCATTTTTAAGCAATGCATCGCGTGCTGCATTCTCAGATCGAACTTTTAAAAAATAATCTGCGTATTCGCCCTTATCATTGAAAAAATCTTTTGCCGTCTGAATAAAAAAATTCATCAATATTTCACGCATCTCCCAATACGCACTAGATTGTTGAAATCCTTCACGTCCGGCTTTCTCTTTTAAGGCATCATTGACACCGGATTGTAATCGTATTGCACCGATGAGTCTACGATATGACCAGTAATATAGTCCTGCATGTTTACTTCTACGATATTCAATATCTAAAAAATCGTTTTTATTGTTACCGTAAGGAAGAATCCTGATGCCGTCTTTATATACATACATTCCACCGTATTTATACAATTTATCATCCAGCAAATTATGGGTTTCTTTATCCAATAATGATTCAGCCTGATTCCCCTGAATTGTCGTTACTACCAATTCAAACGGCCCGCAACTCGTATGCTTACCCTGACTTTTCACCCACGGCAATACATATTCTTGCGTTTGCTCTATCCCAAAAATTTTTACTTTACCGATAAATTGTCCGAATTCATTAAAACGTCCTACAAAAAGATGATCTCCTTTATTAAATTCATCCTCTGTAAAAAAGTTCGTTTCTGAAATCACATCTTCAAAATATTCGGGATATTTGTAATCTCTAAAATGAGTTTTTAACGGGATTTTTTTATGTCCTGGCATAATATCATCGGTAAATCCGATAAGCATTTTTTTTAATTCCGGTGCATCTTGATCTATCCTATCACATTCCAAATCATCTATTATCAAAGGATTTGAAGGAAAGACGTAGAAACGTGTTCCGGTTGACTCGTCATCTGTATATTTACACGGTTCTTTGAGGCTTCGTTCTTTTTTTTCAATATTGAAGTCTTTGAATTTTGTAAAATCACCGATAATCTGATCAAACGCTTTCTTCTCAATTTGATCCGAAATCTTTTCAATATGCTCTTTTGTTTCTTCAACTATTTCCTGAATTTTCTGATGCGTCGGGAAAGAGTCAAATTCTTTGATCGGTATATAAATATCTTCCAGATTTAACCCGGGTTGTTCAAAAAGTTTCCAGTTGATAAAACTAACTACATACTTATGATTTACCGTGCCGCGTTTAGCTTTTGTGACTATTAAAACCTGACTACCGAGCATGGCAATCGCAAGTCTACCGATCCCTTTTTCTCCCATTATAGAACGGAGCTCTTTACCTTCAGGAATCTCAAGTTTATTCAATCCGCCGAATTGGCTTTTTACTTTGCTTTCTGTTCCAATGGTAAGCCATCGATTTTCGAATTCGTCTTTTGTCATACCGAATCCGTCATCTCGAAGAACAAGCAATCCGTCTGATCTAAAATAATCAACTATAACATTGTCGGCATAAGCATCATAAGCATTTTTAAATAACTCACTAATTGCTGTCGGTATACCAGATATTTGTTGGCGTCCCAACATATCCAATGCCCTTGCTCTCGCCTTAAAACCTGCCATTTACTACCCTAATTTCATACTAATTTGTTCAATAACTGAACTTATCTCTTTTTTTATTTCTTGACCCCAAAACCTAAGCACTATCCACCCCTCAGATTTTAGCTTTTCGTTCACTTCTTTGTCACGCTCAATATTCCGCTTGATCTTCGTTTCCCAAAAGTCAGCATTCGTCTTAAAACGCTCACCTTCGAGGTACTTTTTCCCGTGCCAAAACTCACTATCACAGAATATAGCAATTTTTTGCTTACGAAACACAATATCGGGTTTTCCGAAAATAGTTTTATCATTGACACGATAGCGAAAACCTCGTTTCCATAACTCACGACGTAATAAAAGCTCGATGGTAGTATTTTTGGATTTGATGCGTGACATATTGTAAGAGCGGGAGTTTTTATCTGCCATAACAGCATTATAACGTGAAGGAAAGGGAAATGAATTAAGTGAGAATCAAGTCGGGAATGGCGGGGGAAATTATTCGATTTTTCTCTCGCCCAAACCTCAGTTTGAAAACGAAAGGAAAAGTCTAGCTGTAAAGTGAGAATAATTTAAGTCAAAGCACCTGTTTCGTTATTTTTCATATTATCTCCTTTAGTATTGTCTTGTATTTCCTCCTCATTTCGTTGAGGGTTAGAATCGATTTTTATATTACAAATTTCAGGAGATACTCCAATCTTGATAGATTCACTTACTTTTGGCTTAGGCATTTTAGAACACCTTTTATCGCGTGTGTCTTTCCAAACAGGTAAAGATATATTTGTATCTTTGTTAAGGTAACTTTTGACTTCAACGTGTTGCGTTGACTTAAATTATTCGATAGCAATCTGCGTACTATAATACGCACTGGATCCCCGATCTAGTCGGGGATGACAGAAAGTAGTCACCCTTCGACACGCTCAGGGCGAACGGGGAGATTACTCGATTTCAGCGTCGATGACGTCGTCATCTTTTTTCGCGTTTGAAGAGGCTGCTTCGCCCCCTTCATTTTGTTTGTACATTTGCTCTGCCATTTTGTGGCTCGCGTCTGCCAATTTTTTCGTAGCAGCTTCGATCTCTTCTTTAGTAGCATCAGCGTTTTTCAACACCGCTTTAAGTTCTTCAAGAGCCGATTCGATTGCCGCTTTTTCGCTGGCGTCGATTTTGTCTTCCATCTCTTTGAGAGATTTTTCGGTTTGACTTGCCAACGCATCGGCTTGGTTGCGAAGATCTACGATCTCTTTGCGTTTCGCATCTTCGGCTTTGTGGTTTTCCGCGTCTTGAACCATTTTATTGATCTCTTCTTCTGAGAGCCCTGAGCTTCCAGAGATCGTGATGGACTGAGATTTACCGGTCCCTTTGTCGGTTGAACTTACGGTTAGGATACCGTTGGCATCGATGTCAAACGTTACTTCGATTTGAGGTACGCCGCGCGGTGCGGCAGGGATACCCGTAAGCTCGAACAATCCGAGAGATTTGTTATCACGAGCAAACTCGCGCTCACCTTGGACAACGCTGATGCTAACTGCCGGTTGGTTATCTTCCGCAGTCGAGAACACTTGCGATTTTTTAACCGGAATAGTGGTCCCTTTTTCGATAATTTTCGTCGCGATTCCGCCGAGCGTTTCGATCCCGAGTGAAAGAGGTGTAACGTCAAGAAGAAGAACGTCTTTAACATCTCCACGGAGAACCCCGCCTTGGATCGCGGCACCCGCTGCAACGACCTCATCCGGATTTACCCCTTTGTTCAACGTTTTACCGCCAAACTCGTCAGAGACCATTTTTTGTGCGATCGGAAGACGTGTTGAACCCCCGACCATGATGACTTCATTGATTTCATTGTTACTCATCCCCGCATCTTTCATCGCTGTTTTGATGTGAGAAATAGTCTCTTTAACCAACGTATCGATCATCCCCTCGAATTTAGCACGGGTCAATTTCACAACTAAGTGCTTTGGCCCTGATGCGTCTGCGGTGATAAACGGAAGATTGATCTCGGTTTCTTCCGCAGAAGAGAGCTCTTTTTTCGCATTTTCAGCCGCGTCTTTGAGACGTTGAAGCGCCATTTTGTCCGCTTTAAGATCGATACCGTGGTCTGATTTGAACTCACCAGCCAAGAAATCTACGATTTTATTATCGAAGTCATCCCCACCGAGGAACGCATTTCCGTCAGTTGAGAGAACCTCGAAAGTCCCCTCAGAGATTTCAAGAACCGTAACGTCGAACGTTCCGCCCCCTAGATCGTAAACGAGAACTTTTTCATCCCCTTTTGAATCCAAACCGTACGCCAATGCAGATGCCGTAGGCTCATTGATGATACGTAAAACGTTCAATCCTGCGATGGTTCCCGCCTCTTTGGTTGCTTTACGTTGTGCATCATTGAAGTACGCAGGAACGGTAATAACCGCATCGCTTACCGCTTGCCCGAGGTAGCTCTCTGCATCCGCTTTCAATTTTGAAAGGATTTTTGCAGAGATCTCTTGTGGCGTATAGATTTTACCCGCAACATCAACCGCAGCCATACCGTTTTTATCGACGATTTTATAGGTAACTTTGTCGTGCGCCTCTTTCGCTTTCTCTTCGTTCATCATAAGACCCATGATACGTTTAACCGAGTAGATCGTTTTATCCGGGTTGGTGATCGCTTGACGTTTCGCCGGATCACCGACGAGGATCTCCCCTTTATCGGTAAATGCTACTACGGAAGGGGTAGTGTTTTTTCCCTCTTTATTCGGGATAATTTTTGCTTCGCCCCCTTCATAGACAGCAACACATGAGTTTGTAGTACCAAGGTCAATTCCAATTACTTTAGACATATTAATTCCTTTTTATTTATTTACTTTTAATACGCCATAGGAGCAAAGCCCCTACGGCTACGTTAACACTGGGTTTTACCTCGGCGGTAAAAGCCCAAATGCACTTTAATTGGCGATAACGACCATCGCATCACGCAATGTTCGCTCTTTATATCGAAACCCTTTTTGGAAAGTGTTTACGATTTCACCGCTTTCATGATCTGGGCTGTCCACACGCTGTACAGCATTGTGAACATCCGGATTAAACGGTTCTGATTCATCCACCGGTGTAACCCCGTGTTTTTCGAGAACGCTGAGAAGCTGTTTCATTGTCAGCTCCACACCTTCTTTGAGCTTTTCAAGCAAAACGTTTGCATCTGCTTCGATAGCCGTTGCACCGATTGCCATAGAGAGCGAATCGACTACAGGGATCAAATCTTTGGCAAATTTTTCGTTTGCGTATTCGAGCGCTTGATATTTCTCACGCTCAAGACGTTTTTTGATATTGTCGAAATCGGCATGTACGCGAGCATACTTGTCTTTAAACGACGCTAATTCAGCCGTAATAGTTTCTAATTCATTCATGCTCTCCGCAACAACTTCTTCACCCTCTGTTTGGGCGATTTGTTCTTCGCTGATCACTTCTTCGTTTGTTTCATTTGACATGATTTCTAAAGACTCCTTTGTTGAAATCTAGCGTTATTATAATGCATTGAGTCAACTGTTGTCAAGAGGTATATGAATTTTTTTATGCAAAATAATTGAGCCTTTCTCTATCAACTATAAATGGAAGCCTAAAATGCTATAATAAGTCTCACTAAAAGGGGATGAGTATGAAAATCAAACGGCTTTATCCGGCACTATTATTAACACTCTTTGCACTTACCCTCTGGTTTGCCCCGCCGCCGCTTCAGATTCCGTTCCATACCTGGCATCTCTTTACTATTTTCATTACCACGATTGCCGCTATTTTGTTTAATATCCTCCCCATCATCGCTGCAGCCATTATCGCCCTTGCCGTTAGTGTCTTATCCGGCGTCATTGAACCTTCACGTGCGTATGCCGGATTTTCGGAAAGTTTTATCCTCCTGATCATTGCCGCTTTTCTGGTCTCTCATGCCGTCCACAAATCGGGGCTGGGAAAACGGCTCTCTCTTCATATCATCCGCCGATTCGGCCACTCCACCCTGGGATTAGGATACAGCGTCATCGCTACGGATATCCTGATTGCTCCGGCATTCCCCAGTAATACCGCACGAAGCGGTGTCCTCTACCCCATCGTCTACGGCCTTGCCCATGACTGCGGCTCAAAAGTAGGAGACAATACCCACCGGCGTGCGGGGAGCTACCTGATGATGACCTCAATGGCGGGACTCACCATCTCCTCAGGGCTCTGGCTCACCGCAATGGCAGTCAACCCCGTCGGTGTCGGGATCGCTGAGAAGATGGGGATCCATATCACGTTCGGTAGCTGGCTTTTGTACGCGATTGTTCCGACCCTCATCGCGTTTGCCCTTATCCCGTGGATGCTGTACCGCATCTACCCCCCCCAAATGAAAGAGACCCCCGATGCCCCTCAAAAAGCCGCAGTCGCATTGGAACATATGGGGCGTATCAGCCGAAACGAATGGATCACCGCCGGCGTCTTTGTCTCGATGTTAACCTTATGGGCTCTTTCGGGAATCTTTCCGATCGATAAAGCCGCCGTTGCATTCGGAGGGTTAGGGATACTGATGGCAACGAAAGTATTTGGTATCGAGGATTTCAGAAGCCAGGGGGAAGCGCTCAGCACACTGATCTGGTTTGCCATATTGTTCGGGCTAAGCACCCAGCTCGCCGAACAGGGATTTATGACCACCATTGCCGAACACTTTACCCACTATCTGGCGGGGCTTTCATGGGGAGCGGTCTATGTGCTGCTGATTGCAGTCTATGTACTGATCCACTACCTCTTTGTCTCCCAAAGTGCCCACCTCTTAGCGCTGTTCGGTATCTTTTTGGCGATAGGGATCGGGGCGGGAGTTCCGGGAGAATTGATGGCAATGATGTTGTTGTTTGCAACCAATTTCAATGCCACCATCACGCCCCAGGGTTCGTCGTGCAATGCGATCTATCTGAGTTCCGGTTATATTAATGCCCGTGAGATCTATATCTACGGCGGTGCGGTGACACTCCTGACCTTCCTGATTTTTATGATCATCGGAACTCCTTGGATTTTGGCCCTCTCATGAACACTTTTGCCACTCTAAGACGCACTAAACTAGCTAAAATATTCCTCTTTGTTTTCGGATCAGCCGCAGTCATTTTTATTCTCCTCTTTACTCCGCTGGGTAATCGCTTAACGGCCCCTGTGGCTGAAAAGGCCCTTAGTTCTGCATTCTCCACACCGATTAGCATAAGTGATTTTGCCCTTAGCTACAACCGATTTCACCTGAGAGCACACGATAATTTTGGTAATATTCTCTCTACCCAAGGGGGATTTTCTCTCCTCACACTGCGCCTTTATGCCCACTACCGGCTGGAGTGTTTCCATGAGAACGGAATGAACCCTATTTCCGCACCCTTTAAAACCGAAGGAGCTCTCAGCGGTGGGATTTCTGCATTGGATATTCGAGGGAACGCAGATATTTTCAAGGGAGATATCCTCTATAAAATCGAACTACGCCGTTTTCATCTCGCCACTGCCGATCTCAAACTCCACAATATCGCTTATGAACCGCTCTTGCATTTACTTAACTACCCTTCCGATACCGATACGTTGATCAACGGTACCATCGATCTAAGAGGATTCGATCGCCGTGATGTGGATGGGCATATCTATCTGAGTTCTCAAACACATCGCTTAACCCCGACCCCAATTCTGGAAGACGATAACGAATCGTTTGATCTTAGAACGTTGTTGACAGATAAGTTCGGACAGATTAAACCTTTCGATGTGAATGTCACCCTTGATGCTTCTTTAGCGCATGCCGGAATTTTGGAACAGTTTGTCGGTCTACCCCTTGCGGGAGCAGGTGATCTCAATGCCACCTTGAGTGGAGATGAAAAACTCCTCCGTCTCCATGCCCACACAAACGCCGCCCAAAGTGATACCACCCTCACGATAGATATCCCCGATTTAGAACCTTTATCGGTTCTTTTTGATCTCAAGCATGCCGATATGGAACAAACCTTTGCCTTTTTTACCCTTCCCGCTCCCATTAGCGGTCAAGGCTCCGCTTTTGGTGAATTCAATACAACCGAAGGGAAATTGACTATCGCCATCACACAAGGCAAAACCATCCCGAAAGTCTTATTCACAGAATACCAAATCACACAACCCTTGATCCGTTTCAATAGTGTTCTCTCCGCAAATATCAATGAAAACGGGGTATATTACCGAGCATCCTTCAAATCCGATTTGACCCGCATGAACATCGATAACACGACAACCCACGATCAAATGCTCAGAGAACTCTTAAACGCATTACACTAATCGTAAACCAAAGGGGAACCTAACCCCTTTTAACGGACAATCCTCTTATGAAAAACATGACTTCCGTACTCCACTACCATGACCGAACCAAACATCGTCTCTCTCGCTATGCTGCGAGTCTGGGCTATATGGACTGGGCAACCCAGCCCAACCCCTTTCGCCGATATGAACACGCCCCGATTCTCCCTCTCATCCACAGTGAGATAACGCCACCCTATCATCTTCTGTTTCAAAAAGAGCCTCTCCCCGTTGCACCTCTGTGCCTTGAATCCCTTTCGCAATTGCTGCGCTACTCTCTGGGACTCGCTGCGATCAAAAGCCATGGCGGATCAGAGTGGGCTCTGAGATGCAATGCCAGCAGCGGTAATCTCCATCCGACAGAATGCTACATTATTACCCCCGCTACCCTAGGGGTGTGTGATCACGCGACCCTCTCCCACTATGCCCCCCGTGAACATGCATTGGAAATACTCCATACGTATGATGAACCGTTAGCAGAAGGGACACTATTGCTCGCGCTAAGCTCGGTAATCTGGCGTGAAGCGTGGAAATACGGTGAGCGGTGCTGGCGCTACTGCCAGCTCGATGCGGGACATGCGTATCAGGCGATCAAAATCGCGAGTAGCATGCTGGGGTGGGAGTGTGAAATTCTAAGCGTCGATACGGCTGAGATTGCCTCTTTGTGCGGCCTCGATCAACATGAGCGTTTTGATGCTCATGAGCGTGAAAGCCCCGATATGCTTCTACGTATCGGGAAATCGAATAACGGTGTCCTTCCAATCACCCCATCTCTCTCCTATATGGCCAATACACTGAGTCCGGCTCATCATGATTGGCCTGTATTGGAGGTGATTGACCGCTCGACACACGGCCTTTACCCCTCTGTAGAGCCCTTAAACACTATCCGTGCTGTTCCTCTCCCCTCTAAAAGTACCGGAGAGATCATACTCAAACGACGGAGTGCACAAATGATGGATGGATCGGCAATCACGCAAGAGCAGTTTCGTACCTTGCTGGATAGCTCACTGTTTTGCAGCGATACACCCGATGTCCACTTTATCCTTTTCGTGCATCGTGTAGAGGGTTTAGAAAAAGGGATGTACGCCTACGTTCGAAATAAAAATGCTTTTGCTTCTTTGCGCGATGCAATGGATGGAATATTTAGATGGGAAGATTGCGGGGACTCTCTTTGTCTTTTACAAGAAGGGGATTATCGCGGTGCGGCGCAAATGATCTCGTGTAACCAAGAGATCGCCAAAGAGGGAGCGTTCAGTTTCGGGATGCTCTGTAATTTTTCCTCATCTCTTGAAAAACATGGTGCCATCGGGTACAAAAATCTTTACCACCAATGCGGAGCCATCGGACAGATGCTCTACCTCGAAGCCACCTCACTAGGCCTTAGCGCAACAGGAATCGGATGCTTTTTAGACGATGAGTTTCACGCCTTGCTGGGACTTCGTGATCAACGCTACCAATCACTCTACCATTTCACGATCGGGCGAGCCATCGTCGATACCCGTATCACGACATTAAAACCATATTCGTCTGCCTCAAAGAGGCTTTCGTCATTCCCGTGAAGACGGAAATCTAGCTGGATACCCGCCTACGCGGGTATGACGAGGGAGTTATCGATTTTCCGCATCGGTAAGGGTAAGGCAAAGGATCACTTTTTTACCGTTCGCATTAAGTACTTCGGCGGCTTCGCCCAACGTTGTCCCCGTTGTGACGATATCATCGACTAAAATAACTTCATTCTCTGCGAATGGCTTACAATCAAACTGCCGTGGATGCATCAGCCTCTCTTCGGCACTTTTCCCCGCATATTTATGGTGATTTGACGCACGAAGTTTTCCGTACAACGGGGTAATATTGGTAGACTTCAGCGCATGGTTTAATACCGCTGTATGAGAGTAGCCACTTAGTGCATGATCGTCGATGCCGAGTGAGGCGACACGGTTTTCATACTGCCACTCTTTTGCGAATGCCCCGAATGCACGCTTCGCTAAAATCGTATAAATATAATATCCGACATCGGTATGTTTGGTCAGTAACAACGGTTCGATATCGTTGTAGGGGAAAAAGGAGTAAACAGGGACAGAACCCATAATTTTGCGTTTATGGAGACTCGGGGTGAGGAGCGATTCTTGGCACGCGGAGCAGATATGTGAGAAGCTAAGCCGCTCGCACATCATACAGCGCATGACTAGTCCATTTTGAGGACGGACATAAATGCCTCTTGGGGAAGCTGAACTTTCCCGATTGCTTTCATCCGTTTTTTACCCTCTTTTTGTTTGTCGAGGAGTTTTCGTTTACGGGAGATATCCCCCCCGTAACATTTGGCGGTGACGTTTTTCCCCATCGATTTGACCGTTTCACGAGCGATAACACGGTTTCCGATAGAGGCTTGGATCGCCACTTCGAAAAGCTGTCTTGGAACAATCTCTTTCATGTTGGTCACAAGTGCTCGTCCGCGTGATTCCGCACTGCTTCGAGGGACGATAACGCTGAGGGCATCAACCACATCTCCCGCCACACGAACATCAAGTTTGACCAAATCCCCCTGACGAAATTCAATAGGATCATAATCGAAACTCGCATACCCTTTGGAGGTTGATTTGAGTTTATCGTAGAAATCGACAACGATTTCGTTCATCGGCATAACATAGATGAGCATGACTCGTGTCTCGTTGAGATACTCCATCTTCTCCTGCATTCCCCTCTTCGTGGTCAAAAGGGTAATCACATTCCCCAAATAATCGGTCGGAACGATCACCGTTGCACGGACGTAGGGCTCTTCGATCCGCTCGATGTTCTGCGGTTCGGGGAGTTCGCTCGGATTTTGAACTTCAACCATGGTTCCGTCGGTCTTATAAACTTTATAAACCACCGATGGAGCGGTAGCAATCAAATCGAGATTAAACTCTCTCTCTAACCGCTCTTTAACAACCTCCATGTGAAGCATTCCCAAAAACCCGACACGAAAACCAAATCCGAGGGCAATAGAAGTTTCCGGCTCATAACTGAGAGAGCTGTCGTTGAGTTTAAGCTTATCGAGGGCATCGCGCACCGATTCAAACTCATCGGTATCGATCGGATAGAGTCCCGCAAATACGAATGGCTTTGCCGGAGCGTATTCACCTACCGGCTCTTTGGCCGGATTGCGCGCATCGGTGATTGTATCCCCTACACGGATAGACCCCACCTCTTTAACCCCCAAGATCACAATACCGATCTCTCCGGCCTTAATGCTTTGCGTTTTTTGGCGGCGAAGGGGATGGGGATACATCAACTCCAACACTTGATGGTTCTCATCATTGTGCATCAGTTTAATCATCTGACCCATCTTGATCTCACCGTCAAAAACACGTACCAGGGCCATTGCCCCTTGGTATGAGTCGAACCATGAATCGTAAATAATCGCTTTGGTCGTAGCCGATGGGTCCCCCACAGGAGCAGGGATACGATCAACGATCGCATCAATCAGCGTTCTTATACCGACCCCCGTTTTGGCCGAAATCATCACCGCATCAGTCGCATCGATCCCGATCGTCGTTTCGATCTCTTCGGCAACCCGTTCCGGCTCTGCGGCCGGAAGGTCTATTTTATTGATAACGGGGATAAGGGTAAGGTTGTTTTCCATCGCCATATAGACATTGGCGATCGTTTGTGCTTCAACCCCTTGCGCCGCATCAACGATCAGTAATGCACCGTCAGACGATGCGAGTGATTTGGAAACTTCATAGCTAAAATCAACGTGGCCCGGAGTGTCGATCAGATTGAGAATATAGTGCTGGCCGTCTTTTACATAGTCCAAACGAACACTTTGCGCTTTGATCGTGATCCCGCGTTCTTGCTCGATGTCCATCGTATCCATCATTTGCTTGGTAAGTTCACGATCACTCACCGCACCGCACTCTTGAATGATACGGTCAGCCAACGTACTTTTCCCATGGTCGATATGGGCGATAATTGAAAAGTTACGGATATTATCCAAAATGTAAATCCTGATTATTTTCTGCCTCCTTGAGAGGCAAGCTTTAGTAGCCAAAGCGGCTAGCGTAGACCAAGGGACTTTGTCCCTTGGTCGATCCTAATTTATGAAAAAAGAGAGTTCACACTTTCATTATGATAGACACGGCGAATGACTTCTGCAAACAGCGGAGCAACGCTCAACACTTTAATTTTATCACTTTGACCGTTCAATACCAGCGTATTGGAAATAACCAATTCATCGAGTTCGCCGTTGTTAAGATTGTCATACGCTTTTCCGCTAAGGACACCATGGGTAGCACACGCCATAACCGACGTCGCTCCCCGTTTTTTGAGTGCCGCCGCTGCTTTGACCATCGTTCCGGCCGTATCGACCATATCATCGATGATAATGATGTCTTTACCGGCAACGTCACCGATAATGTTCATAACTTCACTTTCATTCGCTTTTTCACGGCGTTTATCGACGATAACCATCTCAAGACCCAGTTTTTCTGCGAAATAACGGGCGCGTGCTACCCCGCCAATATCTGGTGAAGCAATCACCGGGTTAGGGAGGTTTTTAGAGCGAATATACTCTTCAAAAATTATCGCACCGTAGAGGTTGTCAACAGGAATATCAAAGAAACCTTGGATTTGACCCGCATGCAAATCAATCGTTACGACACGGTCGATCCCTGCTGTTTCGAACATATCGGCAACGAGTTTTGCAGTAATCGGAACACGGGGAGCCGCTTTACGGTCTTGTCGTGCGTATCCGAAATAGGGGACAACCGCTGTGATCGAGTTTGCCGAAGAACGGCGAAGGGCATCCGTCATAATCAACAATTCCATCAAGTTATCATTAGAGGGAGCACCGGTAGATTGGACGATAAAGACATCACGTCCGCGAACGCTCTCAGAGATTTGAACGTTGATCTCTCCGTCACTGAAACGTTTTACTGAAGCTTTGGAGAGGGGAACATCAAGGGTTCTGCACACTTCCGCTGCAAACTCGGTACACGCTGAACCGCTGAAAATTTTATATCCGCGCATGGGTTTTCCTGTTGCCGTTAAATTAACGCGATTATAGCAAGAGGAGACTTAGTGAGAGATAATACAACATTGTCATCCTGAACTCGAGGAAACATCGCTTTGCGAGCGGTACCCTTGTTTTGATTCAGGATCTTAGATTCCGTATCAAGTACGGAATGACGAAAGAATTTAGGTGCGGTAATCCGCGTTAATTTTGACATACTCATGTCCCAAATCGCATCCATATGCGGTAAATTCGCCGTCTTGCAACCCGATATCACAGTGAATCGTGAAAGCACTTTTTTGCATGACGCTCGCGGCAAGCGGCTCGAGTTTTTCATCAAACAGCAACTCCCCTTTTTTATAGACACACACATCATCGAACCATATACTTAAAAAAGCCTCATCACACATGATCCCGCTTGCACCGACGGTCGATGCGATACGTCCCCAGTTGGGATCTTGCCCAAACAATGCTGTTTTGACCAAAAGCGAATTAGAGAGAGCCTTAGCCGCGATTTCCGCCTCTTTAGGGTTGATTGCTCCGGTCACTTTGTAGGTCACCAGCTTCGTAGCCCCCTCACCGTCACGTACCATCTCTTTGGCCAAAAAGAGCATAACCCTTTCTAGTACCTCTTTGAAAGCCGCCGCATCAAACACACCGCTCTCGCCGTTTGCCATTACCAGAACCGTATCATTCGTCGAGGTGTCTCCATCGACACTTGCAGCATTAAAGGTTGTATGAACACACTCATCAAGAATGGCTTGCATGCTCGCTTTATCCACTGCCGCATCGGTCGTGATAAAACAGAGCATCGTTGCCATCGCGGGATTAATCATTCCCGCACCCTTGGCCATTGCACCGATACGAAACGATTGACCATTTTCAAGCGCAACTTCATAGGCAATCCGCTTAGCAAAGGTATCGGTCGTCATAATCGCTTCGGAAGCATTGATTCCCTCTCGGCGGGTCAAATCAAATCCCAACGCCCCTTCGATAATCTTGGCTTTCGGCAGACGTACCCCGATGACCCCCGTCGAGCTCATCACAGGATTTTGGATTTGAGGAAATTTGATTTTGAGGGCGTTCAATACCTCATCAATATCATCAATTCCCGCACGTCCCGTCATTGCATTAGCATTTTTCGAGTTGATAAGGACAAAATTTCCCTCAAATTCACCCTGTGCGCGAAAATGGCGTATCGGGGCCGCCGTCATTTTGTTGGTCGTAAAAACCGATGCGATGACACACGGTTTTTCCGAATAGATAAACGCGAGATCTTTCGCTCCCTCTTTTTTCAATCCGATGTGGATCCCGTCGGCAAAAAAGCCCTCTGCCGCACACACACCGCCTTCAATAGCGTTTAATTTATACATATTTGAGTTCCTCCGGCTTCTCTTGCTTTTTAACAAGTTGTTTCGTAAATAATATCCCTTTTTGAGTACCTATGACAAGAAGTTTACACTCACTCATAACCAATGTATCCCCTTTGGGCATCGGGACAAGCTTCCCGTCTTTTTTTGTAATCCCGATCACCGATACATTGGCGATATCGCGCAAATGGGTCTCTTTGAGTTTTTTAAGAACCATCCAGCTTGTTTTAGGGACAAAGATCTCTTCCATGTCCAGCGGTGTATCGCTTTTGTATAAAAATTGTTCCAGCAGGTTTTCCATATCAGGACGTGCAGCCATGACGGTGATACGCTGTGCGGTAAGTTTACTCGGGGATACCACCGTATCTGCACCCAATTTTTTAAGCTTATCGATATCATTGACATCTTCGGCCGCACTGATCACGTAGTACGGTGAGGGAATATGATGCTCTTGTTCAAACAATCGTACCGATGCGATCAAGGCAATATTATCAGCGATTGAATTTGACAAGGTTACAAGCCCTTTTGCTGAACTTAGATGGGCTTTCAGCATCGCTTCTTCGGTATGCGGCTGTGCTTGAATAAAATAGGGATATTTATACTGTTGTGCTAATGCTTCAATATCCTCTCTGGGATCAATCACCACAAACGGAATTTGATTCGCACGCAACTGTTTTGTCACCTGAATCGTATACTCATTATGGTAGCAAATCACAAAATGTTTTTTAAGCCGGGCAATCCGATACAACATTTTTCGCTCCTTTAAAATTCGTTTGAGCTCACCTTTATTGATGACATCGATAATCACCCCAAGAGCAAATATGAAAACAGCGTATCCAAAGATAATTAGTGAAACCGTGAAAAGCTTTCCAAGCGGAGAGAAATCCCCTTCGCCCAAAGATCCAAAACCAACGGTAGTAATCGTATAACCGGTCTGAAATATTGCATTGATAAGCGTATGCCCTTCAATCTGCATATATCCTATGGTTCCGAAAACCATACACAACTGTATTAAAATAAGGGGGGTTCTAAAAGGGAGAAGCTGAGCATAAAGCTCGGCACTCAAAGTAATAGCAGGCTTGGGAGAAGACTCCCATTTTAAAAGACCTTGTATCTTCTTAATAAGATTCAATGTTTATCCCTCAAGGGACGTTTACGAATCTTTTTTTAGCGTACGAAGTTCAGATGCAGCGATTTTAAGTTTTTTGGTAGTACCATCTTCAAGCGTTACGCGAACAGTACGAAGGTTTGGTAAAAAACGACGCTTAGTTCTATTTTTCGCGTGGGAAACATTGTTCCCGCTCATTGGGCCTTTACCGCTAATAGCACATTTTCTTGCCATTTTGAGGCTCCTTGCGTAAATTTTGGTTGCGAATTTTATCTTATGCAACCCAAAGTTTACCTTAAGTAATGGTTTAAATTTTTCTAAAGGCTTCTTTAATCAATACGCCATTACAATTAGTCCACTTTTAAATAACTCATGATCGGATGCTATGACACGTGGTTACTCAAGAACAAATTTCGCATTACATCCAAAATATCCCGCCGGTACCTGACGTTGTCAAGCAAACGCTCGGATTTGTTCAAAGCGGAGATTTAATCAAAGCGGCCAAATGCGCCGAACAAGATCCCGCCCTCAAACTCTACCTGAAGACACTAATTAACCGTCCCATTTATGGGTTTCGAAATGAAGTGAGTGATGTATCGCAGATTTTCGGTATTTTGGGGACATCAACGGCACAGCAGATTTTGTACCATTATTTGCTCACCCTTTTAGTCCCCAAAGAATGGAAACTCTTTGCCCTTAATCACCATGCATTTTACGATTTACAAGCCTCGCTCAGTCGAAAGTGGGAAAAAATTCTTCGTCATCTGAACCTTCTCAACCGCGATACCGAAAGTGCCATTACCCTGTTGCCTGCCAGTATCATTGTGTGTGATGCTTTATTCGGAGAACATAAAAGCGAAGTGGAACAGCTCCGAAGTGTCAAAGCATTGGATTACAACACGATTCTTTATCGGCTCAGCAAACAGACGCTCTTTGATATTTGCTCCGTAATCGCTCATAAATGGGAAATGTCTCCAAGCATCAGCCGAATCGTTCATGCCGCGTCCGGTTTGGATCAAAACCTTGAACCTAAAGAACGGTTATTGGCCCAATGGATCCATTTATTACTCTTTTATGAGTTGAGCCAAAGCCCTTATGTCAGTGCCGGACTCAACGAATTTATCGATTTTCAAATCGAGTTTGTTCACGATATATACGAATCTTTTATGCAGGTGGTGGAGTACGATGAGAGCAACCGTTAAAGGAAGGGTTGCCATCTTCCATCCACAGGGATTTTTGGATGGCAACAATGCTCCCTCTTTCTTAACCCTTGATGATATTAAGGCAACCGAAGCGTTGAATGTGGATATGCTGTTAGTGTCACTCAAAAAAGTGATCTTTTTCAATAAAAACGGACTGGATGTCTTTATCAAACTTTTACTTTCGGTTCGTAATCAAAAACACATAACGGTTGGTTTGTGCGATTACGATCATACAAAGTTCAAGACCATCAACGCTTTTTATGGGAGCAATCTCAATTTCTCCCTTTTTCGCAGCGAAAAAATTGCCGAACTCTTTGCTCCGACCAACAAAAGTGAATCCAAAACCGTTCTTCTTTACAATGATGACCCTTCTCAACGCTCAGCGATGGCGATCGAACTGTTCGATTACGGGCATAACCCGGTTATCGCTCAAAGTCAAAAAGAGTTTAATGAGAAAAAGCAAAATCCTGATCTATATTACGCCGTTATTGATGATACCTATCTGGGGTTGTTTGGACAGAAAATCGCTACCCGTGTTACCGGTAATGCCATTATTTATACGATCTCTAATTTTCTCGATGCTGAAATCACAAACACGTTCAACATTGATTACCATAACAACTCACTCAATGTCGGATTCCGCCTCTTTATCTTCGATGCCTATAAAGTCGTATCGATGAACGTTCATGCCCTCAACTTTTTCACCCGACTCGCATCTTCAGCAGCCGAATACAATGCCACCATCTGCTTTGTAGGTCTCACATTCGAAAAAACCCCGCAAAGTTTTAAAAACGATCTCGAAGATGCCGGTATGCTCTTTTTCGATAACATGGATGATATCCTCAAAAACAAAGAACTCCTCCAGGAACTCGGCGGGAGCAGTGCCGCCATGTCCAAACAAGTCCGTACACTGAACAAAGCGCTCGTAAACGAGCTTCCCCACTTTATCGACGCGACCGTTTCAACGATCGCCATGATGACGAATGCAAAAGCCTCCAAAGAGTCTATGAATGTTCAAACGCTGGAGATTACAAATACAAACGACCAATACGCCAGTTCGATCGGATTTTACGGCGATGTAGACGGAATGATCATCCTCGTTTTCCCGAAAGAGATCGCGAAAAAAGCGTGCGAGCTCCTTATCGGCGAATCCACTGAAGATGAAGAAATCATTTTGGACTCTTTGGCCGAATTTGTCAACATCATCGGGGGACGGGCAAAAGCTCTTTTGGGAGAAAAAAAACAGCGTGTTGATATTACCCTTCCGCGAACCTATCATGATGTCGCATCGTTAATGGAGATGGCACAAAATAAAAAAGGGGTTCAAGTGAACCTTAGTTTTGAGGGGAGTAACTTTATCTTTTTCCTGACAAGATGATTTATACACAATGGGAATAAAATCCCCATTGCTACGTTAACACTGGGTTTACTTCGGCAGTAGGCCCGACGCGAAGACGCGTATTCCCTGCGGGGCAAAGGTATTTTTAGAGCGCAAAGCTATCTACAAATCTTTTTCGCTAAAATAACGAAAATATTATTCAAGGTGTTTCCTATGCTCGTTGCCCCAAGTGTCCTCTCTGCCGATTTCGGTAATTTAGAGCGTGATGTCCGCGCCATTTGTGACGCTGGGTGTGACTTGGTACACGTCGATGTAATGGATGGACACTTCGTTCCCAATCTCACGATTGGCCCTGTCGTTGTCAATGCTATTGCAAAGGCTGCCACGAAACCCCTTGATATTCATCTGATGGTTCAAAACAACACTTTTTTTGTTGATTTGTTTGCCCCTCTCAAACCTGAATATATCTCCTTTCACATCGAAGAGGAAAAAAACCCTCATCGTCTTATCCAGTATATCCGTTCACTCGGGATCAAACCTGCCATCGTACTCAACCCCCACACCCCTGCCGAAGCAATCGAGTATCTGCTAGGGGATTTGGATATGGTTCTTGTCATGTCGGTCAATCCGGGGTTCGGAGGACAAAAGTTCATTCCTACCGTCGTTGAAAAAATCAAACGTCTCAAAGTGCTTCGAGACCGTATTAATCCTGATTGTCTTATCGAAATCGACGGTGGAGTCGGCAGCTCAAATATCCAGATGCTCAAAGAAGCCGGTGTCGATGTTTGTGTCGCGGGAAGTTATGTGTTTGGACAAGCCGACTACAAAGCTGCAATCGAAAGTCTCAAAGTCTAACATGCGGGTCAAAATTTGCGGTATCACGAACTTGGAAGATGCCCTCGTAGCCATCAATGCCGGAGCCGATGCGCTGGGCTTTGTTTTTTATTCCGAATCCCCCCGTTACATTGCGCCCGAGAACGCCAAAACGATAATTGAAAAACTTCCCCCATTCGTTGAAAAAGTAGCCCTTTTCGTCAATGAAACTCCTGAAACCATCCACTCTGTCTGTTTAGAGACGGGGTGCACTTTGGCACAAATCCATTTCGATGTAACGGATGAATTTTTCCCGCAACTTCGTTTTCCTTCTCTGCGTGTCGTCCGTGCCCAGAAAAAGGAAGATCTCTTCGCATATTCGGATGAATATCGTCTGATTGATGCTTTTTGTGAAACCTATGGGGGTAGCGGAAAACAGATCAATCTTGAATGGTTTGAAGGGGTTGATTGTTCCAAAATCATCCTTGCAGGCGGCCTTGATCCTGAGAATGTCGAAATTCTAAAGCCATATGGCTTTTACGGTGTCGATGTCAGCAGCGGTGTCGAAGCATTCAAAGGGAAAAAAGATCCCCTTCGTGTTACTACCTTTATCCAAAAGGCCAAAGCGTGAACACACTCGATCCTAAGATACATGCACGGTTGTGCAAAAACGGTATCCCCCAAGAGGAGTTTGAAGCTTCATTAGGAGACGATTGCGATCTTACTTTGGAGCTCTTCAAAGCTCAGGGGATGAATATTGTTTTGGATAACGGTTTCTATCGGTTCAAAACCGCCCTCACTTCCGTCGATGATACCCTCTTTTGCATCGTTGACGTAGAATCCAACGGATCAAAGCCCTCGCATCATCAGATTATCGAAATCGGTGCCGTAAGGCTCCAAAACGGACACATCATCGATACGTTTGAAAGCTTGGTCTATTGCACCGATATTTCCGATCAGATACAAGAGATCACCGGTATTAAAGTGGAACAAACGCTTAAAGCCCCCGCCATGGGAAAAGTAATGCGCGAATTCCGCCTCTTTTTAGGAGATGCTGTATTTGTCGGTCATGATGCCAAATTTGATTATAATTTTGTCTCGGCAATGATGGAACGTGTTGGCCTTCAACGGCTGCTCAACCGCTCTTTGTGCACGATCGATTTAGCGGAGCGTACCATCGAGAGTGAACGTTACGGTTTAGCCTATCTCAACGAACAGCTTCAGCTCTATAAAGATGCGACGCATCATCGAGCCCTTTCCGACGCTATGACAACCACAAAGCTTCTCAAGCGAACCCTTGCACTGCTGCCAAATACTATAACTAATAGTGAAGAGTTGATTGCTTTTTCGAAAGAGGGAAAACGGTTAAAAAGACCAAAAGTAAAAAAAGAAGAGAAACAAGAAGAAAAATGATGCCGTAAGGCATCCGGAAATTATTCGCTAAATCGTCCCATTCCCACAAGGCGGTTATACCGTTTTTCGAGGCGTTCTTCATTGCTTAGGGCTTTCAGTTCAGCAACCTCACCTAAAAAGTAGTTTTTAAGAGCGTTAACGGCCCCCTCTTTATCACGGTGGGCACCGATCAAAGGCTCATCAATGATATCATCGATCAAATCGAGCTCTTTAAGGTCAGCACTGGTAATTTTAAGTGCTTTCGTTGCTGCTTCCACTTTGGTAGGGTCATTCCACAAAATAGCTGAACACCCCTCAGGAGAGATAACACTAAAAACTGAGTAACGCATCATGGCAAGGCGATCGGCTACACCGATGGCCAGTGCTCCACCGCTTCCCCCTTCACCGATTACGACCGATACGGTAATGGTATTAAGGTTGGAAAGTTCGAGCAAATTACGGGCGATTGCTTCGCTCTGGTTGCGCTCTTCCGCACCGAGCCCCGGGTAAGCACCCGGAGTGTCTATCAGCATAAGCAATGGAATATTAAACTTCTCTGCCATTTTAGCTGCACGAAGCGCTTTACGGTACCCCTCAGGATGCGGCATACCGAAGTTTCGTTTGAGCTTATTTTTGGTTCCGCGCCCTTTTTGCTCACCGATTACCATTACCCGCTCATCACCGATAGTGCCGATATAGCAGATAATGGAGAGATCGTCTCGGAAATGGCGATCACCGTGAATCTCGTATTTTTTATCCAATAGAAGGTTAATGTAATCAAGGGCATAGGGACGATCTTGATGACGCGCGAGCTGAAGCTCTTGATACGGGGAGAGATTAGCATAGGTTTTTTGAACCTCTTTGTCCAGTTCCTGCTTAAGAATCTCTACAGCATGATGATCATATCGTACTTCTGCGGCTATGATCTCCTCTTGGATCTGGCGAATGTTCTGTTCAAAATCTAAATAGGTAGCCAATGGCTTGCCCTCTTATATTTTTTTGAAAATGACGACACCGTTAGTACCGCCAAATCCAAATGAGTTGCTCATCACGATATTGAGCTCTGCTTTACGTGCCACATTCGGGACGATATCCAAATCGCAGTTTTCATCCGGAGTGACGTAGTTGATCGTCGGAGGGATGATGCCATCACGCATTGCCATGATACTGACAACCGCTTCAATCCCGCCGGCAGCTCCGAGACAGTGTCCCGTTTGCCCTTTCGTCGAACTTACCGGAGGACAATTCTCTTTTCCGCCGAATGCAATTTTCAATGCCGCCGTCTCATTTTTGTCATTCGTAGGGGTACTGGTTCCGTGTGCATTGACATAATCGACTTTCGGATTTCCCGCCATTTTAAGTGCCGCTTTCATCGCACGCAACGGTCCCTCAAGACTTGGAGTCGTGATATGGTTTGCATCACCGCTTTCACCGAATCCAATGAGCTCGGCATAAATACGCGCTCCGCGTGCTACCGCCGCATCATACTCTTCGAGTACCAATGCCGCCGCACCCTCACCCATAACAAAACCGTCACGTTCCGCATCAAACGGACGTGAAGCGTGTTTAGGATCATCATTACGGGTACTAAGTGCTTTCATCGAAGCGAATCCGCCGATACCGACCCCACTGATAGCCGATTCTGCCGCAACCACCAACATTTGATCCGCACCGCCGATCATAATCGTTTTAGCCGCTTCGCTGATAGCGTGCGTACCTGCCGCACATGCGGTTACCGCTGAAAGGTTCGGCCCTTGCAAGCCGTGATCAATCGTGATGAATCCGCCGAGCATATTTACCAATGCACCCGGGATAAAGAACGGAGAGATACGGCGAGGCCCTTTGGTCTCTAAGATAATCGAGTTACGTTCAATCGACGGAAGTCCGCCGATCCCCGATGCTGCATCGATTCCGAAGCGCTCTTTATCAAACCCTTCCGGGAAATTGGCATCAGCCATCGCCTCTTGCGCCGCTTTAATACCGAGTTGGATAAAACGGTCCGCTTTTTTAACCTCTTTAGGGTCCATAACGGTCTCAGGATCGAAGTTTTTTACTTCTCCCGCAATTTGAGCACTTTGAGCCGAAGCATCGAAAATCGTGATCATATCTATTCCGCATTCACCGTCACAAATCGCTTTAAACGAGCTCTCTTTATCGTGACCAAGTGCATTGATCATTCCCATTCCGGTTACTACTACTCTTCTCACATTCTCTCCTGATGGTGGATGGTCTGAAACTTTGGCTCCGTTAAGCCAATATCTTAGACCATAAATTAAGATTTACGCTATCGAGGCAAAACCTCGATAATGGTTTTAGTTTTTGCTTTGGATGTAGTTGATGACATCTTGAACAGTTTGGATTTTTTCCGCTTCGTCATCAGGGATTTCGATATCGAATTTCTCTTCAAGAGCCATTACCAATTCAACAACATCAAGGCTGTCAGCGCCAAGATCTTCTACGAATTTAGAATCCTCTTTAACTTCGTCCGGGTTAACGCTCAATTGCTCAACCACTACTTCTTTAATATCGTCGATAAGTGCCATAATAGCTCCTGTTCCTATGAATAAAATCGGCAAATTATACCATATTTAGCTTAAGTGCCATCAAAAGAGCGGCAAATGGAATAAAATCTCTTTTCCCAACGCTTGCCTCAAATAAGCTAGATTATTTCCACTATTGCGGATTACATAAACATTCCGCCGTTGACTTTTAACGTCTCTCCGGTAATGTAACTCGCGTGGTCGCTGAGTAAAAATGCCGTCGCTTCCGCCACCTCCGCAGCCTCTCCGAAACGGGCCATCGGAATTTTTGCGGTAAATGCCGCTTTAACTTCCTCTTTGAGCTCATCAGTCATGTCGGTTGCGATAAAGCCCGGAGTAATACAGTTGTAGCGGATGCCGCTCGTTGCCGCTTCGATCGCAAAACTTTTCGTCATTGCGATCATTCCCCCTTTGCTTGCCGCATAGTTGGTCTGACCCGCATTCCCCGTTTCGCCAACGATAGATGCCATATTCACCACCGCACCGAATTTTTGTTTGCGCATCGCTTTCATCGCTTCGCGGCATCCGATAAATGCCGACGTGAGGTTTGCATCGATGACGCTCGTAAACTCTTCCGCCTTCATACGAAGCGCCAGTTTATCGTTCGTAATGCCGGCATTGTTGACGAGATAGGAGAGTTCTCCGTCCGCATCGATAATGGTTTTTACCGCATCAACAAACGCCGCTTCATCCGCCACGTCAAAACCGATGACTGCCGCCTGACCCCCTTCTGCTTCAATCGCTTCTTTTACGGCGTCCGCTGCTGCCGCACCGCTTCGATAGTTGATCCATACTTTAAGACCGTATCCTGCCAACACTTTTGCCACTTCCGCACCGATTCCGCGGCTTGAACCTGTTACCAATACATTTTTACCTGTAAATTTCATCTATTTATTTCCTTCTATTTAGATTTTCGTCATTCCCGCGAAAGCGGGAATCTAGCTGGATCTCCCCCTTCGCGGAGATGACAAAGTCAAATCAATGCCATATCCATCTCTGAAGGCTTTTCAATACCCATGAGTTTCAAAACCGTCGGTGCTACATTGTTCAATGCGCCTGGATGAACTTCACTCACCCCTTCCGCCATAACAAAGCACCATACTTTTCCTACGGTATGGTTCGTGAGCACATTCCCCACATCATCGCGCATCTCTTCGCAGTTGCCGTGATCGGAAGTAAGTACCATCGCGTAATTGTTACGTTGGGCCGATTCGACAATCCGACCTACTTGCTCATCCACCGCTTCGACCCCGCGGATTGCCGCTTCAAAATTTCCGGTATGTCCGACCATATCACCATTCGCGAAGTTGACAACGACGAAATCATATCCCTCATCCATCGCTTTCACGACCACATCACCTACTTCAGGAGCAGACATCTGTGGTTGCATATCGTAGGTTTTGACCTGTGGACTGGGAATCAGAACCCGCGTCTCATTTTCATACGGCTCTTCGACTCCGCCGTTAAAGAAAAAGGTAACATGAGCATATTTTTCGGTCTCCGCCGTATGGAGCTGACGAAGCCCTGCATTAGAGATGACTTCTGCAAGGGTATTTTCCGGTGCGTCTTTCGGAAACAATACCGGATAAGGGAAATTTTTATCGTACTGCGTCATCGTCGCCAAATGGGTCGGTACAAAAATCCGATCAAATCCGCTGAACTCTTTATCTCCGATCGCCGTAGTCAGTTCACGCATCCGGTCGCTTCGGAAATTGAGCATCAATACCGCATCCCCTTCTTTGAATCCCTCATACCCTTCAAACGCCGTTGGGGTAATGAATTCATCGGTTTCGCCTGCAGCATAGGCGTTTTCAATGTAATCGGCAACGCTTTGTTCGCTTTTAGGTGTAGCACATACGATCGCGTCATACCCTTTTTGGACACGATCCCAGCGGTTATCCCGGTCCATAGCAAAAAATCGTCCTCCGATAGAAGCGATTTTCATATGGGAATAACCATGGGCATTCACCGTATGTAAGAAAAGTTTGGCCGAAGTGGGGGCAACATCACGCCCGTCGGTAATGAGATGGAGCCATACCTCTTTACCCGCCTCAGCCGCAATCTCGGCAACACCCATTAAATGATCGATATGCGAATGGACTCCCCCATCGCTCATTAAGGCAATCAGGTGGAGCCGTTTACTCGTTTTGAGTAACGAGGTAAAAACACTATTGTGTTCAAACGTCCCCTCTTCGAGGGCAAGAGAGATTTTGACCAAATCCTGATACAATACCCGCCCGCTTCCGATAGACATATGCCCCACTTCGGAATTGCCCATTTGTCCCTCAGGAAGACCGACGCTCAGACCGAAAGTATCAATCAGCGCATGGGGAACCTCACGAAACAATCGATCATAAGTCGGTTTAATTGCAGCATGAAAAGCATTAAATTCACGTTTTGGCGAGTAGCCGATGCCGTCCGTGATGACCAAAACAGTTTTTTTACTCAAATTGGCTCCTTCGATTAATCAAACTTTGGGGGGATTATATTAAAATGTCACTTGTGCATTGCTTTTACAAATAAATCATAAAGAGTTAATAAAATGTTATATTGGTTTTACCAGACCCTTGGAATTAATCTATTTCAATACATTACCGTCCGTGCGGGGATCGCTTTTTTCATCGGTTTGTTACTCACTCTCTTTTTGATGCCCCGTTTCATTGCCTGGGCACAGCGATCAGCCCGTGTCCAGCCGATCAACGAATACGTGAGTGCCCATCAGGGGAAAGCCAAAACCCCGACAATGGGGGGAATTGTTTTTGTTGCTTCTACCCTTATCGCTTCCTTACTCACCGTCAATGTCATGAATCCGTTCGTGATCGGCGGCCTCCTTACCCTCATTTTTTACGCCTACATCGGCTTTACAGATGACTGGGGAAAAATCCGTGGCGGCGACAATCTCGCAGGACTTAGCGCACGGGCAAAACTCGCTCTGCAGCTAATTTTCGGTATCGCCATCGGATTGTTTTTGATTTATTTCGCCAAGCTCGATACCGGTTTTTACCTCCCCTTTATCAAATCAAGCCTTTTTGATATGGGGTGGTTCAGCGTTGCGTTTTGGGTGTTGGTCATGATCGCTACCTCCAATGCCGTCAACCTCACCGACGGACTCGACGGCCTGGCAACAGTCCCTTCGATTTTTGCCCTCCTTTCGCTGAGCATCATCGTCTATATCGTCGGGAATGCCGCTTTGTCGCACTATCTCTTAATGCCTAAAATCCCTGCCGGAGAAGTGGTCATTATTGCCTCGGCCTTGATCGGTTCATTGATTGGCTTTTTGTGGTTCAACTGCCATCCGGCGCAAGTCTTTATGGGGGACAGCGGTTCATTGACCCTGGGTGCTTTTATTGCGTATATGGCCATTATCGGGAAAAGTGAAGTGCTCCTCATCCTCATCGGACTTATCTTCGTGATCGAAACCGTCTCGGTCATATTGCAAGTCGGAAGTTACAAACTTCGTAAAAAAAGGGTTTTTCTTATGGCGCCGATCCATCACCATTTTGAAATGAAACAGTGGGCGGAGAACAAAATCATCGTCCGTTTTTGGATCATCGCCCTCCTTTCAAATATTTTCGCACTTATTACACTAAAGATTCGCTAATGAAAAATCAAAATATTGCCTGTTTCGGGTACGGCAAAACAACCCGAGCCATCGCTAAGCGTTTAGGGTCTTGTACCTTTTTCGATGACAAAGTGACCAAGCCCTTCACCGATGAAGAGGGAAATTCGCTCAAACCGGTGAATGAATTTGACACCCGTCTCTTCACTCATGAAATCCCTTCTCCCGGGTTTCCTCCAAGCCATGAGCTGATCCAAAAAGCAACGCACCTGATCAGCGAATACGATTTCTTTGCCCCGCAAATGCCGTTCTCGATCTGGATCAGCGGAACGAACGGTAAAACGACCACTACCCAAATGGTCGAGCATCTCCTGGCTGACAAAGGCTCTATCAGCGGCGGAAATATCGGAACACCTTTGGCCGATATGTCTCCTGACGCCCCTATCTGGATTTTAGAGACGAGTTCGTTTAGCATGCACTATAACAATGTAGCCCGTCCTAACATCTACGCCCTTCTCCCCGTAACCCCCGATCATGTCAGCTGGCATGGGAGTATGGAAGCCTATTATGATGCCAAACTGAAGCCGCTTCGTATGATGAAAGAGGGAGAAGCGATCATTTTACCCAAAATGTTTGCTGACGTTCCGACCAACGGATTTAAAATCATCTACGAAGATGAAAAAGATTTGGCGGCCTATTTTGGCTTCGATCCCTCCAAGATCAAATTCAAAGGGGCATTTCTGATGGATGCGATGATCGCGATGGGGATTGATAAAATCCTCTTTGACCGATGCGATTATGACCGTATCAACGCATTTATTCTCGATCCGCACCGTCAAGAAGAGTTCCGAGACTCGCGTGATCGTCTTTGGGTCAATGATTCTAAGGCGACTAACATCGACGCTACGTTGGCGGCTCTGCGCACGTATAGCGACTATCCGATCCATTTGATTCTAGGAGGAGATGATAAAGGGGTGGAGCTCGAAGAGCTCTTTACACCGCTTAAACGCTACGATGTGAGTGTTTATGCGATCGGAGCCAACGCACTGCGTCTCGAAACATTGTGCAAACAATACGCTATCCCCTGCATCCTCTGCCATACCCTTGATGTAGCGGTAGAAGAAATCAGTAAAAAACACAACCGACACAGCATCGCCATGCTCTCTCCGGCAGCGGCAAGTTTGGATCAATTTACCTCCTATGCGCAACGCGGAAACCTCTTTAAAGAGCTGGCCAAAGCGACTAAATAGTCGCTTTATGAACTTTAAGCTTATTTTTAAGGTTGTGAGGCTATAATTTCGTCCTCACAAACGTGGCCAATTAGCTCAGTCGGTAGAGCAAATGACTGAAAATCATTGTGTCCTTGGTTCGATTCCGAGATTGGCCACCACCACTTAAAACAATCCCTTTCAATACCATCCAAATAAATCAAACAAAAGCCCTAAGATAGGCACTTTCTGGTGTACTTTTTCTCTAATAACCTACAATCAATATCAATAACATCCATTTTTTTTAATGTGGTTTTAAATGCGGTTCTCTGATAATGTGGTTAGTTACAGCTCAAAAAAACCACATTATAGAGTGATTACAATGGCGAATAAAAAAATTTGTACCCCTCACCGATACGGAAGTTAAAAGCGCCAGACAAGCTAATTAATTCGAGATTGGCCACCACCAACTTTTACAAACTCCTTCAAGACAGACCCTTGATTCAATCATCAATACAATCTTGATATCATTACGCATAAAAATGGACATTAGGAGAAATGGTGAAAGCGATTGCTGTTATGATGTATTTTACATTGATCTCTACCAACATCCATGCAGATAAAAAATGGATTCCTATCGAGCCGATACCTTCAAGCGAAAAAACAAAACCAGATTCCAATGCATCCAAGCTCCCATCCCACAATAATCTAATGCAAAATGTCAAAATTATTCAACAGCTGCTCGATAAAAGCAGAGGTGCCTCAGTACCTCAGAGTACTAAAAATTGGTACTCTCTTGATAAGTCGGATGATGAGTGATCGTTTTCGTTATGCAGTCTAAGCAGCCGTATTCATCAATTTAATATATTATAAATACTCTTTTTATATCTTTTAGATATATGTTTTTTTACATGATTCGAATAGAGAATTGCTTTATTTTGTTTTCGGTACGGTTTGATGCAAATACGAGAGAGGGAAATATTGCAGTTAGAATGGAAGAATAGTAGCTTCCCCCGATCGGGGGAAGCTGTCATAGGACGTAGTTAATAACGTTACCCGAAACACTCAAAATACCTGCACTTACTTCAGGTAGTACGATTCCTGTTAACGAAACGCCAGCACCGGCCGTTCCGTCGTAGAGAACCAGGCTGCTATTTCCGCCGGACTGGACCGTGAAGACGCTACTGTCCCAATCGTACCATCCCTCTACCAGTTTAAACTGATTTTCGCCGACGGTACCGGTCGTATCGGTCGTTTGGGTCATCCCTGCAACGAGCTGAATTGCAGCGCTGTCGCCCACAACAAAATCCCCTGTTTCTACCATATCAGCACCCGCCACAAACGTAAACACATCATTATTGCTCAGCGTCGTTGAACTATCATTGTCATGCCATGTTGCAATCGTTGAATCTCCCTGAGCGAAAACAAACGTATCGTCTCCTGCTCCATCCATACCAACGCCACGCATCTCATCGGCACCCGTACCTCCGGTGATCGTGTCGTTGCCCGATCCTCCTTCGATGTAGTTGTTGCCGCTGTTGCCGATTAAGGTAGCAGTAGTCGCGGCAGAGAGAAAATTTATAATACTGTAATCCCCTATTAATGCGCGAATATCGATCAACGAGGTTGCCTCATTGCCAAGCGCAACGCCTTTTTCACCTGCATCAAAGATAGTAGAACTGTTTCCTACCGCATCGGTAACCGTGGCGGTAGTTGTCATAACAACATAACTGCTTGTTCCCCACGTATTCACCCCCGTATCAATCGTGATAGTATTGCCGCTGGGTGTGTATGTACCAGCAACAATGCCACCTATGGTTGCACCGTTACCGATTTGTAAATCCGTATTGGCATCAGATATCGTCGTGCTTGCAATCGCTTCATTAAACCCTATCGTGAAGGTATTGTTGTCAACAAAAGCTGCATTGTTGATCTGCGGTCCTACTTTATCGGCGATCTGGACGACATTGGCACCGGCTGTTGTTCCGAGGGTTACTAAGCCGATGTTAGCCATATTTGCCAACGCGATCAAGGAGTCATTCCAGCCTTCGGATTTCTGATACACGAGGAGGGTATCGACGCTGCCGCTTGAATCGCTGTCGTACTTGATCCCGACGGTATCGTTAATGGCCAGATTGGTTTGCAGGTATCCCACCGCATTTGACAGGTTGGTGCTGTTGATAACGACCGGTGTATTGGCCGACGTGTAAAAAGTCACGATCCCGCTCGTGACACTGTGTTTGGCAATGGTTCCAGCATCCACACCGTCGGTAATGTCCATATTGGCTTTAATCTGTACCGTTGCATATCCAAGGACATCGTGGTTCGCCGCCGTCGTACTCGTCGTATCAAAGTTAAATACGGTATCGATGTTGTACGGGTACGAGTTGATCGATGAATTGGGTTCATCGCTGTCAGCTTTGGAAACCATCACCGTATCGCGTACCGCCGTCGCTTCATCCAGATGGATGTAATCCGCCCCCCAATGCGAAGCGATCGTATCAGCCCCTTCGCCGCCATGAATAATATCGGGATAATTTGTCCCCGTGATTACATCGTTACCGTCTCCGCCGAAAACAATCCGGTCGGAATAGGCTCCTTCAAAATAGAGGGTATTGAGGTCCATCGTACTCGCATCACTGCTGCCGGCGATAATGGTTCCTGACGCGGATGAATTACCGGCAAGATCAAGAATTGCCCCAAACGGAGCATTTAGAGAAATGACATCGCTCGACGTCGTTGCAACGGCTATGGTCAAAGTGAGCGTATTCCCAACAACGCTCATATTGGTGATTTGCTGCTGGTTAATCAGTGTGCTTCCGTTCAAATACATCGTCGCCGGAAGGCTTTGGTTGACTTGTATGTCTTCACTGAACACCATCGTCAAGGTCGTCGTCGTCCCTTTCACGAACTGGGCATCGACGATATACGGCGCAACATAGTCTGCCGGAGTCACCGTAACCGAAACCGTTGCCGTATCCATTCCGTCCGCAGCACTAACATAATATGTAAAGGTATCGGTTCCGAAAAACCCTGCATTTGGAGTATACGTGACAATATTATTTATCATACTAACCGACCCGTTGGCTGGCACTGTATCAATGCCGTATAATAGATTAAGACTGTCGATATCGCTTGCGCTTAGGGTAATATCCACGGAACCGTTTTCAACAACCACACCTGTTGCATCCAACGCTACTGGAGCGTCATCGACCGGCGTTACGACCATGTTCATTGTTGCCGGGACACTTATGGCGCCATCGCTTACCGTGTAACTGAGTGTTTCCAAACCGTTGTAGTTACTGTTTGGGGTATACGTCCATGTTCCGTCATGATTGTCGACAATCACGCCATTTGCTGCGGATAGCGCCGTCACACTTAGTAGATCACCGTCTTCATCCGTGGCATTTGCCAATAAAACTGCCTGTGTAATGGTATACGATACCGTATCTTCCGGTGTAGAAAGAACAACCGATGGAGTGACCGTGAGGGTGTAAGTTCCTTCGTAATTTGAATTATAGCTTCGTGCATTCACATAGTAGGTACCCGTAATAGATGGTGTATAAGAGAGAAGAGAATCCAATCCGATTCCTCCGTCATCATCGCCAGTAATATACGTACCTGTATTATCGCGCAATTCTACGTATGTATCGTAGAGTGTCCCCCCTGCTGAATCAGCTCCTCGCAAAGATATCTCATAAGTAATACCTGCCACCAGATTGACCGCATACCAGTCGGTATCAGTAGCTGGAGTTATTGTACCAGTTGCTGCTCCGCCATAACCCAATGATGCGGTTGTTGTGGTATCGCCGGCAAAATCAGTACTCTCAGAGATAATAGTCGGAACAGGATTATTAACAACCGGTGCCTCGTTTACATCGTTGATCGCCAATGTCACGGCTTGCGTATCTGAGAGTGCGCCGGTACCGTTATCGGTTGCAATGACGTTGAATGAATAGCTGGATTTGGTTTCAAAATTTGGATCCGCCGTTAGTGTTACCGCACCTGTCG
>NZ_JBAVEF010000027.1:0-11945 GCF_049587615.1 Sulfuricurvum sp.
TCATCGCTCATAATACTGCATCTTTCAGGTGTGGAAACGTAGGTCGCCGCCTGGCTCTCAGATTTTTACTCTCCTCTTTTTAATACAATCCCAATTCAAGCAATCACAAATAAATTCTTCTCTAAATACAGTAAAACTCAAATGTAATTTACAACTCTGAATAAATAGATTTCTTGCATAACCTAGATCCTGAATCAAGTTCAGGATGACCAAATGTCGCCATATCCGTCATTGTGAACACAGTGAAGTAATGCATTTATTCTGAGCCCTCAATTGGCAACTTTCACTATCCATTTCCCCACAAATCCTCAATACTGGTATGTCAGCATTATGGGCTTTATTCGCTGTTTTAGGAGTGTTT
The DNA here is from genome assembly GCF_049587615.1 of Sulfuricurvum sp. Lineage (GTDB taxonomy): Bacteria > Campylobacterota > Campylobacteria > Campylobacterales > Sulfurimonadaceae > Sulfuricurvum. The sequence goes on from NZ_JBAVEF010000027.1 coordinate 362, forward strand.
ATGCTGTACGATATGACTATCGGGATATTTCCTCCGCGCTTCTCTTTCTAAGATACTCTTTCGTATCACAATAATGTCACGCACCATGTTACAAAATGACACAGTGTGATAAAATTGTACGTTAATTTGAAATGGACAAAACTTAATATTTTTTCAGAGAACTCCTAATATTTGGGCAAAAATGGGAAATTTGACGTTCTATTGTGACTATCGGTGTCCTTTACTTCGTCGTATTACATATATGATCTCTATTATAAGAAAAATATATAATATGCACTTTCCATATTAAGTTTCGATTAATTTTACCGCCCCTATAATAGTGCTGTTAACGAATCGTTTACCGATTCAATTTAAAAACTTATCGAGGAGAATTAATGAAACGTTCAATCAAAATCGCGGTGGCTGCAGCCCTCGCTCTTAGTGGTACATCGGCGTTCGCGACCAATGGAGACCATTTGATCGGTATGGGTGCTAAAGCACGCGGTATGGGTGGAATCGGTATCGGTATGAGCCACGGTGCAGAAACGGCTCTTTCAAATCCAGCTTTGATTACAAGTGTAAAAGGATCTGAAGTTTCATTTGGCGGTACTGTGTTTATGCCAGATGTTGCAACAAATATGGGTGCCGGGTATTCAACAAGTGATGCGGATCTTTCCGTTATCCCTGAAGTAGCCATTGCAAGTAAAGTAAGCGATAATTTCTATGTCGGTGTCGGTATGTTCGGTGTTGCTGGAATGGGTACAGATTATCGTGATGCAACTGGATATACATCTAATATGAATATGGTTACGAATCTTCAGTTGATGCAGTTTGCTGTTCCATTGGCTTATAAAGTAGATGCATTCAGCTTTGGTATCGCTCCAGTCCTTCAATATGGATCATTGGACATTAACTATGATATGACTGGAATGATGCCGGGTGCTACTTCAAGTCAAACTCAAGGTGTTGCTCAAGATTTCGGTTATGGATACAACGTTGGCGTTGCATTTAGTGAAGAAGGTTTAACTGTTGGTGCATCGTATAAATCAGCAATCGACATGGTATACAAAGGTCAAATTTCAAGCGCTGCAGATCAGTTTAATCTGGGTGATATTGATGGAAACCCTGCGACAGCAAATAACGTAGGTTTATCAGATCATTTGGAACAGCCAGCTGAGATGGGTGTAGGGGCATCGTATGCTTTCGGTGGAAATACAATTGCATTTGATTACAAACGCATTAACTGGTCTGATGCAAAAGGGTATAAAGATTTTGGATGGGATGATCAAGATGTCTACATCATCGGTTATCAATTTGCACAAGACAACTGGGCATTACGTGCCGGTTACAACTATGCAAAAAGCCCAATTAAAGCAAAAAGTGCAGCAAGTATGATGACTCCAGGTGATTATGATGGTGCGGTATTGAATACGTTAAATCTTCTTGGATTCCCTGCGATTGTTGAAGAGCACTACACTATTGGTGCAAGCTATGCATTTAATAAAATGACATCAATTGATCTTGCATATGTCTATGTTCCAGAAGTTACAGAAACATTTGATAACTCTGCGTTGATGCAAGCTGTTACGTATGCAAATGGTGGAGATCCAACCGGTGTAACTAGTAGCGTCTCAACAAAACATTCTCAAGATGCTCTAAGTTTCCAAGTGAACTTCGCATTCTAATTTCTTTTAACTGAGTGGGACGGGTTCCGTCCGCTCAACCGTTACTTCCTGTAATTTTTCTCCCCTTTTTTTAAGACAGCTTCGTACTCTTACCTTTTTTAAATTTGAACTTTGCTATGGTGTCGTATTTGTGTCATTTTTGTGATACGTTTACAGAAGGAAAAATTATGCAACCATACGTTACATCGATTGCGGTGATTACCGCACTCTCTACCGCTCTTTATGCGACCAACGGTGATGAACTGATCGGTCTTGGGGCAAAAACTCGCGGTATGGGGGGTGCGGGGATCGCACTAAGCCACGGCGCTGAATCGGCATTGATCAATCCAGCCCTGATCACATCGGTCAAATCGAGTGAAGTCTCTTTTGGCGGTACGGTGATGATCCCTTCCGTTGAAACCAATGGTGTTGAAAGCGACGCTGATTTGAGCATGGCTCCGGCAATTGCGATTGCCTCGAAAGCGGGTGATAACCTCTATCTAGGGGTCGGAATGTGGGGGACCGCCGGGATGGGGGTTGACTATCGCGGAACGAATCTTAATGACAATATGACGAGCAATATGCAAATGATGCAGTTTGGCTTGCCGATCGCGTATCAAATGGGTTCCATGAGCTTCGGGATTACGCCGATTATCCAATACGGTGCATTGGATATCAGCTATGATGGCAGTACGACCAAAGGGGCCGCTCAGGATTTGGCTCTCGGGTATAATGTTGGTGCCGCTTATACGGTGGATACCCTTACCTTTGGTGCCGTGTATAAAGCCCCTATCGAAATGAACTACAAAGGACAAATCTCTCGAATGATGAGCGATTACGGCGCAACTGCAACCTATAGCGATAATCTCGAACGTCCTGAAGAGTTTGGATTTGGGGTAGCCTACCAAGCCGACGGACATGCGGTGGCACTTGATTACAAACGGATCAACTGGTCGGATGCCGCCGGGTACCGTGATTTTGGTTGGGAAAATCAGGATGTGTACGCAATCGGTTATCAGTACACTCAAAATAACTGGGCTTTGCGTGCAGGGTATAACTACGCAAAAAGTCCGATCAGCGACCAAAGTGGAAAAACAGACGGTACGGTGATCAATGAGTTGAATCTCTTGGCATTCCCGGCGATCGTCGAATCACACTATACGGTGGGGGGCAGCTATGCGTTTAGCAAAACGATGTCGGTAGATGCATCCTATGTTTATGCGCCCGAAGAGACGATGAGTTTCAGCGGCATTACTACCAAACACTCGCAATCCAATATTACCGCACAGCTTACGATAAACTTCTAGAACGGTGCCCGCTTGGGCATCCATTCACAATCGATTCACATTCTTATGCTTTAATTGTGTTGTATCCATGGAAGCAGGGTTGAGAGCCTTGGGTATTTCATAAAGTAACATGTATTTGTTGCAGGGAATCCAACAAGATCGAAACAGCCACAATTTTGTCCATAAAAGAAATATTTGATACTCTTGTGATAAAATAACAGAGGAATGTGCTATTTTTCGAAATAGTAATTCGCAGTGCATTGGCGTTGCGACAATCAATAAGTTAAGAAGGGGATTTATTATGTTTAACAGACTATTACTCGGTGCAGCGGCATTATCGCTTGCGGCTTCAATGGCGTTTGGTGCCCAAGGGGCAAAATTCTATATCGGCGATGGCGATAAAGAAAAAGAATATATGACCATGGTCAACGAAAAAATCAACTCTATCGGTTTTGTCCTCTCTGATCCGCATGAGCGTATCAATGATGCATATAAAACGAAATACGGCGGAACGAATCTCGATAACCTTGGATTTTTCTCCGTTATGAATGATGAAGCGGTGGGGCCTTTGCTTCTCAAAGAACCATCGTTGGGTGGATTCAGCCCGTTTAATCTTCATATCTATAAAAAACAAGCGGAAGATAAAACCTATGTCGGCCATGTCACTCCTGAAACGATGCTGGATGTTGTGGGTGTGAAAGATGCCGATGTACGTGCTAAATTTATTGCCACTTTCCCTGCACTCGATGCAATGATCGAAAAAGAGATCGGAAACAAAGTTCAATTCGTTGAATACAGCGCCCTTCCGGCAAAACCGATGATGACCTTTGAACTTCCGTTTGAGCGCGGGGCTAGTTTGGATGGGTTTATCGCCGATTTCCAAGGTAAATTCGAAGAGGCATTCGAAGCAAACCAATATATTATCGCCGGTTACAAAGATATCAAAGGTTCTATGACCGATAAGAACATCGAATTTGGACGTTTTGATGCGTATTGGGTTTATTCCCTCTGCCACTTCAAATTCTCTGAAGGAATTTTCAACCAAGGACGCCCGGATGCGGGAGCATTCGCACCGTGTTCAATGTACATGTATGTTGAAAAAGGGTCAAACAAACTGATGATCGGTATGCCACGTCTTGCTACATGGACAGCGGTTATGGGGATTAAAGATCAAAAGATGAACGATTCAATCACTGCGCTTGATGCAGAGATCATTAAAATCATGACCGAATTGGGAGCGAAAGAGAAATGAAAAAATTCTATACCCTCATAATGAGCGCACTTGTCATCGGATTTTGCGGATGTGCGGGAGTCTCTCCGGAAGCGGAAGCCGGCGTTAAAGTCGAAAAAGTTGTTGCGACGTATAAAATTGCACCCTACAGCGATGTAGAGAGTACGAAATCTAAACTCTCATCGGCTGGATTTGAAGTGGTTGGAACTTACAAAACCGATGCCGGTACATCGGTGCTCTATACCAATGCTGCGATGAAAGCGATGGGAAACAAACCAACTCGCGGTCTTGCTGCAGTAGGACGTATCCTGGTCGATGATGAGCGCCATCAAGTCAGTATCGCCAATCCTGTTTATTTCGGAAAAGCATTTATGCAAAAAGAGTATAGTCATGCAACAGCATCTGCTGCATTGGTATCACTCGAAAAAGCATTCGGTCCTTTGAAAGACTCTAAGGATAAATGGGAATTTGACGGTTTGGCGGGATACCATTTTATGGTCGGTATGCCGTACTATGAAGATATGGGGATTGTAGGCGAAGGGTCGACGGCAGATTTGGTAGCGAAAGCGCAAAACGCCAAAGGGACAACTGCCGTAGTTAAAGTAGGAAACGACCGGTATGTAGCATTCGTAACTTTGGATCGCCGAACAAACGGATTTGTGAAAAAAATCGGAACCCAAAACGGTCAATTGCTTCCATGGGCTGTGTTGATCGAAGATGGAAAAGCGAAAGCACTGAGCGCAAAATATTTTATTGCAATCAGTTATCCGTTACTTACAATGACAGAATTTATGACGATTGCAACCGTACCGGGTGCTATCGAAGCTGATTTGAAGAAAATCTTTAAATAAATCTATCTCGTCATCCTCGGGCTTGACCCGGGGATCCAGCTGGATTCCCGCCTGCGCGGGAATGACGTTACACTCTAAACTTCACCGCTTTTAGCATATTCTCCACGATCTCACGATAATAGCTTTTTAATTCGTCACTTCCCAAAGCGATCGGCGGTTCACCATTGTCGGAACCCTCACGGATATTCATGTTAATAGGAATCTGTCCCAATAGGGGAATGTTATAGCGTTCCGCAAGGCGTTGTCCGCCGCCGCTGCCGAAAATATCATAGCGTGTTCCGGTATCAGGAGCAACAAAATAACTCATATTTTCCACCAATCCGGCCATGGGGACATGGATGTCTTGAAACATTCGAATAGAGCGGCTGACATCATCGCTGGCGACGAGCTGAGGAGTGGTCACAATCACCCCTGCCGTAATGGGAAGTTCTTGCGCCATCGTGAGTTGGATGTCACCGGTTCCCGGAGGCATATCAATCACTAAAAAATCGAGTTCCCCCCACTCTACGTCTTCGAGAAACTGAATCAGTGCCGATACGGCAACCGATGAGCGCCATACGAGTGGGGTATCGGAAGTTGGGGTCGTGAGGGCGACGCTCATAATTTTGATTCCGTAGTTTTCGCTCGGGATGATTTTATTCTCATCATTCCAGCGGATCTTTTCGAGATCGGTATTGGTGAGGCGTGGAATGTTAGGACCGTAGACGTCAGCATCCAAAATCCCGACCCTGTACCCTTTTTGAGCGAGGGCTATGGCGAGATTGACACTCACCGTACTTTTACCGACCCCCCCTTTTCCACTGGTTACGGCGATGACATTTGCGGCGTAGGGTGCCCGGTTATTCGGCGCGGCACTGTTTCCGTAATTGGTGTCTTTTTGTGCCATTGCTTTTTTGGTAATATTGAGAGTCTTGAAGTGATCCCGGAAAGCTGTCTCGATAGCGGATTTGACGGTAAGGTACGAATCATCGCTTACGGTGAGGAGTTCTATTTTAGCGTTACCGTCGGTTACTTTTACTTCAGAGATCAGTTTGAGTTCGCCCAGTGTACGGGTAAGACCCGGGTAGGGGAACGCGTTCAGGGTATCTTGCAGTTCTTTAGTGTTCATACGGGTTTCCTCTCGCTTCGCGGGCTAACAGCGCTTTGGTCCCATTGGCTTTTTGTGCCAACTTGGCAAGGGGTACACGGGCAAGCGGATATTCGAGACTGAGGCGATGGCATGTGCTGATACGCTCGTCAATAAGTCCATTTAATGAAGCGATAACCCCGTTCAGTGTGCCGGCTTGATTGGATTCGTTGAGTAAATCTTTGATCAACATTTCACGTGAGTGCATTCGAAGATCCAATCCATTGGTACGGCCGACAGCGATAAAATCGGCAGCGCTGAGATAGAGACCGGAAAAAAACGTGTTCAGGAAGTGATTTTCGAGGGTTAAAAACTGGCTTCGCTCTTCAAAATGGCGCTTTTTCATCCACGTTCTCCCAGATTGGCCTGTGCCGCTTTAGTGACGTCGGGATCTGTGTCGTTAAGTAACATTGTGATAATCTCTTTCGGAGCGGCACGGTTTTCAGCCAAACGCATCCGAACCATTTTATCATTGTCGTCCGTCAGAATTTTCAGGAGTTTCGCAGGGGTATTCGGATTGCCTGAAAGTCCGTCGCGTACAATTTTTTCATCGCTAAAGAATTTTTCCAATACATCGCTCGGCGTTGAGGGGTTGGCGGCAACGAGGGCACGTACGAGGTTGATGGGATCGTTGGAAAGATGACGAAGTACTTCGACCGGCGTATGGGGATTTTTGGCAACGGCCCAGCGTGCCCCCATGTCGATCGGATTACTGGCAATATCAATCAGTAATTCCACCATAATCGGGCTGTATTCGCGTTCGCGTTCGTATACGGATGTCCGTAAAGAGAGGTTCATAGCCACTTGGCCGACGAGTAGTTTGTCGGTTTTGAAGGCATCATAGATGGCTTTGACCTCTTCGATTGGAAGGCTTTTATCTTCTAGCAATTCAATAAGTGCTGCAGTATCCGATTGCGCGAGAGCGTTTTGTATCATTTCGGTGCTCATAGGGCTCCCTTCTTATAATATATGTGATAAAAATAATCGTCATACTAGCAAAAAGTGATTAAATCGTAAGTATTAATCATCAATTATAAGGGAAGAAAAAGGGTAAGCTGTATAAGAAAACATAAAAAAACAGCTAATCATCTTTAACTTCAATTTTGTGATAACAATGTAACAAATTGTAATCATTGCATAAATCCAAAAAAGGTATTTACCGTTTATTAAGAGTCGTGCACCTATAATGGGGGCGGTAATTCCCTAATTAAACGCACTAGTATTGTGCATATACAAATAAAGAAGGAGCACGGATGAACAGATTGCTAAAAACGTTATGTTTTGCGGCATCACTGTCGGCAGCGACTGTATTAATGGCAGCCGATGGGTATAAGGATAACAGTATCCTTATTTCTGCCGAAGAAGCGGTCAAGCTTATTGGTAATCCTAAAGTGATGTTCGTATCGGGTGACAACGAAGATATTTATAAACTTGGTCACATCAAAGGGTCGGTAGAGATGTACGCTCACCACCTTCACCATTCCGATATTGATGGAGAGATGCACTGCGCGCCATTGTATCGCTGTATCGATGATGCTGAGCAAACGATCGGTAAAAAAGGTATCAGTAACGATATGACGGTCATCGCATACGATGACTTTAAAGGTCCGAACGCGACGGGTGTTTATTCGTTTTTTGACAGCTATGGTCATAAAAATGTAAAAGTCCTCAACGGCGGACGTGCGGCTATCATGGCGGCGGATCCGGCTCAAAAAGAGTACGATGCTTTGAACAAAGATCTTAAAGCAGCTAAAAAAGCAGAAAAAGATGCTAAAGAGGCGCTGAAAAAAGAGGGTGCGGATAAGGCAGCTTTGGATGCAACGATTGCAAAAGCGTCTGCAGATGCAAAAGTCATCAGTGCGAAAATGGCAGAAGTTGAAAAACGTCTCCTTGTTGTAAAAGGGGATGAGGTTGTTAAAGCGAAAACCTATAAAATTGATCCTAAAAAAATCAAATGGAATGTTATCGCTGACAAAAACGAAGTCAAACACGCCATGGAAGATATTCTGAAAAACGGAAAAAAATCCAAATACGTTATTATTGACTCTCGCGGTATCGCCGAAATCGTCGGTGAGCGTAAAATGGATAATGTGGCGCGCGGCGGACATGTACCGGGTGCAACGTTTATCGAATGGAGCCAAATTTCGGATGCTGAGAAAAAACTCTCGTTTAAATCAGCGGCTGAGATTCAAAAAGTGTATGATAACTACGGAATTACAAAAGATAAAACGATTTACGCATACTGTCACGTAGGTGCGGGACGAAGTTCGGAACATATCACTGCGCTTCAATTGTTGGGTTACAAAAACGTCAAAGTCTTCACTGGAAGCTGGGATGTTTGGGGTAACGACATGAACCTTCCGATTAAACGATAAGGCTATAACTATGACAAAAGTAATGAACAATCAACGTCGTGACTTCCTGAAAGTTTCAGGGATGACGGCCGCACTAGTGGCTTCACAAGGGTCACTCTTCGCGAAAACGAATGTAATCTCAGTTGAAAACGGAAAAAGCAATTATCCGAATACAAACTATACGGAAGATATGTACCGTAACGAGTTCTCATTTACCTATGGTAAAAAAGAGGAACACGGTTTTGCATATCACTGTGTAAACTGCCAAGGTAACTGTGCATGGGAAGTTTGGTCTCATAACGGTGTTGTAACCCGTGAGAATCAATCGGCTCGCTATCCGGTTATCAACGCTAAAATCCCTGACTTTAATCCACGCGGATGTAACAAAGGGGTTCAGCACTCACAAGTAATGTACCAAAAAGACCGTATCCTTTACCCGATGAAACGTGTCGGTGAACGCGGTGAAGGTAAATGGAAACGTATCAGCTGGGATGAAGCGGCTGAGACCGTTTGTCAAGAAATTTTTAACTGTATGACCGATCCTGAACGCGGTCCGGATAAATTGATGGTCCACGCGGGAACCGGTCTTTTGACCGAAGGCCGCCGTGGGGCACCGCTTCGCTTCTCGACACAGCTCGGTGCGATCCGTATTTATCCGTCATCATACCTCGGGGACATGTTCTCGGGTGCGGCGATTGCGTACGGTGAGGGTAACCTTGGTTGTACATGGGATTTCATGTATAACGTCGATACGGCTGTTATGTGGGGTGGAAATCCGTCGGTTTCTCGTATCCCGGATGCTCACTTCGTATGGGAAGGGAAATACAACGGTGCGAAAATCATCGTTATTACTCCGGAGTTCAATGCAACGGCTAAATCGGCTGACCTTTGGATCCCGATCAAAGCAGGTTCAGACAACATTCTTGCGATGGGTGTTATCAATGTTATCTTGAACGAAAAACTCTTTAAACCTGAGTTTGTCAAAACATTGACGGATTTGCCATTCTTGGTAGATGTCAAAACGCAAAAAATGATCCGTCGCTCCGATATGGAACACGCGGCGAACGATGAAGATCACCATAAATACAATGAAGAGTTCTATTGTATGAATAAAGCAACCGGTAAAGTTGCGTTGATGCCGGGGACTGAGGGAAGCAGCGAGAAATCATTGCGTCTTGATGATCACGGTATCGTTCCAGAACTCGAAGGGTCATGGACGATTACCGATATGCACGGTCACACACGTGAAGTGACAACGGTATTTGAAATGCTCAAAAAATCAGCGGCAAAATTCAGCCCTGAAGCAATCCAGGAAGTAACGGGTGTTCATCCTGATACTACCCGTCAGCTTGCTCGCGATATCGCGATCCCTAAAGTCGTAGAAATCACAACCGGGTTCTCGTTGAACAAATATTTCAACGGTGTTATGACCATCTGGAACATTGCTTCCATCTGTGGTTTGACGGGACGTATGGGACCATACGGCGGAATCAATACGGAGAATGAGTTTACCCTCTCTGGTCTTGGCGCATTGTCCGGTTTTAGCGGTAAATACAATGCCCGTTTCGGATCAGGTTTCGTCGGTGAGTTCGTATTCGGTGACGGGATGAAAACATTTGATCAATACTTCGGTGACGAAGATGTCAAGCGTGCTCAAAACGGCATGTCGAAAAAAGAGTATATGGCTGTATTGGGTGAAATGCTCAAATCGGGTGAAAACGACAAAGTGAACCAAGCGTCTAAGCACGGTAACGTGAATAAACCGTGGTGGCAGCCGGATTGTGCCCTGATCGTAGCCGACTCTAAGTTCCGTCGTAACAAAGGGAACGAGTATCGTAAAGCATTCTTGAACAAAACGAAATTCTACGCGTATGTCGATTACCGTATGTCTGAGGCGGCACAATATGCCGATATCCTTCTTCCGGCGAAATCGCACTATGAAGTATATGACCTTCGTACGTCTCCGGGTTACCACCGCTTCACTAACTTGGCTCAGCCGGTTGCGAACATCAAAAACATCGGTGAATCGATGGATGAATGGTCAATGTTTACCTTCCTTGCTAAAAAAATGGAAGAGTTGGCGAACCGTCCTGAGAATATCGATAAAGCAAAAGTTAAAGATCATCCGAAATTCGCAAAACCGGGTTTCCATGATTTGACGATTTTCCATAAAGAGTTCACAAACACCGACGCTGAGTCTGAGGGTGCAGGTGAAGTGTATCTCGGAACCGACAAAATGGCAGTACAAGCCGCATTGGAAAAATGTGAGCAGTATGAGCCGTGGACGATGGAGAAAATGTACAAAGTGGGCGGATTCTTGCTGATCAATGAAAAAGCGGCAAAATCTTCACCGTTGTACTCTGACCGTCCATTCAACTCGAACGAAGACCATTTGTATAAAATGGAACGTCTTGAGACCGTATCCGGACGTCAAACGTTCTACGTTGACCATGAGATGTACATCAAAATGGGCGCGGCAACCAATACCGGTATGGAAGGGATTCGTCCTCAGTCGAAAGACTATCCGTATGTGTTCATGACACCGCATGCACGCTGGTCAATTCACTCGAACTACAAAACGTCTCGTACGTTATTGCGTCTTCAACGCGGGGTTCCTGCAGCGCAAATCAATCGTGTGGTTGCGGAAGCCAAAGGGATCAAAGACGGTGATACGATCCGTATTTTCAATGCTCTCGGTGAGTTCTATGCAATGGCGAAACTTTCATCATCCGCTCCGGCTGATGGTATCGTATTAGAGCATGGATGGGAACCGTACATGTATTTGAAAAACAAAGGGCACAATGAAGTTGTACCAACGGCATTGAACCTTCTTGAAATGGCAGACGGATGGGGGCACCTTAAATTCGGTGGTCTCTGGGACGGTAACCAATACGCATATGATGGCGCCGTTAACTACGAAAAAGCAACTGACGTACAGTATTAAGGGGTATAAATGTCTAAAAGACAATTAGCAATGGTAATGGACCTGAACAAATGTATCGGGTGCCAAACATGTACCGTAGCATGTAAAACGCAATGGACGAACCGTAACGGTCGTGAATATATGTATTGGAATAACGTCGAGACCTATCC